>CAWHDV010000016.1:0-57948 GCA_963828185.1 uncultured Alphaproteobacteria bacterium | reverse complement strand
TCTCGCGGACAAGGCGCCGCTCGGCCACGGCCCAGGCCGCGTCTGTGGCCAAACTGCAACGAGCGCGCGAATTCCGCCCGCCATCGCCCGGCGTCTGGGACTCGGACGAGAAATTCATATTTGCTGAACTATAAATCATCATGCGTCGCATTTTTCTGACCACAGCAATTTTCCTCAGCCTCGCGCCAGTCTCTGGCCGCGCGCAAATGCTGCTGCCGAGCGCGGTCGGCGCGCCCACGCCCGCCGGCAGATACGGGCCGCCGCCCGCCGGCAAGTCCGGCGCGCCGCCTGTGGCGCGCCGGCCGCGAGCGGCCCCGGCGCCGGATGATCCCAATGAAGCAGCCAAAATCGACCGGCATTTCACCGCCGCCAAGCCGCCCGCCGTCGAAACCATCGTCGCCAGGCCCATGGCCTTGTTCGGCTCGCGCGGCGGCCTGCAAATCGACAAGTCCGGCGACGATCTGCGCGTCTCGCGCCTGACGCTGACCGGCGACAAGATCTCGCACCCCAACCAGGCCTGCCAGGTGGAGATGGGCGGCGCGGACCCCTTGAAGCTGCAGCCGTTGGGCGCGCCGGACGGGGTGGAGAGGTTCGTGCTCGATTCGTCCGCCTGCCCGTTGCAGGTCGACGTCCTGAACGGCGCCCTGCGCGTCACGAGCCCCGCCGGAGCCTGCGTCTTTACCCAGGCTGACTGCCGTGTCGACGCCAGCGGCCTGTGGGGACCGGCGGGCGCCATTTTTTCCGACAGCCAGAAAAAAGCCATGGAACGCGAGCGCGCGGGGCTGGAAAAACAGGCGCGCGGGCATTTTCGCGCCCTGCTCCATCGCTACAGGAAGGACAAGCCGGCGGCGCAGGCGATCGTGCGCGAGCAAGCGGCGTTTGCGGCTGACCGGACCCAGTCCTGCCGCGACTATGACCACGAGGATACGGTCGGTTTTTGCGCGCTCCGCCTGACTGAAGCCCGCGATTACCGCCTTCAGGCGCGCCTGGCCGAGGAAAAACCGAAAAAGAACAAGAAAAACGTCAGGAAAAGCGACAGCAGGAAAAACGCCGACAGGAAAAACGCCTTGCACGGCGGCGCGCAGCCCAACTGATTCGGGCGGCGACGCTGCTTTGGCTTCACGCGCTGGCCGGGGTTCCCTCGCCGTCGCCGGCCGGCTGAGGAAGGCCCGCCGGCAGCAGCTTGACGCTCGACGCGCCGCCTTGCGAGCCGGCCAGCACCTGCGCCCGCGCCGAGTGGAAGGCCGAGAGCGTCGAGCGGTGGCCGATCGACACCAGGGTCGTCGTGGGCAGGCGGTCGGCCAGCGTGGCGTAGATGGCGGCCTCGGTCTCCTCGTCGAGCGCTGTGGTGGCTTCGTCGAGCAGCAGCCAGTCGGGCTTGGCGAGCAGGGCGCGCGCAATGGCCAACCGCTGTTGCTCGCCGCCCGAAAGGGTTTGTGGCCAGATGTCGGCCTGGTCGAGACTGCCCACGAGGTGTGGCAGCCGGGCGTCGGTCAAGGCCGCCTTGATGGCCTCGTCGGCATAAACGCCCGGCTCGGCCGGGTAGATCACCGCCTCGCGCAAAGTTCCGATGGGAATGTAGGGCTTCTGCGGCAGGAGCATCATCGAGCCCTCGGGCGGCGTCGCGACCTCGCCGGAGCCGAACGGCCACACGCCGGCCAGCGCGCGGAAAAGCGTCGATTTGCCCGCGCCGGACGGGCCGGTGACCAGCAGGTTGCGGCCGGCCGTCACCGCGAAATCGACGCCTTGCAGCAGCGGCTCGCCGGTCGGCAGGCAGATGGTGGCCCCGCGCAGGGCCGGCGCGGGCGCGTCGGGCGAGACCTTGATGCCGCCGGGGGCCTTGCCGGCGTCGATCGCCGCGTCAAAGGAGGTCAGACGCTCGAGCACCGCGCGGAAACCGGCCAGCGAGGTGTAATAATTGATGAAGAAGGTCAGCGCGCCGTCGACCTGGCCGAAGGCCTGCGCGGTCTGCGTCATGACGCCGAGGGCGATCTTGCCGGAAAAATAGAACGGCGCGGCGAAGACGTAAGGGATGATCGGGCTGATCTGGCCATAGAAACCGGTGAAGGCGACGAGTTTTTTGCGCAGGTTGATCATGTCGAGATAATTGTCGATCAGCCGCTGGAAGCTTTCGCGCAGCGAGACCCTTTCCGCCGGCTCGCCGTTGAGGAGCGCCACCTGCTCGCTGTATTCGCGCAGCCGCGCCAGCGAGAAGCGGAAATCCGCCTCCCTCTGTTGCCGCGTGAACATGATGCGCGCCAGCGGCCGGCCGATCAGATGCGTGATCAGCGTTCCCATCGCGGCATAGGTCAGCGCGACCCAGAACAGCAGGCCCGGCAGGGCGAAATGCGTGCCCGGGAAAGTGAAGCGGGCGGACAGGCTCCACAGCAGGATGGCGAAGGAAACCAGCGACGAGAGGGTCGAAATCAGCAGGATGGAATAATTGTAGACGCCGTAGCCATAGGTGCCGCCCTCGCCGCCGCCGTCGATGAAGCGGGCGACGTCTTCGGCGATGCGCTGGTCGGGATTGTCCGCCGGCCCGCCGGTCAGGGTCATGCGGTAATGGGCGTGTCCCTCCAGCCAGTGCGCGATGTAGAAGCGCGTCAGCCAGCGCCGCCAGCGGATGACGAGATAGGAGCTGACGACATATTCGACCACCGCGCTGGCGACATAGATGAAGGCCCAGGGCGTGAACACCCAGATCAGCATGCGCCAGAATTCGGGACCGTTCTTCTCCTGGATGGCGTTGAAGAAATCGCGGTTGAAGAAATTCAGCCGCACGGTGATCGCCACCTGCGCCTGGTTGATCAGCACCAGGAAGACCACCATGCCGGTCGCCAGCACCCGCTTCAGCATTTTCAGGCGCAGCGGCCCGAAATCGGCGACGGTTTCGTCGGCGTGGACGAAAAAGCGGTCGGCGATGCGCGTCATGGCGCGCACCACCGGGATGTGCGAGACGGCGTAGACCAGGATGGCGAAGATCGCCACGGTCAAGGCCAGCGTGTCCGGCAGCCGCGCCTCGTCGAGCGACTTGGGCCAATAGCCGAGCCGGGCGGCGAGATCGCCGAGGCCGAAGATGATGGTCTCGACCGAAAACAGCGCGATGAAGATTTTCAGGAAGGCCGAGACCGGCCCGCTGCGCAGGCAGACATAGGCGAGGATCAGGCTGGCGGCGGTGAGCATTTCGAGGGTGGGATCGCCGAACCGCCAGCCGGCGGCGGCGGCGACCAGGGCGAAAAGCGCGACGGCCAAACCCAGAAGTCTCATGTGTCACCTTCGCGTTGGGCAGCGTCCGGTCCACCGCACGCTGCTTCGATAACTCGTTTCGGCCCTGTCGGCTTCACAGTCCGAGTTTTAGTTTCGCCTCCGCCTCGTCGCGGCGGATTTGCGCCATCAGCGCGTCGAGCGAGTCAAATTTTTGTTCCGGACGCAGGAAATCGATGAAAAAGACCTCGATGTCCTTGCCGTAGAGATCGCCGGAAAAATCGAAAATATAGACCTCAAGCAGCGGCGGCCCGTTATCGACGGTCGGACGCCGCCCGAAACTCGCGACGCCCTTGCGCCTCTCGCCGTCGAACACGACCTCGACCGCATAGATCGCATGCCTGAGCCGGCAGGACGGATCGACGGCGAGGTTGGCCGTGGGATAGCCCAATTGCCGCCCGAGCTTGGCGCCGTGGATCACCGCGCCGGTCAGCGACCAGTGATGGCCGAGCAGGGCTGAGGCCGAGGCCACGTCGCCGCGCTCGAGCGCCGCGCGGGTCGCGGTGGAGGAGACGGCGTCGAGCGAGCCTTCCTCGTCGGCCGAGACCTTTTCGACGATTTCGACGACGAGGCCCAATTTCGGCCCGGCCTCGCGCAGATAGGCCGGCGTGCCGGAGCGCCGCGCGCCAAAATGGAAGTCATAGCCGACCACCACGGCGCCGGCGCCGAGCCTTTCGACCAGAATGGCGCGCAGAAAAGCGTCGGCGTCGAGGCGCGCCAGCCCGGCGTCGAACGTCAAAACGATCATCCCGTCGAGGCCGAGCTCGGCGAGGCGATGCGCCTTGGCGTCGCGGTTGGTGAGGCGGAAGATCGTTTGCTCGCCGCCGAAGAAATCCGCCGGATGCGGCTCGAAGGTCAGCACGGCGCAAGGCCGCCCGAGCTGTCTCGCGAGTTTTTGCGCGCGAAAAATGACGGCGCGGTGGCCGCGATGCACGCCGTCGAAATTGCCGATCGCGACGACCGCGCCCGCCAGCCCTTGCGGCGGGCTCAGCGGATCGAGGCTGAGGACGAACGGCTTGCCTGGCGTCGTTTCCGGTTTCAAGCAGCGGGCTCCCGGCGCGTCGAGCGCGTCAATCGGCGGCGACTTCCATGCGTTTCGGCGTGGGATCGCGCGACGGCACCATGACGGTGGCCTCGCCGTCGAGCACGACCTTGCCATCGACCATGGCTTCGCAATGCAATTTGCAGCGGCGGCCCTTCTCGACCAGTTCGATCACCTCGACGCTGATCGCCACGACGTCGCCGATCTTGACCGGCCCCTTGAAGTTCAGGGTCTGATGCAGATAGATGGCGCCGGGGCCGGGCAGGTACATGCCGAGCACGGCCGAGATCAGGCTGGCTGTGTACAAGCCGTGGGCGATGCGTTCGCCGAACCGGGTCTTTTTCGCAAAATGGTCGGACAGGTGGATCGGATTGTGATCGCCCGACAATTCGGCGAAGCCGACGACATCCTCGTTCATCACCGTCTTCATCAGCGACTCGCGCATGCCGACGCTGAGATCCTCGAAATAATAGGTCTTGAACGGCTCGGACATCGATTTTCTTTCCGGAGGTATGGGCGGCTTGAGAAAAATATCGCGCACCTAAACGCGCCGCCGCCCAAAAGTCCATAGATCGTGAGGGGGTCACCAGGCCAGCCGGTTCATCCGGTAGAGCGGCGAGATTGCGTGGCTGTCGACGAATTGCCGGTAGGCGTCGGCGTCGATGGCGCCCCAAGCGCCGCTGGCCTCCGGTGCGCCGCCGTGCAGCTCCTCGCGGTGGATGCCCTCGGTCACCAGCAGGCTGTCGAGGCCCATGGCGCCAGCGCCGGCGATGTCGGTATGCATGGCGTCGCCGATCGCCAGCACGCGGTCGAGATCGAGCGGCTTTTTCCGCGCACGCTCAAGCAGCCCGAGGGCCAGACGGTAGATCGGCGCATAGGGCTTGCCGGCCTGCTCGACTTCGCCGCCGAGCGCCTCGTAGCGTTCGGCCAGCGCGCCGGCGCAATAGACCAGCTGGTCGCCGCGATAGACGACGAGGTCGGGATTGGCGCAGATCATCGGCAGGTTTTTCGCCCGCAACGCTTTGAGGACGTCTTCATAATCGGCCGGGGTCTCGACCGTGTCCTCGTCGAGGCCGGTGCAAACAGCGAAATCGGCGTCCGCCAGCGCCACCGGCGCGATTTTGAGGCCCGCCAGCGCCGAGGCCGCGTCAAACACCGGACGGTCGCGCTCGGGGCCGATGTGACAGGGCTTTTGCGGCGTCCGGGCGATGATCGCCTGGGCGCAGACGTCGCCCGAAGTGGCGATGGCGTCGTAGCATTCCGCGGGCACGCCGAGCGAGCTCAATTGCGCCGCCACTTCTTCGCGCGGACGCGGCGCATTGGTGATGAGCGTCACCGCCTTGCCGAGCAGGCGCAGGTTGCGCAGCGCCTCGACGGCCAAGGGGAAGGCGCGCTCGCCATTGTGCAGCACGCCCCAGATATCGCATAAAAAGGCGTCGTAGCGCTCCTGCGCCTCGGCGAGGCCGGCCAGGAGCGTTCCGCCGTCCCGCGCGTGTTTGCTGAAATTGCCTGTCATGCCTCGCGGCTAAAGCGGCGGGGCGCCGGAGTCAAGCCCGAGACGAAAACGGCCGCGGGAAACCCGCGGCCGTGGTCTTGATCGATTCCATGCGTCAATTGACGAGCTTGGTATTGATCGGATCGCCGACCAGGTTCCCTTTCGTGCAGGTCGTGGTCAATGCGAAAAAGTAGTCGCGCGTGTCGGTCGCGACGGGGGTCGAGTTTTCCCACTCGTAGTAAGTCGTCAGGGATGTCCCGCTGGTCGGCGAGCAGGGAAAGGCCGCTCCCACATTGGTGATAATATTGGACGGCTCCTCGACGCCGTTGGTGTAGATATAGTTTGAATTTGTCGTGCTGTTCGTACTCATCGTCAGGTCGAAAGCGGGAGTTTTTGTTCCAGAGCCCGAGCTGCTGCACGTGACATTGCCCGTGCTGGAGCTGGTGATCCCAGTATACATAGCCTGCATCGCAGCGTACGCGGTGCTGCTCAGAGTGTTCAATTTGAACGAGGCTGAGGTGGAAGGAATATAAGTGGGCGCGCACTCGGTGCTGCTGACCTGCATGGTGAGGTAGAGATTGGTGTAATTCGCGAATGAATGTCCGCTCGAATCCTTGGAATTGGCCAGATTGATGACCCCGTTCGTCTCGGAGGTGGTCGAGGCGTATGTCGTCGTGACCGTGCCGTAGCCGGATCCGCTTGTCCCGGTTGGCCAATACTTCAGGTTCAGGCTGCTGTTGGGTGTGGTGGAGCCGGTGTTCTGCGGCTGGTAGGCCCAGGTCGCAAGGGCGAACGGGGTGGTCGAGCCCTGCGCCACGCCATAGAGGGTGACAATCTTGTAGTCCCAGCCCTTGGCGTATTGGAACTGGTAACTGACGGTGGCGGGAGACATCGACGGGGGGGTCGTTTGCGCCATCGAGGTCGTCGAAAAATTGACCGAGCTGGAGCCGTCGATGCCGCCGAAGATGCGCGCTTGCGAGCCCGTGGCCGTGACCTGCACCTGTCCCGGCTGCAGCGTCTCGATGACCACGCCAGCGGCGTTCTTCACGGGACACGTCGAGCCGCCATAGGCGCAAATGTTGACGCCGGGGGCGGAGGTGGAGGTGGAAACGGAGCCGGCGCCATTGGTCTGGGCGGCGACGACGTCGTTGGCTTGCGTCGCAAGAGCTGCGACGGTCGGAAGCGTGGTCCCGTTGAGATAATCGCGACCAAGGGTCGACGCGATCGCCAGGGCGGCCGCGTCCGAACCGTTCTGCAGTTTGTCGTGCGCGTCCAAATCTTGCTGATAATCGACAGCCGCGCCAATAAAAAGCAGGATCGGAACCGCCGTGACGGCGAATATGACCGCCACTGCGCCTTCATCCTTACGCCAGAAATTTCGGACTCTCGCCATACGGGAAATTTTCACTTTCGGTCTCCTGCGGCTCAAAGATTGCGTGAATCGCGTGCTTGCATTGTCATGCCCGGCGTCGCGTCCACGGATAACGTTGCGTCAAATCGAATTTGTGCGCTCATCCCGATAAGGAACCATCAAACGCTTAATTAAATTTGTAGCGGAAGATCATTTTTGCCGTCGTTTGACCCCCGCCCCGCCGCGCCATCGCTGCAACCGGGCGTCGATCGCGCTCGACACTTGTCTCGGCCCGCGCCCCCGCCTATGACACCTCTTCCACTAGGAAGAGACCATGACTGAAGCCAAAACCGCCGCCTCCCTTGTCAAGGCCCGCCTGCCGCGCGGCCTCGCCGATCGCGGCCCGGACGAAATCGCCGCCGTCGATTGCATGCTCGCGGCGATCCGGAAAAATTATCGGCTTTATGGTTTCGAAGCGGTTGAGACGCCGGCCATCGAATATACCGAGGCGTTGGGCAAATTCCTGCCCGACCAGGACCGGCCGAACGAAGGCGTGTTCTCGTTCCAGGACGACGACGAGCAATGGCTGTCGCTGCGCTACGACCTCACGGCGCCGCTGGCGCGTTATTTCGCCGAAAATTTCGAAACCCTGCCAAAACCCTATCGCTCCTATCGCGGCGGCTACGTGTTCCGCAACGAGAAGCCGGGGCCCGGCCGCTTCCGCCAGTTCCTGCAGTTCGACGCCGACACGATCGGCTCGGCCAGCCCCGCCGCCGACGCCGAATTGTGCATGATGGCCGCCGACACGTTGGAAAAGCTCGGCGTCGCGCGCGGCGACTATTGCATCAAGATCAACAACCGCAAGATCCTCGACGGCGTGATGGAGGCGATCGGCCTCGGCGGGCCTGAGGACGCCGGCCGCCGCCTGGTGGTGCTGCGCGCCATCGACAAGCTCGACCGTCTCGGCCCGGAGGGCGTGGCCCTGCTGCTCGGCGCGGGGCGCAAGGACGAATCCGGCGATTTCACCAGGGGCGCAGGCCTTGCGCCCGAGGCGATCGACAAGGTGCTGGCCTTCACCAACGCCCGGCGCGCCACCAACGCGCAGACGCTGACCGCGCTCGAGGACATCGTCGCCTCGTCGGAGCGCGGCCTGCAAGGCGTGGCCGAACTGCGGGCCATCGACGAGCTCGCCAAGGCCGCCGGCTACAATGAAAGCCGGCTGACGCTTGATCCTTCCGTCGTGCGCGGGCTCGAATATTACACCGGCCCGGTGTTCGAGGCGGATCTCACTCTTTCGGCCAGGGACGACAAGGGCCAGCCGATCCGTTTCGGCTCGATCGGCGGCGGCGGCCGCTATGACGGGCTGGTCGCGCGTTTTCGCGGCGAGGACGTGCCGGCGACCGGCTTTTCCATCGGCGTTTCCAGGCTGTTCGCGGCGCTGAAGGCCATGGGATCGCCGATCGTCGCCAGCGCGCCGCATAACGGGCCGGTGGTGGTGCTGGTGATGGATCGCGATCAATTGCCGCATTACCAGTCGCTGGTCGCGCGCCTGCGCGACGCCGGCCTGCGCGCCGAGCTCTATCTCGGCTCGGCCGGCATGAAGGCGCAGATGAAATACGCCGACCGGCGCAAGAGCCCCTGCGTCGTCATCCAGGGCTCGAACGAGCGCGAGCGCCAGGAAGTGCAGATCAAGGATCTGATCGAAGGCGCCAGGGCCGGCGCGGCCATCGCCTCCAACGAGGAATGGAAGGCGGCGCGGCCGGCGCAGGTTTCCGCGCGCGAATCCGACATGGTCGCCGCGGTGCGCGAAATTTTGGAGCGGCACGGGCTCTGACGCATGTAAGAGCGCCACATGTAAGCGCGCCATTCACCCTTCCCCGCGAAAGGGGGTGCGCTTTTGCGGCGCTTTTGCTAAAGCAGGCGCAAATTGCGGGATTTTCCCGCGTTTGGGGAGCCGAGTATGAGCGCCGGTCAGGACCTCAAGGGCGAAGCTTTTCTGCGCAAGCTCGAAGCGGCGGGCTATCAGCCTTGCGATCCCGCCATTCTGCAGCCGGCCAGCGTCTTCCTCGACCTGTCGGGCGAAGACATGCGCGGCCGGCTTTTGCTGGCCTCCGACGGCGCCGGCGAATTCTGCCTGCGCCCGGAATTCACCATTCCCGTCTCGCTCGCCTATCTCGCCTCGCCGCAGGCGGGCATGGCCGCCGCCTTCTGCTGCCATGGCCCGGTGTTTCGCCAGCGCCCCGGTGGATCGCCGGAATTTTTGCAAGTCGGGCTCGAAAACTTCGGCCGCGACGACCGCGAGGCCGCCGACGCGGAAATTCTGGGCCTCGCCATCGAGACGGCCAATGCCGCCGGCGCGCGCGACTGGCGCATCCAGATCGGCGACGCCGGGCTGCTCGCCGCCCTGCTGGAAAAGCTCGCCCTGCCCCCGGTCTGGCTGCGCCGCATTCGCGGCGGCCTCGCCAAGGGCCAGAAACTCGACAACATCCTCGATCCCGTGGTCGATCAGTCGACCGATCATTCCGGCGTGCTGGCGGCGCTTGACGGCGCTGACAAGAAGGGCGCGCGCGCCCTCGTCGAGGACCTCCTGAAAATCGCCGGCATTGCGGCGCTTGGCGGACGCACGGCGGGTGAAATCGCCGAGCGTTTCCTCGAACAGGCGCAATTGCGCTCGGGCGCGGGGCTTGACGCCGACAAGCGCGCGCTGCTGCGAAAATTCTTCGCCATCGAAGGCCATCCCGACAAGGCCTCGACGCAATTGCGCGGGCTGTTCGCGGCGGCGGGCATTGAACTGGCGCACGAGATGGACTCGTTCGACCAGCGCCTGAATTTTTTGGCGGCGCGCGGGATCGACCTTGATTCGATCCATTTCTCCGCCGGCTTCGCCCGCAATCTCGACTATTACACCGGCTTCGTGTTCGAGGCCTTTGAGGCGGGCGCGCCGCCGGCCCAGCCGGCGATCGGCGGCGGGCGCTATGACCGCCTGCTGTCCACGCTCGGCGCGAAGACCGAGATCGCCGCCGTCGGCGCGGCGATCTGGCTGGAGCGGCTCAATCCGGCGCAACAGACGCCCGCAGCGGGAGCGCGATAAATGACCGATGCATCGTCGGGCGAAAAACTGGTGCTGGCGGTTCCCTCCAAGGGACGCTTGCAGGAAAACGCCAACGCCTTTTTCGGCCGCGCCGGACTGACCGTCACGCAGGGACGCGGGGCGCGCGATTATCGCGGCATCCTGTCCGGCGTCGACAACGTCGAAGTCGCCTTCCTGTCGGCCTCGGAAATCGTGAAGAACCTCGCGTCCGGCGCGGCGCATCTCGGCGTCACCGGCGAGGATCTGGTGCGCGAAGCCCAGGCTGAGACCAAGGTGGAGCTGCTGACGCCGCTCGGCTTCGGCCACGCCAATGTCGTCGTCGCCGCGCCGCAGGCCTGGATCGACGTGCGCAGCATGGCCGATCTCGAAGACGTCGCCCTGGCCTTTCGCGCCCGGCGCGGCGAGCGAATGCGCGTCGCCACCAAATATGTGAACACCACCCGCGCCTTTTTCCGCGACAAGGGCGTGACCGACTATCACATCGTCGAAAGCCTCGGCGCCACCGAAGGCGCGCCGGCCGCGGGACAGGCGGAGTTGATCGTCGACATTACCTCGACCGGCGCGACGCTTCTCGCCAATGGCCTGAAAATCCTCGACGACGGCGTGATCCTGCGCTCGGAGGCCAATCTCGTCGCCTCGCTCGGCGCGGTCTGGACGCCTGACTTGCGCGAGGTCGCGCGCAAAATCCTGGCGCGCATCGCCGCCGAGGAAGAGGCGCGCACGACGCGGGAAATCATCGCTGCCTGGGCGCAAGCGCCCAAAAATATCGCGGCCGAGCTTTCGGGATTTGGCGCGAGCTTGCGACGACGCGGCCCCGACGGCGAGCTGGTTTTCGCGGCGCCGAGAGCCCAGGCGCCAGCCCTGGCCGACTGGCTGGTCGGACAGGGCGCCGAACATGTCGCGGTGCGCCAGAACGATTACGTCTTCGCCTCGGCCAATCCGCTCTACCAGCGCCTGATCGCCCGGCTCGCGACGCAATAAGTCGGACCCGCGGCGAGCGCCATCCGCGCCAAAATTTTCGCCGTCTTGCGGGCGTAAGCCGCGCGCGGCCGGCGCGGGTCGCGCTTGTGCGGGTTGGGCAAAGCGGCCGAGAGCAGCGCCGCCTCGCGCGGCGTGAGGCTCGAGGCGGAGCGGTGGAAATAATGCCGCGCCGCCGCCTCCGCCCCGTAAATCCCGTCGCCCCATTCGGCGATATTGAGATAGGCGGCGAGAATGCGCGGCTTCGACCACACAAGGTCGAGCGCCAGGGTCAGCGGGATCTCCACCGCCTTGCGCAGGATGTTGCGGCCGGGAAACAGGAACAGGTTCTTCACCGTCTGCATGTCGATGGTCGAGGCGCCGCCGCTGGCCTCGCCGTCTTCGGCTTGCGCCACGGCCACGCGCAGCGCGCGCCAGTCCACCCCCGAATGCAGGCAGAAGCGCGCATCCTCGGACACGATCACCGCCTGCTCCAGATAGGGCGAAATTCTCTGCAGGGGGACCGCGTCGCGCATGACCTTCTGGCCGGTCAGCCAGCGGGCGAGCATCAGCGTCGAGACCGGCGGCGCGAACGTGTCGAACACAAGCAGGCCGACAACGAGCGCCAGAAATCCGAGCGCCAGCCGACGCAGCCAGGCGAGAACCCGGATCGGCGCGGAAGCAGGCGATTTTTCGGAGCGAGCGATGGGGTGCGGCGTCATGCGGCAAAAACCTTGACCGAAGCCAAGTCATCGGGCAAGCGAAGCGGAGGGTTTTTTCTCGAAAAACGCAGGGGCGCGGCATGACGGCGCAGTTTGAAAAAGATGAATTCGCCGCGCGTCTGGTCGCCATTGCGGAAGCTACGGAGGCCATGCTCGACAGCCTGCTGCAACCGCATTGCCTGCCCGGCGAGAAGGACCGTCCGGCGCGCCTGCTCGAGGCCATGCGCTACGCCTCGCTTGGCGGCGGCAAGAGATTGCGGCCTTTCCTGCTGGTCGAGACCGCCAGATTGTTCGGCCTCGAAGGCGCCGGCGTTTTGCGGGCGGCTTGCGCGCTGGAAATGATCCACTGCTATTCGCTCGTGCATGACGATCTGCCGGCGATGGACGACGACGACCTGCGGCGCGGCCGCCCGACCTGCCACAAGGCCTTCGATGAAGCCGCCGCCATTCTCGCCGGCGACGGCCTTCTGACCTATGCTTTCGATATTGTCGCCGACGCGCCGACCCATGCCGATCCGGCGGTGCGCGCCGACCTCTGCCTGATGCTCGCCCGCGCGGCGGGGCTCGGCGGCATGGTCGGCGGACAGGCGCTCGATCTCGAGGCGGAAGGACGCACGGAGCCGCACGGCCAGGGGTTTGTCGCGCTGATGCAGGCGATGAAGACCGGCGCGCTGCTGCTATGCGCCGTCGAGGCGGGCGCGCGCATGGGCGGGGCCAATGCTCGGCAAAAGGCGGCGCTCAGCCGGTTTGGCGCAGCCTTGGGCGCCGCATTCCAGGTCGCCGACGATATTTTGGACGCGGAGGGCGACGAGCAGGCGCTGGGGAAACGCGCCGGCAAGGACGCCGGGCGCAACAAGGCGACGCTGGTCGCGGTCCTCGGTCTGGCGGAAGCGCGCAAAAGGCGCGACGCTTTGGCGGCTGAAGCCATCGAGGCGCTTGCCGACGGGGGGTTCGGCGACAAGGCCGCCGTCCTCGCGGAAGCCGCGCGTTTCACCGTCGCAAGAAAGTCCTGATCATGACCCAGACGCCGAAGCCTGTAGCGCCCGCCCGGCGCCGATTGACGAAACCCCTGCGCGTCATGAAGGCGCGTCCGCGCCTGTTCATCTGCGCGCTGATCGGCATTATCGTCGGGCTGGTCCTGCCGCCCGACTGGCGGCCGGTCACGCGCGGGCTGATCGGCTGGAATGCGGCGATCTGGCTCTATATCTGCGCCGTCGGCGTGATGATCCTGCGCTCTGAAAACCACGACATCCATCGCCGCGCCGCCTTGCAGGACGATGGGCGCTACGCCCTCCTGACTTTGGCGGCGGTGGCCTCGACTGTCTCTTTCGGCGCGATCTTCGCCCAGCTCGCCACGGTGAAGGATTTGAGCTTCGAGGCCAAGAGCCTGCACATCGGCCTGGCGCTGGCGACGATCCTCGGCTCCTGGCTGTTCGTCCACCTGACCTTCGCGCTGCATTACGCGCATGAGTTCTTTCGCGTCAGCAAGGAGGACGCGGACGGCAAATGGCGCGGCGGCATCGACTTTCCCGGCGTCGATTGCCCGGACTATTTTGATTTCCTGTATTTTTCCTATGTAATCGGCGTCGCCTGCGCCACCGCCGACAACTCCATCACCGGCCGCCCGCTGCGCCGGCTGGCGCTGGCGCATTGCGTGCTGGCGTTTTTCTACAACAACGCCGTGCTGGCGATGAGCATCAATATCGGCGCGGGGTTTATCGGCGGCTGAGGGGTAAGCCGCCTGCCTCGCACGCATACGCCCTTGGGCGGGATCCGGTCGGACGAACAACGGTCGCGCCGCGCCGCCAGCGGCGCAGTATTTGATATAAAATCCCTATCGCTCCCAGCCCATTTCTGGTATATTTTCGTGTAATATGGCGAGATAGAGGCGATGTTTGCGGATAAGGCCACGATTTGCATACGAGACAATAGTTACGGCCAAGAATTACATTTTCGCCGCGCACCCGAAAAGATGATCGGGCGCCAATGTGAAGCTCACGAATGCATGCGAAGTCGGTCATCCGTGATCGCAAGACGCTTCTGAGGACGTCGTCTCGGGCGTGAAGCCGGGACGCCAGCGCAATCGTCGGAAAACCGAAGAAAAGAGGTGCGCCTGTGCCTGCCTCAAAACCTGTCGAACCCGTCAATCAACATCGGCAACGCTTTGTCGGCGCGGCGACGCTCCTCCGCGCGGCCGACCGCTGGATCGACAAGAGCCCGCCCTTGGCCCAGGAAAAGTCGCCGCGTGCGCCGGATCAGCATGGGCGGCGCCGGCCACAATCTGCCGCCCAGGCCGTTGTTGAAGCCGACTGTTCCTGAAGGGCCGGGCGGCCCTCGCCAGGTGGCGCGCGTCAATCAGGGGCCGCAAACAAAGGAGGCAATCATGAAGGTGCTGATGGTTATCACGTCCCACGACCAACTCGGCAACACCGGCCGAAAGACAGGCTTCTGGCTCGAAGAACTCGCGGCTCCCTACTACGAGTTCAAGGATTCCGGCGTGGAGGTCACGCTCGCATCGCCGAAAGGCGGCCGGCCGCCGCTCGATCCCAAGAGCAACGAACCTGATTTTCGGACGGACGTCACGCGCCGGTTCGAGAATGACACGTCCGCAGAGGCTCAGCTCGACAACACCGTCCGCCTCGACAGCGTCAGGCAGGAGGACTTCGACACAGTATTCTACCCTGGCGGCCACGGCCCGATGTGGGACCTTGCTGAAGACAAGCGCTCCATCGCGCTGATCGAGTCCTTCATTGCCGCCGGCAAGCCTATCGGCATTGTGTGCCACTCGACCGGGGCGCTGCGGCACGTGAAGACCCCGGAGGGCAAGCTCCTGGTTCAGGGCAAGGAAGTGACCGGCTTCACCGACGGCGAGGAGGAGGAAGTCGGCCTCACCAAGGTCGTGCCGTTTCTCGTCGAAGACGAGATGTTGAAGCTGGGCGCCATCTTCTCGAAGACGGCGAACTGGACGCCTCATGTCGTCAGCGATGGCCTCTTGATCACAGGACAGAACCCCCATTCCTCCGGCCCCGCCGCAGAGACGCTGATGGCGGCCGTGAAGCAAAAGGCCGCGGCGGCTGTTACGGCCCGGGCTTCGTAGATCGGAGATCGCCCGCAAGAACACCATCGGCGTCGACAGGAAGAAGCCGCCAGGAACCGTCGGTCGATTCCGGCGCGCCGAACCAACTGAGCGAAAGGGTTGCAGCATGGGTCGAACGCACCTGCCGGACGAAGCCGTTTTCAAATCGGTCCTGCCGGAAGACGTCAAATGGGAGCCGTTCGCGGCGTTTCCGCCTTCGGTCCGGCTCGCCGTGGTGGTCGGACGCCCGTCAGAGCCCGGACCTTACGTGATCAGGGTCAAGGCGCCCGCGGGAGTGAAGCTCATGCCGCACACGCATCCGGAGGATCGAAATCTACACCGTGATATCCGGAATTTTTTACATCGGCCTGGGTGATGAGTTCGACGAGGCCAAGTTGCAGGCGTTTCCGCCCGGCAGCGTCATTGTCCTTCCAGGCGGCACGTCGCATTTCCATTGGGCGAAATCAGGAGAATACATAACTCAGGTTTCAGCAATCGGCCCGCTGGGCCTCGAATATCTGCACAGTGGCGACGACCCGCGCCGGCAGCCGCGCGGGAACGCCATGCGAAGCGCGTGAGCGAAAAGGGAGTCGGCTATGAACCAGGTGCAAGTCGATCAGAAAAGCTATCAAATGCCGCCGCGGGATGGGATTGCCGTCGCACACTTTCTCATTGTCGCCGACATCGAACGATCGCTTCGATTTTACGAAACGGTCTTCGGAGGCCTCGTTTTGAGCAGAGGCGATGGCAAAGGCGCGCCCGGTTACATCCAGATCGCGAACACCTGGCTTCTCGTCAACGTCGGCGGCGGTCCGACGCCCGACAAACCCTCGGTGACACTCAGCGTCCCCGCCGATCTCAATTCATTCAGCAGCTTTATGAATATCCGCGTCGCAGATATTCAAGCATGCTATAAGCTATGGCAAAGTCGTGGAGCCAAGTTCATCACGGAACCAAAGGACAAATACGGCGAGACGCGCTGCTACATTCGAGATCCAGATGGTTACATTATAGAAGTTGGGCAAAGCAAGCCTGACTTCACTTACGGATGAGCATGACGACAGATGGAAGCGATTGTAGTGACCGCGTCCAATCCGGCGAAGAGGGGTTCCGACCGGCCAGAGCGGGGCCGTCAAACTGGCGAACGCCGCCGGTCGTAGCTGAGTTTGAGAGGGACAAGGGCAGCTCCATTCATTCGGCGCCGATGTGGGCGCCTTTCTCGGCCACCGAGCGCTTCATCACCAGCGCCACGGGCAAAAGCAAAAGCATCACGACGGCCATCAGCCAAAAACAATCGAAATAGGCGAGGGCTGACGCCTGCTGCTGCCGCAAATTTTCCAGCGTTTGCAAGGCCAGCTCCTTCGAAAGAACCTGATCGCTGGTCTGGAACAGCGCCTGGGCCTGCGCAATGAAGGAATGCACGGCGGGATTGAGCTGATCGAGATATTCGCCGAGCCGAAGGATGTGGAATTGGTCACGGCGCTCCTGCACCGTCTGCGCCACCGACGTTCCGACGCTGCCGCCTTCGTTGCGAAGCAGCGCGAGCAAGCCGACAGCCGCTCCGCGCAGCGCCAGCGGAGTATAGAGGTAGGCCGCCACATTGGCGGGAGCGAAGCATATCGCGAGTCCCACGATAAGGACGACCCGAGGCCACACGACCTGGCCCGGACTGATGTCCAGGTTCATCTGCGACATCCAGTAGCTCCCGGCGGCCATCGTCAGGACGCCGGCCGCGATCAGCCAGCGGACGTCCAGCCCCCGGCCGATGAGCCGGGCCACGATGGGCATTGCGATAATGGCGAAGAAGCCGGATGGCGACATGACCAGCCCCGCGCTGAGCGCATCGTAGCCGAAAAGGGACTGAAGCAAGCCCGGCAACGAAGTGCTGGAGGCGTAAAGCACGGCGTAGGCAAAGAAGATGAGGATGCAGCACGCAGCGAAATTCCGCTCGCGCAAGGGCCGGAAATTGACCACCGGATTGGGATGGCGCAGCTCCCAGACGATCAGGCCGATCAAGCCTGCGACGAACAGGACCGCGAGCGTCTGCACCCGCCAGAACGGATCGCCCAGCCAGTCCCACTCCTGACCCTTGCTGAGCATCACTTCCCAGCAGACAATCGTGATGACGAGCAGCGACAGGCCGATCGAGTCGAACTGGAACGGGCGCTTCCTCAGCTCATTGCGCTCGGCTGTGAGGTAATCCGGATCGTGGAGCAGGAAATAACATCCGGCAAACGCCAGAAGACCAACGGGAACATTGATCAGGAACACCCAGCGCCACGAATAGCTGTCCGTTATCCAGCCGCCAAGAGTTGGGCCGACGACCGGCGCGATCAGGGCGGCCAGCCCGAACAGCGTCATCGCGGAGCCCTGTTTCTCCGGCGGAAAGGCGTCCAGCAGCACGCCCTGGCTGGAGGGCTGAAGTCCGCCGCCGGCCAGGCCCTGGAGCACGCGAAACAGGATCAGCTGGCTGAGGCTGCCTGCGACGCCGCAAAGGCCAGAACTCAAGGTGAACACGGCGATCGACAGGAGGAAGTAGTTGCGGCGGCCGAGGCGCGCCGACAACCAGCCGGTGATCGGCAGGATGATGGCGTTGGCGGCAAGGTAGCTGGTGATGACCCATTCGCCGTCGTCGACAGTCGCCGACAGGCCGCCCGCGATATAGCGAAGCGCCACGACGGCGATCGTGGTGTCGAGCACCTCCATGAAAGTCGGCACCACGACGATGGCGGCGACCAGCCAGGGGTTTTTCCCCGCGCGCGATTCCAACGACGTGGGCGCTGCGACCGCCGCGGTCATTTCTGGACGCTCGGCTGGCCCGGAGCCGGATGGGGGGCCGACGACCCGGGCAAATAGGATTGCAAGAACTTCCCGGCGTCTGGCCCGGTGGGCGGCCGGTTGATATAGACGTAAGGAACAACCGAGGCGCCGATGAACAGCGGGTTTTTGTCGGGATCGTAGTTCTCGACCTCGATCCGCACCGGCAGCCGCTGCACGACCTTGACGAAATTGCCCGTGGCGTTCTGCGCCGGCAGCAGCGCCAGCGTCGATCCGGTCCCCATCGTGAACCCGGAGATGCGTCCCTTGAACACATGGCGGTCGCCATAGACATCGAGATAGAGATCGGCCGGCTGGCCGATGCGCAGGTCGCGCAGCTCCGTTTCCTTGAAATTCGCGTCGATCCAGATTTCGCTCAGCGATCGGATCGCCATGAGGCTTTGGCCGATCTGGACGTCATCGCCCGGATTGACGTTTCGACGCGCGATGACGCCGTCAATATCGGCGACAATGTCACAATAACGAAGGTCGAGCTCGGCCTGAATGAGATCGCGGTTGGCGGATTCGAGTTTCGCTTGCGCCTGCTTGACGGCTGGCGCATCCGCTGTAAGCCCGGCAAGCGCGCGGTCAACATCGCCTTGATCGCGTTTCTCGAACTGCTCGACCATCTGTTTCGGCAGTTGTGCGTACGAGTGGACAACGCCGAGTTGCGCCGCCGTCTCGATCAGGGCGGCCTGCGCCTCCCGGACGGAAGCGAAGGTTTGATCGAGATCGGGGCGGCGCCTCGCCAAGGTTTCCGCTTTCGGGCTGCGGCGGCAATCCCAGGGAGACGCGGACTTGATGGACGTCCGACATCGCCTGAACGACTTCCGCCTGGGCGACCGACAGTGAGGCTTGCTGTCGATCGAACTCCTGCTGACTTATCGTTCCATCCCGCACCAGCTTTTCAGCCCGGGCGAAATCAAGTTGCGCCAACTTGAGTGTGGCCTTGGTTTTATCGAGAGCGGCAACGCGGGCATGCAGCAGTGCCACCTGGTTGTCGACGTTCTCCATGGCGTATTGCAATTTCCAGCGCAGGCTGCGGGCTTGCGCTTCGACGCCGCGCATATTGGCCTTGGCCGCATGCAGGTCCGCCGCTGCAATGTCGACGGCCGCTGTTCTTTCGGCGACTGCGTCCTGGAAGGGCTCCTTGTCCAACTGGGCGAGCAGATCCCCTTTGCGAACACGGTTGTTATCATCGACCAACACCCGGGCTACCTGCCCTCTGACGCGGGGAGCGACGAACGTGACGTGGCCATTTACGTACGCGTCGTCGGTCGACACAGTGTTGAGGGCCAATTGGACCCGGGGAATCCCGTAGATGCAGATGGCCGCCAGGCCCAGAGCGGCCAGCACTCCCAAGAGCAGCGTTCGTTTCCTACTCGGCCGATGCTGCGCCGGCGGCGTGGAGGGAGGTTCATCCTGCGAAGATTTGCCGCCCTGCTCGACCGAAGCGGCTTGCTGAGCGCCTGAGCTGGCGTCGGTCCAAATTGACCCGTCGCCATCTGCGCTTTGTTTCTCAGCCATAACGGACCTTCATCTCCTTGCCGATGCTGCCGGCGGCTCCAGCGGCGACGACGACGCGGTTGCTGAATTCAAGCGCGGCGGGCCCGGTCCAGGCGCCTTTGATCGTGACGTCCTCGAGATAGCGCTCCACGAGCTCGCAGATGCGTGGCGCGCCGTCGACATGATCTAACTCGTCAGCGGCATCGCAAACGCCCGCTCGCGGACCTCGCTTTCTTCCATCGCTCAAGCTCCTCACACCGGAGAGCGCCAAAAGGGCGCGACGCGTATCACGGACGCCGGCTCAATCAGCCGTCATCGGCAAAGTCGAAGATGGTGAGCTCCTCGCCATTTCCCGAGCGCTCCAGCACCTCCGGATGGCCTAATGCGCGCGTGGCGTCGTCGAAGCCGGAACCCCAATGCTCCGCAAGCGAAGCCCGGGAAAACTCGTAGTCTTTCGAATCGCCTTCATAGCCTCTCGGGCGATAGATAAGGTGCACGAGGTTGTAGGCGTGGCGTTGGGCGATCGAGGCCAGGTACCTGGCTTCCTCGCTTTGCTTGAACTCCTCCGGCAGCTGCTCCAGCAGCGTGGCGACGGAGTATTCCACCTTGTGCAGCTTCTTGATGAATTCGGTAAAGGCGCGCGTGCGGCTGGAGTACTGGATCTCCTTCTGCCGGGTCGCCACTTCGGCCATGTTGCGCGGGAATTCGCCACGTGCGCTCCAGAGATCGACCTGGAACACGAGCGCGTCGGCCATTCGCTCCCCGGTGACGCGCGTATTCGTCACCAGCCATTGCAACGGGGTGTTCGAGACCAGACCGCCGTCCCAGAAATGTTCGCCCTCGATCTCGATGGCCGGGAAGCCGGGAGGCAGCGCGCCGCTGGCCATCACATGTTCGGGTCCGATCACCTGCGTCTCGCTGTCGAAATAGACGAGGTTGCCGCTGCGCACATTGACCGCGCCGAGGCTGAGCCGCGTGTCTTTTCTGTCGGCATTGACGCGGTCGAAGTCGACGAATCGCTCGAGCGTGGCCTTGAGCGGCCGCGTGTCATAGTAGCTGGTCGCCTCGAGGGCGCCGGGCGGA
This sequence comes from uncultured Alphaproteobacteria bacterium, assembly GCA_963828185.1. Taxonomy (GTDB): domain Bacteria; phylum Pseudomonadota; class Alphaproteobacteria; order Rhizobiales; family Beijerinckiaceae; genus Rhodoblastus. The sequence continues at coordinate 37,544 of CAWHDV010000016.1, read as the reverse complement.
TGAAACCAGGGATTGAGGATGCGCGGCCTGAAGAAGCCCTGCGCCCCGGCGCACGCGACCATGGCGGCGCTCAGCTGATTGGCGCTGGCGCGCGCAGCCTCGCCTGGTCCCAAGAGGCCGAAGACGTCGGCGGGGAAGCCCAAGGCAGGCGCGCTGATTTCCTGCCAGAACCCGCGCAGCTTGTCGACGCGCCGCTCGGGAGGATTGCCGGCGATGATCGCCGCGTTGATGGCGCCGATCGAGATGCCGACGACCCAGTCGGGATGAAAACCGGCCTCGGCCAGCGCCTCGTAGACGCCCGCCTGATAACCGCCGAGCGCGCCGCCGCCCTGCAGCAGCAGCGCGACGCGATCGAAAGGGAGGTTTCCGCGCAACTTCCGCCGGCCACCCGCTGCGCGCGGTCTGGCAAAGAGCGGTCTTTGCGCGAACGTCCTGTCGACCGCGACCTGATCGCGCGACGCCGTGGTCGGCATGCTCTCCGAGATCATGCTCGTGGCCATCGCTTGAGAAAATTCGAGGCGACATCGCGTGATGTTTGGAGCGCGCATGATAGCACACTCCCGCCGGCCCATCGTCAAAACCTCGTGAAAGAACAATGAATAGTCGCCTACGAAGCGCTTGAGCGCTCCTTCGGTCTTGGTCGCTCGCCCGTGGAAAGAGAATCAGGCGCCCGCGCGCGTCCTGTGCGGATTATCGCGTTGCCTGCGCCCCGCGAGCGTGCGCCGCGCGACCGGTTTCTCGCCAGCCAATAGCCGGCGTTCAACGCCCTCAGTTGGCATTCTTGACGCGGCCGCCGCCCGCCGCCTTTACTCCGCCGCGCTCGCGTCGGCCTTCGCCCCAAACCTCTTGGCGACATAGTCCTCGACGATCTTCTCGAATTCCTGCGCGATGCCGTCGCCGCGCAGGGTCATCGCCTTCTTGCCGTCGATAAAAATCGGCGCGGCGGGCGTTTCGCCCGTGCCCGGCAGGGAAATGCCGATGTCGGCGTGTTTCGATTCGCCGGGACCGTTGACGATGCAGCCCATGACCGCGACGTTCAAGGTCTCGACGCCCGGATAAACCTTCTTCCATTCCGGCATTTTTCGGCGGATCAGCCCCTGGATGTCGCGCGCCAGCTCCTGGAATACGGTCGAGGTGGTGCGGCCACAGCCGGGGCAGGCGGCGACGAGCGGCACGAAGGTGCGAAAGCCCATGGTCTGCAGGATCTCCTGCGCCACCTGCACTTCGAGCGTGCGGTCGCCGTTCGGCTCAGGGGTCAGCGAGACGCGGATCGTGTCGCCGATGCCTTCCTGCAATAAAATGCCGAGCGCGGCGGAGGAGGCGACAATGCCCTTCGAGCCCATCCCGGCTTCGGTCAGGCCGAGATGCAGGGCGTAATCGGAGCGCCGCGCCACCATGCGATAGACCGAAATGAGGTCCTGAACGCCGGAAACTTTCGCCGAGAGTATGATGCGCTCGCGCTTGAGGCCGATTTCCTCGGCGCGTTCGGCGGACAGCAGGGCGGAGCGCGTCATCGCCTCGCGCATGACCGCGCGGGCGTCGACCGGATGGGCGGCGCCGGCGTTTTCATCCATCAGCACAGTCAGCATTTCCTGGTCGAGCGAGCCCCAGTTGGCGCCGATGCGCACCGCCTTGTCGTGCTTGATCGCCAGTTCGACGATGGCGGAAAACTGCTTGTCCTTCTTGTCCTTGAAGCCGACGTTGCCGGGATTGATGCGGTATTTCGCCAGCGCCTCGGCGCAGGCGGGATGATCGGTCAGCAATTTATGGCCGATATAATGAAAATCGCCGACCAGCGGCGTGTTGATCCCCATGCGGTCGAGGCGCTCGCGGATTTTCGGCACGGCGGCGGCGGCCTCGTCGCGGTCCACCGTGATACGCACCATTTCCGAGCCCGCCTGGGCCAGCGCCGCGACCTGGCGCACGGTCTGGTCGATGTCGGCGGTGTCGGTATTGGTCATGCTCTGCACGACGACCGGCGCGCCGCCGCCGACCATCACCGCTCCGGGGCCGGAGCCGACGCGGACGCCGACGCTTTCGCGCCGCGAAAAGGGCTCAGCGGCGATTTCTGTGTCGCAAAGCGGCGGAAACTTGTGTTCGGTCATCGGGCAAAACCCATTTTCTTGGCTGTCGAGCTTCTATACCAGAGAAACGCGCCGAGGCGAACTTTGGCGCCGCGCTGCGGCGCCAAATCGTCGTCAAAGGCGTTTAAACTGCACTTCCGCCAAAAACCGGCCAATTCGCGGCTGCAAAATTTTTCTCGCCCTTTATAGTCGCGCCAGAGCTTTCGAAAACCGCCCTTCCAAGGAGATGATCATGTCGCTCGCCGCCAGAACCGCCGTTGTCACCGGCTCGACCTCGGGGATTGGCCTCGCCTATGCCCGCGCCTTCGCCAAGGAGGGCTGCAACGTGATGATCAACGGTTTCGGCGACGCCGCCGCCATCGAGACCGAGCGCGCCGCCATCGAGAAGGATTTTGGCGTCAAGGCCGCCTATGACGCCGCCGACATGTCCAAGCCCGAGGAAATCGCGGCGATGATCGCCCATGCCGAGAAATCCTTTGGTTCAGTCGACGTTCTGGTCAACAACGCTGGCATACAGTTTGTTTCGCCGGTCGAGGATTTTCCGATCGACAAGTGGAACCAGATCATCGCCATCAACCTGTCCTCGGCCTTCCACACCATCCGCGCCGCCGTTCCCGGCATGAAAGCGCGCAAATGGGGCCGCATCATCAATACCGCCTCTGCGCATTCGCTGGTCGCCTCGCCGTTCAAGTCGGCCTATGTCACCGCCAAGCACGGCCTCGCCGGCCTGACCAAGACCGTGGCGCTGGAGCTCGCCACCTTCGGGGTCACGGCCAACTGCATCTCGCCCGGCTATGTGTGGACGCCCTTGGTCGAAAAGCAGATCCCCGACACGATGAAGGCGCGCAACATGACCAAGGAGCAGGTGATGAACGACGTCCTGCTCGCCGCCCAGCCGACCAAGCAATTCGTCACCGTCGACCAGGTCGCGGCTTTGGCGGTTTTCCTTGCTTCCGACGCGGCCGCGCAAATCACCGGCGCCAATATTTCGATGGATGGCGGCTGGACCGCCGCCTGACGGATCGCGCCGGAGAGGGGTCCTCATGACAGTTCAGAAAAAACCGGCGCCGCCGACGAAAATGGTCAATCTGGCGCTCCAGGGGGGCGGCGCGCATGGCGCCTTCACCTGGGGTGTGCTGGACGGGCTGCTCGAGGATGGGCGGCTCATTTTCGACGGTCTTTCGGGAACCAGCGCCGGGGCGATGAACGCCGTCAGCCTCGCCGAAGGCATGCGCAAGGGCGGCGTCCAGGGCGCGCGCGACCAGCTGGCGCAATTCTGGCGCGCCGCCAGTCTCGACGGCGCGTTACCCGGCGCCGAACGCGATGTTTTCGAAGGGCTTTTGACGTGCTGGAACGCGACGCCAGCCGCGGCCTTTTTCCAGCAGACCGCCAACATGCTGTCGCCGGCCGAATTCAATCCGCTCGACATCAATCCGCTACGCGACGTCGTGAAGAAAATGGTCGATTTCGCGGCGCTGCGCGCGAGCGACCATCTTAAGCTGTTCATCGCCGCGACCAATGTCGAGACCGGCAAGGTGCGGGTGTTCGAGCGGGCGGAGCTGACCTGCGAAATGCTGATGGCTTCGGCCTGCCTGCCGACGATTTTCCGCGCCGTGGAGATCGACGGCGTCCCTTACTGGGACGGCGGCTACATGGGCAATCCCGTGCTGTTTCCGTTCTTCTATGAAACCGAGACGGCCGACATCATCCTCATCCAGATCAACCCGATCGTGCGCAAGGGCGCGCCCGACACGACGGCCGAGATCATGGGACGCATCGACGAAATCACCTTCAACGCGCCCCTGCTGCAGGAATTCCGCGCCATCGATTTCGTCGGCCGGCTGATCGCCGAGGGCCGACTCAAGGGCACGCGCTACAAGGCGATCCGCCTGCATGTGATCGAGGCGCAGGACGAGCTGAACAAGTTCGGCGCGGCGAGCAAGATGCGGTCCGACTACGATTTCTTCCAGCAATTGCGCGACATCGGCCGAGGCGCGGCGAAAAAATTCCTCGACGCGCATTTCGACGACGTCGGCGTCAAGGCGACGCTCGACCTGAAGGAAGAGCTGGTGTAACCGCGGGCTCGATCTTCCCTTTCGGCCAGCCAGCCCAAGCGCTTATCAAGGAAAAAGTGAAGGCGCCCGTGATCGCCGAAGGCATTGATCTGGCGAAGACGCTTCGGGCCCGACTGTCCACAGCCATGCGCTCTTTTCCAAGGCGAGCGGACTCGCATCATGTTCGCGGAGGAAGAATCAAGTTCGAAAGCGCCAGACCTGGCTGTTCTTGATCTCGCAATCCTCCAGCGCCCGGGTGACCGGCACGCGATATTCAGCCAGCGATTCGAGCCGCTCGCGCGCCAGATAGGCGCGGCCGGGATCGCCGATCAGCGCCACCGCGCCGCGCTGGGCCAGAGCCTCCAGCCAGTCGGTGACGGCTTGCGCCATGTCGCGCTCATAGGACACATCGCCGGCCAGCACCACGTCCCAGCCCTCGTCCGAGCCAATGGCGACATCGCCGCGCGGAAAAATCGCGACTTCATTGGCCTCGGCGTTGAGGCGCATGGCGACAAGCGCGAAATCGTCGATGTCGCAGGCCTCGACCCGAGCCGCGCCGGCCTTTGCCGCGGCGATGGCGACCAGGCCCGAGCCCGAGGCGAAATCGAGCACACGCCGGCCTTCGACAAGCTGCGGATGGTCGAGAATGTAGCGCGCCAGAGCCTGGCCGCCGGCCCAGGCGAAGGCCCAGAACGGCGGCGGCAGGCCGATTTCGCCAAGCTCGTCCTCGGTCTTCTGCCACAGCTCGGTCGCCTCGTCGGCGAGATGGAGCGAAATTTCCGGCGCGTGCGGCGTCGGCAAAAACCGCGTCTCGGTCCGGATGAAAGCCGCCCGGTCGAGGATCGGCTTCTGGATGCAAGACTTCGCGATGAGAGGCTTCAAGGGGAAAGACTGTCCTTCAGGTTGCGGCGCAAGACCTTGCCGACGTTGGATTTCGGCAATTCGTCGCGAAACAGGAACTCGCGCGGCACCTTATAGCCCGTCAGCCTTTCGCGGCAAAAGGCGCGCAACTCGTCCCCGGTCAGGCCAGGTTCGCGCGGCACGACGACGGCGACAACCTCCTCGCCCGTCGCCTCGAACAATTTGCCGATGACCGCCGCCTCCTTGACCTTGGGATGCTCGACCAGGATTTCCTCGATTTCGTTGGGATAGACCTTGAAGCCGGACACGATGATCATGTCCTTGAGGCGATCGACGATCTTGATCTGCCCGTCGGGCAGCATGACGCCGGCGTCGCCGGTGCGGAAATAGCCGTCGCTCGTCATCGCCGCCTCGGTCGCCATCGGCCGGTCCCAGTAGCCGGCCATGACCTGCGGGCCGCGCGCGCAGATCTCGCCCGGTTCGCCCCTTGCGACCTCCACGCCCGAGGCGTCGCGGATCGAAATTTCAGTGGAGGGCACGGGATAGCCGACGGTGCCGCTGAATTCGGCGAGATCGGAGCGATTGCCGCACAGCACCGGCGAGGTTTCGGAAAGGCCATAGCCTTCGATGATCGCCTTGCCCGTCCGCTGCCGCCACTTGCGCGCCACCGCCGCTTGCATGCTCATGCCGCCGGCGACGCAGAAGCTGACGGAGGCGAAATCGACCTGTTTCAGGCCGGGATGGTCAACCAGCGCGTTATACAGCGTATTGACGCCGGCCATGGAATCGAAGCGATTTTTCCGCAAGGTCGTGACGAAGCCGTCGAGATCGCGCGGATTGGCGATCAGCAGGCAGGCGCCGCCGATGCGCACCTGGAACCAGAAACAGACGGTCAGCGCGAAAATATGATAGAGCGGCAGGGCGGTGACCATCACCGTCGGCCGATCCTTCGGAATCGCCGGCCCGAACCAGATGGCGCTCTGCTCGACATTGGCCGCGATGTTGCGATGGAGCAGGACGGCGCCCTTGGCCGAGCCGGTCGTGCCGCCGGTATATTGCAGCACCGCAATGTCGTCGCCGGTCACCTCAACCGGTCGCGGCCTGGCGTTTCCGGCCTGCCGCAGCAGCGCCGCGAACGTGATCGCGCCGGGCAGGTCGGCTTTCGGAACCGCCTTTTTGACATGGCGCGAGACGAAATTGACCAAAAGGCCCTTGGCGCCGACCAGGTCGCCGGGCGCGACGAGAATGACCCGCTCGAGTTCGAGCTTTTCGCGCACGGCGGCGACGGTGGCGGCGAAATTCTCCAGCACGAACAGGAAGCGCGGCCTCGCATCGACGATCTGGAATTCAAGCTCGCGCTGCGTATAGAGCGGGTTGATGTTGACCACCACGCCGCCCGCCTGGAGGACGCCAAGCATGAGCGCGGGATAGGCCATGACATTGGGCGCCATGATCGCCGCCCTGTCTCCCTTGGCGAAACTGTTGGCTTGCAGCCAGGCGGTAATGCGATCGGCCGCCGCGCCAAGCTGGGCATAGGTCAACCGCGCGCCAAAACTCTCCAGCGCGATGCGCTGGCCATAGGCGTCGCGGCTGCGGCGCCAGAGATCGACCAGCGTCTTGTCGCGCAGCTCGATTTCCGCCGGCACGCCCTGCGGATAATGGGCGATCCAGGGCCGCGCCGCCAAAAGCTCCTCGGACGCTTGCATTGTCTTCCCCCTTCGCTTTCCCTCTTGCGCTTTTCGTAGGCCTCTTGGCGGACCTGTTATTGGTTTAAATATGAACTAACATAATGCGCCTTGACAAGGCCATTCCGCTTGACCTCGCCACGATCGGGCGCGAAGCCTTAGCTTATATCAAACGATCGAAGTTCGCTTTCGTTGCCGCCTATGCAGTTCGCAAGGGAATCGCCATGCTTTTCTTCACCGCGCTCATCACTCTTGCCTCCGTGCTGTTCTACGCCTGGCTCGGCGTTTCAGTCAGCCGCGCGCGGGTAGAATACGGCATCGTGGCGCCGGCGACGACCGGCGACCCGGCTTTCGAGCGTCTTTACCGCGTGCAGATGAACACGCTCGAGGGGATGGTCATTTTCCTGCCCTGTCTCTGGCTTTTCGGCTTCTACGTCTCGGACTTCGGCGCCGCCCTGATCGGCCTGGTCTGGATCCTCGGGCGCTATGTCTACAAGCGCGGCTACGAGGCGGCGGCGGAAAAGCGCGCGCTGGGCTTTGCCGTGCAGGCTCTCGCCGTGGTCGTGCTGTTTCTCGGCGCCTTCATCGACATAGTGATGCGCATCGTGGTCGGCGACTGAACAGGCGCAAATTGACATGAAGCGGGCAGAGGCCTAAAAGCGCGATCTCTCGTAAGAGACGTTTTTTTGCGAACGCCGACCCGCGCCGGATGCGGGAGGCCAACGCCCGGCAGCGCAATGCGCCCCCGGGCGCGTTTTGCTTTGATACGTCCCTTGCAGGAAAGCGTTTCGCGCAATGTTGCCAAGGTCCATACGGGCGAAGCCCGCTAGGAACGACCGTGACGCCGAGCTGACGCCAGGGGCGCCGCCCGGAGGGCGGCTCTAAAAAGAGGATTTTTTCATGTTCGAGGGCCTTTCCGAAAAGCTCTCCGGCATATTCGACGGACTGACGCGGCGCGGCGCCCTCTCGGAGGAGGACGTCGGCGTCGCCATGCGCGAAGTGCGCCGCGCCCTGCTCGAGGCGGACGTGGCGCTCGACGTCGTGCGCTCCTTCGTCGACAAGGCGCGAACCCGCGCGGTTGGCGCGGAAGTGCTGAAATCGATCAAGCCCGGCCAGATGGTCGTGAAGATCGTCAACGACGTGCTGATCGAGACGCTTGGTTCGGACGCCGAGCCGATCGACCTCAACGCCGCCCCTCCGGTGGCGATCATGATGGTCGGCCTGCAGGGCGCGGGCAAGACCACGACCTCGGCCAAGATCGCCAAGCGCCTCAAGGACCGCTTCAACAAGCGCGTGCTGATGGCTTCGCTCGACGTGAAGCGTCCGGCGGCGCAGGAGCAGCTCGCCGTTCTCGGCCGCCAGGCCGGCGTCGACACATTGCCGATCGTCGCCGGCCAGACGCCGGTGCAGATCGCGCGTCGCGCCGAGGAAGCGGCGCGGTTGCAGGGCTATGACGTGGTGCTGTTCGACACCGCCGGCCGCACGCATATCGACGAGCCCTTGATGGTCGAGATGGCCGAGATCAAGGCCGCCGCGAAGCCGCATGAAATCCTGCTCGTCGCCGACGCTCTGACCGGCCAGGACGCCGTCAACCTGGCGAAGAGCTTCGACGATCGCGTGGGGATCACCGGCATCGTCCTCACCCGCGTCGACGGCGACGGGCGCGGCGGCGCGGCGCTGTCCATGCGCGCGGTCACCGGCAAGCCGATCAAGTTGATCGGCACCGGCGAAAAGATGGACGCGCTGGACGATTTCCATCCGCAGCGCATCGCCAACCGCATTCTCGGCATGGGCGACATTGTCGCGCTGGTCGAGAAGGCGGCGGAGACCATCGACGCCGAAAAGGCCATGCGCATCGCCGACAAGATGCGCAAGGGCAAGTTCGACCTGCAGGACATGGCCGATCAATTGGCGCAGGTCGAGAACATGGGCGGCCTCGGCGGCATCATGGGGCTGCTGCCCGGCGTCGCCAAGATGAAGGACGCCCTCGCCAATATCGACCCCCGGCTGATGAAGCGCAAAAGAGCGATCATCCTGTCGATGACCGCCGCGGAGCGGCGCAATCCCGATGTCCTCAAGGCCTCGCGCAAGAAGCGCATCGCCGCGGGAGCTGGCATGCGCGTCGAGGACGTCAATCGCCTCATCAAGGAACATCGGCAAATGGCCGACATGATGAAGTCGATGCAGGGCGCCAAGCGCGGACCGATGGCGCAGATGGCGCAGATGTTCGGACTGGGCGGCGGCATGCCGCAGCCTTCGCCTGAGGAAATCGCCGAATTGCAGCAGAAATTCGGCGGCGGCGCGGGAATGGGCGCGGGCATTCCGCCGACTCCGCCGCCGGGCGCCTTTGCGTCCAAGCCAAGCCTTCCGGCGCCAGGCGGCCTTCCCGGTCTTGGCGGCAAGCCGGGCGGCTTGCCGGGCCTTGGCGGCCTGCCAGGCCTGTCCGGGCTCAACCCGTTCGGCAAGAAGAAATGACCCTTTCGCTCCGCCGAAAATCCGGCGGGGTCTGGAACAGCCGGAAGAGGGGCCGGCCGTTTGATTTTTAAACTTGAGCCTGCCCCTCGGCGCAAAACACTCCCGCAAGGGACAACACAAGGAAGATGACATGTCTCTCAAAATTCGCCTGTCGCGCGGCGGCGCCAAGAAGCGTCCGTTCTACCGCATCGTCGTCGCCGACGCCCGTTCGCCCAGGGATGGCCGCTTCATTGAAAAGCTTGGCACGTTCGATCCGCTGGCGCCGAAGGAATCGGCGACCCGCCTCGTGCTCGACGTGGAAAAGGCCAAGGAATGGCTGACCAAGGGCGCGCAGCCGACCGATCGCGTCTCCCGCCTGCTCGACGGCGTCGGCGCGATCAAGCGCGAGGCGCGCAACAATCCCGAGAAGGCCCAGCCGAAGAAGAAGGCGCAGGAGCGCGCCGCCGCAGCGGCCGCAGCCGCTGAAAAGGCCGCCGCCGCCGCGGAATAATTTCGCGAGGCGCGATCATTTTGCGAGCGCCGCTGTTTTCGACAGCGGCGCTCTTTTCGCATCGGGGCTACGTTTTTGAGCGCGGCGCTTTGGGGGCGGCGATGAACGACGACGACGAAAATAAAATTCTGGTCGGGATTTTTGGCGCGCCGCATGGCGTGCGCGGCGAAATCCGGCTCAAATCCTATACCCAGGACCCGATGAGCATCGCCGATTACGGCGCGCTGAGCGATGCCGACGGCCGTCAATTCACGTTCGCCGCCACCCGGCCGCTTAAGGACGACTTGCTGGTCGTGCGGGTCAAGGGCGTCGCCGACCGCGACGCGGCGCAAAAACTGACCCACGTGAAACTCTATATCCCGCGCGAAAAGCTGCCTGCCCCGGAAGAGGACGAGTTTTATTGCCGCGACCTGATCGGCCTGCGCGCCGAAACGGGCGACGGCGTTTTGCTGGGGACCATTGTGGCGGTGCCCAATTACGGCGCAGGCGACATCCTCGAAGTCGCGCCGCCGGCTGGCGAAACCCTGCTCTTTCCCTTTACCCGCGCCGTCGCGCCGCTGGTCGATCTCAAGGGCGGCCGGGTTGTCATCGAACTGCCGGTCGAAATCGAGGATGAAGCGTCTCAGGCCTCCAAAAAGCCGGGCGCCTGAACGATGTGGGCGGCGAGCGTCTTCACCCTCTATACCCAAATGTTTCCCGGGCCGCTCGGCGCCTCCATGGCCGGGACCGCGCTGGCCAATGGGCTTTGGGGGCTGCAGGCGATCGACATCCGCGAGCACGGGCTGGGGCGCCACCGCGCCGTCGACGACACGCCGGCCGGCGGCGGCCCCGGCATGGTTTTGCGCGCTGACGTATTGGCCGCCAGCCTCGACGCGCGGCTGCAGCCAGACGATCCGCGCCCGCGCCTTTTGATGAGCCCGCGTGGAAAGCCGCTGACCCAGAACATGGCGCGCGAATTCGCCGCCGGCCCCGGCCTGGTCGTCGTTTGCGGCCGTTTCGAGGGGGTGGACGAAAGGGTGATCGAGGGGCGCGGCTTAGTTGAGATTTCGCTCGGCGACTATATCCTGTCGGGCGGCGAGATCGCCGCCTTGACCCTGCTCGACGCCTGCGTGCGGCTTTTGCCCGGCGTGATGGGCAAATGCGCCTCCGGCGACGATGAAAGCTTTGAGGGCGGCCTGCTCGAATATCCGCATTACACCCGCCCGCGCGATTGGGAGGGGCGTTCGATCCCGGACGCGCTGCTCTCCGGCGACCACGCCAGGATCGCCCGCTGGCGCAGGGAGCAGGCGGAAAAACTCACGCGCGAGAGGCGGCCCGATCTTCTGGCGAAACCCATCGAAGGTTAGGGTCCACTTTTTCGCACGCCGCCCGAGGCGCGCCGCCTTGCCAAAGCCGGCCAATCTGGCTATGAGGTCGCAACCGCGCATTTTCGCCGGAAGCCGATTTAGCTCAGCTGGTAGAGCACCTCATTCGTAATGAGGGGGTCGGGGGTTCGAATCCCTCAATCGGCACCACTTTCCTTTCCCAGCCCGTCCGAAACCGTCCGTAACTGTTTGAAAAACCAAAGCAATAGCTGGGGTTTTGCGTCCAACGTTGTCTTTCCTCGTCCCAGGGAGTGCGCTTGCAGCCGGGTATTTTGCGGGTACCAGCCGACCTCTGGAAAAGGCGATACCCGCAATGCCGCTCACAGACATTGAAATTCGAAGCGCCAAGCCCCGCACGAAGCCCTACAAACTGGCCGATGGCGGATGGCTGTTCCTGCTGGTCAAGCCGACTGATTCGAAGCTTTGGCGCATGGCCTATCGGTTTGCAGGCAAAGAAAAGCTCCTTTCGTTGGGGGCCTATCCTGAGGTTTCGCTGAAAGAGGCCCGAGCCAAGCGCGATGAAGCGCGGGCGCTGCTGGCGTCCGGCGTCGATCCCAGCGACCAAAGAAAAGCCGACAAGCTGGCGAAAGCCATAACCACGGCGACGACCTTTAAGAGTCGTTGCCGAAGATTATCAGCACAAGCTCAAGCGCGAGGGCCGCGCGCCGGCGACTATGAGCAAGCTTGAATGGCTGCTGTCGCTGGTCCTGCCGAAATTGGGGGAACGGCCAATTGGCCAGATTACGGCCGCCGAAGTGCTGGCGGTTTTGAAGCCGATCGAAAAGCGCGACAATCTGGAAACCGCCAAACGTTTGCGCGCCACGGTCGGCGCGATCTTTCGCTATGCCATTTCGACGACGCGGGCGGAAAACGATCCTACTGCGGCGCTCAAGGGCGCGCTGCGGGCGCCCAAGACCAAACATCGGGCCGCGATAACCGATCCCGTCGCGCTGGGGGCTTTCCTCCGCGCCGTGGACGCCTTCGACGGCCAGCCCTCGACGGTCGCGGCGCTAAAGCTGCTTCCGCTGGTCTTTACCCGCCCCGGCGAATTGCGGATGGCGGAATGGTCCGAGTTCGACTTGGAAAAAGCGGTCTGGACGATACCCGCAAGCCGGACCAAGATGCGCCGGGAACATCAAGCTCCCCTGCCGCGCCAAGCCCTCGCCATTTTGGCGGACCTGAAAGAAATAACCGGCGGCGGCCGGCTTGTCCTTCCCGGCATCCGTTCCATCGAACGCCCGATAAGCGAAAACACGATCAACGCTTCAATGCGGCGCATGGGTTTTGCGCAGGATGAAGTTTGCTCGCATGGCTTCCGCGCCACGGCCTCGACCCTGCTGAACGAAAGCGGCAAGTTTTCTGTCGATGCGATCGAGCGCGCCTTGGCGCATCAAGACCCGGACCCGGTTCGCCGTGCCTATGCCCGCGGCGTCTATTGGGCCGAACGAGTCGAAATGGCGCAATGGTGGGCGGACCATCTGGACGCACTCAAAGGCGGCGGACAGGTCGTCAACTTCCGGGCCGCTGCGCAGCATACTTGACCATAACCCATGGCCGTCCAGACTTATCCACAGCCGGCGCGCGGATGACCATTAGCGCATGAGGCGGCGCGTGCGCTCGTTAGAGAAAAATAGAAAAACGCAACTAAACAATCCGTTGACGGCCATTCTCGATCATGCGGCAGGTGTTAAAAATTAAAATTGTAGCATTTGCATAGCTACAACTGTGGCAGTTGCGTAGCTACAACCAATTGTATTTTATTTGTTTCCCAGAAAAACGTGGTTGTACGCCTTGAGGCAAGGTCGGACAGTGCTGCTCATCTCTAAAAAGAGGAGGGAAGATTCGATGCAGCACAACTCAAAGCCCGAAGAGAAGCGGGCCTTTCATGTGAAGGACGCAGCGAAAACCTACGGTTGGTCGCGTTCAAACCTCTATAAAATGATGAAAGCTGGAACGCTTCGCTCCGTCAAAATCGGGGGGCGGCAACTCATTCCGCGCGACGCGCTGGAGGCCCTTCTCTCGGGTGGGCGCCAGCGGTCGGAGGGTGGCCGATGATCGCCTCGCTTTTCACTGTGGCGCAACCGCTCGTTATCCGCCACGCTCGGACACGCGAGCCGCTTATTACGTGCTACCTGTCGGGCGGCTGGACGGTCGCCGAAGCCGTGTCGAAAGCCGTCGCGGAGGCAATGCTTGCCGGCGTCGATCTGTCCTTTGCGGATTTTAGCGGCTTGGACCTTCGGCGGGCCGATTTCCGCGCGGCGCGGATCGCGAACGCCGATTTCCATGACGCTCAATTAGCTGGCGCTGATTTCCAATATTCCTACGCGCCTTGCGCGAAGTTCGAACATTCCGGCGCGCATGAATTCGGCGACCGGACCCGGACCAGCGTTTCCGCGCGCGTCAATTTCAGTCACGCGACGCTGAACGGAGCCAGCTTCGCGCATGCCCACTTGCCCGGCTCGGATTGGGTCGGGGCATCGCTTATCGGAACAGACTTCTATATGGCGGTCGTCTCAGGTTCCAATTTCGAAAACGCGGCATTACACGAGGCCAACTTTTCTTGGGCCGCAGTCGCGCGATGCCATTTCCGGCGGACTGTCATGGCCGGCGCCGATCTGTCGCACGCGCTGGCCTGCGGCGCGCTTCTTGTCGACGCCAATCTCACCCGCGCCAATTTGAGCTGGACCGACTTCGCCGGCGCCGACCTGAAGCGGGCTGATCTGGCCGGCGCAGATATGACCAATACAAAGTTCGCCAGCGCCAGAATGCCGGTTGGGCACGCCACCAGCGCTTAAACTCCTCTGCCGAAACGCCCGAGGCTGCCCGCCCGCCGTGTCCCGAAAGCTGTCCGTCCAACTGAATGCAAAAAACAGAAAACCCCTTGGCGCCGACGCCAAGGGGTTGGATTTAAAACATCGCCTTGCCGGGCGACGCTTCATTTCTAAGCGATTTCCGGTCTCGGCGCAAATCGAGAAACGGACACGGAAATGGCTCTCGCTCCCAAAAACACCGAATTTTCGCCGCGTCGTCGCGGCATCGGCCTCGAACGGCCGGCCCCGCTGGCGTTGATCGAAACCCTTCCTTCCTGCAACCGGGCCGTCGCCATGGCGCACGCCGAGGCCGGGCTTTCGGTCTTTCCAGCCGATTGGCGCATTACGCCGACCAAAAACGAGCCCGAGAAAATCTCAAAAGCGTCGCTGGTCGCGGCATGGCGGGACAATTCGACATCGGACCTCAAACAAATTCGACGTTGGTGGCGCAAATGGCCGGACGCTTTGCCGGCGATCGATTGCGGTAAGTCCGGCCTCTTGGTCATTGATCCCGACCGAAAACCCGGCAGGCCTGACGGCGTAACGCCATGGAATGAACTGACGCAAGCGAACGGCGGCCTGCCGCCTGGCGTCCCTGTCGTCGAGACGGCGAACGGCGGCGGCCTGCATTTCTATTTCCGGGCTGACGAACGGCGGGGCAACTCCACGGGCTCCCTGCCTGCTGGGATCGATGTGCGAGGCGATGGCGGTTATGTCATCGCGCCGGGGGCGATAATGCCGGACGGGCGTTGCTGGAGCGCAACGGACGGCTTGACTGCTTTCCTGAGAGCTTACGCCGCCGGCCTTCCCGCCATCCCTGAATGGCTCGACAACCGCCTGGGCGGCAAGCGGGACGAGCGAACGAATGCGCCAATCGCCGAGCCAGTCTTCCCGTCCATGGACGAACTACGCAAAGCCGTCGAGGCGATCCCGAACGACGAGAAATTCGATTCGCGCGAGGAGTGGCGAAACGTTGTCTCCGCCATCAAGCACGAGGCGCTTCTCCACGGCGAGGAGGACGAAGGTTTTCAACTGGCGCGCGAATGGTCTGCGGAATGGGATAATAGCGAGGCGGCGGACACGCATTTTGGTGAGACGTGGGATTCATTGAAGCGCAGCGACGCCCCCAACGCGCGGACCGGAAAAACGATTCTGCGCCTCGCCAGCAAGCACGGATATTGTCTGCCTTTCGCGGACAAAGAGTTCGAGGACGAGCGGCCAAGGGACGCCGATAGAAAGACTGTCGAACGGCGAGAGCGGAAGCCGTCTCGTCCGAAAATGCGGCTTGAGAACATCGAGGCCGCCGCAGCCCTTGCGCTGACCAGAGTCCGCGAGCCTTTGATAGACGGCCTGTTGGACGAAGGCGCCATGTCTGTCGCCTATGGCCCATCAAATGTCGGCAAGACGTTCGTGGTTTTGGATATGGCCCTCGCTGTCGCAACAGGGCGGCCCTGGAACGGCATGGCCACGACGCGCAGCCTCGTCGTTTATGTCGCCGCCGAGGGCGGTTTTGGCGTCAATCAACGGCTGCTTGCCCTGTTGCGGAAATATGAACGGGAAGCCGGCGAAGGAGCCCCGAAGCCGCTCTTTGCCCTGGTGAAGTATCCGGTTGACCTTCAAACGAACGACGCCGACGCCGACGAGCTTTGCCGTCTCGTCGAGGATGAGGAAAGGGCGCGCGGCGTCAAATGCGCATGGGTTATCGTCGACACGCTTGCCCGCGCGATGGCCGGCGGTGACGAGAACAGCAGCGTCGACATGGGACGCATCGTGAAGACCTCTGATCGCATTCGCGACAGAACGGGCGCTCACTTCACGTTCGTCCATCACACAGGCAAGGACGTGGCCAAGGGCGCTCGCGGTCATTCCTGCTTGCGAGCAGCGACCGACACCGAGTTGGAAGTTTGCGATGGCAAGCTGTCTGTCGAGAAGCAGCGGGACATGCGAATCATGCAAGGCGCCCTCTCGTTCTCGCTGAAGCAAGTCGATTTGGGGAACGATTCAAGCGGCAGGCCCGTCACGTCGGCAATTGTCGAATGGTGTAAAGCGGCGAGCGGTCATCCAACGAGCAAACTCGACGATGGGGAAGCCGCTTTCGTCCATGCCGTCGAGAGCGCGATTGCGGATCATGGATTTGAGAAGAAAATCGACGGTCGCCGTGTGCGCGTTGTCGATCGTGCGCACGTGCGCGAAAAATTCTATGCAGCATGTTCAGCCGACAAGACCACGGATGCGAAACGCAGCGCATTCAATCGAAACGAGAAGTCCAAAGCTGTAGCTACAATCGTGTCGTCGCACGACGACGGCCTCACGCAATGGATATATCTCAACCGCGATTATGTCGGTTTCGATATGCAGGACGAGACGGCCACTCAAGATGAATTTGGGGCGTTCGGAAAGCGGTCGAGCGGTCAGCCTCAGGCTGCTGACCGCGACCGCCCGCCTTCCGACCTTTGCGCCCTGCGTTCGAGGCGTTCGCAACCGGTCATGACCGCCGCGACCGCTTCAGGCGCACCGCACTTTTTGACCGACCTTCCCCTTGCCGTGACCTTTGCCGCTGGATTTGTTAATCTGCCTACCCGTTAGGGAATAGCTCATGATCGGAAATGCCTCACAGAAGCGGCGTGATATTTTCGGCGGCAGCCGCGCCGTCGAACGTGATGTTGCTCGCGAGAAAGACGGGCGTTCGAAGCGTGGCCAAAGCCCCAATCCGGCGGGACGGCCGGCGGGCGTGCGCAACCACGCGACCGTAATGGCGGAACAACTGCTGGAAGGAGAGACGGCGGCGGTTTGCCGCTCTGTCGTTAAGCACGCCCTTGCCGGCGACATGACAGCCGCGAAGCTTGTCCTTGATCGAATTTTGCCGCCTCGCAAAGATCGCAATGTCTGCATCGATCTTCCCGAAATCGCGATTCGAATGACGCGCTGGCCGCGACCGCTGGCGTTCTGAAGCGCGTGGCGGCTGGCGAAGTGACGCCGGAAGAAGGCGCGCGCGTCGTTGGCTTGATTGACGCTTTCGTTGGCCAGATCGTGGCGGCCGAATTTGAGAAGCGCCTTGCCGCGCTGGAGGGGCGCGCCAATGGCTAGGCTCTCGGCAAACTTCAAGAACCGGCTGGCGGCTTTAGAGGCCGCCAGATCATCGTCGATCCCCCAACTTTCTCGGCCGAGCTGACTGCGGCTGTGAAAGCCTATGAGGCGTTGCTGGCCGCCGTTGACTGCGGCGAGGACTTGCCCGTCGATCGCTTGCCCGAACGCCTGCGCATTTCGCGGGACCTGCCGGCGCAAGAAGCGGCTGACCGATATTTCGATTTCGTGAGAGGATAACGCCCTGTTCCCTAATTGTTGGCGATCCCCGTAATGCGCGCGAATAGAGCAGGCGGGCGATAGGATACGAAGAAGTGTTAAATATAACAGTCGCTTAGGCGATTCCTGCGGCCAACGTCTCGACAAATTGGACGGGCTCCGCATCAAGAGCACGCAGAACGTAAATCAACTCAATCACGTCCAGCCGACGCTCTCCGCCCTCATATTTGGCCACGAACGATTGAGGCCGGGAAAGACGCCGCGCGAGTTCACTTTGAGTGACATTCACGGATAAGCGAGCGTCTCGCAGCATCGACTGCAAGCGCTCCTGTTCGTCGGTGTGCAAACTTTTTCTCATGCGCGCGCTTGTGTTCGAGCGCAGGCAGAGCTAATTCTAAACTAGGATAATCCCATTTTAGGATTTTATTCGGTGCGGATGCGCACCCTGAGCGTTTTCAGCGCGCGTGTGTCCAAGAGGCAGTCGCCGAGAAGGATTAAGGTCATGCCCCGCATAATTGCCATTTTGTTGGTAATTCTTGGTTTATTGGGCGCTTTTTTTGCCTTCAACATGTCGATAACGGCACCCGGAACCTATATCGCCAATTTGTCCCTCATGGCAGAGAGGCAGAATATCCTGCTTGTCGCTGCGGTCTTTGTTCTCGCCGGCACCATCCTTTTCGCTGCGGATCATGTTCCGGCGGAACGCCGCTAACGACCCCTGCGCAGCGGAGAATTTGGGCGCGTCGTTTTGCACCTTCCCTCATAGTTCTGGCCT
The DNA here is from genome assembly GCA_963828185.1 of uncultured Alphaproteobacteria bacterium. Lineage (GTDB taxonomy): Bacteria > Pseudomonadota > Alphaproteobacteria > Rhizobiales > Beijerinckiaceae > Rhodoblastus. The sequence goes on along the minus strand of CAWHDV010000016.1, from coordinate 19,643 downwards.
GTGTCGCGCTTGGCTTGCGCACGCGTACTGAGGTGCTTTCCCTCGGTCCGTTTTGGGCGCTCATGGCATGGTATATCTGGCGAGCGCGCAACAGCGCGAACCGGTCGGCAATCCGAACGACGGCTTTCGTTTTTAGCCTCGCCTTCGTTTCATTATTGGTCGAAGCTGAGTTCGAAGCGTTGGATGGACCGCAAAAGCCAAGCATCGGCGACCTAATGTTGCTTCCAAAAGAGCAGGTCGTTCCGACGCTTGATCGGCATTATGCTGCCCTGCGCCAATATGAAGACGCGCACATGCCCGTCGTCTATGCGCATTCCGCCGTTTTGGCCGGTTCCGCACTCTTGCTTCTCGTCCTCGCTGTGCGCCGCAAATCGGCCGACATAGAAGACAGGCTCCCAGTCTGGAGCAATCAGAACCTTCGCGGTGACGGTGTTGCTCTTTGGCTTCGACGCTCATGGGATCAATCGTTGCGAATCCGGCCTCTCGCACTCGCGGTTTCACAATGGTTTTAGACTGCGAAATAGCATGACCAGCAGAGGAAAGCGTGAATGAGCAGCTGGAACCCCTTTGCAAACTGCACGTTCTCGGCCAACGTAAAAGAAGTCAATACTACTTCAAACCTCGAAAAATCTTCCACACCGGCAAAAACGGAGCTTCCAGCGGAGCAACCGAAGGGCGAAAACACGCAGATCGCCGACAGTAGGTCTTTTTTTGATCGGGTGTGGGATGGCTTAACGAAGGAAATCTGCCCGGACTGCGGTCAGTCAGGCGGTCAGAGAACGAGCCGGCATCATGTTGCTTATGAACAGCGCCCTGGGATCGCGACGCTAAAAGAAAAGCATTATGATCGTCACGGAAACGTCGTTGGCTCGACCGAGCGCGAAGTGCATGTGATGAAACGCATCATGACATATGATCAGCGGTATCAATGCTACATATGTGGCAACGAGTGGGAGCGGCATAGGGAGTGTGACCTAACCCGTTTATAGAACCGATTACCCGAGGCGCATGCAAGCGCCGCATATTCTACCGCGACAGAAAGGCGTCTCCATGTCCAGCGCGATAGGAACATTCGTCCTAACGGTTTTCTTGGCAGGCTTCGGTCTGGGCTGCCTCGCCGGTTTCCGAGCGGCGGACATTTCCCGACGCTGGCGCAACTGACCGGTCGCGCCGCGCCACCACGACCACAACGGCCGCTGTGGTGGGCTGGCGCCGCCGCTTGGCGCTGGCCTCACGTTTGCAGCCGCATATTTTGCGGGTACTATTGCGGGTATTTTCGAAACCAAATTATTATAATCGCAGTTAATTCAAGTCGTTGTTACGCACTTGCGGTTCCCTCAATCGCACCACTTTTCTTTCCCAGCCCGTCCGACATAACTGTTTGAAAAACATTAGTAATCTCTTGGGTTTAGCGGCCGGCGTTGTCTTTTCCTGACCTGGCGAATGCGCTTGCCTTCGCGAAAATTGTGGGCAGCCGATTGGGGGACCGCGCAAGGCGACCCGGAAAGCGATAGCCGCAATGCCGCACACACACACGGATATGCACCCGGAGGGCGAGTCTTCCGTTTTTACGCGCATTAATATTTATTTTTCTGGATGTTCGTTGGTGCTTTTTCGAGGACTTTGGCTTGCCGAAACATCAAAACTCGGCAGATTTCCGATTGGGTCGGCTGCACTTTTCTGTTCGGAAATCCCGGAGAGCCCGGAGAGCCCTTGCTCAACCGAGCCGGGGGAGCAACCGCCAATATAATTGTATACTAATTTGGCACGCCGATCATGGCCGTCCCCAAACATAACAGTGAAGTTGTACTTAAGTTTGATATTTTTGACGATATTGCGCAAGTTAAGTGACTAAATCCAATTTTCGTATGCGTCTTTTCCAGATCCGGTGCATTTCTTATTGTCACAAGACATTCCTAGAAGAGCTAACGTAGTAATATCAGACGACGTTACTACGATTTTATGATTAATGATGTTTAGTCCCACTTTATAGCTAACGTCAGAAACACCAAGCCCTTCAGGGCACGCTTGGCGGGCGCCTGCAGCCCCGGCTTCGAAAGCAGAACAATCTCCAATCAATTCGCATTTTAGAAGCTGCGGCTTCGGCGTGGCCCCCAACTGCTTCGCGCCTGAACTTGGCGCCGCTGGCGCCGGGGCACCGTTCAATATTTTGCCGATTGCCGTCCCGGCGCGCATGGGGGGGCTGACGCTCATGATGCGCTTATGCGGATTGTTCACGGCGCGCGACTGCGCTTTGGTCGCCATCAAAGTGACCAGCGCGCCACGGTTCGAGGCGGCGCGCATCGGGAGATAAACTTGCTTATGCGGCTTGTTCACGACACCGGACTGCGCTTGGTTTGCCGTCAGAATTACCAGCGGGCTGGGCCTTGTGTCGACACGCTCCAGAGAATAATTTTGCCTATGCGACTTGTTCACGACAAGAGACTGCGCTTGGACCAAGGTTGGCAGAACCGCTGCCGTCAGAATTATCAGCACGCCCTTCTTTGAGACAAGCTTTTTCTGAGTGTTTTTATAGAATAAACTGCGCATCATTCTGATTGTTAGAGACTTATTCAACAGTAACCATGAATTTATACCATAAACAAATTCAGCGCGAGCGCGAGGGCGTCCCGGGCGCCGCGCGGGCTCTATCGGCGGATAAAGCAGCGAGCACAAGAACGGCGCAAAATTCGATATTCTGAGCATAACGCCTCCTCAGCGCTCAATATTATATTCAACGGCGGCGCTTCGGTAGTGGCCGAAATCGCTAACCGGCTACGCCTTTCGGCCAAGACCTGGCTTTTACGCATTAATTCCGCATTTGATGCATGACGCCGCCATCAAGAACCTTACAAGCTGTCCGCTTTTTGTCAGCCGAAGCGGCGAGGCGGGGAATGAAAGCAAATGAGGATTTTCGCGCCTGTTCGAATGAGGTCCAAACGCGCCAGCCGCCAACGATCCAAATTGCGGCAGCGCCATAGGCTATTTCGTCACTAGGCCGTCTGGCATAAAATATTTAAAGTGCTGTGTTTTTCGCGCTGTGTTTTCGATCCATGCTTGTTTTGATCCGGCGACGCCATCTCCCCCGGAGATGAATGCACATGTTGACGCTGGAAAATTTATTCGAACTCGATGCAATGGTGGCAAAACTGGCGACCATGGTCGTACGTGTCGCGGATTTTCGTGAAACCGCGCAGCCTGAACTTGTCACAGATCCGTGGTTCAGGGTCGCGCAACGCTTGTCGAAGGTGGAATCCGCCTTCTATGTGCTCGACACTATTCTCGAAGATACTTGTGCGGAAATCCGCGCCGCTCGCGCCGCGACGGAGACGTGCGGCAATGTCGTGCAACTGCGGCCCGAGGGCTGAGCGGCTCGGCGCCGGCTTCGCCATTTCCTCGCCACATGGCCTTGCAAAATTCAGCGAAGCCGTCACAATCTCCGGACGGACGCGCAAGGCGAAAACATGTCGCTCCCCGAAGACCATCCCCGTCTTTTCAAACGCGCCTACAGCCCGGCCGAACTGATCGCCGACGGCTTTGTGCACGCCGTCGCCATTCTCGCGGGATTGATCGCCTTCGCGGTGCTGTTCGTGCGGATCGCCCTGCACGGCAATCTGTCCGACGCCCTCGCCATGGCCGTCTACGCCACCGGTTTCTTCCTGCTGTTCGGCTTTTCCTGCGCCTATAACATGGCGCCGCCTTCTCATCTGAAATGGCTGCTGCGGCGGCTCGACCACGCCTCGATCTATCTGATGATCGCGGGCACCTACACCGCGCTTCTGTCGCAATTGCCGGATCGCCCGCTCGCCTGGACCCTGGCGGCGATCGTCTGGACGGTCGCGCTCGGCGGCGCGGCGGTAAAAATCCTGTTGCCCGGACGCTTCGACCGCGCGGCGATTTTCGTCTATCTCGCGCTCGGCTGGGTGGCGATCCTGGAAATCAGGCAACTGGTGGCGACATTGCCCGCGCAGACGCTGGTTCTCGTGCTCATCGGCGGCCTGTTCTATTCCGTCGGCGTGCTGTTCTATCGCTGGCACAGTCTTAAATTCCAGAACGCCATCTGGCATTCGTTCGTCACCGTCGCCGCCGCCTGCCAGTACGCCGGCATCGCCCAGGCTTTCGGCCACGGCGGCTAGAGCGCGAAAACCGGACCCACTTTTCGGGAATATGCGCTTCTCGACAATGCTCGCTGAACAAAACGCCCGCCCGTACATCCGGGGCGGCGCCTGCATTGGCGCGAATCGGCGTTCTCCCGACTCGCATATCGCCAAATTGACGGCGGCGGCTTGCCCGGGCCTTGTGACGGTTTGACCTCACAAAGATGTGCGTCTTCATGACGTTACGTGAACAGCAAAAAATTAATCTCCATTATCCAGCTTGGTCCCGATGAAAAGAGCCCACCGCGCCGGGGTCCACTTGCGATTCACGCGATGGCCGCCCTCCGGCGGAGGCCAGTTGGACGACCGATGAAACTCCTGACCGAGCGCAAGCACTTGACGGTCGTCGCCGCGCTTCTGGCGGGCGCTGGCGTATGGGCCATGGCCTCGGCGAGCCATCCGCCGGTCGTCGATCTGGCCCCGCCCGATATCTCGCTCCTCTGGTCCTGGTCCTCTGGCGCCTGGGACAGCGTGAAGCGCGACGCGGACGGAACTCTCGTCCGGACGGTTTACGAACCCGTCTCCTTGTTCAGGAATATCGCGCTCATCGCCTTTGCGATGACCGGCGTGGCCTGGGGCGGGCGGCGTCTTCTCTCGCCCTTGCGCAATTCCGTCCTCGGGACTTTGGGCCTCAGCGGCGCGGAAATCGAATCGGCAGGCCGCCAGCTGGCCGACGAATTGCAAGCCCTGATGCAGATGGCCCAATCGCACTCCCAGCAGAACCAGGCCTATTCGGCGGCGCTCAATTCCGGCCAATCCAGTCTCGCTGCCTCCCGCAACAGCGAACAGATCCGCTCCGCCATCCAGTTCCTGATCGCCGCCAACAGGCAGATGCTGCGCAGCAACGAGGATTACGAAAGCAGGCTGCGCGAGTTGCAGGCGCAGATCCAGTCGTTGCGCGCCGCCCTGGCGGAGAGCCAGGCGCTGACCTTGCGCGATTCGCTCACCAACGCCTATTGCCGGCGCCACTTCGACGAAACGCTCGCCCGGCAGGTTCACAAGGCCAGCGCCGACGGCCAGGCGCTCAGCCTCATCATCGCCGACATCGACCATTTCAAGGACGTCAACGACACGTTCGGTCATCCGGTCGGCGACGACGTCCTGCGCAAGGTTTCCGATCTCCTGATCGCCAACACCAAGGGCTCCGACAGCGTCGCGCGTTACGGCGGCGAGGAATTCGCCATCATCCTTCCGGAGACGGAAGCCGCCGCCGCAACCCAACTGGCTGAACAGATCCGAAGGAAACTCGCGGCGAAGCGGTGGGTTTTCAAGGATGGCGCCTCGATCGGCGCGGTCACCGCTTCCTTCGGCGTCGCCGAGCTTGACGAAGGCGAGGGCGCGGACGACCTGGTCCGGCGCGCGGACGCGAAACTGTATGTCTCCAAGGCGGCGGGGCGAAATCGCGTCTCCGGATGAAAGCGCGAATATGAAGGAGGCGCCTTGCAAATCGCCGGGGAACGCCTTTTTTCCCATCCGTGTTGGCGCAGCGCACGGTCGCGACGCCCAAGGCGATTTTGCGTCAGCGTCTTTACGCTGTAGAGTTGAATTTGCCTTTGCGCCAGGGCGTTGGTTGGCTGGTCCAATATGGCCCGGAGATGTGAATGTCGCGCATTCTGGTGATCGAAGACGAATTTTTGCTCGCCGCGCATATCGGCGGCATCCTCGAGGACGACGGATTCGACGTGATCGGCCCGGTGGGCACGCTTGCCGAAGCGGTGAAGCTCGCCAGCGACGAGGAATTGCAGGGCGCGCTGCTCGACGTGAACATTGTCGGCGGCCGTGTCGACGACGTGGCGGACATATTGGCGCGGCGCGGCGTGCCCTTCGTTTTTGTCACTGGCTACGGCCGCGACCACCTGCCGCCCAATTTCCGCGACGCCTTCGTCGTCAACAAGCCGTTCGACGACAAGGACCTTCTCAATCGCGTGCGCGGTTTTTCCGGCGGGTCCTCCCCGCCGGCGTGATTTGACATCCGCATCGCCGGTTCAGGCCGTCGCCAACGGTCCGTTGGCGGCTTTCCACGCGGCTATGCCGCCGGCAAGGTTGAACACCTCGGTATAGCCCATATCCCGCAATGTCTTGGCCGCGAGGGTCGAGCGTCCGCCGGTGGCGCAGAAAATGATGAGCTTTTTCGCCTGCGCCAGTTCGGGCTTGTGCATCGGACAATCCGGATCGGCCAGGAATTCGAGGAAGCCGCGCGGCGCGTGAAACGCGCCCGGCGCCGAGCCCGCCGCCAATTCGTGCGCTTCGCGTACGTCGACGAACAGCACGGTCGGGTCGCCAAGCTGGCTCAAGGCCGCATGGACCGAAATCGTTTCGATGTCGGCGTTGGCCTCGGCCAACATGTCCTTGAATCCCTTTTTCAGCGGCCGCGTCAAAGTCATGCTTTTTTCCTCCGATGGGGTTTGGCTGGCGCCGGCGCGCCGCAGAATGCTTCGGTCAGAATGCCGATCAGCCTGCCGACATTTGCGTCGGACAGGCAGTAAACGATGGTCTGGCGGGCGCGCCGCGCCTTGACGATCCGGTCCTTCCGAAGCAAGGCGAGATGCCGCGAAATCGTCGACATCGAGGCGTCAGCCGCTTCAGCCAGCACGGTGACGGAACATTCCCGCGCCGCAAGGGCGCACAGGATGCGCAAGCGCACGGGATGAGCCAGCGATTTGACGAATTCGCTGGCTTCCCCGGCCGCAGTGTCGAAACGCTTGACATCCATATCCATAAACCATTATTTGCATATATCCGAATATATGTAAATCACTGAACTCGAGATCGAGCCGAGCCATGCGAAAGCCGACGCGCACGTCCCCCCTTTGCCGTCAAATGCTCTCAGTCGCGCTGTTTTCCGCAGTTCTCGCCGCAACGACCGCGCATGCCGGCGAATTTCTGGTAAAAACCCAGAATGTCCAGGACATCAAGGCGATGTTCGGCCAGGTCGAGAGCCGCGACATCACGCCCGCCCGCACCCGGATCGGCGGCACGATCGTCAGCCGCATGGTGGACGAGGGAACCCAAGTCAAGGCCGGCCAGGTCATAGCCGTGGTGGCCGACCAGAAGCTGGCCCTGCAGTCGCAGTCGCTCGACGGACAATTGAGCGCGCTGTCCTCGCAACTCGACAACGCCAATATCGCCTTCAAGCGCGCCGCCGACCTGCTGCCGCGCGGCTTCACCACCAAGGCCGCCTATGACCAGGCCAAGACCAATGTCGATGTGTTGAAGAGCCAGGTCGAATCGATGCGCTCGCAGCGCGCGGTCATCGCGCAGCAGACCAGCGAAGGCTCGGTCCTTGCGCCCCGGGATGGGCGGGTGCTGACCATGTCGGCCATTCCCGGCTCGGTGGTGATGCCGGGCGAAAGCATCGCCCGCATCGCCGCCGGCGCGCTTTACCTGCGTCTCAGCTTGCCGGAACGCCACGCCGCCCTGCTGAAGCTGGGGGCGCCGGTCACCGTCGCGCCACGCGGCATCGATCCGGTCGCGCCGGCGCTGGCGATCGCACCGGCCATATCGTCAAAATCTATCCCGAGATCGACAATGGCCGCGTCATCGCCGACGCGGAAGTGGGCGACCTCGGCGATTATTTCGTCGGCGAGCGCGTCCAGGTGTTCGCGCCGGTCGGCCGTCGCGACGCGCTGCTCATTCCGCGCGATGCGGTGACCACCCGCTCCGGCGTCGATTACGTGCGCGTCGTGCGGCCGAAAGGCGCTCTCGATGTCGCCATCGTCTTCGCCGACGCCGCCGAGCATGACCAGGTCGAGGTCCTCAGCGGCCTCGAGGACGGCGACAAGGTGCTGGTCCCATGAGTGACGCAAACATGGGCGACGAAAAGAAAAAGAGCCTTGGCGTCGCCGGATTCCTGACGCGCGCCTTCATCAATTCGCCGCTGACGCCGCTTTTGCTGGTGGCGGCCCTCGCCCTCGGCCTCATCGCCCTGGTGACCCTGCCGCGCGAGGAAGAGCCGCAGATCGCGGTGCCGATGGTCGACATCATCACCTCCGCCAACGGCCTCAAGGCCGAAGACGCGGCCAAGCTCGTCACCGAGCCGCTCGAAACCCTCGTCAAGGGCATCAACGGCGTCGAACATGTCTACTCGAAGACGTTCGACGACCAGAGCATCGTCACCGTCCGCTTTCTCGTCGGCACCTCGACCGATGCGGCGATCCTGCGCGTGCACGACAAGGTCCGCGCCAATCTCGACAAGATCCCGACCGGCGTTCCCGAACCGCTGATCGTCGGGCGCGGCATCGACGATGTGGCGATCGTCGTGCTGACCCTCACGCCAAAGCCGGAGGCGGCGGCGCGCTGGAGCGCCGATTCGCTGACCGCCGTCGCGCGCGAGTTGCGCACGCAAATTGCCAAGCTGCAGGACGTCGGCCTGACCTATCTCGTCGGCGACCAACCGGACGAGATTCGCGTCGAGCCCAATCCCGACGGTTTGGCGCGCTATGGCGTGACCTTGCAGCAACTCGCCGCCAAGGTGCAGGGCGCCAACAGCGCCTTCCGCGCCGGGCTCATCCGCGACGGCGGGCTGCAGATCGAGACCGAAGCCGGCCGCACCTTGCAGACCCTGCCGGAAATCGACAACCTGCTGTTGACCACCCGCGACAACAGGCCGGTCTATCTGCGCGACGTCGCCAAGGTCGTTCTGGACAGCGATCCGAACGAGACGCGCGTCATGCATTTCGACAAGGGGCCGAAAGGCGCCCTGACCGGTGCGCCGGCTGTCTCGATCGCCATCGCCAAGCGCGCCGGCGCCAACGCGGTCGTCATCGCCGACCGCATCATCCAACAGATGCATCTTTTGCAAGGCACGGTCGTCCCCGCCGACGTCCATGTGGACGTCACGCGCAATTACGGCGTCAGCGCCAACGACAAGGCCAACGAACTCCTGTTCCATCTCGGGCTGGCGACGCTCTCCATCGTCGCCCTGGTGGCCTTCGCCATCGGCTGGCGCGAGGCCATGGTCGTCGCCATCGTCATTCCCACCACCATCCTCCTGACCTTGTTCGCCGCGCGCATCATGGGCTACACGCTCAATCGCGTCAGCCTGTTCGCCCTGATCTTCTCCATCGGCATCCTGGTCGACGACGCCATTGTCATCATCGAGAATATCGCCCGGCATTGGGCGATGCAGGACCGGCGATATATCGCCGGTCGCGGGGCGACGAAAGACGGGCGCTCGCGCGTCGAGGCGGCGATCGACGGCGTGGCGGAAGTCGGCAATCCGACGATCGTCGCCACCTTGACCGTGGTGGCGGCGCTTTTGCCAATGCTGTTCGTGTCGGGACTGATGGGTCCTTACATGAGTCCGATTCCCGCCAACGCCTCGGCGGCCATGCTGTTCTCCTTCTTTGTCGCGGTCATGCTGACGCCCTGGCTGATGATGAAGATCGCCGGCAAGGCGCGTGTGCACGGCCACGGCGCCGACAGCGACGGCGGCAAGCTCGGAGCCCTCTATCGCCTCGCGGCCGCGCCGATCCTGCGCACGCGGAAATCGGCGAAGCGGTTCCTGACCATTGTCGGCGTCGCCACTCTCGCCTCGCTCAGCCTGTTCTATTTCAAGCTGGTGACGGTGAAACTGCTGCCGTTCGACAACAAGACGGAAATCGCCATCGTCGCCGACCTGGCGAGCGGCGCGTCGGTCGAGACCACCAATCGCGTGCTGCGGGAAGCGGTCGAACGGGTCAAGGACGTTCCGGAAATCCAGTCGTTCGAAACCTATGCCGGCACGGCGGCGCCATTCGATTTCAATGGCCTGGTGCGCCACTATTACATGCGCGGCACGCCGGAGGTCGGCGACGTGCAGATCAAGCTGAGCCCCAAGGAAGACCGCAGCCGCACCAGCCATGACATCGCGCTCGAAGTCCGCAAGCGCATCGCCGGCATCGACATGCCCAGCCATTCGTCGCTGAAGGTGGTCGAGGCCCCGGCCGGTCCCCCGGTGCTCTCGACGCTGCTCGCGGAAATCTATGGGCCGGACCCGCAGACCCGCCGCGCCGTGGCGGCCAAGGTGCGCAAGGCGTTCGAGAGCGTGCCCTTCATTGTCGACGTCGATGATTCCTATGGCGTGCAGGCGCCGCGCAAGCGCATCGAGATTGACCAGGATTTGCTCGAATTCTTCGGCGTGCAGCAAAGCGATGTGTTCGACACGTTGAAACTCCTGTTCGGCGACCAGGTCGTCGGCTATTCGCACCGCGGCGAGAGCCGCGAAGCCTTGCCGATCCGCCTCGCGCTGGGCAAGAACCAGCGGCTGGTCAACGAAAAGGTCCTGACCACGCCTGTTCCCGCCAACAGCCTGCCGGGCAATCGCTCGGTGGTCGAGCTTGGCGACGTCGTGAGCGTGAGCAATGAAACGTCGTCCTATCCGATCTTCCGCCACAACGGGCGCTCGGCGGAAATGGTGACGGCGGACCTGGCGGGCGAGTATGAAGCGCCGCTCTATGGCATGCTCGCGGTGGACAGGGCGCTCGACGACATGCAGTGGAGCGCCGAGACGCCAAAGCCGCGCATAATCCTGCACGGGCAGCCGCTCGACGAAAGCGCGCCGTCGCTGTTGTGGGACGGCGAATGGGAAGTGACCTGGGTGACGTTCCGCGACATGGGGGCCGCTTTCATGGCCGCGCTGGTCGGCATCTATATCCTCGTCGTGGCGCAGTTCAAATCGTTCAAGGTGCCGCTGGTGATCCTGACGCCGATCCCGCTGACCTTCATCGGCATCATGTTCGGCCACTGGCTGTTCCACGCGGCGTTCACCGCGACCTCGATGATCGGCTTCATCGCCCTGGCCGGAATCATCGTGCGCAATTCGATCCTGCTGGTCGATTTCGTGCGCCACAGCGATCCGTCGAAGGGTCTGCGCGAGGTGCTGATCGACGCCGGCGCGATCCGCTTCAAGCCGATCCTGCTCACGGCGCTCGCGGCGATGATCGGCGCGGCGGTGATCCTGACCGACCCGATCTTCCAGGGCTTGGCGATTTCGCTGCTGTTCGGCCTGGCGTCATCGACCGCGCTGACCGTGCTGGTCATTCCGGCGATCTATGTCGTGCTGCGCGGCGGCCCGAATTTCGACGCGAGCTGAAATCCCGGACGCAAAAAACCCGCTCGTCTTCAGCCCGCGTCGCCCGTCCGTTCATGCGCGAGGCCGCCGGCGAAAACCCGGCTGGCCTTGACGTCGACGGCCTGGATGGTCGAAAGCGCCTTGGCGTCGAGGGGGCCGGCGGCCTGCTCGAACAGCCGGTTGGCGTGGCGCAGCCGCGCCCGGTCGAGCGCGTTGCGGATCGAACGGGCGTTGGCGAAATGCGGCAGGATTTTTCGCGCGGCTATGTAGTCGCGCATCGCTTCAAGGCCGGGATCGTCGAAATGGTACTGCTGCTGCGCCAGCATGCTTTCGGCGATGCGCAGCAGTTCCTCGTCGGTGTAATCGGGGAATTCGATGTGATGGGCGATGCGCGAGCGAAAGCCCGGATTGCTGAGGAAGAACCTGTCCATGCGATCGGCGTAGCCGGCGAGGATGACCACCAGGTCGTCGCGGTGGTTCTCCATCACCTGCAACAGGATTTCGATCGCTTCCTGGCCGTAGTCGCGCTCATTGTCGGGCTTGTAGAGGTAATAGGCCTCGTCGATGAATAGCACGCCGCCCATCGCCTTCTTCAGCACTTCGCGGGTTTTCGGCGCGGTATGGCCGATATACTGGCCGACCAGGTCGTCGCGCGTCACGGAGACGAGATGCCCCTTGCGGACATAGCCGAGGCGATGGAGGAGTCCGGCCATTTTAAGCGCCACCGTCGTCTTGCCGACGCCCGGATTGCCGGTGAAGCTCATGTGCAGGGTCGGCGTCTCGCTGGCCAGCCCGAGTTTTGCGCGCGCGCGGTCGACCAGCAGCAAGGCGGCCGTCTCGCGGATGCGCTGCTTGACCGGCGTCAGGCCGATCAGTTCGCGGTCGAGTTCTTCCAGAATTTCGGCGACCCCCGACGAGCGGAAATCGGCGCCGAGATCAACCAGGCCGGCGGATTCCGTGGAGGTGTTTTCACTGGTCGAGATGACTTGGTCGTTCATGGCCTGAGCCTTTCATCCGCGCCCCCTCCCCGTTGCGCGGGAAGGGGAGCGCCAATGCCCGGCGCCGAGGCGCATTGCCGTCAGAAGAAAAAACCGGAGCGGCATGGGAGGGCCTTCCGCTCCGGTATAGAGCCCTATCTCTGCGTCGACAGCGTCACGTGGACGGTCCGGCCATTGCCCTCGGTGCGGGTCATCAGGAAGGTCGGCTCGACCTTCGGCCTTTGCACCATGAAGGACAACCTCACGGTCTCGAAGCCGCGCGTGGAATCGAAGGCGATCAGCTTGATATAGCTGTCGGGAAAGGCCTTGCGGCAGGCGTTCAGCTCCATCATGACGCCGGCCGGGTCCTTGAGGTCGAACATCGGCTGGCACCACATTTCCCAATAGGTGTTCCGCGGATGGGGGTCGTCGGTATATTCGACGCCGATGGCCCAGTCGTTGTTGAGGCAATATTCCACCTGCGCCTTGATCTGATCGTCGTCGAGATCGGGCAGGAACGAGAAGGATCCCTGAGTGATATGCATTTGCATCTCCCAAAATCATTCAGCCGCGAGCGGCGTCGGGGCGAAGTCGGACGTGTCGGTCGAGGCGTAGTTGAAGGAAATATTACCCCAGACGTCGAGGGCTGCTTCGAGCGGCTTGCACCACTTGGCCGCCGCGCGCAAAATTTCCGGCCCTTCCGAAATCAGATTGCGGCCTTCATTACGCGCCAGCACCATGGTTTCCAGCGCGACGCGATTGGCGGTCGCTCCCGCCTGGATGCCCATCGGATGGCCGATGGTGCCGCCGCCGAATTGCAGCACCACGTCGTCGCCGAACAGGTCGAGCAACTGATGCATCTGGCCGGCGTGAATGCCGCCCGACGCCACCGGCATGACCTTCCTGATGTCGCACCAATCCTGGCGGAAGAAGATGCCACGCGGCAAATCGACTTCGTTAACGGATTCGCGGAGGACGTTGTAATAGCCCTGCACCGTCGGGGGATCGCCTTCGAGCTTGCCGACCGCCGTGCCCGCATGGATATGATCGACGCCGGCGAGACGCATCCATTTGGAAATGACGCGGAATGACACGCCGTGATTTTTCTGCCGCGTGTAGGTGCCGTGCCCGGCGCGGTGCAGATGCAGGATCATATCGTTCTGCCGGCACCAGTTGGACATGGACTGGATCGCGGTATAGCCGATGACCAGGTCGATCATGACGATGACCGAGCCGATCTCCTTGGCAAATTCGGCGCGGCGGATCATTTCCTCCATCGTGCCGGCGGTGACGTTGAGATAATGGCCCTTCATCTCGCCGGTCACGGCGATGGCCTTGTTCACCGCCTCCATGCAATAGAGGTAACGGTCGCGCCAATGCATGAAGGGCTGCGAATTGATGTTCTCGTCGTCCTTCATGAAATCGAGGCCGCCCTTCAGGCCTTCATAGACGACGCGGCCGTAATTCTTGCCAGACAGGCCGAGCTTCGGCTTGGTGGTGGCGCCGAGCAGCGGCCGGCCGAACTTGTCGAGACGCTCGCGCTCGACCACGATCCCGGTCGGCGGCCCCTTGTAGGTCTTCACATAGGCCGGCGGAAAGTACATGTCCTCGAGGCGGATCGCCTTGAGCGGCTTGAAGCCGAAGACATTGCCGATGATCGAGGCGGTCAGGTTGGCGATCGAGCCTTCCTCGAACAGGATGTAATCATAGGCGACGTAGACGAAGAACTGGTTTTCCTGGCCGGGCACCGGATCGACGCGATAGGCCTTGGCGCGATAGGAATCGCAGGCCGTCAGGCGGTCGGTCCACACCACGGTCCAGGTGGCGGTGGAGGATTCGCCCGCGACCGCGGCCGCCGCCTCGATCGGATCGACGCCGTCCTGCGGCGTGATGCGGAACAGCGCGATGATATCGGTCAGCTTGGGCTCGTATTCGCCGTTCCAATAGCCCATCTGGGCGTATTTCAGGACGCCGGCCTTGTAGCGTTCCTTGCCTCTGACTTCCTTGACCTTGGTTTCCATCGCGCTCTCCCTTCCTGGTCGGCTTTGCGCCAATCTGATTGCGATGAAACTTTTTACGTCCGATAATCATTTCAGTTAAGTTCAATGTTTCTAACGTTATCATTGACTGGAGTATAACGATGTTGCGTGCGGTGACGCTGCACCAGTTGCGCCTCATGGCTTCGCTCGCCCGCCACATGAACATGACGCGGGCGGCGGAAGAGATGAACATGACGCCTTCGGCCTTTTCCGTGCAGATCAAGCAGCTGTCGGAAAATCTCGGCCTGCCGCTGCACGAGCAGGCGGGCAAGAAAATCCATCTGACCGAAGCGGGACGCGTGGCCGCCTCCGCAAGCCGGGACATGCTCGAGCGGCTGAACCTGCTCGGGATGGAGCTGGCCGAGATCCAGGGGCTTGAACGCGGCTGCCTGCGGCTGGCGATGATCACCACGGCGCGCTATTCCGCCACGCGGATGATCGGCGATTTCTGCCGCGACCATCCGAAAATCGAGCTGGTGCTCGAAGTGGTCAACCGCGACCAGATCCTCGAGCGCATGCGGCACAATCTGGACGATCTCTACATCATGGGCCAGGCGCCGGAAGAGTTTGACGTCGAAGCCATCCCCCTGGTCGAGAATCCGCTGGTGGTTCTCGCGCCCGCCGGCCACAGGCTCTGCGCGGAAAGCGGGATCGCGCCGGAGCGTCTGCAAGAAGAGCCTTTCATCCTGCGCGAGCCCGGATCGGGAACGCGGCAGGCGACCGAGCGATATTTCGCCGAACATGGCGTCAGCCCGGCGACGCGCATGACCCTTGGCAGCGACGAGACAATCAAGCAGGCCGTCGCCGCCGGCCTCGGTCTCGCGGTTTTATCGCGCCATGTGCTTGGGCTCGATGCGCCTGCGGGCGCGTTGCGCGAACTCGATGTGAAAGGGTTTCCGCTGCTGCGCCAGTGGTATGTCGTGCATCTCCAGGCGAAAAGGCTGTCGCCGCTGGCGCGAGCCTTCCTCACGCTGATCCGGCAACCGCGCGAACGAGACCAGGCGGAAAATGGCGGCTGACGGCTAGGCCGGACAGTTGCGGCGCAGACGGACATAGAGCGCGCCGGAGCCGCCGTGCGGCCGTCCCGCCTCCTCGACGGAGAGGACGATGGCGCGCAATGAGGGGGCGCGCAGCCAATGCGGCGTCTGGCGGCGAAGCACGCCCGCTTCGCCCGAATGCGCGTCGCCGGCGCCGCGCCAGCCGCCCTTGCCGGTGATGACCAGGACGATCCTCGCGCCGCCGGCCGAGGCGCGCCAAAGGAAGGCGTTCAACGCCTGGTGCGCCTGGGCCTGGGTCATCCCATGCAGGTCGATCACGTCGTCGACGTCCGACTTGCCTGAAGACAGGCGTCGTTTCAACCGCCGATCCAAGGGCGCGAGCGGCGAGAGAGGCGCGGGAAGCGAGAGAGGCGAGTGCGCCGGCGCGGCCTTTTGTTCGCGCGGCGCGGCCTTTTGTTCGCGCGGCGCGGCCTTGGGCTCAGGCTGCGCCGCGGCGGGTTCGGCCACGTCGTCGGGCAAAAACATATTTGCGCGCGGTTTCACGTCCGCCGTGGCGTGACGCCAGAGCGCAAGCTCCTCGCGCGAAGGATGCCGCACGCGGGAAGCGCGTTTCTTGTCGCCGAGAATTTTCATCGCGCGCGGTCCATGGCGTTTCGCCGCTCCCTTATTCCTTGGGCAAGAGCAGGAAAAACGCGCCATGATGGCGTATTTCGCCGGCGCGCGCGCCGGCCGCGTCGCCCAGGCCAAAGAAAATATCGGCGCGCGCCGCCCCGACGATCGCCGCGCCGGAATCCTGCGCGATCATCACCCGCTGGAACGGTTCGAGTTCGGCGCCGCGCCAGGGCATGCGCGCGTCGATGAAGAACGGCAGGCCATAGGGCCAGACATGCGCGTCAATGGCGATCGAGCGCAAGGGTGTCAAGGGAGCGCCGCCGCCGCCAATGGGCTGGCCATCCTGACGGCCATCGATGTTCGCATTGAAGAACACGAAGGATTTGTTGAGCCGGAGCAGTTCGTCGCCGGCCTCCCCGCGTTCGAGTCCATTTTGCCGCAACCAGTCGATCAGGCGGGCCATGGTCATTTCGGCGGCGGGCGCGACGCCGCGCCGCACGAGAATCCGGGCCAGCGCCGTATAGGGCTGGCCGTTGCGGCCGGCGAAGGTCAGGTGAAGGATGCGTCCGTCGCGCAAGCGCACGCGCGCCGACCCCTGCACCTGCGCGAGGAAGAGATCGGCCTTGTCCCGCAAGAACACCAGCTTTTTAACGCCCGCAACTTTCGCGAGCGCCCCGTCCTCGATGGCGGCGCGATCAGGGTAGGGCGAAAACCGGCCATCCGGCAGCCGCCGCGCCGCCGTCAGGTCGGCGAGGGCGCCGGCGCGATCGCCGCCCGGAAGGACGGCGATATCCGGCGGCAAGGCGTAGACCGGCGTCGGAAATTGCGCGCCCGGCGCCAGCGAGCCGGGGATTTCCGGCTGATAATAGCCGGTGAAAAACCCGTCGGGCGCCTTGTCCGCGACGACGCGGAAGGGCTGGAAGCGTTGCTCGAAAAAGGCGCGCGGGTTCGCGCCGCCCTCGCCCCGCAAGGCCGCGGCGCAGGCCTTTTTCAGGCCGCCCGGCCGCAACTGCGACAGTCTGGCGGAGCGCCGCGCCGGCGCCGCGCAGGATTTCTCGAACGCCCGCAGCGCCTCCTGGTGCCGGTCCGCGGCAAATCCGGGCAAATCGGCAAAGGAAACGGCTTCGAGCCGATAGCCGGCTTTTTCCGCGCGGCAAGCCGGGGCCGTGGCCGCGCCGGCCAGTCCGACCAGCGCCAAAGCCAGGAGGCGCCGCGCAGGGCGCAGGCGTCGGGCCGTCATTGGGCCGGCGAGGTCGCGACGAGCGTCCAGTTCGGACCGGTGGCGTCATTGCGGCGCGCGAAGGTCCAGACGTCAACGATGGTCGTCGGCTTGCTGGGATTCCCTTCGATCACCGCGCCGCTCTTGTCATGCGTGGCAGTGATGAATTGCGAATCGAATCGCACCGCGATCAGCGCGCTGGCGCGCTCCACCCGCGCCTCGACGATTTTTGTCGCATTGAAGCCGACGAAGGTCGTCTCCAGCGTTTCGCCCCGCTCCTTGCGTTGCTCCAGCGCGCCTTTGAAACTGGCGAACACATCCTCGCTGGTCAGGGTATGCAGCATCGCTTCATCGCCGCGCGAAAAAGCCTGCACCACCATTTCATAGGCGGCGCCGGCGCCGTCGAGGAAAGCGCGCGGCGCGAAGCCGGGCTGCGCCCGCGAAACATCGTCGAGGCCGGTCCAGACCGCACTGCCGCGTTCGGCGAAGTCGGCCCAGCCAGCGTCGTTGGCGACGGGCGGCGGAGGGGCCGGCGGCGGAAACGGCACGACATTATTGTCGCCCTTGCGATCGAAACCGGTGCGCTCGCCCAAAACGGACCGCAGCTTCCACAACACGAAAAGCGCCAGGAACGCGAAGATAATCATGGATGGGTCAAGTTGCATCGCGTCGCCTCGCTTTGTCGTTCGGGAGCGCTATTGCGTCCGCCGCCCCGTCCAACCATATTGTTGGGTCGATGGGTAACATTGACGGATGGCGCCAGCAAGGACGCCACAGCAGGTCAGGACCCTGATCAGGAACCGCGGATGAGCCGCCCGTCTCGTTTCATGCTTGGAATTTGCTGCTGGCTGGCCCTTGAGGTCGCGGCGCTGATCGCTGTCGTGCAAGCGATCGGCGTCGGCGGCGCGCTCCTCCTCGGCATGGCCACTTCGTTGGCTGGTTTCGTGCTGCTGCGGCAAACGGGCGACGGCGCCGCGGCCCATTTGCGCGCTGCCTTTCTTGGCGCGCCGGACAGGCCTGGCGATATGCTGGACGGATTGATTCGCGCCCTCGCCGCATTTTTGCTGATATTGCCCGGCTTCGTCTCCGATCTGGCCGGCCTCGCCTTGGCGGCTCCGTCGGTCAGGCAGTTTTTGGCGCGAAGATTTGGCGGGCAGGTTCGCGACGCCTCGCGACCGCGCGGAAACGGCCCTGAAATCGTCGACCTGGCGCCTGGGGAATGGGTTTCCATTGACCATCCCGCCGAGCCGATGCGGCGTTAAATCGGGCGGCGCGCGCATTGTTCAGTTCCTGCTGCTTGTTTTACGCTGGCGTTTCGTGCTACCCGGCAGCCAGGTTTTGGCTCGATCGCTAGGCCAGACAGCTTGAAGCCGAGACGGCCGCAGGCCGCGTCCCGAAAGTTGGCAGGAGATTTTCATGACCGATACCAACGGCGGACAGACCAACGCCGCGCCGGCGCTGAACTGTCTGGTGCAATATTGCAAGGATCTTTCGTTCGAAAATCCCAATGCGCCGCGTTCGCTCGGCCCACAGGAAACCGGTCCGAACATTTCCATCCAGGTCAATGTCAACGCCAAGCAGCTCGCCGAAAAAGACTTTGAAGTCGAAGTCCTGCTCGAAGGCTCGGCCGGCGAAGGCGAACAGACCCTGTTCAAGTTCGAACTCACCTATTCGGGCGTGTTCCGCCTGCTGAACATTCCCGAGGAGCAGACGCATCCGGTGGTCATGATCGAATGCCCGCGCCTGCTGTTCCCGTTCGCGCGCCAGATCGTCGCGGATTGCGTGCGTAACGGCGGCTTTCCACCCCTCTACCTCGATCCGATCGATTTCGCGTCGCTCTATGCCCAGCGCATGCAGCAGGCCCAGGCGGCGGGCCAGCCGCCGCAGCACCTGTCCTGACGCAGGCCTCGCGCCTGACAAGAAAACCCGCCTCACGGCGGGTTTTTCGTTGTCGGACCGCGACGACGCCGGTCAGGCGACCTGGCGCGGAACATCCTCGGGACTGCCGAAATATTCGATATAGCGGCCCTCGATCTCGCAGATTGGCATGACGACAAAGACATCCGTCACGCCAAACTGCTTGTCGATCACCGCGCCCTCGCCGAACTTGGCGCCCACGCGCATGTAGCCTTTGATCAGGGGCGGCAAAGCGGCGAGCGCGCGCCTGGCGTCCACCTCATCCGCCGGCCGCCGGTCCATCGAGGTGAACCTGTGCGGCAGCGGCGACACCCGCCATTGCGGCTCCGCCTTGGCGTGATGGAAAAGAAAGCTCAGCTGCAAGCCGAGTTTTTCCGGGTCCGTCCCCTCGAGGCTCGCGCAGCCGATCATGGCGTCGATGCGATGATGCTTGACGTAGGCCCAGATGCCACGCCACAGCATTTCGATCGTGCGCTTGCCGCGATATTCCGCCAGCACGCAGGAGCGGCCAAGTTCAAGGAAGCGCGAATTGGGATGGGCGGCGAGCAATCGGCCGATATCGAATTCCTGCGCGCTGTAAAAACCGAAATTGGCTTGCGCCACATCCTGTCGCAACAACCTGTATGCCCCGACAACGCGCGGCTTCAGCTTGCCAAAACGATTGCGCGCGGCA
>CAWHDV010000015.1:0-320648 GCA_963828185.1 uncultured Alphaproteobacteria bacterium | reverse complement strand
CCCCGCTACAAGCGGTCGCCATGGGTGCTCCCGCGAGAAGCAAACCTGTACCCGCATACGTCAAGAATTGTCTCCGGGTTACCATATTCTTTCCTCCTTGTGCTCAATCGTATTTCCAAGAGCATGGTCAGGAAACGTCGAGACAGATTGAATCCTCTTACTTCTCAGCTGTCCCGGGCTACCATGTCGACGAGAGCGGCGATGGCGCCCTCGATCCTCTTCCAGCCCTCTTTCGTTCTCAGGTTGATGCCGCTGTAAAACTCGACGGTTCGCGACCGCAGGGCGAGGTAATAGATGCCGCCGACGATAAGGCTCGCAATAGCGGCTATATCGACCTCCTCGTCGTCCACAACACTCGCCATCCGGCCCAAAACCGCCAGCGCCTGTTGTTCCCTGGCTTCAGCAACGGCGTCGGTAACGCAATTCTTTTCGTGCAGCTCCCACAAAAGGATCTCCTGTAACTCCCTGTCCTCCAGGATTTGATGGAGTTGTCCGGTCAGAATACGTTTGCCCAGCGCAAGGGCCTCCCCTTTGTTAACGAAGGTGCTCTGTTCGCCAAACAGTCTTTGCAGGTTGCTCAAGAAATCCTTGCGCAGGGCAAAGGCCTCGAGAAGGCCGTCGAGACTGCCGAAATACCGATAGATCAGGACTTTGTCAACGCCCGCCTCCTTTGCTATCGCATTCACCCCTATACCTGCATATCCTTGTTCCACAAGTACCTTTCCCACCGCTTCGAGTAATCGTTGCTTCGTGGTCTCTTTGTCTCTATTCATGGAACCACTCCAGTTCAGGTCTCTTCTTCATCATAAGTCACCAAGTAGTGACATTATAAAGTCACTACTTGGTGACTGTCAAGTGTTCTCTATTTTATCTTTTCAAAGTAAGTAGTCGCTACACTATTTCCTACGGAAGGCGCAAGCGCAGAGCATAGGTGTTGAGCGCTTTCTTCCGTTCCCTGCAGTCGGGCATCAGCCGCTTGAAGAGCCTCCAGAATGCCGGTCCGTGGTGCCCGACTCTGTAATGGCACAACTCATGGAAGATCACGTAGTCCAGATACTCTATCGGCACCATGACGAGCGCGAGGTTTAAGGTGATCGCCCTTTTTGACGAAAAGCTTCCCCAGCGGGTCCGCATCTTCCTGATTCTTAAGCGGGCAAAGGGATACCCTCCTCTGCCGCGCGAAACCGCACGCCGCAAGGCGTTCGTGGAACAGAATCTCTGCGCGGGAACGATACCAGAAGTCGAGGAGCTTCTTGGTCTTCTCTTCGGTAGGAGCTCGTCGGGTCGTCACCAGGAGGCGGCCGGAGACGACAGGTGACCGAATCCTTCTGTCCCCGCCTCACCTCAAGCTCGGTATTGCCTCCCGCGTAATGGTGGCTCTCGCCGTTCGGTAAAGGAGAGGCTCCTGGGGGACGACCGCTCGAATCTTTGCCGTGTCCTTGCAATCCAGCCGGCATGGGAAAGCACGAACTGCCTGACCGCGTTGCGCTCGTTCCGGAAGGAGCCCTGACGAGGACGGAAAGGTCCGGAAAAACGCTGATGGCGAACGTTCTCCTCCGGGGAGAGCAATAATATCGATAGGAAATCTCCGAATTCTCCCAGGCGACGAGTATCGGGCAGGCCCTCATTCATCGAAAAACGTGCCGAACCCCGGCTAAAAGCTGTCGTAATAAGCGATGTTCTCCCTGATCAGGTCTGGAATCGGCAACCGGTAGGGACAGCGGGGCTGACATTCACCGCACTCCGAGCACTGTCTGGCCTTTTCCACGAATCCCCTTACCCAGCCCAGCTCACGGGACTGCGGGCCAAGCCGTTTTATCACGGTCTTGAGCCCAAGCACACCCTGGATGTATATGCCTTGAGTACAGGGCTGGCAGTAGTCGCATCGCCTACAGAACTGCTGGCTGAACTCCTTTTTTACAGCCTCGATGCAGATATTGTCATCGGCCGTGAGGGAATAATCGCCCTGCTCAAAAATTTTCCAGTTCTCCCGGGCCTTCTCTAGACTCTCGCAGCCGGGTATGGGGACGATATCGGGGGCGGAGAGCACGTACCGCAGGGCCGGCCCCGCATCTTCGATCACTCCGCCCGAAAAGGGCTTCATTGCCATGACGCCGACATCTTTCGACCGGGCCAGGGGAAAGATCCGCGCCTCCGCCTCCGGTTCGAGAAAACTGTAACAGGTCATGATCGTATCAAAATGGTCTTCCGACAGCACCCGTTCCAGGACGTCGAGGCTGTGACTCGAAAGACCGAGATGATCGATCAGGCCTTCCTTTTGCGCCCTGAGAAGCCCCTCGTAGGCGCCTCTCGGCGCCATCACCTTCTCATAGTCATCCATGCTCGAAACATCATGGCAATTATAGATATCGATTCTCTCTCACATCGAGTGTCCTTGAGGCTTTCGAGGACGTCGTCATAGATCTCTGCGGTCCTGACAAAGGACTTGGTCGAAAGGACGACCTTCCTGCTTCGCCTGTTTGAGGGCGAGTCCGATCCGGTACTCGCTCGTCGTGTAGCCGCGGGAGGCATCAAGGAGATCGATGCCCATTTCGATAACCGCCTTGACGACCGCGACTGCCTCGGCCTCACCGATCCGTTGGATGGGGATCCCGCCCCATCCCAGCTTCGTGACCATACAGGCCGGTCCGGCCGAGTCTCACCTTTTCCATTCTCTCCTCCTCGGATGCTTTCCTCTATGCTACCTCAAGCCACGCCTCTTAGGCAACCCGCATCGGTGAGGCAAAAAGGAACGCCCTCGAGGGTGCCCGTGCGGAAAGACCGAATCTTTGCAAGAACGAGTCGTTTTAGCTTTAGCCCTCCCGCCCCGCGCTCGGGTCCAGACCGTGGGCCATGACGATCTCCATAGCCTTGGAAAAGGTTGTCGCTACTATCTCGCCGCACGCGCTCCCGCCGGGATGGACGGTAAGAATATCGTTGCAACCGACCCCACCCCCTTCCACCCCGTGGGCCTCTCTGAACCATTGGGCAAGCTCCGTCACCATCGGGTGAAACCGCTCATCCACCTGTTCCTCGCTCGTGCCTTTGCCTGCATACAGGGAGAGGAGACAGGAGCCGCCCGACAGGGCGCCGCAGACCTCCCGACCCGTACCGACCCCGTAGCAGAGACCGCCTGCCGCCCTCACCAGCCCCACGTTGCTTCTCCCTTGAGCTTCGAGGGCCAAAATGAGCATCATCTGGCTGCAGCAGAAGCCGTCTTTCTTGAGTTGCAGCATGCGAAGAGAAAAATCATCCATATCAACCTCCTTAACCCCGCGTCTCTATTCCGCGTTAAGAACGTCTGCCGATCAGCAGAAAGTAGCCAAGCCATCGAAAAGCCGATCGGGAAGCGCCGGTACATGCAGGCCCCAGCCATGATTGTTCGCACCCGTCCCCGGCAAGAATCATTTGCGCGGCAAACTCTTTCAAAGCAAAAGTGTGGTCTTCCCAGGAGACGGGAGAGAAGGCGTATTTCGACAGGAGCCGCTCCATTTCCTCCCTTGACCTGATGCCCTCAGGAAGACACGGCTGCGTCCGCCTGTCCTCCTCGACAACGGACCGGTCGTAGAGGTCGCTGATGACGACAAGACCGCCGGGCTTCACTGTACGGGAAAACTCCGAAAGAGCCGCATCGACCTCACCAAGAAGAGAGAGGACGCACTCACAGAAAAGCCCGTCAAGGATACCGTTTCCTATCGGCAGAGCTTCCGCGACTCCCAAGGTGAGAGGCAGTGCGGGGGTCCTCGCCAGCCCCGCTTCTACGTAAGATGACGAAGGGTCGAGCCCCAAGACCCGCATATGATGGTTGAGAAGCAGGTATTCCACTGTACTGCCCGTCCCGCAGCCTACATCGGCCACGAGGGCTCCCTGTTCGAATCCGCACACTCGGACGGCCCTGTCGGTCAAGGAGACCCCTCCCGGTCGCATAGTAGGGCCGTCGGGGGCCAAGGGCCTATCCAAACGGCATCCCAAGGCGTCCACGTAATCTGCCCTGCCCTTCAATGAAATGCCCGTCATTTATCCTCAAGCACCTGCTCCGCCTCGGCCATCTTTCCGACGGCTATTTCCTCGGTGACCATCACCGCGGCGCATCGTGGACACTTCAGCAGGTCAACGGTAAAGGTCGTTCCGAGATACCGGATCTGCACTTTGGCCGATATGAGAGCCTCTCCGCACTTCCCGCAAGCCCAGTCGTTTACCTGCGGCGATTTCCCCGTGTCTTTCACGATCCCCCCGCCTCCTCCACAACCTCCATACGATGACAATAGGTGTTGTAGACCCTGAAGCCCTCGCCTTCAGCGCTGTATTCGACCCAATAAGTAACCAGGGCGGGGCGGAAGGAGGCTCGGTACCTTTCGGTCGTCGGGCTGAAAAGCCTCTCACCAGTCTTTTCGGCGTGACGGATCACCTTCCGCACGTCTTCCCTCAGGATACGCCGGTCTTCCATCCGTGCGGCCACATCGTCCGAAATATGAAGGTCGATGTTTTCGTACCCTTCCATACCCTCTTCCTTTATCCCCCACAGAGATTCGAGGAGCGTCCGTTTCAGCCGGAACCTGTTCTCGCTCCGCTCGGAATAGCCGAGGGCCCTGCCTGCGGCCGGGTCCGGCACAGACCCGGGGAAGCATAGGTCCAGGATATGGGAAATGCGCTTTCCCGACATGGCGAGTGCGTTGCGGCACATGGCGCAGTAGGTTACATAGTCAATTCCGCTTTCCGAAGCTCTCCTGCGGGCGACGTCCTTCGCAAGCGGGGGGTTCGCCGCCGACATCAGTCCCCCGAAGCCGCAGCACTCGGTCTTATCGCGGCTCAGGGGCAATTCCTCGATGGAGTACCCCAGCCGTGTCAGCAGGGCGCGGATCGAATCGTGCATCTCCGGCTCGTGCCTCGTAGTACACGGGTCATGAATCGCGAGCTTTGTACCGGCATCGCTTGATCGCGGCAAATCGGCATCGCTTGATTCGGCCAGTATCTGCCACAACATGACCACTTTCATCTCGGGCACGTACTTCTTGAAAGTCTGGTGGCACGTGGGACAGGCTGCGACCACGATGGGCTTACCGAGTCGCTCCCAATCCTCCTTCAGCCCCCGAAGGGCATCCATGAAGAGATCCGTCCGGGCCGCCCACTCCGCGGGTACCCCGCAGCAGCGGAGCAGAAGCCCCGTGCCTCCTTTCAGGTGTGCCCGCAGATAGTTATAGGCCGCACCCACGTGGTCGGGATATATTGCCGCCATCTGGCATCCCGGAAAGAACAGGTATGAGGACGTCTCCTTCCCCGGCTCGTGCAAACTGATGGCGGCCCTGTCGCTTCCGCTCGACACCATATCCGTAAGGGCGAAGTCATGGGCGGAAGGGGCCATCTTCCCTCGGCTCACGAAGCTCGCCCGCCCCTCCATACAGACGGGGGCCATGGCAAGTGAGTTCGGGCAAACCTCCTCGCAAAGACCGCAAAGACTGCACGAATTGACCAGGCTGATCGTTTGCCCATGAGAACCCATAACCATGGTCTCATCGTTGCTGATCTGCCTCACGTACCGTTTAGGATAGGACTTGAACCGCTCCAGGAAGAGGCAGTTCTTTACGCACTCCATGCACTCGCAACGGATGCACCGACCGGCCTCCTGTTTCGCCTCCTCATCACTGTACCCGGCTGCCCTGTCCTCCATGGAGACTGCCGGCCACGGAGTTATTCCTTCCAGGTTCGTATAGAGTCTCGTTGCGTAAGGCCCTTCATGTTCTCTTCCCGCCGTGAGAGAGACCTTCTGCAGATAACGGTCAATGGAAGTCGCCGCCTTCCTGCCCTCGGCGACGGCCTCGATGGGCGCTAAGGTGGTACTATGGGGACGGATCTCCCCGATGAAAACTCCCGGTATCGAGGTCGACAGGGTCGCCGGGTCGATCGAGAGTTGTTCCGGTTCCGGCGCCATCTGATTGACTCCGCCCTTCCCGTCCATCTCTACGTAAATCGCGTCGAACTCTGCCCTGACGGCTTCCATCCAGCCTGCGTCTTCGACCGGCTGACCAAGGCGCACCTTCACGCCCATCTGTTCGAGGCGTTCCAGTTCTTCTTCTATTACAGCTTTCGGCAGGGCCTCTTCCGCGAATTCCCGCAGATCCCCTCCTAACTGTTGCCCACGGGCAAGAATGGTTACCAGATAGCCCTTGCGGAAGAGATCCCATGCGGCAACGAGACCGGCCAGACCTCCTCCGACGATCGCCGCCCTTTTATCCTTAGCAGGTAAGAGGGTAGGGTTCACCCTTGTCCTACAGCGCCTGAGGGCGGCCCGCTCAAGTTTGCCTATAGCAATGGCGTCCCCGGCATCAGCTCTCCTGCACTTATTCTGGCAGGGATGATCGCAGATTCGACCTACGATGCCGGGCAGAGGCATGACGGCTGCCAGCACTTGAATCGCCTCATCCCACTTCCCTGAGGCGACCTTCGCAAGAAACGCCTTCACATCCACATGGATGGGACATGCGGCAACGCACGTCGGCGCCTCCTCCTGGATGCATCTACTCTCAAGGTCTTGTAATACCTTCCGATCCATCTCTTATGACAATGCTCCTATAAAGGAGCGGCCCGAGCCCGAGGAATCCCCCGCCACCCCGGACCGCCCCATAATTGTACCACAATACAGACTATGCGTCCGCAGGCATCGACTCGCCCCCGGGCTTAGCTCCTCGCCTTCAACCCGGCAAGGACCTTTTCCGGCCTGGCCGGCAGTTTGGTGATGCGGACCCCGCACGCGTTGTTTATAGCGTTTATGATAGCCGCATGGGGGCTCGTGTTGGGAAGCTCTCCGCAGCCACCCGCTCCATACGGACCGTTCGGTCTCGGTGTTTCCTGATAGATGAGTTCCAGGTCGTCGGGGATATCCTTGATAAAGGGGAAGCCGGCCCCGGTCATCGTCGAATGCTTTTTGATATCCTCAAAATCCTCGCTCAAGGCCATGCCGATACCCTGGGAGAGACCGCCGTAGAGCTGGCCGTCCACGGCGAGGCGACTGCAAATCACGCCCACGTCGGCCGCTATGGTCATCTTGAGGACCTTGGTCGTCCCCGTTGCCGTGTCGACCTCGACCTCAGCCATGAAAAGTCCATACTGGTAGTTGGGAAAGATAGCGCCCTGCCCTGTTTCGAGATCAGGCGGCACACCCTGGGTCGTGTTCGTGCCCACGTATCTCGTTGGGAGGCCTTCAGCCTTCACCTTGTCGAAGGCCCTGTAAGTTCCGTCCTTCTTTCTGAGTCCCTTGAGCAACTCTTCACAGGCTGCCTTGATGGCTCCACCGGTCGCCACCTGCTGTCTGCTCGCACCGGAAGGCCCGCTGTTCGGCGTGAGACTCATGTCATTCATCACGAGACTGATGCGATCGGGTGTTACCCCTAAGGGCCGGAGTGTCGATGAGCGGTGATCAGGGTACCGACGTCGCCCCCCTGGCCGGGGTCTTCCCAGGAGTTGTAGATGGTCACCCCGCCGGCGGTGATCTCGGCCCAGGCCTCCGACGTGTCAGGCCTCTCGAGTCCGCAGTTGTAAATGCCGATCGAGACGCCGACGCCCCTCTTTTTGGCAGGGGTCGATTCTTTCTTTGCCCGTTCGACGGCTGCCTTGTACGAGGGGCGCAGTTTGTCGATGAGGCCCGGCAGGACGATAACGTCAGGGGCGGTCCCGCTCGGGGTCGTGTCCCCTGCGCGGTAGGCGTTCTTGTATCTGAATTCGAGGGGGTCCATGCCCACCTTTTCCGCAAGCTCGTCTATGAGCACCTCGGAGGCGAATTCACCCTGGGGAGAGCCGAAAGCCCTGAAGGCGCAGCCCCAGGAGTGGTTCGTGCAGACGACTCGTGCTTCTTCGTAAATATTAGGGATGTTGTAGCCCGATCCCATGTGCTGGGTGCACCGCTGGGCCACGGCATCCCCGAACTCGGCATACGGCCCGTGATCGACGGTGCAGTCTCCCGCCATGGCGAGGAGCTTACCCTCTTTGTCGGCAGCCATCTTCAGCTTGATGAAGGCGGGAGATCGCTTACCCGTGTACGTCTGCTGCTGGTGCGCTTGTACTGGAGCACGACCGGCTTACCCGTGGCCATGCACGCGACCCCGAGAAGGGCCTCCGTGGTGGGGCTCAATTTGTAGCCGAACATGGCCCCTACCCCGGGCGGGTTGGCGATCACGAGCTTGTCTGCGGGCTGGCCGATGGCCGATTGGATCATGAGGTGGTGCATATGGATAGATGTCGACTTGGAGTAGATCGTAAGGACGCCCTCCTCGCTCATGTAGGCGAGGCCCACGTCGGGCTCGATAGGCATGTGGGGCTGCCGTTGGGTGTAGAACTCGTCCTCGACCGTGAAGGGTGCGCTTGCCATGATGGGCTTAGTGTCGGCCCCCTTGATGTTCTTCATGGTGAAATAGACGTTCGGGGTGCCCGGATGGATCTCCATAGCATCGGGCGCCATGGCTGCCGGTGCGCTCATGTACGCGGGCAGCTCTTTCAGCCCGACCTTTACCTTCGCCGCCGCCGCCCGGGCGTGTGCTTCCGTGTCGGCGCAGACAATGGCGATGGCGTCGCCGTAAAGGAATACCTTCTCGTCGCAAAGGACCGGACGGTCAAGGCCGTTGCTCCTGTTGTGCGGGTTGTTGACGAGTCCCAGGATGCGGTTGCTTCCCTTTACGTCCTTGTGTGTGAGAACCTTGGCGACCCCGGGCATGCCTTCACCCTCTGAAGTATCGATCGAGAGGATCTCTGCGTGGGAGACTTCGGCCTGGGTGAGAGCAAGGTAAAGGGAGTCCTTGGGGAACTTGAGACCGAGATCGGCGCCGTAATCGAGGGTTCCGGTCACCCTGGCAACGGCCGTGGGACGCGGGTGTTTCGTACCCCATATCTTTCCGTCAGCCGGTATCTTGAAGATAGGTCGTCCGCCTTCATCTCACCTCGAACAACACGGGCTGCGTCCATGACTGCGTCGACGAGGGGTTTATACCCTGTGCACCGGCACGCATTGTGGTGCTTCTGGAACCAGTCCCTTACCTCTTCCCTTGTCGGTTTCTGGTTCACGTCCAGAAGCGCCTTGGCGGAAACGATGAAACCGGGGCTGCAAAAGCCGCACTGGGCCCCGTTGTGGGCGATCCAGGCGAGCTGCAAGGCGTGCAGGTTCTGAGGCGTTCCGACCCCCTCTATGGTGGTAATAACTGCGTGATCGGGCACCTGTTTCATACGGGCTATGCAGGAACGAACTACCTTACCATTCATAATGACCGAGCAAGCCCCGCACTCCCCCTTGCCGCAACCCACCTTGGTGCCGGTGAGGAAAAGATTCTGTCTAAGTACGTCTGCCAGGGTGGCATCGGGATCGGCCATCGCCGTTTTTTCAACCCCGTTCACATTGAGAATCTTCTTGATCATACCCTATCCTCCTTAATATATAGGTTGGAAAAACCACTTCTGCTTCAAAGGTCTGCCTCTCGCTCTCGCCGGCCTTCCAAAGCTACCCTTGCGGCCGGCGTAGCCTTTACCTCACTCACATGGTGATTCACGAACCGACTGACTCGGTCTATTATGCCATATATGATATAATAGGTTTAGGAATTTTTTGTAGTTTTTTGAATATATTAGTGATTATAGGTCACTATCGAGCAATGATTCGATAAGAGGCCTCCAGGGAAACTGGACAATGATTCGAGCGCCCGGCCCGGGTGCGGTTGACTTTCAACGCCTTCCCGGACTATCATCAGACTGACGCACACGCGAAAGCGCGCAAGTTACCGGTCGAAAAGTCTTCCAACCTGTGTGGCGCCAAAAGGAAGTGTCTGGGATGAGCTTTCCCGGTAACAAGACGAAGATTGTTTGTACCATCGGGCCGGCCTCCTCGTCCCGGGATGACATGGATCAGATGTTCTCACCGGCATGGACGTGGCCCGTCTCAATTTCTCACATGGAACGTTTGACGAGCACGCGAAAGTGATCGAACGACCTTCGTGCCGCTTCCGGCTCCACGGAAAACGCCTTATGATCATGGCAGACCTGCCCGGTCCCAAGATCCGCATCGGCCAAATAGCAGGGGAGCCGTCGAGCTGACCCCGGGTGACAGTTTCACCTTAACCACACGCGAGCTTGTGGGTGACGCCCGTTATGCCTCAGTCACGTTTGCCGGCCTGCCGACAGCCGTAGAACCCGGGCGACGCCCTCTTCCTCAACGACGGCCTCATTCAGATGGAAGTCGACCATCGTGCAGGAGGATGAGGTCACATGCAGGATCGTTGTCGGCGGTGAGTTGCGGTCCCGCAAAGGACTCAACCTGCCGGGAATCGACCTTGGCATCACCGCCTTTACCGATCACGACCATGACTGCCTGAAATTCGCCCTGGATCAGGGCGTCGATGCGGTAAGCCAGTCTTTCGTGGAATCGAAAGCCGACATCCTCGCGGTTCGAAGAGCAGCGGCACACCTGGGTTACACGCCATTTCATCATCGCCAAGATCGAGCGCTCCAGGGCCCTCGACCGGATTGAGGAGATCCTCGATGCTGCCGACGGCATCATGATCGCCAGGGGAGACCTGGGCGTGGAGATACCCATAGAGCAGATTGCCATTGTCCAGAAGCAGCTCATGCATAAGGCCAACTTGCTCGGCAAACCGGTTATTACGGCCACACAGATGCTGGAATCCATGATCGAGAATCGGCGTCCGACCCGCGCCGAGGCAACGGACGTGGCGAATGCCATACTCGACGGCACAGACTGTGTGATGCTCTCAGAAGAATCGGCTATGGGAAAGTACCCGGTGGATGCCGTTGCCATGCTGGTAAAAATAGCCCAGGTCGTGGAACCGCACCGCCCCGGTCACTACGTAAGGGAAACACTGAAGAACGATCGCGGTGGACGAGAAGATCGGTACGGGCGATCTGATCTCCCTGAGCGTCGAAAGCGCGATGGAACGCATGCCGATCGCCGGCGTGATCGTGCCCAGCCGCGAGCGGCACAACAGCGAGAGGTCTTTCCCGACTTCGACTACCGGTATGGATAACCGCGGCAAGCCCGCAGCAGGCTATCTGCCAGGCGCTTCAGTTCTCCTACGGCGTCTACCCGGTCTGCGACACGGATGAAACCGATGATTGGACCGGTTGGGCGAAGAGCATGGCTGCGAACGCACGAGGCAACAGGGGACTTTGCACTCCTGATCGAGGGTCCTTCCCCGAGGCACCCCGATGCGAACCACAGTCTGGAGATCATCGATCTGAAATCCGGGGTTTAAAGAAAAGAGCCTGGCTGCGTTGCGACAAGGCCTACCGCGCGTGGAGATGGTTTCTCCCCCACGCTCGTTTAATGGAGTGGGCAAGGGTCGTGAGGAGTAGCCCCCCTCCCACCAGGAAAAGGACTACCCCCAGCATAAGCGACGAAACGGCCAACTCTCCGTTTTCCAGCCACAAGGAAATATAGACATGTCTTAAGAAAAGCGCACCGAAAACCAGCATGACAACCGCGACTACCACGTATACTCCGAACTTAATCCAATAAAGAGTAGATCCCATGGCAGTCTCCTAGAGTTTTTCCGTCTTCAGCAGCATGGCCGCCTCTTCGGGAGTGGTAAAGATCGTATAGAACTGGTCGTCACGCTTGAACTTGGCCGAATTGGCATCCCTCGGGAGAATCTCTATATGCCAGTGAAAATAGTCGCTTATGCGCGCGTTCTCATCACCAAAACCTTCCCGTACCTGGTTGGGTGATGTATGAATCACTATCGAGTAAGAGCTAGCCACCTTCTCGATCCGCTTCATCGTATCCAGAAAAACCCGCACGAAATCTTCCTGTATGGCCTCACCGGCCCACGCTTCGAAAGCCGGGTTATGGACGCGAGGCACAATCCAGGCTTCAAAGGGCACCCTGGAGGCAAAGGGACAAAGTACCATAAAGTGGTCGGTAAGGGTCACCACCCTCTTCTCCTGCCGAGTTTCCTGGCTCACCACATCGCACAAGAGGCACCTTTCTTTCAGCAGGTAGTGGTTCCTGGAATTGGCAAGCTCCAGCATGAGCTGATGAGGCACGATAGGCGTCGCGAGCACGTGCGAGTGGGGATGAAAGATATAGGAGCCTGCAAGCTCACCATGATTCTTGAAGATCTGCACGTACTTGAACCGCTCGTCCCTTTTCAGGTCGACGATGCGCTCCGTGTACATTGCCACGACGCGCGACATCTCCACGGGCTCGAAGGCCGAGATACTCTTCGTATGAGACGGATTCTCGACGATAAGCTCGTCCGCCCCCAGCGTCCCCATCTTGTCGTAGAAGCCTTCGGCCCTCTTGTTCTCTTCTTCTTCCACCTGGAAAACCGGGTTGCCTGCCGAGAAGCACCGGAGGAGCCACCTTCCTTCCCGGTCCCGCGTTTCCCTAATGGAAGGGGGGGTCATCTCTTCGTTTCCCGGACAAAAGGGACAGACGCCCACGGCGTTCGTCTTGGTCTTCTTGAAACCGACGACGACCCAATTGCCCAGCAGAGGATCCCTTCTGAATTCCGCCATTGCAATAACAGTAACTCAACGATCATGTCTTGTCAAAAGGATAAATTTTTTGACAAGCCTCGGCCCCCAAGGTTAGAATATGCCCGTGCCACTTAGAATCTACAATTCATTCACAGGGAAGAAAGAGGATTTCGTGCCCGTGGTCGAAGGCCAGGTCAGGCTCTACGTCTGCGGAGTCACTGTATACGATCATTCACACATTGGTCATGCCCGAAGCGCCATCGTCTTCGATGCGGTCTCCCGCTATTTGCGGTCGATTGGCTATGACGTCATCTACGTGAGGAACTTTACCGATATCGACGACAAGATCATCAACCGGGCATCAGCCGAAGGACGGGACTGGCGGGAAGTGGCCGAGACCCATATTGCCTCCTTCAAGGAGGACATGGCGAGCCTCGGGGT
This sequence comes from uncultured Alphaproteobacteria bacterium, assembly GCA_963828185.1. Lineage (GTDB taxonomy): Bacteria > Pseudomonadota > Alphaproteobacteria > Rhizobiales > Beijerinckiaceae > Rhodoblastus. The sequence goes on along the minus strand of CAWHDV010000015.1, from coordinate 307,736 downwards.
CCTTCCACCGACCTACGAGCCCAGGGCCACAGAGCACATCGACGACATGATCGCCCTCATAGAACAGCTCATCGAAAAAGGTTACGCCTACCGGTTGAACGGCAGCGTCTATTTCTCCGTAGCGAAGGACAAGGCCTACGGCGCGCTCTCCGGAAGGACCCTCGACGAGATGGTGGCAGGGGTGCGCATAGAGGTGAACGAACAGAAGAAGGACCCCCTCGATTTCGCGTTGTGGAAGGGATCGAAACCGGGCGAGCCCGCCTGGGACAGCCCTTTCGGGCCGGGCAGGCCGGGGTGGCATATCGAATGTTCCACTATGAGTATCAAGTATCTCGGCAATCCCTTCGACATGCACGGGGGGGGCAAGGACCTCCTCTTTCCCCACCACGAGAACGAGCGGGCCCAGGCTGAGTGCGCCACGGGTCGGCGATTCGTCAACTACTGGGTGCACAATGGGTTCGTCACTATGGATCGGGAAAAGATGTCGAAATCTCTCGGCAACTTCCTGCTTATCAAGAACTTCCTGAAAAGCTATCATCCCGAGGTCCTCCGCCTTTTCTTCCTCTCAGCCCATTATCGCAACCCCATCGACTACGCGGACAGGGCCGTCGACAACGCGGATGCGGCCCTCCAGAGGCTTTATGCCACGCTGGAAAGGGTATCCGAGGTGCAGGGCACGGAGGGTGCATCGCCCAAAGGCAATGGCGAAATCGAAGGGTTCGAGGCCGGGTTTCACGCGGCCATGGAAGACGATTTCAATACGGCCTTGGCACTGTCCTCTGTCTTCGACCTCGTCACGGCGATCAACCGCATGATAGATGAGGCGGACCCGTCGGCCCTTCCCTACATAGTGCAGGGACGGAATCTCCTCGTCACGCTGGCGCGCCTGCTCGGTCTCCTTAACGACGATGTGGTCGCCTTCATGCGCTACGAATCGCACCGTCATCTCACCCGTGTGGGGATCACTGAGGCCGGGATCGAGGAAGCCATCAATGACGAGGAGTGATGCCCGTCTTGCAAAGGATTTCAAGAAGGCGGACGAAATCAGGAACGGGCTTCTCGAAAAAGGCGTAATCGCTGCTCGATTCGCCCCAAGGGACGAAGTGGAGGATCAAGAAATGAGGGCCGGCCTCATCTGTAGTAGCCGCATTACGGTGAGGTTCTTCGGTTACGCCATGATAAAAGAATGGGAGCTCGTCGATTCCAGGGTGGACAGAGACTACAGGGTCTTCAAGGTCAGGGTCGAACAGGCCCGCTCTCCGAGGACGAAAGGCGTCAACGAATTCTACACGCTTGAGTCCGGCAGTTGGGTTAATGTGATACCTATCACCCCTGCGCGGAAAGTAGTCATGATACAGGCAGTATCGCCACGGCACGCACAAGGTCACCTACGAAATACCGGGCGGGCTTGTGGAAGAGGAAAACCCTCAGGAAGCGGCCGTAAGAGAGCTGGCCGAGGAGACGGGCTATGAGGGGAGCGCTGTCTCCCTCCTCGGCAGGCGTGAGTCCCAATCCTGCCCTTTTCGATAATCTCTGCTACACCTACCTCGTCGAAGACGCACGGAAGACGCGCGACCTTTCCCTCGATGCGAGCGAGGATATAGAAGTGGAGCTCGTACTCCTCTGCCCCGCATTCCCTCCTTGATCGCTGAATGGCCAGATCGACCATGCCCTTGTCATCGCCGCCTTTCATTTCTATTTCTCAAAAACCCATGAGCCCGGCCGAGATAACGTTCTCCGGCATAAAGGCTGCCATCGACGGCTGCATGCGCCCCCGCAAGGTTGAGTCCGTCCCCTTCTCGCTGCCTACGGCCGTGTTTCTGCAGGCATCGGTCGCCTCCGCGCGGGACATGCCCCCCTTTTGTGTCTCGGCCCTCGACGGATATGGGGTAAAGGGACCGGGCACGCGATTCGAGGTAAAGGGCAATCTTTCGCCCTTCGCCCCTATTCCGGCGCGCCTGAAAGGGGGAGAGGCTTTCTTTGTTGCCACGGGCGGCCGAATTCCCGTGGGGTCGCGGTTCGTGATGAGGGAGCACGTCACCGAAGAGGGAGTCCTCGATACGTTTAGAGACCGGTGCCGACGAAAGGCGGGTGGTAGAAGAAGGGGATTGGCTCCGCCGGGGTAGCGGGGTGGTCGACAAGGGCGGCCTCTTCACACCTGGCGCCATGGCCTTGCGTCCCTCGCCGGCTTACGCACCATACAGGTATACGCACGGCCGGCCGTGGCGGTAATCACCACGGGAGGCGAGCTGAAAAAGGGGCGAATGGTCGATTCCAACGCTTATATGCTCGCGGGGCTCATTCAGAGGGACGGATGCGAGGTCCTTGGCCTTTACACGGCAGACGATGTAGAAGAAGAGTATCTGCGACATCGTGAAAAGCCTCCGCGCCGCCGATCTGCTCATCCTCACCGGCGGTACGTCCCGGGGAAAGAAGGACCTGACCAGGCAGGCGATGATGCGCTCCGGAGGCCGCGTCCTTCTCGATGCGCCGCCCGTCGTGCCGGGAAAAAGTATGACATTCGGCAGGAAGGGCATAACCCCTTTTTTCATCCTCCCCGGCAACCCCATGGCGACCCGCACCCTTTACGAAGTGTTCGTGAGCAAAGGCCTACGTGCAATGGCCGGCAGAACGGCGCGGAGATCACGAACTCTGCGCCTTCCGGCGGACATCGATAAACCCGGAGAGATGATCACGCTGGTCCCGGTGCGCATAAAGCATCGGCAGACAGCCATAGCCGAGATGTATCCCGCGGAGCCGAACGGATTCATAGTGCTCGAACAGGGGCCGGAGCACGTGTCCGCAGGGGCGATGGTAAGGGTGCTGGAAACGTGAAACCCCGCGTCTTCTGCTTTGTGGGAAGATCGAATACAGGCAAGACCACGCTCATAGAAAGGGCGCCGGGCCATATTACTGTTGATGTGAGAGTTATGTGAACGGCCCTACTTGACATGCCGTGCAGTCACTGTTTAGACTATACGTCATGACGACTAAACTCACCCTACGCATGGACAAACTCCTGGTAGCAAAGGCCAAACAGGAGGCCAAGCAACGGGGCAAGTCGGTCTCCGGACTGGTGGCCGACTACTTCGCGGCCCTCGGTGAAGAGGCACCTCCAGCGATACGCTGCCCCCGGTCACCGCGTCCCTGTTCGGAGTTCTCAAGAAGACCTCTGTTTCGGAAAAGGACTACCGGCGGCACCTGTTGGATAAGTATCTTTGAAAGTGATCGTCGATACCAACGTTGTTGTGGATGTCCTTCTCGCCCGTCAGCCCTTTGCCCCCGCCGCAGCCAAGATTTTAGCCCGTGGCAGAGCAGTCCCGTATTGAGGCATGGATCTGTGCCACCACCGTGACGACCGTAGACTATCTGCTGTCACAGTCTCTTCCGCGCAATAAGGCCAGAGTTGCCGTCCGCGGGCTCCTGGCGATCTTCGAAGTCGCTCTCGTGAACAGATCCGTTCTCGAACGCGCCCTCGCCTCTCCAATGCAGGATTTCGAGGATGCGGTGCTCGCGAAGGCCGGAGTCCTGGCAGGTGCGAAGGTCATAGTAACGCGCAATACACAGGATTTCTCCCGCGCCTCACTCCCCGCCCTGACCCCGAAAGAATTCCTCGTCCAGTTCGACACGACGCAAGAGTAGATAGATCCGGCTTCAAGGCAAGCATAGGCAGTAATTAGCGTGTTATTTTGCTATCTTACGCGCGATATGTTGTCCTGAGTCAAGGACTGGTCCTGGTGCCTTCCCACTTGGTTATAGGCCAAGCTTCCGCGGTCGTGAATCAAGGCCATCTTCTTGCGTGGTGCAGCACTCTCAGTACCTGAACAGCGGCGCCACGAACCCAGTAGACGACTATGAACGGAGTCCCGGTAACGACTAATTCCCGCGTGCCGGATAATCTCCCCGGTCTGCCTATGTTCGGGTGATCTATCAGGTACTCGACTGCTTCTAATACTCGCGTGGCCATCCTCCGGGCCGCATCGCTATTATCGGCGGCTATGTATTCACCGGCCTCCCTGAGGTCGCCCATGGCCTTCTGGGTCCATTCCAGGCGCATTCGTTAGTTCTTGCCCCACTTTCTTAACTCCGCGACGGCCTCCTCATGTGGAACAATCCTTCCTTCTTCGGCGTCCGCCATGCCTTCCCTAATGGCCTCCACCTGCCACTCCTGGACTGCCACGAATTCCTCGATGGCACGGCGCGAGATACGATCTCGACCGGTCCGTCGCTTTTGAGAGATTGTCCAACCGGGCGGCCAATTCCTCCGGTACTCTCACTGATATCAAGGAAGATTTTTTCATAAAACACCTCGTACACAGTGTATTCATTTATGATTACATTATAGAAACCCTGAACGGATGAGTCAAGATGGTTCCGTAATTCGGGGCTGATGGCCTTTCTGCTCAAGGCAAGGGAGGGACGCGCCAAACCCCGATTCCAATTGTCCTATTGGGCCTTTGAACGACCTGTACGCATAACTTCTGCGTGCAAACTCAAGCCAAGTGCACCGATAACCTTGAGGATTGTATCGAAATCCGGGCTTCTATCTCCAGAAAGCGCTTTGTAAAGGCTTTCCCGGGACAGGCCTGCATCCCGCGCCACTTGGGACATGCCCTTAGCCCTGGCAATATCACCAAGAGCCTTGGCAATGAAAGCGGCATCGTCATTCGCTTCCTCAATGCAGGCTTCGAGATAGGCCGCCATTTCTTCCGGCGTACAAAGATGTTCCGAAACGTCGTATTTTGTTGTCTTGGTTTTCGCCATGATGCACCCCTACAGATTCCTTACCAACCGTAAGGCTGTTTTGATGTCTCTGGTCTGCTTACGCTTATCGCCACCAGCCAGTAGGATTACAAGAGATTCCTCGACTTGCTTGTAGTAAACGCGATATTCAGGACCATAGTTGACCCGCAGTTCCGGGACCCCTTCCCCCACCGGCGCCACGTCGCCGGGGTTACCCGATGCCAAACGTTCAATCCTTGCCAGAACACGTGCACGGGCTCGGATATCGTCCAAGTCATCGAGCCATTTGGCGAAGACTTCAGTCTTCCGAATCTCGGTCATGGTCAAATTGTAGCCTCATGGCTACATATTGTCAAGACGGTCAGCGGATTGTGTCTCGTGCGGAAGCCCCTTTGGAGGACATTAGGCGTTAGCCGGTTTTCTGCAATTCCTCGCGCAAGACGCGGCGTAACGTATCCTCCAGCGGTTCCCCTTCCCTTTTGATGTGCTCGCAGAGAGCGGCGTTGATCAAGGTCTGATAGTTGCCGCCGCCTCTTTCGTCTACTTTAGCTCGAAACCACTCCAGGACCTCATTATCGATACGTATCGTTATCCTGGTTTTCCCCGGAGGGAGCTTTTCTATTGCCCCCCGCTTGGCTTTGCTGAAATCATACTCTTTCTTCATCATGATGCCTCATATTGTCTGCGCTCTCGCGCCTTGCCGACCGGCCGGCAAAGGAAACGCCATCTCCGTCAGGCCCGCCTTCGCTTTCTCCTTGTCCCATTGATAGTCCACTCGGATTATTATATGCACAAATGTACACGGAATTAAGGAAAATTGGACACGTCTGGAATGCGTCTGAAAGATGTAGAAAGGGACTTTCGGTCGCTTCTAATGACCACCCATTGTCAACTTCAACCAAATCTTGACCACGGTAAATTCGTTCTCCCTATTTTGCCCTCGCAGGGACGCATGAGTTCTCTGTCATTCTTAAATAGTCGAAGACCAAGCGGACGTTGAGGGTCAGCTCCCGCATCTTCTGGGCGACGCTCCGTACGCCCTTGGATTTGATGATGCCGATGGCGAACCGCCGGAGTCTGGTAATGTTCTCCGGACCGTATCCGGTGCGTATTCTGCTGCGATCTTCATCGTAGTTCCAATCGATAATGTAGTGGCAGCTGTTTTCAATGGTCCAGTGGCCGCGGTTCGTCTTGAGCACATGCTCGGCATCGGACTCCTCCGGTCTCCGGCTGGTGATGCCATAGGCCATTTTCTCATCGTCCTTGAGAGGAGACTCTTTACCGGTCTTCTTACTCGAGGACATGCCGTTCGATCACGAATGCTTGTCCCACGCCGGGAGTTCAGTGAGGGTGTCGTCCAGAATCTTCCTCACCTCGATGCGCCCGTGCTCCGGGGGGTCGTGCATGACGAAGTCGGGTTCTCCCCGGTCTTCGAAGAAGAGCATGATATCGTCACGAAGCGTTGGGTGATTCTTCTTGACGGTAAAGTGGTAGTGGGCCTTTCGTCCGAGAAGGTAGTCGGCTATCGTGCGTTGGGTGAGAAGCGCATCGGCAGTGATGGTCTTGCCTTCGATATCGATCGCGTCAAGAAGCGGGATGGTTGTTGTGATCTCATTGGTCCGTTTGACGTCCTCATCGAATCCTGTCGGGAGGACGCCTACTTTTTGGGTGTAGCAGGCCTTCGTCTCGTGGCCGACGACGCTCATCACGTGGACCTGGCCATGTTCGTCGATGGCATTGCACATGGTCTTGCCGTCTACGGCAAGACTCTCGTCCTTCTTTCCATAGGTGTCGTTCCAGCGTTGAAGCGCGTGATCGAGATGGAGGGGATCGATACGGATGAGGACGCTGCGAATGATGGACTCGCTCGGGACGAGGTAGGAGCCGTTTTCGAAGCGACAGCCGAAGCGTCTCCGGGCTTTGGGTCCTAAGCTTTCAGCCCAGTTGGCGATAGCCTTGTAACCCCGCATTCCGCAGAGGGTCGCACCCGCTGCAATGGCGAGTACGGTGGAGAGACGATGTCTACGGCCCTCCCGACGGCGGGGGTCGGGAATGTCGAAAAAGAATGAGGGCAACGAGTGCATGTGGTCGGCGCTGAGCATGATCTTTGGTTCTCCCTTCCGATAGGCCGGGTCGAGAGCGGCCCCCGATAAGAGTCTCCGCGCTTTGCCGGTCATGGGTTTTACGAAGACCATTTTGGGCGATCCTGAAGGGACGTACCCCTGCGGAGTCCTCCGGGTAGCCTTTGCTTGTGCCGACGCAGGTCCAGTTGTCGACCTTATATACCGTTCCCTGAAAACGCGCAGGGTCTACGAATGTCTCAAGGTAATGATGCGCCTGCATGAGATCGTGATACTCCCCCTCTTCGGATGTGCGTACCAGTCGGACCACAATCTTCCCCAGATCCACCACATGCCTCCTGACGGTCTTGAAACCAAATATACCTGAATCGGAGGAAATTGATCAGAACTATTTGTAACCCACCGATACGGCAGAGGTATGAGGAGAGGATGAATTCACCCTGTGGCGTGAATAAGTACGCCTTGTGTTTCGCCCTTTTCCTGCTATAATAAAAATACGTCTCGACAGATGGAAATAATAATATCGTTTTATCTTTGGTCCCTCCCCCATTAGGCTTGGTTGACAAAGTGAGTACTGCGCAACGCCACAAGGAGAGCCTTTGACTCGATGCGATTAGTCCGTGCACTGCTGGTTATTGTGGTGGCGCTGCACTTTATCGCCCCTTCTGCTTTGGCCGACAGCCCGAAGCAGACTAAAAGAATCCTGCTGATTCACGCTTTTGAACCCTTTATGCCGTACAGTATTACCGTAAACCAAAGCATACGTTCAACGATCGAGTCAGACAAAACCATTCACGCTGACCTCTACACCGAATACCTCGACCTCACCCGATTCCCTGACGAGGATTACCGCAAGCGTTTGCTCGATTTATTGCGCTACAAGTATTCACGACGGTCTCCCGATCTGATCTTTGTCATGCTGCAACCTGCGCTGGATTTCTTTCTAAAGGACATCGAAGGACTTTTCCCCGAAGTCCCCGTTGTGTTCTGTTCAATCGAGAAATACCAGATTGAAGGACGAGCGTTGAGGCCGAACATTACCGGTGTCCTCATGGGGATAGATCCGAAAGGCACCCTTGATGCAGCGCTCGGATTACGACCGGATACCCGGAAGGTGATCGTCATCGGAGGATCGAGCGATAACGACAGGGGCTATGAAGCGGCAGTGCGAACGGCATTGAAGGAGTATGAGGGAAGGCTCGATATAACCTATATGACGGGCATGCCGATAGAAAAGGTTCTCAAAACCGTCCCCGACCTCCAAGCGCATACCATAATTCTCTATATCACCATGTTTCAGGATAGCACCGGCAGGTCCTTTGTGCCCAAAGACGTGGTAACCCTTATTTCCCGCATTTCAAATGTTCCTGTTTTTGCCATGTTCGATTCCTATTTCGGGTCCGGGATCGTTGGCGGCCGTCTGGTCAGCTTTGAAGAACAGGGGAAAAAGGCTGCCGAAATGGGCCTCCGCATATTACATGGCGCGAAACCTGCCGATTTCTCCATCTCCGCAAACCCCGATGCGTATATGTTTGACTGGCGGCAGATGAAGCGTTGGGGCATGAGCGAAAAGAATCTCCCCCCTCACAGCGTCGTTGGGTACAAAACAATGACGCTCTGGGATCAATACAGATGGCTTATCATAGGCATAGTTGTTTTTTGTGCTATCGAGTCATTGCTCATCTTCATTCTCCTTATGCAGCGGATGATGCGGCGCAAAGCAGAGGCTGCGCTCCAAAAAAGCGAAGAAAAATACCGCTCCATCTTTGAGAACGCCGTGGAAGGTATATATCAGACCACACCGGAAGGACACTTTATCAGCGCGAACCCTGCTCTTGCGAAAATGTTGGGGTATGAAACACCGGAAGAGATGACGAACCATATTGTCGATATCGGCAAACAGGTTTACGTGAACCCTGAAGCCAGAGCAAAATTCGGGCAAATATTGGAAGAACATGGTATTGTGGAAGGCTTTGAAATGCGGCTCCATCGTAAAGACGGAGGAAACATCCGGGCCGTAACCAATGCCCGCGCGGTAAGGGATGGAGCAGGGAAAGTGCTCCATTACGAGGGAACCATGGAGGACGTCACCGACCGCAAAAGAACCGAAGATGAACTCCGTAGTGCCCACGAGCGGCTTTACGACATCATCGAGTTCCTTCCCGATGCTACCTTCGTCATCGATCGCGAGAAACGGGTCGTGGCATGGAACAAAGCCATCGAAGAGATGACCGGGATCGAGAAAGAGGCGATGCTCGGAAAAGGGGATTACGCTTATTCGGTCCACTTTTACGGAGAGCCCAGGCCCATCGTTATCGATCTCGTATTCGAGAAGAATGAGGAGATGGAAAAAACCTACGATAACGTGAAGAGGGAGGGCAGCAAGCTTTCCATGGAGGTCTATGTGCCAAGGGCATACCGCGGAAGGGGCGCCTATCTCTCTGCCACTGCATCGCCTCTCTTCGACCGCGAAGGCAACGTCGCGGGGGCCATTGAATCGATCAGGGACACGACCGAGCAGAAACGCATCGAAAAGGCGCTGCAGGAGTCCGAAGAGCGCTACCGTACGGCGATCGAAAGCTCCAACGACGGGGTCGCTATGGTCAGAGACCAGAACTATATCTTCGTAAACAGAAAATTCCTTGAAATCTTCGGATTCCAAAGCCCCGATGAGGTTGTAGGGCAAAGCATCGGAAGGCTGGTGCACCCCGATGACCGCGACAGGATCCTTGAGATGGGCGAGCGGCAGCAACAGAAAGAAGACGTACCGGACCGCTACGAGTTCAAGGGCCTGATGAAGAACGGTGACATCGTGTATATCGAGGCGTCCGTCACGGCCGCAACCTACCAGGGCGAGCCTATCTCGCTGGCCTTCATGAGGGACGTCACCGAACGTAAGAGCCTCCAGGCCCAGTTGCTGCAAGCCCGGAAGATGGAGGCCATAGGTACCTTCGCAGGCGGTGTCGCCCACGACTTCAACAACATCCTCACGGTCATCACAGGCTTCGGCACCCTGATCAAGATGGCAGCGGATAAGCATGAACCGATAAACGGGGAATATCTCGATCAGATATTGGCGTCATCGCAGAAAGCAGCCAATCTTACGCAGAGTCTGTTGGCTTTTGGCAGGAAACAACGGATCAACCTCGCGCCACATAGCATCGACGAGATGGTGGCGAACACAGGAAAGCTCCTGGAAAGGCTCCTGACCGAGGATATCGATCTCAAGATAACCCCCGCAACCGAAGAACTCATCGTCATGGCAGACGTGACGCAAATCGACCAGATACTCATTAACCTCGCCGTCAATGCCCGTGATGCCATGCCGAATGGTGGGCTCCTCAGCATAAGGACGGAGGTAACGGAACTGGATGACGAATTTATCAAGGCCCATGGGTACGGTGAGAAAGGAAAATATGCTTTGCTTTCCATCTCCGACACGGGCATCGGTATGGACAGGCCAACGAAGGAGCGTATCTTCGAGCCCTTTTTCACCACGAAGGAGGTAGGCAAGGGAACGGGCCTGGGGCTTGCCACCGTTTATGGCATTGTCAAACAGCACAACGGACATATCTCAGTCTATAGCGAACCTCACCAGGGCACCACGTTTCGCCTGTATTTCCCTCTGGTGAATGAGGAAAGAAAAGACGAAACCCGGCCATCGGAAAAGGTCAAAGGCGGTGCCGAAACCGTTCTGGTGGTCGAAGACGATGTGGGGGTGAGGAGGCTTACCACAGAGATTCTTCGGGCACACGGATACACGACGGTGGAGGCCACAGACGGAGAGGACGCGGTCAAGGTGTTCATGGAGAACCGGGACAAAGTGGACCTCATGGTTATGGACGTGGTCATGCCGAAAAAGAACGGAAAAGAAGCCTATGAGGAGATTAAAAGGACCCACCCGAACGTAAGGGTCATCTTCACAAGCGGCTACACCGGAGACGTCATCCTCGACAAGGGCATCCAGGGCGAGGCGGTTGACTTTATCGCAAAGCCGCTGTCGCCGAATGGCCTATTGCAGAAGGTCAGGGAGGTGCTTGATAGATGACTCCCGGGTGATTCAAGATAGTGCTCACCTCCAAATCGCCCCGGAATGCCTGGGTCTGCAAACCCGCTAAGAATGGGTAACGCCTTTGTAATGCCTGGAGCTGTATTCAAAGAGTTCCCTGGCTATGACTTCATTCACATGGGCGTCCCTCGGCATATAGGCAGCCAAAAGTCCTCCGTCACCGGCGTAGGTGTCCACGTAGGCGTGAACATAGTCGACGATCGCCTGGTCCGCCACACCCTCCTTCTGTGTTATGTTGACGTCCATGGTGATCTGGATCGACAGTTGTCTGCCGTAGCGTTTTCTGAGGGCCACAAGATCGTTCATCGACTGGGCCTCCCACATATCCGTTTTCAATTCTACGAGCTGGGGAACGAGGGTTTCTATCTTTCCGCATGAATGGAAATTGATATACTTCCCGTTCTCGTGGGCGAAATCGACGATCCGTTTCATCGGCGGAAAGATATACTTTCGGTACATCTCAGGGGAAATGAACGTGCTGATCTGGGTGCCCCAATCGTCGCTGTTGATAAAGGTATCGAAGGGCGCCCATTCTCTGATGACCTTGTCCATCAAAGCGATCTTGTAATCGGCTATGGCGTTGAAATACCTCAGTGCCGACTCTTCTTCCTCGATGAGAAAACAGAAGACGTTTTCCGTGGTGGCAAGGGAGAGGAGTCGCTCGAACAATCCGTCCTGCATCAGGTAGAAGCCCATGATCGCGGGATCGGATTTCGCCGCGGCCTCAACCCTGCCCGGGGCGAAATCCATCTCGTCCAATTTGGGGAATATGAGCTTTTCTTCCCATTCCACGGGGTCGTCCATGATGAAGGAATGGGGCGTCACCATCTGTCCGCCTGCCGATTCGACATAGGTCCAATCCACCCCGAACCAGTCCTTCCCGCTCTTGGTGAAGAGAGGCCGGTCCTTATCGTGAGGGCAGATTACCAACGCCTTTTCCATATTCATGTTGGGCACCCACAGGGGCTTCTTCCTGTCGAAGACCATCTTGAGGTTCTCTTTCGGCGTGATGGGATAGTCAAGCTCGACTTTGGGAAGCGGTGCGGGCATGGCCGGGCTGTTTTCTGCGTCCTTGGTTTTTTCCATAAGATCGCTCCTCTATATGCATTTCCAGGCGACCCTCACCCTCTTCGGCAGGCGATCGGCGGAATGGGTCAATCCTAACACGTCCCCGCTCGTCGGGTCCACAATCGCCTAGTTCATGGCCCGGGCGCTTTTAAAGGGGTATCTTTAACGGGTGACCCCGGTGATTTTCCCGATGTTTACGAAAGTGGAGTAACGAATATCGGCTTTCCTGTTGAATGCGGCGTTTCTCTGATAACTGAGAACAAAAACATGTGGCACGCTACAGCGCGATCCCGGTTGATTTTAACAGTAATTATCATTACACTTTATATAGGTAATGAACTAATAATAAGTAAGGAGATGACCATTATGGCGTATACGGCAAAGATTACTTCAAAAGGTCAGGTTACCATACCGAGGGCAATACGAGAAACACTGAAGGGAGATGTGGTGGAATTTCAGGTGGCCGAAGGTCAGGTCATATTGAAAGCGGTCAAAAGCGTCGGCGGCGCTCTGCGCGCCTATTCCGGGGAACCGATGGCATTTTCCGAGATTCGAGAAAAGGTGTGGGAAAAGGTGGTCGATGAAAAGACCAAAAAGTAGACTCCCCGACACCAATACAATTCTTCGGTATCTCCTGCGAGATCAGGAAAATCTTTATGCCAAGGCGGCCCCCTTTTTCGAGAACGTCCTCACAGGGAAGGAAACAGCGATAATTCTGGAGAGCGTCCTGTGTCGAATGCGTCTACGTTCTCACGAAGTTCTATAAGGTCCCCCGGGTAGAAACAGCAGACACACTCATCCGGCTGTTGGGATACAAAGGCATCACAAACAAAGATGTCCGGGGACTCACCGAATCTCTCGCCATGTTTGCCGATACGACAATAGACATCGTCGACTGCCTTCTTTTTATCAAGGCGAAGAACTATGATCTTTCCTTTTTTACCTTTGACAAAAAGCTCGCGGCAAAAGGGAAGCAGCCGGCGGGCTGAAACAAAGCCCCTATGGATGACGATACGCTCTCAGGCCTTTATTACAACCCGGCTTCGATCGATTGAAGAACACTACGGCTGCATCTTTGTTGAAAGGCCGTGCGGACGTGGAACTTCCCTTCAGAAACAGCCCGTTACCTTGACAACTTCCCGAAAGTGCGCCGCTGAATGTTCTTCTTGCAATACAACATTACAGGTGGCCATGATTGACAAATGTGGTGGAAGCGGAAAAGGCAAGCACGGACCAAAAACGTAGCCCGTTTCCTTTTTCTTTCCGGGGGTCGGAGCTATTTACTTCTTTACGGTCGTCTCCCCGGTCTCCCCTGAAATGGTTGTACAAAGCACGAGCACCAGCAGGATGGAGCGGCCTAAAGCCTTAGTGCATCTGAAGAACGGTGGAAACGCCAAGTGCGTACCTCCTCTACCCGGAATCCGATAGCCGAATGCGCGCTACCGTTGCAGCCAAGGCGCGGCAACGAGATCGTACCTGCCGGACATGCTGGGTGTCAATGAGATTTGGCAGACACATGGGTGTGTCTTGGGAGAATATTATAGAGATACAGGTATTGCCCGGCGGGGAGGGCCGCCTCAATGCGTACCCTGAAATAGTTGTTGTAATCTCCTCATATTTTTCTATAATGGAAACTGGAGGACAGCAGCGAGACTATCTGGCCCAACAAACGCGTGCAACGAAGCTACCTCTGTTCGGGTGAAGGGGTTATTGAACATGAAGGATGTCCCGTATGCCCGCAAGATTCAAGGGCGACCCCGAGGATTTCCCCAAGCTTCAAGGAAGACGTTCCGCAACGAAGAAAAAGGAGACGCCATATGAAACGCCTATCTTACACTGCTGCGGTCTTGCTGGTACTCATTTGCACCACGATGCTTGTCTTATCTCAGGAGCGAGATTCAGCGAGTCAGGAACCCGCAACGACCCTCGGAACGATCAGATCCATAGAGGGAACTGCCTGGGCAGGCACAGACTCAGACGGAGACTTTTATGAGTTCACGTTCCTCAAAGGAGGACAGTTGCGCTACAGGACGAACACGTCGAGGAAAGAAATCGTAACCCTTGAGGATAAGGATAACGTCTGGGCACAAAATGGTCAGATAGTGATTATCGTCATAAAAAACTACTCTACTTATAACGGAACCTTGCGCGAAGACCGCATTGAGGGCAAGGCCTGGAATGTTCAGGGCAAAAGGTGGGCTTGGGAAGTCAAGAAAAGACATAGATAAGGCATTTCAGGATTCAACGGCCTGTTGCTCAAAGCCTATTTTGATGGACTTTGTGAAAAATAAGTACGTACGCCTATTCCAAGTTACCGCAATTACTATAGTTTCTTCTGACGAGTTTTCACATGCTTGACTTTACTGATTTGGGCAACAGGCCGTCAAGGGCTGCCCCAAGATTTTTTTCTCGGCCCCGCCTCATAGTCTCACCCGACGAACTCAATGCTCATTGTCGAGTGTTACGTATAGGCTCTTTTCCTGAGCGAAGTTCTGGAAAAGAGCCTATATGAAAGAACGTAAAACGGCCTATACGGAAATGCCCACTGACCTACCTTCCGCTGCATCCCGCCCATGCACACTCCGCCATTATGCACCTGAGTAGAAGGGTGTTTAATGGCGGATCGGATGGACGGTCACATGGAGGAAATGAGTCATCACTCATGGATAAAGCCCCATGGGTACCCGGGATGGCCTGTGAGCAACCTTGACCGTCGGCCACCGATAGAGTAGTACCAATCGTTCTCGCGGACGCCCGCGACCGACGAGACAGACTGAGAAGCAGCCACACATCACGCGGGCCGCAACCGCCAGAGGTCAGTACAGCAGTGGCCGGGGTGCGCAGCCATTTCCTTCATGCGACGGGCCGACCGACCAAACGAAACGTGTATATAGCCTCACGCCTTACGAGGGCGGCTGATGCCAAGCTTTCTCACACGGAACCTGAGCGTGCTCGGCTTGAGGCCTAGCCTGCGGGCCGCGCCGTGCGCCCCCTCTATAGTCCATCCCGTCTCTTCTAACACCTTGAGGATATGGTTCCGCTCGAAATCCTCGAGGGTCTTTCCCGTATCCACGGGCGCGCCGGGACGGGAGGGCAGCTCGATCCGGAGGTTCCCGTCCGGGCTCGTGATAACCGCCCGCTCAACGAGGTTCTCCAGTTCCCTGATGTTGCCCGGCCACGAATACTCCTGGAGGGCCCTGATCGTTCTAAGGGGCGCCATGTTGAACTCTTTCCCCATCCACGTCCCGTACTTCTTTACGAAGGAGCTTACAAAGAGCGGGATGTCGTCCAACCGTTCACGAAGAGGAGGGACAGAGATAGGGAAGATGCTCAGGCGGTACCAGAGGTCCCGCCGGAACCTGCCTTCCTCGACCTCCCGCTCCAGGTCGCGGTTCGTGGCCGCAATCACCCGTACGTCGGTCTTTATCGTGGTGCTTCCCCCTACCCGCTCGAATTCCCCGTCCTGAAGCACCCGCAACAATTTCGGCTGCAATTCGGTCGGCAGGTCGCCTATCTCGTCGAGAAAAAGGGTTGTCCCGTGGGCCGCCTCAAAACGCCCTACCCTTCTCACGGCTGCGCCGGTAAAGGCGCCCTTCTCGTGGCCGAAAAGCTCGCTTTCTATGAGACCCGGATTCAGGGCGGCACAGTTCACCTGCATAAACGGGCGGTCTTTGCGCTTGCTCGCCTCGTGAATGGCGCGGGCGATCAAACCCTTGCCCGTGCCCGTCTCGCCGAGGAGCAGGACCGTGGCACTCGTGGGCGCCACCTGTTTCGCCTTGATGAGTATCCTTTTCAGGGCGTCGCTCTGGCCTACGATGTCACCGAAGTCATGTTCGAGGCTGATCTCCTCCCTGAGATACACGTAATCGGCCTCGATCCGTTCCTTGAGCTGCCTTATCTCGGAGATGGCGTGCTGGATCTCCTCCTCGTTCTTCTTCCGCATAAGGGCGTTCGCAAAAACCTCGCCGAATAGACGGAGGCGGGGAATAAGCTCTTCGGGCCACGAGCGGTGGGCGCGAACGGTCGTGATCACGAGCGCCGCGATCGTCGATCCGGCAACGGAGACAGGGATGGCGATGCCCGATCGCACGCCGAACCGCCCATAAAGCTGCTTGACCCGCTCGGCCTCCGGGGGCAGCTCTTCGAGGCGGGTCCATTGCACGTACTCGCCCGCGTACCACTTGTCGAAGAAGAACTGGAGGCTCTCGAACATGTTGGGGACCCTGGAGGAAAGCTCGTCCAGCTCCTTTATGTCATCGGCGTCTTCGTCGGGGGACCAGACGAAAGGCCTCGCGAATCCGGAAAAGCGTTTATCCTCGCCGACCTCGTAAAGGACGCAGCGGTCGACGCCGAGAAGGCGGCTCAGCCGCTCGAAATCCTTCTTGAGGAGCTTCTCGACGTCGTCCCGTGGCAGGTTGATATATGTGGCGGAAACCTCGGACAAAAGGTGCTCGAACTGAAGCATCTCGTCGATTCTCTCGACCACCCTCTTCCGCTCCAAGGCGCCGGTCAGTATCTTCCCCAGGTAGCCGAAGACGCTTACCAGTTCCGGCGGCCACGAACATTCACGGGTGATTGAGACGGCACAGAGCACTACGGAGGCGGGCATTATTCTTCCACAGGGGATGATGAGGGTGGACTTGACGCCGCATTCAGTGAAATACCGCTTCTCCCGCCCCGCCTCGACCGGTAAATCGTCGGGCAAACTGGAGAGCAGAACCGCCGCTCCTTCCCGCATCCGTGCGGAAATCCACGGAAGGTCGCGACCGACGGTCACCGGGGCAGGCAGCGTTGTTCCCGGGTCCCTGTAGGCATGCACCTCCCGCGCCTCGCCGTCGTCGGAAACTTCCGTAAGGAGGATCGCGTCGAGCCCCTCGAACTCCCCCGCCTGTCGGAGTCCGAGTTCGATTTCTTCGCCTATTTGAGAGGGGGCCACACTGATGAGCCTTGCCGAGAGGTCGAAGAGCAGCTCCCTGAATCGTTGAAGCGGCTCGGGCCCATGGTCGGTCCGCATTTTTCCCGGAACGGAGACACCATCGCCCCCGGACTTCGCCCGATTCTCGTGCCCTTGCACCTTCCGAGCCGCCATATCGCACCCTCTACTCTTAAGCTCGCCTTCAAAGAAGAGTTGAAGACCTTATCCTTGCCCGGTACAATACGTTATACCACAGGCCAATTCGATCATTCACCAAGATTATGAAAGGGGTGAGGCAGCAGGCCGGTCAACTAAACGGGTGGATTTCACGGTGTAGTGCAGGTGCTTCCGATCCTCGTAACCATCGCATCGTCTCCCCCTGCTTCAACTTTTTTTCCGTTGTCCTGCCTACCTATTCACGCCACCCCCCCAGAAATGGGGGTTGACCGGATGAATAGGCCGTTGGTAGGATGCGGACAGGATAACTCGAACCCTATGAACCGTACCCGAAACCGACTCTCAGCCTCACGGCACTCTTTGGACATATCATTTTCCGCCACTTCCGCTTTTCTTTCCTACTTCGAAGAAGGGGGGTCTCAATGCGTAAGATAGCTGCATTCCATGCCCTGGTATGGCTCGTGCTCGTCACTTTCACCTATTCGTCGATACCTTCCGTCGATAAGGTGCTCAACGAGGTGCTCAATATCTTCATCTCCGAGGCCTATGCCCAGGAGGCACAGGATGCAGGCCCAAACACCGTCTCCACACCAAGCCCGAGCACGACGCTCTTTACCGGGGCTGCCACTACCGGCATCCCTATCGAAGTACCCCTGGCAAGGCCGGCATAGCACCTAGCTCGCCCTCACCTATAACAGTTACCAAGGCAACGGATGGATAGGAGTGGGATGGACGCTCGATATGGGATCGATCCAAAGGTCCACAAAGTTCGGCGTGAACTACGGCGCCAGCGACTATGTCGCCCAGCTCAACGGGTCCACTTCC
Source organism: uncultured Alphaproteobacteria bacterium (assembly GCA_963828185.1). Taxonomy (GTDB): domain Bacteria; phylum Pseudomonadota; class Alphaproteobacteria; order Rhizobiales; family Beijerinckiaceae; genus Rhodoblastus. Next base: position 289,858 of record CAWHDV010000015.1, on the reverse strand, counting down.
GATCTGGTATCCCGCTCCGCCGACTGGGGAACGAACTACTACGGCGAAAAGATAGAAGGTGGTCTTTCTAAGTATCAACTCGAATCCACGGCTAACGGACTGGCCTGGGTTGTTACCTCGAAGGATGGCACGAAATACTACTACGGCAGCACCTCGGCCTCCCGTCAGGACTTCAGCAATGGAGACATCTTCAAGTGGTGTCTCGATACCGTCGTCGATACGAACGGGAACACCATGACAATATCCTACACAAAGAATCAGGGGGATATCTACCCCAATCAGATAGACTACACTAGTGTAGTGTCTCAGTAACGCCTTTACATAGTCCGTCATTCCGGACCTGATCCGGAATCCAGTCTTTTTAACCTGGATTCCCGCTTTCGTGGGAATGACGACCCTCAGACCACTACTGTAAGGCAGTTACTGTAACACTGCACTAGTAACCCGAACACAGGACTATCTGCAACCCATCATATCGTATTCAACTCTCCTTCCGGCAGGAGCGACGCGCCGATCATGTACACCACCGGCAACCAGGTGCAAACCGCCCTGCGTCTGGGCAGTATCCAGGTGATGGAGGGCAGTCAGCTCGTGCGCTCGTACGTACTTAATTATGGCTTCAGCACTGCCACTTCCCGATCGCTCCTTTCCTCGGTCACCCAGTACGGCAGCGATGGCGAGACCGCGCTTCCCCCGACCACCTTCGTCTATCAGCAAGGGGCAAACGGCTTTGGAGCCGCTCAGTCCTGGGGCAGCGGATTCACCAATACGGTCATGCCCGGCGACTTCAACGGCGACGGCAGGACGGATATGCTGAACGTTGCGTCATCGGGTCAGGTCGATGTGGCGCCCTCGAACGGCACCAGCCTCGGCGGCTTCACGCCCTGGGGGTCTATTCCTCCCGTGTCCGTTTCCGGGTTCCGTGGGGGATAATACGTCGTACAATTTGAGTCAAGATGATGATGGCCTTTGGAGTGTGTCGGGGACGGGCAACGGGCTTGACTTCCTGGGGTGGTGGTGGGATGTTTATGCCCCCTCGATGGGTTGGTACGATGCCGGCGCCCTCTCTATCAGGGGCAACGGCCTCGGGGACCGCGACATCGGGAAAGCAATACGCAACCACCAGTCTTTGGGCAGTGTCGGGGTCCGGTAGTACAATGACTTTTTGGGGTTACAATGGTGTCGCCGGCTCCATCACCCTGAGCGGCGCGACTGCATCCGGGACTGTAGTGGCAACGAACCACTGCATTACCTGTGCCGAAGGGCAAAACAACCAGATAACCTTTTATGCCATGTCGAGTAACCTGGGCAGTATCACTCTTACCCCTCTCGTCTATCTCGGCGACGTCGCCGGCAATGGAAGGACCGACGTCGTCTACGTCAATGGCGGCAATGCAAACGTCTACCTCTCCACCGGCTCGGGCTTTACCTCTGCGGGCACCTGGGCAACGGGGTTGACCGGCACTATCTTTTTTGCCGATGTGAATGGTGACGGCGCGTGGTCGTCCTGATCGCCCTGGCGACATTGATCTGGGTTCCGATCGGCGTGTGGATCGGCTTGCGGCCGAAACTCGCGGAAAAAATCCAGCCGATCGCGCAATTCATGGCCGCATTTCCCGCCAATATCGCGTTTCCGGCTGCGGTGGCGCTGATCCTGCATTTCAGCCTCAACCCCAATATCTGGCTAAGTCCGCTGATGATCCTGGGCACGCAATGGTACATTCTGTTCAATGTCATCGCCGGCGCCACCGCCTTTCCCGGCGATCTGAAGGAAGCGGCGCAGAGTTTTCATCTCAAGGGGTGGAAATGGTGGCGCTATGTCATCCTTCCGGGAATTTTTCCCTATTACATCACCGGGGCGATCACCGCCTCGGGCGGTTCGTGGAACGCCGCCATCGTCGCCGAAGTCGCCAGCTGGGGCGACAAGAAGCTCACCGCCACAGGCCTCGGCTCCTACATCGCCCAGGCGACGGAAGCCGGCGATTTCCAGAAGGTCGTGCTCGGCATCGTCGTCATGTCGATCATGGTCACGCTGTTCAACCGCCTGTTGTGGCGGCCGCTCTATACTTACGCTGAAGACCGCCTGCGCCTGGGCTGAGCCCGGACATTCATTTGGTGATCCCGGCGTCCCGGGTTTTGGAGATTGTCATGCTAGATGTCGCCGACGCGAGCGCCGACGCCGCGCTGATCGAGCTGAAGAACGTCAACCGCAGCTTCGCCAAGGCGAACGGCGACGAACTGATCGTGCTGGAAAAAGTTGATCTCACCATCAAATCCGGCGAGATCGTCGGCTTGCTCGGACGCTCCGGCTCGGGCAAGTCGACGCTGCTGCGCATTATCGCCGGCCTCATCAAGCCGACCTCCGGCTCCGTCTTCTGCCGCGGCGAGGCGATCAGCGGCCCGCCGCGCGGCATCGCCATGGTTTTTCAGTCCTTCGCGCTGTTTCCCTGGCTGACCGTGCTGGAAAACGTCGAACTGGGGCTCGACGCGCTCAGGGTCGCCAAGCCGGAGCAACGCAAGCGCGCCCTCGCCGCGATCGACTTGATCGGCCTCGACGGTTTCGAATCCGCCTATCCCAAGGAATTGTCCGGCGGAATGCGGCAGCGGGTCGGTTTTGCCCGCGCCCTGGTCGTCCATCCGGACTTGCTGCTGATGGATGAGCCTTTTTCGGCGCTCGACGTCCTCACCGCCGAAACCTTGCGCACCGACATCATCGACCTGTGGATCGAGGGCCGGCTGCCGATGAAGTCCGTGCTCATGGTCACGCATAACATCGAGGAGGCGGTGCTGATGTGCGACCGCATCCTGGTGTTCTCGTCGAATCCCGGCCGCATCGCCGCCGAGATCAAAGTCGACCTCAACCACCCCCGCAATCGCCTCGACCCGCCTTTTCGCCAGCTGGTCGACAGCATCTATGCGCGCATGACGCAAAGGGCCGAGCCGCGTCCGGCGGCGATCGACGGCATTCCGGGAACTGGCGTCGGCATGGTGCTGCATCCCGTATCGACCAATGTTCTCTCCGGCCTGATCGAGGCGGTGGCCGCCGCGCCGTTCAACGGACGCGCCGACCTGCCCGTTCTCGCCGACCGGCTGCAAATGGAGGCGGACGAACTGTTTCACCTCGCGGAAGCCTTGCAACTGCTGCGCTTCGGCATGCTGAGCGAAGGCGATTTCCTGCTGTCGGACGCCGGCCGGAGCTTCGTCGATCTCGACACCGACGAGCGCAAAAAGCTGTTTTCGCAGCATTTGATCAATTACGTGCCGATCATCAGCCTGATCCGCCGGGTGCTGGACGAAAGACCGAGCCATTCCGCGCCGGCGGCGCGATTCCGCAACGAACTCGAAGACTACATGTCCGAGGACTACGCCGAACAAACCTTGCACACCGTCGTTTCCTGGGCGCGCTACGCCGAGCTTTTCGCCTATGACGAAAAGGCGGAAATGTTCAGCCTCGAAAACCCGAACTGAGAACGGCTCAAGAACCTGCCACTTTTTTCAAGGCGTAGAGCGCCTCAAGCGCGGCGCGGGGCGTCATCTCATCGGGATTGAACGCCTCGAGCGCCGCGCGCAGCGCATCGGCCTTGCCCAGCGCGGCGACCTTGGCCGGCGCGGCGGGCGCAGATTCGGGAATGGCGAAAAGCGGCAGGTCCGCGACCAGCCTTTCGACCGGCGCGCGGCGATCCGTCTGCTCCAGCTCGGCAAGAATGTGGCGGGCGCGTTCGACCACATTCGGCGGCAAGCCGGCAAGCTGCGCGACCTGGACGCCATAGGAGCGATCCGCCGCGCCGCGCGCCACTTCATGCAGGAAGACGACGTCACCATTCCAGTCCGTGACGCGCATGCAGAGATTGACGAGGCGCGGCAGGCGTTGCCCGAGATGGGTCAGTTCGTGGAAATGGGTGGCGAACAGCGCCCGGGCGCGATTGGCTTGGTGCAGATGCTCCATGACAGCCCAGGCGATGGAAAGGCCGTCATAAGTCGCCGTGCCGCGCCCGATTTCATCGAGGATGACCAGCGATCTCTCGCTGGCCTGGTTGAGGATGGCGGCTGTTTCGACCATTTCGACCATGAAGGTCGACCGGCCCCGCGCCAGGTCGTCCGAAGCGCCAACGCGCGAAAACAGCCGGTCGACGATCCCGATATGGGCCTGTTTCGCGGGGACGAACGAGCCAATCTGGGCCAGCACCGCGATCAGCGCGTTCTGGCGCAGGAAAGTCGATTTGCCCGCCATGTTCGGTCCTGTGACGACGGCGATCCTTCCGCCTGCCTCGGATGAGCGGCCAGTGGCCGTTCCCGTCAGATCGCAATCGTTGGGCACGAAGGCCTCGCCGCGCGACCGCAACGCCGCTTCGACCACCGGATGGCGGCCGCCGACAATCTCGAAAGCCAGGCTGTCGTCGACCTTCGGGCGGACCCAGTCCGCGTCGGCCGCCGCCTCCGCAAGCGCAGCCAGCGCATCCACCGCCGCCAGCGCCCTGGCCACAGCCTCGATCTCGGCCGCGCGGGCCTGAGCTTGCGCCGCGAGCCGATCGAATATGGCGCGTTCGATGGCCAGCGCCTCGTCGGCGGCGTTGGCGATCCTGCCCGCCAGTTCGGCCAGCTCCGACGTCGAGAAGCGCATCGCGCCGGCCATGGTCTGGCGGTGAATGAAGGTGGCGTTCAACGGCGGCCGCAACCATCGTTCGCCCTGCGCTTGCGAAACTTCGATGAAATAGCCGAGAAAATTATTGTGCTTGATCTTGAGCTGGCGCGTTTCCGCCAATTCGCAGTAGCGGCCTTGCAAAGCGGCGACCACTCGGCGGCTTTCGTCACGCAAGGCCCTGATTTCATCGAGGCGCGCATCAAAACCGGGGCGAATGAAGTTTCCGTCGCGGCGATCGAGCGGTAATTCGTCGGCCAACGCCGCGGAAAAATTCTGCGGCAACGCCAGGTCGACGCCGGCCTGGAAGGCCGCCGCCTTGGCCAGCAGGTCGGGCGGGCTGCGCGCCTCGAGCTGCGCGCCGCAATCGCGCGCGGCCAGCAAGCCGTCGCGCAGCGCGGCGAGATCGCGCGGGCCGCCGCGATCGAGAGCCAGGCGGCCAAGCGCCCGCATCATGTCCGGAACGCCCTTCAATCCCTGGCGGATGTCCCTGCGGATCAGCGGATCGTCGGCGAAAAACGCGACCGCGTCCTGCCTTGCGACGATTTTCGCGCAATCGCGCAAGGGCGCCGCCAGCCATTCCGCCAGAAGCCGGGCGCCGCTAGGCGTAGTCGTGCGATCGACGACCGAGATCAGCGAGCCCGCGCGCTGGCCGGACAGGGTGCGCGCCAGTTCGAGATTGGCGCGCGTGGCCGCGTCGATCTCCAGCACCGTGGCGTTTGGCCCACGACTGGGACGCGAAAGGCGTGGACGCGAGGAAAACTGGGTGCGTTCGACATAGGCGACGGCGGCGCTGGCGGCGTTGATTTCCGCACGCGTCAGCGGCCCGAAACCTTCGAGCGTCGCCACGCCGTAGAATTCCAAAAGCCGGCGCTCGGCAATCGCTCCATCGATCGAAGCGCGCCCAAGCGGCGCCAGCGCCGCGCCAGTGTCGCGCAGCATGCGCACAAGCCCCTCGTCGGCGAGGATCGCCTCGTTGGCGACGATTTCGCGCGGCTCGAGCCGCGCCAGCAGGGCGGGAAGGCCCGGAAAATCGGTTTCGTGGACGTCGAAGGCGCCGGTCGAAATATCGACGGCCGCCAGCCCGAACAACCAGTCCGTTTCGCTCAGGCGCTGCCGCGCCAGCGCGACGAAGAGATTGGCCCGGCCCGGGTCGAGCAGCCGCTCCTCGGTCAATGTGCCGGGCGTGACGAGGCGGACGACATCGCGGCGCACCACCGACTTTCCGCCGCGCTTGCGCGCTTCGGCTGGATCTTCGGTCTGTTCGCAGACGGCGACGCGATGGCCAAGCCCGATCAGGCGCTGCAGGTAATCGTCCGATCGTTCGATCGGCACCCCGCACATCGGAATATCCTCGCCGAGGTGCTTGCCGCGCTTGGTCAGGACGATTCCCAGGGCGCGCGAAGCGATTTCGGCGTCCTCGAAAAACAGTTCGTAAAAATCGCCCATCCGATAGAAGAGCAGGCAATCGGGATTGGCCGTTTTGATTTCGATATATTGCGCCATCATCGGCGTCACGCGCTCGGACGACTCCGGCCTGGGCCCGCCGGCCGCATCAGCTTTTTTTCGCACAGCCCTGGCCTGGTCCGCCGCGCCTTCAGTCGGGCCCGAGTCATCGTCGCTCGTCTTTGCCGACGCGGCTGGCGGCTGACCCGGGCTTTTCGGATCCTCGACAAAATAGGGCGCCTGCTCGACGTCGCGCATATTTTTCCTCAAATCGCGGCTTCGCAGCGAAACTAGCAAAGCTAGGCGCCCCGCGCACCCGCGACCAGCCTCGCGCCTTCGCTTATCCAACGTCCATTTGCCGCCCGACATGGCGATCGGCGCCGGGAAACGCAAAAAAAACGCCTCTATCGAAAGGATTGCTTGTGATTTGCCGCTCGGCGCGGATAAGTTCGCGGCTCCGTCCAGAGACGAACAGAGATTTTAGCATATGCCCGACACCAAGCCGAGCCGCGGCAAGCGGCCGACCTTCACGGACCAGGAAGCGCTGCAGTTCCATTCGCGTGGACGGCCAGGAAAATTCCAGATTGCGCCGACCAAGCCGATGGCGACCCAGCGCGACCTGTCGCTGGCCTATTCGCCTGGCGTCGCCGTGCCGGTCCACGCCATCGCCGACGATCCCTCGAAGGCCTACGATTATACGGTCAAGGGCAATCTGGTGGCGGTCATCACCAACGGCACAGCCATCCTCGGCCTGGGCAATCTCGGCGCGCTCGCCTCGAAGCCGGTGATGGAGGGCAAGTCGGTGCTGTTCAAGCGCTTCGCCGACGTCGATTCAATCGACCTCGAACTGGACACGGAAGACCCGGAGCAATTCATCAACGCGGTGCGCTACCTCGGCCCGACCTTCGGCGGCATCAATCTCGAGGACATCAAGGCCCCGGAATGTTTCATCATCGAAGAGCGCCTGCGCGAATTGATGGATATTCCGGTATTCCACGACGACCAGCATGGCACGGCGATCATCGCCGCGGCCGGCATGATCAACGCCATCCACCTCACCGGCCGCGACATCCGCAAGACCAAGCTCGTCTGCAACGGCGCGGGCGCGGCGGGCATCGCTTGCCTCGATCTCATCAAGGCCATCGGCTTCGCGCCGGAGAACGTCACGCTTTGCGACACCAAGGGCGTGGTCTACCAGGGCCGCACCGCGGGCATGAACCAATGGAAATCGGCGCATGCCGTGATCACCGACAAGCGCACGCTCGCCGAGGCCATGGTCGACGCCGACATTTTCTTCGGCCTTTCCGCCAAGGGCGCGCTGACGCAGTCGATGGTCAAGTCCATGGCGGCCAACCCGATCATCTTCGCCATGGCCAATCCTGATCCGGAAATCACGCCGGAAGACGCCCATGCCGTGCGCCCGGACGCCATCGTCGCCACGGGAAGGTCGGATTACCCTAACCAGGTCAACAACGTCCTCGGATTCCCCTATATTTTCCGTGGCGCTCTCGACGTGCGCGCCAAGACGATCAACATGGAAATGAAGATCGCCGCGGTGAACGCCCTTGCCCAGCTTGCGCGCGAAGACGTGCCCGACGACGTCGCCCTCGCCTACCAGGGCGCCCGTCCGCGCTTTGGCCGTGACTACCTCATTCCGGTGCCGTTCGACCCGCGCCTCATCTCGATCGTGCCGCCCGCGGTCGCGCAGGCGGCGATCGACACCGGCGTCGCGCGCAAGCCGATCGTCGACATGGAAGCCTACCGCGCCGAACTTTCAGCGCGGCGCGATCCGGTCGCCGGCGTCATGCAGTCGATCATGGATCGGGTGAAACGCAATCCCAAGCGCGTCGTTTTCGCGGAGGGCGAGGAAGAGCAGGTCATTCGCGCGGCCATAACCTTCGTCAACCAGGGATTGGGATCTGCCATCCTCGTCGGACGCGAAGAGCGCGTGATCGAGGTCGCCAATCGGGCCGGGCTCGAACTCGACGAGAAGCTGATCGAAATTCATAACGCTCGGATTTCCCATCGCAACGCGGCCTACGCGCAAATGCTCTACGAGCGTTTGCAGCGCAAGGGCTTCCTGGTGCGCGATTGCCAGCGCGTCATTAATAACGACCGCAACCATTACGCCGCCGCCATGGTCGCCTCCGGCGACGCCGATGCGATGGTCACCGGCGTGACCCGCAACTTTTCCGTCACGCTCGAGGAAATCGAGCGGGTGATCGACCACAAGCCCGGCCATCGCCTGATTGGCGTGTCGCTGATCCTGGCGCGCGGGCGTCCGATCATCGTCGCCGATACGGCGATCACCGAAATGCCCGAGGCCGAGGATCTCGCGGAAATCGCCATCGAGGCGGCGGGCTTTGCGCGACGGCTCGGCTATGAACCGCGCGTCGCGCTGCTGGCCTTTTCCAATTTCGGCCATCCGCCGGGCGAAAGGTCGACCCGCGTCAAGGAAGCGGTGCGCATTCTCGACGAACGCCGGGTCGATTTTGAATATGACGGCGAAATGGCGGCCGATGTCGCCCTCAACAAGGACGCGATGGCGCTCTATCCGTTCTGCCGCCTGACCGATACGGCCAATGTCCTGGTCATGCCGGCCTTTCACGCGGCGTCGATCTCGACCAAGATGGTGCTCGAACTCGGCGGGGCCACGGTCATCGGCCCGATGCTTGTCGGCTTTGACAAATCGGTGCAGATCGTCCAGCTCGGCGGCAAGGATTCGGATATCGTCAACATGGCCGCCCTCGCCGCCTTCAACGCCGAAGGCTGATTTTTTTCGCGTCCTCGCGCGTAAAAATCGCGCGACGTCTTTCCAGCGGATTCTGGTGCAATGTCGAAGTCCAACAAAGAGATCAAACGCGTCGTCCTCGCCTATTCCGGCGGCCTCGACACATCCATCATCCTCAAGTGGCTGCAGACGACTTATGGCTGCGAGGTCGTCACCTTCACCGCCGATCTCGGCCAGGGCGAGGAACTCGAGCCCGCCCGCAAGAAGGCTGAACTGCTTGGCATCAAGCCTGAAAACATCTTTATCGAGGACCTGCGCGAGGAATTCGTGCGCGACTACGTCTTCCCGATGTTTCGCGCCAACGCCCAGTACGAGGGCCTCTACCTCCTCGGCACCTCCATCGCGCGTCCCTTGATCTCCAAGCGCCAGATCGAGATCGCGCGCAAGGTCGGCGCGGACGCCGTCTGCCATGGCGCGACCGGCAAGGGCAACGACCAGGTGCGGTTCGAGCTCTCTTATTACGCGCTCGAGCCGGACATCAAGGTGATCGCCCCGTGGCGCGAATGGGACCTGGCCTCGCGTACGGCCCTGATCGAATTCGCCGAAAAGCACCAGATTCCGATCGCCAAGGACAAGCGCGGCGAATTGCCCTTCTCGACCGACGCCAACCTCCTGCACACCTCGTCTGAAGGGAAGGTGCTGGAAGACCCGGCGCAGGAAACCCCGGATTACGTCTATTCCCGCACGGTCGACCCCGAACAGGCGCCCGACAAGCCCACCTATATCACCGTGGATTTCGAGCGAGGGGACGCAGTCGCCGTCGACGGCGAAATGCTTTCGCCCGCGCGTCTGCTGACGCGGCTCAACGAACTCGGCCGGGAAAACGGCATTGGCCGTCTCGATCTGGTCGAGAACCGCTTTGTCGGCATGAAGTCGCGCGGCATGTACGAGACGCCCGGCGGGACGATCCTCTATTTCGCCCATCGCGGCATCGAATTGATCACCCTCGACCGAGGCGCGGCGCATCTCAAAGATGAGCTGATGCCCAAATATGCCGAATTGATTTACAACGGCTTCTGGTTCTCGCCCGAACGGGAGTTGCTGCAAGGCCTGATCGACAAGAGTCAAGGACAAGGTCACCGGCCGCGTGCGGATCAAGCTCTACAAGGGCAACGCGACGGTGGTGGGACGCGAAAGCCGCTATTCGCTCTATGACCAGGATCTGGTGACTTTCGAGGAAGGCGCCGTGGCCTATGACCATCGCGACGCCGCCGGCTTCATCAAGCTCAACGCGCTGCGCCTGCGCACATTGGCCAAGCGCGAGCGCAAGCTTTCGCAAGATTGACGCTGAAGCGCCGACGCCGGGACCCGTTGGAACGAAAAACACACCCGCTGCTTGAACCTTGTGGTAGATTTGGCCAGCGGGCCCCGGCGACGCCGTAAATAAGTCGCGACTACCTGATTTTTTGATTTTTGCCCGCCAAATTGATCGTTTTGGTCTCGAGGGGCGATGCAGCGCGTAGTCCTGTTGATTGTGGCGCTGGTGATCGGCGTCGTCGCCCTCGCCACCGTCGGCTTCTATGCCTATGAGCGGCCCGCCTATCTTCGCATCGCGGTCACGCGCGGCAGCGATTCGCAAAAACTGCTGGTCGCGCTCAACCAGCAATTCATCCAGAACCACGCAAATTTACGTTTTCGCCTCATCCTGACGGCCGACGCGCGGTCGGCGGCCAAAGCGATGGAAGCTCGAACTGTCGACCTGGCCGTCGTTCGTTCCGATATCGCCATGCCGACGAATGGCGAAACGGCGCTGATCCTCTCGCACCAATATGCCGTGATCGCCGCGCCGCCCGGAAAAGACTACGCCAATATCGCGGATCTCAAGGGCAAACACATCGCCGTCGTCGCCACTGAAGTCTCGGGCGACGGCAACGAAAAACTGCTCGATACGATCGAAGCGCAATATTCCCTTCCGCGTGACTCCCTGATCAAGCGACCGGCGGACGTGGAGCAGTTGCCAAAACTGCTGGCGGCGGGCGAGGTCGACGCCGTCCTGGCTTTCGGGCGCTTTGATTCGCCGCAGCTCGAAGAAATCGTGCGGATCCTGTCGCACAGCGTTTCCCCGCCGCAGGCGCCGGTCTTCGTGCCAATCGTCGAAGCCGACGCCATAGCCAAGAAATCTCCCGGTTTCGAAGCCACCGAAATTTTGCGCGGCGCCTTTGGCGGCACGCCTTCGCGGCCCGCGGAAAACGTCACTACCATCGGCGCGACGATGCGCCTGGTCGCCCGCGACGACCTTGCCAATTCCACCGTCGGGGACGTGACGCGGCTCGTGCTCGCCAACAGGGTCGCGGCGGCGACGGTCACGCCGGTCGCCAACCATATCGAGGCGCCGGAAACCGACAAGGGCCAGGTCCTGCCGACCCATCCCGGCGCCGCCGCCTTTCTTGATGGGGAAGAGCAGACTTTTCTCGATAGATACAGCGATTACATTTACATCGGCGCGATGATCGGCAGCGTGCTGCTGTCTGGCGTGGCGACGCTCGCAAGCCGGATCACCGTGCAAGGCTACGCGCGTTTCGATCTGCTGATGGAACAGGCGCTGGTGATATTGAAAGCGGGGCGTGAAGCCAGCGACCTGCCGAAATTGGCGCGGCTCGAGCTGGAAATCGACGATATCCTGACCCGATCGCTCGCCGCGGCGCATATGCCGAAACTCGACGGGCATCAACTCGCCGCCCTGACGCTGGCGATCCAGCAGGCGCGGCTCGCCATCGCCGACCGCCGCGCCGAAATTCTCGGCCGCTCGTCGAGCTCGCTTTCGCGGCCCTCCAGTTCGTGGCCGGAAGCCTGACCCGCGCCATAGTCGCTCATCGGTGATCGCGCGGGTTTTCAAGCGGGCGCTTTTCGTATAGAGCAGGCCACAGCTCCTTTTTCGCCTCGCAATTCGCGATCCTGGCAAGGTCATCGAGCCGTCATTTTTGGCGGAAATGACTTTTCCGCGCGGCGGCATTTGGCGCGCCGCTCTTATTGTCGGATTTTTTCCCCTCCAGTCGAACCGGAAGGGAAAAATGCGACTTTCGTTTCAACGCCTATCCTGCAATGAAAAGTCCGAGGCTTTTCACGGATACGCCCTAAGGCCAAGGCCCCCATGAAGCTTCGCAACATCGCCATCATCGCCCACGTCGACCATGGCAAGACTACGCTGGTTGACCAATTGCTGCGCCAGTCGGGCGCGTTCCGTGAAAATCAGCGCGTCGCAGAACGCGTGATGGATTCGAACGATCTCGAAAAGGAGCGCGGCATCACCATTCTCGCCAAGGCGACGTCGATCGTCTGGCGAGATACCCGGATCAACATCGTCGACACTCCCGGCCACGCCGATTTCGGCGGCGAGGTGGAGCGCATCCTCTCCATGGTTGACGGCGCCATTGTTCTGGTCGACGCCGCCGAAGGGCCGATGCCGCAGACGAAATTCGTCGTCGGCAAGGCGCTGAAGATCGGTCTCAAGCCAATTGTCGCGATCAACAAGGTCGACAAGCCGGACGCGCGTCCGAGCGAAGTGATCAACGAGGTGTTCGACCTTTTCGCGGCGCTCGACGCCGACGACGAACAGCTCGATTTCCCCATCCTCTACGGTTCGTCGAAACAGGGCTGGATGGCGGACAGCCCGGACCATCCCACCGAGGACATGGCGACGCTGTTTGATCTCGTGCTCAGGCATGTGCCCGAGCCCAAGGTCGAGGAGGGCGGCTTCCGCATGCTCGGCACCTTGCTCGAAGCCAATCCCTATCTCGGCCGCATCGTCACCGGCCGCGTCTTCGCCGGCTCGATCAAGCCGAACCAGGCCGTCAAGGTTCTGGATCTCAAGGGCAATGTCGTTGAAACCGGACGCGTTTCGAAAATTCTCGCCTTCCGCGGCATCGAACGGCAGCCGACCGAAGAAGCCGAAGCGGGCGATATCGTCGCCATCGCCGGTCTCGAGAAATTCAACGTCGCCGATACGCTTTGCGCGACCGATGTCAGCGAGCCGCTGCAGGCGCAACCGATCGATCCGCCGACCCTGTCGATGACGTTCCTGGTCAACAACTCGCCGCTGGCGGGCACCGAAGGCGACAAGGTGACAAGCCGCGTCATCCGCGATCGCCTTTACAAGGAAGCCGAAGGCAATGTGGCGCTCAAGATCGAGGATTCGCCCGGTTCGGACTCCTTCATTGTCTCGGGCCGCGGTGAATTGCAGCTCGCCATCCTGATCGAAACCATGCGCCGCGAGGGCTTCGAGCTGGGCATTTCGCGTCCGCGCGTCGTGTTCCAGAAGGACGAGGACGGCTCGCGTCTCGAGCCGATCGAGGAAGTGGTCATCGACGTCGACGAGGAGTTTTCCGGCGTCGTCGTGCAGAAAATGTCCGAGCGCAAGTCAGACATGATCGAGATGCGGCCTTCGGGCGGCAATCGTCTGCGCCTCGTCTTCCATGCGCCGACGCGCGGGTTGATCGGCTATCAGGGCGAATTGCTGACCGATACGCGCGGCACGGCCATCATGAACCGGCTTTTCCACGCCTATGCGCCCTACAAGGGCGACATCCAGGGCCGCCGCAACGGCGTCCTGATCTCCAATGACGCCGGCGAGGCCGTTTCCTACGCCATGTGGAATCTCGAGGATCGCGGCCCGATGATGATCGAGCCGGGCTGGAAGGTTTACGCCGGCATGATCATCGGCCAGCACACGCGCGAAAACGACCTCGAGGTCAACGTGCTGAAGGGCAAGAAGCTCACCAATGTCCGCGCGGCGGGCAAGGACGAAGCGGTCAAGCTGACGCCGCCGATCCGCATGACCCTCGAGAAATCGCTGGCCTATATCGAGGACAGTGAACTGGTCGAGGTCACCCCGAAATCCATTCGGTTGCGCAAGGCCATCCTCGACCCCAACGACCGCAAGCGCGCGGAGCGGGCGAAAGAAGCCGTCTGAACATCCTCAGTGGGCGACAAGAATTTTTTGCGGGGCTTCGGCCCCGCTTTTTTGTATAAAACGCCGGTATCAAACGGCAGGAAAGCAGATGGAAGCCAGGGGCGACCCCGTGCAGTTCGCACAAAACGCGCGACGCTTGCGGATCGATACGTTGTCGCGGCTGAGGTGGTTGGCGCTGACCGGTCAGTTGGTGACGGTGCTGGGCACGGACCTCGTGCTGAAATTCACCTTGCCGCTCGGTCTCTGCCTGGGCGTCATCGGCGTTTCCGCCCTGCTGAACATCGTGTTTCGATTGCAGGCGCCGAAAAGCTTGCGCCTGGCCGACGGGCCCGCCACCGCCTTCCTGACCTTCGACGTCCTGCAGCTTGCCGCTTTGCTTTACCTTTGCGGCGGCCTCGAAAATCCGTTCTCGATCCTGTTTCTCGCCCCGGTGACCATTGCGGCGGTGTCGCTGCCACGGAGGCAAATGATCCTGATCGCCGCGGTCATGGCCTTCGCCGCCAGTCTTGTTGGCGTGGCGCATCAGCCGCTGCCCTGGTACGCGGGTCAGTCCATTGGCCTGCCCCAGCTCTATCGGTCTGGCGTCTGGGGCGCGCTGATGGTGGCCTGCGTTTTTATCTGCGCCTATGCGTCGCGCGTCGCGGGAGAAGCTCGCGCCTTGAGCCAGGCCTTGACCGCCGCCGAACTGGTGCTCGAGCGGGAAAACCACCTGTCGCAACTCGATGGACTCGCCGCCGCCGCCGCACATGAACTTGGCACGCCGCTCGCCACCATCGCCCTCGTGGCCCGGGAATTGAGCAAGGTTTCATTTTCGCCCGAAGTTTCGGAAGATGTCGCCCTGCTCGTCCAGGAAGTCCAACGCTGCCGGACAATACTTGGGCGGCTGACGTCGCTCGCCGCCGAAGACCCGGAGCCTTTTGGCCAGACAAAACTCGGCATACTTCTCGAGCGGGTGGTCGCGCCTTGCCGGCCATCGCCCATCGAAATCAGGATCGACGCGCGAGGCGAGGGGAGCGAACCCCTGGCGGCGCAAAGTCCGGCGATCATCTATGGGCTCGGCAATTTCATCGAGAACGCCGTCGATTTCGCCAGGAGCGTGGCGACCGTCGAAGCGCGATGGACAAAGACTTCCGTCGAAATCGCCATCCTCGATGACGGTCCCGGGTTTTCGATCGAAGTGGTCGACAGGATCGGCGACCCCTACGTGACGAGCCGCGCCGATCGTCGAACGAAGGCGGAAGAAGGCTCCGGCCTCGGGCTCGGCGTCTTCATCGCCAAGACCTTGCTGGAGCGGACCGGGGCGGTGATTCGATTCGCCAATCGCGAGCGTGGCGGCGCCAGCGTCCAGCTGCGATGGGATCGCCGCCGTTTCGAAAATCCGGATGATTGAGGCCGGCGAAAATTTTCGGCCCGAACGCGGCGACCTCATCAAGAAACACAAAATTCGAATGAATAACCTTACTTCGATATGATAGTGAATATCCAGCCAGGGTCCGATCGGGGAGAAAAATGGACGAATCGTCAGGAGTGGAAGGCGGCGGGTTGAACGAAGCCGCGTTGCTGTTCGAAAAAGACAAGACCCTGCTCATCGTTGACGACGACAAGCCATTTTTGAACCGACTGGCCAAGGCGATGACTCAGCGCGGGTTCACGGTCACCGCGACGGAATCGGTTGCGGGAGGTCTCGCCGCCGTGCAAGTCGCCGCGCCGGCCTTCGCCATCATCGACATGCGCCTCGGCGACGGCAACGGCCTCGATGTGATCAGCGAACTCAAGGCGCGCCGCCCCGAGTTGCGAGGCGTCATCCTGACCGGCTACGGCAATATTTCCTCGGCGGTCATCGCCGTCAAACTCGGCGCGTTCGACTATCTCGCCAAGCCTGCGGACGCAGACGAGATCTTGCACGCCCTGCTCAATTCCGGCACGATTGCGACCGGCGAGGCGCCAGAACATCCGATGTCCGCGGAACGGGTGCGCTGGGAACATATCCAGCGGATTTATGAACTCTGCCAGCGGAATGTTTCTGAAACCGCGCGCCGCCTCAATATGCACAGGCGCACATTGCAGCGGATCCTGGCCAAACGCGCGCCGCGCTGACCACTTCCAATCCGCTCAAATATTTGGCTTCAGAATCACCAGACCGACAATGACGATCATCAAAACCGTCGGGATTTCATTCCATATCCTGAAATAACGCTGCGAATGCCGATTTGCGTCGCCGGCAAAGGCCTTTTGTTGCCCCCAGAAATGCATATGCGCGGCCGTCATCGCCAACGCCAGCGTCAATTTCACATGGAACCAGGGCGCCTGGAAAAATCCGGCTTCGACCGCCATCCACAATCCGCTCGCCCAGGCCGTGACCATGGCGGGCGTCATGATCGCCATAAGCAGCCGCCGCTCCATCGTCTTGAAGGTTGCGGACTGCACGGAACCGCTTTCCGCCGCCGAATGATAGACGAACAGGCGTGGGAGATAGAGCATTCCGGCCATCCACGAGATCACCGCGATAACATGCAAGGCTTTGATCCATAGATACATTTTAGACCTCGGTCGAACGGATCTGCCGCAGCAGGGCCTCGACGTGCTCGATTGGCGTGTGCGGCAGGATGCCGTGTCCGAGATTGAAGATGTGGGGTCGATCGCGATAGGCGCGCAGGATCTCGGCGACGGCGGAGGTTTGCGCCGCGCCGCCGGCGACAAGCGCCAGCGGATCGAGATGGCCCTGCAGCACCGTGTCTGCCGGCGCGGCCTGCGTCACCCAGGCCGGATCGACCGCCGTATCCAGGCCGACGGCGTCGGCGCCGGTTTCACGCGCGAAAGATGGGATGTGGGACGCGGCGCCGCGCGGAAAGGCGATGATCCTGGCGTGAGGATGCAGCGAGCGAAGGCTCGAGATAATCCTGGCGATCGGCTTGAGGCACCAGCGATCGAATTCAGCCGCAGGCAAGACTTCCCGCCCAGGAGTCGAAAATCTGCACGGCTTCGACGCCGGCTTCGATCTGCCGCGCCAGATAGGCGACCGACGCGTCGACGAGCTTGTCGATCAAAAGCTGGAAGGCGTCGGGATGGAGGTAAGCGAAAATGCGGGCCGGCGATTGGTCGGGGGTCCCGCGACCGGCAATCATATAGCTTGCGACGGTCCAGGGAGCGCCACAGAAGCCGATGAAGGCCGTTTCCCTGGGCAGGGCCGTCTTGACGCGATCGATCGTTTCCAGGACCGGCGCCAATCGCTCCAACGACAATTCGGAGAGCCCTTTGATGGCGTCGGCGGAGGTCAGCGCTTCGAGACGAGGGCCTTCGCCGGTCTCGAAACTGACTTTTTGGCCGAGAGCGTCGGGTATGACCAGAATGTCGCTGAAGAGGATGGCGGCGTCGAAACCGAAACGACGGATCGGTTGCAGGGTGGCTTCGGTGGCGAGCGCAGGTGTGTAGCAAAAATCGAGAAAGCTCTCGGCCTTGGCGCGAATCGCGCGATATTCGGGGAGATAACGGCCTGCCTGCCGCATGAGCCAGACCGGAGGCGTCGTCGCGACCTGTCCGTCCAAAGTGTCGAGGAAGAGCTTCCGGGGGGCGGCGGGAGTGTTGGAGGATAAGGTCGGAGACACCGGGAGGATCCTATAAATTCAAGGAATCTAAACTCTTTTTTCTTTTTATTGCCCCCCGCAATAGCCTTATTCCGTGGCGTGCACAACGCATCCCCAGATTGGCTAAAATTTTAGCGGAGGAAATGCGGCGACAAAGCGAGCGGCCGGTTAACGCTTTGTTAACGATTTGGCCGACGTTTGCGGCCTCGAGCTGTTTCCAGGCCGGTTTGCTTATCCCCATAATTCCCATAGTGACGGGATATGCGCCTGTTGTTATCGACAAGGTCTCGCCTGTTGAGAAAATGCGCGAAAAAGGCGACATTGACGGCTCGCGCCGGAGTTTCTCCAGATGCGAACCGTAATCCACAGGGGCTGTGGAAAGCTGCGAAGCGAGTTTTGTCGCGCGCATGAGGTTGAAGCTGGCAAGGAGCACGAGACCGCTGTGAACCGCAATTATTTTCACCTGCACCTCGTGTCGGATTCCACCGGCGAGACGCTGATCGCGGTCAGTCGCGCCGCGGCGGCGCAATATCAGGGCGTGGCGTCGATCGAGCATGTCTATCCCCTGATCCGGAACCGCGACCAGCTGGAGAGGGTCATCGCGGAGATCCAGGCGTCGCCGGGCATCGTGCTTTTCACATTGGTCGACCCGGAACTCGCCGATCGGCTGCAGACCGCGTGCAACGAGACGGGTTCGCCGTCGCTTTCCGTGCTGGCGCCGATCCTGGGGCTGTTCCAATCCTATCTCGGGCCGGCGTCGACGCCGCGTCCGGGGGCCCAACACACGTTGAATTCCGACTATTTCAAGCGCATCGACGCGTTGAACTATACGATGATGCATGATGACGGCCAATTGGCCGATGACCTCGAAGCGGCGGATGTCGTCCTTTTGGGAGTCAGCCGGACATCGAAGACTCCCACCAGCATATATCTTGCCAACAGGGGTATTAAAACCGCCAACATACCCCTTGTTCCAGGAGTTCCACTTCCAGATATTGTCGAAAACCTTCACAGACCGCTGGTCGTTGGATTGTTCGCCTCTCCCGACCGTATCGTGCAGATACGACAGAACCGCTTGCTGGCGTTGAATGCGACGCAAGATTCGCCTTATGTCGACCGTGAATCGGTCGCCGACGAGATCAGCCGCTCACGACGTTTGTTTGCGGAACGCGGCTGGCCGGTCATCGATGTGTCACGAAGGTCGATCGAAGAAACAGCAGCCGGAATCATCGATCTTTTTCGCGCTCACTCCATGAAATTTATCGCTCAGGCGTAAGTCGAGACATAAAGTTTTGGCGTGTACGACGAATTGTGGCACGAATGGAAGATTTAAACGTGGCAATTTTACGCAAGGCATGCGTCGTAGGATGGCCGATTCATCATAGTCGTTCGCCACTCATCCATGGTTTTTGGTTGAGACAATATTCTATTGATGGCGAATACACGCGGGAAGCCGTCGAACCGCAGGCCTTGGCAAGTTTCCTGGGCTCCATGGCCGAACATGGCTATTGCGGCGGCAATGTCACCTTGCCGCACAAGGAACAGGCCTTGCGCTTCTGTTCGCGCGTCTCCGAGCTCGCGCGCCGGGTCGGCGCCGTCAACACCTTGTGGCTGGAGGACGGCCAGCTTTGCGGCGACAATACCGATGTCGACGGTTTCCTGGACAATCTCGACCACCGGACGCCAGGCTGGGATGCGACATGCGCACGCGCCGTCATCGTCGGAGCCGGCGGGGCTGCGCGGGCGATCTTGGCCGGATTGATGCGACGGAAAGTTGCGTCGGTCACCTTGCTGAACCGTTCCATCGAGCGGGCGGGGCATCTCGCTGAAGAGGCTGTCGATTGGGGCGGCGCCAGGATCAGGGTCGAAGCGCTCGCCTCGGGAGGGCAAAGCCTTGCCGAGGCCGATCTGCTGATCAATACGACGTCGCTTGGAATGAAAGGTCAGCCGGAACTCGACCTTGATATCGGCAAATTGCCGGCGCACGCCGTGGTTTGCGACATTGTCTACATCCCGCTTGAAACGCCGCTCCTCAAGGCGGCGCGGCGGCGCGGGTTGCGGACATGCTCGGGACTGGGGATGCTGCTGCATCAGGCCGCGCCCGGTTTTCAGCATTGGTTTGGCGTCAAGCCGCAAGTGACCGATGAACTGCGCGCGTTGATCGAAGCGGATATCGAAAAAGGATATTCATGATCATCCTCGGGCTGACCGGATCGATCGGCATGGGCAAGACCACCGCGGCGGAAATGTTCCGGCAAATGGGGGCGCCGGTTTTCGATGCGGATCATTGCGTGCACGAACTCTATGAGGGAGCGGCGGTCGGCGCGATCGAGCGGGCGTTTCCGGGCGTGACCAGGGACGGCAGGGTCGATCGCGATGCGCTTGGAGCGATGGTCCTCGGGGACGCTCCAGCCTTGGCGAAGCTCGAGGGCGTCATCCATCCGATGGTGCGCGAGCGCCGGGTAGAGTTTCTGGCGAAAACGCGCGATACCGGCGCGCGGGTCGCCGTGTTGGACCTGCCGCTGCTGCTGGAGACGGGAGCGGAAAAGGAAGTCGACGCGGTCGTCGTGGTCACGGCAAAATATTCCACGCAACGTCAGCGCGTCCTTGCGCGGGCCGGGATGAGCGAAGAAAAACTCCTGTCGATCCTCGATCGACAGACGCCGGACGGGGAAAAGCGCCAGAACGCCCATTTTATCGTCAAGACGGACCATGGCTTTGACGCCGCAAGACGGCAAATCAGGGCGATCGTCGCCGCAGTCGCGACATGCGAGCGCGCACACGGAAAAATTTAACCGCGAGGAATGATCGTTGAGAGAAGTCATACTGGATACGGAGACGACCGGTCTTGATCCTGCCGGGGGCGATCGAATCGTCGAAATTGCAGCCGTCGAAGTGATTAATGGATCTGTTACGAATAACAATTTCCATATTTATATAAATCCAGAGCGCGACATGCCGGATTCGGCGTTCAAAGTGCATGGGTTATCGAGTGAATTCCTGATTGATAAACCTGTATTCGGAACAGTTGTTAATGAATTTTTGAAATTCATAGCAAAAGATCCGATCGTTGCGCACAATGCGGAATTTGATCTCAAGTTCATTAATTCGGAATTGGCGCGAGTTGCTCTTCCTCCGTTGGACAATGACCGAGTTATCGACACTTTGGCCCTCGCTAGGCGCAAGCATCCGGGCGCGTCAAATTCACTCGATGCGCTTTGCGCCCGCTATGGCATCGACCGGAGCCGGCGAGTTAAACATGGCGCATTGATCGATTCCGAAATTCTGGCCGAAGTTTACATGGAGCTGAAGGGCGGCCGGCAGACGTCGCTCTCGTTCTCTGTTCATAAGGAAAAACGCATATTCGCGCCGATCCAGGCTCTGGCGCGTCGGACGGAGCCCCTCGGTCCGTTTGTGAGCGCCGACGAAATGACGGGGCACGCGAGATTTGTCGAAAAATTGAATGGCGGTTCGCTTTGGTCAAACTATCGCCCGGCGCCAAAAGCATGAGCCCAAGGGGCGTCAGCGCCCATGATCCGAGAGACCCGGCGCGGCGGGTTTTAAAGATGCAACGCTTCAAGAAAATTTTATGACGGTCCGGGTGGTGGACAATGAAGCAGTTTTAAAAACAACGCATTAAATGCAAAGCGCGGCGCGATGGACGCGGTGGGCGCCTTGACAAGGGGTTGGACGCATACCGAATCGTGAGAGCAAAAAAAACTTAACCGGCCGGCGAATGTGACGTTTATTTTTGATCCTTGCTCGGACTCCCGCTCTTATCAAGCGATGTGACAAACCTGACGCCCCCGGGGCGCGTTCGCGGCGCCACGACGGCAAGGGAATCTCGCGACACGGTTGTTGCGCGCTCAAGAGCAGCCGTATAAGGTTTGATCGTCGTCGCGGG
Source organism: uncultured Alphaproteobacteria bacterium (assembly GCA_963828185.1). Lineage (GTDB taxonomy): Bacteria > Pseudomonadota > Alphaproteobacteria > Rhizobiales > Beijerinckiaceae > Rhodoblastus. Next base: position 268,585 of record CAWHDV010000015.1, on the reverse strand, counting down.
TAAAAATATAGCCATGCAAATGACAAACGTTGTTTTGGCAAAAGACAAGTTCTTGCGCGAACAGACCAAAATGTAGCCAAGTAACAACTTGATAATATGGCGTGTATCTCGAAAATCTTATAAGAAGACGACGCCTGTGTTGTATGACGCTTGGAAAATTGGTGAGTGTATACTAGAGCTTGAAAAGCAATATTCGTCGAGGGGGACGTAATGAAAACTGCTAGTCATCGGGGCGAAACTCGAGCCCTTGGCCGCGCCGTAGGTTTTAGCGCATTGTTTTTCCCTAGGGGCTCCCGGTTCCCTTGACCTAGACGTTTGGATGAGTGGCGCAAGCCCGCACCGTCGATGGTCCCATGCCGTCAAATACTTATTTTCGCCCGTCACTCGAGCCGACGTCTTTTTGACGCGGGTCGACGGGGCGTTGCCGCAAGAAGAGCTGACATGTCGAAGGCGCTAAATCAAAAGGTTGTCATGGGGCGGCAGGGCGCGACCGAGCCGGAAGTCTGGTCTCGGTTCTGTGCGCGACTTCATGCCGAAGTCGGCGAGGCCATCTATTCCTCGTGGTTCGCTCGGCTTGAGCTGGATCGTATCGAGAACGGCTGCGCCTTTTTGTCGGTGCCGACGAAATTTCTGAAAAGCTGGATTCACGCGCATTACCACGAAAAATTGCGCGGGGCGATTATAGCCGAGTTTGCCGACGTGAAGGAAATCGCCCTGGACGTGCGCGCCGCGGGACGGATCTCGCCGCGCGCCGCGGAGCGCGCGGATTGCAGCGCGCCGACCTGCGGCGCCGAACGGGAGGAGGCGGCAAGTTCATTCACCGCCGACCCGGGCGCCCGAGCCAAGAATGCAATCGACGGGTTCGAGGGCTCAACCTTAGACCGTCGCCTGACTTTCTCGACCTTCCTCGTTGGGCAATCGAACCAGCTGGCCCATGCGGCGGCGCAGCAGGTGAGTCGGGCGACGCCGGGCGGCGCGTCAATGTTTAACCCGCTCTATGTTCATTCGAGCGTGGGCCTTGGCAAGACCCACCTGATCCAGGCGGTTGCCCATTCCGCCGCCGAGGCGGGCCGGCGCGTGGTTTATCTGACGGCCGAAAAATTCATGTATGGCTTCGTCAACGCGCTGAAGGCGCAGAATTCGATCGCTTTCAAGGAGAAGCTGCGAGCGATCGACGTGCTCGTCATCGATGACATCCAGTTTCTCCAGGGAAAATCGATCCAGCACGAGTTTTGTCACACCTTCAACGCACTGATCGATTCTGGCCGGCAAGTGGTCATCGCTGGGGACCGGACGCCGGGGGATCTGGAAAATCTCGATGAACGCGTGCGTTCGCGATTTTCCGGTGGGCTGTGTGTTGAAATGAATGCGCTGGATGAAGCATTGCGCGCCAAAATTCTGGAGGCGCGGATCGCCGTCGCCAAGCTCGCCCAACCCGGCTTCGACGTGTCCAGGCCGGTTGTCGCGATGGTTGCGCGTTCGATCCAGACGAATGGCCGCGATCTTGACGGCGCCGTGAATCGCCTTTTGGCGCACACGACCCTGGCCGGGACGACTTTGACCCTCGAGGCCGCCGAGGCGGCTATACGCGACCTGGTGCGCACGAGGGATCCCAAGCGCGTCAAGATCGAGGACATCCAGAAGCTGGTGGCGACCCATTTCAATGTAAGCCGCGCCGACATACTTTCGTCCCGGCGCACCGCCAATGTGGTGAGGCCGCGACAGATCGCCATGTATCTGGCGAAAATCATGACTCCGCGCTCTCTCCCGGAAATCGGCCGACGCTTCGGCGGCAGAGACCACACAACCGTGTTGCACGCCGTCCGGAAGATCGAGGGCCTGGTATCGAAGGATCAGACGCTGAACGAGGAGCTCGAGCTGTTCAAGCGTCTGCTGAGCGAATAGAGACGTGGCCGAAGATCGGGCAATCTGCGGAAGCCACCTTGTTCTTGGCGGGGCGCGATCTGGCAAGACGGCTTATGCGCTTGCGGAGGCTGGGAAAACCGGTCTCGAAAAGGCGATGATTGTGACGGCCAAGGCCGAAGATGCGGAAATGCGGGCAAGAATCGCGCTGCATCAAGCCGAACGCGGACCGGAATGGCATGTCATCGAAGCAACCAGCGATCTCGTCGGCGACTTGACGAGCGCAGCCGGTCCGGGGCGGATCGTGGTCGTGGATTGCCTCACGCTTTGGCTTTCGAATTTGTGTTTTGCGCAACAAGACCTTTCGCGCGAAGGGTCGAAGCTCGCGCGATGCGTCAGCGGGCTCGCAGGCCCTGTTATTTTCGTTTCCAACGAAATTGGTCTGGGCCTGGTCCCGGAGACATCGCTGGGACGCGCGTTTCGCGACGCGCAGGGACGCTTGAACCAGGCGATGGCGCAAGCATGTCACAGTGTCACCTTTGTCGCCGCCGGTCTTCCGCTGGTTTTGAAGGCCGCCGATTGACTGCCTGAGCCGAAGATATCCGTCGTTTCTTCACGCGCTGTCTTGTCGAGGGCGTCGAAACGCGCTACGCTCGCGTCCTCTCCTCAATTCAATCGCTTGCCATTCTCCGCCTTCAACGGCGCTCTGGGCAAGAGGCGCGTTCCCCGCCGCCGATTGACCTCTTCCCCCATTGCAGAAGGGCGCGCCGCCCCATGTCAGATATCGAAAAAACCGAAACCGAAACCCAAATCCGGATGCGAGAGATCAAGCTTCAGGATTTGAAAGCGAAATCACCGACCGAATTGCTTGCCTTCGCGGAAGAGCATGAGGTCGAAAATGCATCAATCATGCGCAAGCAGGAATTGATGTTCGCCATTCTCAAGCAGCTCGCTTTCCGTGAAATCGAGATTATCGGCGAGGGCGTCGTTGAGGTTCTGCAAGACGGCTTCGGGTTCCTGCGGGCGCCGGACGCCAACTATCTTGCCGGGCCCGATGATATCTACGTCTCGCCATCGCAGATCCGCCGCTTCGGCTTGCGCACTGGCGATACGGTCGAGGGGCTGATTTGGAGCCCCAAGGAAGGCGAACGCTATTTCGCGCTCCTGAAGGTCAATTCGATCAATTTTGAAGACCCGGAAAAAGTGCGGCACAAGGTCCATTTCGACAATCTGACGCCTCTTTATCCGAATGAACGCCTGAAACTGGAGATCGAGGATCCTTCCCGCAAGGATCTGTCGGCGCGTGTCATCGATATCGTCTCACCGATCGGCAAAGGCCAACGCGCCCTGATTGTGGCGCCTCCCCGGACCGGCAAGACGGTGATCCTGCAAAATATCGCGCAGTCGATCACGACCAACCACCCCGAGTGCTATTTGATTGTCTTGCTGATTGACGAGCGTCCGGAAGAAGTCACCGACATGCAGCGTTCGGTTAAGGGCGAGGTGGTTTCCTCCACTTTCGACGAACCGGCCGTGCGGCATGTCCAAGTCGCGGAAATGGTGATCGAAAAGGCCAAGAGATTGGTCGAGCACGGGCGGGACGTGGTGATCCTGCTCGACTCGATCACGCGTCTCGGCCGCGCCTACAACACCGTCGTGCCGTCTTCAGGCAAGGTCTTGACCGGCGGCGTTGACGCCAACGCCTTGCAGAGACCGAAGCGGTTCTTTGGCGCGGCTCGTAATATCGAGGAAGGCGGGTCGCTGACGATCATAGCGACAGCTCTGATCGAGACCGGTTCGCGCATGGACGAAGTGATTTTCGAAGAATTCAAGGGCACCGGAAATTCGGAAATCATCCTCGACCGCAAGGTCGCGGACAAGCGGGTGTTCCCGGCGATCGACATTACGCGCTCGGGCACCCGCAAGGAAGAATTGCTGGTTCCAGCCGACATTTTGAAAAAAATGTACGTCCTGCGGCGCATCCTCAACCCGATGGGGACTATCGACGCCATCGAGTTCCTGCTCGGCAAATTGCGCGAGACTCCCAAGGGCAATGCGACGTTCTTCGACTCGATGAACACCTGATCGGCGGCTGCCGCCTGACGCTGTTTTAACGCCGGTGTTTCACGTGAAACATCGGCGTTTCGTTATCTGAGGATGCAAGATGGGTTATGGTCTCGATGAGCGCCGAACCATTTTTGCCTTGGCCTCCGGCCTGGGCAAGGCGGCGATCGCCGTGATTCGGATCTCCGGGCCAGATGCCGAGGCGACGCTAAAATCATTGGTCGGCGCCTTGCCTGCCCCCCGCGTCGCGGCGTTGCGGCGGATCGTCAATCCGGCCAATGGCGAGACGCTCGATCAGGGTCTGGTGTGCTGGTTTCCCGGGCCGAACAGCTTCACCGGAGAAGATGGGGCCGAGTTGCACATTCACGGCGCGCGCGCGGTGATCGTCGCGGTCTTGGGCGCGCTTGGCGCCTTGCCTGATTTGCGGCCGGCAAAGCCCGGCGAATTTTCCCGCCGCGCGCTCGAAAACGGCAGGCTCGATCTTATGGCGATCGAAGCCCTGGGCGATCTGATCGAATCGGAAACCGAGCAACAAAGGCGCCTCGCCATGGCGCAATCAGAAGGCGGATTAAGGGCGCAGGCCGATAAGTGGCGCGCGCGCCTGGTCGATGCGCTGGTTCTCATAGAAAGCGAGCTGGACTTTTCCGACGAAGCCGATGCACCGCGCGCCATCGCAGGTCAAGTCCAAGCGATCTGTCGCGAGATCCTCGAAGCGCTCACGCCGCTGACCGCTGCAAACCCGGCGGTTGAGCGGTTGCGCGAGGGGATGACCGTCCTGATCGCGGGTCCGCCGAACGCGGGCAAATCCACCTTGCTCAACGCGATCGCCAAGCGGGATATCGCCATTGTTTCCGAGCGGGCTGGCACGACTCGCGACCTTATCGAGGTCAAGCTCGACCTTGGAGGCTTCCCGGTAAACTTGATCGATACCGCGGGTATCCATGCCAGCGACGATCCCATCGAGCAGGAAGGCATTGCGCGGGCGATCAGAAAAGGCGAATTCGCCGACCTTGTCCTGTGGCTCACCCCATCGGGCGCGCTTGCAGATTCCCCTCCCGAGCAATTCGCTGGCCGGCCGCTATGGTCGATCCGCACCAAGGCGGACAAAGCCGCCAAATCGATCGGCGAAGCGGTTGAAAGGAAGCTGCCTGGGGCAGAACTGAGCATTTCCGCGACCACCGGGCGCAATTGCGATTTGTTGCTTGAGCGGATGCGCGTCTTTGCGCACGACAGCATGACGCTGGAAGGGTCGCTAATCGTCGCCAATGACCGCCAGCTTTTTGCCTTACGAATGGCCCATGAAGCGCTGTCATCCGCCCTTGACCAGAGCGCGCCGCTTGAAATTCTCGCGGAAGATTTTCGACGCGCGTGCTTTTCGCTGGAAAGCTTGGTAGGGAAGGTCGGGGTCGAGGATGTTCTCGATCAGCTGTTTTCGCGCTTCTGCATTGGAAAATAATCGGATTCGCCATGAATGCGGTCGAGAGTCGAATTTGACGTCGTCGTCATAGGCGGCGGTCATGCCGGTTGCGAGGCGGCCAGCGCGGCCGCGCGTTGTGGCGCGCGGACCGCTCTGGTCACGCATAAATTCACGACGATCGGCGAAATGTCCTGCAATCCCGCGATCGGCGGACTGGGGAAGGGGCATCTCGTCCGCGAGATCGACGCGCTGGACGGATTGATGGGTCGCGTGGCCGACTTGGCCGGGATTCAGTTCCGGTTACTGAAATCGTTCGAAAGGCCCCGCCGTTCGAGGCCCGCGCGCGCAAGCTGACCGCAAGCTCTACAAGCAAGCCATGCAAGGCTTGCTGTGCGCGACGCCGAATTTGACGATCATTGAGGGCGGCGTCGAAGGTTTCGAACTCGGTGGCGCCAGCCGGCGAACGCGTCTTTTCCTGCAAGACAATTCGACGCTGGAGGCGAAGGCCTTCGTGCTGGCAAGCGGCACGTTTTTGAACGGCGTCATTCACGTCGGACCGAGATCGCAAGCGGCCGGACGAATTGGCGATGCGCCCGCCTTGCATCTGAGCGAGCAATTGCGGCAAGCGGGAATTCGCCTTGGTCGCTTGAAGACGGGGACGCCGCCGCGGTTATTGGGAAAATCGATCGACTGGTCTTCGTTGCCCCGACAGGATGGGGATGTCGAGCCGGAGTTTTTCTCCGCCTTCACCACGCGGCTGGTCAATCGGCAAATCGCATGTGGGATCACCCATACGACGCCTGAAGGCCATGAAGTCATATTGCGCAATATCGATCGCGCGCCGATTTATTCAGGCCAGATTTCTGGACGCGGCCCGCGCTATTGCCCTTCGATCGAGGACAAGGTCGTCCGGTTTGGCGATCGTGAAAGCCATCAGATATTCCTTGAGCCGGAAGGACTTGACGACGACACGATTTATCCCAACGGCATTTCGACCTCCTTGCCGGTCGATGTCCAGGAAGCCTTTCTCCGCACCATTCCCGGCCTCGGCGCCGTCGAAATCCTGCGTCCGGGCTATGCGGTTGAATATGACTATGTCGATCCACGCGAGCTGAAATCGACGCTGGAGATGAAACGGATTCCAGGGCTGTTTCTTGCCGGCCAGATCAATGGCACCACCGGCTACGAAGAGGCCGCGGCGCAAGGGCTGATCGCGGGTCTCAACGCCGCGGCGCTCGCCGGCGGTTCAGCGGCGGTTTCGTTCGACCGGACGGAAGCCTATCTGGGCGTCATGATTGACGATCTCGTGACGCACGGTGTGTCCGAACCTTATCGGATGTTTACTTCGCGCGCCGAATTCCGCCTTTCCTTGCGTTGCGATAACGCTGACCTCAGGTTGACGCCAAGGGGCGAAAAAATTGGCTGCGTCGGATCGCAACGGAGGGCCTTGTTCGCCGATCGCTTGTCGCAACTCGAGCAACTGACCGCGAAGCTGCGCGCCTTGCAGTTGACGCCTGGCGAAGCGGCAAAATCCGGGATCCAGATCAATCGCGATGGCGTTCGCCGTTCCGCTTTTTCGATCCTGTCCTATCCTGACGTGCGGTTTGCAAATCTTGTCGCGATCTGGCCGGAATTGGGCCAATGCGAGCGGCGCATTTCGGACCAGGTCGAAATTGACGCAAAATATGCCGTCTATTTGGACAGGCAGAGTGTGGCGGTTTCGGCCCTGAAGCGCGACGAAGGGATCCGGCTTGGGGCGAGTTTCGATTATGACCTGATCCCGGGATTATCGAATGAGGTCCGCGCCAGATTGAAAACCGCCAGGCCGGAAAATCTCGGTCAGGCCGGACGCATTGAAGGGATCACCCCCGCCGCGCTCACGCTGATACTGGCGTGGGTCAAGAAGAATGGCGGCGGCGGCGGCCGGCCTGCGCTGACGGAGTTGCGGAATTGACCGATATCGAATCCGCCTTGTTGCAGAATCAGTTGCAGAATCTTGGCACGGATTGTCGCGGGCGACTGGCGATCTACGGCGAGTTGCTGGCGAAATGGCAGAAAAAGATTAATCTGGTCGGGCCTTCGACCCTCGATGATCTTTGGCTGCGGCATTTCGCCGATTCCTTGCAATTATTGCCTTTGGCGGGCGAATGGCGAAATTGGGTAGACCTGGGCTCAGGCGGCGGTTTTCCGGGCCTGGTTGTCGCGATCGCGGCGGGCGGCGCAGCGCAGATGGTGCATCTGATCGAGGCCGACAAGCGCAAGGCTGCTTTCTTGCGTGAAGTTTCACGTGAAACACAAACCGATGCCGCAATCCATGTCGGTCGGATCGAGCAGGTCTTGCCCCAGCTAGTTTTGCAGACCCGTTTCGATATCGTATCGGCTCGCGCCTTGGCGCCCCTCGAAACGCTGGTTCGCTATGCGCGTCCGGCGCTGGAAAAAGGCGCGCTTGGCCTGTTTATGAAGGGGAAAGGCCTGTCAGGCGAATTGACCGCGGCGTCTGGCGACGATAGCCTGACCTTCACGCTCGCCGACAGCTTGACGGATGCCGAGGCAAGAATTGTCATTGTTCGCGGGTACGACTCTCAAACGCGATCCGTTTAAGGGTATTCAAATGGAAAATCAGGACCAGATGCGCGTCCTTGTTCTTGCCAACCAGAAGGGCGGCGTGGGCAAGACGACGACCGCGATCAACCTCGGCACGGCTTTGGCCGCCATCGGCGAGACGGTCCTGATCATCGATCTGGATCCCCAGGGCAATGCCTCGACCGGTTTGGGAATTGATCGCAAGCACCGCAAGGTCTCGACCTTCGAGGTGATGACCGGCGAGCGGACGCTCGATGCGGCGGTGCAGCCGACCGCGGTGCCCAGGCTTTATGTCGCCCCTTCGACGCTTGATCTTCTCGGTGTCGAGCTCGCGATCGCCGATCAGAAAGACCGTAGCTACCGTTTGCGGAACGCCTTGCGGGCGATGGCGGGTCGGGGCTTCCTGCCGAATGGCGAGCGGATCACCTATGTTCTCATCGACTGCCCTCCGTCGCTCAACTTGCTGACTATCAACGCGCTTGCCGCCAGCAATAGCGTGCTCGTCCCGCTGCAATGCGAGTTTTTTGCGCTTGAGGGCCTGTCTCAGCTTCTCTCGACGGTGGAGCAGGTCAAGCGAAGCCTCAACCCCGGATTGACCATCCACGGCGTCGTCCTGACGATGTTTGATTCGCGCAATAACCTGGCGGGTCAAGTGGTCGCCGACGTGCGCGCCTTTCTCGGCGACAAGGTCTATGACACTGTCATTCCGCGCAACGTCCGAGTTTCCGAGGCCCCGTCTTATGGGAAGCCGGTATTGCTCTACGATTTGAAATGCAACGGATCGCAGGCCTATCTGAAGCTGGCCTCCGAAGTCATCCAGCGCGAACGAAATTTGCGGGCGGCTTGAAGGATTTTCACCAAGCCGCTGCTGGTCTCGACGATCACAAGTCGGTCGCAAGAGCGGCGCCGGACTGACGGCCTGCATCCGCACGTTACAAGTTACAAACGATCGGCGCTGACGCCCAATATAAAAGAAGAGGACCGAACATGGCTGATGAGGCGCGGACGCGATTGGGGCGGGGGTTGGCGGCGCTGATTGGCGATTTGTCGTCGATGGACGCGGGTGTGGTCGAACAGACGCAAAAAAAGGCGCCGATCGAGTTTCTCCGACCCAATCCCCGCAATCCGCGTCAGGGTTTCGACGAGGCGGGGTTGCAGGAATTGGCGGATTCCATTCGGGAGCGGGGGATCATCCAGCCGATCCTGGTGCGCAATCTCGCCGGCATGACCAATGTCTACGAAATCATCGCGGGCGAACGCCGGTGGCGGGCCGCGCAGCGCGTGGGCCTGCACGAGGTCCCGATTGTTGTCGTGGAGGCCGATGATCGCCAGTCGCTGGAATTCGCAATCATCGAAAATGTCCAGCGCTCGGATTTGAACGCCTTGGAAGAGGCGCAGGGCTATGAACGGCTAACGGCGGAGTTTTCGTATAACCATGCCGATCTCGCCAAGATTATTGGCAAGAGCCGCAGCCATGTCGCAAATACGCTTCGTCTCCTGAAGCTGCCCGATGAAGCAAAGAAATATCTCATCGATGGCAGCATATCCGCGGGGCACGCCCGCGCCTTGTTGTCTGTCCAGCATCCCGAAAAAATGGCGCGCCAGATCGTCGAGGAAGGCTTGACGGTTCGTGACGTCGAAAAGCTTGCTCAAGATGCGCCGGTCGAGAAAAAATCCAAAGACAAGGTTGAGATCGAGAAGGACGCCGATACCAGGGCGCTGGAAAAACTGCTGACCGACCTGCTCGGGTTGAGCGTGAAAATTGCGCATCGCGGCGAAATGGGCGACCTTCGCATCCAGTACAAGTCGCTTGAGCAACTCGACCTCTTGTGCAAACGGCTGCAGGGGTGATCAGCCGCGCCTCGCGTCGCCGTTGGTGGCGTGACAGCGTGAATTCAGGCGCGTCTTAGTGAAGTCGCCAGGGACAGGAAAAGTCTCGTCACGCGCTCTTCGCCAAGAAAATTGCTCTGCCTGGTCGACTTGACCGCATTGTTCAACGCCGCCACGATCAGCTCGAGTTTCGCGAGCGGCACTTGCCTGAGGTGCGACGCTATTTCCGCTTTCCGGCCATATCCGTTGAATTGGCGTAAAAGCATTTGCAGGTTGTCGTCAAAGGAAGCGCCGCCATCAATTTCGGCTTGGTATCGATGCAGGGCCAGCGCATAGCGCAAGGCCGCGGCGACCATCATCTGGATGTCGACGCCCATATTCAAAGCGCGGTTCAGCAGTCCGACGGTCTGGGCCGGACGGCCCGAGAACATCGCGGATATGGCGGCGTCCACACTGAGGGCCGAGGCGTCGTGCAGAATTTCGTTGATGTGCTCCAGCGTGACCACGCCCTGGCCCTGGGCGTAGAGCGTCAATTTTCCGAGTTCCGAGCGCGTCGACAGACGATCCTCGCCCAGCATTGCGCCGAGCGCATCGCGCGCATTGGGAGCGATCGAAAGATTCATCGCCTGCAGCTCTGCGTCGATCAAGCGCTGGACATCCCTGGCGTCGTCGCCGCGGCATTCGATTGACGCCGCAAAGGATTGCTTTTCCGTCCATTTCCGCAAGACGGCGTCGCGCTTCAGGTCTCCGGCTTCGATGATGATGAGACAGTCCGCAGGCGGGGCCTGGGCGATCAATTCGAGGGCTGGCAACAGCGATTTTCCGCCCGCCTGAATACGAATGGCGCGGCGCGAGCCGCCGAACAGGCCAATCGCATTTGCCTCGTCGATAAGGATGAGCGGGTCGGACGCGACAGCGTCACCGGCGAATTCGGTCAGCTGCAAGGCCTTTGCTTCATCGCCGATCGCCGCGTGGATCAGTTTTTGCCGACGTTCAAAAACAAGACCCTGGTCAGCGCCGAACACGAGGAAAAGAAAATGATCGCTGTTGCGCCGCAGCAGATACCGGTCGGCATCCTGGTGCGAAATGGCGGCCATGGCTAGCTGCGCGTGGCCAGTGCGGCGGCGATACGGGTCCGAATCTGGTCGGCAAGCACTTTCGCATTGCGAATTTCCGTGTCGCGCGCGGCCCGGAAATTGGAAAGCCGTTGCGTCGTCCGATCGTAGACGACGTAATTCGTGACGTTTCCCGTGGCGATCGGCGCGCCGCCGCCAGCGATCGGCAGCAGCTTGTAATCGGCGTCGACGTTGATATCGCCCGCTTCGGCCTGCCCGGTGAACGTATTGATGATGGGCGTCGACATGCGCTCGTGCAGATGGACCTCGAGGCGGTATTTCGGCGTCGGCGAGGATCCTGTGCCGTTAAGCGCGAAAATAAGCTCGTTTTCGACGTAATGGCCGAGTCGCTCGGGAATCGGATCGATTTTGATGGCCTGCATTTCCGTGGCGACGGAACCGCCGCCCAGTGTCGGCCCGTACAATGGCTGGACACAGCCAGACAGACCGAGCGCCAACCCAAGCGCGCCGATCGATCGCATGACTTTGGGCTTTTGCTCCATGCTAGACGACGACATTGACGATCCTTTGCGGCACGACAATAATTTTTTTGGGTTTTCTGCCTTCCAACGCGCGCTGGACGCCGTCCAGCGCCAGCACCGCCGCTTCGATGTCGCTTTGGTTGGCGTCGCGACCGATGGCGAGATCGGCGCGCTTTTTTCCATTCACCTGCACCGGCAGCATTAGCACGTTATCGACGACAAGAGAACGATCCGCCCGAGGCCAGGGCGATTCGGCGATCGGGACATCGCCGCCCAGTTCGGCCCAGCATTCTTCGCCGAGATGCGGCATCATGGGCGCGAAAAGATGGGTCAGGATCTGTCCCGCCTCGCCGAACGCGCTCTTGAGATCCTCGCCCGCCGTCTCGCTCTCCACATTCGCCAGATGCGTAGTCAATTGATTGGCGAGGTCATAGACTTGGGCGACGCAGCGATTGAAGCGCAGGCGCGCGAGGTCCTCTTCAGCCTTGAGGAGAGCCGCATGAGCGGCCTTGCGCACGGCCTGGGCGGCTTCGCCATAGGTTGCGACAGCGCCGACGCCGCGACTGAAATCGGCGATCTCGCCGATCAGCCGCCACAGGCGTTGCACAAACTTGGCGGCCCCCTGGACGCCTTCCTCGGTCCAGATGACGTCGCGATCCGGCGGCGAGTTGGAAAGCATGAACCACCGGGCCGTGTCGGCGCCGTAAGTGGCGATGATATCGTCGGGATCGATGGTGTTGCGCTTCGACTTCGACATCTTTTCGATGCCGCCGATCTCGACCGGACGGCCGTCATCGAGCGAAAAAGCCTGCCTCGTCACGCCATCCTGGTCGAAGCGGATTTCGTTCGGCGACAGCCAGCCGCCGTCAGCCGATCGGTAGGTTTCGTGCACCACCATTCCCTGCGTGAAGAGCCCCGCGAAAGGCTCGCTCAGGCCGATATGGCCGGTGGCCTTCATCGCGCGGGTGAAAAAGCGCGAATAGAGCAGGTGAAGGATCGCATGTTCAATGCCGCCGATATATTGATCGACAGGCAGCCAATGGTCGACCGCCGCCAGCGTGGTCGGCGCCTGCGCGTTGGTGGGATCGGTAAAGCGGGCGAAATACCACGATGAATTCGACGAAAGTGTCCATCGTGTCCGTTTCGCGGCGGGCCGGTCGACCGCATTCGGGGCAGGCGACGTTCTTCCAACTCGGATGGCGGTCAAGCGGGTTGCCAGGCAGATCGAACGAGACATCCGACGGCAGGGTGATCGGCAAACTATCGGCGCTCGCCGGCACTACGCCGCAACTTTCGCAATGGATGACCGGAATGGGGCATCCCCAATAGCGCTGTCGGGAGACGCCCCAATCGCGCAGCTTGTAATTCACCTGGCGGCGGCCTTGCGGCGCCCCCTTGAGCAGATCGGTTTCGAGCCTGCGGATCACTTCGACGCGCGCGGCTTCAGGGGTCAGTCCGTCGAGGAACCGCGAATTGACCATCCGCCCGTCGCCGTCGTAGGCGGCATCGCCAAGGGCGAACTGCGCCTTATCGACATCATCGGGGCAGACCACGATGGTATGGCCAAGACCATATGCGTGCGAAAAGTCGAAATCACGCTGATCGTGCGCCGGGCAGCCGAAGATCGCGCCGGTCCCATAGTCCATGAGCACGAAATTGGCGACATAGACTGGAAGGGTCCAGGCGGGATCGAAGGGATGGACGACCCGCAAGCCCGTGTCGAAACCTTTCTTCTCCGCGGTCTCCAAAGCCGCGACGGAGGTGCCGATCCGATGGCATTCCTCGATGAAGGCGTTGAGCCGCGGTTCGCCGGCGGCGATTTGCGCGGCGAGCGGATGGTCGGGCGATAGGGCGATGAATTTGGCGCCGAAAAGCGTGTCGGGCCGCGTCGTGTAGACCTGTATCTCGGTGGCTGGCGCAGGTTGCGCCAGGGCGAAACGCACCAGCGCGCCTTCTGAGCGGCCGATCCAGTTCTTCTGCATCAGCCGCACTTTTTCCGGCCAGCGATCAAGCGTGTCGAGCGATTCCAGCAAGTCTTCGGCGAATTCCGTGATCTTGAAGAACCATTGCGTGAGTTCACGCTGTTCCACCGGCGCGTTCGAGCGCCAGCCGCGGCCATCGATGACCTGCTCGTTGGCCAGCACCGTCTGATCGACCGGGTCCCAGTTGACCTTGGCGTTCTTGCGATAGACGAGGCCTTTCCCGAGCATGTCGAGAAACATCGTTTGCTGGTGCTTGTAATAGCTTGGATCGCAGGTTGCGATTTCTCGCGACCAGTCGATAGAAAGTCCCATGCTTTGCAACTGCTTCCGCATGGCCGCGATATTGGCGTAGGTCCAGGTCGCCGGATGGGAGCCGTTCAGGCGGGCGGCGTTTTCCGCCGGCATGCCGAAGGCGTCCCAGCCCATCGGATGCAGGACGTTATGGCCCTTGGCGCGCATTGCGCGGGCGACGACGTCGCCCATCGCATAGTTGCGCACGTGTCCCATGTGGATCCTTCCCGAGGGATAGGGAAACATTTCAAGGACATAATATTTCGGCCGGGAATTGTCGTTTCGGGTGAGGAATGTTTCCCGGTCGCGCCAGATCTTCTGCCATTTCGGCTCGGCTTCATGGGCGTTGTAGCGCTCGGATCGCATGGGGATTCCGTTGTTTCACGACTTGTCAAAATTTTGCGCAATGAGCATCATTTCGCTGCGACGGTCAATTGATTTGCCGAAAATCTCGCAATGCAACAACCGATCGGCGTGATGCTCCGTCGTCTGGCGATCCGCGGCCTTCCGCGATGACGCGAGCCGGCTTGGCGATCCCTTGCCTTTCCGCGACCCAGATGCAAATTTGCGAGATGATCCCATTGGAAAAGACGACGCAACCTGACTGCAGCGCCGAGGGGCTCGCCGACGTGCGGACGCGCATCGGCCGCGCATGCCGCGATAATGGCCGCCAGGAATCAGACGTCGAACTCGTCTGCGTTTCGAAAAACTTTGGCGCCGACGCCATCCGGCCCGTCCTGGATGCCGGCCAAAGGGTTTTTGGGGAGAACCGCATTCAGGAAGCGAGCCAGAAATGGCCGGAGCTTCGCCGCGGGGCGCCCGATGTCCGATTGCACCTGATTGGCCCCTTGCAATCGAACAAGGCGGCCGACGCAGTCGCTTTGTTCGATGTCATCGAGACCGTTGATCGTCCTAAAATCGCCCAAGCGATTGCCCAGGCCATGCGTTCGAGCGGCAAGACTCCGCGGCTGTTTGTCCAGGTCAATACCGGCGAGGAGTTCACAAAAGGCCGGAGTCGCGCCTTCGGGTCTCGGCGCGCTCCTCGATTGCTGTCGCCGTGATCTGGGGCTCATTATCGATGGCTTGATGTGCATTCCGCCGGTCGAGGGATTGGTTTCGCCGCATTTCGCGTTGCTGCGGCGGCTGGCGGAACAATTTGGCGTTCCCGAATTGTCGATGGGCATGTCCGGTGATTTTGAACTGGCGATTCAGCTTGGAGCGACTCATGTCCGGGTAGGTTCGGCCATCTTCGGAGCGCGCAGCGGCCGGAAAAAATCGCCGACGTCGATTTGAAGTTGCGCGCGCCACAGCGATTGCGCCTTGCGCATCACCGGTCGCGGCAACGCCAGGCATCCTGCCGTGGGCCGCAGGTCGGCGTGCGCCAGATGAAAAAAAATGGCGCTGCCCCGGCCAAGACAGCGTGGGCGGACGTTGAAATCCAGCACGCCGATGACGTCATAGAGTCCGTCGTCGCGCCACAGGTTTTCGGCGCTTGCGCGAAACGGCAAGATTACGCGTCGATTGTATTGCAAGGAGGTTGGATCGTCGCACCAGCCGTCCGTCCGGCTGATGCCGTAACTGTCCGGCCTGAACACTTTCCAGGCGTCGACCCGCCGCAACCAGCGGATATTCACCAATCGGCCGAATGGCGTCAGTCCGTCACCTTCGCGACGCTTGGCTGCGATACCGTTGCGGCCGATTGCGCAGGGAAGCTGGCGCGATCCCATAATGATCAGGCCTCGAGGCGGCCGGCCGGGCAGGCGCGGCAGGGCGCGGACCGCGACGCGGGAAAAAAAAGTGGGGCCGCGAAGCTGCAACACGACCGCCTTTTGACGAAGTATACAGGAAAGCGTAAATTCTCCCGTCACCAGCGGCGCGCCGATCTTTTTCATTCCGCTTCCCTCCCGATCGTCTCTCACCGCGGTCATAGGATAGTTCATGCTGCAAGTCCGCCGGATCCTGGTAGTCGATGACGACGCCCTGTTGCGTGTCTCGCTTGTCGAACAATTGGCAGTCCACAACGAATTTATCACAGTCGAAGCGGCGGACGTCTCGGCAGCGCTGGCGGCTTTGCGAGTTCAGCCGATCGATTTGATCATCATGGATGTCGGCCTCCCTGACGGCGATGGCCGCGAGGCGGTCAAGAAGCTGCGAGCGGAAGGTTTTCAGAAACCGATTATCCTGCTCACCGGGCATGATTCGGAAACGGACATCGTCCTGGGTCTCGATTCGGGCGCCAATGACTATGTCAACAAGCCGTTCCGCTTCGCCGTGCTGCTGGCCCGCATTCGCGCGCATCTGCGTCAGTATGAAATGAGCGAGGACGCGACGTTTCAGATCGGCTCTTATCTGTTTTATCCAGGCGCCAAGATACTGACTTCCGCCAGCGGCGAAAAATTGCGATTGACCGAGAAAGAGACGGCGATCCTGCAATATTTGAATCGCGCCAAAGGCGCGGTCGTTTCGCGCGATGAATTGCTGCGCGAGGTTTGGGGCTATAACGCCAATGTGACGACGCACACGCTGGAGACCCATATCTACCGGCTGCGACAGAAAATAGAAACCGATCCCGCCAGCGCGCAGCTCCTGATCACGGAAACCGGAGGGTATCGCCTGGCGTTCTGATGTGTCCAGCGCGCAGGACCCCAGTTGATTGGCCCCAGAATGACCCTCGAAAGCGATATCGACACACTGTCCCGCTTGCCGCTGTTCTCGAAACTCGAGCCGGAGGCGCTGCGGCTGATTGCTTTTGCGGCTGAAACACGCACCTTGAGAGCCGGCGACGTCGTGTTTCGGCAAGGCGATCTTTCCGAGGGCGGTTATGTCGTGATGTCGGGCGCGATAGCGCTCGATACGTCGCAAAGCGCGGCGACGGCCGGCAAGGTCGTGGGACCCGGCGCGCTCCTGGGCGAGATGGCGCTGATGGTCTCGACACGCTGCCCAGCCACGGCCATTGCGCGCCAAAATTCAGCCTTGCTGAAAATTCCTCGCGCCCTGTTCCTTCGCGCGCTGGAAGAATTGCCGGCGAGCGCCCAACGATTGAAACGCGCCCTGGGCCGTGAACTCGACTCTTTCGTCGTCGAACTTGAAAAGACGCGACAGTCCCTGTTGGACTAGGGATAGTTGCGGCCTTCAGAATTTCAGGGTCAGACTGACTGGAACGTGATCCGAGGGCCGGTCCCAGCCGCGCGCTTCACGGAGAATTTCGATTCCAGCCAGCGACGCATCCAGTGATCGCGATGTCCAGATATGGTCGAGCCGCCTGCCCTTGTCCGCCGCGGCCCAGTCGGGCGAACGATAGCTCCACCAAGTGTAAAGCTTCTGCTCCATCGGCGTGAAGCGCCGCAACGCGTCAATCCAGGCTCCATCGCTCAGGATCAGCTTCAGCTTTTCGGTTTCGACCGGCGTATGGCTGACGACCTTGAGCAACGCCTTGTGGCTCCAGACGTCCTGCTCATGGGGCGCGATGTTGAAATCGCCCACAAGCATCGTGTCGTTTTCCACAAACGCCGCCTCGCGCGTCCAGGCGTGGAATTCGCCAAGAAAGGCGAGCTTGTGCGCAAATTTCGGGTTGATTGCCGGGTCCGGTTCGTCGCCGCCGGCCGGGACATAGAAATTATGCAGACGGATCGGGCGATCCTTGATCCGGAACGACGCCGCGATGTGGCGGGCGTCGCCAAGACCGCAAAAAGCCCTGCGGTCAACGTCTTCAAGCGGCAAACGTGAAATGACGGCGACGCCGTGGTAGCCCTTCTGGCCGTGGATCGCGATATGCTCGTATCCGAGTTTGCGAATGTCGGAAGCCGGAAATTCGGCGTCCCGGCATTTTGTTTCCTGAAGACAAAGAACGTCAGGCCTGTGTTCATTCAAGAATTTGGCGACTAGAGGGAGGCGCAGTCGGACCGAATTTATGTTCCAGGTCGTGATTTTTATTTCCACCGTCTCGCCCCTGAACCGAATAACACTCGTCTTTCCACTCTTTTGAGCATGGCGCAGGTCACGCGACAAGGGAAAAGAGCTCTCGTCCCAACCGCCGCGACCTCGGTTCAGGCTCTACTAGATTCGGGAAAAGTGCTTTTTCAGTTTCGAGTTGGCCAGATGCTGTCGCTGGGAATTCGAAACAGATTTCGATCGGGTAGCGACTTCAGGTCGATATTGTGAAGCGTAACGAGCGTCTGATATCCTTGAGGATCCGTGACTTCCCATTGTTTCAGCGAAAAGCTCTTGCTGTCGAAATTCAGCTTTATCTTGGACGTTCCGCCGAACGTCGCGCTGTCTTCGACAGTGATCGTTGTCGATCGCGGATCGGAGGTCACATCGAGCACCTTGACGTCACGCTTCAGGTCCAATTCCTGTTTGAGCAGGAATTTCAAGGGCGTCTGGCTGATGAAATAAAGCTGCTGCGTTTTCAGCTTGCGATCGCGTATGGCGACCGTCGTTCCATCCGCAATGATTTCCATAGTCGCCGGCTGCGCGTATTCGAATCGCAAACGCCCGGGCTTCGCCACAAAAAGCTTTCCCTCGGAACGCCGACCATCGACGCCGACCTGCACAAAATCCGCCGTCATGACCTGTGCGGAATTGAAATAATCATCGGCCATCTGGATAGCGATCTGCGGGTCGAGCGCCGCCGCCGCCGCCGTCTCGTCCACGGACCGCGAAAGAGGCTTTTTTTCCGGCGACGCCGCTTTCTGGGCTTGGGAACTGCTGCTCGTGAAAACGAACAGCAGGGCACCGAGGGAAATGGCTATGCCGCGTTTCATGTCGGTTCCTTCGGATGGTTTTTGGCGCGCGTCCGCGGCAACTGTTGATCGTGAATCATGCCCGGGCTCCGTCTGAACGACAGCAGGGCCAGGAATCATGGGTCTCTATCGCCTTGTTGTGGCGGCATTGGGATTTAAGCGTCATCCTGATCAAATGCGCCGCGATCGACGCCGCCGCCCACAAGAATTTGGCGTTTTCCCGCATGGTTGGCGGCGCCGACGACGCCTTCCTTCTCCATGCGCTCGACGAGCGACGCCGCTTTGTTGTAGCCGACCGACAGGCGGCGCTGGACATAGGAGGTCGAGCACTTCTTGTCGCGCAACACGATAGCGACCGCGCGATCGTAGAGGTCGCCGGATTCGCTGCCGTCCGAACAGGCGTTGGTTTCTCCGTCCTCGGCGTCCGCGTCGTCCTCGACCGTGACCGCGTCGAGATATTCCGGCTGGCCCTGGGTTTTGAGATGCGCCACCACTTTTTCGACTTCGGCGTCGGACACGAACGGCCCGTGCACGCGCGAAATGCGCCCGCCGCCGGCCATGTAGAGCATGTCGCCCTGGCCGAGCAGCTGTTCCGCGCCCATCTCGCCCAAAATCGTGCGGCTGTCGATTTTCGACGTCACCTGGAAGGAAATGCGCGTCGGGAAATTGGCCTTGATCGTGCCGGTGATGACATCGACCGACGGCCGCTGCGTCGCCATGATGATGTGGATGCCGGCGGCGCGCGCCATTTGCGCCAGGCGCTGGATCGCGCCCTCGATCTCCTTGCCGGCGACCATCATCAGGTCGGCCATCTCGTCGACGATGACCACGATATAGGGCAAAGCGGTGAGGTCCATCCGCTCCTGCTCGTAGATCGCCTCGCCGGTTTCGCGGTCGAAGCCGGTCTGCACGGTGCGGGTGATGACCTCGCCTTTTCCGCGCGCTTCCGAGACGCGGGCGTTGAAGCCGTCGATGTTGCGCACGCCGAGCTTCGACATTTTGCGGTAGCGGTCCTCCATCTCGCGCACCGCCCATTTGAGCGCCACCACCGCTTTTTTCGGATCGGTGACGACGGGGGTGAGGAGATGCGGAATGCCGTCGTAAACCGACAATTCAAGCATTTTCGGATCGACCATGATCAGCCGGCATTCCTGCGGCTTCAAGCGGTAGAGCAGGCTGAGGATCATGGTGTTGATGGCGACCGACTTGCCCGAGCCGGTGGTGCCGGCGACGAGGAGATGCGGCATTTTGGCGAGATCGACGATGACCGGCTCGCCGCCGATGGTTTTTCCCAGGGCGATGGCGAGCTTGTGCTTGGAGTTGGCGAAATCGGGCGAAGCCACCAGCTCGCGCAAGAAAACTGTCTCGCGGCGCGGGTTGGGCAACTCGATGCCGATGGCGTTGCGGCCGGGCACCACGGCGACGCGGGCTGACACCGCCGACATGGAGCGGGCGATGTCGTCGGCGAGGCCGATGACGCGCGAGGATTTGATGCCCGGCGCCGGCTCGAATTCGTAAAGCGTCACCACCGGGCCGGGATGGACGCTGATGATGTCGCCTTTGACGCTGAAGTCATCGAGCACGCTCTCCAGCAAACGGGCATTTTGCTCGAGGGATTCATGTGTGACGCTCGTGGCCCCTTTTTTTCCGGGATTCAGGAAGGCTGCGGACGGGGCGCAATATTCGGTCGATTGCGCGCCGAAGGACTCTTCGCCATTGGCGCCATGGCGGTTGAAGTCTCCGGCTTTGCGCTTGCGATTCTGCGCCAAGGGATTTTCGCCTGCCTGGATCTGCCCGGGCTGCGCAGCTTGGCTGTTTTCAAGCGAGTTGACGGAGGCCGGGAGAGCACTGCCGGTATTCCCGCCAACCCATGCAGGGCCGTCCCGATCCGCAGGTTGCATCGGTCCTGGCGCGGCTCTGCCGTCTTTCCGGCTGCGGCCAAAAAGCCATCCAGTCGTCGCGCTGGCGACGGCCGACATTGCGGTGAAGAGGAAAGCGGGCCGGTTTGCGGAAATGCGATCACCGGGTTCGCTCGCCGCGGCTATCGGGCGCGGCGCTTCAAATTCGACGGAGTCATTGTCGGGAGGGGAAGCGAAGCCGGCGGAAGCCGTCAGTGACAGAATCGCCATGGCGAGGAATGTGACGCCGCAGAGTGCGACGCCGAATGACGAAAAATAATGTTTCGGCAGGGCGATGATCGCGTCGCCGACAACGCCGCCCAGGCCCGTAGGCAGCGGCCAGCGATCCGTCGTCGGCAAAAGGGAAGCGACGGCCGCTGAGCACGTGGCGCCGAGCACCCAATAGACAAATTGGCGGGATTTGCGGCCGATCGGGCGATGGGTGAAAATACGCCAGCCAAGAAGAGCCAAAGGCGCGAGAAGCGCAATAGAGCTGACGCCGATCAATTGCATCACGAGATCGGCGACGATGGCGCCTTTGGCGCCGAAAGCGTTGTGAACCGGGGCGTCGGTCGCATGGTTCAAGCTGGGATCGCTCACCGACCAGGTCGCGAGCGCGACCCCGAGCGCCGCCGTCGACAAGAGGACGAACAGGCCCAAGGTCTCCTGGCTTCGGCGCAGTACGAAAACTCGCGCCGATTTCAGGCAGAATTTCACCCAAGGGAAAGGTTGTCGTGCGCATTCAAACTTTTTCATCCTCGCTGCGCGACGGCCGCACTGAATAGCCTAAGCGGCGGGGGTTAACTTTGACTTAACCTTATCGAGACCCGACCAGTCCCATGTCAGGTCGTGGATGGAAAAAGGCGGCTCGATGGAGCCGCCTTTTCAGATACTTGGCTATTGCGCGGTCCTTTCCGCGACCTCGCTTCAGGCGGCCTCTTCGACGTCGCCTTCTTCAGCAACCGCCGATTCGTCGGCCTTGGCCGCGCGGCGCGGCCCCTTCTGCAATTGCAATTCAATCAGTTTGAGGAACTCGGGATCGCTCAACTTCTGCACGGCGGCGATTTCCCGCGCCATCCGATCGATCGCCGCCTCGTAAAGCTGGCGCTCCGAATAGGATTGCTCAGGCTGAACGTCGGAACGATAGAGGTCGCGCACAACCTCGGCGATCGCCACCAGATCCCCGGAGTTGATCTTCGCCTCATATTCCTGGGCCCGGCGGGACCACATCGTCCGCTTCACGCGGGCGCGACCCGTCAATGTGTCGAGCGCCTTCTTGACGACGTCCGCCTCGGCGAGTTTGCGCATGCCCACGGACGCAACCTTCGGCGTCGGCACCTTGAGCGTCATCTTGTCCTTCACGAAGGAGATGACGTAAAGCTCAAGCTTGAAGCCCGCGACCTCCTGCTCTTCGATCGCCAGAATCTGCCCGACGCCATGCGCCGGGTAGACGATGAACTCGTTGGTCTTGAACCCAAATTTTGCGCCAGAAGGCTTGATGGGCGCCTTGGCGGCGGGCGATACCATGCCTTTGCTCGGATCGGAGTAACGAGGGGCGGACGTTGCGGCATGAGCCGGCAAAGAAGATTTTTTCTGCGTCACCTTGGTCCAATCACTAATGGTTTGAGGTCCATTATCACAACGTCCGCGGTCGCGATTGACCGCCGCGCTGAACTGACGCCAAATCCGAATCGCCGATTCGGATTGGCCGGCGTTTTAAAGGAAACGCCAATCCCCGGATTGCTTTGGTTTGGACTTTTGCAGCACGAACCCACCTTTTTCACGACCGCCGGTCGGCGATCAAAGCAAAACGGCCCCGCATCCCCCGCATGGCGATTGTCATGCGGTTCGGAACCCTTCAAGCAACTTGCCGCTGAACGCCACGAAACCCGGAGCCGCCCAAACCCTGACGCAGAAATGACGATCAAACGCCATTATGCGGGATGCTAAGGCAAAAACAGGCTCCACGCCTAAGCGGGAGCCACGTGCAGGGTTAAAAGATGGTGGACTTGCGTCAAAGTCGATTGATCGTATGTCTTGGATACCATAAATTAACGCGCGAATCAAAGCATTATTGAATCAGCGAAAGATACCATACCGAAAAGGTTAACGGCGGGCGTCGGGCCGAGCCCGAGCCATCGCCCGGGGCAGCTTCGCACGCCGCCGAGCGGACGCTTTGCCTCAATCGCCCTGGCCGGGATTTTTGCTGAAAAAGGCGAGCTTGCCTTCGTGACCGTCGAATTCCTTGGCCTCAGGCAGCGCGTCGCGCTTGATCGTCACGTTCGGCCACGCCTGCGCATATTCGGCGTTCAAGCCCAGCCACTTCTCCAGATCCGGCTCCGTATCGGGCTTGATGGCTTCTGCCGGACATTCCGGCTCGCAAACGCCGCAATCGATGCACTCGTCGGGATGGATCACGAGCATGTTTTCACCCTCGTAGAAACAATCGACGGGGCAAACCTCGACGCAATCCATATATTTGCATTTTATGCAATTTTCGACGACGACGTAGGTCATTATCCTCTCCGCGCGCGGCCTGGAATCCGCGCGATCAATCCCATTTGTCTGGCTTGCTAGCGCTTTTAGCGCCGCCATGCAAGCGGTCCGCGGCGCCCTTGATTTTAGCGTCGCTTTTTCGATCGCGCCGCCCGGAAGCCGCCAAACAGAGGTGTTTTGCGTGGCTGGCGGATCGAGGGTCGCGGCTACGCGTAAAAATTCAAATTGCGGACTCGCTGAAAAGTTCGGCCAGCTTTTCGGTCATCGCTCCCCCGAGTTCTTCCGCGTCGATGATCGTGACCGCGCGTCGGTAATAGCGGGTCACATCATGGCCGATGCCGATGGCGATCAATTCGACGGGCGAGTTCGTCTCTATTTCCTCGATTTTCCGGCGCAGGTGGCGTTCGAGAAAATGGCCGGGATTGACCGACAGCGTCGAATCGTCGACTGGCGCGCCGTCGGAAATCATCATCAGGATCTTGCGTTGCTCCGGGCGCGCCAGCAGGCGGCGATAGGCCCATTCGAGCGCCTCGCCGTCAATATTTTCCTTCAACAATCCCTCGCGCATCATCAGGCCGAGATTTTTCCGCGCGCGTCGCCAGGGCGAGTCGGCGGACTTGTATATGATATGGCGCAGGTCGTTGAGCCGGCCGGGATTGGGCGGCTTGCCCGCCTGCAGCCATGCCTCCCGCGATTGCCCACCCTTCCAGGCGCGGGTGGTGAAGCCGAGAATTTCGACCTTGACGCCGCAACGCTCCAGGGTGCGGGCGAGAATATCGGCGCAGGTGGCGGCGACGGTGATCGGCCTGCCGCGCATGGAGCCGGAATTGTCAATCAGCAAGGTAACGACCGTGTCGCGAAAATTGGCGTCCTTTTCCCGCTTGAACGATAACGGCATCTGCGGATCGACAATCACGCGCGAAAGGCGCGCCGGATCGAGCATTCCCTCTTCGAGGTCGAATTCCCAGGCGCGGTTTTGCTGCGCCATCAACCGGCGCTGCAAGCGATTGGCCAGTCGCGCGACGACGGAGGAGAGATTTTGCAGTTGCTTGTCCAGGTAGGCCCGCAGCCTTTCCAGCTCTTCTGGTTCGCACAGATCCTCGGCCCGGATGATCTCGTCGAATTGCGGCGCATAAGCATGATATTCATCGACGACGGACTGGGTTTTCGACGTCGGCGGCCGCAGTGACGCGCCCGCCTCGTCGCTCTCGCCGGGCTCCATGTCGTCGGGAGCCGGTCCGGGAGGGCCGTCTTCCGTCTCCATTTCGCCGTCGTCGATTTCTTCGTCTGAGTCCTCGGCGCGCTCGCTCGTCTGCGACTGCGCGGAATCCTCCCTTTCGTCGCCGCCCTTTTCTTCCGATTGATCCGTCCGGGACGCGTCGTCGTCTTCGGACTCTTCATCCTCCTGCTGATCGGCGTCGCCTTGCTCAGCCATATCGAGATCAGCGAGAATTTTTCGCGACAGTCTGGCGAAGGACTTTTGATTCTCGAGCGCCTCGACAAGCCGCGCGAGATCTGAGCCGGCGCGGGCTTCCACGCTGTCGCGCCACAAATCGACCAGATGGGCTGCGGCCGGAGGGGGAGGCTGCCCGGTCAGTTTTTCGCGGACGAGTAGAGCCAAGGCGTCTTCGAGCGGCGCGTCCGCCCGTTGCCGCACCTCGGCGTAGCGACCGTGTTCGTAGCGGTCTTCGAGCGCCGCGGTCAGGTTCAACGCGACGCCTTGCATTCTGCGCGCGCCGATCGCCTCGACGCGCGCCTGCTCCATGGCGTCGAAAATGGCGCGGGCCGTTTGCGCCTGCGGCGACATGCGCTGATGCGCGCGAGCGTCGTGGCAGGCCAGGCGCAACGCCATGGAATCCGCCTGTCCCCGCAAGATGGCGGCGTCACGGGCGCTCATGTGGCGCGGCGGTTCGGACAGGCGGGCCTTGCCGTGGTCAGCCGCGCCGATCAGGCCCGGCTTTTCGGGCGCGAAAGCGATTTCAAGTTCCGGCGCGCGGGCCATCGCCCGCAAGCAGCCGGCGATCGCCCGTTTGAACGGCTCATGCGGCGCTTCGCGCGGGGAAAAGGGCCTCTGATTCGACAGGCTCACGCGGAAAACTCCATCCTCACGTCGCCAGAGATGGACGGGCGGTCGCGGTTTTCAACTCAGGGCCACGTTCACGGCGCTTTCGGGAAGCTCCTTGCCGAACGACCTTTGGTAGAATTCGGCGACCAGGGGACGTTCGAGCTCATCGCATTTGTTGAGGAAAGTGAGGCGGAAGGCGAAGCCGATATCCTTGAAGATTTCGGCGTTTTCCGCCCAGGTGATCACGGTTCGAGGGCTCATCACGGTCGAAAGGTCGCCGCCCATGAAGGCGTTACGGGTCAGATCGGCGACGCGAACCATCTTGCCGATGGCGTCGATACCCTCCTTGCTCTTCTGGAAGGACTTCACCTTGGCCGCGACAATGTCGACCTCCTTGTCGTGCGGCAGATAATTCAGCGTGGTCACGATCGACCAACGGTCCATCTGTCCCTGGTTGATCTGCTGGGTGCCATGATAGAGGCCGGAGGTGTCGCCAAGGCCGATCGTGTTGGCGGTTGAGAAAAGCCGGAAGGCGGGATGGGGACTGATGACCCGGTTCTGGTCGAGCAAAGTGAGCCGGCCGGAAACTTCCAGCACGCGCTGGATGACGAACATCACATCGGGGCGGCCCGCGTCATATTCGTCGAAACAAAGCGCGACATTGTTTTGCAGCGCCCAGGGCAGGATGCCGTCGCGAAATTCCGTCACCTGCTTGCCATCGCGCAGGACGATCGCGTCCTTGCCGACGAGATCGATCCGGCTCACGTGGCTGTCGAGGTTGACGCGGACGCAGGGCCAATTCAGGCGGGCGGCGATCTGTTCGACATGGGTCGACTTTCCGGTGCCGTGGTAGCCGGTGATCATCACCCGGCGATTGAAGGCGAAGCCCGCCAGGATCGCGAGAGTCGTCGTGCGGTCGAAGAGATAGACCGGATCGAGCTCCGGAACGTGCTCGCCGGACGTCGCAAATGCGGGAACCTGCATGTCCAAATCAATGCCAAAGACTTCGCGTACCGAAATTGTCTTGTCGGGCAAGCCAACCTGGGACGCATTGGCAGCAGAAACTTGCATTTCACCTCCGTTTCCGCGTCGTCTACCCGGTTCGACGGCGACGTTGGCCGGTCATCGGAGGCCTGACATTGGCGGATCATCATTTACCGGCCTGTGCGGCCAGGCAGGGCGTTTGTCAATCGCGACGATAACCTCTTGCGGGCAAGGCTCACAAGGGCTTCGACGCTCCGATCCGCAAAAGTCGTGGCGGAGCCTTCCAGCCGGACGGCTCAAACGGCACGAAAAGACCTTAGCACGTTGTAAGCGTTGATGATTTCTCGCAACCTGTCCTCGTTGGAGCGATCGCCGGAATTGGCGTCCGGATGCAGGCGCTTGACCAGATCCTTGTAGCGCGCCTTGATCTCGGCCGTCCCAGCCTCGTCATCCAGTCCCAGGACATGCAGCGCCTTGCGCGCGACGACGCCGTGCCTGGGCGTCCGCGCCGAAGGGCGATGAGCGCGGTTTGTGCCCTTCATGTGGAAGGGATCGCCCATGCCGCCGTCGCCGGGATCCTGCCGGTCGGCGCCCATTTTCCAGGTGGGACGATGGCCGGTCAGAGCATCCTTCTGGTAGCGCAGCACCGCCTCGTCGCTCATGCCGTTAAAATAATTATAAGTTGCATTATATTCCCGGACATGGTCGAGGCAGAAACAGAAATACTCACCCTCACGCAGTCGGCCCATCGGCGCGCGGAATTCTCCGGGCGCATGGCAGCCCGGATGTTGACACGGAGGGCCCGATGGGCTGGCTTAAGTCGGCCCCGCGCTCCGGCGCGTCCTGATCCGATCAAAAAGAGGCGAATTCAAATCCATGATCGGCACAATATGGTCCATCAGGGGGTGGGAGCAAGAACGCGAAACCGATTAAATCGCTTGACTTTCACCGCCGCTGACAAGTCGCCGCAACGATTGGGGAATCACTATGACGCAACCGGGTAAACAGACCGTCCGCGCCAGGATGGAGGAGAAGCTGACCTCGGCCTTCGCGCCGCAATCCTTGCAGGTGGTCGACGAGTCCGACCGGCACGCCGGTCACGCCGGACATGCCGGAGGCGCCGGTCAAGGCGGCGAAACGCACTTCCGCGTGCAGATGGTTTCCGAGCGTTTCGCCGGCAAAAGCCGGGTTGAGCGTCACCGCGCCGTCAATGAGGCGCTTGCCGACGAATTCGCCGCAGGCTTGCATGCGCTGGCCATGGACATCCGGGCGCCGGGCGAAAGGTAACACCGCTTTCGCCGGTTTTCCGTTTGCGGTAAGACGACCCGACCAGAGGGAGGCCCCGTGAATGGGGCCCCAATTCGAACTTGACGACCACGGGTCGGAGGGATTGGCTCACATATGTTTATTTCCTCAGTTCGCCTTCGCGCCCCGCATTTGCGTCGAGCGGTCGCGAAACTTCTCGCGCTCTCGCTTTGCGCTCAGGGATTTGTCGGTCCGGCCATGGCGCGTCGCCAAGGCGTCGCGGCGAAGCGCGCCGCCGCCCCGGCGGTCGCACAGCAGCATATTGTCACGCCCTATATCGTCATTGACGAGGCGAGTGGGCGGGTGATCGAGCAGCGAAACGCCACGCAGCCCTGGTATCCGGCGTCGGTCACCAAGCTGATGACCGTCTATGTGGCGCTGGAGGCGGTGCGCCAAGGGCGGCTGACGCTGGATACGCCGCTGGTGGTTTCCGCGCGCGCCACGCGCATGCGGCCTTCCAAGATGGGCTTTGCGGCGGGCACGGAGGTCACGCTCGACAACGCGCTGAAGATGCTGATGG
This sequence comes from uncultured Alphaproteobacteria bacterium, assembly GCA_963828185.1. Classification (GTDB taxonomy): domain Bacteria; phylum Pseudomonadota; class Alphaproteobacteria; order Rhizobiales; family Beijerinckiaceae; genus Rhodoblastus. The sequence continues at coordinate 240,948 of CAWHDV010000015.1, read as the reverse complement.
TCAAATCGGCGAATGATCTCGCCGTGACGATCGCCGAGGGTGTCTCGGGCTCGGTCGAAGCCTTCGCCGATGAAATGAACAAGGCCGCCCGTTCGCTCGGAATGCGCGACTCGCATTTCGTCAATCCCAACGGCCTGCCGGACCCCAATCATGTGGTTTCGGCGAGGGATATGGCCATGCTTGGCCGTGCGCTCCTTCTGACCTTCCCGGAACACGCCGACCTGTTCGATATCGGCGCCTTCAGGCTGGGCGACACAGTCGTCCCGAACCACAACGGCATCATTGGCCGCTATCCGGGCGCCGATGGGATGAAGACGGGATTCACCTGCGCGGCGGGGTTCAATCTCGTCGCCAGCGCCACGCGGGACGGGCGCAAGATCATCGCCGTGGCCTTGGGCGATCCATCGGCCCGCCTGCGCACGGCTCAGGTCGCGAATTTGCTAGACCGCGCCTTCGCGACTTCGCAGCTCGGCGATCTGGCTTCGGACTTGCCTTCTGTGGGCGGCCAGCCCCCGGACATGCACAACGAGATTTGCGTGCGGCGCAACCGCAAGGCGATGCTGGAGGCGGAAGCCGAAGATTTGGGCGCCCCGATCCAGGGGGCGGACGGCACGGCGTCACCGCCTGGAAATGGCATGAAGATCGCCGAGTTGCCGCGACCGGTCTTTGACCCGATTACCGTGTTCGTTGGTCCGGCTCCAGGGTATCAAGGTCCGGTAGCCGGCCCGCGACCGACCAACACGCCGATCGGCGCCATTGCTTACGCGCCGCCTGAAAAGGCGAGGGCCGCGCCTGCGGCCTTGCAAGCGGACCCCAAGGCGCTCTCGATGCATCGCGGCCTTGAGCCGAAGCACAAGGGCAAGGCCCTGGCCAAGGTGAAAGCGAGGCGGGTGGTTCAACCGAACCCCAAGTCAATGGCCAAGGCCAAGGCATTGGCCAAGGTCAAGGCCAAGGCCGCGACCAAGGCCAAGGCGAAGACCGCGGCAAGCGCGAAAAGGTCGTCGCCGAAGCACGGAAAGCTCGCTCGGCAGCATGTCAACCCGGCCACCAAACCGCTGACAAAACCGGCGGCGAAAGTGGCGCATCCGGTGAAGCCGGATGGCAAGGCGGCGGCGGAATGAGCGAGTCCGGCGTCTCCCGCCGGGCGCCTGCGCCGGTTCCCGTTTCCATCATCACGGGATTTCTCGGCGCAGGCAAGACGACATTGCTCAATCGCTTGCTCCGCGATCCCGCCTTGTCGAAAGCCGTCGTTCTCATCAACGAATTTGGGGAAATCGGACTCGATCATCTCTTTGTCGAGAAGATCGAGGGCGACATGGTCATGATGGCCTCCGGGTGTCTTTGCTGCACCATTCGCGGCGATCTGATCGACACGCTCGAAAATCTGCTGCGCCGCCGCGACAATGGGCGCATGCGCGATTTCGATCGCGTCATCATCGAAACCACCGGCCTAGCAGACCCGGCGCCGGTGCTGCACACGATCATGAGCCATCCCTATCTGATGTTGCGCTTCAGGCTCGACGGCGTGGTGACGGTCGTCGATGCGATCAATGGCGCGGCGACGCTCGAAATTTATCCGGAGGCGCTCAAGCAGGCGGCGGTCGCCGATCGCCTGGCGCTGTCGAAAGCGGACATGGTCCAATCGGAGGACCAACGGCAGGATTTGCAGCGCTTCCGGCGACGTCTGGCCGATCTCAACCCGACAGCGCAGCTTGTGGATCAGGAGGCAAATTTCGACGCCGCCCATTTGCTCGATGCGGGACTTTATAATCCCGCGACGAAATCGCCGGATGTCGCGCGATGGTTGAACGCGGAGCTTTTGATCGGCGCGACCGGGGCGCAAAAGGCGACGGCTCAAGCGCATGAGCATTCCCACAGCGCCTGCGAAAGCCATTCGCATGAGCCGGTTGCGAACAAGAGCGAGGTCAATCGTCACGGCAACTCCATTCGCAGCTTTTGTCTCGTCAGCGATGCGCCGCTGCCGCTTTCCGCCCTTGATCTGTTTCTTGAAATGCTGCGCAGCGCGCACGGACCCAATCTTCTGCGCGTCAAGGGGGTCATCGCCTTGGCCGACGACGGGTCGCGACCGTTGGTCATCCACGGCGTCCAGCATGTCTTTCATCCGCCGGTGCGCCTCGAGGCGTGGCCCGATTCCGACCATCGAACCCGCATTGTGTTCATTGTCAGGGATTTGAGCCCCCATTTCATCGAGGGTCTCTACGCCGCCTTTGCCGGACACTTGCGCGTGGACGGACCGGATGCGCTGGCCCTGACCGCCAATCCGCTCAAACCCGTTTCCGGCGGACTCTTGTCCTGATCGGCCGCCGCGACCGCAGCTTGACGCTTTAGCGATCTGTAAAGCTGGAAAGCGTTAGATTGCGGCGCCGAAGCCTGCCGCGCGCGGCGCGAGAATGGCACAAACCTTGAAAGTATTGATCGAACCCATGGGGAACTAGCGCCGTTATTGCGCCAAATTGACCCGAAGTCCCGTTTTGGATCTCAAGAGCGACCGGAGTTGGGGTTGAACGCTATGTTCTGGATTCCGCGCCCCCTTCTGAACGGGGCCTCGCTTGACGCTGCGGCCCACGCCGACACGTCATATGGAATCCTGTCTGGCCACAACGACGAAGCGCGTTCTCAAGCTTCTCATTTCATCGAATGCGTCAATATCGAAGAAGCGCAGAATTACACGGTCGAATGGGCCGATCTCGCGTCCCGGGCGCTCGAATCAAACGTTTTTCTCGAACCTTGGTTTGCGCTTGCCGCGGCGAAACATGTTTCGGGCGTCGCGCAGCCAAAATTCATTCTGGTCTGGGAAAGTGGCGCGGTCGAAGCGCGAAGACGCCTGCTGGCGCTTTGGCCGCTCGTGTTTCCACGCACGGTGTTCGGCGCGACGGTAAAGGCCTGGGTTCACGAATTCAGTTGTTGCGGCGCGCCCTTGCTGGACGGGAACCAGCCGTCCCAAGGTTTGGAGTTGATGTTCAGATGGCTCAAATATCGCCATCCGCACATTCACGCCCTGGTCGCGCCGCAGATGCGGGCGGCGGGGCCGGCCTACGGCGCCTTGCGCGAGCATGCGCAAAATAGCGGGCTGTCCTTCAGGGTCTTGAGCCAATGCGATCGAGCGGCGTTGAAGGCGGGCGTCGTGGGCCTGAACGCCAGCGATTTCGTCTCGCCGAAGAAAAAGAAGGAACTGCAGCGACAATTCCGGCGCTTGCGTGATCTCGGCTCGGTGACCTTTGGCGTGACGCGGGAGGGAGCGGATTTGCGCGACCAAATCGAGGCGTTCATGGTTCTCGAGGCGAAGGGCTGGAAGGGGCGAAAGGGCGACGCCTTCCTGAACGATCCGGGTCTCACGACCTTCTTGCGCGCGATGACGCGCGGCATGGGCCATGAAAGGAAATGCCGGCTCTACTGGCTGGCGCTCGATGGCCGCATGATCGCGGGCAATATCGTGCTGCTGGGCGGCGAAACCGCCTATTTCTGGAAAACCGCCTATGACGAGGATTTCCGTTCTTTCTCGCCGGGCGTTCTCCTGTCCATGGACATGACTGACCGCCTGCTGCGGGAACCGCGCATCATCACCGCGGATTCATGCGCCATTCCAGATCATCCGATGATCGACCATATCTGGCGCGGGCGCCTGCAAATTGCGGATGTGATGGTGTCGCTGCGCGGGGATGGCGCCAACGCCTTCAATGGCGCGCTCCTGCGCGAAAAGTTCCGTCGCAGGTTGCGCGCCAAGGCCAAATCGGCCCTGGCGCATTTCCGATCGGCCTGAGGAGGCTAACCATGGGGTGAACCCGCAAGTCACGCGGCAGCGTCTCGATAAATGGCTGTGGTTTTCGCGCATGGTCAAGACGCGGCCGCTGGCGGCGCAATTGATCGAGCTAGGTTACGTCCGTGTCGACGGAAAGAGGGTCGAGCAACCGGCGCGGCTCGTGGGCGTGGGAAATGTGCTGACGATCGCCTTCGAGCGGCGGGTCGTCGTCCTGGAAATTTTGGGCTGCGCAGAACGTCGCGGTCCTTATCCGCAAGCGTCGCAACTCTATCGCCTGATGGAGGCGTCCGAAGCGACGTCGCGGCGGATCGACTGACGCGCGCTCGGCCTTGTCGAGACCGAGCGCGCGCGCAAAAGGGCTCGGCTCAGGCGGCACCTTCCAGCAAGCGACGCGCGATGACCTGGGCCTGGATTTCGGCCGCGCCCTCGAAGATATTGAGGATGCGGGCGTCGCAAAGTACGCGTGAAACCGGATATTCGAGGGCGAAACCGTTGCCGCCATGGATCTGCAAGGCGTTGTCCGCCGCCGCCCAGGCGACTCGCGCGCCGAGCAATTTGGCCTGGCCGGCTTCGAGATCGCAACGCTTGCCGGCATCCTTGGCGCGGGCGGCGAAATAGGTGAGCTGGCGGGCAATGTGCACTTCCACCGCCATCATGGCGATCTTGTCGGCGACACGCGGGAAATGCACGAGCGCCTTGCCGAACTGGATACGCTCCTTGGCGTAGCGCAGCGCAAGCTCCATCGCCGATTGGGCCACGCCGACCGCGCGGGCGGCAGTCTGGATGCGGGCGCCCTCGAAGGTCTGCATCAATTGCTTGAAGCCCTGGCCCTCGACGCCGCCGAGCAGATTTTCGGCCGGAACCTCAAAACCGTCGAAGGCGATTTCATATTCCTTCATGCCACGATAGCCGAGCACCTCGATTTCGCCGCCGGACATTCCCTTGGCCGGGAAGGGAGTTCTGATCGTCGCCGCGCGGCTTTTCCGCCAGCAGCATCGACAGGCCCTTGTAGCCGGGCTCGTTGGGATTGGTGCGGGTCAGCACGGTCATGAGATCGGCGCGGACGGGATGGGTAATCCAGGTCTTGTTGCCGTTGACGATATATTTATCCCCGTCCCGAACAGCGCGGGTGCGCAGGGAGGCGAGGTCGGAGCCGGTATTCGGTTCGGTGAAGACGGCGGTGGGCAGGATTTCGCCCGATGCGATCTTCGGCAGGTATTTATCCTTTTGCTCCTGGGTGCCGCCGCAGAGGATGAGCTCGCCGGCGATTTCCGAACGCGTGCCAAGCGAGCCGACGCCGATATAGGCGCGCGACAATTCCTCTGTCACGACGCACATCGCCACCTTGCCCATTCCCATGCCGCCGAATTCCTCGGGGATGGTCAGGCCGAACACGCCTAGATCGGCGAGGCCCTGGATGATTTCCAGCGGAATATATTCGTTCTTCAAATGCCATTCGTGGGCATGGGGCAGCACTTCCGCCGCCGCATATTTGCGGATTTCCTCGCGGATGGCTTCGAGCGTCTCGTCGAGGCCGGGGGCGCCGACCGTGGCGGAGGCCTCCGCGTGATCGACGAGGTCGACGAGGCGCGCGCGATTGGCGGCGGTGTTGCCAATGCCGATCAATGTGTCGATGGCTTCGATGCGGGCGGCGGCGACCTTGTCGCCGGGCAGGCCAAAATCACTGGGGCGAACGAATTCGCCCTGGCTCATGGCGATGCCGCCAAAAATCTGCGCCAGATATTCGCCGACGCCGATGCGGGTCAGGAGGTTTTCCGTCTCGCCGTAAAGACCCTCGGCCTGCATCCGCTCGGCATAGGCCAGCATTTCGCGCACGGATTCGACGTAGGTCGCAAACCAGGCAAGACCGTGGGCGGCATGTTGCTCGCGTTCGATCAGCGCATTGGACAGTTTGCCGTTTTCGCTGACTTTCGCGCGCAGGCTCGCCGCCGCCTCTTCGTAAAGGGCTTCGATGGCGCGGGTCGCCTCACGGCCCAGTTCAAAAAAATCGGCGTTGGCGATCACGTCGGCGGCCTGCGTCATCATGGCTCCTGAGGGGTCTTGACTGGCAAAAAGGGATGTTTTGGGCAATCTTATTGCCAGCCTTGGCGCCGCAGCGCAATATGCGTTGGCGTCACGCCAGACCCTTCTTTCGCAGCACGGCGTCGAAACGCGGCGCGCGCCCCCGGAACAGCGCATAGGCCTCATTCGGGTCTCGCTGATTGCCGGCGGCGTAAATATAGTCGTGCAGGCGCTTGGCGACCGAGGGGTCGAACAGGTCGCCGGCCTCCTCGAAGGCCGCGAAGCCGTCCGCGTCCAGCACTTCCGACCAGAGATAGCTGTAATAGCCGGCCGCATAACCTTCGCCAGAAAAAATGTGGGAAAAATGCGTTGCTCCATGCCGGGGAACGATTGCCGCCGGCATTTCGATGTCGCGCAGGACATCATGTTCGCCCGCCTCAATGTCTTCTGTCGGCTGCGCCCGGGAGTGCAGGCGAAAGTCGACATAGGCCGAGCCGCAGAATTCGACCGTGCCGAAACCCTGGTTGAAATTGCGCGCGGCGTCGACGCGGTCGATCATTGTCGATGGGATGGCGGCGCCGGTTTCGCAGTGCAGGGCGAAACGCTGCAATATCTCGGGCTGCAAGGCCCAATGCTCGAACAGCTGCGAAGGAAGTTCGACAAAGTCGGTCGGCGTCGCGGTGCCGCTCATCGATGGATAGACGACGTCCGAGAGCATGCCGTGCAAGGCGTGGCCGAATTCGTGGAACAACGTCAGCACTTCGGTCAGCGTCAGCAGGGCCGGGCGATCCGGGGCCGGCTTCGGAAAGTTCATGACATTGACGATGACCGGCCGCACCTCGCCGCCGAGCTTTTTCTGGCCACGGAAATTGGACATCCACGCGCCCGACCTTTTCGAGCTGCGGGCGTAATAATCGCCCAGGAAGACCGCGACATGCCCGCCATCGCGATCGACGACCTCGAAGGCGCGGACGTCGGGATGGTAGACGGGCAGGTCGTCGCGCGGCAGGAAGCGCAGGCCGAAAAGCCGCTGCGCGCAATAAAAGGCCGCTTCGATCATTCGCTCGAGCTGGAAATAGGCCGAAAGCTCGGCTTGATCGAGTTCGTAGCGCTCGCGCCGCAGCTTTTCGGCATAGAAGCGCCAATCGTGCGCGGCGATGCTGAAATTGGCGCCTTCGGCGTCGGCCATAGCCTGCAGGGCGGCGCGTTCCTCGGCGGCCTTTGCGCGGGCGGGACGCCAGACGCTGTCGAGCAAGGCGATAGCCGCCTGCGGCGCGCCCGCCATGGTCGGCTCAAGCTTGAAATCGGCAAAGGTCGCATAGCCGAGCAGGCGTGACCTTTCTTGTCGCAGACGCAGGATTTCGAGGATCAACGGGCGATTGTCGGTCGGTCCTTGATGCGCGCCGCGTGCGATCCAGGCGTTGAACAGGTCTTCGCGCAGGTCGCGTCTCTCGCCGTGGCTGAGAAAGGGCTCGACGCTGGATCGCGACAGGGTCAGCGCGAAGGGCTTTTCGGCCTTGCGCTCGGCGGCGGTCTGGGCGGCCGCCGATCTGGCGTCGGCGGGAAGTCCGGCGAGATCGGCTTCGTCCAATTGCATGACAAAGTTCGATTCGTCCGCCAGCACGTTTTGGGAGAACTGCAATTCCAGGCTCGCCAGCGTCTCGGCGATTTCCGCATAGCGGGCGCGGGCGGCGCCTTCCAATAAGGCGCCTGTGCGAACGAAACTCTTGTAGGTCAAGTCCAGCAGGCGGGCCTGCTCGCCGCTCAGGGTCAGCTCCACCCGCCGTTGGCGCAGCGCGGCGACCCGGACGAAAAGCGCGGCGTTGAGCGAAATGGCCGCATAGTGACGCGCGAGCTTTGGCGAAATGTCGCGTTCGATGGAGCGCAACTCCGCGCTCGAGTCCGACGAAGCGAGGTTCCAGAACACGCCGCCGACCTTGCCCAGCGCCCAGCCGGCGCGTTCGAGCGCGTCGATTGTGTTGGCGTAATCAGGCGTTTCAGGGTTTTGCACGATGGCGGCGATTTCGGCGTCGTGCTCGCGCATCGCCGCCTCGAAGGCCGGGAGGTAATGGGAGGGCTCTATCGCTTCGAAGGGGGGAAGGGCGAAGGGCGGGGACCATGTGTTGAGCAGCGGGTTTTGCGCGTCCATTTTTGAGCCTCCAGTCGCCACATCACATAGAGCGCAATATGCGCCGGCGCCAGTTCGGTCGATCGCGAGTCTGCGACGCGGATGGGAATTGCTGCTAGAACGTGGCTTTTGCAGCCAGGTTTATCGCGCGAGAGAGGCCGTCGCATGCGCAAGATCATCCGTCTCGCTCTCGAAAGCGCGAAGGGCTTTGAAAGAGACGACGGCTACGCCATGGCCAGCCATATCGCCCTCTCGGGCCTGACGGCCATTTTCCCGTTCCTGATTTTTGTCACCAGCCTGGCCGGCTTTTTCGGCGCCCAGCCACTGGCCGATGCGGCGGCTTCCACTTTCTTTGAAATCTGGCCGCCGCGCGTCGCAGAACCGATCCTCGCGCAAATTCACAACGTGCTGAGCAACCGGCACGGTGGATTGTTGACGATCAGCGCGCTCTTGGCTGTCTATTTTTCGTCCAGCGGCGTGGAAGCCCTGCGCACCGGCCTGAACCGCGCCTATGGCGCGCGCGAAACCCGGCCCTGGTGGCGGCTGCGGTTGCAATCGATCGGCTATGTCTTCATCGGCGCCCTGGCGCTGCTGTCGCTCGCCTTTCTGCTGATCCTGGGGCCAATCGTCTGGAGCGCGGTCCTCGCCCATGCGCCGGCCCTGAGCGCCTTGAGCAATATGGTGGCCATCGGCCGATACGCCGTCTCCACGATCATCCTGCTTCTGGCCCTGATCATTGCGCATCGCGTGCTGCCAAATGTCAGGCTTTCGCTGAAGCAGGCGGCGCCGGGCATCATCTTGACCTATGCGGCCTCGATGATTTTCGCCTTGATGTTCAGTTCCTATCTCGGCAGGTTCGCATTGAATTATGTCGCGACCTACGCCGGCCTCGCGTCAGTCATGATCGCCATCGTCTTTCTTTATTCGCTGTCGGCGATTTTCATTTATGGCGGCGAGCTGAACGCCGCGCTGCGCCGCGAGCGCGGTGTGCGAAAGCTGACAGAGGCCTGATTTAGCCAGAACAAAAAAGGCGGGACCGAAATCCCGCCTTCAATCGGTTGGTGCGTTCGACTCAGTCGGGCTTGCCCGCCTCGATGACGTCGTCGATCGTGCGCAGGCCGGTCTGGGTGGCGTTGACCAGCACCGCCATATTTCCGGGCGCATGCTGGTTTTTCCACATCTTGGTGTGGGCCAGCGGGATTTTCGCCCAGGGGAAAACTTCCGACATGCAGGGATCGACGCGGCGATCGACCACGAAATTATTGGCCGCGGCCGCCTGCTTCAGATGGGCGAAATGCGAGCCCTGGATGCGCTTCTGGCGCATCCAGACATAGCGCGCGTCGAAGGTCAGGTTGAAGCCCGACGTGCCGGCGCAGAACACCACCATGCCGCCGCGCTTGCAGACCAGGGTCGAGACCGGGAAGGTGGCTTCGCCCGGATGTTCGAAGACGATGTCGACATCCTTCTTGCCGGTGATGTCCCAGATGGCCTTGCCGAATTTCCGGGCTTCCTTGGTCCACTCCGTATATTCTGGCGAATTGACCTTGGGGAGCTGGCCCCAGCACTTGAAATCCTTGCGATTGATCACGCCTTTCGCGCCGAGCGAAAGCACATAGTCGCGCTTGGATTCATCGGAGATGATGCCGATGGCGTTGGCCCCCGCCGCGGCGATGAGCTGGACGCCGAACACGCCCAGACCGCCGGAGGCGCCCCAGACCAGCACATTGTCGCCCGGCTTGAGGCGGTGCGGCTCATGGCCGAAAAGCATGCGATAGGCGGTCGCCAGCGTCAGCGTGTAGCAGGCGCTTTCCTCCCAGGTCAGATGCTTGGGGCGCACCATCAATTGGCGGTCCTGCACCCGGCAGAACTGCGCGAAGGAGCCGTCCGGCGTCTCGTAGCCCCAGATTCGCTGCGACGACGAGAACATCGGGTCGCCGCCGTTGCACTCCTCGTCGTCGCCGTCGTCCTGGTTGCAATGGACGACGACTTCGTCGCCGACCTTCCAGCGCTTGACCTTGGAGCCGACGGCCCAGACGACGCCCGAGGCGTCGGATCCGGCGATATGAAGGGGTTGCTTGTGGGCGTCCAGCACGGAGATTGGCTCGCCGAGCGCGGCCCAGACGCCATTGTAGTTGACGCCGGCCGCCATCACCAGGACGAGCACGTCGTGGCTGTCGAGCTCCCAGGTGGGCACGACTTCGAGCTGCATGGCCGATTCAGGCGGTCCATGGCGGTCCTTGCGGATGACCCAGGCGTGCATGTTCTTCGGAACGTGGCCGAGGGGCGGAATCTCGCCGATATCGTACAAATCCTTCAGGACTGGGTCGTTTCCGGCTTGTGCGCCGCCCGCCGCTGGCGATTGACTGTTCAACGCGTGACTCCTGTCGTTGCTGGCCGACTTTGTCGAGAGCGGCCCAATGCTCGAGCAGGATGGACAAAAGCGAAATGCGGTTCGCTCGCATCCTGCGCGAAACATAGAATCGAAAACGGGCCGCCCCTCTCGGATCGGGGCGTTCGCTTCGCTTCGTCAGCGCGCCAATATACATATAATTGCGCTTTGGCGAGCGTCCGCGCATTTTTTTTGCTTCGTGCTTAAGTTGGCGCCTGTTTTGTTCTCGCTGCGCCAAGGCGGTCGAAAAATTCAAGAAAATCAAATGGAATCGTGGGCTTGTTGTTTTCCGCCGGCGCTCGCGGCATGTTGGGCCTGCGCGCCGGGCGCCGATTGTGCTCTGCGATAAAGTAAGGCAAAGCAATGCGCCAACCGTAGCGCGATTGACATGTTTGGCCCCCGTGGGGCGGCCGAAAGTGAGGTTCCCATGACCAAGCCAGCCCCCGGACGCGACAAACCCTGGATTTTCCGCACCTACGCGGGCCATTCCAACGCGGCCGATTCCAACAAGCTCTATCGGGGCAATCTCGCCAAGGGCCAGACCGGACTTTCCATCGCATTCGATCTGCCGACCCAGACCGGTTATGATTCCGACTACGAGCTGTCGCGTGGCGAAGTCGGCAAGGTGGGCGTGCCGATTTCCCACCTCGGCGACATGAACACCCTTTTCGACGGCATTCCGATCGCGCAAATGAACACGTCGATGACGATCAACGCCACCGCGCCGTGGCTGCTGTCGCTCTACATCGCCGCGGCCGACGCGCAGGGCGCGCCGCGCGCCGCGTTGCAGGGCACGACGCAGAACGACATCATCAAGGAATATCTTTCGCGCGGCACCTATGTGTTTCCGCCGGCGCCGTCGCTGCGGCTGACCAAGGACATGATCCTGTTCACCACGCGCGAAGTTCCCAAGTGGAACCCGATGAACGTCTGCTCCTACCACCTGCAGGAAGCCGGCGCGACGCCGGTGCAGGAGCTGTCATACGCCCTCGCCACGGCGGTGGCGATCCTCGACATGGTGAAAAAGTCGGGCCAGGTCTCGGACGCGGATTTCGGCGAAGTCGTCGGCCGCATTTCATTCTTCCTCAACGCCGGCATGCGCTTCGTCACCGAACTTGCCAAGGTTCGCGCCTTCACCGAACTGTGGGACGAACTCACCCGCGACCGTTATGGCGTCAAGGACGAGAAATTCCGCCGCTTCCGCTATGGCGTCCAGGTCAATTCGCTCGGCTTGACCGAGCAGCAGCCGGAAAACAACGTCTATCGCATCCTGATCGAGACCCTCGCGGTGGTCCTGTCGAAAAAAGCCCGCGCCCGCGCCGTGCAATTGCCGGCCTGGAACGAGGCGATGGGCCTGCCGCGTCCCTTCGACCAGCAATGGTCGCTGCGCCTGCAGCAAATCCTGGCCTATGAAACCGACCTGCTCGAATATGGCGATCTGTTCGACGGCAGCGTGGAGCTGACGAAAAAAGTCGATGAACTGAAAAAACAGGCTCTTGAGGAGCTCGCCGCCATCGACGCCATGGGCGGCGCCGTCGCCGCGGTCGAAACCGGTTATCTCAAGTCCAAGCTGGTGGAATCCAACACCCGTCGCCTCGAGGCCATCGAGGCCGGCGAACAGACTGTCGTCGGCGTCAACAGATTCGTCGAAAGCGAACCCTCGCCGCTGACCACGGGCGATGGCGCCATCCTGGTCGTGCCGCACCATGTCGAAGCCGAACAGATCGCGCGCCTGAACGCTTGGCGGGCGCAACGCGACGCCAGGGCGGTGGAAAAGGCGCTGGCCGATCTGCGCGCCGCGGCGCAGGAAGACCGCAACATCATGGAGCCCTCGATCGCCGCCGCCAAGGCGGGCGTCACGACCGGCGAATGGGGCCAGACCCTGCGCGAGGTTTTCGGCGAATTCCGCGCCCCGACCGGCGTCGGACGCAGCGCCCGGCAAACCGCTGGCTCGCTCGACCCGGTGCGCTCGGAAGTCGAGCGAGTGTCGAAAAAACTCGGCCGCAGGATTAAGTTCCTAGTCGGCAAGCCCGGCCTCGACGGCCATTCCAATGGCGCAGAACAGATCGCCGTGCGCGCCCGCGACGCCGGCATGGAGGTCGTCTATGAGGGCATCCGCCTGACTCCGGCCGAAATCGTCAACGCCGCGCTCGAAGAAGGCGTCCATGTCGTCGGCCTGTCGATCCTGTCCGGCTCGCATGTGCCGCTGGTGCGCGACGTGCTGCATCGCATGAAGGCGCAGGGCATTTCCGATGTGCCGGTGATCGTCGGCGGCATCATTCCGCCGGAGGACGAGAAGCTCCTGATGTCCGAAGGCGTGGCCGCGGTCTATACGCCCAAGGATTACGAGCTCAACGCCATCATGGCCGATATCGTCCGCGTGGTCGAGGAACGCACAGGCAAAGCATGATAAGTCCGAACCGCGATTGAAAGCCTCCGGCAGGTTTGCCACAGTCGCCGGAGGCTTTTTTTTGATTCGACCGGAGCTCATTGATGTCTGTGGCCGCCTGCACTCACGGCTTGGATACGGGATTCATCGAGCTGGGGACGGCCAAGGTCGCCGTGCTCGGCGTCGTCCAGGGCATTTCGGAATTGCTGCCCATTTCCTCCACCGCCCATATGCGCATCGTTCCGGCGCTGCTTGGCTGGCGTGATCCGGGTTCGGCCTTCTCCGCCGCCATGCAGCTTGCCGCTCTGCTTGCGGTCGTGTCCTATTTCTGGCGCGACGTGCGGGGGCTGTTCTTCGGCTCGATCAGCGCTTTGCGGCGGCGCGATTTCCGCGACTGGCAATTCCGCTTCACCACCTGGATCCTGTTGGCGACCCTGCCGCTCGTCATTTTCGGCGTCTTGATGTCGAATTGGTTGAACGCCTGCGGTTCGCCGCTGCGCACGCTGCCGGTGATCGGCGTCGCCTGCATCGTCATGGCTGTGTTGCTGGCGCTGGCGGAAAAATTCTGCGCGCATCGGCGCACGCTCGACAATGTTTCGCTCAAGGACGCCATGCTGGTGGGTATCGCCCAGGTTGGCGCTCTCATTCCCGGGGTTTCACGCTCGGGTTCGACCCTGACGGCTGCCTTGTTCCTCGATCTCGAGCGTGATGAGGCGGCGCGCTTTTCCTTCCTGCTCGGGCTGCCGGCGATTTTCCTGGCCGGGATGAAGGAGCTTTTCGAGCTTCACAAGGCGCACCTGCCGGCCGAAGGCTGGATGATCCTGGGCGTCGGCATCGCCGTCGCCTCGGTCTCGGCTTTTGTCGCCATCTGGAGCCTGATGCGGATTCTTGAAAAATTCTCGTCCTGGCCCTTCGTCGTCTACCGCTTTGTCCTTGGCGTATTGCTGCTGGCCGGCGCGGGCATGGGTTGGTTGCACTAGCTTTGGGGGCGGCCTCAACCGCCCCTTTTCTTTGCGCTCCTTCTCAATTGAGCAGGACGGACGCCGCTTCCGGGGCCGGCCTGCCGACCGGCTTGCCGTCAAGCGTCAGAAGGCCGTTTTCCGCGGCGATCACCACTTCGTGGCCGTCCTCGATTTCGCCCGCCAGCAGCATTTCCGCCAGCGGATCCTGCACGTTTTTCTGGATCACCCGCTTGAGCGGCCGCGCGCCATAGGCTGGATCATATCCCTTGTCGGCCAGCCAGTTCCGACCGCTGTCCTCGAGATCCAGATCGATCTTGCGATCTTCCAGCAGGCGGGCAAGTCGTTTGAACTGGATATCGACGATTGCGCCCATGTCCTGCCGCCGCAGGCGGTGGAACAGGATGATTTCGTCGATCCGGTTCAAGAATTCCGGCCGGAAATGCGAACGCACGACCTGCATCACCTCGCCATGGACGGCCGACGAATCCTCACCTTCCTTCTGCATGACGAGGAATTCCGCGCCGAGGTTGGAGGTCATGATGATGACCACGTTGCGGAAATCCACCGTGCGGCCCTGGCCGTCCGTGAGGCGGCCGTCGTCGAGCACCTGCAAGAGGACGTTGAATACGTCGGGATGCGCCTTTTCGATCTCGTCGAACAACACCACCTGGTAAGGCCGCCGCCGCACCGCCTCGGTCAACGCTCCGCCTTCCTCGTAGCCGACATAGCCCGGAGGCGCGCCGATCAGGCGGGAGACGGAATGCTTTTCCATATATTCGGACATGTCGAGCCGGACCATGGCGGTGTCGTCGTCGAACAGGAACGCGGCGAGCGCCTTTGTCAGTTCGGTCTTGCCGACGCCGGTAGGGCCAAGGAACATGAAGGAGCCGATGGGCCGATTGGGGTCCTGCAATCCGGCGCGGGCGCGGCGAACCGCGGTCGCGACCGCCGCCACCGCTTCCCGCTGGCCGACGACGCGGCGGGCGAGTTCATCCTCCATTTTCAAGAGCTTGGCGCGCTCGCCCTCGAGCATCTTGTCGACCGGCACGCCGGTCCAGCGCGAGACGACCTGGGCGATGTGGTCGGGCGTCACCGCTTCATCCACCAACACTTCGCTCGACTTCGCTTCGGTCTCCGCAAGCTTCTGTTCAAGCTCAGGGATGACGCCATAGGTCAGCCGTCCCGCTTCGGCGTAATCGCCCCTGCGCTGTGCGATCAGCAGGTCGTTGCGCGCCGCCTCGAGCTTTTCCTTCATTTTCTGCGCCGCGCCGAGCTTGTCCTTCTCCGCCCTCCAGCGCGAGGTCAGTTCGGACGATTTCTCGTTCAATTCCGCCAGTTCGCCTTCGAGACGTTTCAGCCGGTCCTTGGAGGCCTGGTCGGTTTCCTTCTTGAGCGCTTCCTGCTCGATCTTGAGCTGGATGATGCGCCGGTCATATTCGTCGAGCTCCTCCGGCTTGGAATTGACCTGCATGCGCAGCCGCGAAGCGGCTTCGTCGACGAGATCGATGGCTTTGTCGGGCAGGAACCGGTCGGCGATGTAGCGATTCGACAGGGTGGCGGCGGCGACAAGCGCGGAATCGCTCACCCGGACGCCGTGATGCAGTTCATATTTCTCCTTCAGGCCGCGCAAAATCGAAATCGTGTCCTCGACGGTCGGCTCGCTGACGAAAACCGGCTGGAAGCGCCGCGCCAGGGCCGCGTCCTTTTCGACATGCTTGCGATATTCATCGAGCGTCGTCGCGCCGACGCAATGCAACTCGCCGCGCGCCAGGGCGGGTTTCAGCAGGTTGGAGGCGTCCATCGCCCCGTCCGCCTTGCCGGCGCCGACAAGCGTATGCATTTCGTCGATGAACAGGATGATGCCGCCTTCCGCCGCCGTGACCTCGTTCAGCACGGCCTTGAGACGCTCTTCGAATTCGCCGCGATATTTCGCGCCGGCGATGAGCGAGCCCATGTCCAAGGCCAGAAGGCTCTTGTCGCGCAGGCTTTCGGGCACGTCGCCGTTGACGATGCGCAGGGCGAGGCCTTCGACGATCGCCGTCTTGCCCACGCCCGGTTCGCCGATCAGCACGGGGTTGTTTTTGGTGCGGCGCGAAAGGACCTGGATCGTGCGGCGAATTTCCTCGTCGCGGCCGATGACCGGGTCAAGCTTGCCCTCGCGCGCGGCTTCGGTCAGGTCGCGCGCGTATTTTTTCAGTGCGTCATAGGCGTTTTCAGCCGAAGCGGAATCCGCGGTGCGACCCTTGCGCAAATCCTCGATGGCTCTGTTCAAGCCCTGGGCGTTGGCGCCGACTTCCGTCAGGATCTTGCCCGCTTCGCTGCTCGCATCCATGGCGAGGGCAAGCAGCAGGCGTTCGACCGTGACATAGGAATCCCCGGCCTTCTGCGCGATTTTTTCGGCGCTGTCGAAAAGCCGGGCTGTGGCGGGGGCGAGATAAAGCTGGCCCGCGCCGGATCCTTCTATACGCGGCAGCTTGGCCAGGGCCAGTTCGCATTGCTGCAAGGCTTCGCGCGAACGGCCGCCTGATTTGTCGATGAGTCCCGCCGAAAGTCCCTGTTCATCGTCGAGCAGGACCTTGAGCAGATGAAGCGGGGTAAATTGCTGATGGCCTTCGCGAACAGCCAGCGATTGCGCGGACTGAACGAATCCTCGCGCGCGTTCGGTCAATTTCTCGAAATTCATATCAAGCCTCCAAGCCCACGGCAGCCCCCCGATCGGCGAGACTGCGGCGTCCATTAAAAGGCCCCTCGCGGCGGCCCCGGCGTTGATATGGGAAGCTCGTTTGCGGTTGAAAGGGCGAAAATCGCGAAAGCGCGGCTTTTAGGGAGGCTTTTGATCTAAAACAAAAGCGGCGCCCATGGGCGCCGCTTCGACTTCAAGGCTGGAGCCTCAATCGACCGAACTGGTCTCGGGCAGGGGCGCGGCGTCGCCTCCCTCGGCCCCCGTCTCCGAGCGCGGCTTGCGGCGGCGGCGCGGACGCAGATGGAAGCGGTTCTCGCCATCTTCAGCATCCGCGGCGGCGCCGAATTCTGCGGGCGGCTGAGGCGTCCCGCTCATGTCGGCTATGGCCTCGATCGGCTGTTCCGGCTGCGGCGAGGGCGAATTATCAGGCCCCGATGCGGGCGCCGAGGGCGGGATGCGGGAGGGCGCGGTAATGAAAGCGGGCAGCGCCGAGCTCATCGCGTCGAAGTCGACGCGCGGCTGTTCCTGATTGGCCGGGTTGGGTTCGAACCGCGGCTGCTGGTCACGAAAACGGTTGCGGTTCTGGCCCTGCTGCCGATCGCCGCCTTGTCGATCGCTGTTCTGGCGCTCGCCACCATGCCGATCGTTGCCTTGCCGATCAGCGCTCTGGCGCTCGCCCTGCTGGCCAAAGCGGCGGTCATTGCGCGGCTGCCGGTCCTGGCGATCCTGTCGATCGCCGTTGGGGGCGCGGTCAGGATTCCTATCCTGCCGTTCCGGCCTATCCTGCCGTTCGCCGCCCTGACGCTCGTTCGGCTCGGGGGCAAAGGCGGGACGATCGAAATAGGGTTGCGGCTGGCCGCCATAACCCATTTGTCCGCCATTTTGCTGCGGCTGCTGGAAAGGGGGAGTTTGCGGCGCGCGTTCCAACGGGGACGCGAAACGGTCGGGCAGGGCGACGAAATCGTCGTCGTCATCGCCCTCGTCGATTTCTTCGCCATTGCGGCCATAACCGAGCTGAGGCTGCTGCTGCGCCGCCTGGGCTGCGGCGATGATCCGGAAATAATGCTCGGCGTGCTGCAAATAGCTTTCGGCCATCACCGGGTCGCCGGAAGATTGCGCATCGCGCGCAAGCTGCAAATATTTTTCCGCCACGTGCTGGGCCGTGCCACGAATTTTGACGTCGGGGCCGTTCGATTCATAGCTCCGCGACAGCGGGTTCGGACCCTTTCGGGGGTTACGACCACGCATACGCTTGTTTTGACCAGGTCTCATTGACAATCCCTGAGTGACATGGGTCCGACGCGACAAAAGTCGCCTGTGCATGAAGGCATTCGCGCCTCATGCAAATCATCATGGCGCGGCGGTTCCGGCGGTTTCGCCTGACCGGCCATGCTTGCGGCCTTCCCGCAAACTCGTGTTCCGTCTAACAGATCCGTTGAGGGAATCGGCAGAACATACCTAGTCGCTCAAATCGCCTTTAATCAGGCCCGGACTCATCGGCCCCTCGATTTCGTTTCAAACGAAACCGGTTGCCGACCGAGCATGCCGCGATGAAATGAAGCGCAACTGGGTACTTGCTGCAAAACAGATTAGACGCTTTTTCATGACTAGCCAAGCGCAAACTTGGGGAGCTTGACGCCTAAAGGGAAACTTTTACGGCTTGGGGGGCGCGGACGGCGACGACCCGGTCTCGTCCTCCGCCGTCCCTCCGGATGCTCGCCTCGCTGAAACCCGCGGTCTCGAGGATATTGACGACATCGGCGCCCTGGCGCCAACCGATTTCGAAAGCGGCGCCGCCGCCGCTGCGCAATATACGCTTCAGGTCGCGGGCGATCAGCCGGTAGGGGGCCAGACCGTCCTCGCCGCCGTCAAGCGCCAGAAGCGGATCGAAGCCGACGACTTCACGCTCCAGCGTGGCGATTTCCGCGCGCGCGAGATAAGGCGGGTTGGACACGATGAGGTCAAAGGCCCCGCCAAGCGATTGCGTCCAGTCGCCGCAGATTACGCCGGATCGATTGCCTAGTCCGCAATGGGCGAGGTTGTGGCGCGCCAGGGCGCAGGCGGACCGTGACAGATCGACGCCGACGCCATAAGCGTCGCTTCGCTCGGCGAGAAGCGCGCACAGTATGGCGCCAGATCCTGTCCCCAGGTCGAGAATGCGGGGGCGGACGAGATTTTTTGAGTCGAGGATAGCGAGCGCCGCATTGACCAGGGTCTCGGTGTCGGCGCGGGGATCAAGGACATCCGGTTCGACCCGGAGATCGAGGCCATAGAAGCCGCTGCGGCCGAGAATACGGTTGATCGGCTCACTGGCCAGGCGGCGGGCGGCATATTGCTGCAACAGAATCGCCGCGCCTTGCCCCAATTTCTGGTCGGCGAGGGTGATCAGCGCCAGCGGCGTCAAGCCGGTGGCGCCTTCGACCAGTAGGCGGGATTCAAGCGCGGCGGGTTCCTTGCCGGCGGCGGCCAAAGCCGCCGCCAGTCTTTGTCGCGCTTGCGTCAAAGTCTCGGTCGCGTCGAAGGTTGGCGGGAAAGCGTCCAGTTTCAGAGTCCGACAGCCTTGCCGAGAACGCGGGTCAATCGCGCGGCGAAAGCCGCCGCGTCCTTGGGCCCTTCTCCATCCAGGAGCCGAGCCTCGTCGTAGAGGAGCCAGACGGCGTCGTCGAACAGGGACTTGTCGGACGCCTTGGCCTGCGATTCGAGCGCAAGCACCAGGGGATGCGACGGATTGATTTCCAGCACCGATTTAACCGCCGCCGGCGCCTGGCCATGCGAGGCCAGAATCTGCTGCAGCCGCAGATCCAATCCGAATTCCGCCGCGACGAGACAGGCGGGGCTCTCCGAAAGGCGATCGGAGACGCGGACATCTTCGACGACGGCTTCGAGCGTCTGCTTGGCGAGAGCGATAAAATCCGCGACCGCGCCGGCGTTTTCCGCCGATGGCTTGTTGCCGTCGACCAGGTCGATCGCCTTGATGTCGGCGGCGCCCTGGGTCACGGATTTGAACGGCTTGCCGTCATATCCGACTGCGCTTTGCACCCAGAAGGCGTCCACGGGATCGGAAAGAAGCAGCACTTCCACGCCCCGCGAGCGAAATCCTTCGAGCTGCGGGCTCGCGGCGAGTCGTTCGGCGCCTTCGCCGGCGATGTAATAGATGGCGGTCTGGTTCGGACGCAGCGCGGCGACATAATCGCCCAGCGAACGCTTCGCCTCCTTTTCGCTCGTCGTGGCGAAACGCGCCATCTTGAGAAGGACGTCGCGCCGTTCCGGATCCTCGTAGAGACCCTCTTTCAAGACGGCGCCGAAATTCTTCCAGATTTCCGCAAATTTCTCCGGATCGGTCTCGGCCAGCTTGGCGAGGTCCTGCAACAGGCGATTGGCGACGCCTTTCTTGATGGCCGCGAAAAGTTGGCTCTGCTGCACCATTTCGCGCGAGACATTGAGCGGCAGGTCGGGTGAATCGACGACGATCCGCACGAATCGCAGATAACCGGGCAGGAGATCGGCGTCCCGCGAGATCAGCACGCGGCGCGAATAGAGTTTCGCGCGGCCCTTGCGCGCCGGATCGAACAGGTCGAAGGGACGCGAGCCCGGAACAAAGGCCAGGACCGAATATTCGGCCCGCCCTTCGGCGCGCCAGTGAACCGTCATGGCGGGATCGTCGAACTGGCCGGCGAGCGTCTGGTAGAATTCCTTGTACTGCTCCGGGGTGACGTCGGACTTGTTCTTGGTCCAGAGCGCCGCGCCCTCGCTGACCCGTCGCGGTTCGGCGCCCGGCTTGTCCACCAGGTCGATCGGCGTCGCCACGGCGCTGGAATGCTCGTCGATGATCTGTTCGATCTTGTGCGGCTCGAGATAGTCCTTTGATTCGGCGTTGAGGTGGAGAATGACCCGCGCCCCATGCAAAGGCGCCTCGTCCGTTCCAATCGACGCGATTTCGTAATCGCCCTTGCCGTCCGAACTCCAGCGCCAAGCCTGGTCTTCGCCGGCGCGACGGGTTTCGACGACGACCTGATCGGCGACCATGAAGGCCGAATAGAAGCCGATGCCGAACTGGCCGATCAGTTCCGCCGCGCCCGCTCCCGCTTCCGCGCCCTGCACTTTTTCCAGGAAGGCGCGGGTGCCCGAATTGGCGATCGTGCCCAGCGCCACGGCGAGATCGTCGCGCGACATGCCGACCCCATTGTCTTCGACGCTGAGCGTCGCAGCGTCGGGATCGAGCGCCACGCGTATCGCGAATGGCGCGCCGTCGCCGATCAGGGCGGGGTTGCTGTTGGCCTCATAGCGCAGCTTTTCGCAGGCATCGGCGGCGTTCGAGATCAGTTCGCGCAGGAAAATATCGCGTTCCGAATAGATCGAATGCACCATGAGATGCAGCAGACGCGCCACATCTGCCTGAAATACATGGCGTTCACCCGTCACTGCCGCAGCTTCCCGATCCATCTGGCTCACTCTTTATGCTTGTGACAAAATCTAGTCATTGGAGCTTGGCTCCGCGGCGCAATATCGCGGTCGCGCCGCCAGGTTTCAAGATGAAACCGTCTTGCGCATCGCGTTTGAACTGACAATACAGGAATGAATGAGCCGACCGGATAATTCCGATCGGCTCAAAGTCTGGAGGAACGCGCGATACGATCGGAAATGGCCGCGCCGGCTGGGGGGCTGCGTCAACGCGACAAATCCGGAGCATGAGCCTCCGACACCCCTTATTGAAACTTCAAATGAGCGCCCGAAGGGCGGCAACGCGGCGGAAATGTGACTTGTCGGCACGGCGAAGCCCGAGCAATCCGGCAAGCCTCCAGGCGACGCGCGCCGATCCGCGCCATTTTCCGCGCTTGCGCGAACCAGGGAACCGCGCAATCATTGAAGCGGTCACGGTCCTTTCAACGCAAGTTCATCGCTTGAGCAACGATCAGTCCGAGCCGGATTTTCAGATCTTGCGCTTGCCGCCGGCCTCCGCGGCGAGCGCGCAAACCGGCGCGCCGGTCGGATTCGACCGACAAGAGCTGCATGCCATATTCAATCTTTATGGTCGCATGGTCGCCCAGGGCGTCTGGCGTGACTATGCGATGGATTTCCTGCCGACACGGGCGGTTTTCTCGATTTTCCGGCATCATGGCGAAGCTGCTTATTACCGGATCGTCAAGGAGCCAAAAGTCGCGCGGCGGCAAGGGGCCTATTCGATCGTCATGCAAACGGGACTGATTCTGAAGCGCGGTCCCGAATTGCGCCGGTTGCTCGCGGCGCTCGAAAAAAAGCCAAAACTTGTCTCGCTTTAGCTGGAGCGCGATCGCCATTCACAGCTTGCGCAGCGCGACTTCCTCAATTCGGTGGCTCGATCCCTTGGTGAGGATCAGGCTGGCGCGGGCGCGTGTCGGCAGGATGTTTTCGTGCAGGTTGCGCAAATTGATGCGCTTCCAGATGCTGCGGGCGACTTCTTCCGCCTCGGCGTCGTTGATTTCTGAATATTTTTTAAAATAGGACCTGGGATCGCGAAAGGTGGTCGAGCGCAGGCGCATGAAACGCGCAACATACCATTTTTCGAGCTGATCCTCGTCCGCGTCGAGATAGACCGAAAAATCGAAGAAATCAGAGACAAAAGGCGTTTCCTTGCCGTCACGCGGCAAGCGGCTCGGCAACAGCACGTTCACGCCTTCGACAATGAGAATGTCGGGCCGGTCGACGCTGACATAGTCTTCCGGCACGACGTCGTAAGTCAGATGCGAGTAGACCGGGGCTTCGACATGGCTTCGTCCCGCCTTGACGTCGGACAGGAAACGCAACAGCTGGCCGCTGTCATAGCTCTCCGGAAAGCCCTTGCGATCCATCAGGTCGTCACGCTCGAGCTGCGCGTTGGGCAGGAGAAATCCGTCTGTCGTGACGAGATTGACCTTCGGCGTATTTGGCCAGCGCGAGAGCAACGCCTGCAACACGCGCGCGGTCGTCGATTTGCCGACCGCGACCGAGCCGGCGACGCCGATGATATAGGGCACCTTGCCGTCGTCGGCGCCGAGAAACCGTTGGGTCGCCTTGAACAGGCCTTGGGTCGCCGCGACATAGAGCGCAAGGAGGCGCGACAAGGGCAGATAGATCGCGATCACTTCCTCGAGCGAAATGGGATCGTTGATCGACTGCAAGCGCTTGAGATCGTCGAGCGTCAGGGTCAGCGGCGCGTCGGCGCGCAATTGCGCCCATTCGTCGCGGGTAAAATGCCGGTAGGGCGACAGATTGGGACCGGGCGACTCGCCTGAGCGATCGTCGATTGACTGCCTGACCATTTCCACCAAGGCCGCCTCCGCGACGCGCCAGCCCCCTATTCGGAACGGGAGGCCTTTTCCTGAAGACCCGATTGCTGAGTGCGTCGGGCGAGTTCGTGGATGACATCCTGCAACGGAACGCCGCCGTCTTGAAGCAAGACCAATAGATGATAAAGCACATCCGCGGCTTCCGCCTTGAGCGCCGCAGGGTCGTGTTCGACGGCGGCGATCGCCGCCTCGAACGCCTCTTCGCCGAATTTCTTGGCGATTCTGGCCGTGCCGGACTCGAGCAGGCTGCGTGTATAGGATTGATCCGCTTCCGCGCGGGCTCGGCTTGCAATGAGACTTGCGAGGTCGTCGAGCGTGAAATTTTCGGTCATGTGTCGAAATCCATTCAGGCGGCGGCCAGATCGAGACGCATCGGCAGGCCCGCCTTGGCCATGAAGGCCTTGGCTTCGCCGATGCTGAATTCCCCGAAATGGAAGATCGAGGCGGCGAGAACGGCGCTGGCGTGGCCATCGCGCACCCCTTCGACCAAATGATCCAGGGTTCCGACGCCGCCCGAGGCGATGACGGGAATCGAGACCGCGTCGGCGATTGTCCGGGTCAGTTCGATGTCGAAGCCGGTCTTCGCCCCGTCGCGATCCATCGACGTCAGGAGAATTTCGCCCGCGCCGAGCGCCGTCACTTCCCGGGCGTAGGCCACGGCGTCGATGCCGGTCGGCCGGCGACCGCCGTGGGTGAAGATTTCCCAGCGGCCCGGCGCGACATTCTTGGCGTCGATGGCGACGACAATGCACTGGCTGCCGAATTTTTCCGCGCCGCGCCTGACGAAATCGCGATCATGCACGGCGGCGGTCATGATCGACGCCTTGTCGGCGCCGGCCAGCAGCAGGCTGCGAATGTCGTCGAGCGTGCGGACGCCGCCGCCGACGGTCAGCGGCATGAAGCAGGCTTCCGCCGTGCGTCGCACCACGTCGAGCAGCAGGCCGCGCTCCTCGTGGCTCGCGGTGATATCGAGGAAGCACAGTTCGTCCGCGCCCGCCGCGTCATAGGCGATGGCGCATTCGACCGGATCGCCGGCGTCGCGCAGATCGACGAAGTTGACGCCCTTGACGACCCGTCCGTCCTTCACGTCGAGGCAGGGAATGACGCGCGTCTTGAGCAAGTCTCTCTCCGTTCACTGGTTGGCCCACCGTCTCAGGCGGCGCGTTTCGACTTGATGAGATCCAGCGCCGCCTGCGGATCGAGACGGCCGTCATAGAGCGCGCGACCGCTGATGGCGCCGGCGATGCGGGCGCAGTCGGATTGCAGCAACCGCTCGACATCGGCGATGGAGGCGAGGCCGCCGGAAGCGATCACCGGAATGGAAAGCGCCTCGGCGAGCGCCAGGGTCGCTTCGATATTCAGGCCCTTCAGCACGCCGTCGCGGGCGATGTCGGTATAAATGATCGCCGCGACGCCGGCGTCCTCGAAGCGTTGACCGAGTTCGACCGCCGTGAGTTGCGACGATTTGGCCCAGCCTTCGACGGCGACCAGGCCGTCGCGGGCGTCGATTCCGACCGCGATCCGGCCTGGGTTGCAACGGGCCGCTTCGCGCACGAGGCCGGGGTCGCGCACAGCCGCCGTGCCGATGATGACGCGGGCGACGCCCTTGCCGAGCCAACCATCGATGGTGCGCATGTCGCGGATGCCGCCGCCGAGCTGCACCGGCATGCCGGTCAGGGCGGCGAGAACGGCGTCGACTGCGGCGGCGTTCATCGGCTTGCCGGCAAAGGCTCCGTCGAGATCGACGACATGCAGATATTCGAAGCCCTGTCGTTCGAAAACCAGCGCCTGCGCGGCGGGGTCGTCGTTGAAAACGGTCGCTTGCGCCATGTCGCCGTGGATAAGGCGAACGCACTGCCCACCCTTCAGATCGATTGCCGGAAACAGGATCACGGACGCCACCTCAGGAAATTTGAAATCAGCCGCAGCCCCATCGTTTGGCTCTTTTCGGGGTGAAACTGGACGCCGACAATCGTGTCGCGCCCGACAATGGCGGTCAATGCTTCGCCATAATCGGTCGTCGCCACTATGTCGCCGGGGCTGGAAGGCCGGAGCTGATAGGAATGCACGAAATAGGCATGCAGTCCGCGCTCGCCGGTCGGGATATCGCCAAGCAGCGCATGGGGCCGAGCCAGATCGAGATTGTTCCAGCCCATGTGGGGGATCTTCAACGCGGGATTGGCGGGTTGGATCGGAATGACTTCGCCGCCGATCCATCCCAGGCCCGCCGTTACGCCATGTTCGAGGCCGCGTTGCGCCAATAATTGCATTCCGACGCAAATGCCAAGGAATGGCGAGCCGCGCTTTTCCACGGCCTCGGTCATGGCTTCGACCATGCCGTCGATGGCCAGGAGGCCGCCACGGCAATCGGCGAAGGCGCCGACGCCCGGCAGGACCACGCGGTCCGCCCGGCGCACGACTTCCGGATCGCGGGTGACCAGGATAGGCGCCGGCGCCTGGCCGCTTTCGCGCGCGGCGCGCTCAAAGGCCTTGGCGGCGGAATGCAGATTGCCGGAGCCGTAGTCGATGATCGCGACGCTCACTTCCCGCTCCCTTGCGGCGGGAACAATCCCAACAGGTCGGTTCCCTCGTTTGTCCCACGCGGTCTTGCGTCGCCGCCGGCATCGATGGCAGGCGGCGCAGGGACCAGGTCGTGACGACGGCTGAAATAGAAACTTTCCGCCTCGGTCAATGACTCGCCCAGCGCCAGCCCGTGCAAAAGGAATCCCGATCGCGACAGGCGCGCCTGCCGGACCCGATCCGCCTCGAGGCCAAAGGCCAGGGCGCCGAGCGCATAGAGAGCGAGCGACCCTTCCGGCCCCACGCGCCCGAGCGAAGCGGCGAGCGCGCAGAGGAACAGCCAGCCGAGCCAGAGCGCCAGGGCAAGCCAGAGCCGGTGCCGCAACGCCCAGACCGGCGTCAGCAGGAAGGCGCTCCAGCTGAAGCCTTGCCGCACCAGCTGCGCCTTTTCGGCGGCGCGCGGCGGCGCAAGGCCGGAGGGAAGGAAGACTGCGTAAATTTGCATAATGTCTTCTCGCGCGTTCAGAGCGCTCCCTTGGTCGAAGGAATGCGGTCGCTTTGCCGCGGGTCGATCGCCAGCGCCGCGCCGAGGGCGCGGGCCACGCCCTTGAAGCAAGTCTCGGCGATATGGTGGCCGTTCACGCCATAGAGCGTTTCGATGTGCAGGGCTATGGCCGCATTCTGCGCAAAGGCCTGAAAGAATTCGCGCACCAGTTCGACGTCGAATTCGCCGATCCTGGCGTGCGGAAACTGGGTGCGAAACACCAGGAAAGGGCGGCCGGAGACATCGACCGCGACACGCGTCAGGGTTTCGTCCATCGGCAGATGGACATCGGCGTAACGAACGATTCCGCGCAGGTCGCCCAAGGCCTTGCGCAAGGCCTGCCCGAGCGCGATGCCGACATCCTCGACCGTGTGATGCTGGTCGATGTGCAAATCGCCCTTGGCTTCGATCTCGATGTCCATCAGCGAATGGCGCGCCAACTGGTCGAGCATGTGGTCGAAAAAGCCGATCCCCGTGGAAATTCTGCTCGCGCCGGATCCTTCGACCGTAAGCTTCACGGAAATGTCGGTTTCCTTGGTTTTCCGCTTGATCTCGCCCTGGCGGGTCATATTTTCGTTCTCCAACCCTGCGGCTGCGCCGGCTTCTGACGGTTCGGCTGCGCGGCTTTTAGCAAAAGCCGCGCTGTTTCGCCACTGTCCCATGAAACGGAGTTGCAAAGTTCAACGAACCTGCAACGTTCAACGGGCTTGCAACGTTCGCCGCCGCGCCATAGATGCGCTTCTACAAGTATGGCGCCTGTCGCCCCCGCCGGAAAGCTCGCATGAACGATCAGCACAAACAGCCCTCCATGCATGCGACGACCATCATCCTCGTGCGCAAGGGCGGCATGACCGTCATCGCCGGCGATGGCCAGGTCAGCCTTGGCCAGACCATCATCAAGGGCAACGCCCGCAAGGTGCGCCGGCTCGGCAAGGGCCAGGTCATCATCGGATTCGCCGGGGCGACCGCCGACGCCTTCACCTTGAGCGAACGTCTCGAAACCAAGCTCGAACAATATCCCGGCCATTTGCTCCGCGCCTGCGTCGAACTGGCGAAGGACTGGCGCACTGACCGTTACCTGCGCCGGCTTGAAGCGATGATGCTCGTCGCCGACAAGAACGCCGCGCTGGTCCTGACGGGCAATGGCGACGTATTAGAGCCGGAACAGGGGCCTGACGGCGCCGTCATGGGCATCGGATCGGGCGGGAATTACGCGCTGGCGGCGGGACGGGCCCTGCTCGGCACCTCCTTCGACGCGGAAACCATCGCCCGCCGCGCGCTGCAGATCGCCGCCGAAATTTGCGTCTACACCAACACCAACATTGTCGTCGAAACCGTCGAATCCGTTTGATCGGCAATCACAAACCGCAGGGCATGATGGTATGACCGATCTTTCTCCCCGTGAAATCGTCTCCGAACTCGATCGCTTCATCATTGGCCAGAAGGAAGCCAAGCGCGCCGTCGCCATCGCCTTGCGCAACCGCTGGCGGCGGCTGCGCCTGGAAGGGGTGATGCGCGAGGAGGTATTGCCGAAGAACATCCTGATGATCGGCCCTACCGGATGCGGCAAGACGGAAATCGCCCGTCGGCTGGCGCGCCTCGCCAATGCGCCTTTTCTCA
Source organism: uncultured Alphaproteobacteria bacterium (assembly GCA_963828185.1). Classification (GTDB taxonomy): domain Bacteria; phylum Pseudomonadota; class Alphaproteobacteria; order Rhizobiales; family Beijerinckiaceae; genus Rhodoblastus. The sequence goes on along the minus strand of CAWHDV010000015.1, from coordinate 213,605 downwards.
AGGTCGAGGCGACCAAGTTTACCGAGGTTGGCTATGTCGGCCGCGATGTCGAGCAGATCGTCCGCGACCTGCTCGAAATCGGTATGACCCTGGTGAAGGAGAGCAAGCGCAAGGATGTCGCGGCGCGGGCGCAATTGGCGGCGGAAGAGCGAATCGTCACGGCGCTCGTCGGGGCCAACGCCAGTCCTGCGACGCGGGATTCCTTTCGCAAGAAGCTCCGCGCCGGAGAAATGGAAGACAAGGAAATCGAAATTGAAATCGCCGCGGCGGCCAATCCGGCGATGCCGATGTTCGATTTGCCGAACATGCCCGGAGCTTCGGTCGGCGCGATTTCGCTTGGCGACATTTTTGGCAAGTCCGCCCGGCCGAAGCAGCAGCGCCTGAAAGTGGCGGAGGCCTATGCGCCGTTGCAGGCCGAAGAAAGCGAGAAGTTGCTCGATCAGGACATGATCGTCAGGCAGGCCATACGCGAGGTGGAAAACAACGGAATCGTCTTCCTCGACGAAATCGACAAGATTTGCGCGCGCGACGGGCGCGCCGGCGACGTGTCCCGCGAAGGCGTGCAGCGCGACCTTTTGCCGCTGATCGAAGGCACGACGGTGGCCACCAAGCATGGCTCGGTCAAGACCGACCATATCCTGTTCATCGCTTCCGGCGCCTTCCACGTCGCCAAACCCTCCGACCTGTTGCCGGAACTGCAAGGCCGCCTGCCTATCCGGGTCGAGCTTTCCACGCTGGACGAGGAGGATTTCAGACGCATTCTCACCCAGCCGGAAGCCAGCCTGGTCAAGCAATATTGCGCCTTGATGCAGACGGAGGGCGTTAATTTGAGCTTTAGCGACGATGCGATCGACGCTTTGGCGCGCGTGGCCGTGCAGGTCAACGCCAGTGTCGAGAACATCGGCGCGCGGCGATTGCAAACGGTGCTTGAGAGGGTCCTCGATGATGTGAGCTTCGCCGCCGCCGACCATTCAGGCCAGGACGTGACGATCGACGGCGATTATGTCGAGAGCCGGGTCGGCGACCTCGCGCGCAACGTCGACCTGAGCCGCTTCATTTTGTGAGCGCATGGGGTCGTCGTCGGCAGGGGCTAACCATTCGACAAGCGCCGCGACGCTTTTCGTGCGAATCGAGTTGTACGGCACAGCTTTTTATGGAATCACTGTCCAGCTTTCTGATTGCGGACCTAGCGTAAGTTTCGCAGGTGTAGTGTTTGTGGAGTTTCGCCATGCGAAGATCTGGCGCTTGCCTAACAGTTTTGATTTTGCTGGGTTCAATTTGTTTCAGCACCGCCAGCCGGGCCGAGGGTTTCTTCGAGATGCTCTTTGGCGGCGGTCGTCAACACGTTGAATTGCATGTCGGTTATGTCTACGCGGCCCAGCCTCGCCATCGAAAGGCCGAACATCGCCGCCATTTCGCGAGGCGCCACAAGCTTGACAGGCATTTCGCCATTCGCGCCCATTTTCATCGCCATGCCAACTCTCATCAGTGGGCTCGACGCCACGTCGCTCCGGCGCCCGCCGCGCCGGCGCAGCTGAGCTACGCTGAAACGCCGACGTCGATCGAGGCTGTCAGCCACGATCAAAACGCTCAGGATGCGATCGCCAAGGTCATTCGCGAAGACCCGACCTTGCGGCCCGGCGACGCCTATATGACCGCCGATGGCTTGCGCGTGTTCGAAGGCGACGGGCCCAACGATCCGAAATTCGTGCCGGTCGGCCAGGCCCGGGGGATCGGCAAAAAATTGCGGGCGCGCCTGGCGGCGCTCGACCAAGCGTCGAGGCTGACATGGGGTCGCCGCGCGTCGCCGAACGCCCGCGTCGCGAAGCGCCCTGTGAATTTGGCGGGTTCGGAGCAAAAACAGCCAAACTTGAATCGAGAGCGCCTGATCAAGACATTCAATGGCAAGACAATCCGCTTTGTCGGCGGCTACGCGAGTTGAGGCCGGGCTCTGGTTTTTGCTGGCTAGAGCGGATTTGATTTAATCCGGGTCGTATCCCGCGGCAGCAAAGAAATTAGCGCATTCTTGCGGCGTGAAGGCCGGCAGGAGCGCGGCGAATGTCGCCCACAAGCCTTCAACCGTTCGTTCTGCGGCCTTTCGTAGGAGCGCCTTGAGCTTTGAGAATGCGTTCTCGATCGGATTGAAGTCGGGACTGTAGGGCGGCAGATAGAACAACTGTGCGCCAGCCGCTTCGATGGCGGCGCGAATGCCGGGGCGCTTGTGGCTGCCGAGATTGTCCATGATCACGATGTCGCCGGGCGAGAGCGTTGGGACCAGCACCTGATCGACATAGGCCTGGAACCAGACGCCGTTGATGGGTCCGTCGAGCACCATCGGCGCGGTCATTCCCGTCAATCGCAGAGCGCCAATGAACGTCGTCGTTTTCCAGTGACCGTGCGGGATGCTGGCGCGTAGCCGCTCGCCTTTTGGTGCGCGTCCGCACTTGCGCGCCATATTGGTCGATGCCCATGTTTCATCAATGAACACAAGGCGCTGCGGATCGAAGTCCAGCTGCCCGTCGAACCAATCTTCGCGCCGTTTCAAAACGTCGGGACGGCTCTGCTCAGATGCGTGCGCGGTTTTTTTTAAACGTCAGTCCGCAGCGGTCGAGGAAAGTCCATAATGTCGAGCGGGCCACTGTCACGCCCCGTTCCGCCGTCAGGCGCTCCAGAAGTTCGCTGATGGTCATGTCGGGCGTCGCTTCGATCAACCTGATCAGAAACTCGCGATGCGGGTCCAACTTGCTGTGCGGCGGTTGCCCGCGTTTGAGAGCTGCGCGCCCGCCCGTTTCACGAGCGCGACGAACCCAGACGATGGCGGTCGCAACGCCGATCCCAAAATGAGCGGCGGAACCCCGAACTGACTTGCCAGACAACGCGGCGGCGATAACGCGATCACGCAAATCCTGGCTGTAAGACCGGGCCATGGGATGCCTCCCTCGCAATCACGAAGGAAGAATTGCATTCTTAAAGCCGATTGGGAATCCCTCTTTCGACTCGGAAAACGGCGAACCCGCTCTAGCTGCTAGCGGACGCGCTTTGCGCGCAAATGCCGGCGCCTCTTGCCAGAGGAGCGGACGAAAGCCATAAGACGGCGGTTCCTCCTTTCTGTCGGACTGCAATGACCACCTTTCCCGAACGCGTCTTTTCCGGAATCCAGCCGACCGGCAATCTGCACCTCGGCAATTATCTCGGCGCGATCATCAAATTCGTGGCGTTGCAAAAGACGCACGAATGCCTGTTCTGCGTCGTCGACCTCCACGCCATCACCGTGCCGCAGGATCCAGGCGAGCTGCGGCAGGCCATTCGCAGGATCGCCGCCGCCTATGTCGCCTCCGGCGTCGATCCGGTGAAGAACATCATTTTCAACCAGAGCCAGGTCGCCGAACACGCCGAACTCGCCTGGGTGTTCAACTGCGTCGCCCGCATGGGCTGGCTCAACCGTATGACGCAGTTCAAGGAAAAAGCCGGCAAGGACCGCGAGAACGCGTCGATCGGCTTGTTCGCCTATCCCTCGCTGATGGCGGCGGACATCCTGCTCTACCGCGCGACCCATGTCCCGGTCGGCGAGGACCAGAAGCAGCACATTGAGCTTGCGCGCGACATCGCCCAGAAATTCAATAACGATTTTGCGGGCTCCATCGCCGCCAACGGTCATGACGGCGCTTTCTTCCCGCTGCCCGAACCGCTGATCCAGGGGCCGGCGGCGCGGGTGATGAGCCTGCGGGACGGGCTCAAGAAGATGTCCAAGTCGGACCCTTCGGAATTTTCGCGGATCAGCCTGTCCGATGACGCGGAGACGATCGCGCAGAAGGTGCGCAAGGCCAAGACCGACGCCGAATTGCTGCCGTCCGAGGTCGAGGGCCTGAAAGGCCGGCCTGAGGCGGAAAACCTCATCGGCATCTATGCCGCCCTGAGTGATGTATCGCGCGAAAAAGTGCTTGGCGAATTCGGCGGTTCGCAATTTTCGGCTTTCAAGAACGCCCTGGTCGATCTGGCGGTCGCCAGGCTCGGGCCGATCGGCGCGGAAATGCGGCGGCTCGAAGACGATCCCGCCTATATCGATTCCATCTTGCGCGACGGCTCCCAGCGCGCGAAACAAATCGCCGGCCCGATCATGGATCAGGTGAAGGACATTTTAGGTTTGATCCACTGAAGCGGCCGTATTCGTTCGTCTTCCCCTTTCATTGGAGCGGCGGCGACCTATCTGAGCTTTATCCCATCTCCGGCCTTGAACCGGATGATTCCGGAGGCATGCATGTTCATTCAGACTGAAGCGACGCCAAATCCCGCGACATTGAAATTCCTTCCCGGCGCCCAGGTTCTCGAAAACGGGTCCCGCGAAATGCAGAACGCCGAGGAGGCGCAAGTCTCGCCGCTTGCGAGCGCGCTTTTCGCCATAAATGGCGTCAGCGGCGTCTTTTTCGGTCCGGATTTCATTTCCGTGACGAAATCGGACGGCGAATGGCAAAATCTCAAGCCGGCCATACTCGGCGCTATCATGGAACATATGATGTCCGGCGGACCGATCCTGGCGCCGGGCGCCGGCGATCAGGCGGGCCACGAGTTTTTCGCGCCGGAAGACGCCGAAACCGTCGCGACGATCAAGGACCTTCTGGAGACGCGGGTGCGCCCGGCCGTCGCGGGCGATGGCGGCGACATCGTCTTTCGCGGCTTCAAGGACGGCGTGGTCTATCTGCAGATGAAGGGCGCCTGCTCCGGCTGTCCGTCATCGACGGCGACCCTGAAGCGCGGCATCCAGAACCTGCTCTGCCATTTCCTGCCCGCCGTCAAAGCGGTGGAACAGGCGTGATCGCGCCGTTTTGGCGTTCAGACGACGCGGGGCTATAAGTTTCAGATGCGGATTCTCGCTCTCGATACCGCCCTGCCCGCCGCTTCCGTCTGTATTCTCGACAGCGGGACGACGCAGCCGCTCGCGAGCGAATCGATTCCCATGGAGCGCGGCCACGCCGAAGCCCTTATGCCGCTGATCGAGCGGGTCATGGCGCAGTCGGAAATCGGCTTCGCTTCGCTCGACCGGATCGCGGTGACGGTCGGGCCGGGCTCCTTCACCGGCATCCGCATCGGGATCGCCGCCGCGCGGGGAATTGCGCTCGCGCGTGGAATAGCGGCGGTCGGCGTCTCCACGTTGGCGGCGTTTGCGGCGCCCTTGTTGTTTGGCGAGGGCGATGGCATTGTCGCGGCTGCCATTGACGCGCGGCATGGCCATATTTTTTTCACCGCCTATGGACCGGGCGGCCATGTGCTGGCGTCGCCGCGAATCTTGCCGATCAAGGACGCCTGCCGCCTTCTCGGCGGGGGAAAAGTGCGAGCCGTCGGGTCGGGAGCGCGGCTTTTGCAGCAGGAAGCATCGAGGCTCGGCATTGATATCGCCGTTCTCGACGACGCGCTGGCGCCCGATATTGTCGCAGTGGCGCGACTTGGTCTCGCCGCCGATCCGGGCAACGCGCCGGCGAGGCCGATCTATTTGAAGGCGCCCGACGTCAAACCCGGCGTCAGCCAGGCCCTGCCGCACGCTCTCGCATGAAACCGCCCCGGTTCTGGCGCAGCCAGCCGCCTTCCTGCCCTTCGCGTGCGCTGCGCCCGTCCGACGCCGCCGCTTGCTCCCTGCTGCACGCGTCGAGCTTCGCTCATCCCTGGTCGGTCCTCGATTTCGAGACCTTGCTGATCGAGCCGGCCGTTTCCGGCGCCGGAATCGACGCGAAGACCGGACTGGCCGGCTTCATTCTCTCACGGCGGGCGCTCGATGAGGCGGAAATCCTGACGCTCGTCGTCGACCCCCGCTCGCGTCGGCAAGGATGTGGCCAGCGCCTGCTCGCGGCGCATCTTTCGCGCCTGTCCCAACTGGGCGTCATTTCGCTGTTTCTCGAAGTCGATGAAGCGAACGCGCCGGCTCTGGCGCTGTACCGTCGTCACGGCTTCGTCCAGAAGGGAATCCGCAAGGGCTATTACGCCAAAGCGGACGGCGCCCGCGCGAACGCCCTGATCATGCGACGCGCGCTCGGGTGAATTGGCGGATCAGGCGCGAGGGCGTCATGAGTTCGTCACCGCCTTCCTCTATCGGGCGACCATGGCCCATGTCCGCGCATTTTTTCTTCTTCTCGCCCTGTTCGCATTCTATTTCGTGGGTGTGCCCGTTCAAAGGCTGGCGCGTCGGCGCGGCTGGTCCTTGGCGCGGCGCATCCCGCCCTTTTTCGCCCGCACGATATGCGCGTTGCTGGGTTTGCGCTTTCGCTTCGAAGGCGAGGACCTCGGCGCCAAGCCGCGCATGATCGTCTCGAACCATGTGTCATGGAGCGACATACTTGTCCTGGCCAGTCGCGAGACGCCTTGTTTCGTCGCCAAGAGCGAAGTGGCGGATTGGCCGTTGCTGGGGGCTTTCGCCCGGGCGCAGGACACAATCTTCGTGCGTCGTGACAATCGCGCCGATGTGCCGCGGGTCAATGCGGCGATGGCGATGAAAATGATGGAAGGCGAAGACGTCCTGCTGTTTGGCGAGGGCACCTCCAGCGACGGCGAAGGCGTCTTGTCCTTCAAACCCTCGCATTTCGCCGCGGCCCGCGACCTGCTGCGGCTCTACCCGCAAGTCGTCGCGGTGACGGTGCAGCCGGCGGCGATCGCCTATACCCATGCCGGCGGAGCCAAACTCGACGCCGCCGGTCGCCGCCGTCTGGCCTGGTTCGGCGACGCCGAGCTTGCGCCGCACATCTGGCTCCTGCTGAAAAATGCGCCAGTCGATTGCGTCGTGCGCTTTGGCGTTCCGCTCTCCTTCACCAAAGACAGCGATCGCAAGGCGGTCGCGTCGGAAACGGAGCGCCGGGTGCGCGAACTGGCCGAGGGTCTGGCCGTCTCGTGATCGGGTAAGAGCGAATTTTCCATCGCATCGCTTATCGGATGCTGTAAAATCGTTTATCTATTGGCAAGAGGCACATCGTCCCGGAGGGACCTTTTCTATTTTGACGACAAATCCCAGTTCCAGCCGGCTTGAAACCGCGATTGAGCCCAAAACCGTTGCGCCGGCGCCGACGGAAGGCAAAAAGCTCTTCGTAAAGTCCTATGGCTGCCAGATGAATGCTTATGACGCGGCGCGGATGGCTGACGTCCTGGCCCCGGAAGGCTATGCCGAAACGGGCGTCATCGAAGAAGCCGACCTGATCATTCTCAACACCTGTCACATCAGGGAAAAGGCCGCCGACAAGGTTTTTTCCGAACTTGGCAAGGTGAGGCTGCTGAAAGAGGCGCGCGAGGCTGCGGGTCACCGCACGCGCATCGCCGTCGCCGGTTGCGTGGCGCAGGCGGAAGGCGCCGAAATCCTGCGCAAGCAGCGCGCGGTGGACCTGGTGGTCGGCCCGCAAAGCTATCATCGCCTGCCGGAGATGCTGCGCCAGGCCGAGCTGGCTCCGGTCATCGACACGGACTTTCCGGTCGAGGACAAGTTCAACCATCTTGCCCAGCCGTCGGACGCCAAGATCCGCCAACGCGGCGTGAGCGCCTTTCTCACCGTGCAGGAAGGCTGCGACAAGTTTTGCGCCTTTTGCGTCGTGCCTTATACGCGCGGCGCCGAAACATCGCGGCCGGCCGCCGGGATCATCGCCGAGGCGGAACGTCTCGCCCGCGCCGGCGTGCGGGAAATCACATTGCTCGGCCAGAACGTCAACGCCTATCACGGTGAAGGCGAAACCGGCGGAGACTGGTCGCTCGCCGACCTGCTCGAACGTATTGCCCGGGTCGAGGGGATCGTTCGCCTGCGCTACATGACCAGCCATCCAAACGACATGCCCGAGGACCTGATCGGCGCGCACGCCAATCTCGCGGCGTTGATGCCCTTCCTGCACCTGCCGGTGCAGTCGGGATCGGACCGCATTCTCGACGCCATGAACAGGCGCCACGGCGCGGCGGACTATTTGCGCCTGGTCGCAAAGATCCGTCGCGCCCGGCCGGATATCGCCTTGTCCTCGGACTTCATTGTCGGTTTTCCCGGCGAAACCGAGGCGGATTTTGCCGCTACGCTCGAATTGGCGAGGGCGGTCGGTTTCGCATCGACCTTTTTCTTCAAATATTCGCCACGACCGGGAACGCCGGGCGCGGACCTTGCCGACCAGGTGGCGGAAGAAGTCAAGGCGGAGCGGTTGGCGCGCCTTCAAGACGTGGTCGAACCCCAGCGCCGCGCCTTCAACGCCAGCCTGGTCGGGCGGACCACTCAGGTGTTGTTCGAAAGGGCGGGCCGGCATCCCGGGCAGATCGCCGGCAAATCGCCCTATCTGCAACCGGTGCAGGTCGACGGGCCGGAAAGCCTGATCGGGCAGGTCGCGTCCGGTCGAAATTATCGAATGCAGTTCCAATTCGCTGTTCGGGCGGCTTTGCGAAAGTCATGCGAACGCCGGACAAGCGCTGGAGGTGATCTGAACATGGCCCTTTCGGACGGAACGGCTGGCGCGGCGCCCGGGCAGGCCGAACACCAAAATCCCGAGTCCGTCTCGCCGGACATGACCTTGGCTCTGGACGACAATCGCACTGCTTCCATGGTCTGTGGTCATTACGATCAGAATCTGGCGCGCATCGAACGGCGTCTGAATGTCGTCCTGACCGCCAATGGCAACCATGTCGTCATCAAGGGGCCGACCGAAGCCGCCGGCCACGCCCGGCGCGTCCTGCAAATCCTTTGCGAAAGGGCGAGGAGCGGAGCGCCCGCGACCTTGGGCGATGTCGATGGCGCGATCCAGGAATGCGCCTTGCAGGGCAATCTTTTTCCCAAGGAGGCGCCAACAGCGCGTTCGACCTTCGAGCAGATTTCCACCCGCAAGAAGGGCGCGGTGCGCGCCCGGACCGCCGCGCAGGACCTCTACATTCGTGAATTGCGGCGTTTCGAGCTGGTTTTCGCCGCTGGCCCCGCCGGCACCGGCAAGACCTGGCTGGCGGTCGGCCACGCTGTGTCAATGCTCGAACAGGGCGCTGTCGAACGGTTGATCCTGTCGCGCCCGGCGGTGGAAGCGGGCGAGAGGCTCGGCTTCCTGCCGGGCGACATGCGAGAAAAGGTCGATCCTTATCTGCGCCCGATCTACGACGCCCTGCAGGATTTCATGGACCCGCGCATGGTCGAGCGCGGGATGCAGACCGGCATGATCGAAGTCGCCCCGCTGGCGTTCATGCGCGGACGCACGCTTTCGAACGCCTGCGTTTTGCTGGATGAGGCGCAGAACGCCACGACGATGCAGATGAAGATGTTCCTGACCCGCCTCGGCGAGGGATCGCGCATGATCGTGACGGGCGATCCGACCCAGACCGACCTCCCGCCAGGGCAGAAATCCGGGCTGAGCGAAGCCATTTCGTTGCTCGCGAAGCTTGAAGGCGTCGGCCATGTCACGTTCCAGGAAGAGGATGTCGTCCGTCACGATCTGGTGCGCCGGATCGTCGGCGCCTACGAGGCGGCGTCACGCAAGGTGAACGAGGCGCCGGCGCCGCGCTCGAACCGCGACAAGGACTGGTCGCCATGAGCCCTGTCATGAGCCTGGCCATCGAGACTCAGGTCGAATGCGCGGGATGGAGCGCATTGGGTGATCTCGACGCTCTGGTCGAGGGAAGTTTGCGGGCCGCGATCGCGGAAAGCGGCGCCGAATTGGCGCAAGGCGCGGAAGTCAGTCTGCTGTTTTGCGACGACGCGCGCATTCGCGAACTGAACCGGCAATTCCGCGGTCTGGACAAGCCGACCAACGTCCTTTCCTTTCCCGGTCCGGAGCCGCTCGAAACCGCGCTGTTTCTCGGCGATATCGCGATCGCCCACGAAACCGTGGCGCGGGAGGCGAAGGAACAGGGAAAGACGCTGGAACAGCATTGCCGTCATCTCATCGTCCATGGCTTCCTTCATCTTCTGGGCTACGATCACGAAGACGACGGGGAAGCCGAGGCGATGGAAGCGATGGAAATCCGCGTTCTCGGGCGATTGGGCGTCGAAGATCCCTATCGCGAGGACGAAAGAAAAGAGACGAGCGGCCATGAGCGCGCCTGAACGCGACACTGACGAATCTCCATCACCCGACCGAAGTCCGGGCAAACAGGGCGGTTCCGTCCTCGAACGGCTGCGGGCGCTGTTTGGCCTGAGCGGCGCCTCGATCCGCGACGATATCGAGGACGCGCTCGATGACGCCTCGATCGCCGACGACTTCAGCCCGCAAGAGCGCGCCATGCTCAAGAATGTGCTGGGGCTGCATGAAATAAGGGTCAGCGATGTCATGGTGCCGCGCGCCGATATCATCTCGGTTTCGATCGAAACGACGTTGGCCGAGGTTCTGACGACGTTCCGGACCGCCGGGCATTCCCGGCTGCCTGTCCAGGGCGAAACGCTGGACGATCCGCGCGGCATGGTGCACATCCGCGATTTTGTCGACTTTGTCGCCGCCTCGGCGGAGAAATCCTTCGCGCAACGGCGCGGTAAACCGGGTGGCGGCGGATCCGCCCCGCCCGAAGCGCCGGACGCGATCGAGGCGGGCAACACCCGCTATATGCCGATCGACTTGTCCGCGCGGCTCGAGACGGCGGGCATCTTGCGCCCGGTGCTGTTCGCGCCGCCGTCGATGCCGGCGCTCGACCTGCTCGTGAAAATGCAGGCGACGCGCACGCATATGGCCCTGGTGATCGACGAATACGGCGGGACGGACGGGCTCGTGTCGTATCGAGGACATTGTGGAAATGATCGTCGGCGACATCGAGGACGAACATGATCTCGATGAAAATCCGAAGATAGAATGCATTGCGCCCGGCTCTTATCTCGCCGACGCCCGCATCGGCCTGGAGGAAGCTTCGGAGGCGACGGGCATTGATCTGAGCGGGCTCGGCGAGCGCGAGGAAGTCGATACGCTGGGCGGCCTCGCCACCGCTTTCGCCGGTCGCGTGCCGATTCGCGGCGAAGTCGTCGCCAGTCCCGACGGGAATTTCGAGTTCGACATTCTCGACGCCGATCCAAGACGCCTCAAACGCCTCAAATTGCGGCTGATCGACGTCAAAGCCGAAAACAAGGCGGCGTCGGCGAATACAATTTGATGCTTCTTCCCTCATCATGGCCGTTGGCCGCGACGCAACGACGGACGGCCGGTTCGCTGTCGGTCCGCGAGGCGAACACACACCCGGAAACTCCGATGTTCGCAATCTCGCCGCGACCGCTCTAGCATTGGCGCCGATTCGGCCCCCGACTTGTTTGCCGCTTCAGGCCCAGGAAAACCAGATGGTGTCACTTGCCCAGCGCGTCATTCTCGCCGATTTCTGGCCTCGTCGCCTGATTGCGCTCGGCGGCGGCGCTTTCGGCGCGCTGGCCTTGGCCCCCATTGGTTTCTTTCCCGCTTTCCTTGTCCCGATGGTGCTGGCGGTCTGGCTTATCGATGGCTCGGGCGGCGATTCGCTCTGGGCGAGCCTGCGTCGCGCCGGCGGAGCGGGATGGTGGATGGGCTTTGGCTATTTCGTCGCCGGGCTGTGGTGGCTCGGTTCGGCGTTTCTAGCGGAAGCAGATCGATTCGCCTGGGCCCTGCCGCTTGGCGTCGTGGGCCTGCCCGCTGGTCTGGCGCTGTTTACCGCTTTGGGGTTCATGCTGGCGCGGCTGATGTGGTCTGCGGGCGCGGCGCGGATTTTCGCCCTTGCGGCGGGGTTGGGCCTGGCGGAATGGCTGCGGGGGCATGTTCTCACGGGATTTCCCTGGAACGATTTCGGCATGTCGCTTGGCGGCAATCTCTATCTCGCCCAGGCGGCGTCGATTTGCGGCCTCTATGGCCTGACCGTGCTTTCGGTGCTGATCTTCGCGTCTCCCGCCCTGCTGGCGAGCGCAAGGCCGAACAAGCTGTTTCCGGCGTTGGCCGGCGTCGCGCTGGCGTCGCTGGCGATTTTCGGGCTGTGGCGGTTGCAAGGGACGGCGGGCGAAAACAGGAACGTCAGGCTGCGCATCATCCAGCCCAACGTCGCGATCGAAGATTTCCGCGCCGATCGCAAGGATCAGTTGCTTGAGCATTATCTGAGCCTGTCGGACCGTTCGACCTCGCCGCAAACCACTGGCGTCGCCGATGTCACCGACCTGATCTGGCCCGAATCATCCTTCCCGTTCATCCTGTCTCGCGATGGCGCGGCCTTGTCGCTGATCGCTTCACGCCTGCAAAACACCATATTGTTCACCGGCGCCGCGCGCGCAGAAGGAGAGGCGCGCAAGGCGGTCTATTTCAACTCCGTCGAAGTGATCGCCAACGGCGAAGTCGAGGAGAGTTACGACAAGATGCACCTCGCGCCGTTTGGCGAATACATGCCGTTCGCCTATTGGCTCGCCAAGGCGGGAATCACCCAGTTCGTCTCGATACCGGGCGGTTTCGAGGCGGGAGCGTCATCGAAGATCCTGACCGCTCCGGGCCTGCCGCCCGTTTTCCCGATGGTTTGCTATGAATCGATTTTTCCCGACGAGATAGCTGATCGAATCAGCGCCCTGACCTTGCGTCCCGGCCTAATGCTGAATGTCACCAATGACGGCTGGTTCGGCAAGACGTCCGGCCCTTACCAGCATTTCGCGCAAGCGCGGTTGCGGTCGATCGAGCAGGGTCTGCCGATGGTGCGCGCGGCGAACACCGGCATATCCGCGATCATTGATCCATTCGGCCGGGTGGTCGCCTCAGCGCCGCTCGGCGCCGAGGCCGTCATCGACGGACACCTGCCCAAATCGCTGCCGCCGACTATTTTTTCGCGCCACCCCCATTCGATTCCGATGATCTTGTGGATTTTTGTTCTGGGCGGCGCCTTTATTCGGCAACGTACCATTTGACTTTAGGTCAAGCTCTGTCGCAAATAGACGCATGAATCTTCAGTCTGGAACACCCGTGACCAAAGTCCCCAATCCCATCGACCGGCATGTGGGCGCGCGCGTTCGCATGCGCCGGATGCTGATCGGCATAAGTCAGGAAAAGCTGGGCGAAGCTCTGGGGCTGACGTTCCAGCAGGTGCAGAAATACGAAAAAGGCACGAATCGAATCAGCGCCTCCCGGTTGCAGCAGATCTCCGAGACGCTGAACATTCCTCTCGCCTTTTTCTTCAAGGGAGCGCCGGTTTCCGACGGCTCCGTCAATGGCGGTTTCGCCGAAAGCGCGGCTGAAGACAATTACGCCAGTGATTTCATCATGACGGCGGAAGGCTTGAGCCTTAATCGCGCTTTTGCGCGGATCGCTGATCCGAAAGTGCGGAAAAAGATCGTGGACCTGGTCACGACCTTGGCCGAGGGCGCAACCGGCTGATGCCATCCCCTTCGTTCGTTTTATCGAACGAATTGGCTTGAAACGCTTGACGAAACGAACGCTCTCACTTTAAATCAAGGTTATCCTCGCCGCGTGACGTTCCCCGCGGCGAAGCTTGGATTTTGGAGGCGTGTCGTGGCCCGCAGCGATTTTTTGTTTACGAGCGAATCGGTTTCGGAAGGTCATCCCGACAAGGTCGCCGACCGGATCTCCGATGAAATCGTCGATCTTTTCTTTCGGGAAGGAGCCGCTGCCGGAATCGACCCCTTTCAGATCCGCGTCGCCGCCGAAACGCTGGTGACCACCAATCGCGTCGTCATCGCCGGTGAAGTGCGCGGGCCGGAAATTTCGCATGAGCAAATCGAGCAAGTCGCGCGCGCCGCGATCAAGGACATCGGTTACGAACAGTCCGGCTTCCACTGGGACACGGTGGAAATAGAAATCCTGCTGCACGCCCAGTCGGCTGATATCGCGCAGGGCGTCGACGCCGCCGGCAACAAGGACGAGGGCGCCGGCGACCAGGGCATCATGTTTGGTTACGCCGCCAATGAAACCGCGGATCTCATGCCCGCGCCGCTGCATTACGCGCACAAGATCCTGGAAAATCTCGCCAAGGCGCGCAAAGCGGGCGAGGGCGACGCCATCAAGCTCGGGCCGGACGCCAAGAGCCAGGTTACGGTCAAATATCTCGGCGGCAAGCCGGTGGGCGTGACGCAGATCGTGCTTTCCACGCAGCATGTCGACGAAGACCTGACCTCGGATGACGTGCGGCGCATCGTCGAGCCCTATATTGTCAAGACCCTGCCGCAAGGCTGGATTTCCGGCGAGACCGTCTGGCACGTCAATCCGACCGGCAAGTTCGTCATTGGCGGTCCGGACGGCGACACGGGTCTGACCGGACGCAAGATCATCGTCGACACCTACGGCGGCGCCGCGCCGCACGGCGGCGGCGCCTTTTCCGGCAAGGATCCGACCAAGGTGGATCGCTCTGCCGCCTATGCCGCGCGCTACCTCGCGAAAAACGTCGTGGCGGCCGGCCTGGCCGACCGCGTGACCATCCAGCTCGCCTATGCGATCGGCGTCGCCGAGCCCTTGTCGATTTACGTCGACGCGCATGGGACGGCCAAGGTGGATGAAGCGGCGCTGGAAGCGGTGCTGTTCAAGATTGTTCGCCTGTCGCCGCGCGGCATCCGCGAACATCTGCAGCTCAATCGTCCGATTTACGCGCGCACGTCGGCTTATGGTCATTTCGGACGGCAGCCCGACGCCGAAGGCGGCTTCACGTGGGAGAAGACCGATCTCGTCGACAAGCTCAAGGCGCATTTCGCCTGACCAGCCGGGAACGCGAGACCGTGGCCAATCCTGAAGAACCGCGTCGCGCGCGTCGCGAAGCGGGGCTTTACGGGCGGCGCAAGGGCAAGACGCTGCGGCCCTATCAGGCCGGGCTGATGCAGACGCTGCTCCCTGAAGTCCGGATCGACATCGCCTCGGGTATCGGCGATCCGGCGCAACTTTTCCCCGCCAGGCCGGATGATCTGCGCCTCGAAATCGGCTTTGGCGGCGGCGAACATCTCGCCGCCGACGCGCAAGCGCATCCCGAGCGCGGCTACATCGGTTGCGAGCCTTTCGTCAACGGCGTGGCGAAGCTCATGGTGGAGATCGAAACGCGCGGCCTCGCCAACATCCGGATCCATCCTGGCGACGCTGGCGACTTGATCGACGCCTTGCCGGCCGCCAGCCTATCCGGCGTCTGCCTGCTTTATCCCGATCCGTGGCCGAAGAGGCGCCACCGCGAACGCCGCTTCATCTCGGATGCGATGCTGGTTCGATTGGCGCGGGCGATGCGATCCGGCGCGGAATTGCGGTTCGCGACCGATATCGACGATTATGCGGGATGGACGCTGGCGCGCGTCCTGCGTTCGGCCGATTTCCTGTGGCCGGCGCGACGCGCCGAGGATTGGCTGACGCCGTGGGCGGGGTGGCCCGGC
This sequence comes from uncultured Alphaproteobacteria bacterium, assembly GCA_963828185.1. Taxonomy (GTDB): domain Bacteria; phylum Pseudomonadota; class Alphaproteobacteria; order Rhizobiales; family Beijerinckiaceae; genus Rhodoblastus. Next base: position 198,343 of record CAWHDV010000015.1, on the reverse strand, counting down.
ACGCGCTACGAAGCCAAGGCTTTGCGCGAAGGGCGACGGCCCGCCTACCTGACTTTCATTCGTCGTTAAACTTCGCCCGCTCCACCTTGCGGGCTGCGGCCGTAGCGGTGCAGTTTGGCGCCATAGGCCTTCAGCCAGGCTTCGGCCTTCGCGGTCTGCGGGCAAAGGCTTTTCGTCAGGGCCCAGAATTGTTCCGAATGGTCATGATGGCGCAAATGCGCCGTCTCATGCGCCGCGAGGTAATCCAGGACGAAAGGCGGCGCCATGATCAGGCGCCAGGAAAAATTCAGCGCGCCTTTGGCCGAGCACGATCCCCATCGGCTCGCCGTATCGCGCAGCGATAGGGAGATGGGCGCGCGTCCCGCGACCGCGGCATGGCGTCGAACCGCGAGTTCGAGATCGCGGCGCGCCTCGCGACGAAGGAAATCGGCGATTCGCCGCTCGAAATGCGCGGGATCGCCGCCGGCGCAAAGCGCAGGAAGCCCATCGCTCTGGTCCAGCCATGCGGCGCCGCGCCTTTCGCCGCCTGCGCCCGCGTCGGGGCAATGGCGCAACAAATGCTCGACGCCGCGCAGAAAAATTTTCGCGCCCGGATGGAAAGGCAGGCGCTCGGGCAGGCGGGCGAGGCGCTGGGCGATCCATTCGGCGTGTTTTTGCGCGAATTCCTGCGCTTGGCGCAACCCGGCGCGCGGCGGCATGGTCAGGATAATGTCGCGCGTCGCCGCGCGGACGCGCAGGGTCAATCGCCGCGCCGTCGCGACGCGTTTCAACGCGATGCGAAAGATCGCGCCCTCATGCGCGATTTCGATCTCGCTGACCGCCTTTTTTGCAACTCCGCCAAAAAATTTCAGCATGCGGTCCAGACCGATCCTGCTCCGGCCAATCGAATCTCCCCCAATTAGCTTTGGCATTTCGGGCAAAAAAACGTCGAACGGCCGCCTTGCGCCTGCCTGGCGATTGTTCCTCCACAGGAAGGTCTCGCGCAAGCCTGGCCGGTGCGTCCGTAAACACGAAAATTGTGCTGGAAATAGCCTAGCGAGCCGTCGGTTTGCCTGTGGTCGCGCAGCGACGAGCCGCCCGCCGCGACGGCCTCCTCGAGAACATCGCGAATGGCGCGGACCAGCCTTTCCGCCGCCTTCCCCGGGGAGCCGTCGGGTTTGACCAGGTCGCCCGCCGGGCGGGTGGGCGCGAGGCCGGAGCGGTGCAGGGCCTCGCAGACATAGATATTGCCGAGTCCCGCGATCAGTTTCTGGTCGAGCAAGGCGGATTTGAGCGGGGTCTTCTTGCCCGTGAAAAGCTGCGCCAGAACTTTCGCGTCGAAAGAGTTGGACAGGGGCTCGACGCCGAGATCCGCGAAGAAGGGATGCGTCTCCAGCTCCGCCTCGCGGCAAAGCGTCATGAAGCCGAAGCGGCGCGGATCGTTGTAGATGACGCGCGCGCCTCCAAGGTGAAGCACGACATGGTCGTGCGCCGGATTTTTCGAGCGCGGCGACACGAATTCTCCCAGCGGTTCGGCCCCACAGGCGTCCTGCAATTCGATACGAAAGGCTCCGCTCATGCCGAGATGGGCGATCAGCGCCGCGCCGTCGTCGAGCCGCGCGACCAGATATTTCGCGCGCCGGTCGAGGCTGGCGATGCGACGGCCTTGCAAGGCTTGCGCGAAGTTTTCCGGAAAGGGAAAGCGCAAGTCCGGCCGGCGCAATTCGACGCGCAGGATGCGCGCGCCAACCAGCGTCGGCGCAAGGCCTCGCCGTACCGTTTCGACCTCCGGCAATTCGGGCATATCAAAACCTTCAATCCGTTCTCTTGCGTGCGATAGATAGCCATGCGCGCGCTGTCGCGCTATGGTCCGCGCGTTTCGTGGAGTTAAAAGATGCAAGACGCCCAGTCGCCACAATCCGCGCAGGAGAAGGGCGCAAGCCAAAGGGCCGGGTCCCGCACCCATTTCGGCTATTCCGAGGTCCCTCTCACCGAGAAACAGGGGCTTGTCGACGATGTCTTCCACAAGGTCGCCCAACGCTATGACGTGATGAACGACCTCATGTCGGGCGGCATGCATCGCATATGGAAGGACGTCCTGGTCGGCAAGGTCCATCCGTCGAGGAATGGCCCCTTCAACCATCTCGATGTGGCGGGCGGCACCGGCGATATCGCCTTTCGCGTGGCGAAGGCGGGCGGTCCGCAAACCGCGGTCACCGTGCTCGACATCAACGGCGACATGCTGGCGGTGGGGCGCGAAAGGGCGGAAAAGAAGGGCCTCGCCGAACAATTGACCTTCGTCGAGGCCAATGCGGAGGATCTGCCTTTCCCCGACGGCGAATTCGACGCCTACACGATCGCTTTCGGCATCCGTAACGTGCCGCGCATCGAAAAGGCCCTTTTGGAGGCCTATCGCACGCTCAAGCGTGGCGGGCGCTTCCTCTGCCTCGAATTTTCGCAGGTCGAGGCGCCGCTGCTCGCAAAAATCTACGAATCCTACTCGTTTTCGATGATTCCGCTGATTGGCCGGCTCGTTGCCGGCGAAGCGGAGCCCTATCGCTATCTGGTCGAGTCGATTCGCCAGTTCCCGCCGGCGGAGGAATTCGCGGCCATGATCGAGCGGGCCGGCTTCCGGCGCGTTGGCTTCACCCGCCTGACCGGAGGGATCGTCGCCATCCATTCCGGATGGAAATTGTAAGAGATCGGGCGCGTTTCGTGTTGGCATCCATTGGCCATGTCCTGCGTCTCGGCCGCGCTGGCTTCATTCTGGCGCGTGAGGGCGTGTTTTCCGGCGTCGATCCCGCGGGCCTGCCGGCCGAGGCGCGGCTTGCTCTGCTCATGGCGGGGCTCGTCGCGCGCCGCGGCGGCGGCATGGAGCGGCTGGCGCCGGCGATCGCCAAACTCGGCCCCTCCTATGTCAAGCTCGGACAGACGCTTGCGACGCGGCCCGACGTGGTCGGAACGGCGGTGGCGCGCGAACTCGAGGCGCTGCAGGACAAGATGGAGCCTTTTTCGCATGATCTCGCGGTCAGCGTTATCGAAAGGGCTTTTGCGCGACCGCTTTCCAGCCTTTTCGTCGAGCTCAGCGAACCGGTCGCGGCGGCCTCGGTAGCCCAGGTTCATCGCGCCGGCATCGTCGAGGACGGCAAGACCCGGCCTGTTGCGGTCAAGGTGTTGCGGCCCGGCATTGAAAGGCGTTTTCGCCGCGATCTCGGCGACATGTTTTTCGCGGCGCGCATGGCGGAAAAGTTGTTTCCTGAGGCGCATCGGCTCAATCCGGTCGGCGTAGTCGACACGCTCGCCCGTTCCGTCAAGATCGAGATGGATTTCCGGCTCGAGGCCGCCGCGGCGTCCGAATTCGCCGAGAACACCAAGGGCGACGACGATTTCCTGGTTCCGAAGGTCGATTGGGATCGCTGCGCGCGCGAGGTCATGACGCTGGAATGGATCGAGGGCGTGCCGCTCTCCGATGTCGAAGCCCTGCGCCGCACCGGCGCGGACCTGCCGCGCATCGGGCGCACCCTGATCCAGTCGTTCCTGCGCCACGCGGTGCGCGACGGATTCTTTCACGCCGACATGCACCCCGGAAACCTGTTCCTGACGTCGGACGGCCGGCTGGCGGCCGTGGACTTCGGCATCATGGGGCGGTTGGGCTTGAAGGAGCGGCGCTTCCTTGCCGAAATCCTCTACGGCTTCATCACGCGCGACTACCAGCGCGTCGCCGAAGTGCATTTCGAGGCGGGCTATGTCCCGGCGCATTATCGCGTCGCCGATTTCGCCCAGGCGATCAGGGCGGTCGGCGAGCCGATCCATTCCCGTCGGGCAGACGAAATCTCGATGGCCAGGCTGTTGACGCTGCTGTTCGAAATCACGGCGCTTTTCGACATGCGGACGAGGATCGAACTGGTCATGCTGCAAAAGACCATGGTGGTCGTCGAAGGCGTGGCGCGTTCGCTCGATCCGCGCCTCGACATGTGGTCCACCGCCGAGCCGGTGGTGCGCAGCTGGATGGAAGACAATCTCGGGCCGCGCGGAAAAATCGCCGACGCTGGCCACAGCCTCGCGGCGCTGGCGCACATGGCGGCGCAAACGCCGGATATGTTGACCCGCGCCGGGCGGATCGTGGAAAAGTTCGAAACCATGGCCGAACATGGCCTGTCGCTTGCGCCGCAGACCGTGGCGGCTCTGGGACGGGCCAATGCGGAAGGCCAGCGGCTCTGGCGCTATGGTTTTGGCGCCGTCCTTTTGTTCATCGTCTTCCTGCTCTGGCGTTGAGGAGGTCCATCATGGCGACGCCCGACAAGGCTCCTTCCATCCTGCTGATCGTCGGCGGCGGCATCGCCGCTTACAAGAGCCTGGAGCTGATCCGGCTTCTACGCGGCGCGGACATGCGGGTTCGTGTCGTCCTGACCAAGGCCGGCGCGCAGTTCGTCACGCCGCTTTCGCTGGCCAGTCTCGCCGGCGACAAGGTTTTCGAGGATCTGTTCTCGCTGACCGACGAGACGGAAATGGGCCATATCGAATTGACCCGGCAGGCCGACCTCGTCGTTGTCGCGCCGGCCACCGCCGATTTGCTCGCCAAGGCGGCGCATGGCCTGGCCAATGATCTCGCCTCCACGCTGTTGCTGGCCTCCGACAAGCCGGTCCTCGCTGCTCCGGCGATGAACTGGCGCATGTGGACGCATCCGTCGACCCGGCGGAACCATGCCCTGCTAGAGGCCGACGGCATGGTGTTCGTCGGTCCGAACGAAGGGGCCATGGCCTGCGGCGAATTCGGCCCGGGGCGGATGGCCGAGCCGGAGGAAATTTTCGCGGCGATCACCGCGGCGCTGGAGCGCCGCGGCGTCTTGGCCCCGGCCCTTTGCGAAAAGCGCCTCGCTGGCAAAAAAGTCGTCGTCACGGCCGGGCCGACGCATGAGCCGATCGATCCCGTCCGCTACATCGCGAACCGGTCGTCCGGCAAGCAGGGCTACGCCATAGCCGCAGCCGCGCGCGACGCCGGCGCCGAAGTCGTCTTGATTTCAGGACCGGTCGCGCTTGCCGCGCCGAGAGGCGTCAAGGTCGTGCGCGTCGAGACCGCGCGGGAAATGGCGGCGGCGGTCGAGGCGGCGCTGCCCTGCGATGTCCTCATCGCCGCCGCCGCTGTCGCGGACTGGCGCGTTGAAGGCGACAGCGGCCAGAAAATCAAGAAAGGGGCGGCCGGGCCGCCGGCGCTGCGTCTCGTCGAAAATCCCGACATCCTGGCCGAAGTGGCGAGGCGCCGTGAAAATCGTCCAGCTCTTGTCGTCGGCTTCGCCGCCGAAACCGAAAAGCTGATCGAGCACGCGCGCCAGAAATTGGCGCGCAAGGGCTGCGACCTCATTGTCGCCAACGACGTCAGCCCCGCCTCCGGCGTGATGGGCGGCGATGAAAACGCGCTGGTCCTGGTGAGCGCCGAAGGCGAGGCGATCTGGCCTAAACTCGGCAAGGTCGAGGCGGCTCAGAGGCTCGTCGCCCATCTAGGCGAGATGGTCGTCAACCGGAAGGGAATTTGAGGTGGAAATAAAAATCAAGCGCTTGCCGCACGCGGAGGGTTTGCCGCTGCCAGCCTATCAAAGCGGCGGCGCGGCAGGACTCGACCTGGTTGCGGCGATTGCCGCCGAGGCGGCGCTGTCCTTGCCGCCGGGTGGCCGCGTCCTGGTGCCGACCGGACTGGTCATGGAAATCGCCGCCGGCTACGAGGCGCAGGTGCGTCCGCGTTCTGGCCTCGCCCTCAACCATGGCGTCACCGTACTGAATGCGCCCGGGACGATCGACAGTGATTATCGCGGCGAAGTCGGGGTCATCCTGGTCAATCATGGCGAAAACGTTTTCGAGATCACGCGCGGCGCGCGGATTGCCCAGCTTGTCGTCGCCCCGGCGCCGCAGGCAAGCCTGGTCCTGGCCGAGGATGTCGCCACGACCCTGCGGGGAGCGGGCGGTTTCGGTTCGACGGGCCCTCACGCAAAGACAGATCAAGTTGTTTGAACGCCGAACGCATTAGTCGACAGATTTTGTCATCTTTGTTAATGTGGATTAGCAAGGCGGGTGACGCCCAAGGGGAGAAGAACGATGACCGACGCCAGCAAGGCCGAAGCCGCAGCGAAAAAGCCGGGACGCGGAAAAATCTACGATTCCATCACCCAGACCATCGGCGATACGCCGCTTGTGCGCTTCGACCGCATCGCCGCCGAACGCGGCGTGAAGGCGAATTTGCTCGCCAAATTGGAGTTCTTCAACCCCATTTCCTCGGTCAAGGACCGCATTGGCGTCTCGATGATCGACGCGCTCGAGGCGCAGGGCAAGATCGAGCCGGGCAAGACCGTGCTGATCGAGCCGACATCGGGCAATACCGGCATCGCCCTGGCTTTCGTCGCGGCGGCGCGCGGCTACAAGCTGCAGCTTGTCATGCCGGAATCGATGTCGATCGAGCGTCGCAAGATGCTGGCGTTGCTCGGCGCGGAACTGGTGCTCACTCCGGCGGCCCAGGGAATGAAGGGCGCCATCGCCAAGGCGGCTGAACTGGTCGCTGCGACGCCGAACGCCATCACCCCCGCGCAGTTCGAGAATCCGGCCAATCCCGATATTCACCGGCGCACCACGGCGGAAGAAATCTGGAACGACACCGACGGCGGCGTCGATATGGTGATTTCCGGCGTCGGGACTGGCGGCACCATCACCGGCGTCGGCGAAGTGCTCAAGGCGCGCAAGCCCGGCGTCAAGATGATTGCCGTCGAACCCGTCGAATTGCCGGTCCTTTCGGGCGGACAGCCGGGACCGCACAAAATTCAAGGTATTGGCGCGGGTTTCGTGCCGCCGGTCCTCGATCGCGGCGTGATCGACGAAGTGGTGACGATCGACAGCGCCACGGCGCTGGAAACCGCGCGGCGGATCGCACGCATCGAGGGGGTCCCGGTCGGCATTTCCTCCGGCGCAGCCGTGGCGGCGGCGCTGCAGGTCGCGGCGCGGCCTAGTTCGGAAGGCAAGAACATCGTCATCATCATCCCCTCCTTCGCCGAGCGCTATCTTTCGACGGCGCTGTTTGAAGGGCTTTGATGTCTTCCCAATCCTTTCCGGCTCGGTTAACCATCTGGTGAAAGAGTTGGAAAGGGCCTTCGATGCAGTTTGAAAACATCCTCGTCGAAATCCACGGCGCGGTCGCGCTGATCCGCCTGAACCGGCCCAAGGCCCTTAACGCTCTCAATTCCGGCCTGATCGCCGACCTCAATGTCGCGCTCGACAGTTTCGAGAAGGACCCGGGGATCGGCGCCCTGGTGCTGACCGGTTCGGAAAAGGCCTTCGCGGCCGGCGCCGACATCAAGGAATTGCAAGCGCTGACCTATATGGACGCCTATCTCAGCGACACGATCGCCAGCTGGGAGCGCCTTTCTTATTTCCGCAAGCCGGCGATCGCCGCAGTGGCGGGTTTCGCGCTGGGCGGCGGCTGTGAACTGGCGATGATGTGCGATTTCATTCTCGCGGCGGAAAACGCCAAATTCGGCCAGCCGGAGATCAAGCTGGGCATCACGCCCGGCGCCGGCGGCACACAGCGGCTGATGCGGGCCGTCGGCAAGGCGAAGGCGATGGAGATGTGCCTGACCGGCCGCATGATGGATGCGCAGGAAGCCGAGCGCGCCGGTCTCGTTTCACGTATCCTGCCCGCCGAGACGCTGCTCGAGGAGGCGATGAAGGCGGCGGCGGCCATCGCGTCGATGTCATTGCCCATCGCCATGCAGGTCAAGGATTGCATCAATACGGCGCAGGAAACGACCCTTGCGGCAGGCGTGAAATTCGAACGACGGAATTTTCACGCCACCTTCGCCACCCAGGACCAAAAGGAAGGCATGGCGGCCTTCATCGAAAAACGCCCGCCGCGATTCAAGAATCGCTGAGTCGGGATTCGCCGGTCGGACGAAATCGCGCGTTGACGAAACGCCCGTTTCGCGCTTATAAGCGCCACTACTCGCGGCGCCTGCAAAAGGCGCCGTCATCGTTTTTCGACTGCGCGGCCAAAATGCTGGCCGGCGCTTCGTCCGGGGAAAATCATGGCCAATACCAAATCGGCTAAGAAGGCCGTCCGTCAGATCACCCGCCGCACCGCGGTGAACCGTCAACGCCGCAGCAAGATGCGGACTTTCGTCCGCAAGGTCGAGGAAGCCATTCTGTCCGGCGACCAGACGGCGGCCCAGACAGCGCTGGCCGTGGCCGAACCGATCCTCATGCGCGCGGCGCAGAAGGGCATCGTCCACAGGAACACCGCGTCGCGCAAGGTTTCCCGCCTGACCGCCAGCGTCGCCGCGCTCGCCAAAAAGGCCTGATTTCATCGGTTTATTGAAATTTGCGGACCCTGCCGGCGGAGTTGGCGGGGTTTTTTGGCTTTTGCGCGCTATTGCGAATGGGCGCGCGACGCGCAAATAATGCTGAATGGCTTATAATCCTGAATTGCCGGCATCGGGCTCGGGGGCTTTGTCCCGTCTGAACGAGCGGTCGCGCGAAATTTTCAAGAATATCGTCGAGACCTACCTGGCCTATGGCGAGCCGGTGGGATCGCGACAACTGTCGCGCATATTGCCCATGTCGCTTTCCGCCGCTTCGGTCCGCAATGTCATGCAGGATCTGGAAGAGCTCGGACTGGTCTTTTCGCCCCATACCAGCGCCGGTCGCCTGCCGACCGAACTGGGCTTGCGCTTTTTCGTCGATTCGCTGCTCCAGATCGGCGATTTGACTGATCAGGAGCGTGGCCGGATCGAGGCGCAGATACGGGCCGCGTCCCGCGACAGGACGATCGAGGATTCCCTGGCCGAGGCCGGTCTCCTTCTATCCGGGCTTTCGCGCGGCGCAGGCGTTGTCTTGACCACCAAGGAGAACAACCGGCTCAAGCAGGTCGATTTCGTGCGGCTCGAACCGGAAAAAGCCTTGGCCATCCTGGTTTCGGACGATGGCTCGGTCGAGAATCGCATCCTGCCCGTTCCCGCCGACCTGCCGCCCTCTTCGCTGATCGAGGCTAGCAATTATCTCAATGCGCGGGTGCGCGGACGCACCTTGACACAGGTGCGCGACGAGATCGAAATTTCGCGCGTCGCCGCCCAGTCCGAGCTCGACGTCCTGACGGCTCGGCTCGTCTCCGCGGGCCTGGCGAGTTGGGCTGGGCCAGCGGGCGCGGCGCAAAACCTCATCGTCCGCGGCCAGGCCAATTTGCTGGAAGACCTGAACGCCATGGCGGACGTCGAGCGCATCCGCATGCTGTTCGATGACCTCGAAACCAAAAGCGACGTCATTGACTTGCTGGCGCGGGCGGAAGACGGCGAAGGGGTGCGTATCTTCATAGGGTCGGAAAACAAGCTCTTTTCGCTTTCCGGCTCCTCCATGGTCGCTGCGCCATTTCACGATTCCCAACGCCGCATCGTTGGCGTTTTGGGCGTGATCGGGCCGACGCGGCTCAATTATGCACGCGTCGTCCCCATGGTGGATTACACGGCGCGGGTCATGGCGCGGTTATTTGGCGGCGTGTAGAAGCCAAACAATCGATCCAATCATCCTTCTGCATTCGGGAACTGGCGCTTGAACCTTGCTTCGGAAATCGTCGGCTTTGCCGCCGGCACGCTCACAACATTGTGCTGGACGCCCCAGGCGCTCAAGATCATTCGAAGCCGTGACGCCAGATCCATATCTCTGATCACGCAGATCACCTTCGTGACGGGCTGCGTTTTGTGGCTGACCTATGGCTGGCTGATCGGCTCCGCCTCGATTGTCCTGTTCAATGCGGTGACCGTCGCGCTCAACCTGCTGATCATCGCGCTCAAGCTACGTTATGATCCGGATCGACGGTCGTGACGCAACGAGTTCAATGGGCCAGGATCATCCGAAAGATCCCCGTCGGCTCGTTGCCTTGACGCTCCTGCGTATAGGCGAGCGTCGTGGACCCGAGGCCCTGGGGAGCGCTGGCGTAGTGGTGGGTGTGATGGTTGTGAGCGCTGGCGTATCGGCTGTGGTGGTGACCGCCGCTGGCGTAGCGTTCGTGCCCGCCACGATCCGCGTAATGGTTCACATGGGTCCGAAGAGCGTAATGGCGCAGGTGGTGGCGGTCGCTGGCGAAGGGCCTGCTCGCGGGCGGCGAACCGACGATGTGGATCGACGCTCCTTCGACGCGCACCAGGGAAAACAGCGTCGCCGCATTGGCCGGCGAAATGCGCACGCAGCCATGCGAAGCGGGATGGCCGAGCGAACCGACCGCGGAAGTGCCGTGAATGGCGTAGCCGCCGTGGAAGAAAATGGAATGAGGCATCGCCGAATTATGGTATTTTCTGGAGCGATGCATCGTTTGCAGGCTCACCGCTGAATAGACGCCGCGCGGCGTGACATAACCGGCGCGCGCCGATGAGATCGGCCACGAATAGGAATCGCCATTGTCCGCGTACACTTGCATCCGCTGAGTAGAAAGGTCGACGTTGACGCGCACTTTTGCCCGCGCGGCGAGCGGTGAGACGGAAACTGCAATAAAAACAGCTATTAACCAATAAAATTTACGCATGTGGCGCTCCAAACCAACTGTAACCTGATGACGTTGTTTCATATTCCAGCATACGACGTTTTAGTAAATCGCAAATTGAAATAAAGGTTGACGATATGTGGTTAAGAGAAAACTGTCTCCACCAGATCATTGGCTGCCTTGCCGCTGCTTCGCTGGCGTTTCCGTTTTGTTTGGGCGCCAAGGCGCAGGAAAAGGGCTCGATCAACCCAAAACCGCTCCCGCCGCTGGCCCGTCCCAACGATCCGACGACTCCCGCCAAGGAACTGTTCGGGCGCGTCCGCGCGCCGGCAAGCCTGCAGGCCCGATCAATCGGCTTTTACTCGCGCGGCTGTCTGGCGGGCGCGGTCGCCCTGCCGGTCAATGGCCAGACCTGGCAGGTGATGCGCATTTCTCGCGATCGGAATTGGGGACATCCCAACCTGATCAGTTTTCTCGAACGGCTGTCCAGCCAGGCGCCCGAGGTCGCGGGCTGGCCGGGCATCCTGGTCGGCGACATGTCGCAGCCGCGCGGCGGCCCGATGATCACTGGCCATGCGTCGCACCAGATCGGCCTCGATGTCGACATCTGGCTGACGCCCATGCCCGACAGAAAGCTCTCGCGGCGCGAGCGGGAGGAAATGTCGGCCGTCAACATGGTGCGGCCCGACGGCGTCGACGTCGACCGCTCGGTCTGGACGCACGGCCAGCTCGCCATCGTCCGCGCGGCGGCGCGCGACCCCGGCGTCGAACGCATCTTCGTCAATGCCGCCATCAAGAAGGCCATGTGCCGCGAGGCGACGGGAGACCGATCCTGGCTGCACAAGGTGCGCCCTTTTTACGGGCACAACTATCACTTCCATGTGCGCATCTCCTGCCCCCAGGGCGACGAGGCGTGCCGGGAGCAGGATCCCGTTCCGCCGGGCGAGGGGTGCGACGCGGCCTCCCTGGCCTACTGGTTCAGGCCGTCCGTCCTGCATCCGCGGCTCAATCCCAACGCCAAGCCAAGGCCGGGGATTACGATGGGACGCCTGCCGCCCGAATGCCGCAAGGTGCTGGTGTCGCAGTGACGCCGCGGTTTCGCCGCGAGGCGCCTTAATTTCACTGGCTTTTGGACTGAAGCTTCAGAGAGACGAAGAGCGGAGCGGACGCGCGATGACCAACGCTTTCTTTTCCGATCTCATGACCAGCATCGCCGAACGGGGGCGCAATCTGCTGGATCGCAAAATGTGGTCGACGAGCGATGCGCCGGCCACGGCGTCGGAGGTGCTGGCGCTGTGCGAGGCGGTCCTCTCCGGTCGCGGCGAGGCTTCGGCCGCGGTGATCGCGCGCGAGGCGCTCGACGCCTATTCGCGTCTGCCGGCGGCCGAAAAGGCGCAGTTTTTCGAAATCCTGGCGCGCGACTTCGGCCCGGACCGCGGACAGCTTGCGCAAGCGGTTGCGGCTTATAGCCGCAATCCCGACGCCTCCGCGGCGTCGAACCTGCACTATCGCACCGAGCCGCGCCGGCAAGAGCTGTTCCGCCGCCTCAATCGCGCGCCGGGAGGCACGCGGGATCTCGTAGCGATGCGCGCCGATTTCCTGCAACTTTACCGCGCCAATCCCGATCTGGCGCTGGTTGACGCCGATTTCATCCATCTTTTCGTTTCCTGGTTCAATCCGGGCTTCCTGGTGTTGCGTCATATCGACTGGGGAACGCCAGCCAATATTCTGGAAAAGATCATCCGCTATGAAGCGGTGCATCAAATTCGCGACTGGGATGACCTGCGCCGCCGGATCGACCCGAAGGATCGCCGATGCTACGCGTTTTTCCATCCTGCTCTGGTGGACGAACCGCTGATCTTCGTGGAAGTGGCCCTCACGGCCGCGACGCCCGACAACATTCAGGCATTGCTGGCGCCGGATCGCGCGCCGGAACATCCCGAAAGAGCGCGTACGGCGGTGTTCTATTCGATCTCCAATTGCCAGGAGGGGCTGGCGGGAGTCTCTTTTGGCAATTTCCTCATCAAGCAGGTCGTGATGGAGCTTCGCCGCGAAATGCCGAGACTCGATCAGTTTATCACGCTGTCGCCGGCGCCCGGCTTGATGAAATGGCTGGCGGCGGGCAAGGACGCCCCCGCTGAAACGCTGGACCCCGGCGTTCTGGAAACGCTGCAAAATCCCGACTTGCTGGAATTGCCGGAAAAGCTCGACGAGTTGCGTCGCGTCCTCGAACCCCTGTCCGCCTTTTATTTTCTCAAGGCCAAGACGTCTGGCGGACGCCCTGTCGACCCCGTGGCGCGATTTCACCTCGGCAATGGCGCGCGACTGGAGCGAATCAACTGGCTTGGCGACCGCTCCGCCAAGGGACTGCGGGAGTCCGCGACGATCATGGTCAACTATCTCTACGATCTTGACGAAATCGAACGCAATCACGAGGCCTTCGCCAACAAGGGCGAGGTCGTCGCGGCCAGCGCGGTGCGCAAGCTGCTTCGCGGCGAACCGCGCTCGCTTTTTTCGCGTCAGAGCGGCGGCGGCGCCCCAGCCAGTCCGACTTGACGGCGGCGCGTTCGGATCGAGGATTGATGCGTGGGCCAGGAAGCCTTGCAGGTTCGCCGGGTGATGGTCGAAGGCTACGTCCAGGGCGTGGGCTATCGCGAGTTCGTGCGCGGCTGGGCCGTGCGCCTGGGTGTTTCGGGCTGGGTGCGCAATCGGGCCGACGGCGCCGTCGAGGCGCTCTTGCAGGGCGCAGCCACGGACCTCGAGACGCTTCTGATCGAGATGCGCAAGGGACCGCGCGGCAGCGAAGTCACACGCCTGCGGCTGCTCGAAGGCGGCGCGTCCGACCCCGGCGAACCCGGCGGGTTTGCCGTTCGCCCGACGCTGTAGCGGACGATCCAAAGGCGCGGCGATCGGGTAGATTTGGTGGAGCCAGACGGAATCGAACCGACGACCTCTTCAATGCCATTGAAGCGCTCTCCCAACTGAGCTATGGCCCCACTTTTTCAACCTCTGGCCTTTGGGAAGACCGACCGCGGAGCGGCGAGGCAGTGGGCGGCTGTATAGCGGCAAGGCGGCGATGCGACAAGTCCTTAGATGGTCGCCGTCCAAAAAATTTGCGTCTTCCCAAAAACCTTTGTCGTCGGCGAGCAAAATCAGGCGGCTTTTCGAAAGCGCCCGATACAAATGATCGCGCCCGCTCATGCGAAGCAGAGCGGGCGGCGAAAACAAGGCCGAAATCACCCAAACAAAAATTTGCGGGTCAGGCTTCCTCGTCGGTTTCGATGTCGCCGTCGATCAGGTTGGAGACGTCATCGTTGTCTTCTTCTTCCTCTTCGAGGAACGTGTCGTCGGCGGCGTCGTCGCCGATGTCGACATCATCGTCGGTCGCGGCCGCGACCTTCTCCTCGCCGGCGTCAGCTTCTTCAAGCGAAACCAGTTCCGCCCCGGCTTCCGGCTGCTCGGCTTCTTCGTCATCGGCCGCGGCCGCGCGCGCGGCGGCGCGCGACAGCGCCGGCGGCTGGAAGGTCGCGCCGCATTTCGGGCAGAGGATGGGATCCTTGTTCAGATCAAAAAATTTAGCGCCGCAATTCTGGCACTGGCGCTTGCTGCCGAGTTCCGGTTTGGCCACTTTTGGAATTCCCCTGTCGTCGTCCGCCCAAGCCCTGCACGGTCAATGGCTATCGGACGGTGGGGTTATTCGCGCTAAGCGCCGCTGTCAATCCGCAATGATCGCTAATCTGTTTCTTTGCCACGATTCGCCGACTGAGGGCGAGCTGACTGCGGGCCGCCGTATCGCGATTTAACGCTCCAGTTCGGCGTCCCAATAAAGGAAATCGTTCCAGGTCTTGTGGAGTTCGCTGTTGGCCTGGGGAATACGGCGGGCGATCATGTCGAGCTGGTAGGGCGCCGGCTCGAAAGGCTGGCGGCGCAGTTTCAACCCTGCCTGTTTCGGCGTCATGTCCGCTTTCAGCAAATTGTCGCGCTGGCAGCAGGCGACAATATTCGACCACACCGTCTGGCCGCCCTTCGAGCGCGGCGTCACATGGTCGAACGTCAGGTCCTTGGCCAGCGCCCGCTGGCCGCAATACTGGCAAGTGAATTCATCGCGCAAGAAAACGTGATACCGCGTGAAGGCGATGGTCTTGCGCCGATGATAAGCCTTCAGGGCGACGACAGACGGCACTTCGAACGATTGGTTGGCGGAACGGACGACAACATCGTCGTAGGTCGCCACGGGGTAGACACGGCCTTTGAGCAAGGCGACCAGCGCGTCCTGCCAACTCCAGATCGACAGGGGCGCCCAGGACACAGGCTGCATGTCCGCATTCAATACGAGCGTGCGCAGATTGGCGACGTGAGCGTTCATGCCGCCCCCCGCCGTTTCGGAGGAGTTCGCGAGCTTCGACTTCGCTCAAAAGGGAGCCTGGTGACAAGGGCGGCTTCGGCGGCGGCCGTTTCCGCGATCGACGCCGCCTTGCGCCAACGCGGAGACGACAGCGGCGCGGCGATCATGCCGCGCCTCCTGACCTGCTCGTTTTCGCCCCAATGGCCGAAATAAGGGACGAGTTGGGGATTGCCGGGCAGGGGTCCAGCAAAATTCCGGGCTTGACATGATGTGTCATGGGCCGCCTCATCCAAATCATCCCTCAAAGGGACGAATCTCGGATACCCATAGTCTATAGGCCCGATGACGCCTTTGTGAAGGCGTCACGGCGGAAAACTTGCAAATCCGTCGATAGCTGCGTCGATTTAACGCGTGGGGACGGGCGCGCCGCTGCGATAGTCGTAGAAGCCGCGCTGGGTCTTGCGGCCCAGCCATCCCGCTTCGACATATTTCACCAGCAGCGGGCAGGGACGATATTTGGAAGTCGGCCAGGCCCTCATGCAGCACCTGCATGACCGACAGGCAGGTGTCGAGACCGATGAAATCGGCCAGTTGCAGAGGTCCCATGGGATGATTGGCGCCAAGCCGCATGGCTGTGTCGATCGCATCGACCGAACCGACGCCTTCATAAAGCGTATAGATCGCCTCGTTGATCATCGGCAGCAGGATGCGGTTGACGATGAAGGCCGGAAAATCCTCCGACACAGTGACGGTCTTGTGCAGCTTTTCGATAAAGACGCGCGCCGCCTGGAAGGTGTCATCATCCGTGGCAATGCCGCGAATCAGTTCGACAAGCTGCATGCGCGGCACGGGATTCATGAAATGAATGCCGATGAAACGGCCAGGACGATCGGTGATCGAGCCGAGGCGCGTGATCGAAATGGACGATGTGTTGGTGGCGACGATGGCGTCCTTCTTGAGGTGGGCGCACAGGCTTCCGAAGATCTTGCGCTTGACCTCTTCGTTTTCGGCCGCCGCCTCCATCACCAGGTCGGCCTCGGACAGCGACTGAAAGTCGGAACCGCCCTTGATATGCGCCATAGCCGCGCCCTTGTCGGCGGCGGAAATGGCCTCGCGCTCGACCAGGCGACCGAGATTGGCCTCGATCTTGGCGAGGGCGGCGGTGATCCGGTCGGGCGAGATATCGTTCAGGACCACGTCGAAACCGGCGAGCGCGCAGACCTGCGCGATGCCGCTGCCCATCTGGCCCGCGCCGATAACGCCGATCTTGCGAATTTCAAAAGTCATGACCAGTTCCCGAACGGTTCTTCGAAGCGGCGGCGATCATAGGTCACAATCGCCGCCCGCGCATCTAGTCTAACGACCGATCTTGGCGAGTTCGTCGCGCAGTTCCGGCAGCGCCGCATAAAGGTCGGCGACGAGGCCATAATCGGCCACCTGGAAGATCGGCGCGTCCTCGTCCTTGTTGATGGCGACGATGATTTTCGAATCCTTCATGCCGGCCAGATGCTGGATCGCGCCGGAAATGCCGACGGCGATGTAAAGCTCGGGCGCCACGACCTTGCCGGTCTGGCCGACCTGCCAGTCGTTGGGCGCATAGCCCGCGTCGACCGCCGCGCGCGAGGCGCCCATGGCGGCGCCGAGCTTGTCGGCGACAGGCTCGATGTAAGTCTTGAAATTCTCGGCGTTCTGCATCGCTCGGCCGCCGGAAATGATGATTTTCGCCGAGGTCAGTTCGGGGCGGTCGGATTTCGCCAGCGCCTCGCTCTTGAAGCTCGACAGGCCGGATTCCGCCGGCGCCGCAACCGCCTCGATCGAAGCCGAGCCGCCTTCGCCGGTCGCGGCGAAGGTGGACGTGCGGACGGTGACGACTTTCTTGGAATTGCTCGCCTGCACGGTCTGGATGGCGTTGCCGGCGTAGATCGGCCGCTCGAACGTGTCGGACGAAACCACTTTCGAGATTTCCGACACCTGCGCCACGTCGAGCAGCGCCGCGACGCGCGGCAGCACGTTCTTGCCGGTCGAGGTGGCCGGGGCGACGATGGCGTCGTAGCCGGGGGCCAGCGACACGATCAGGTCGGCGAGGGCTTCCGCCATGCCATGGCCGAAAACGTCGCCGGCGACGGTCAGGACTTTTTCCACGCCCTGCAATCTGGCGGCGGCCTGGGCGGCTTCGTCGCCAGCGCCGGCGACCAGGACATGCACAGGCGCGGAAATTGCGGTTGCGGCGGTCAGCGCCTTGGCGGTGGCGTCGTTGAGCTTGCCGCCATGAACTTCAGCAAGGAGGAGAGTTGTCATCAGAGCACCCCGGCTTCATTCTTGAGTTTGCCGACCAGTTCGGCGACCGATCCCACTTTCACGCCCGCCTTGCGGCTCGCCGGCTCGGTGGTCTTCAGCACTTTCAGACGCGGCGCCGTTTCCACCCCGTAGTCGGCGGGCGTCTTTTCGGCGATCGGCTTCTTCTTGGCCTTCATGATATTGGGCAGCGAGGCATAGCGCGGCTCGTTGAGGCGCAGGTCGGTCGTCACCACGGCGGGCAGTTTCAGCGCCACGGTCTGCAGGCCGCCGTCGACTTCACGCGTCACATCGACCGAACCATCGGCGAGTTCGACTTTCGATGCGAAAGTGCCCTGGCCCCAGCCGAGCAGGGCGGCGAGCATCTGGCCGGTCTGGTTCGAATTGTCGTCAATCGCCTGCTTGCCGAGGATGATCAGGCCGGGCTGTTCTTCCAGCGCGACGCCTTTCAGGATCTTGGCGACGGCGAGCGGCTCGACGGCTTCGTCCGTCTTGACCAGGATGCCGCGATCCGCGCCCATGGCGAGGCCGGTGCGCAGGGTTTCGGTCGCCTGCTGCGGGCCGATGGAGACGACGATCACTTCCGTCGCCTTTCCGGCTTCCTTCAGGCGAAGCGCCTCTTCGACGGCGATTTCGTCGAACGGGTTCATCGACATCTTGACATTGGCCAGTTCGACGCCTGATCCGTCGGTCTTCACCCTGATCTTGACGTTGTAGTCGACGACCCGCTTCACGGGCACCAGAATCTTCATGGACTTCGACCTCCGATAGGAGCGGAAATGCTGGAATGATCTGGTAATCGTGGCTGTCAGGCGAGTCAACGCCGCCTTGCCGCCGGACGAACTTTCCGTAGGCAGGGTGAACGGCGGCGTGGTGCGCCGGCCGCGGTCACCGATTTTGCCCGGGCCTCCACAAAATGTCGCCGGCGCCGTCGTTATTTGCGACGCGCGCGGCGACAAACAGGAAGTCGGACAGGCGGTTGATGAATTGCAGCGCCGGCGCGCCAATCGCCTCCCCTTCGGCCGCCAGCCCGACCATGCGCCGTTCGGCGCGCCGGGCGATGGCGCGGGCGAGATGCAGGGCGGCGGCGGCGGGTGACCCGCCCGGCAGGACGAAGGACCGCAGGGGCTCGAGGCGCGCATTGAGCGCGTCGATCTCGTCTTCCAGCCGCTGCACTTGCGAAGCGACGATCCTCAACGGTTCGTGGCCCAGCGGCTTGTCGGACAGCGGCGTGGCGAGATCGGCGCCGAGGTCGAACAAATCATTCTGGATGCGCTCGAGCATGGCGTCGAGTTCCGGCGCGTCGGCGGTGGAAAGCCGGGCGAGGCCGATGGCCGAATTGGCTTCGTCGATGTCGCCATAGGCGTCGACGCGCGCATCGCATTTGGCGCGCCTTTCGCCATTGGCGAGGCCGGTCGAGCCGTCGTCGCCGGTTCTGGTGTAGATCTTGTTCAGCTTGACCATGGACGGACTTCACTCAATACAGGCTTACCTGCGCAGAAACAGCGCGCCCATGATGACAATGATCGCCACCAGCTGCAGGCCGACGCGCCAGCGCATTAATTTTTGCGACAGGTTCGGGCTGCCGCCGTGCATCATGTTGGCCAAGCCCATCAATAGCGCAAGCGTCACCGCCAGCAAGACCACGCCGAGGAGATAATTCAGATAGTGGCCCATGCGTCCGTTCTTCCTGTTTCCGTGGCGGCGATCAATCGGGTTTGATCAAGCGCTCAAGATAATCCAGTTCCTCGCGCGCGCGATTCGGATCAGACAGGCGGCGGCGCAATTCTTCCAGCACCCTGCGCGCCCTCTGCGCCGCCGTGGCGTCGACATCGTTGCGCCTGGAGGAGCGGCCGAACGGCGCTTCGCCGCTTTCGCCGCGCATTCCCGGTCCTTGTCCCTTCTGGCCTTGCTCGCCGCCGGGCGCGCCTTCGCCCTGCTGCGCCTGCTTGGCGAGTTCGCCGGCGCCCTTGCGCAGTCCCTCCAGGGCGCGGGCCTGCGCATCCAAAGCGGCGGGATCATTGCCCTTGCCGAGGGATTGCTCGGCCTCGCGCATGGCCTTCTCGGCGTCCGCCAGGCCTTTGGGTCCCGGGGCGCCCGGGGTTTCCGCCTGGCGTCGCAACGAATCGAGTTTTTCGCGCAATTGCCCCTGGCGTTGATCGAGGCCGTCCTGATTCGGAGACTCGCCGGGCGACTTCGGTTGGCCGTCCGGTTGAGCCTGTCCGGGCGGGGGCGAGGAAGGTCCGCCGCCGGGAGTCTGCTTGTCCGGGGCCTCATTGCGGCTATCGTCCGAGCGGGCTTGCGGCGGCTCCACGCCGGGAACAATCGGTTGCGACCGTTCATGCGCAAAGGTATCGTCGCGAAGTTTTTGCTGTTCGCGCATCAGTTTGTCGATGTCGCGCATGGTCTTGCGGTCGCGGGCGCCCTTGCCGCCCTTGCCGCCTTGCGCGGCGCGAAGGTTTTCCAGCATCTCCTGCAGGCGGTCGAGCATGTCCATCGCGGCCTGCTTGTCGCCGGTCCTCGCCGCCTCCGCCAACTGATCGAGCATGGACTTCAAGTCCTTCGGCGAGATCGACTGTTGATCGCTGGACTCGTTGTCGCTGGTTTGGCCTTTTTGCCGCGCCGCCTTTTTTTCCATCTCGGCCAGGTACTCGTCCATGGCCGCTTGCAATTGCTTTGTCAGCCGCGCGATTTCCTCCGGCGGCGCGCCCCGGCTCAACGCCTGGCGCAAGGCCTTTTCCGCCGCGCGCAGATTGCGCTCGGCTTGCGGCATATCGCCCTCTTCGATGTGCAAGGCCATTTGCCAAAGGAAATCCGAGACTGCGACAAGTTCGGCGTCGCCGCGGGCGTGGAACAGCGCGTCGTGGGCGTAGCGCAAGCCGAGATAGACGCCGAGATTGGGCGTGAAAAGCTCCGGCGCGACCATTAATGCGTCGATGGCCGAGAGCACCCGGCCTTGTTGCGCCGAATCGAGGGCAAGCAGCCGCCTCTGCTCCGCCAGCGCCCGAGCCAGTGGATTGGTGAGGTTCTTTTTGGGCAACACGAAATCGCGCAGGACGGCGAGCCCCTCGTTGCCGGCTTCATCATGCACGCTGAAGTTCAGGTCGACCCGCGCGCCGGCGTAGGGACTGTCGGACCAGTCGAGCGTGGAATGGGCTTCGCCCAGGCCGCCGGGCGCCGCGGGCAGGTCGAGCGGTCCGCTCGGCGGCGCGAACAGCGGATGGCCCGCCGGCGGGGGAAGGCTGGCCGAGGGGTTGGCGGCGACCTGAGCGTCGCGCGCGCCATAATCGTCCTCGATCCGATAGCCGAGGACAAAGGAGCCGCGCAAATTGGCTTGCGGCGGCCCGACTGGCGTGATCGTCGGCGGCAGGTCCGGCACGCTGCGCAAATCGAAATCGGCGATTTGCGACGCGCCGCGCGCAAGGCGCAAGCCTCCATCGCCGCGCAGCACGAAACGCCGCTCCTTCATCGCGGCGTCGCCGCTTGGTGGCGCCTTTGCCGGTTCGACGCCGCCACGCGGCGTCATGCCAAGTATAGCGTCGCCGGTCGCGCGCACGATGATCGACGAGCCCACGGGCGCCGCGATGGGCGCGTTCTTGTCGCCTGTTTTCTTGAGCGCCAGGACGATCGGCGGCTTGCCGGTATAGGCGGGCGGATCGATCCAGGCGTCGACGCGGAACGGCGCGCCCGCCGCGCCCTGCCAGCGCCAGTCGAAGGCGGCGGCGAGCCGGGCGTATTTTTCCGGCCCGGCAAGGAAGCCGGTCGCGACAAGGGTGAGCACGGCCAGGGCGCCCATGGCGTAAGGGTCCAGGGCCCACAGGCGCGGCGCGGGTCGCACTGGCCGCAGGCGCGCGGCGATCTTCTCGGCGCGCCGCAAGTGCAGGCGCCAAAGCCGCTCCGTCTGCGGATCGCCCTGGTTGGCCAGGGCGTCCGCCAGCGTGGCGGCCGGCGCGTCGACATGGTCGGCGTCGAGCGCCGCGCGCGCCGCGTCGGCGCTGGGGAAGGAAACCGTCCGCAACCGCCGCAAGGCCAGGAACAGCAAGCCGAAAAAAATCGCCACGCCAACGATGCGGACGAAAAGTCCGGCGCCGAGCCAGATCCCGGTCCAGCTCAAGGCGACGAAAAAACCGACGACGATCGCGGCGGGCGCGAGCGCGCGAGCCAGGGTTTCGAACAGCAGCGCCGCCTGGGTGAGCATGGTCAGGCGCCGAAGTCGCGATTGCTTCGCCTCCGCGACAAGGGCGCGCAGTCCGGATCGCCATCCTGATCGATTTTGCGTCACCCTCTGGCGCCTCGCGTCTTACCCAATCCGGCGGATTGAGATCAGCAAACCCTTTTCCATTTCGCCTGAAAGCGCCTTTGGAAAGACAATCTCGCGCCAAAAAAAAGGTTCATGTCAACCAGGAAGGAATTTTGTCGAGGCCGATCAAGGCTTCATAATCCCCGCGCGGCCTTATGATCGCGTGTCGGTCGCCGTCGACCAGGACTTCCGGAACGAGCAGGCGCGAATTATAGGTGCCGGCCTGCACCGCGCCATAGGCGCCCGCGGACATGATCGCCAGCAGGTCGCCCGGACGCGGCTCGGCCATTTCACGCCCCAAAGCCAGGAAATCGCCGGTTTCGCAGACCGGCCCAACAATATCGGCCTTGATGAGAGGGGCTCCTTCGTCCGGCGCGACGACCGGAAAAATGTCGTGATGGGCCTCATAGAGGGTCGGCCGGACAAGATCGTTCATCGCCGCGTCGACGATGACGAAATTCTTCGCCGCGCCGTGCTTGACGTAAATCACGCGCGTGACCAGCACTCCGGCATTGCCGACGATCAGCCGTCCCGGCTCGAACAGCGCGCGGGCGCCGAGCGGCTTGATATGGCGGCGAACGACTTCCGCATAGCGCTCGGGCCGGTAGCTCTCCGGATTTTCGCGCTCGGAATAGGGGATGCCGAGGCCGCCGCCGAGATCGAGATGCGAGATGGCGTGGCCGTCGGCGCGCAATTGGCGCACGAAATCGGCGAGAATGGAAAAAGCGTTGTCGAAAGGCGCGAGATCGGTGATCTGAGAGCCTATATGCATGTCGACGCCGGCGATTTTTATGCCCGGAAGCCGCGCGGCCCGGGCATAGACCTCACGGGCGACGGAAATCGGCACGCCGAATTTGTTTTCCGACTTGCCGGTCGAGATCTTGGCGTGGGTCTTCGCATCGACGTCGGGATTTACGCGCAAGGCTATGTCGGCAATCTGCCCACGAGCCCCGGCGATCTGCGAAATGCGATCGAGTTCCGGCTCGGATTCCACATTGAAGCAAAAAATGCCGCAGTCGAGCGCCAAGGCGATCTCGCGCTCGGTCTTGCCGACGCCCGAAAAAGTGATTCGGTTTCCGGGAACCCCCGCGGCCAGGGCGCGGCGGAGCTCCCCTTCCGACACGACGTCCATGCCCGCGCCGAGTTGGGCCAGCAAGGTCAGGACGGCCTGGTTGGAATTGGCCTTCATCGCGTAGCAGACCATGGCGTCGAGATCGCTCAGGGCTTGCGAGAAAACATTGAAATGACGGCGGATGGTCGCTGCGCTGTAGCAGTAGAACGGCGTTTCCACGCCTCGCGCCAGTTCCGGCAAGGCGACGCCCTCGGCATGGAGAGTGCCGTTATCATAACGAAAGAAATGCATGGGAACCCTGGAGCATCGTGCGAAAAGTGGCGATTCGACCGAATCGCAATCCACTCTAAAGCAGGAAATCGAACGGCGTCGAACTTCGCGGCGCGCCAGCCTTGAGCGAATTGTCGTCGAGGCCGTGCGGCAGGCGCTTGAGCGAATTGGCGGTCGTGTCGGCCGACTTTGGAGTGGGCGGGGCCGCTTCCGACTTGGCCGCGACAGCCGGATCGAGCGGCACGGGCGGCCCGCGCCGGCCACAGCCGTCGAGCAGCAGGGCGCCGGACAAGGCCGCCGCGCACAACGCGGTCTTGAGAATGGTGTGGCGGTTCAAGTGCCCCAACTCCCGGAAAACGGACGCGAATGGCGCGGACTATAGCCGAACATGGCGCAGGACGCGCCATGCCCGGAAAAAAATGTCCTGGGCATCATTTGGCGCGCTCGGTCCCGAGGCGCGCCGCCCAGGCCTTTGCCTGCCGCATGACGTTGTCCGGCGCCGTGCCGCCATAGCTTGTCCGGCTGCGCACCGATTTTTCGACGCCGAGAACCTCGAAGACGTCGTTGGTGATCGCCGGATCGACAGACTGCATCTGGCCGAGGGTCAATTGCTCCAGCTCCAGGCCTGTTTCGGCGGCGAGAGCGACAATCCGCCCGGTGACGTGGTGCGCCTGGCGGAAGGGCATGCCGAGCGCGCGCACCAGCCAGTCGGCGAGATCCGTGGCGGTGGAATAGCCCGATCCCGCCGCAGCCTTCATCCTGTCGAGGCGCGGGCTCATGTCGCGAACCATTCCGGCCATCGCGGCGACGCACAGCGACAGGGACTGCAACGAATCGAAGCAGCCTTCCTTGTCTTCCTGCATATCCTTGGAATAGGCGAGCGGCAGGCCCTTCATCACGATCAGCAGGCCGGCGAGATCGCCGATGATCCGTCCCGATTTGCCACGCACCAGCTCGGCGGCGTCGGGATTGCGCTTTTGCGGCATGATCGACGATCCCGTGGTGAATTTGTCGGACAGGGCGACGAAGCCGAATTGCGGCGTCGTCCACAAGACGATTTCCTCGGCGAAACGCGACAGGTGCGTGGCGGCGATCGCCGCGGCGGCAAGGGTTTCGAGCACGAAATCGCGATCGGAGACGCTGTCGAGCGAATTGGCGGTCGGCCGGTCGAAACCAAGCGCTTTCGCCGTGGCTTCGCGGTCGATGGGAAAGGACGTGCCGGCGAGCGCCGCCGCGCCGAGCGGGCATTCGTTGAGACGGGTCCTCGCGTCGCGAAAACGGCCGCGATCACGCCAGATCATTTCCACGTAGGCGAGAAGATGGTGGCCAAAAGTCACCGGCTGGGCCGATTGCAAATGGGTGAAGCCCGGCATGACCGCGTCGGCGCAGCCGGCCGCTTTTTCGACCAGGGCCATTTGCAGGTCGGCCAACTGGCCGTCGATCTCGTCGATCGTGTCGCGCACCCAGAGCTTGAAGTCGAGCGCCACCTGATCGTTGCGCGAGCGTGCGGTGTGCAGGCGCCCGGCCGCCGGGCCGATCAATTCGGCCAGGCGCAACTCGACGTTCATGTGAATGTCTTCGAGCGCGCGGGAAAATGAAAATTTTCCACTCTCGATTTCGCTTGCGACCTCATCTAAACCTTTGGATATGGCGTCGGCGTCGGCCTGGGCCACGATCCCGGCCTGCGCCAGCATGGCGACGTGGGCCTTGGAGCCGGCTATGTCTTGTCGCGCCAGACGATAATCGAAGCCGATGGAGGCGTTGATCTCCTCCATGATGGCGTCGGGGCCGCTGGCGAAGCGGCCGCCCCACATTTGATTGCTCATGACCGCTCCGCTGCGAGGCCCAAAAAATGAATGACGAGCAAGACCTTCCGCCTGTCGCCGACCCCGCGCAGATGCGCGGCATCGCCCGGCGGCTCATCCTGCCGCCCGTCATTCTCGCCGCCGTGGTCGTCGCGGCGGCGCTGTGGTTCGTCCTATACGGGATGAACGGGGGCGGGGGCAAGGAAGCAGCGACCGCGGTCGCGGCGGATTGCCCCGTGTCGAGCGCGCTGGCGCAAAAACTCGCGCCCCTCGCCAAAGGCGACATCGCGGCGCTGGCGGTCAAGGCGCAGCCCCGGCCGATGCCGGCGCTCAGCTTTTCGCAAGACGGAAAAACCGTCGATCTCGCCTCCTTCAAGGGCAAGACCATCCTTTTGAACATCTGGGCGACATGGTGCGTGCCCTGCCGCGAGGAAATGCCGGCCCTCGACCGGCTGCAAGGCATCGAAGGCGGAAAATCCTTCGATGTCGTCGCGGTCAACATCGATACGGCGCGGCTCGACCGGCCGAAGGCGTTCGTCAAGGAAATCGGCGTGAAGAACCTGGCGTTCTACGCCGATCCCACCGCCAAGGCCTTCCAGACCTTGCAGCAGAACGGCAAGCTCGTCGGCCTCCCGACTTCGTTCCTGGTCGGCCGCGACGGCTGCGAAATCGGCGTGATCGCCGGGCCAGCCAAATGGGACGGCGCCGACGCCCTGGCGATGATCAAGGCGGCGGCGCAAGATTGACGGTTCAGCCGTTCTGCGCGTCCTTGACCGCCACGCCGGCGGCCTTGAGATGGCTTGCCAGTTCGCCTGACTGGAACATTTCGCGGACAATGTCGCATCCGCCGACAAACTCGCCCTTGATGTAGAGCTGCGGGATGGTCGGCCAATT
Organism: uncultured Alphaproteobacteria bacterium; assembly: GCA_963828185.1. GTDB lineage: Bacteria > Pseudomonadota > Alphaproteobacteria > Rhizobiales > Beijerinckiaceae > Rhodoblastus. The sequence goes on along the minus strand of CAWHDV010000015.1, from coordinate 172,876 downwards.
GGCGTATTGCTTGACGCCGTCACGGATTTCCGGGTCTTCGAGCACGTTCACGCCCTTGTAGGGCACTTCCAGGAAGGCCAGGATTTTCGCAACCTGGCCGGAAAAGCCGCATTGCGGAAAATTCGGCGTGCCCTTCATGAAGAGGACGACGTCATTGGCGGCCACATCCTGCTTGATGCGGTCGATGGCGCTGGAAGTTGTAGTGTCCGACATGTCATGTTCCTTTCGATCGGAGGTCAAGGCTCCGCGACGAACTATAAGTAGGCCGGACGGGCCCGCCGTTCAAGCCGCTTCGGGCGGCGCGGTCTCGAGCGCCAGCGCGTGCAGCACCCCGCCCATCTGGCCGCCAAGCGCCGCATAGACCATCTGATGCTGCTGGACCCGGCTCTTGCCCCGGAAAAATTCCGAAATCACCTGGGCGCGGTAATGGTCGCCGTCGCCGGCCAGATCGGTGATGATGACCTCCGCGTCCGGCAGGGCTTTTTTGATCATGCGTTCGATTTCGCTGGCTTCCATCGGCATGGCGGCATTCCTTGAATGGGAGAAGGCGGATCCTGGAAAAATTTTTTACGCGGTCTTGCCGCCGCCGGCCATATAGGACGGCATCCAGCTTTCATGCGCCACCAGCAATTCCCGCACCACCAGCGGAGCCGCCTCGCCAAGGCGCAAGCTGTCGCCGCCGGTTTCGCCAAGCACCGAGATGGCCACGCCCGAATCGCGCGCCTTGGCGCAAACCGCGTCAACGTCGCCGGCGCAAACTGTCAGCAGATAGCGGCCCTGGTCCTCGCCGAACCAGATCGCCGGCGAATCCGCGCCGGGAGCGACGACCGTCGCGCCGATCGCGCCCGCCATCGCCATTTCCGCCAAAGCTACGGCCAGGCCGCCGTCCGAGAGATCGTGCGCCGCGCCGACAAGTTTTTGCGCGATCAGGTCGCGGACGAAATCGCCGTTGGCCTTTTCGCGCGCCAGATCGACCGGCGGCGGGGCGCCTTCCTCGCGTCCGAGGACCTCGCGCAAATAGATCGACTGGCCGAGCCAGCCCTCGGTTTCGCCGACCAGCAGGATCTTTTCGCCCGCCGCCCGGAAAGCGATTCCGACACATTTCGTCACGTCGTCGACAAGGCCGACGCCGCCGATCGACGGGGTCGGCAGGATGCCCTTGCCTTGGGTCTCGTTGTAGAGCGACACATTGCCCGAGACGATCGGGAAATTTAGCGCGCGGCACGCCTCCCCTATTCCTTCAAGACAGCCGACGAACTGGCCCATGATTTCCGGCTTTTCCGGATTGCCGAAATTAAGATTGTCGGTCAGGGCCAATGGCCGGCCGCCGACCGCCGTAATGTTGCGCCAGGCTTCCGCCACGGCTTGTTTGCCGCCCTCGACCGGATCGGCGAAGCAATAGCGCGGCGTGACGTCGGCGGTCAGGGCGAGGCCCTTCGCGCCGCTTTCGACGCGCACCACGGCGCTGTCGCCTCCCGGCCCCTGGATGCTGTTGCCGAGGATGAGATGGTCATATTGCTCCCAGATCCAGCGTTTTGACGCGAGATCGGGACAGGCGACGAGTTTTTGCAGAGCCTTGCCGATGGAGAGCGGCGCTTCGAGCGTCGCCGCGTCCAGTTTCAAAGGCTTGGGCGTCGCGACATGCGGGCGATCGTAAAGCGGGGCCTGGTCGCCGAGTTGCTTGATCGGCAGATCGGCCTTGACCTCGCCGCCATGCTTGACAACGAAGCGCAAGGTGTCGGTGGTCTTGCCGATCACCGCGAAATCGAGGCCCCATTTGCGGAAGATCGCCTCGGCCTCTTCTTCTTTATCCGGGTCGAGGACCATGAGCATGCGCTCCTGGCTTTCCGACAGCATCATTTCATAGGCCGACATGCCCGGCTCGCGGCAGGGAACCTTGTCGAGGTCGAGTTCGACGCCAAGATCGCCCTTCGCGCCCATTTCGACGGCGGAGGACGTCAGGCCCGCCGCGCCCATGTCCTGGATCGCGACGACGCAGCCCCGGGCCATGATTTCCAGGCAGGCCTCGAGCAGCAGCTTTTCGGAGAAGGGATCGCCGACCTGCACGGTGGGGCGCTTCTCGTCGCTATCGGCGTCAAATTCCGCCGAGGCCATGGTGGCGCCGTGAATGCCGTCGCGCCCGGTCTTCGAGCCGAGATAGACGATCGGCCGGCCGACGCCGGTGGCGGCGGCGTAGAAGATTTCGTCCTTGCGCACGAGTCCGACGGCCATGGCGTTGACGAGGATATTGCCGTCGTAGCTCTTGTCGAAGGCGGTCGAGCCGCCGACTGTCGGCACGCCGAAACTGTTGCCGTAGCCGCCAATGCCGGCGACGACGCCGGAGACCAGATGACGGGTGCGCGGATGATCGACGGAGCCGAAGCGCAACAGATTGAGGCAGGCGATCGGCCGCGCGCCCATGGTGAAGACGTCGCGCAGGATGCCGCCGACGCCGGTGGTCGCGCCCTGGTAAGGCTCGATATACGAGGGATGGTTGTGGCTTTCCATCTTGAAGGCGCAGGCCAGCCCGTCGCCAATGTCGATGACGCCGGCGTTTTCGCCCGGCCCCTGGATGACCCAGGGCGCAGAGGTCGGCAGCTTCTTCAGGTGCAGCCTGGAGGATTTGTACGAGCAATGCTCATTCCACATCGCCGAGAAGATGCCGAGTTCGGTAAAGCTCGGCGCGCGCCCGATCAAATCGAGGATGCGCTGGTATTCATCCGGCTTGAGGCCGTGCTGGGCGACAAGGTCCGGCGTGATCGCCGGTTCGTTGTGGTGCGTCTGAGCGGTCAAGGAATCCGGCCTTGTAAAAAGGGCGCGACAAGAAAGCGCATGGGGGTTTCGATTAGAACGTCGCGTCGGAATTGGCAAGAATGCGCGACGCGGCGCGATCACGGCGAGAGGTCGGCGGGGATGGAAAACCAGAGATCACGGAGTTGTGATAAATTGGCAACTCCGGGCGCCAAATGGGCCGCCATGCCCTAGCGGATTGATCCTGATCAATCCGTTGCCGCCGCGATCGGCGCAACGTCCTGGTCAGGTCAAGGTCTTGCTGCTTCCCGGCAAACCTGGCGCACCGCTAACTTGAACTTGAACTTGAACGTGGAATGCCTGTCATGAAAAACCTTGTCTGCGGCGCTTTCGCCGCCGCCCTGCTCGGTTCCCTCGCCCTGCCGGCTTTCGCCGCCGATCTGCCTTCGACCAAAAGCGCGCCCGTGTTCGCGCCGATCGATAATTCCTTCGATCCCTTCATGATCCGCCTCCGCGGGCTTGCCGTCCTACCCGACGCCTCAGGCACAACCCTCGCGGGTTCGAAGCTTGGCGGGGCCACTTTATCCGACGGCGGCATTCCGGAAGTTGATTTCAGCTACTTCCTGACCAAGCATTGGGCGGTCGAACTGATTGCTGGCGTGAGCCCTCATCGACTGACTGCGGCTCCGGGCGCGGTTCTCGGCCTCAACAAGGCCAACCAGGGCATCGCCGACACGACGCTTCTGCCCCCGACCTTGACCCTGCAATATCACTTCGCTCTCGGCCAACTTGATCCCTATCTTGGCATCGGCGCGAACTACACTTGGTTCCTTGCGACGAAGTCGCCGCTGGGCGCCACCATCGGCAACGCGGACATCATCAATATCCATTCGGCTGCCGGCCTCGCTCTGCAAGCGGGCATGGACTATTATGTGACGAAGCACTGGGTCGTGAACGTGGACGCCAAATACCTGTTCCTGAATACGAACGCGGACGTCGCCGGCGTGGGGCAAAACCAGGTGCATGTCAATGTCAATCCCTGGATCGTCGGGGCCGGCATCGGTTATCGCTTCGGCGGCGCCGACTTGGCCTCGGTCGTCGGAGCCAAATACTGATCTTCCGCTTACCTCGCGACAACGAAAGCCCGGTCCGACGACCGGGCTTTTTTTTGCGTTGGCGAACCCTGTCAGCGCAGCATTTCAGCGCGGTCCGGCCCTGGCGATGGCCGGCGCATAAACAATGATGATCTCGACGAAAAAAGTTTTGAAACCATTTTGCGGCGCAGCACGTAAACATTCACGGATGCCCAAGAGAAGCAGAGCGTGCATCGTCCAAGCGATATTGCAATCATGGAGATGATAAAATGACCAATTATGCGAAACAGACCAAGCCGACCTTCAAGAAGATCGGTCTCCTCGTGGCCATTTCTATTGGAGCAGCTTCATGCGTTGCCGGTTCTGCTTCCGCGCAGAGCTATTTTGGCCCGACCGCATCAACATCCAATTCGGGCCGGATCTACGGTTTCGATAATGTGTCCGGCAGAGTCGGCGGCATGAGCAGCGCCTGTGAAGCGCGCAAGGGCGGAGCCATTCTCGGCGGCTTCGTCAACTCGGATACGCCGGCGAGCTGGAATGGCATGTGCCGCTACTGATTGAAAAACGATCCGGTCGGCGCCTGTTCGGCGCCGGCCGCAATTTTTTTCGCGCCCGAGCCTCGGCCCTTTCAAGCCGCGCGGACGAGGCTTTCGAACAGGCCGCGTCCGTCAATGCCGCCGACCAGCGGGTCGATCAGGTTTTCGGGATGCGGCATCATGCCGAGCACGTTGAATTTTTCCGAATAGATCCCGGCTATGTCGTTGGTCGAGCCATTGGGGTTGGCTTCGCCGCCAACTTGCCCGTGCGCGTCGCAATAGCGGAAGGCGACGCGGCCATCGCCCTCGAGCTGGCGGATGGTTTCCTCATGCGCTTCGTAATTGCCTTCGCCATGGGCGATGGCGACGTCGATCGCCTGATGCAAAGCGTAAGCGCGGGCAAAGGCCGTGTCGTTGCGCTCGACGCGCAAATGCTGGCGCTTGCAGATGAAACGCAGATCGCGATTGCGCATCAGCACGCCCGGCAGCAGGCCGCTTTCGCACAGGATCTGAAAGCCGTTGCAGATGCCGAGCACGTATCCGCCGGCGGCAGCGTGGCGGCGCACGGCGTCCATGACATGGGCGCGGCCGGCGATGGCGCCGCAACGCAGATAGTCGCCGTAGCTGAACCCGCCGGGCAGGACGACGAGGTCGGTTCCCGGCGGCAGTTCATGTTCGGCATGCCAGACAATGGATGTGTCGGCGCCGGCCTCGCGCAGGGCGCGCGCAGCGTCGCCCTCGCGATTCGAGCCGGGGAAAAGCACGATGGCCGCTTTCATGGCGCGCTCCTTCAGACCGGCCGGATCAAAGGATTTCGACGCGATAATTTTCGACGACCATATTGGCCAGCAATTTCTCGCTGGCCGCCGCCAGGGCGGCTTTGGCCGCCTCGGCGTCCGATCCCTCGACTTCGATGTCGAACACCTTGCCCTGGCGCACCGAGGCGATTCCCGCGACGCCCAGCGAATGCAAGGCGCCCTCGATCGCCTTGCCCTGCGGGTCGAGCACGCCGGTTTTCAGGGTGACGGTGACGCGGGCTTTCATTGCGGGAAATTCCTGTTCAGCGATGAGTTTTCTGGCGCAAGCTCACTGCACCAGCTTCGGGCCGCCGGAATGCGGCTTCTCGTTTTCCTGCATGATGCCAAGCCGGCGCGCGACTTCGGCATAGGCCTCGACGAGGCCGCCGAGATCGCGACGGAAGCGGTCCTTGTCCAGCTTGTCGTTGGACTTGATGTCCCACAGGCGGCAGGAGTCCGGCGAGATTTCGTCGGCGACGACGATGCGCATCATGTCGCCTTCCCACAGCCGGCCGCATTCCATCTTGAAGTCGACGAGACGGATGCCGACGCCCAGGAACAAGCCGGTCAGGAAATCATTGACGCGAATGGCCAGCGCCATGATGTCGTCGATTTCCTGCGGCGTCGCCCAGCCGAAAGCGGTGATGTGCTCTTCCGAAACCATCGGATCGTTGAGAGCGTCGTTCTTGTAATAGAATTCGATGATCGAGCGTGGCAGCTGCGAGCCTTCCTCGATGCCGAGGCGCGTGGAAAGCGACCCGGCGGCGACATTGCGCACGACGACTTCGAGCGGCACGATCTCGACTTCGCGAATCAGCTGCTCGCGCATGTTCAGGCGGCGGATGAAATGCGTGGGCACGCCGATATCATTGAGATTCTGGAATATATATTCCGAAATCCTGTTGTTCAGGACGCCCTTGCCGTCGATCACTTCATGCTTCTTGGCGTTGAAGGCGGTGGCGTCGTCCTTGAAATGCTGAATCAAAGTGCCAGGCTCAGGTCCCTCATAGAGCACCTTGGCCTTGCCTTCGTAGATGCGACGGCGGCGGTTCATGGGTATCAACCGATCTTTGAGAAAATCCATGGATGCCGCGGCTCCTCCGGGCCTCCTGCAACTCTTGCGCCCTGACTGGTCACGCCCGGCGACATTGCCTAAATGGCGATGTCGCGCGGAATCGAAACCTTTGAGCCGCGTTTCTCAAGGTTCCTATCCCGTTCCGCGGCTTTGCACAACCGGTTTCGACGAATCGGGCTCAATGAGGGCGGCGAGCGATGCGCAAGATCCATCCTTCCGGCTTAGCCCAAGGGTGACCGCGCTAGGCAGAGGCCCATGGAGAATATATATATAACTAGAATATGGGGACCCTAAGCAGGAAGGGATTGAATATGTCGACGTTTGACAAGCGCGAAGCGGCCTTTGAAAACAGATATGCGCATGACGAGGCGCTGCTGTTCAAGATCGTCGCCCGCGCCAACAAGCTGCTGGGGCTCTGGGCCGCCGAAAAGCTGCACAAGAGCGGCGCCGCGGCCGACGATTACGCCAATGCGCTTGTCGCCGGGGACATCGCCGCCCATGCCGAAACCGGCGTTCTCGCGCGGGTCCATAAGGATTTCCTCGCCGCCGGCGTCGCCCAGTCCGAGCACCAGATCGCCCGCCATTTCGAGGAATTCCGGGCCCAGGCGCAGCAGGAGATGTCCGACGCCTGACGCGGGCCTTCGGGATTGAAAGGTTTGTTGACGACTGGCCGCTAGAGTGGCGGCATGAGTGAAAGCAAGGAAAAGTCGGCGCTTTGCGGAGGCTCGCTGGCCTTTCCGGGCGCCGATCCCGAATTGGCGCAGGCGGCGCGGCTCTGGCTGCGGCGCCTCGCGGGGGAGCGGCGCGTTTCTCCCTTGACGCTCGACGCCTACGCTCGCGATCTCAGGCAATTCCTGAAATTCCTGGCAGGGCGTCATGACGCGCCGGTCGCGCTGGCGACGCTGGGCGGCCTGAAGCCCGGCGATCTGCGCGCCTTCATGGCGCATCGGCGTGAAGCCGAAGTCGGGTCGCGCTCACTTTTGCGACAATTGGCCGGTCTTCGCTCCTTCGCGCGCCATCTCGGCCGCGAGGGCCTGGCGACCATCGGCGTGTTCGACAAGGTTCGCACGCCCAAAAATCCGCGTGTGCTGCCGAAGGCCCTGCCGGCCGCCAAGGCGCGCGAGCTCGCTTCCGGCGAATCGGATGAAGGCGCGTCGCGTCCGGCCTGGATTTTCGCGCGCGACGCGGCCGTCCTCGCCTTGCTCTATGGCGCGGGCCTGCGCATTTCCGAAGCCTTGTCCATTCGCCGCGCGCTGGCTCCGGTCGGCGCGGCGGATTCGCTGACGATTGTTGGCAAGGGCGGCAAGACCCGCGCCGTTCCGGTGATTGTTCCCGTGCGGAAGGCGGTGGAGGCCTATCTGGAGCTATGTCCGCTTTCGCTGGACGCGGAGGGGCCGCTGTTTGTCGGCGCGCGCGGCGGGCCGCTGTCGCCGCGAATCATCCAGCTGACGGTCGAGCGCCTGCGCGGCGCCCTGGGCCTGCCCGATTCCGCGACGCCGCACGCCCTGCGCCATTCCTTCGCCACGCATCTGCTGGGGCGCGGCGGCGACCTGCGCTCGATCCAGGAACTGCTCGGCCACGCCAGCCTGTCCACGACGCAAATCTACACTTCGATCGACAAGGCGCGGCTGTTCGAAGCCTACCAGGCCGCCCATCCCCGCGCCTGACAAGCCAGCTCACATGCCGAGCGCGTTACGCGCCGCGGCGTCGGCCTTTTCGGCGTATCGACGGGCCAGATAGGGTTCGGTCAGCAGGCCGACGGGCGCGCCGGTTGCGGAATCGACGACCGCGAGCTGGTCCGACTGCGACTTGTCGAAAAGCGCCATTGCCGTCTTGGCGTTCATGTCGCCGGTCAAGGCGACGTCGGCGAGCCGGGCGAAATCGCCGGCGGTTCCACCGCCATTCTGGGCGTGGACATGAGCCTCCGGGATATTGATCAGTCCGGCGTAGCGTCCGGCCTTGTCGGTCACGACAATCACCCGCGCGGCGCCGAGGGGGTATTGGGCGCAGAGCTCGGCGAGCGCGACATCGGCCTGGGCCGTCGGCGGATTTGGCTGCATCAAACGGCCGACGGTCAGATCGGCGATCCAGCCTATGTCATTGGCGCTGCGGATGTTTTCCCCGCGCAAATGCAGGCGCCAGGTGGAGAAGGAATAGCCAAAGGCGGCGCGCGCCATGAGACTCGCGGCGATCGAAGCCGCGAGCACGCCGGCCGTGACCGAAAATTCCGCCGTATTTTCCAGCACAAGGAAGGACATGGTCAGTGGGCCGCCGACGATGACCACGCCCATCGTCGCCATGCCCGCAAGAATGAGGATCGTCGGGTCCGGGACGATGGCGGGCGCCAGCGCCATGAGCGCGAGGGCGTAGATCTTGCCAAGCAGGGCGCCCATGAACAGCGAGGCGAAGAACAGGCCGCCGCGAAAACCCGTGGCGAGCGAAACCATGCAAGCCGTCATCTTCAGGGCGAGAAAGGCGATCAGCGCGGCGAGCGGAAATGCGGTCGCAATGTCGAGCGCAATGGCGCCATGGCCGGCCCCCATGGCTTGCGGCGTGACGATCGCGAGAACGGCGACAAACAGGCCGCCGAGAATCGGCTGCGCCCAGACGGGGATTTTTGTCGCGCGCAGCACGCGTTCGGAAACGCCGGCGACGCGCATTGCGACAATGCCGAGCGTCGAGGCCAGGGCGGCAAGGCCGAACAAGACGGGATAGAAGGCGAGAGCCAGGGACTGGACCGGCGGCGCGGTGATCTTGTAGGGCGCGCCATGCAGAAAATGGGTGACCAGCACCCCGACGATCGAGGCGGCGAAAACCGGCCCGGCGCCGGCGATGGAATAGGAGCCGAGGATGATTTCGAAGGCATAGAAGGCTCCGGTCAGCGGCGCGCCAAAAGCGCCGCCGATCGCCGCCGCCGCTCCGGCTGCGACCATCAGGCGCAGATCGCTGCGGCGCAGGCGCAGATATTGCCCGAGAAACGAACCGAGGCTCGAGCCGACCTGCGCGTAGCCCGCCTCAAGCCCGACCGAAGCGCCACAGCCGTTGGATATCAGCGTTTGCAGCCCGACGATGAAGCTGTCGCGCAGCGACATGCGGCCGCCGCGCAGGGCGTTGGCTTCGATCGGGTCGACCGGGCCGGCAATCTTGCGCTTGAGCCGGTAGGTCTCCATCAGGCCGAGAACGAGGCCGCCAAATCCCAGCGCGCTCACGGCGGCCCATGGCGACACGTGATCGGCGGCGCTCAGGTGCACATCGAACGGCAGATGGTAAATGAGCATGTGCATGGCGATCGCGCCGAGCGTCATCGCCGTCACGCAAATCGCGGCCAGAACGCCGATGACGGCGGCGACGCCGACCAGCGCCAGTTCGTTGGATCGCAGGAGCGCGCGCAGGCCGCGCACGAAACGCGCGACCGCCGGATTTGCCGGCGCCGGCGACTCCCGCGTGGCGGCGGCTTGCGTGGCGGACCTCTGCGGTTTCATCATTCCTCCCGAAATCCTTGTCCGTGACGATAGGCTTTCGGGAGGGTTTTTCGCAATGGGGCTCCAATTTCGGGGCTCCAATTTCGGGGCGCCAATTTCGGAGCGCCGATTCGCGGCGCCGATTTTGTCCGCCTACATATGGATGGCGCGCTTTTCCACCGCCATCGCCGCTTCCTTCACCGCTTCCGACATGGTCGGATGGGCGTGGCAGGTGCGGGCGAGGTCTTCCGACGAGCCGCCGAATTCCATCAGCACAGCCGCTTCGGCGATCATCTCGCCGGCGCCGAAGCCAAGGATGTGGACGCCCAGCACGCGATCGGTCGCCGCGTCAGCCAGCACTTTCACGAAACCGTCGGTATGGCGCATGGCGCGGGCGCGGCCATTGGCGGTAAAGGGGAACTTGCCGCTCTTGTAGGCTATTCCGTTCGCCTTGAGGTCCTCCTCGGTCACGCCGACGCTGGCGATTTCCGGGTAGGTATAAACCACGCCGGGGATCACGTCGTAGTTCACATGACCGTGCTGGCCGGCGAGAAGCTCGGCCACGGCCACGCCCTCGTCCTCGGCCTTGTGCGCCAGCATCGGGCCGCGCACGACGTCGCCGATGGCGTAGACGCCGGCGACATTGCTGGAGAACTTGTGGTCGATGACGATCTGGCCGCGCTCCATCGCGACGCCGAGCGCCTCGAGGCCGAGGCCTTCCGTATAGGGGCGGCGGCCGATGGCGACCAGCACGATATCGGCGTCGAGGGCAGTGGCTTCGCCGCCCGCCGCCGGTTCCACCGTGACCTTGGCGGAAGATTTGGACGTCTCGACCTTGGTGACCTTCGAGCCGAGCTGGAATTTCACGCCCTGCTTTTCCATCAGGCGCTGGAATTGCTTGACCGTTTCGAGGTCCATGCCGGGCAGGATGCGGTCGAGATATTCGACCACGGTCACTTCGGCGCCGAGGCGCCGCCACACCGAGCCGAGTTCGAGGCCGATCACGCCGGCGCCGACGACGATCATCTTGCCGGGAACTTTTTCCAGCGCCAGCGCGCCGGTCGAGGAAACGACGATCTTCTCGTCGATCGTCACGCCGGGCAGCGGCGTGACGTCGGAGCCGGTGGCGATGACGATGTTCTTCGTCTCGAGAACCTGCTTCGAGCCGTCCTCGGCGGTGACTTCGACCTTGCCAGCGGCGGGAATCGAGCCCGAGCCGAAATAGGCGTCGACCTTGTTCTTCTTCAGAAGGAAGGAGACGCCCTGCACATTGGCGCCGACCGTCTCATCCTTGTGCTTCATCATGGCGGGTAGGTCGAGCTTCGGCTTGCCGGTGACGACGCCGAGCGCGCCCAGGCCATGCGAGACTTCCTCGAACACTTCGGAGGCGTGCAGCAGCGCCTTCGAGGGGATGCAGCCGATATTGAGGCAGGTGCCGCCGTGCGTCTTGCGCTTTTCCACCACGGCGGTCTTCAGGCCGAGCTGGGCGGCGCGAATGGCGCAGACATAGCCGCCAGGGCCGGTGCCGATGACAACGAGATCGTAGGACATGGAATTCTCCGCGAAAAAAGAACCATGCCCGGGGCTTGGCGCATCGCCTTGCCGGGCATGGAGCGAGCTCGGATCAAAGGTCGAGGACGAGGCGCGCCGGATCTTCCAGCGCTTCCTTGACGCGGACGAGGAAGGTCACGGCCTCCTTGCCGTCGACGACGCGGTGGTCATAGGACAAAGCGAGGTACATCATCGGGCGGATTTCGATCTTGCCGCCGATCACCACCGGCCGCTCCTGGATCTTGTGCATGCCGAGAATGCCGGACTGCGGCGCGTTGAGGATCGGCGTCGACATCAGCGAGCCATAGACGCCGCCATTCGAGATGGTGAAGGTGCCGCCCTGCATCTCCTCGATCTTGAGCTGGCCGTCACGCGCGCGCTTGCCGAGGTTGCCGATGGCCTTTTCGACGCCGGCGATGGACAGTCTGGTCAGCGTCGCGCACGACGGGAACAACCAGGCCCTTGTCGGTGCCGACGGCGACGGCGATATGGCAGAAGTTCTTGTAGACGAGATCGGCGCCGTCGATTTCGGCGTTGACCGCCGGGACTTCCTTCAGCGCATGGCAGCAGGCCTTCACGAAAAAGCCCATGAAGCCCAGCTTCACGCCATGTTTCTTCTCGAACAGGTCCTTGTACTGGCCGCGCAGGGCCATCAGCGGCGCCATGTCGACCTCGTTGAAGGTCGTCAGCATGGCGGCGGTGTTCTGCGCATCCTTCAGGCGGCGTGCGATGGTCTGGCGCAGCTTGGTCATCTTCACGCGCTCTTCACGCGCCGAATCGTCGGCGCTGGAAGGCGCGCGGACGACGACCGGAGCGGGCGCGGCGGCGGGCGGATTGGCCGCAAAGGCGAGCACGTCGCCCTTGAGCACCTGGCCGCGCTTGCCGGAGCCGGCCACGTCATTGACGGCGATGCCGCGATCGGCGGCGTTTTTCGCGGCGGCGGGCGACGGCGGAGCGCCTGCGCCGACCGCGACGAGAGCCGGCGCGGGGGCTGAGGCCGGCGCCGAGGCGGTCGCGGCCGGAGCCGCGGCGGCGGGAGCGGCCGAGGCGCCGGCGGAGCCTGCGGCGATCTGGCCGAGCAGGGCGCCGGGAGCGACGGTCTCGCCATCCTTGGCGACGATCTCGGCCAGCACGCCGGCGGCCGGCGCGTTGACTTCGAGCGTCACCTTGTCGGTTTCGAGTTCGACCAAGGGTTCGTCGGCCTTGACGGCGTCGCCGGGCTTTTTGAACCAGCGGCCAATGGTGGCTTCGGAAACGGATTTGCCGAGTGTGGGTACGCGGATTTCGGTGGCCATTGTGATCTCATCCGCCGCGGATGCGGCTCAAGAGGGTGGGGGAGGCGGAGGACTCCGTCGGCGCCGGGGCGCGGCGGAGTCCGGAGGGCATGAGGAAATTCAGCTTGCGAAGGCGTCGTCGAGGAAGGCCTGGAGTTGCGCGAGATGGCGCGACATGGTGCCCGCCGCCGTCGCCGCCGAAGCGGGGCGGCCGACATAGCGGGCGCGCTTGTCCTTGCCGCCGACCTGGGTGAGAACCCATTCGAGATAGGGCTCGACAAAGCTCCACGTACCCATGTTCTTCGGCTCTTCCTGGCACCAGACCACGTCCGCCTTCTTGAAGCGGGACAGGCGCGTGACCAGGGCCTTGAGCGGCAGCGGATAGAGCTGCTCGACGCGCATCAGGAACACGTCGTCGATGCCGCGCTTCTCGCGCTCCTCGTAGAGGTCGTAATAGACCTTGCCGGTGCACAGGACCACGCGACGGATCTTCTCGTCCTTGACCAGCTTGATCGCCTCGTTCGGCTGCGTCTCGGCGTCGTCCATCAGCAGGCGGTGGAACCAGGACTCTGAGAAGTCCTCGATCTTCGACACCACGCGCTTGTGGCGCAGCAGCGATTTCGGCGTCATCAGGATCAACGGCTTGCGGATGTCGCGTTTAAGCTGTCGGCGCAGGATGTGGAAATAATTGGCCGGGGTCGAGCAATTGGCGACCTGCATGTTGTCTTCGGCGCACATTTGCAGGAAACGCTCGAGGCGGGCCGAGGAATGTTCCGGCCCCTGGCCTTCGTAGCCATGCGGCAGCAGGCAGACGAGGCCCGACATGCGCAGCCACTTGCGTTCGCCCGACGAGATGAACTGGTCGAACAGCACCTGCGCGCCATTGGCGAAATCGCCGAACTGGCCTTCCCAGACGGTCAGCGCGTTGGGCTCGGCCAGCGAATAGCCGTACTCGAAGCCCAGCACAGCCTCTTCCGAAAGCATCGAATTGATGACTTCGTAATGGCCCTGTCCGTCGCGGATATGGTTCAGCGGAATGTAGCGCGATTCGTTCTCCTGGTCCGTCACGACCGAATGGCGCTGCGAGAAGGTGCCGCGCTCGCAATCCTGGCCGGACAGGCGGACGCGATAGCCCTCGTCGACCAGCGAGGCGAAGGCCAGGGACTCCGCGGTCGCCCAGTCGATGCCGACGCCGCTTTCGATCGCCTTGCGCCGATTGTCCATGAAGCGCTGGATCGTCTTGTGCAGATGGAATCCTTCGGGCGCCTTGCAAAGCTTGTCGCCGTAAGCGTGCAGCTTGCCGATATCCACGGCCGTCTTGCCGCGTCGCGCCTCTTCCTGCTCGGCGCTGGGGGCGGACTTGAGGGTGGCCCAGACGCCTTCCAGCCAGTCGGCCTTGTTGGGCTTGTAGCCCCCTCCGGCTTCGAATTCGGCGTCGAGGCGGGTGCGCCAGTCGGCCTTCATCTTGTCGACCTCGCCCTGCGTCAGGATGCCAGCGCCGACAAGCCTTTCCGAGTAAATTTCGAGCGTCGACTTGTGCGCGCGGATCTTCTTGTACATCAGCGGCTGGGTGAAGGACGGCTCGTCGCCCTCGTTATGGCCGAAGCGGCGATAGCACCACATGTCGATGACGACCGGCTTCTGGAACTTCTGGCGGAATTCCGTCGCCACCTTGGCGCAGAAGGTCACGGCTTCCGGATCGTCGCCATTGCAGTGAAGAATCGGCGCCTCCACCGTCTTCGCCACATCGGACGGATAGGGCGAGGAGCGCGAATAGCGCGGATAGGTGGTGAAACCGATCTGGTTGTTGATGATGAAATGGATCGAACCACCGGTCTTGTGGCCCTTGAGGCCCGACAGTCCGAAACATTCCGCCACCACGCCCTGTCCGGCGAAAGCCGCGTCGCCATGGATCAGCAGCGGCATGACCGAGCGCCGGTCGTCGGGGGCGCGATCGAGATTCTGGTCCAGCTTGGCGCGGACCTTGCCGAGCACCACGGGATCGACGATTTCGAGATGCGACGGATTGGCCGTCAGCGACAGATGCACCTTGTTGCTGTCGAATTCGCGGTCCGACGAGGCGCCGAGATGATATTTGACGTCGCCCGAGCCTTCCACCGTCTCCGGCAGGAAGGAGCCGCCCTTGAATTCGTTGAACAGGGCGCGGTGCGGCTTGCCCATCACCTGGCAGAGCACGTTGAGGCGGCCGCGATGGGCCATGCCCAGCACGATTTCCTTGGCGCCGAGAGCGCCGCCGCGCTTGATGATCTGCTCGAGCGCCGGAATCATCGCTTCGCCGCCGTCGAGGCCGAAGCGCTTGGTGCCGGTGTAGCGCACGTCCAGAAACTTCTCGAACCCGTCCGCCTCGACCAGCTTTTGCAGGATGGCGCGCTTGCCTTCCTTGGTGAAGTTGATCTCCTTGTGCGGACCTTCGATGCGCTCCTGGATCCAGGCCTTTTCCGCCGGATCGGAGATGTGCATGAACTCCCAGCCGATCGTATCGCAATAGGTGCGGCGGAGCACGACCAGCATCTCGCGGATGGTGGCGTAATCCATGCCGAGCACGTGATCGATGAAGATCTTGCGGTCGTAATCGGCTTCGGTGAAGCCGTAGCTGGCCGGATGCAGCTCCTCGTGATCCTTCTGCGGATCAAGCCCGAGCGGATCGAGATTGGCGTGGAGATGGCCGCGCATGCGGTAGGCGCGGATCATCATGATGGCGCGCACCGAATCCTGCGTCGCGCGATGCAGTTCGGCGGCTGAGATCTCGTCCTTGCCGGGGGCGGCCTTGCCCTTGATCTTGTCGGCCAGCGCCTTTTCGTTGATCGGCCATTGGCCATCGAGCGCCGAGACCAGTTCGCTGTGCTGGACGATCGGCCAGTTGGCGCGTTTCCAGGAGGCGCCCTTGGCGCTGGCCGCGACCGCGTCGTCGTCGTCGTTCAGGCTGCCGAAGAATTCGCGCCATTCGGGATCGACGCCAGCCGGATTGGCCTTGTAGGCGGCATAGAGCTGTTCGATGTAGGCGGCGTTGCCGCCGAACAGGAAAGACGAATCGGCGAAAGCGGCGTTTGTCGGAGAGCGACCTGCTCCGCCGCCGCCATTGCTTCCATTGCTGTCTTGACGCGCCATGGTTTTGTCCTCTCGCCCTGCCGCCGCTTTGTCTCGGCGCGCTTTGCGGGTTCCGGCGGCCCTGCCGCCCATTTCAACGACACTCGGGTTCAACCCATCTGGGTTCAACGCCGTCCGTGCGGATCGTCGGCGTTTCCTGCGCCGCAATGGCGCGCGGAAAAAACCTTTCATTGCGCGCCCTTGTGGGCGAATTGCGGCGGCGCGGGCGGATTTCTCCGCCCGCGCCGATCTGTCAGCCCTTGAGGACTTCGACCAGGGTCGAACCGAGGCGCGCCGGCGAGGGCGAGACGCGGATGCCCGCCGCCTCCATCGCCGCGATCTTGTCTTCCGCGCCGCCCTTGCCGCCGGAAATGATGGCGCCGGCATGGCCCATGCGGCGGCCGGGAGGGGCGGTGCGGCCGGCGATGAAGCCGACCATCGGCTTCTTGCGGCCGCGCTTGGCCTCGTCGGCGATGAACTGCGCGGCGTCTTCTTCCGCCGAGCCGCCGATTTCGCCGATCATGATGATCGAATGCGTCTTGTCGTCGGCCAGGAACAATTCGAGCATGTCGATGAATTCCGTGCCCTTGACCGGGTCGCCGCCGATGCCGACCGCCGTGGTCTGGCCAAGGCCGACCTGGGTGGTCTGGAACACCGCTTCATAGGTCAGCGTGCCGGAGCGCGAGACGATGCCGACATTGCCCTGCTTGAAGATGTTGCCGGGCATGATGCCGATCTTGCACTCGTTCGCCGTCATGACGCCCGGGCAGTTGGGGCCAATGAGGCGCGACTTCGAGCCGCTCAGCGCACGCTTGACCTTGATCATGTCTTCCACCGGGATGCCCTCGGTGATGCAAACGATCAGCGGAATTTCCGCGTCGATGGCTTCGCAGATCGCGTCCGCCGCGCCCGGCGGCGGAACGTAGATCACCGATGCGTTGGCGCCGGTGGCGTCGCGCGCCTCTGAAACCGTGTCGAACACCGGCAGGCCGAGGTGGGTCGAGCCGCCCTTGCCGGGCGAGGTGCCGCCAACGACCTTGGTGCCGAAATAGGCCAGGGCCTGTTCGGAGTGGAAGGTGCCGTTCTTGCCGGTGAACCCTTGCGTGATGATCTTGGTGTTGTTGTCGATCAGGATGGACATTATGCGGCCTCCTTAACGGCCTTGACGATTTTCTGCGCGGCATCGTCGAGGTCGTCTGCCGGAATGACGTTGAGGCCGGATTCCCGGATGATTTTCTTGCCGAGATCGACATTGGTGCCTTCGAGGCGGACGACCAGCGGAACTTTCAGGCCGACTTCCTTGACCGCGGCGATCACGCCTTCGGCGATGACGTCGCAGCGCATGATGCCGCCGAAGATGTTGACCAGAATGCCTTTGACGTTCGCGTCGGCGGTGATGATCTTGAAGGCCGCGGTGACCTTCTCCTTGGTGGCGCCGCCGCCGACGTCGAGGAAGTTGGCCGGCTCCATGCCATAGAGCTTGATGATGTCCATGGTCGCCATGGCGAGGCCGGCGCCATTGACCATGCAGCCGATCTGCCCGTCGAGGGTGATGTAGGACAGGTCATGTTTCGACGCCTCGATTTCCTTGGCGTCTTCTTCCGTCAGATCGCGCAGGGCGAGCATGTCGGGCTGGCGATAGAGCGAGTTGGAGTCGAAGGAAACCTTCGCGTCCAGGCACTTCAACTGGCCCTGCTTGGAGATGATGAGCGGGTTGATCTCCAGCATCGCCATGTCCTTGGCGACAAAGGCGGTGTAGAGCTGGGCGACGAGCACGCCCGCCTGCTTGGCGAGATCGCCGGTCAGGCCGAGGGCCTTGGCGACGGTGCGGCCGTGGTGGGGCATGACGCCGGTGGCCGGATCGACCGAGAAGGTGATGATCTTTTCGGGGGTCGAATGGGCGACCTCCTCGATGTCCATGCCGCCTTCGGTCGAGACGACGAAGGAGACGCGCGACGTCTCGCGGTCAACCAGCGCCGAGAGGTAGAATTCCTTCTCGATGTCGGAGCCGTCCTCGATATAGAGACGGTTGACCTGCTTGCCGGCCGGCCCGGTCTGGATGGTGACCAGCGTATTGCCCAACATTTCCTTGACGAACTGCTTCACCTCGTCGATGGATTTGGCGAGACGGACGCCGCCCTTTTCACCAGCGGCGGCTTCCTTGAACTTGCCTTTGCCGCGGCCGCCGGCGTGGATCTGCGACTTGACGACCCATAGCGGACCGCCAAGCTCCTTGGCGGCGGCTTCGGCGTCCTCGACCTTCAGGACCGGCACGCCGCGTGAAACCGGCACTCCGAATTCCTTGAGAACGGCCTTCGCCTGATACTCATGAATATTCATATGATGTCCTCGTGAAAGAGCGGGAAGCCCGGATCAGGCCAGGGCCGGGTTGATTTTCTTGCAGGCCTCGATCAGGCCCTGGACCGAAGCGTTCGACTTGTCGAACATCGCCTTTTCCGCGGCGTCGAACTCGACCTCGACAATCTTCTCGACGCCGTTGGCGCCAATCAGCGCGGGCACGCCGACATAGGTGTCCTTGACGCCATATTCGCCATTGAGATAGGCCGCGACGGGCAGGACGCGCTTCTGGTCCTTGAGATAGGATTTGGCCATGGCGATGGCGGACGCGGCCGGGGCGTAGAAGGCGGAGCCGGTCTTGAGCAGGCCGACGATCTCGCCGCCGCCCTTGCGGGTGCGCTCGACGATGGAGTCGAGCTTGTCCTGCGACAGCCAGCCCATTTTCACCAGTTCGGGCAGCGGCACGCCGCCGACCGTCGAATAGCGCACCAGCGGCACCATGTCGTCGCCGTGGCCGCCGAGCGTCATGGCGTGCACGTCCTTGACCGAGACGCCGGTGGCTTCGGCGAGGAAATAGCGGAAGCGGGCCGAATTGAGCACGCCGGCCATGCCGACCACCTTGTTGGCCGGCAGTCCGGAGGACTTTTGCAGCGCCCAGACCATGGCGTCGAGCGGGTTGGTGATGCAGATGACGAAGGCGTCCGGGGCATATTGCTTGATGCCGGCGCCGACCGAGGCCATCACCTTCAGATTGATGCCGAGCAGGTCGTCGCGGCTCATGCCCGGCTTGCGCGGCACGCCGGCGGTGACGATGACGACGTCGGATCCGGCGATCTGCGCATAATCATTGGCGCCGGACAGGGCGGCGTCGAAGCCGTCGACCGGGGACGATTCAGCGAGGTCGAGCGCCTTGCCCTGCGGCGTGCCTTCGGCGATGTCGAACAGCACGATGTCGCCCAGTTCCTTGAGCCCCGCGAGATGGGCGAGAGTGCCGCCGATCTGGCCGGCTCCGATCAGTGCAATCTTGTTACGCGCCATGGGTTTCGTCCTTGGTTTTGACTGGCCTTGGATTTGGTTTGGCCTCTCTTCAAGCCGCGCCTGATCCTTCGTCGCTGTCCGCGGTCGCGGATATGGAGGGCCTTTTGCCTTGAAGTCTTGCCGCTTTCAAGTCGTGAGAAAGGATAAGCCCGCGTAAGACGGAGGCCCCGCAGGGCGCGCCGGTCGCGAAGGCGAGTCGAAAGACTGCGCGCAAACAACGGGATAGCAAGCGCCAGCGGCGTCGCGCGGAAGCGCGTCAAAGGCTTTGCTACAATTGTGACAAATGACAAAAAATGTCACATGTCAAAATCGGGATCGCCGAAAGTCAAGGCGCGCTGGATGACGGCGATCGCCCTGTTGGCGCGGACCTCCAGTTCGGCGGCCGATACCCCCTTGTCCAGCGCGATCGACACCGGCTGGATGAAGCGATGCGCCAGGTCGAACACCAGCGCCATGGCGCGGCGGCGGTCCTGCATGCGGAACGAGCCCGAGCCTATCCCTTCCTCGACGATGGCCTGGATTTCATTTTGCACCCTGTTGCGATGGCGTCGCGCGACCACCTGGCCTTTCTCGACGGCTTCGCAGAGCAGGCGGAACAGGATCGGATCGGCGGCCATTTTCTCGCGGTAGGCGCGCTGTAGCGCGACGAGCGCCCGCTCCAGCTTGTCGTAAGCCGGGTCCTGGCCTTCGACGATCACCCGCAGCGCGCTCTCGAGCGGCTTGAGCCAGACGGCCGTGACGGCTTCGAACAAGGCCTGCTTGGACGGAAAGTAACGGTAGACATTGGCGTGCGACATTCCTGCCGCTTCGGCTATGCCGACGATGGTCGTGCGTTTCGGCCCGAAACGCCGCAGATGCTCGCCGGCAAGCTCGAGGATTTTCTGATCCGGGCCGATTTCGCCAAATGAAGCGGCGGTCGTCGGATCGGTCATGTCTCGACCAGTCCGGTGATGGCGCCGCTGACGACGTCCCCCAACCCATGCGGCAGAGCGAGATATTCGGCCGAGCGCATTTCCATGAGCCGCGACGCCGTGCGGGCGAATTCGAACGCCTCGCGACCTTGTTCCGCCTTGTAAAGCCGATCGGGATCGGCGGCGGCGGAGGCCAGCAGTTTCACGCGCTGGTCGTAAAGGGCGTCGATCAGGGTAATGAAGCGCTTGGCCTCGTTGCGGTCGTCGGACGAGATGACGGGAATATGGTCGATGATCAGCGTATGGAAATTCTCGGCGATAGCCAGGAAATCGGCGGCGCCGAGCGGTTGCCGGCACAGATCGGCGTAGTCGAAGCGCGCGACATGGCTTGCCGCCTGCGGCACGGCGACTTCGCGCCCAAGCAGCGGCAGGCGCGTCGGCCGTCCCTTCTCGACGCCGGTCAGGGCGTGGAAGGTCCGCGTCAGCGCCGCGTCGGCGGAGGCGTCGGCCGGCGTGTGGTAGACCGGCGCGTGGCCAAGCTTTTCCAGGCGGAAATCGGTGCGCGCGTCGAGCTTCACCACCTCCATGTTGTTCCTGATCATCGAAATGAAGGGCAGGAACAGGGCGCGGTTCAGACCGTCCTTGTAAAGATCGGCGGGATCGACATTCGACGTGGCGACGACAATGACCTTTTGCGCCCACAACGCCTGGAACAACCTTCCAAGGATCATCGCGTCGGCGATGTCGGTGACGGCGAACTCGTCAAAACACAGAAGGCTCGCATCCTTGGCGAGATCCTCGGCGACCGGGGCGATCGGATCGTCGCCCCTGGCCTTGCCGGCCTTCTTGCTCTCGCGCCAGGCGAAAATGCGGCGGTGGACCTCGGCCATGAAGGCGTGGAAATGCACACGCCGCTTCGGCTCGTTCTCCACGGCTTCGAAAAACAGATCCATCAGCATGGTCTTGCCGCGCCCGACCGAACCCCAGATGTAAAGTCCCTTTGGCGAAGGCGCGACCGCCCGGCGCGCGCCGAACATCCAGCCGAGCGCGCTCGACTTCTTCGCCAGCCGCGCCTCTTCGATCGACTGACAAAGCTCGTCGAGCTTCCTGACGATCGCCACCTGGTTCGCGTCGCGCTCGATTCGGGCCTGCGTCGCGAGGCTCTCATAACGGTCGATGATCGTGGGGCGAAAAGGGTCCATCGAAGGCCTTCCGGGTGGCGTCTCGGAACGTTGGGCCGATGCGCGTCTTCCTGTCCATAAGTCGTTCGGCTTTTGCGACTGCGTCTACGCGTTTAGCGGCGCGGTACGCCTTCTGGCAACCTAACCTTTCGGCCGAAAATCTTTGCGGGACGAAGCCGGGTTCTGTCCACAGGCCCTGTTGGCCAATACCTTGCGGCGCGGTGCGGACAGGGCTAGAATCAGTCCCCTGTCAGCTTGCAATGAAAATTCGATAGCGAACCGCGTTGGGGAAAAATGGCCAAGCCAAGCCAACAAGCCGAACCCACGACCGCCGAAGTCGCGAGGCGGCGACCGCGCCTGCTCGAGCTGCCTGGCGAAAATGGGGAGATCGCCGCCTTGCTGCGCCAGGCCGCCGGCGCGCATCGGTTGGCGGAGGAAAGGTTGCTGGCCGATCTCGGCGTCACGCCGCCGCAATTGGCGGCCCTGACGCTGATCGGCGCCAACCCCGGCTTGCTCGCCGCCGACCTCGCGCGGAAAGCCAAGCTGACGCCGCAGACGGTCAGCCTGATCGTCGCCAACCTGCGCCGCGCCGGACTGGCGCGCGAAGAGGAAGGCGGCGTTGCGTCCGCTTCGCGCGCCCGTCCGCTGGCGCTCACGCCGAAGGGCGAGAGCATTCTGCGCATGGGCCGCGAGAGGGTGGAGGCCGCGAGCGCCCGGCTGGTCGAAGGGCTGCGGCCCAAACGCGAACGCGCGCTGCGCCGGTGGCTTGCCGGCGTCGCCGCCGGTTTGCCGCTGCCGGGCGATTTCGACGCCGAAGCCCTATAGGCCGCCGAGCTTGCGGATCGCCAGCCAGTGGTCATGCGACACAGGTTGCACCGACAGACGGGAGCTTTTCACCAGCGCCATTTCCGCGAAACGCGGGTCGGCCTTGATTTCGGCCAGGGTCACCGGACGTTGCAGCGGCTCGACCGCCCGCACGTCCACCATGCCGAACTTGCCGCTCGCGTCGGTCGGGTCGGGGTGAAAGGCCTTGATCACCTCGACGACGCCGACCACTTCCTTGCCGACATTGGAATGATAGAAAAAAGCCCGGTCGCCCTTTTGCATCGCCATCATCTGCTGCTTGGCCAAATGATTGCGCACGCCGGTCCAGCCGGTTCCCTCCGCGCCGGCGGCGACCATCTGGTCCCACGACCAGGACTCCGGCTCGCTCTTGAACAGCCAGTGGTTCTTGTGCGCGCTCATGCCAACGACGCCCCGACGCTGGGACGGAAAGGGCGCAACTCGACCGAGGCGAACAGCCCCGCCCGGGCGTAGGGGTCGCCGGCGAGAAAGGCCCGCGCCGCCGCTTCATCGGGGCAGGCTACAATCAGCATCGAGCCGCAGGGCTGGCCCGAGGCGTCGAGGAAAGGTCCGGCGAGCTTCACCATTGCCGCCTTTTCGTTGAGATAGGCGAGATGCGCGGCGCGGCTTTCCAGCCGGGTCGCCAGCGAATCCGGCTTGTCGAGGCAGAGTGCGACAAAATGCATCAGGGACTCCCGAAAAAATTACAGGGGAAGAACGACTTTTCCGCCAGATGCTTGCACGGGATGAGACGCGAATTCAACCGCTCTCCGGCGTGAAATCGCGCGCTTTCGTGTTGTAACTGTCTTGCCCTGGCCCTAGCCTGCGCGGCGGTCCAGGCGCCCCGGCGGCGCCGGGACGATAGACTCCATTGATAACAGGGCAGGACTCCCATGAGCATTTTCGGAAACATCCTCGGAAAGATTTTCGGCGCGACACCGGCTGAAGCCGCGCCCGCCGCCGCCCCGGCTGCTCCTGCCGCCGACGCCCCTGCCGCCGACGCCCCCGCCGACGCCGCCGCTCCCGTCGCCGCCCCCGCGCCCGACGCGCCGGCCAGCGTTCCGCCTGAAGTCGCCGCCAATGTCGATATCGCCGCGGTGCTCGACGATCTCAACGACAAGAACCCGGAAACTCTCGACTGGCGTGTTTCCATTGTTGACCTGCTGAAGGTTCTTGGCCTCGATTCGAGCCTTGCCTCGCGCAAGGAACTCGCCGCCGAACTGAAATACGACGGCGACACCGACGATTCCGCGACCATGAACGTCTGGCTGCACAAAAAGGTCATCGATCTCGTCGCCGCCAATGGCGGCAAGGTCCCGAGCGACCTGCTGGCGAAGAAGTAATTTTTTCCGGAACAACCAAGCCGGGCGTAATTTTTTGCGCCCGGCTTTTTTATCCCTCTGCCTTGAACGGCCGGCTCATCAGGGCCTCGATCGCCGCGCCGACTTCGATTTGCCCGTCGAGAATGGCCGTCACCGCCTCGGCGATCGGCATTTCCACGCCCAGGTTGCGCGCTTTGCGAGTCAGGATCGCCGCCGTCCAGGCGCCTTCCGTCAACTTGCCGTGGCCAGCCGCCTGCGGTTTTTCGCCGCGCCCGATGGCGAAGCCCAGGGAAAAATTGCGCGACTGAGGCGAGGAGCAGGTCAGCGCCAGGTCTCCGAGTCCTGACAGCCCCATGATCGTCTCGGGACGCGCGCCCTGCGCCACGGCGAAACGCATCAGTTCGGCGAAGCCGCGCGCGAGAAGCGCGGCATGGGCGCTGGCCCCGAGTTCGCGGCCGAGGCTGACGCCACAGGCGATCGCCAGCACGTTTTTCGCCGCGCCGCCGATTTCGACGCCGAGCAGGTCGCTCGACCGGTAGAGCCGGAAATGCGGCGCGCCCAACCGGGCGCAGAGCGTTTCCGCCAGATCGATTTGTTCCGCCGCCAGCGTCACCGCGGTCGGCAAGCCGCGCGCCAGGTCGGCGGCGAAGCTCGGGCCGGAAAGGGCCGCGGCGGGCTGGCCGGGCAGCGCCACGGCCAGGACCTCGCGCATATAAAGGCCCGTGTCCTTCTCTATGCCCTTGGCGCAACTGACGACCGCGGCGCCGGGACGCAAATGGCCGCGCATCAGCGCCGCCGTCTGGCGCAATGTCTGCGCCGGAACGACCGCCAGCACATGATCGGCCGCGCCGACGCAGGCGATATCGGCGACAGGCTCGACCCGGTCGGCCAGGACCACGCCCGGCAGGCGGCGGTCGTTGCGCCGTGTCGCGCGCATCGCCTCGGCCTGCGCCGGATCATGCGCCCAGAGCCAGACCTTGGCGTGTGACAGCGCGGCCATATTGGCCAGCGCCGTGCCCCAGGCGCCGGCGCCGAGCACCGCGAGCGTCGCGTGGCGGCTCATCGCGCGGCCTCCGTATTGTCGCGTCGCGCCCAGAGGCGTTCGAAATGGCGAGTGAAATCATTGGCCGCCTGCGGGCTGTCGATGACAATGACGTCATTGTCCTGCCGGGTCTCGCCGGACCAGGAGAAATTGGCCGAGCCGGTGCGCAGCCAGCGCCCGTCCACCGCATAGGCTTTCATGTGCATCAGGTCATTCCGTTCGGCCTTGATCCGGGCGCTCACATTGGGCTGGTTCGCCAAAGCCTGGATATTGTCATTGTCTCCACCGATACGGCGGAATTGTTCGGGGTCGAAGTAGATCCGCACTCTTACGCCGCGGCTTGCGGCCGCCGACAGCGCCACGATCACCCGCTGGTCGCTGAGCACATAGGCGGCCATGTCGATGGACTTTTTCGCCCGGCCGATCAGCTCTGGGTCGATGGCGGCGAAACCCGGCCCGGGGCCGTAGGCGACCGTCACCTTGGCCAAAAGCGGCGCGCGCGGCTCGAGGAAAGCCTTCGGCCCCGCGATCGCCAGCATCAGCGCCCCGCCCAGCAGTAGAAGCTTGAGCGCGCGCAAAAGGGTTATGCCTTGCCGTGCCAACGGGGATCCTTGTGCGAATCGAGCGGCCAGCGGGGGCGGGCCGCGAAATCCATGCCGTCGACGAGGCCGAGCCGGAAGCGCTCCAGGCCAGCCCAGGCGATCATCGCCCCGTTGTCGGCGCAAAGGCCCGGCGGCGGCAGAGCCAGTCGCAGGCCGGATTCGGCGCATAGACGGGCGAGGGCCCTGCGGATCGCGCCATTGGCGGCGACGCCGCCCGCCGCCACCAAAGCGGTGGGCGGACGCGGCGCATCGGCAAGCAGACGCAGGGCGGCGCGACAGCGATCGACGATGACGTCCACCGCCGCCGCCTGGAAGGAGGCGCAGAGATCGGCGATATCGGTCCTGGTCAGGGGCGCGACGCGCTCGGCCTCGAGCCGCACCGCGGTTTTCAGGCCGGAAAAGGAAAAATCGGGAGTCTTGCGGCCCGCCATCGGGCGGGGAAAATCGAACCGCGCGGGATCGCCGTTGGCGGCCGCCTGTTCGACCCGCGGGCCGCCGGGATAGGGCAGGCCGAGCAATTTGGCCGCCTTGTCGAAGGCCTCGCCGAGCGCGTCGTCCACCGTCGAGCCGAGCCGGCGGTAATCGCCGACGCCGTTGACCGCCACCAGCTGGCTGTGGCCGCCGGAAACCAGCAACAGCAGATAGGGAAAATCGATTCCGTCGGTCAGGCGCGGCGTCAGCGCGTGGCCTTCGAGGTGATTGACGGCGATGAAAGGCTTGTTCGCCGCGAGCGCAATGGCCTTTCCGGTGGTCAGGCCGACCATGACCCCGCCGATCAGCCCCGGTCCGGCGGCGGCGGCGACGGCGTCGAGATCGTCGACGCCGCAGCCGGCTTCATCCAGGGCGCGGCGGATCAGCTTGTCGAGCGCGTCGATATGCGCGCGGGCGGCGATTTCCGGCACCACGCCGCCATAGGCGGCGTGTTCGGCGATCTGGCTGAGCACGGCGTTGGACAGGATCGCGCCGCGACCCATCGAATTGGTTTCGACCACCGCCGCGGCGGTTTCGTCGCAGGTGCTCTCTATGCCCAGAACGCGCAGACCCGGCCGCATGGATGACCTCGCTCAAGCCGCGTTCCCGGAGAACGCGAAAATTCCGCCGGCCGCTTTCGCCGCCGCGCGCTTTTCCCTATAGTCCGCCACCCGATCAAATCAAAATGCCCTGGAGTGGAATTTTGGCGCCCTGGTTGAAAATTGGCACACGCGGCAGCCCCCTGGCGCTGGCGCAGGCGCATGAGACGCGCCGCCGTCTGGCTCTCGTTCATGGCGCGCCGGAAGAACATTTCGAACTCGTCGTCATCAAGACCAGCGGCGACATGATCCAGGACCGCCCCTTGAGCGACGTCGGCGGCAAGGGGCTTTTCACCCGCGAGCTCGATCAGGCGCAACTCGAGGGCGCGATCGACATCGCCGTCCATTCGGCCAAGGATCTGCCGACGCGCTTGCCGGACGGGCTCATCGTCGCCGGCTACCTGCCGCGCGAGGACGTGCGCGACGCGTTCATCGGCGGCGTGGCGAAAAATCTGGCGGACCTGCCGCACGGGGCGCGCGTCGGATCGGCCTCCTTGCGGCGCCAGGCGATGATCCGGCGCCTGCGCCCCGATCTCGAAGTCGAGCTTTTGCGCGGCAATGTGCAGACAAGGCTCCGGAAAGTGGAAAGCGGCGAATTCGCGGCCACCTTGCTCGCCTTGGCCGGGCTGAAGCGCCTGGGTCTCGCCGACAAGGCGACCTCCATCCTGCCGCTTGACCTGTTTCCTCCGGCCTGCGGCCAGGGCGCCATCGCCATTACCGCGCGGACGGATGATTCGCGCATCCAGGCCGATCTGGCGGCGATCTGCGACGTCGAGACCGGCCACGCCCTCGCGGCCGAGCGCGCCTTTCTCGCCGTCCTCGACGGCTCGTGCCGCACGCCGATCGCCGGCCATGCGGTTGTCGCCGGCGACCGGCTGAGCTTTTACGGCGTCGTGCTGCGCAAGGACGGCTCCGAAGCCTACGACGCCCGCGTCGAGGGGCCGGCCAAGGACGCGGCGCATCTGGGCGAGACGGCGGCGCGAGATATCCTCAAGGGCGCGCCAGCCGACCTCCTGAGCTTTTGAACGCCATGCGCGTGCTGGTGACGCGGCCCTCCAGCCAGGCGGCGCCCACGGCGCAGAAACTGGCGGCGCTTGGTCATGAGGCCATTGTCGCCCCGGTGATCGAGATCGCGCCGACGGGCGCCGCGCCGCCGCTGGCGCCGTTCGACCTGCTGCTGGCGACCAGCGCCCAGGCTTTCGCCGGGCTGACGCCCTCGGAGCCGCTGCTCGGGCTGCCGCTTGTCTGCGTCGGCCAGAAAACGGCCAGGGCGGGACGCGCGCTGGGCTTTTCGATCCTCTGCGTCGCCGCCGACAGCCGGGCGCTCGCCGATGTCCTGCTAGCGGAGGGCGTGACGAAATCCGCGCTTTATCTTGCCGGTCGCGAGCGCAAGCCGCATCTCGAGCGACGCCTGCGCGAAAAAGGCTGGGGCGTCGAAATTGTCGAAACCTATGCCGCGCGGCCGGTCGCAGCGTGGACGGCACCGGTCGTCGCGGCGCTGGAACGGCGGGAAATCGACGCTGTCCTGCATTATTCTCCCCGTAGCGCCGCCATCGCGCTGGAGCTGATGGGTCGCCAGGCCGCGCACTCGCTCGTCCATCTCTGCTTGTCCGAGGAAATTGCTTCCGTCTGCGGCGGCTGGGCCCCGCCGGACAGGATCGTCACCGCTTCGCACGCCGACGAAGACTCGCTCATGTCGCTTCTGCGGCCGCGCGTCGTCGACCAACGGATTGAAAAAGCATGAAATTCTTTACTGCGGCGGCGATGTCCGCCTTTTTGCTGGCCTGCCTTGCCCCGGCGCGCGCCGGCGAAACACCGACGCCCATGGGATTATGGCGCGTCGCCGACGGATCCGCGGTCATCCGGGTCAAGCCCTGCGGCCGAGACCTGTGCGGCTTCATCGCCGAGGCCCCCAAGCCGGGACCGGGCGAAAAATCGTCGATCGGCCGGAAAATCCTGCTCGGCCTGCGCCGCGACGGCGCGGTCTGGCGCGGGCCCATCTTCAACCTCGACAACGGCAAGACCTATGCCGGCGAAGTCTCGCTGAGCGACGCCGTTCACTTGAAGATCAAGGGCTGCCTTCCGGCTGGCGGCCTGTGCGGCGGCGAGACCTGGAAAAGAGAACGCTGAAATACCGGCGTTCGTTGACAAGCCGGCGCCCCGCTTCTATTCCTCGCCGGCATTCCTGGCGCTCAATCCCGGTTGGCGCGGTTTTGAGCCGCTTTTTGTCAAGCAAATGTCGCAAAGTTCGCGAGCGGGGCGCGGCGCCTTGTTCCGGGAGCGACGGCTCCCGACATTGGGCGGATCATCCCTGGGACGACGTTCCTCAGGGCCTGGTTCCCGGGGGCGGGTCCCCTCGCCAGTCCTGTCGTTCGCCGGAAGGCGGTTTTTTTCAGCAGATCGCGGCGCGCGCTGGCGTCGCTCTGAAAGGTCTTCGGAATGTTGGGTAGCCTCGCAAAAAAAATCTTCGGCACCGCCAACGAACGCCGTTTGAAAACCTATAACGCGCGGATCGCCGCGATCAATGCGCTTGAGCCCGAGGTCGCGGCCTTGTCGGATGAGGCGCTTCGCGCCCGCACCGGCGAGTTCCGCGCCCAGATCGAGGCGGGCAAGAAAGTCGAAGACCTTCTGGTCCCCGCCTTCGCCACGGTGCGCGAAGCGGCCAAACGCGCCATCGGCCAGCGTCACTTCGACGTGCAGCTGATCGGCGGCATGGTGTTGAACGAGGGCTCCATCGCCGAGATGCGCACCGGCGAGGGCAAGACCCTCGTCGCGACGCTGGCCTGCTATCTCAACGCACTGTCCGGCAAGGGCGTCCATGTCATCACGGTCAATGACTACCTCGCCAGCCGCGACGCGGAGAACATGGGCCGGATCTATAATTTCCTCGGCCTGACCGTCGGCGTCATCGTGCATGGCCTCGACGACGTCGAACGCGCGGAGGCCTACGCCGCCGACATCACCTACGGCACCAATAACGAATTCGGCTTCGACTACCTGCGCGACAACATGAAATACGAGCTGGAACAGATGGTCCAGCGCGGCCATTCCTACGCCATTGTCGACGAAGTCGACTCGATCCTGATCGACGAGGCGCGCACGCCGCTGATCATTTCCGGTCCCTCCGACGATCGCTCCGATCTCTACAACGCCATCGACAAGCTGCTTCCCGCCCTCGGCGCCGAAGACGTCGAACTCGACGAAAAGCAGCGCACCATCGCCTTGACCGAAGCCGGCAACGAGCACATGGAGCAATTGCTGACGCAGGCCGGACTGCTGACCGAGGGCTCGCTTTACGAGGCTTCCAATGTGACGCTGGTCCACCACGTCAACCAGGCCCTGCGCGCCCACAAGCTGTTCCAGCGCGACAAGGATTACATCGTCCGCAACGATGAAGTGGTGATCATCGACGAATTCACCGGGCGCATGATGCCGGGCCGCCGCTATTCCGAAGGCCAGCACCAGGCGCTGGAGGCGAAGGAACAGGTGACGGTGCAGCCGGAAAACGTCACCCTGGCCTCGATCACCTTCCAGAACTATTTCCGCCTTTACAAGAAACTGGCGGGCATGACCGGCACGGCGGCGACCGAATCCGAGGAATTCGCCGAAATCTACAAGCTCGACGTGGTGGAAATCCCCACCAACATGCCGATCATCCGCATCGATTCGGACGACGAGGTCTATCGCACCGGCGAGGAAAAGCTCGCCGCCATCGTCACCGAAATCGAGGCCGCCAACGCCAAGGCGCAACCCATGCTGGTTGGCACCACGTCGATCGAAAAATCGGAACAGCTTGCCGACTTCCTCAAGGGCAAGGGCTACAAGATGATCGATTTCGGCGCGCCCGGCGCGCTGGACAAGCTTTACGCCGCGGCTCGCTCGGGCAAGCCGTCGAAGAATTTTGCGGTGCTGAACGCCCGCTTCCACGAGCAGGAAGCCTATATCGTCGCCGAGGCCGGCGTGCCCGGCGCGATCACCGTCGCGACCAACATGGCCGGCCGCGGCACCGACATCCAGCTCGGCGGCAATCTCGACATGCGCCTGAAGCAGGAATGCGAGGGCCTCGAGGGCGAGCAACGGGCCGCGAGGGAACAGGCCATTCGCGCGGAAATCGCCAGTTTCAAGCAAAAGGCGCTCGACGCCGGCGGCCTCTACATCATCGGCACCGAACGCCACGAAAGCCGCCGCATCGACAACCAGTTGCGTGGCCGTTCCGGCCGCCAGGGCGATCCGGGCAAGTCGAAGTTCTTCCTGTCGCTGCAAGACGACCTGATGCGCATCTTCGGCTCCGAGCGCATGGACGCCATGCTGCGCAAGCTCGGCCTGCAGGAAGGCGAGGCGATCATCCACCCCTGGATCAACAAGGCGCTGGAAAAAGCGCAGCAGAAGGTCGAGGCGCGCAATTTCGACATGCGCAAGAACGTGCTGAAGTTCGACGACGTGATGAACGACCAGCGCAAGGTGGTGTTCGAGCAGCGCCGCGAAATGATGGCGCAGGAGTTGCTCGAGGAAACCATCGGCGAAATGCGCCAGGGCGTGGTCGAGGACATGGTGGCGCGGCACGTGCCGCATGACGCCTATCCCGAAGCCTGGGACATCGCCGGACTCGCGGAAGGGGTCAAGACGCAGCTCAATCTGGAGCTGCCGCTCGCCGACTGGGCCAAGGAAGAAGGCATCGCCGACGAGGAATTGCGCGAAAGGCTGGCAAAGGCCGCCGACGAAGCCTACGCCGAGCGCGAAAAGATCAATTCGCCCGAGATCACGCGCTATATCGAAAAGCAGGTGGTGCTGCAGACGCTCGATCATCTCTGGCGCGAACACCTTGTCGTGCTCGATCATCTGCGCCAGGTCGTCGGCTGGCGCGGACTGGCCCAGCGCGATCCGCTCAACGAATATAAATCCGAGGCTTTCGAGCTGTTTGACGCGCTCATCACGCAATTGCGCGAGATGGTGACGGCGCAATTGATGCGCGTCGAAGTGGCGCATGAAAAACCCGCCGACCTGCAATTGCCGCCGATGCAGGCCTCGCATCTCGATCCGCTCACCGGCGAGGACGAACTGGCGTTGGCGCAGATCAACGCCGCTATTGCGGCGGGCGAGTTCTCGCCGCGCTCGCTGGGCCTCGGCGCGGGCGTAACGGAAGAGCTGGCGGCCGCGCGCGTTCCCAACGATCCCGCGAGCTGGGGGCGGGTCGGCCGCAATGAGCCGTGCCCTTGCGGTTCGGGCAAGAAATACAAGCAGTGCCATGGCGCGCTGGTCTGACGGCCAGACGCGGCCATGACCAGCGAGGCGAGCGGGAACGACGCGCCGAAAATAATCGCCGACGTTCTGGTTCCCGTCGCCGTCAATCATCCCTATTCCTATCGCATTCCTGCCAGCCTGCGCCTGGCTGAGGGCGATTTCGTCTCCGTTTCGCTTGGAACGCGGCAGGCTTCCGGCGTCGTCTGGCTGTTGCGGGATGGCGACGCGGGCGCCCTCAAGCCGGTCGGCGACCGGCTCGACATGCCGCCGCTGCCACCGAAGTTGCGCGCCTTCGTCGATTGGGTCGCCGCCTGGACGCTGGCGCCGCGCGGCATGGTGTTGCGGATGGCGACGCGGGCGGCGGAGGCTCCGGGCGACGAACCGCTGCGCATCGGCCTGCGCCTGACCGGGGCCGCGCCGCAACGCGCCACGCCGGCGCGAAAACGCGTGCTGGAGGCGGCCGAAGGCGGGCTTGCGACAAGCAAGAGCGATCTGGCGCGCCGCGCCGGCGTCTCGGCCAGCGTGATCGACGCGCTGGTCGATGACGGCGTGCTGGAGACCTTGGCGCTGCCGCCGGAAAAGGCGGCGGAGACGCCCGATCCCGATTTCGCGACTCCCTCCCTGGCGGCGGACCAGGAGAAAGCGGCGGCGGCCCTGCGCGAAGCGGTGGCGGCGCGCGCCTTCAAGCCCATCCTGCTCGAAGGCGTCACCGGCTCCGGCAAGACGGAAGTCTATTTCGAGGCGGTGGCCCAGGCCCTGCGCGACCGTGGCCAGGCCCTGATCCTGATGCCGGAAATCGCCCTGACCGCGCAATTCCTCGAGCGGTTCGCCGCGCGTTTCGGCCACCGGCCCGCCGAATGGCATTCCGCGCTGTCGCCGCGTCGGCGCGAAAAAATCTGGCGCGGCGTGGCGTCCGGCGAGGTCCGGGTGGTGGCGGGCGCCCGTTCCGCCCTGTTCCTGCCCTTCGCCAACCCCCGGTTGATCGTCGTCGACGAGGAGCACGAGGCCGCCTACAAGCAGGACGACGGCGTCGCCTATCACGCCCGCGACATGGCGGTGGTGCGGGCGCGCGTCGAATCCTGCGCTGTCGTCCTTGCCTCGGCCACGCCCTCGATCGAGACGCGCGAGAACGCCCGGCAGGGCCGCTACGCCCATCTGCGCCTGCAAAATCGTTACGCCGGCCGTGACCTGCCGCTGATCGAGGCGATCGACCTGCGCAAGGAGGCGGCGCCCCGCGGCAAATGGATTTCGCCGCGCCTTGCCGAAGCCCTGCGGCAAAACTTCGCACGCAACGAGCAGGCCCTGCTGTTCCTCAACCGGCGCGGCTATGCGCCGCTGACCCTGTGCCGGTCCTGCGGCCACAAGTTCCAGTGCCCGAACTGCTCGGCCTGGCTGGTCGAACATCGGTTTCGCCGCGCCCTGGTCTGCCACCATTGCGGCCATGTCGAGCGTCGTCCCGACCTTTGCCCGGCCTGCGGCGCGGCGGATGCGCTCAGCGCCTGCGGGCCGGGCGTCGAGCGCCTCGCCGAAGAGGCCGCCGAACTTTTCCCCGACGTGCGCCAGCTGGTGCTTTCGTCCGACATGCCAGGTGGAACGGAGCGGATGCGCGCCGAATTGCAGGCGGTGGCGGAGCACAGGTTCGATCTGGTCATCGGCACGCAACTGGTCGCCAAGGGGCATAATTTTCCGCATCTCACCCTGGTCGGCGTGGTCGACGCCGATATCGGCCTGGCGAACGGCGATCCGCGCGCGGCGGAACGCACGTTCCAGTTGCTCAACCAGGTGGCGGGCCGCGCGGGCCGCGGCGAAAAGCCCGGCCGCGCCCTGCTGCAGACCTGGCAAAAGGAGCATCCCGTGCTGCGGGCGCTGCTGTCGGGCGATTTCGAGCGCTTCTATCGCGAGGAGACGCAGGCGCGCCGCGACGCGCGCCTGCCGCCCTTTGGCAGGCTCGCGGCGCTGATCGTCGCCGGTCCCGACCGTGCGGCGGCGGAGGTCCAGGCCCGCGCCCTGGCGCGCGCCGCCCATCAGCCGCCCGAAAAGGCCGGATGGAGCATCGCCGCGCCTGGCCAGATGCCTGGCGAGGACGATATTGTCGTGCTGGGGCCGGCGGAGGCGCCGATCGCCGTGGTG
This sequence comes from uncultured Alphaproteobacteria bacterium, assembly GCA_963828185.1. GTDB lineage: Bacteria > Pseudomonadota > Alphaproteobacteria > Rhizobiales > Beijerinckiaceae > Rhodoblastus. The sequence continues at coordinate 139,551 of CAWHDV010000015.1, read as the reverse complement.
CGCGGCCAGCATCGATTTCGACTTTTGGTAAAGGCGCCGCGGCGCGCCGACCTGCAGGGGTTCTTGCGGCAGATGTTGGCGAGGGCGCCCAAGCCTCGCGGCGGGATTTGTGTGTCCGTCGACGTTGATCCGCAAAATTTTTTGTGAGCGTTTCGGCCTTTTCCTGTCCTTATTATCACAAAGCCCTATTTCCGCTGCTTCGGTCAGGGTTGCGCGGCGGGGCGCCCTATGTTACCTGACGCCCGCCTTTCGGGAAGGACGGTTCGCGCCAACTTCCCGTTTCCAGACAGTTTAGTCCATCAAAAGTCGCCGACCCTGGCGTCGGGCCGTAGATGGGTGAGAAATTGTCTGATCGTAGCAAGGAAGGGGCTGTTCCGCGTGGCTGAAGTCGACGACTCGAAAAATCCGACATCCGGCGTTGCGGAACGCTATGCGCAGGCCGTGTTTTCCCTTGCGCAGGAGCAGAACGCCACCGATTCCGTCGCCGGCGACCTGCAGAAATTCGCGGCCATGCTCGATGAAAGCGCCGACCTGCGGCGATTTGTCGCCAGCCCGGTTTTTTCCGCCGAAGACCAGCTCAAGGCCATGGCGGCCGTCCTCAACGGCGCCGGCATCGGCGGACTGACCGCCAATTTCGTGAAGCTCGTGGCCTCGAAACGCCGCCTGTTCGTCCTGTCGGACATGATCCGCGCCTTCAACGCGCTGAACGACAAGGCCAAGGGCGTGACCCGCGCGCAGGTCACCGTCGCCGAACCGCTTTCGCCCGACCACACCGCAGCGCTCGAAGAAGCGCTGCGTCAGGTGTCGGGCGGCTCGACCGTCAAGGTCAACGTCAATGTCGATCCGTCGATCATTGGCGGCATTGTCGTCCAGCTTGGTTCTCGCATGGTTGACGCCTCGCTGAAAACCAAACTCAACTCGCTCCGCACACGCATGAAAGAGGTCGGCTGATGGATATCCGCGCCGCAGAAATTTCCGCGAATTCTGAAGAACGAAATCGCGAATTTCGGTAATGAAGCTCAGGTCACGGAAGTTGGTCAGGTGCTGTCCGTCGGCGACGGCATCGCCCGCGTCTATGGCCTCGACAACGTCCAGGCCGGCGAACTGGTCGCCTTCGAAAACGGCATCCAGGGCATGGCCCTGAACCTCGAAGCCGACAATGTCGGCGTCGTCATCTTCGGCTCGGACCGCGAGATCAAGGAAGGCCAGACGGTCAAGCGCACCGGCTCGATCGTCGACGTGCCCGTCGGCAAGGAAATGCTCGGCCGCGTCGTCGACGCGCTCGGCAATCCGATCGACGGCAAAGGCCCGATCAACGCCGCCAAGCGCTCGCGCGTCGACGTCAAGGCCCCCGGCATCATTCCGCGCAAGTCGGTGCATGAGCCGATGGCCACCGGCCTCAAGGCGATCGACGCCCTGATCCCGATCGGCCGCGGCCAGCGCGAGCTGATCATCGGCGACCGCCAGACCGGCAAGACCGCCGTGGCGCTCGACGCCATCCTTAACCAGAAGTCGCTCAACCAGGGCACTGACGAGTTCGCCAAGCTTTACTGCGTCTATGTGGCGGTCGGCCAGAAGCGCTCCACCGTCGCCCAGTTCGTGAAGGTGCTCGAAGAGCAGGGCGCGATGGAATATTCCATCGTCGTCGCCGCCACCGCCTCCGATCCCGCCCCGATGCAGTTTTTGGCCCCCTTCGCCGGCGCGGCCATGGGCGAATATTTCCGCGACAACGGCATGCACGCCCTGATCGTCTATGACGATCTGACCAAGCAGGCCGTGGCCTATCGCCAGATGTCGCTGCTGCTGCGCCGCCCCCCGGGCCGCGAAGCCTATCCCGGCGACGTGTTCTACCTGCACAGCCGCCTGCTCGAGCGCGCCGCCAAGCTGAACGACGCCAACGGCGCCGGCTCGATGACGGCGCTGCCGGTGATCGAAACCCAGGCCAACGACGTTTCGGCCTATATTCCGACCAACGTGATCTCGATCACCGACGGCCAGATCTTCCTCGAAACCGATCTGTTCTACCAGGGCATCCGCCCGGCGGTGAACGTCGGCCTGTCGGTCTCGCGCGTTGGCTCCTCGGCCCAGACCAAGGCGATGAAGAAGGTCGCCGGCAAGATCAAGGGCGAACTCGCGCAATATCGCGAAATGGCCGCCTTCGCCCAGTTCGGCTCCGATCTTGACGCCACCACCCAGCGCCTGCTGAACCGTGGTTCGCGCCTGACCGAACTGCTGAAGCAGTCGCAGTTCGCGCCGCTGAAGATGGAAGAGCAGGTCTCGGTGATCTACGCCGGCGTCAACGGCTATCTCGACGCGCTGCCGCTCAACCGCATCAAGGCCTATGAAGACGGCCTGCTGGCCCTGTTGCGCACCAGCCACGCGCCGCTGCTGGAGGCGATCCGCTCGTCCAAGGATCTCTCCGACGCCTCGGCCGCCGAGCTGAAGTCGGTGGTCGAAAGCTATACCAAGGCCTTCGCCTGAATTCGCATCGGGCCCGACGTCGCTGACGACGGGCTCGCCTTTTTGATCGTCACTCTGGCCGGATCATCCGGTTGGGGCAACGGCAGTCGAGCGGAAAACCATGCCCTCGTTGAAGGACCTACGCAATCGCATCGCCTCCGTGAAGGCGACGCAGAAAATCACCAAGGCCATGCAGATGGTGGCTGCGGCGAAATTGCGCCGCGCCCAGCAGGCCGCCGAAGCCGCGCGCCCCTATGCCGAGCGCATCGATGCGGTTCTGGCCAATCTCGCGTCCGGCATCGCCGCCGGCACGGGACCCGCGCTTTTGTCGGGCAATGGCAAGAGCGAGACTTCATCTGCTGGTGGTCGCCTCCGCCGAGCGCGGCCTGTGCGGCGGATTCAACTCGTCGATCGCCCGCCTCGCGCGCGACAAGGCGCTGTCGCTGCAGGCGCAGGGCAAGACGGTCAAGATCCTGTGCATCGGCAAGAAGGGCTATGACCAGCTGCGCCGGCAGTTCGAAAAGCAGATCGTCGAACTGATCGACCTGCGCTCGGTGCGCCAGCTCGGGTTCGAGAACGCCGATCCGATCGGCAAGAAGATCATCAGCTGGTTCGAAGCAGGCGAATTTGACGTCGCCACCCTGTTCTATTCGAAATTCCGCTCGGTGATCCTGCAGATTCCGACGGCGCAGCAGATGATCCCCGCCCAGATCGGCGGCGACCAGCCGGCGAGCGCGGCGAGCTATGAATATGAGCCCGGCCAGGACGAAATTCTGGCGACGCTGCTGCCGCGCAACATTTCGGTGCAGATTTTCCGCGCCCTGCTGGAAAACGCCGCCTCGGAACAAGGCGCGCGCATGAGCGCCATGGATAGCGCCACGCGCAACGCCGGCGAAATGATCAAGAAGCAGACGACGATCTACAATCGTTCGCGTCAGGCGATGATCACCAAGGAACTGATCGAAATCATCTCGGGCGCCGAAGCGCTCTGACCGTCATAGAGAATGTGAGGACCGAAAAAATGGCTGAAGCCTCTTTGCCCACGGGCCGCGTCACGCAGGTCATCGGCGCCGTCGTCGACGTCAAGTTCGACGGTCACCTGCCGGAAATCCTGAACGCGCTGGAAACGACGAACAACGGCAACCGCCTCGTTCTCGAAGTCGCCCAGCATCTCGGCGAAAGCTCGGTGCGCTGCATCGCCATGGACGTGTCCGAAGGCCTGGTCCGCGGCCAGCCGGTGCGCGACACCGGCGCCCCGATCATGGTTCCGGTCGGCGAAGGCACGCTCGGCCGCATCATCAACGTCATCGGCGAGCCGGTGGACGAAGCCGGCGCGGTGCCGAACGACGGCCTGCGCGCCATCCACCAGCCCGCTCCCTCCTACGCCGAACAGGCGACGGAAGCGCAGATCCTCGAAACCGGCATCAAGGTCGTCGACCTGCTCGCGCCTTACGCCAAGGGCGGCAAGATCGGCCTGTTCGGCGGCGCGGGCGTCGGCAAGACCGTGCTGATCATGGAGCTGATCAACAACATCGCCAAGGCGCACGGCGGCTATTCGGTGTTCGCCGGCGTCGGCGAGCGCACCCGCGAAGGCAACGACCTTTATCATGAAATGATCGAAGGCGGCGTCAACAAGGACCCGAAGGAAAACAACGGTTCGACGGCTGGCTCGAAGTGCGCGCTGGTCTATGGCCAGATGAACGAGCCCCCGGGCGCGCGCGCCCGCGTCGCCTTGACCGGCCTGACCGTCGCCGAACATTTCCGCGACCAGGGCCAGGATGTGCTGTTCTTCGTCGACAACATCTTCCGCTTCACCCAGGCGGGCTCGGAAGTGTCGGCTCTGCTCGGCCGTATTCCCTCGGCGGTGGGCTATCAGCCGACGCTGGCCACCGACATGGGCATGTTGCAGGAACGCATCACCACCACCCACAAGGGTTCGATCACTTCCGTGCAGGCCATTTACGTCCCCGCCGACGACTTGACCGACCCGGCCCCGGCCACCTCCTTCGCCCATCTCGACGCGACCACCGTTCTGTCGCGTTCGATCGCGGAAAAGGGCATCTATCCGGCGGTCGATCCGCTCGAACTCGACCTCGCGCATGCTGTCGCCGGCCATTGTCGGCGAAGAGCACTACGACATCGCCCGCAAGGTGCAGTCCACGTTGCAGCGCTACAAGTCGCTGCAGGACATCATCGCCATCCTGGGCATGGACGAACTGTCGGAAGAGGACAAGCTCGTCGTCGCCCGCGCGCGGAAAATCGAGCGCTTCCTGTCGCAGCCCTTCCATGTCGCGGAAGTGTTCACCGGATCGCCCGGCAAGCTGGTCTCGCTCGCCGACACGATCAAGGGCTTCAAGGGCCTGGTCGAAGGTCAGTACGACCACCTGCCGGAAGCCGCCTTCTACATGGTCGGCTCCATCGACGAAGCCGTCGAGAAGGCGCAGAAGCTCGCCGCCCAGGCGGCCTGATTTTTTTCACGCGATTCCGGCGGCTTTGCCCGCCGGAGTCATGCAAGACAAAGCGCCCGGACGGGCGGACGCCCGGTTTTGGAGAGTTTCATGGCGACATTTCACTTCGAGCTCGTCTCGCCCGAGAAACTGCTGTTTTCGGGTGAAGTCGAAGCCGTCGTCGTGCCGGGGATCGAAGGCGAGTTCACGGTCATGAAGGACCATGCGCCTGTCATGACCGTGCTGAAGGCGGGCATCGTGCAGATCGACGAGACGTCGAGCAAGAAGACCAGGCTTTTCGTGCGCGGCGGCTTTGCCGATATCGCGGGCGGCGGACTGACGCTGCTCGCCGAATATTCGGCGCCGCTGGAGCAGTTCGACGCGGCGCAGCTCGCCATCCAGATCAAGAACGCCGAGGACGATCTCGCCGACGCCAAGTCGGAGGAGACGATCAACGCCGCCGCCGAAAAGCTTGCGCAGCTCAACGAGCTGAAGGTGGCGATCAGCGCCTGACCGTTTTTTTTACGCCTCGCCTGGATATATGGACGGCCCCTTACCGAGGGGCCGTTTTCATTTTTCCAGCGCGATCATGTAATTCACATCCAAATCGCCGGACAGACGCCATTCGTCGCGCAGCGGATGATAGACGACGCCGGCGCGGTCGATTTCGCGCAATCCTTCAGCCTCGAGCGGCTTGAGCAATTCCCGGGGGGGCAGGAATTTCGCCCAGTCATGGGTGCCCGGCTCGACCCAGCGCAGCAGGTATTCGGCGCCGACGATCGCCAGGGCGTAGCTTTTCAGCGTGCGGTTCAAGGTCGCGCCGACGAAGAGTCCGCCGGGGCGGACCAGCGTCGCCGCCGCGCGCAAAAACCCCTCCACGTCGGCGACATGCTCCAGCACCTCCATGGCGAGCACCGCGTCGAAACTCTCGCCCGTTTCGGCCAGGGCCTCGACAGTGATCGGGCGATAGTCGATGTCGAGGCCGCCGGCTTCGGCGTGGCGGCGGGCGGCCTGAATGTTCTCTTCCGCCGGATCAATGGCGGTCACCGTCGCGCCGAGGCGCGCCAGCGGTTCGGCCAGGAGGCCGCCGCCGCAGCCGAGATCGACGATCCGCAGGCTCGCGAGGGGCTTGTCGCCGTCGCGGTCGCGCGGTTTGGACCCGTCGGGGAAATGCGAGCAGAAGAGGTTGCGCAGATAAGCGACGCGCACCGGATTGAACCTGTGCAAGGCCCGCTGCGGTCCGGAAAGATCCCACCAGCTGTCGCCGAGCTTGGCGAAACGGGCGAGTTCCTGCGCATCGACGCTTCCCGCGCGCTGGGAGGGAGAATCCGACATTGTCCAACCTGGAAAAAATCTGTGGCCAAGGGCACGTTGACACAATTGGCCCGTCCCGTCATGTATAGCCGCCCCGTGGGAGCGGGGCGAGCGTTACTCGCGGTGCGAAGTCCGTTTCAAAGGGCGATATAAGGCATTATGGCGCGTCTGGTGATGAAATTCGGCGGCACTTCCGTCGCCAATATCGAACGAATCCGCAATGTCGCGCAGCACGTCAAGCGCGAGGTCGACGCGGGTTTCGAAGTGGCGGTCGTCGTTTCGGCCATGTCCGGCAAGACCAATGAACTGGTCGGCTGGGTCAAGGACGCCAACGCGCTTTACGACGAGTGCGAATATGACGCCGTCGTGGCTTCCGGCGAACAGGTGACCTCGGGGCTCCTCGCCATCGCGCTGCAGCAGATGGGCATTGCCGCGCGCTCCTGGCAGGGCTGGCAAATTCCGATCGAGACGGACGACGCGCATGGCTCGGCGCGAATCGCCAGGATCGACGGCGAGCGGCTGGGCGAAGGTTTTGCGCGCAAGGAAGTGGCTGTCATCGCCGGGTTCCAGGGCGTCGATCCGGCGACGGGCCGCATCGCCACGCTCGGGCGCGGCGGCTCCGACACCAGCGCCGTGGCGATCGCCGCCGCAATTGGCGCCGATCGCTGCGATATTTATACCGATGTGGACGGCGTCTATACCACCGACCCGCGCGTCGTTCACAAGGCGCGCCGGCTCGACAGGATCGCCTTCGAGGAAATGCTGGAGATGGCCTCGCTCGGGGCCAAGGTGTTGCAGGTGCGTTCGGTCGAAATGGCCATGGTGCATCGAGTGAAGACTTTCGTGCGTTCGTCTTTCGACGATCCGGCCAACCCGCAGCCGGGCACGTTGATATGCGACGAGGAGGATATCGTGGAACAGCAGGTCGTGACCGGAATCGCCTTCTCGAAGGACGAGGCGCAGATCACCTTGCGCAAGGTCGCCGACAAGCCCGGCGTCGCGGCGGCGATCTTCCAGCCGCTGGCCGAGGCCAATGTCAATGTCGACATGATCATCCAGGTGGTTTCGGACGACGCCGCGAGCACCGACATCACCTTCACCGTTCCGGCGGCGGAATTCGAGCGCGCCCGCACCGTGCTGGAAAACGCCAAATCGACGATCGGTTTCTCCAACCTGCAGGCGTCGACCGATGTGGTGAAAGTTTCGGCGATTGGCGTCGGAATGCGCAGCCATTCCGGCGTTGCGGCGCAGGCGTTTCGCGCCCTTGCGGAAAAAGGGGTGAATATCCGGGCGATCACCACGTCGGAAATCAAGTTTTCCGTCCTGATCGACGCGGCCTATACCGAACTGGCCGTGCGCACGCTGCATTCGCTCTACGGCCTCGACAAGGCGTAAAAAACGGCCGCCATCGCGGTCGGCGCCAAACGGGGTTAAGATCCCGGCTCTTGACGGGAAATTGCGCGCGGGCGACACAATAGGCGAAGAAAAACCCATTTCCGGCGGCTCAAGCCCCCGCTTGCGGTCCGCGCCTTGCATGCCTATACGGGCGCAATCGGCGGACGGCGAGCGAATCGTCAAATCGAGGTAATTGGAGGCGCGCGTCCCGCGCGTTTCCGGACAGGACATGGAACATGCGCGGCGCTCTGGGCGGACCCCGTCTGCTTCTGCGCCGGCTTCGCGAGGTCATGGCGGAGCCGGTGAGCGCACAGGCGCGACTGGACCGGATCGTCATCCACATCGCCGCCAACATGGTGGCGGAAGTCTGTTCCGTCTATGTGCTCCGCTCGGACGGCCAGCTTGAGCTATACGCCACTGAAGGCCTGAACCGCGAGGCGGTGCATCTCACCACCATGACCACCAGCGAAGGCCTGGTCGGCCTGATCGCCGAAAAGGCCGAGCCGCTGGCGCTCGCCGACGCGCAGGCGCATCCGGCCTTCTCCTATCGCCCGGAAACCGGCGAGGAAATCTATCAATCCTTCCTCGGCGTGCCGATCCTGCGCGGCGGCAACACGCTCGGCGTCCTCGTGGTGCAGAACCGCGCCCGGCGCACCTATTCCGAGGAGGAAGTCGAGGCGCTGCAGACCACGGCCATGCTGCTGGCCGAGATGATCGCCTCGGGCGAACTGCAGTCGCTGGCGCAGCCCGGCCTGAGTTTCAGCCTGCAAAAGCCGATGGCGCTGAATGGGGCGGCGCTCAGCGAAGGCGTCGGCCTCGGCCATGTCGTGCTGCACGAGCCGCGCATCGTCGTGAAACAACTGGTGGCGGAAGACCCGCAGGCCGAGCAGCACAGGCTCGATCACGCGATCCAGGCGATGCGCGAGCAGATCGACCAGCTGATCGCGCGCGGCGACCATTATGGCGCGGGCGAGCATCGCGACGTGCTCGAAACCGTGCGCATGTTCGCCAATGACCGCGGCTGGCTGCGGCGGCTGCGCGAAGCGCTCGAATCCGGCCTGACCGCCGAAGCGGCGGTGGAGCGCGTGCAGAACGACGCGCGGGCAAAATTGCAGCGCCAGACCGACCCCTATCTGCGCGAGCGGCTGCACGATCTCGACGACATCGCCAATCGCCTGCTGCAGCAATTGACTGGCCAGGGCGTCGCGCATGGCGGCTCCTTGCCGGCCAACGCCATCCTGGTGGCGCGCAACATGGGTCCGGCGGCGCTGCTGGACTATGACCGCGCCAACCTGCGCGGCCTGGTGCTGGAGGACGGCGGCCCCACGAGCCATGTCGCCATCATCGCGCGCGCCCTGGGCGTCCCGGCGATCGGCGAGGTTCGCAACATCACCGATCTGGTCGAGACCGGCGATCCGATCATCATCGACGGCGGCACCGGCGAGGTGCAATTGCGGCCGCCGCCGGATGTCGAGGCGGCCTATGGCGAAAAGGCGCGCCTGCGCGCCCGGCGCCAGGAACAGTATCACAAGCTGCGCGACGTGCCGGCGATCACCCGTGACGGCGTGCATGTCAGCCTGCACATGAACGCCGGCCTGCTGATCGATTGCCAGCATGTCGCCGAGGCGGGGGCGCAGTCGATCGGCCTGTTCCGCACCGAGTTGCAGTTCATGGTGGCGACCAGCTTCCCACGCCTCTCCGAGCAATATGCGCTCTACCGCAAGGTGATCGAGGCCGCCGACGGCAGGCCGGTAACGTTTCGCACGCTCGACATCGGGTCGGACAAGGTCCTGCCCTACATGGCCAAGATGGAGGAGGAGAACCCGGCGCTCGGCTGGCGGGCGATCCGCATCGGCCTCGACCGTCCCGGCCTGTTGCGGATGCAGCTGCGGGCGATGTTGCGCGCCGGAGCCGGGCGCGAAATGCGCATCATGTTTCCCATGGTGGCGACGACGTCCGAATTCTCGCAAGCCAGGGAGGTTTGCCAGCGGGAGCTCGAATTCCTGCGCCGCCACGATTACGAACTGCCTGTTGACCTCAAGCTCGGCGTGATGGTCGAGGTGCCCTCGCTGCTCTGGCAACTGGACGAGATTTGCGTTCTGGCTGATTTCCTTTCGGTCGGCTCCAACGATCTGACGCAATATCTTTTCGCGGTCGATCGCGACAACAAGCGCGTCGCGGCGCGTTTCGACACTTTGTCGCCGCCCAACCTGCGCGCCCTGAAATCGATCGTCGACGCGGCGGCGCGACATGGAACGCCCGTGACGCTGTGCGGCGAAATGGGCGGCAAGCCGCTGGAGGCGATCGCCCTCGCCGCCATCGGCTATCGCGGCCTGTCGATGACTCCCTCGGCCATTGGCCCGGTCAAGGCGGCCATCCTCGCCACGGACCTGACGGCGACGCGCGACTTCCTCACGCCGATGATCGACCGGCCCGACGACCACATTTCGGTGCGCCGCGAATTGCACGCATTCGCCGAAAGGCACGCCGTGCCCCTGTAGCGGGCTTCCCGACGCCGGCCCATCCGCCCTTTGCCGACCTATTGCGACGCCACGACCGTCGCCGGATCTTTCACCATGTTGCCGCCGGAAAAACTCGATCTCATCCTGCGCCGTCACGAAGAAATCGGCCATCGCCTCGCGGAAGGCGTCGAATTCCTCGTCGTTTTCCGGGCTGTCGCGCGAATTGGCGGAACTCGAACCGGTGGCCGCCGCCATTGCGGAATTCCGCACGCTGGAGAAGGAGGTCGCCGATCTCGAGGCGCTGATGGACGACCGCGACATGCGGGCGCTGGCGGAAGAAGAATTGCCGCGCATGCGGGAGCGGCTCGACGAGGCGGAAAAGGGATTGCGGCTCTCGCTTTTGCCGAAGGACGCGGCGGACGAGAAAAACGCCATCCTCGAAATCCGCGCCGGAACCGGCGGCGACGAAGCGGCGCTGTTCGCCGGCGACCTGTTTCGCATGTACCAGAAATACGCGGAAAAGCGCGGCTGGACGATGGAGCTTGTCTCCGCCAGCGAGGGGACGGCCGGCGGTTTCAAGGAAATCATCGCCCAGGTCCGCGGCAAGGGCGTTTTCGCGCGGCTGAAATTCGAAAGAGGCGCGCATCGCGTGCAGCGCGTTCCGGCGACCGAAACTCAGGGGCGAATCCACACCTCGGCCGCGACCGTCGCCGTCCTTCCCGAAGTGACGGAAGTCGATCTGGCGATCAACGAGTCCGAATTGCGCATCGACACGATGCGCGCCGGCGGGGCCGGCGGCCAGCATGTCAACAAGACCGAATCGGCGATCCGCATCACTCACATTCCCTCCGGCATCGTGGTGATGATGCAGGAGGAGCGGTCGCAGCACCGCAACAAGGCCAAGGCCATGGACGTCCTGCGCTCCCGCCTGTTCGATCTCGAGCGGCAGAAGCTCGACGACGCCCGCGCCGCTGACCGGCGGGCGCAGGTCGGGTCGGGCGACCGCTCCGAGCGCATCCGCACCTACAATTTTCCGCAAGGACGCGTCAGCGATCACCGCATCAACCTGACGCTCTACAAGATCGACAAGGTGATGGAGGGCGAAGCGCTCGACGAGATCCTTGATCCGCTGATCGCCGATCACCAGGCGCGACTGCTCGCGGAAAGTGAAGGAGACGCCGCGTGAGGCTGGCTTTCGCATCCTGGGCCGTCTGGGCGCTGCTGGCGGCTTTTTTCGCCGCCTTGACGGCGATTTTCGCAAAGCTTGGCGTCGAGCGGGTCGATTCCGATCTCGCCACTTTCGTGCGCACCCTCGTCGTCGTTTTCGTCCTTGGCCTGCTGCTGGCCGCCACGGGGCGGCTGCAGGCGACGGCCATGAGCCCGAAGACCGTGCTTTTCCTGACGCTTTCGGGCCTCGCCACCGGCGCGTCCTGGCTCTGTTATTTTCGCGCCTTGAAGCTCGGCGACGCCGCCCGCGTCGCGCCCATCGACAAGCTCAGCGTCGTGCTGGTCGCAATCTTCGGCGTGCTGTTTCTCGGCGAAAAGCTCTCCGGTCCGAACTGGCTCGGGGTCGGCCTTATCGCCTGCGGCGCGTTGCTTGTCGCCTATCGCGGTTGAAGGCTTGTCCTCTCTTTCCGGGCTTGTCATGTATTTGCTGATACCCTAACCCTATGCGCGTCCGGCGTTGGCGGACTTGACGGGCGCGCCGCCGCCGCGTCGAGCCAAATCATCAGGTCAAAAGTCCGCCCGAGGCGGTCTGGTCCAAACGAGGGTCGAATGAGCAAGATTATCCCTGTGATCATGTGCGGCGGGGCGGGGACGCGGGTGTGGCCTGCGTCGCGCGAAACCATGCCGAAACAGTTCATTCCGCTTCTGGGAAAGCTCTCGACGTTCCAGGACACCTTGCTGCGCCTCGATCCGGAGATTTTTGACGCGCCGGCGATCGTCACCAATCACGACTATCGCTTCCTGGTGCAGGAGCAGATGGCGCAGGTCGGGGTCAAGGGCGAGATCGTGCTCGAACCGGAGCGTCGCGATTCGGCGGCCGCCGTGGCTGTCGCCTGCGAACTTGCCGCCGGGCGGGCGAGCGACGCGGTGGTGGCGGTTTTCGCCGCCGACCATGACATACGCGACGTCGCGGCTTTCCAGGACCTCTGCCGCAAGGCGGCGAAAGCGGCCAAAAGCGGCTATATCGTCACCCTCGGCGTCAAGCCGACCGGTCCGGCCACCGGCTACGGCTACATCCGCCCGGGCGATATCGTCGCCGCCGGGGCGGATGTCGCCACGGTCGAGGCCTTCGTCGAAAAGCCCGATCTCGCCACGGCGGAGCGCTATATCCGCGAAGGCTATCTCTGGAATTCCGGCAATTTCTATTTCCGCGTCGACGTCATGCGCGATGAATTGACCAAATTTGTGCCGGAAATCGCCAAGGCCGCGGCTGAAGCCTATGCGGCGGCCAAGAAGGACCTCGGATTTCTGGCGTTGGACAAAGAAAGCTTCGCCAGGGCGCCGAAGACCTCGATCGACTATGCGGTGATGGAGCGCACGTCGCATGCGGCGGTGATTCCGGCCGACATCGGCTGGTCGGATGTCGGCAATTGGCAGGCGGTGTGGGAACTGTCGGAGCGCGACGCGCAGGGCAATTCGGTGCGCGGCCATGGCGTCGTGCAGGAGGGGCGCAATGTGCATGTGCGCTCGGACGATATTCTGACGACCGTTCTGGGCGTTTCCGACGTGATCGTGGTGACGACCGACGACGCCGTGCTGGTGCTGGGCGCGCAATATGGCGACAAGGTCAAGCAACTGGTCGACGAACTGAAGCGCCAGAAGCGCCGCGAGGCTCGGGAGCATCGCCGCGTCTACCGGCCCTGGGGCTATTACCAGTCGATCGACAATGGCGAGCGCCATCAGGTCAAGCGCATCGTGGTGAAGCCTGGCCACAAGCTGTCGCTGCAAAAGCATTATCACCGCGCCGAGCACTGGATCGTGGTGCGCGGCTCGGCGGAAGTGACGCGCAATGACGAAGTCATGATGGTGCATGAAAACGAATCGATCTACCTGCCGATCGGCTCGGTGCACCGCCTGATCAATCCCGGCAAGATCGACCTGGAGCTGATCGAGGTGCAGACCGGCTCATATCTCGGCGAGGACGATATCGTGCGCCTCGAGGACGTCTATCGGCGCGTGTGATTTTTCCGCCGCCGTCGTTTCAACCAGAACTGTCAACACGAGAAGCCCCATGTTCCCGAAGCCCGTATCCGCTCTCGCGCCCAACACGTTCGAATATGAGCGCCTGCCTCTCGTGAAGGCGACCGGCTTTCGCGAATATGACGCGCGCTGGCTGTTCGGGTCGGAGCTCAACCTGATGGGCGTGCAGGCGCTGGGCCTCGGGCTGGCGACGCTGCTGCACGAGATGGGCGTCAAGCCGCGCCTCGCCACCGGCCACGACTTCCGCGCCTATTCCGCCTCGATCAAGCAGGCCCTGATGTGCGGCCTGATGGCGGGCGGCGTCGAGGTGGTGGACATTGGCCTCGCCTTGTCGCCGATGGCCTATTTCGCGCAATTCGCGCTGGATTGCCCTGCCGTGGCGATGGTCACCGCCTCGCATAACGACAATGGCTGGACCGGCGTGAAGATGGGCGCGCAGCGCCCGGTCACTTTTGGCCCGGACGAGATGGGACGCCTCCGCGACATCGTGCTCGAAGGCCGCTATCAGAACCGCGCGGGCGGCGGGTATGTTTATGTCGAGGATTTCGCGCGGACCTATCTCGACGATCTCGCCAGCCACAGCCGGCTGACGCGGAAAATGAAGGTGGTCGCGGCCTGCGGCAACGGCACGGCGGGCGCTTTCGCCCCGCAATTGCTGGAGCGGCTCGGCTGCGAGGTGATCCCGCTCGACGTGACGCCGGATTACACGTTCCCGCGCTACAATCCCAATCCCGAAGACCTCGAAATGCTGCACGCCATGGCCGACAAGGTGCGCGAGACCGGCGCCGACGTCGGCCTGGGTTTTGACGGCGACGGCGACCGCTGCGGCGTGGTCGACAATCACGGCGAGGAAATCTTCGCCGACAAGATCGGCGTGATGCTGGCGCGCGACCTGTCGAAACTGCACGCCAACGCCACTTTCGTCGTCGATGTCAAATCGACCGGCCTGTTCGCGTCGGATCCGGTGCTCAAGGCGCAAGGGGCGAAGGCGGATTACTGGAAGACCGGCCATTCCTACATCAAGCGCCGCGTCAACGATCTCAACGCTTTGGCCGGCTTCGAGAAATCCGGGCATTTCTTCTTCAACGCGCCGGTGGGGCGCGGCTATGACGACGGGCTGCTGACGGCGGTGCACATTTTGGAGATGCTCGACCGCAATCCGCACCGCAGCATGGCCGAGCTTTACGCCGCCCTGCCGAAGACCTGGGGTTCTCCGACCATGTCGCCGCATTGCGCCGACGAGGTGAAATACGGCGTGGTCGACAAGGTCGTGGCGCGTTTCCAGGCGATGCAGGCGGCGGGAGAGAAGATCATCGGCCAGGACATAGCCAGCCTCGTGACGGTCAATGGCGTGCGCGTGACGGTCGAGGACGGCACCTGGGGCCTGGTGCGCGCCTCCTCCAACAAGCCGGAACTGGTGGTGGTGGTCGAAAGCCCGGCGAGCCACGAAAACCTGCACGCCATGTTCAAGGCCGTCGACGCCATCCTGCGCGAAAACCAGGAAGTCGGCGCCTATAACCAGACGATTTGAGCGCGGAGCGCGCTTTTTATTGCACCAGCCTCGGCGCCATCTGCAGCGAGTTGTTGAACATGAGCTGCAACGCGCTGGCGATGTCGGCGGGCGAACTCGCCGTATAGAAACTGTTGGGTGAGGCGCAGCTCACCAGCGATGGCGGGATGTTGGGGATATTGTCATTGGCTGCGTCGTCTTCGTCATTGGCGAAACTCGGGTTGGGATTGGGAATCGTCGCATAGGGGACGTAGAGGATCGCCAGCGTCGCCCGCGTCTTGATCGTTGTGCAATTGGCTTGCGTCAGCGTGGTGGCGTGGTTCGAACCCGTCCAGGCGCCGTCGGAATTTGTCATGGTCTGGTTGTCTTGCGCTCCGTCGGTGATCAGGAACACGAAGGGCAAGGGCGAGTTGGCGTTCGCGCCGGCTCCGGGGCTGCTCGGCAGCGTGTTGTTGTACAAATCGTTGAGCGCATTGTTGATGTTGGTGCCCCCCGAACCTTTGACGTCGCTGGAATTGCCGGTGTCGAGCAGGCTTGGGAGCAGGTTCGCCTGTGTCGTCACCACGCCAGTCAGGTCGCTGGACAGCGGCTGGTAATTCGTGTCGGCGTCCACGATGAACGGATAGAGACCGACCCGAAACTGGTTGGTTCGGCCGGTGACCTGTTCGGTTTGCGATGCGTCCGCCAACAGCCCGGTCAAAGCCGTGCCGATTGCGTCGAGCCGCAGCTGGATGCAGCTCGAAGTTCCCGGCGCGGCGCAGATCGAGTTGATCTCGGGTTTGCCATTGGCGTCCGTGGGGCGCGTCAGCAGGAAGCCCTGGCACATATGGCCGTCGCAGGCCGGATAGGTGGTGAAGTGGCAGGCGAGGGTGCAGCCGGTCGGATATTCAGACTTCTGGTCGGGATTGATCAGCGCGAGGCGGCTTTGTTCGCTGGTGGTCGAGGGAATGCCCATCGAGCCGGAAACGTCGAGCAGCATGTAGAAGTCGATGTAGAGCGGCATTTTCAGGCTCGAGGTGCTGCTGCCCGCCACTTGCCAGCTGTGGATGTTGAAGATGCCGCCGAAATTGGTCGGCACGGCGGCCGTGTAGGAGGCCGTCGCCGTCACGGTCTGGCCGGCCGGCGGGCTGACGACGACGGACAGGCTGTCGCTGACCATCGCGCCGTAGCGGCCGGCGTTGGCCTTGAACGCTTGCGCGCCTTGCGCCTCGCCGTCGCTGATCGCCGTCGTCTGATCGATGTTGCTTTGCAGATCGGACATGGTTTTGGCGATGGCGCTGACCGCGGCGGCGTCAAGCGAGGCGTTGAGCTTGGTCTTGGCGGTGAGAACCGTCGAGTAATCCATGGCCAGGCCGGCGAGAGCGATCATCGGAATGGCGGCGAGCGCCACCAGAATGAAAACATTGCCGCGCGCGTCGCGGTGGAATTGGCGCAGCTGGTTGGCGAAGAAATGTTTCATCGTCAGTATCCTGGACAAAGGGTCGCGCCGCCGGCGGCGCCCGAATGAATGATGTAGCTCGTCGGCGGCACATTGCGCGGCTGCAGAAAGGTCGAGCGGCTCATCGCGATGCCGTTGAAAAGCTTGGCCATGAACAGCGGCGTATAGTTGTAGACGACATCGACGACAACGATCGATCCGGGCGCGTAGGCGTCGGGCGGCAAAGTCGTGGTGGTCGGCGTCGCGTCGTCGCTGGTCGCGGGTTTGAGGTTCTTGTTGCAAGGGCGTTTGTTGGCGCCCCAGCTCCAGGCGACCTCGGCTTTATAAGTCCCGTTCGACTTCTGGGTCATGACGACATTGCTGATGGTGATCGACACGTCCGACGACCAGCTTTCGCCCTTGGCGGAGGAATCCGACAGGACGAGCGGGAACACGACCATCGCCGAATCATTGGCCATCTGGAGGTCTGTCTCGGTGATCGTGCCCGGCGGATCGGGTGCTTCCGAGACGATCTGGGCGATCGAATAGGACGCCTGGTCGAGCCGCCGTCCCGCCGTGATCTCGTTGTTGAGTTCGACCGCGCCGAGCAGCAGGGCGATCAGGACCGGCGCGGCGACGGCGAATTCGACCAGGGACGTCGCGGAGGTCTCGACGGCGAAGCTGCGGGCTTTGGCGCGGATATCGATCATGGGCGCCTCAGCAGCCGACATAGGTTGGCGTCGGGAAAGGTTCGTTGCGGAACGCGGCCGTGGAGAACAGCACGCGGACCCGCTGGCCCTGGTAGGTGGCCACGCCTCCGCTGGAGAAGACGCTCGAAATCAGCGGCATCGGGTAGAGGATTTGCAGGATCATGTAGGAACTGGTGCTTCCCAGGCAGAAGCTGGTCTGGGTATTGTCGAGCGGCGGCTGGACCAGGCCGTTCGATTGCGCATTGACGTAATTGTAATAGGGCGTTGGCGAAGCCTCGGTGAAATCGACGAGGTTGACGATCACGTTGCTGCATTGCAGCACGGATGGCAGTTTCGGGCAGACGATGTTGTTGATGAATGCTTGCTGGGTGATCGGGCCACCATTGATGGTCATGTTCTGCACTGCGCCGGTGTAGATCTGGCGGGCGATTTCCTGCGAGGCGTTGTCGAGCGCCGACCGCAGATAGAGGTCGAGGCCGGATTCGAGAATTGCCAGCAAAGTGAAGATCAGCGGAAAAATCACCAGGGCGAATTCGACGGCGACGACGCCCTTTCCAGCCAGGGCGAAGGCGCGCATCTTCCTGTGCGCGACATGACGCAAGGAAAGAATGGGTATTGATCGCGTATTTCTACGAAACAAGGACATGCCCAAACCGTTCGAAAGAAATCATTCGCGCCTCCTGACGGAGTGACCGCCGAAGATCATGCCTGCAAATTATTGAGGAAGAGTGCATGCGAAAAACGCCAGCGTTTTCGCGGGGTTTTCGGTTTCGAGGGCGATCAGCGATATTTTTTCCGACGCTCACGCGCCAGGGATGGTACAAATTCGATGCGGAAACAGGGCCGCGAATTGCGCCAGATTTGCAACCATATGTTTTACTGTGATTTTCTGGCGTCCCGGAAGGGATTCGAACCCCTGACCTACGGTTTAGGAAACCGTTGCTCTATCCTGCTGAGCTACCGGGACGCTGTCGGCCGAATCTGCGAACCGGCGCGCGACCTCAGTAACATAGAAACGACGGACAAAAAACCTGCCAGCGTCCGGCGGCGTCACAATGCCGGCGGCTCAAAATGAAATTCCGCACCATCCGCCTTCTCGCCTCGTTCGCCGGCGCGCTGCTTTTTGTCGTTTCGCCGCGGACAGGCCGCGCCGCCGCACGTTTCCTTTGCAACGCCGCGATCGCGCGCGAAAACGTGCGCTTCGCCAGCGTCGACAAAAGACTTGATGTCTTTCTCGCCGACGGGCGCATGATCTATTTCCCGACCCTGGAGCCGCCGCGCGCCTCGCCGACCGCGCCGGACCGTCCGGAAAAAGTCGCGGCGGAGCTGACTTCATTGCTGGCGGGCAAAAACCTTGTTCTGCAAAAACTTGGCGGGCCGGATCGCTGGGGACGAATTCCGGCGCGCCTGTTCGTGGACGGCGAAACCGAGTCCGTCGACCTGATCCTTGTTGCCGCTGGTCTCGTCGAGGTCGGCGCGGAATCCGCCACATGCGGCGCCGAAAGCATCCGTGCGGCGGAAACCGAGGCGCGCGCGGACGCGCTTGGCGTATGGAAGGATCCCGCCTTCGCCGTGCTCGACCTCGACAATTCGCCGGATCTTGCCGGGCGCGCCGGAACACTGGCGCTGGTCGAAGGCCACGTCGGGTCCATCGGCCGTTCCCGCTCCCGACTCTACCTCAATTTCGGCGCGCGTCGCGGCGGTCCGTCGCTGACGATCGCCAGGCGCAATCTGCGCTCGTTCGAACAGGCCGGCTTTTCCGACCAAAGTCTGCTCCATCGCCTCATTCGCGCGCGCGGCGTGCTGGAAATCGGCGCCTCGCCGCAAATCGAGTTGTTCCATCCCGACCAAATCGAGTTTATTGAGGACAGGCATTGACGCGGACAAGTCCAGCGAGGCAGGCGTCGGGGTGCGGAGATAACGATTTCAAGGCGACCCTTTTTTCCGATCGGCATGATGAGGGTTTCGACGAGGCGACGGGCGCGAATGGCGGTGAATTTGCGTAAATCGACGCGGGGGCGGCGGCGTTCGTCCGTCCGCGCGGCGCCGGCGCTGGCGGTGGGATTGCTGTTGTCGGGCTGCGCGACGCTCGAGCTCCAGGGCGCGGCGACGCGCCGCCGCCGACCATGCCGGTGGCGGCGCCCAAGGCCTTGGCCGAAACGCCCGACAGCGCTGAAAAAAAGAAGCTGACGGTTCTCTATGGCGGCGAATATCACTGGCCGAAGGCGCAGGCCTATCTGAACGACGTGCTCGCGCGGCTCGCCAAGGCCAGCGACACGCCCGGCCAGCCTTATCGCGTCACCATTCTCAATTCAGGCGTGGTCAACGCCTTCGCGCTGCCCTCGGGCGACCTCTTCGTCACGCGCGGCTTGCTTGCCTTGGCCAACGACACGTCGGAGGCCGCCGCCGTGATGGCGCATGAAATCGCCCATGTCACGGCGCGGCACGCCTTCTTGCGCGCCGAACAGGAAAGGCGGGCGACGTTGATCGCCCAGGCGTCGCGCGTCATCGAAAGCCAGCAGAAAAGCGCGCAAGTCGAGGCGAATTCCGCCCTGACGATCGCCGGCTTTTCGCGCATGCAGGAACTGGAGGCCGACCGCATCGGCATCGCGGTGATCGCGCGCGCCGGCTATGACGCCTTCGGCGCCGCGCGTTTCCTCAGCTCTCTCGCCCGCTCCAGCGCCTTGCGCGCCGCGCTGATCGGCCAGAAAGGCAACGAAAAGCCGGACATCCTCTCCACCCACCCCTCGACGCCGGAGCGTATCGCCCAGGCCTTGCTGGCGGCGCGGCAGATCGGCGCGCCGGGACTGGGCGAGACGGGCCGGGAGCCCTATCTGGCGGCGATCGACGGCATGGCTTTCGGCGACGATCCGCAGGACGGCGCCATCAGGGGGCGAAAATTCATCCATCCGCGGCTCGGGTTTTCGTTTGAGGCGCCGCAGGGCTTTGTCCTGGAAAACTCGTCGCAAGCCGTGCTCGGCGTCACCGATGGTGGCGCCGAAGCCCTGCGGCTCGACAGCGTCCGTGCGCCGAAAGGCAAGGCGCTTGCCGATTACCTGACCTCCGGCTGGATCGACGGATTGATGACCTCGTCGATCCAGGCCACCCAAATCAACGGCCTGCCGGCGGTTTTGGCCAACGCCCGCGCCGGGGAATGGAATTTCCGCGTGGCGGTCATCGCCTTCCATGACGACATCTACCGCATCATTTTTGCCGTCAAGGCGCTGACGCCGGATGTCGACCATGCGTTTTCTCAAGCCATCGACAGTTTCCGCCCGGCTACGCCCGAGGAATTGGCGCAGGCGCAGCCGCTGCATCTGCGCGTCGTCGTCGCCGGCCTGACCGACACCGCCGACACGATGGCGGCGAAAATGATCGCGCCCGACCGTCCGCTCGAAACTTTCCTGTTGCTGAACGGACTCGAGAGCCCGACGCTCAAATCGGGCGAAAGCTACAAGCTCATCGCCAACTGAAACGAAACAGCGGCGGGTTGCCCCGCCGCTGTTCTTCGCTGCTGCTTTCGCGCTGTTTTCAGTAGTTGTAGGCGCGTTCGCCGTGGTCGGCGATGTCGAGGCCTTCGCGCTCCTGCTCGGGGGCGGGACGCAGGCCGACGACGAGGTCGACGACCTTGTAGAGGATCGCCGAGCCGATGCCCGACCACAGCAGGGTCGTCCCGACCGCCTTGGCCTGGATGATGAGCTGGGCCACCATGTCGTAGGTTCCGGCGTTGTTGTGGGCGAAGTTGGTGTAGTCGGTGATGCCGACGCCGCCGAGCGCCGGAGCGACCAGGATGCCGGTGGCCAGCGCGCCGGTGATGCCGCCGATGCAGTGGACGCCGAACACGTCGAGCGCGTCGTCATAGCCGAACTTGCTCTTCACCGTGGAGACGAAGAACAGGCAGAGCGGGGAGACGACGAGGCCGAGCACGACCGAGCCCATCGGGCCGGCGAAGCCGGAAGCCGGCGTCACCGCGACAAGGCCGGCGACCGCGCCCGACACCATGCCGAGCAGCGAGGGCTTGCCCTTGACCGCCCATTCGACCAGCAGCCAGGACATGGCGGCGGCGGCGGTGGCGACCATGGTGTTGACGAAGGCGAGCGCCGTCACGCCATTGGCCTCGAGGTTGGAGCCGGCGTTGAAGCCGAACCAGCCCACCCACAGCAGCGAGGCGCCGATCATGGTCATGGTCAGCGAGTGCGGAGCCATGATTTCCTTGCCGTAGCCGATGCGCTTGCCGATCATCAGACAGCCCACCATGCCGGCGATGCCGGCGTTGATGTGCACCACGGTGCCGCCCGCGAAGTCGAGCGCGCCGAGCTGGAACAGCTTGCCGGCGTCGGCGTTGGCCAGATCGAGCTTGTGCTGCGCCGCGGCCTTGGCCGCTTCGCCGGAAGCCGCCGCCAGCGCCTTGGCCGCATCGCCGATCTCATCCGGGCCGCCCCAGTACCAGACCATGTGGGCGATCGGGAAATAGATCAGCGTGACCCACAAGAGGACGAACAGCATCACCGCCGAGAATTTGATGCGCTCGGCGAAGGAGCCGATGATCAGCGCCGGGGTGATCATGGCGAAGGTCATCTGGAACACCATGTAGGCGTATTCCGGAATGACGACGCCGTTCGAGAAGGTGGCGGCGGTCGAGTTGGAGTTGACGCCCATCAGGAAGGCCTTGGAGAAGCCGCCGACGTAATCGTTGAGCGAGCCGCCGTTGGTGAAGGCTTCGGAATAGCCGTAGAGCACCCAGATGACGCCGACCATCGAGACGATGGCGAAGACCTGGGCGAGGACGGACAGCATGTTCTTGGTGCGGACGAGGCCGCCGTAGAACAGGGCGAGGCCGGGGATGGACATCATCAGCACCAGGGCCGAGGAGACCAGCATCCAGGCGGTGTCGCCCTTGTTGGGGACGGGGGCCGGCGGGGCTGCGGCGGGCGCGGCCGTCTGCGCATAGGCGGCGCAGGCGCACAGCGCCACGCCCAGGGCGCCGAGGCCCAGCGCGCGCAACGCGGTCTTGCGGGTGGGGATCAAGTTCATTTGCTTACTCACTCCTTCAGGGAAATGGGGGAAGGCCTGTTCGTCACAGCGCGTCGGAATCGCGCTCGCCCGTGCGAATGCGGATCGCCTGCTCAAGCGGGCTCACGAAAATCTTGCCGTCGCCGATCTGGCCGGTCTTGGCGACCGACACGATGGCTTCGACCGCCTTGTCGACGAGATCGGCGCTGACGGCGATTTCCAGCTTCAGCTTCGGCAGGAAATTCACGGTATATTCGGCGCCGCGATAAATTTCGGTATGGCCCTTCTGGCGGCCATAGCCCTTCACTTCCGTCACTGTCAGGCCGTGCACGCCGACCGCGGTGAGCGCGTCGCGCACCTCGTCCAGCTTGAACGGCTTGATGATTGCCACAATATTTTTCATTTTGCTCCCCGATTTCCGCGTCGGAACAGCCGGACGCACTCGAACGGTCCGGCGAACCTGGACCGAACGTGGCCAATCAAAGACCATGCCAAGGCGAAACCGGGAGAAAGCCTCACCCGCGCAGCTTGGCCGCAGCCTTGTATTGCGGCGCGGTGGCGAGATGGAATGCAGGGCGCCTATTTATTAGGCGGACAAGCCGACGCCTAATGCGCCTCATCCCAATTGTCGGCGGCGCGGGCTTCGACGAGCAGGGGGACGCTGAGGCTGACGGCGGGCAGGGCGGCGTGCTCCATGACGCGCCGCACGAGCGCGATGGTGGCCGCCACTTCCGCCTCCGGCGCCTCGAACACCAGTTCGTCATGCACTTGCAGCAGCATTTGCGCCCGCAATCCGGCTTCAGCGAGGGCGTCGTCCATGCGGATCATGGCGCGGCGGATGATGTCGGCGGCGGCGCCCTGGATGGGCGCGTTGATTGCCGCGCGCTCGTTGAACGCCCGCTCCGAGGCGTTGCTCGAGGCGATCTTCGGGTAATGGCATTTGCGGCCGAACAGGGTGGTGACGAACCCCTGTTCGCGGCACAGCTTCCTGGTCGCGTCCATATAGGCGCGAATGCCGGGAAACCGCTCGAAATAGAGTTTTATGTAAGCGCCCGCGTCTTCGCGCGAGATGCCGAGCTGATTGGCGAGGCCAAAAGCGGAAATGCCATAGACGATGCCGAAATTGATCGCCTTGGCGCGACGGCGCACTTCGCCCGGCATGCCCTCGACCGGCACGCCGAAAATCTCCGACGCGGTGATGGCGTGGATGTCCTTGCCCTCGGCGAAGGCCTGTTTCAATTGCGGGATATTGGCGATATGGGCGAGCAGCCGCAATTCGATCTGCGAATAATCTGCCGAAATCAGTTTTTTGCCGGGAGCGGCGACGAAGGCGCGGCGCAGCTTTCGCCCCGCCTCGTTGCGCACGGGAATGTTCTGCAGGTTGGGCTCGGACGACGACAACCGCCCGGTCGAGGTCGCGGCCATCGCATAGGACGTGTGGACGCGGCCGGTGGTCGGATTGATGAAGCGCGGCAGCGCCTCTGCGTAGGTCGAGCGCAGTTTTTGCACTTGCCGCCAGTCGAGAATCCGCGCCGCCAGTTCATTGCCGCCTTCGGCCAGTTCATCGAGCACGCTGGCGGAGGTGGACCAGGCGCCGGTCGCGGTCTTCTTGCCGCCGGGCAGGCCGAACTTGCCGAACAGTATGTCGCCCAATTGCTTGGGCGAGCCGAGGTTGAAGCCTTCGCCGGCGAGCGCCTGGACTTCCGCCTCCAGCCGCGCCATGTCCTGCGCGAATTCGCCTGAAAGCCGCGACAGGAGCGCGCGATCGACGCTTATCCCTCGACGCTCCATCCGCGCCAGCACGATGGCGAGCGGGCGCTCCAGCGTCTCATAGACCGCGGTCATGCCCTCGCAAGTCAGACGCGGCGCGAGACACGCCCAAAGGCGCAAGGTGACGTCGGCGTCCTCCGCCGAATATTCCGTCGCCTTGTCGAGCGCGACGCGCGAAAAACCGATGAAACTCTTGCCCTGGCCGGCGACTTCGCTGAACTGGATCGGCCTGTGCCCCAGCATCTTCAGCGAGAGTTCGTCCATGCCGTGACCGTTCAGGCCGGCGTCGAGCGTATAGGACGCGAGCATCGTGTCCTCTACGGCTGAGACCTCGATCCCGTGCTGCGCCAACACCAGCCAGTCGAATTTGACGTTCTGCGCGATTTTCAAAACCGAAGGCGAGCGGAACAGCGGCGCGAGCCGATCAAGAACGGAACGCATCGGAAGCTGGCCCGGCGCCAGGCCGCCGCCGCCAAACAGGTCGTCCGTCCCCGCCGCCTTGTGGCCCAAGGGGATATAACACGCGCGGTTGGGGGCGAGCGCCAGCGAAACGCCGACGAGATTGGCCTGCATGGGATCAAGCGAATCCGTTTCGGTGTCGAAACAGACGCAGCCCGCCTCGAAGGCCGCGGCGATCCATTTGTCGAGCTCTTCGAAACAATCGACGCGGACATAATTCGAGCGATCGAGGGGCGTTTTTGACGCGGCCTCGCTGCGCTGTCTCGCCAATGCGCCGGGCGTGAGCGCGTCGGCGGCCGGCGCCGGGCCTTTGGCCGAAGAGGCAAGCGCAGTTTCGGCAGGCGCAATTTCGGCTTCCGCTTGCGCGACGACATCGCCGTTGCGGCCGCGCCAGCCCTGGGCGCCGACGAAGGCCGGATCAGGATCGATCGCGGCGACGTTGACGTCGTAGATTTCGCCCACCCTGCGGGTCAGGGTCGTGAATTCCAGCGCCTTCATGAAGGCGACGAGGGTCCTGCCGTCCGGCTCGCGCAGGCGCAGATCGTCGAGCGGCGTCTTGACCTTCACGTCCTCGACAAGCTGCACCAGGCGTTTCGAGAGGCGGACTTTTTCCACCACCGCGGGGTCGCAAAGGGTCTCGCGCCGCTTGTTCTGCTTGATCTCGGCGGCGCGGGCGAGCAGCGTGTCGAGATCGCCATATTCGCCGATCAATTGCGCCGCCGTCTTGACGCCGATGCCCGGAGCGCCCGGCACATTGTCGGTGGAATCGCCTGCCAGCGCCTGGATATCGACGACTTTTTCGGAGGGGCGCCGAAATAGGCGATGACTTCCTCGCGGCCGATGCGGCGTTCCTCGCGTTCGCCCGAGGCCGGATCGAACATCGAGATTCCCGGCTGCACGAGTTGCATCAGATCCTTGTCGGCGGAAATGATGGTCACGTCGGCGCCGGCCCTGGCGGCCTGCCTGGCGTAGGTGGCGATGAGATCGTCGGCCTCGTAGACGTCCTGTTCGACCGGCTCCAGGCCGAAGGCGCGCACCGCCTCGCGAAACAGCGGGAATTGCGGCACGAGGTCATCAGGCGGCTCTGACCGGTTCGCCTTGTATTCGGGATAGATTTCCTTGCGAAAGGAATTTTCGCTTTTGTCGAAAATGATGACGAGATGGCTCGGCTTCACGCCGGCGGCGCCGTCGCGGACGAATTGCAGCAGTTTCGCGCAAAACAGGCGAACGGCGCCGGTCGGCAGCCGGTCGGCGCGGAAATTATATTTCTGGTCCTGGCGGATCGACTGGAAATAGGCGCGAAAGATGAAATTCGAGCCATCGACAAGAAAGACGTGGTCGCCAGGAGCGAGAAGGCCTTGAGCCAAAGAGCCTTGAGCCGAAGGGGTTTGGGCGAGGGGGGCTGGAGCTTCGGTCATGGGCAATCGTTTTAAGGGGTTGGACGCCCGCGAGCGAGTCGGGAGATTTATACGCCAAGCCGCGCGGCGCCCGAAAGGCGCAAAATTTCTTTGCCCATCCCGCCCGCATCGGGTAAACAGGGCGCGAAGCACCCGTAGCTCAGCTGGATAGAGCGCTGCCCTCCGAAGGCAGAGGCCAGGGGTTCGAATCCCTTCGGGTGCGCCAGTTTTCGCAGCGGACAATGGCTTGCGGCAGCAGCGCCTTAAAGTTCTGACTTAGCGGAAGCCGACGCCTCCCCCGTTTCAGCTGCGCGGCGGGAGAGTTGATACAGCACGATCGCTGCCGCGGTGGATACGTTGACGGAATTGGCCATGCCGCGCATCGGAATTTCGATCACCGCATCGGCCATGCCGACGATTTCCTGCGACACGCCTTCGGCTTCGCCGCCGAGGACCAGGCACAGCGGGAATTTCGGGACGAAATCTTCCGGTCGCACGCTGTTGGACGCCAGTTCGACCGCGACGATCTGGTAGCCCTCGGCCTTGGCGCGAACGACCGCCTCGATGGCGGACTCTTCCTGTGACCACGGCGTCCAGTTTTGCGTTCCGCGCGCGGCCTGCATCAACTGCCGCCTGCGCAAATCGACCTCGGCGCCGGCGACCACCAGCCTCTCGGCCAACATGGCGTCGCACAGGCGAAAGAGCGAGCCGACGTTATAGGCCTGCCTGACGCGGTCGAGCACCACCATGATCGGCAGGCGAGGCTTCTCTTTAAAGGCCTCACGGCCCAATTTGGAGCGGCGGATATCCTCGGTCGGCAAAACGCGATAGCGCACTTCCTCAGACATGTTCCCTCGCGTTCGATGGTGATTGCGCAAGTCACTTACACGTTTCCGGCGCGCGGCGTCAGCAGCCCCAACCGAGCGCCGGAGAGTTTCTCCGCGCTTGCGCAGCACCCGCGACTTGTTTGCGATCACCATAAGCGCATTGAACGCGTCTCCGTTTTCACCGACATAGCGTTGAAAAGCGATGAACGTCCCGAACGATCCGCGGCCGGGGCAGGGTTCATCCCGCTCCGGCCGCGCCGCGGTTGCCAGGGTTTCAGTGGGTTTCGCGGCGTCTCCCGTTCATGTGGGGGAGATCGTGCAGCGGGTCGGCTATGTAACGAAACGCCGGTTCGCTGTTCCACGGCCCGCGCTCGCCGGCGCCAGGCTCCGCCGACAGGTTGAAGTACAGGTCCACCGTTTCGTCGGGCTGCAGGTCGCCAAAGAGCGGATTTTCCAGGGCGTTCATCGACCTCAACGCGTCCATGAACATCCTGGTGTGCGCGACCTCCCGCGTCGCCAGATGGACCAGCGCCTCGCGCGTGCCGTCGTCGGTCGTCATGGCGATCAGCTGCTCATAGGTCGCGAGCGCGCCGGCCTCCGCCGCGATATCGGCGCGCAGGTCGCGAACGGTGCTGCCGCCCTCGTTCACATAGCGCGAATCCCAGGTGGATCCTTTGGAATCGACCAGATGCGGCCCCGGCCCGCGGATGGCGAAAAGCGTGCTCTGGTACGCCTTGTCCTGCAAATTCTTCGACGCTCGCTCGGTATGCTGCTCGATCAGCAAGGCGACGACCTCGAGATGCCCGAATTCTTCCGTCGCGATATCCTGCAGCATGTCGCGGATGGCGGGGCTTTCGGTGTGGTAGGACTGGGTCAGATAGGTGAGGGCGGCGGAAAGCTCGCCCGTCGCGCCGCCATATTGCTCGAGCAGCTTTTCGGCGAAAACGGGGTCCCGGTTCTCGACCTTGACCTGATGGATAGGGATCGCTTTGTGCAGAAACATCTGGCTACTCTCCTTTGCTGGGGGACTTCGACGACGCGCGATTTGCGCGGGCTGATGCTGGCGGCGCAATCATGAGCCGCCTTTCCGGCCGTCGTGACAGGACTTGCCGCAGATCCTGACTATTGCTTGGCCGCTCAAGTCAGTCAGAGCTGTGAAAGGAACAGGGAATGATGCGACTTGTTCCGGCAATAAAACAAACATCAGGTCAATTGGACGGCCTTGAACCAGGCGATTGACGCTGTTGCGCTTGGGCTATGCTTCGGTGTCGGCGCCTTTCAATGTCATTGCCAGGAAAGTTGCTTGTTTTTGTTCCGGCTGATCGGCCGGGCTCCGCCAAAGCCGCGACGAGTTGACCATGCGCTCCTTCCGGCGCCAAAACGGGGCCGGGCGATTGGGCCAGGACTGGCGCGCGCCGAAGGATGAAAAACGCATGCATGACGCGATGCTCTCGAACGGCCTGGACTTGCCGACCGCCTTGGACTTGCCGACCGCCTTGCGTCTCGCGGGCTGGATTTCGGCCGGCCTCCTCGGCGGCGGTCTGTATTTTTACGCGGTCTGGCTCAACGCCCGGGCGCTCAGAGGCGGCGGTCGTCTGGCGACGGTCATGGCGCAGACCTTTGGACGTTTCGCGCTGATGGCGCTGCTGCTCGGATTCGCCGCCTCGCGCGGCGCGCAACCTTTGCTGGCGACGGCCGCGGGCGTGTTTGTCGCGCGCGCCGTCATCATGCGGCGGCTCAAGGGCGTCGCGCCGTGAAAGCGCCGCGCGGCCCTGAGCGCAAGCATAACAAAAAACCCCGCCTGAGGCGGGGTCTTTCGAGAGCGTCATGAGGCCGGTCTGCGCTGGCTCAGTCGTTGCGCTGGCCAGTAAGCTGCACCAGCGACATGAAGATGTTGATGAAGTCGAGATAGAGCATCAGCGCGCCGTTGATCGACTTCTTGGTCGCGACTTCATAGCCGTCCGATTCCAGGTACATCGTCTTGATCGCCTGGGTGTCCCAGGCGGTCAGGCCGGAGAAGATCAGCACGGTCAGGACCGACAGGCCGAACTGGAAGGCCGAGCTCTGGAACCACAGATTGACCAGGCTGGCGATGATGATGCCGAACACGCCCATCATCAGGAACGAACCCATCGCGGCGAGGCTGCGCTTGGTCGTATAGCCGTAGAGGCTCATCGCGCCGAAGGTCGCCGAGGTGATGAAGAAGGCGCGGGCGACGGAAGCGCCGGTATAGACCAGCAGGATCGACGAGATCGACAGGCCCATCACCGCTGCGAAGGCGTAGAACAGGGTGCGCGCCGTCGAGGCCGCCATGGTGTTGATCTTGAAGGAGAAGAACAGCACGAACGCCAGCGGCGCGAACATCACCACCCAGCGCAGCGGGCTCAGGTACATGGCGGCGCCGAGGTCGGTCAGGTAGATATGGCCCAGTTGATACTGGGTCGGCAGCGTGGAGACGGCCAGCATGTGGACGCCGAGCGCGAACAGGCCGGTCAATGCGAGACCGACCGTCATATGGTTGTAGACGCCGAGCATGAAAGCGCGCAGACCTTGATCTACATCGGCGCCCGTCCGGGCATAGCCCCGGCTCCAGGGAGCGGCGTTGCGGTCAAAGTTGGACATGAGTGCCTCGCGAATAACGAGCCGGGAGAACGCCCCGGACAATCCGCAGCGGTTCGGCAGATCGAATATGGAGGGGACGTCCATAAAACACAAGCGGCCCCTCGGCTCTGGCTGGCGCCAGCCAGATTACATTTTGGTCATTCTTCACGCAGATGGCGCGCCGGTTTTTCGCCGAGAATGCGCCAAGTCCCCGCCAGGCCGATGAATATGGCGAACACGATCGCCGCCAGCGCCAGCGCCGCCGCCTCGGCCGGGAAGGAGGCGAAAGCCAGGTCGAGCACATAGGTCGAGGCGAGCCAGGCGACCAATCCGCCCGCCAGCAGGCCGAAGGCGGCGGTCGCCGCGCCAAGCAGCGCAAACTCCAGCGTCAGCGCCACCAGCAGGCGCATCCGCGTCGCGCCCAGAACTTTCAGCACCACCGCCTCGTAGACGCGCGCCCGCTGCCCCGCCGCCAGCGCGCCGGCCAGGACCAGAGCCGAGACGATGAAAGCCAGCGACGCCGCGCTCTGGATGGCGACCGACAATTTCCGCAAGAGAGCGTCGACCGTGGCAAGGGTTTCGCGCATCGAAACCGCGGCCACGTCGGGAAACTTTTGCGCCGATTGCGACAAAATCGCCCCCTCTTGCGCAAAATCCGGCTTTTGCGGCAGCGACAGTGTCATCAGTTCGGTGAAGGGCGCGCCGGCGAAGGCGTTGGGCGGGAACACCAGCACGAAATTGATGCCGAAATTGCGCCAGTCCACCTTGCGCAGATTGGCGACTTTCGCGGTGAGAGTCCGGCCGAGCACATTGACCGAAATCGTGTCGCCGACATCAAGGCCGAGCCCCTGCGCGACCTCCTTTTCCATCGAGACGAGCGGCGGCCCGGCATAATTTTCCGGCCACCATTGGCCCGCGACCACTTGCGACCCACGCGGAACGCTCGCCGTGAAGGTGACGCCCCGGTCGCCATCGAGCGCCCAGCGCGCCTTGTCCGTCGCCTTGGCCCGTTCGGCCGGGACGCCATTCACCCGCACGATTCTTCCGCGCAGGATCGGAGCGACCTCGAGCACCCCGTCGGGCGCCTCCTTGCGCAGAAAGGCGCGGAATTCCTCGGCCTCGGCGCGCTGCACGTCGAGGAAGAAAAAGCTCGGCGACTCCTTCGGCAGGGAAACGCCGATCTCGGCGCGCAGATTGCGTTCGACGCCGACGAGCGCGGTCAAAAGCGTGACGCCCAGGCCGAGCGAGATCAGGAAGGACGGCGTCAGGGCTCCGGGCCGGTGCAGGTTGGCGACCGCCAGGCGCAAGGGCAGCACCCGCGAATGCGGCGAGCGGCGTGCGAAATACATGATCGCCCGCGCGACGCCATAGAGCAGGGCGAAGCTCACGATCACCGCCAGCCCGAATTGCGCCGTGAGGCGGCGGTCGCCGCTGGTCAACAGGGCGAAGGCGAAAAGCGCCCCCGCGCCGAGCGCGGCGATCAGCCTGCCGCGCCAGCGCGAAGGGCCGAATTCCTGCATAGCCGTCTCGCGCAGGAGGGTGGTCGCGGGCAGGACTCTCGCCTGGTCGAGCGGCGCGGCGGTAAAAACGAAGGCGGTCAGGAGTCCAAAGGCCAAGCCGGATAGCCCGTCGAGCGGATTGATTTGCGGATGGACGGGAAAGGGCAGGGACGAACCGAGCAGCGCGACCAGGAGTTTCGGCAAGGCGAGGCCGAGAAGCGCGCCAAGCAGCGAGCTGCCGGCGGCCACCAGCATGGCCTGGACCAGCACGAAACGCGCCGCCTCGCCGCCGCTCGCGCCCAGGGCTTTCAGGATGGCCAGGGTGCGCCGCTTGCGGTCGATCAGGCCGCGGATCGAATTGCCGACGCCGACGCCGCCGCAGACCAGCGCGGTGAGGCCGATCAGCGTCAAAAACTGCGCGAAACGCACGATATTGCGCGCCAGCCGCGGCGAGGGCGCGGTACGCGCATGGATTTCAAACCCGCCGTCGGGAAAGGCCGCGCCGAAATTTTTTCGCACGATTGCCAGGTCGGCATTGTTCGATCTGCCGGGCGGCAGCAGCAGGCGCAGCGAGGTGCGGGCGAGCGAGCCCGGGACGATCAGCCGCGTCGCCGCGAGGCCTGCGTCGCTCATCATCACGCGCGGCCCGAACCCGACGCCGCCGATCGAATCGGGCTCCTTGTCGAGCCAGCCGGCAATGGCGAAATCCGCCGAGCCGATGCGCAGGCGGTCGCCTGGCTTGACGCCGAGCCGCATCGCGAGGGTGGGCTCCGCGAGCAGGCCGTAAACGCCGTCCTTGTCGGTGAAAAAGTCGGAAAATGTCCGCCCCGGCGCGGTTTTTGGCCTGGTTTCGGCCGCGCCGACCAGCGGATAGGCGGCGTCGACCGCCTTGATCTCGACCAGCGTCGCCCGCGCCGCTCCCGGCTTGCGCGCCATGGCGCGGAGCGTGACCACCTGGGTCAATTTTCCGCGCGACGCGAGAAAGGCGCGTTCGGCGGCGCTGGGCGGCCCTTGCGCGCGGCTGAAGGAAATGTCGCCGCCGAGCAGCGTCGCGCCTTGTTGCGACAGTCCTTCGCGCAACGTCCGCGAGGTCGCGGCGACGCCGACGATCGCCATGACGCCGAGCACGAGGCAGGCGATGAAGACGCCATAAAAGCGCAGGCCGCCGCGCAGGTCGCGCCAAGCCAGACGAAGGATGGCGAAACGAAAATTGGCCAGACGCAGGATGGCGGCCCCGGACCACGCCTGTTGCGCGAAGGGGTTAGGCAGGGACATTCACGCGTCCGGTCGTCGCGAAAGAATCGGATTCGATGCGGCCGTTGCGCAGGCGCACGATCCGATGGCATTGGCTGGCCAGGGATTCGTCATGGGTGACGAGGATCAAGGTCGCGCCTTTGGCGCGATTGAGCGCGAATATGAGGTCGATGATGTCAGCGCCGACCGCCTGGTCGAGATTGCCGGTCGGCTCGTCGGCGACGAGGATCGACGGATCGGCGACCAAGGCCCGCGCCAAGGCGACGCGCTGCTGTTCGCCGCCCGACATTTGCGCCGGATAATGGCGCAGCCTTTCGCCCAGGCCGACCTGGACGAGGGCCTCGCGCGCCCTGGCGAACGCGTCGCGCGCGCCGGCCAGCTCCAGCGGAATGGCGACATTCTCCAGCGCCGTCAGGGTCTGGATGAGATGGAAAGCCTGGAACACCACGCCGATATGGGCGCCGCGAAAGCGCGCCAGCGCGTCCTCGGAAAAAGAGTCGAGCCGCCGCCCGTCGATACGCACCGCGCCGGAATCAGGCGCCTCGAGACCGGCCATGGTCATCAAGAGCGTCGATTTGCCCGAGCCGGAGGGGCCAAGCAGGGCGACGGTCTCGCCTTTTGCGATATCGAGACAAATATCTTGCAGGATATGCGCCCTGGCCTCGCCGCTTCCCAAAGTCAGGTTGACATTCTCGACGCTTATGGCCGGATCGGGCATGAAGGAACTTTCTTCGGAAGGCTGGCGATGACGGACAGGAATTTTTTGCGCGAACGGCCGGCAAGGATCGGGAGAGCCGCCCGCGCCGCATATGGGCATGGGCGCCGCGTTCGTCCAATTCTTTTCACCGCGCTGGCCCTGCTGCTTGCCATGGCGGCGCCGGCCGCGGCGCGCGCCCTGCAAATCGTCGCGCTGGGCGACAGTCTGACCGCCGGTTATTCGCTGCCCGCCGACGCCGCCTTCCCGGCGCAATTGCAGAAGGCGCTGCAGGCGAAAGGGTTCGAGGTCGAGATCGTCAACGCCGGCGTGTCCGGCGACACGTCGAGCGGCGCGCTGGCGCGGCTCGACTGGGCCGTGCCCGAGGCTTGCGACGGGGTGATCGTCGAGATCGGCGCCAATGACATGCTGCGCGGCCTCGACCCGGCGATGACGCGCCAAAATATCGGCGCCATCCTCAAGCGCCTGCGCGAGCGGAAAATTCCGTTCCTGCTGGCCGGCATGCGCGCCGCTCCCAATCTTGGGCCGGACTATTCCGCGAAATTCGATTCCATCTACCCCGACCTGGCGAAGACATACGACGCGCCGCTCTATCCCTTCTTCCTCGACGGCGTGGCCGGCCATCCGGCCCTGCAATTGCCGGATGGGATGCACCCGACGCGGCAGGGCGTGGCGACCATCGTCGCGAAAATCCTGCCGGATGTGACGGCCTGGATCGACCGGCTGGCGAAGAAGTGACGGGAGAGCGACCGTGCCGCGCCTTTTCTCCGCCCTGGAAATCTCGCCCAACGTCGCGGCGCGGCTGGCTTTTTTCCGCGGCGGCCTTTTTGGCGCGCGCTGGGTCGAGCCCGAGGACTTTCACCTGACGCTGCGCTTTTTCGGCGACATCGACCCGCCAACCGCGCAAGCGCTCGACCAGGCTTTTCTCGAGGCGGAGTTCCCTTTCGTCGGCGGGACGCTCCGTCTCGGTCTTGATGAAATCGGCGTGTTCGGCGGCCAGCAGCCGCGCGCGCTGATCGCGCGCATCAAACCCGATGCGATCCTGAGCCGGCTGCAGGCGGCGCACGAGGCGATCGCCCGGCGCAACGGACTCGCTCCGGAAACCCGCAAATTCACGCCGCATGTCACGCTGGCGCGATTGCGCGGCGTCGAGCCCGAAGCGGTCGGCGCCTGGCTGTCGCAGCGCGCCTATCCGCTGGCGCTTTCGATCGAGGCCTCGCGCTTCGCGCTGTTTTCCTCCCGCGATTCCGTCGGCGGCGGCCCCTACCGGGTCGAGGCGGTTTATCCGTTTGCTTGAGCTTTTGAGGCGAGAACGTCTCACATGCCGTCGAGCGCGCCGATGAACGGCAATTGCCGGTAATTGCCGCCGTAATCCATGCCGTAGCCGACGACGAAACGGTCGGGGCAGGCGAAGCCGATGAAATCGGCTGTCACGTCAATCTCTTTCTTGTGCGGCTTTTCCAGCGCCACGGCGATCAGCACGCGCCGGGCGCCGCGCGAAAAAAACAGGTCTCTGGCGAAGGAAAGGGTGCGGCCGGACTCGAGGATATCGTCGATCAGCAAGATGTCGCGCCCCGCGACCGGCGCCGCGACGTCGCGCAGCAGCTCGACGCGGCCGGAGGATTTTACCCCCGCGCCATAGCTGCCGATCTGCAAGAAATCGACTTCCGGCGCCAGGCCCGCCCGGTGCAGCGCGCGCAAAAAATCGGCGGCGAAGACGAAGGCGCCGGTCATGATCGGCACGGCCAGCGGCTTTTGCAGGTCGGCGCGGAAAACCTCGGCGGCCATGGCCTCGACTCGCGCGGCGATCGCCGCCGCGTCGAAGAGAACCTGCGCCTCGTCCGAAGTCACGAACCGAACCCTGTCTGCTGCGAGGAATGGCCCGCCCGGTCCGGATCGGCGGCGAACCTTACCCGCACTTCGCGGCCTTCCCGAGGCGGCGCGGCGAGGCGCGCGCGAAACGAGGCCTTTTCGCCGCCGAGCAGGCGCGACTTCGGTGGCGCGGCGGTCCAGGTGTAGATTTCGTTTCCGTTGCCGTCGAGGATCGCCAGCCGCATGCGCGGCGCGGCGCGCGGCGCGTCGGCGAGATTGTGGATTTCGCCTTCCACCACCAAAACCTCGCGGCCGTCCTCCTCGGTCAGCTTCGAGAGCACGCCCTTGATGTCCATCTGGCGCAGGTTGACGTCCAGGCCGATGGCGGCGTAGAGCGGCGCGGTCCCCGGGGCGAGGCGCACGATCTGCGCGCGGCCGCCGACCAGCAGGCCCCAGGCGGCGACCACGGCAAGGGCCCATGCGACAGGACCGAACGCGCCTTTGTCGCCTTTCGCTTGCGGACAAGCCGTGGCCGACAGGATTTTATGCGAAGCCTCGCCACGCCGGCAGGAGGCGGCGGCGACGCGGCCAAGCTCGCCCGCCTTGCGGCGGCCGGCGCCGGCAGGCGTTGGCGACGCAGGGCGATCCAGCAGGTCGAGCGGGCGCAGGGGGGAGGAATGGTGCATGGTTTCGCCCGGGCGGCAGGAATTGGCAGGAATCTTGAACGGGAATCGAAGAGGCGTGATTTGACGCATCTCATTGGTGTGCTGCTATGGTTAAAGCTGGGTTAAGGGATGTGATTCGCGCGGCGTAAAAACGCGCTTCGGCGCCAGAATGGCGATTGGCGATCGAAAGAGGAGCCGCGGTTGGTTCGCTTCGAAAATGTCGGCCTGCGGTACGGGATGGGCGCGGAAATCCTGCGCGACATCACTTTCGACATCGCGCCGCGCACTTTCCAGTTCCTGACCGGCCCGTCAGGGGCGGGGAAAACCACGCTTTTGCGCCTGATACTCCTGGCGCTGCCGCCGACGCGCGGGCTTATCACCATGTTCGGCAAGGATTCGGCCCAGCTCGACAAAGTCCGCCATCACCGCCCTGCGGCGAAAAGTCGGCGTCGTGTTCCAGGATTTTCGCCTGCTCGACCACCTGACCACCTACCAGAACGTCGCGCTGCCCTTGCGCGTGCAGGAGCGCGAGGAGGCGAGCTATCGCGCTGAAGTGACGGAGCTGCTGCAATGGGTCGGGCTCGGCGAGAGGATGCATGTGTTGCCGCCGGTGCTCTCGGGCGGCGAGAAGCAGCGCGCGGCCATCGCCCGCGCCCTGATCATGCGGCCGGAGCTGCTGCTCGCCGACGAGCCGACCGGCAATGTCGATCCCTCGCTGGCGCGCCGGCTGATGCGGCTGTTTTCCGAATTGCACCGATCCGGCACGTCGGTGGTGATCGCCACCCATGACCTCGCCCTAATGGACCAGTTCGAAGGCGCTCGCCGTCTGGTCATCGGCGATGGCCGCCTGCATATCTACGAATGAGCCTGTCTTTTTGAATGAGCCCGTCCATGGCGACCATTTCCACTCCCGCTCCCATGCCCCTGCCGCAGCCAGCCGAAGACGCGGTCGTCGAGGGCGCCTGGAACGACACGCCGCTGGTGCCGGCCGAATCCGTCGCGGGCCGGGCGCTGGCCATCGTCATCGCCATCATGACTTTTCTCGCCGCGCTGACCGCCGGCTTCGCCATCGTGCTGTCCGACGCCTCGCGAGACTGGCGCAGCGCGGTGGGGCTGGAAATGACCATCCAGGTCACGCCCACCCCCGGCCGTGACCTCGAGGCCGACACAAGCCAGGCGGCGAAAATCGCCGGCTCCTTTCCGGGCGTCGCCGAGGCGCTGGCCTATTCAAGGGCGCAATCGGAACAGCTGCTGACCCCCTGGCTCGGCTCCGGGCTCGACCTCAGCCAATTGCCGGTGCCGCGCATGATCGTCGTGCGTCGCGACCCGAAGGTCGAACTCGACGAGATCGGCTTGCGCTCGGCGCTCGATTTCGACCCTGCCCGACGCCGTGCTCGACAACCACGGCGCCTGGATGCAAAGGCTCGGCGTGATGGCGCGGGTGGTGGTCGGCGCCGCGGCCGGCATTTTCGTGCTCGTCCTCACCGCCATGGCGCTGGCCGTCGGCTTCGCCACGCGCGGCGCCATGGCGGGCAATCGCGAAATCATCGAGGCCCTGCATTTCGTCGGCGCGGCCGACGGGTTCATCGCCCGCCAGTTCCAGTTCCATTTCCTGCGCCTTGGCTTGCGCGGCGGCGCGACCGGCGGCGGCGCGGCCATCGCGCTGTTCCTGGCGCTGGGGCTGCTGTCGCGCCAATGGACGACCAGCGCCGGCGGCGAACAGGCGCAGGCCATGTTCGGCACGTTTTCGCTCGGCTGGACGGGCATGGGCGCCATCGCCGCCATTTCTCTCGGCGTGGCGCTCCTGGCCGGATTCATGTCGCGCGGAATCGTCTATCGCAGCCTTGGCCGCCTGCGCTGACGGCTATCGCTTGCGGCCTTGCAATTTGCGCTTTCCATTTTTTCCGGCCTCCGGCAAAAGAGCCCATGCTTTTCCTTCGTTCGCTCCTGTTCAATATCCTGTTCTACATCAACCTGACGATCCTGGTGGTCGGCGGCCTGCCGGCCATGGTGTTCGGCCGCGCCGCCATCCTCGGGCTGGCGAGGGCCTGGGGCTTCAGCACGTTCTGGCTGCAAGAAAAAATCTGCGGCGTGAAAGTCGAATTCCGCGGCCTCGAAAACCTCAGCCAGAAAGGCTGCATCATCGCCGCCAAGCACGAATCGATCTGGGAGACCTTCGCGCTGACGACCCAGGTCAAGGATTTTACCTACATTCTCAAGCGCGAACTGACCTTCCTGCCGATCTTCGGCCAGTATCTTCTGCGCGCCAACCAGATCGCCATCAATCGCAAGAGCCGCAGCATCGCCTTGCGCCAACTGGTCGAAAAGGCCGGCGTGGCGATCGCGGAGGGGCGGGCGATCTTCATCTTCCCGGAGGGAACGCGCAGGCCGGCCGGCGCGCCGCCCGCCTACAAGAGCGGCGTCACCCATCTTTATGCGGCGGCCAAGGCGCCCTGCGTTCCCGTGGCGCTGAATTCCGGCCTGTTCTGGCCGCGCCGCAAATTCCTGCGCCCGCCGGGAACCATTGTCGTCGAGTTCCTGCCCGTGATCGCACCCGGCCTGGCCAATGCGGAATTTTCCCGCATCCTGCAGGAGCGGATCGAGACGGCCTGCGACCGGCTGAATGCCGAGGCGCTGGCCAAGGACCCGAGCCTCGGCGCAAACCTGCAAAAAAACGATCCGGCGACTGTCGGCGCGGCTTGACCTTATCCCTCTTTTGTTCTTATTTTGTTTGCCTGATGTTTCATCCCGCGAGGACCGAACATGGTGACGGATATGGCAGGCTCACCGGTTGCAATTTTTCCCGTCGCGCCATTTTCCGTCGCGCGGCATCGTCCGCTCGCCTGCCTCGACCGGACCGGGCTGGAAAACCTGTTCGAAAGCTGGATCGGCGCTTCGGGGCGGCGTTATGTCTGCTCCGTCCGCGCTCTCGAAGCTCCGCCGTCGTTCGAGCCGGAGCGCGCCATTGTCGCGGCGGTGCGCAGACGAACCGATGGAGCGTCGATCGCCTTCGTATTCGCGCCGGGCGGCGTGACGGAAGAGGTTGATCTGCGCGCCTGGACGCAAAAAGCCAGGGCCTGCGGCGCGACCGAATGGCACGTCCATCTCCTCGCCGGCTCGCAGCAGGAGCGCGATTTCGCGGTCCGCGACCTCTCGCCGCGCCGCTTTCCACTCGCCGCCTGATCTGGGTTTTCGCCGCCTGATTTTTGTCGGCGGCGCAACGTCTTTACGCCGCGATTTTCACGACAGTGGCGCGCGAATTGTCGCAGGGCCAAGACGGGAGCGATTTTCCCGGCTATAGACGGCTCGATCCGAGCCCGGCGCGTCTATCGCGCGCCGGCTCCCCACTTTTGCGAGTGTCATGGCTTCCTCCTCTCTTTCCCGTCCCTCGCCTTCGCGCCTGCTGCGCCGCCTGTTGATCGGCCTGATCCTGCTCGTCTGCCTTGGGCTCGGCGAGTTCTGGCTCTATGCGGCGCACCAGCTCGGGCGCTATGTCAACGCGCAGACGTTCG
The DNA here is from genome assembly GCA_963828185.1 of uncultured Alphaproteobacteria bacterium. Lineage (GTDB taxonomy): Bacteria > Pseudomonadota > Alphaproteobacteria > Rhizobiales > Beijerinckiaceae > Rhodoblastus. The sequence continues at coordinate 101,105 of CAWHDV010000015.1, read as the reverse complement.
GCGGCGCCTCGCTCGCCGATTTCTGCACGTCGAGCGACATAGGCGGATTTCCCTTCCGGCTGCGCCTGAGTTGCGTGGGCTTCGCCGCGCCCGTGCGCACCGCCCAGGGCGATCTTCTCGCCAGGGCCGAGGAGGCGCATGGCGAGGCGAGCCTGTTCGCGCCCAATCACATCGTGCTGACCCTTTCGAGCCCGATCGTGCTGCTGAAGCCCGACGGCGCCACGCTGGCGAAACTGCGGCATGACGGCATGACGCTCGACTTCACCTGGTCGGCGCAGGGCCTCGACGCGGCCGACCTCGCGATTGTCGCCCTCGACTGGCGCCCGGAGGCGCCCGAGGCCGGCGTCGCCTTCAACTTCCAGAAACTGACGGCGCAGGCCAGGCCGCTCGCCGACGGCGCGCTGCATTTCGATCTCGCCGGCGAAGGCGTCACGGCGCCGATGGCGCAGCAATGGCTTGGGCTGACCGATCTCGGCCATTTCACCCTCAGCGGCAAAATGGCGCCCGCGCCTCGCCAAACGGGCGACTGGCGCGCGGCCATCGAGGACTGGCGCCGCAAGTCGGGCGCGATCAGTATCGAAAAGTTCGACTGGCAGGCGGGCGATCTGGATATGCGCGTCGATGGCGCGCTGGCGCTCGATGACGCGCATCGCGCTGCCGGCCGGCTGAATGTCGCCGCCAAGGGGGCGGGAGCGATTTTCGCGCGGCTTGGGCTGCCCGTGTCCGCCGTCCAGGCGCAAAACCTGATCGGCGCCCTGTTCGGCAGGGCTTCCGTCAAAAACGAGGGCGCAGACTCGCTTTCGCTGCCGCTGGTGCTGGCGAAAGGCCAGGTTTTCCTGGGGCCGCTGCGTCTGCCGGCGACGCTTGCGCCGCTTTACTGATCGCTGCTCAACTCAGGGCAAAACGCTCGGCGTGGCTGCCGATCCAGGCGATTGTCCCTTGCGGCGGAACGCCGAGCGCGGGCCTGAGCTTGTCGACGCTCCAGTCGCCGGGCGCCGACAACAGCAGCGAAACGCCGTCCTGCAGGGCGGACCGCGCCAGGACTTCGCAATTCGAGGCCCGGAAATAAGCGTCGTCCGGCGCCGGCGCGCCACGCCAATTGATGGCGAATAGCGCTACGTCGCATGCCGCCGCCTCGGCGAGCGGATTGGAAATGATGAACACCGGCATGCCCGCCGGATGGTCGGGCCGTTCGACGAAGGGCAGGCGGGCGATGATTTTTGGCGCATCCGCGGCGCCAAGCCGCTCCCACCATCGATCCTCCCGCGAGGGGCCGGAGGCGCGCAACATGCCAAGATCGCCGCCGCCGTCGGGCCGTCGCGAGGCTGAGACCGCGTCGATCGTTTCGCCCGAGCTGGCGTGGACGCGCAGCGGCACGGTGAAGCCAAAATGAAAGCGCGCCGAATCGCGCATGGCGGCGTCGCCGCCCGACATGTCGGCGTGGACGGCGTAATGCGACTGGACGTAGGTGAAGGTGGAGATGATCACCCGCCAGATGCTCTCGACCGTGTCGAGCGGCAGGCGGCCGTGGTGGCGGGAGGCGATCACCCGCATCATGTCGGCCTCGCGTCCCGGCCGGAACGCCGAACCGCCGCCCTGCCGGGCCTTCACATCGATCAGCCGGTCGATGATCAGGCCGCGCTCCATCAGCAGGTTGTGCATCTCGCCATCGATCCGGTCGATCTCCTCGCGCAGTTCGGCCAGCAATTCGAAGGCGGAAATCTGGCTCATGGGTTCGATCGTCCTCTTTATTCGCGCGACATTGCGGTCGCGGGCAAAAAATTTACCTTCCCCTCTCTATAGACGTCCGCCGCTTGCAGGAAAACGGCAAATCGGCCGGGTTTGCTTGACTTGACGCGAGTCGTGCTCCTAAATAACAAACGATCCGTTCGGAAAATCGAACAAGTTGCGCTGTTGACCGACACGTCCCCCTCCCGCCCCATTTCCGTCGCAGCCGCCGCCGATCCCGCGGGATCGCGGGCGACGCGCATCGATTTGCTGGTTGTCGCCGGCATGGTCGAGGCGGGTTCGCGCGTGCTCGACATTGGTTGCGGCGACGGCGAACTGCTGCGCCTGCTCACCGACAGCAAGCGCGTTGACGCGCGCGGCCTGGAACTATCGCAAAAGGGCGTCAACCAGTGCGTCGCCAAGGGCCTTTCGGTGATCCAGGGCGACGCCGACGTCGATCTCGTCGATTATCCCGCCGACAGCTTCGATTATGTCATCCTGTCGCAGACGCTGCAGGCGACGCGCGATCCGAAGATGGTGCTGCGGCAGATGATGCGCATCGGCCGGCGCGCCATCGTCTCCTTCCCGAATTTCGGCCATTGGCGCATTCGCTGGCAATTGGCGACGCAGGGCCGCATGCCGCTGACCAAGAACCTCGGCCACGCCTGGTACGCGACGCCCAACATCCACCTCTGCACCATCCGCGATTTCGTCGGCCTGGTGGAAAAGATCGACGCGCGCATCGTCAGGGCGGTGGCGATGGACGGCAATGGCGGCCAGATTCGCGTCCACGCGCCCTGGTGGGCGTGGAACCTGCTTGGCGAACAGGCGGTCTTCCTGCTCGAACGCGCCGACAAGGCTTAAAACCCAATCAGGATATTGAATCGAGATCGCAGTATATGATCAAGCTTTCGAACGGGGGGCTCGAATCATGGCAAGCGAGTTTTGGCTGGATGATCAGCAATGGGCGGCGATCGAGCCGCTTCTGCCGAAAACCAACCGGGTGCGCCGCGCGACGATGACCGGCGCATCATTAGCGGCATCGTGCATGTCTTAAAATCGGGATGCCGCTGGCAAGATACGCCGCCGGCCTTCGGTCCGTCGACGACAGCCTCAAGGATCGGAGGCGCATCGCAACCAAATACGACAAATTGGCCCACGTCTTCGCCAGCGCCGTCTATCTTGCCGCTATCGTCATATCGTAGTCTAATTGTGTCTCGAGCCTAAAGGGGCTCGCGCCATGACGGCTTTCGACATCGGCTTCGCCGGCAATCCACTCGACCGGCTGTCGCAGATCCGCGACGACGCGGCGGCGGTGGCGCAAATGGCCGCCGATCCCGGCGCGCGGGCGGCAGTTTTCGTGCAATCCATGCCGATTTTACGGATCGAAGGCGAAAAAGCCATAGCGCTGCATCCGCAGTCGGACGCGAAAAATTTGGGCTCAACCACGGCCGAGGTCTTGCTCGGCCGCGACGAAAGCGGCCCGGTTTTCGCTTTGCTGCTCCCTGACGGAGCAGCGCACGAGGAAGAGCCGACCGAGACCGGCGCCTTGGTTGATCACCGCCGGCTGATCCTGCCGCAACACCCGGAATTGCAGATCCGCGACCTGCGGACAATCGCCGGCAAGGCCCTGCTGGACGGGTCCGAGCTGGCGATCCTGGCGCAGGCCAAGTCCATCCTGCATTTTCACGCCACGCACGGCTTTTGCGCCCGCTGCGGCGCGGCGACCAAGTCCGTCCACGCTGGCTGGCGGCGCGATTGCCCCGCTTGCGGCGCCCAGCATTTTCCCCGCACCGATCCGGTGGCGATCATGCTCGTCACCGACGGCGACAACGTGCTGTTCGGGCGGCAGACGCATTTTCCTCAGAAAATGTACTCTTGCCTCGCCGGCTTTATCGAAAGCGGCGAGACTCTGGAGGAGACGGTGCGGCGCGAAGTGATGGAGGAGGCGGGAATTATTGTCGGAGCGGTGACCTACCGAGCGTCGCAGCCGTGGCCCTTCCCCGCCAATTTGATGATCGGCTGCTTCGCGCAGGCTCTTTCCCGAGACATCAGGATCGACCCCGAGCTTGAGGATTGCCGCTGGTTCAGCCGCGCCGAGGCGCAGGCCATGGTCGAGGAACGCCACGGCGGAGGTTTTTTCGCGCCCGGCAAAATCGCCATCGCGCGGACGCTGCTGGATCAATGGCTGGCGGAAGGCTGAACCAGGCTGGCGCGCATTAGCCCGCGCAGTGAATTGCCGATAAGAAAGCCGCCGCTCAGATCGTCGCGCCGCAGGATTTTTTCGCGCGCCTTGCCTTGCTTCAACAATTCGGCGCGCAGGACGCCCGGCAGGAGGCCGCTCGAAAGCGGCGGCGTCAGCAAGGCGCCGTCTCTTGCAACAAAGATATTGGTCCGCGCGCCTTCGCAGACCTCATCGCGCTCGTTGAGGAAAAGCGCCTCGTCGGCGCCCGAGGCGGCAAGCGCCGTTTCGTAAAGCTCGCGCCGCGTGGTCTTGTGCCGCAGCAGCGGATTATGCGAATCGAGGCGCGGCGCGGCGATGGCGACGCGCCATATTTTTTCGGGTGGCTCGGGCGTGAAGGGAGCGAAAAAAACTTCGATCGCGCCGTCGCGCGCCAGCGCCAGCCGCACCCGTAATTGCGCGGACGCCGCCCCGGCGCAAGCCTGCGCCAAAGCCGCGTCCGTCCCGATTGGATCGAACGCGAAGCCCAACGCCGCGGCGGATTCCCGCATCCTCGCGACGTGGAGGTCGCGCAGAAAATAGCCATCCTCCCGCGTCCACAGCAGAGTTCTCGATCAGGCCGAAATCGCTCAGATCGCCAGAAAGCGCGCCTTGAGCAGACATTCCTCGTATTCCTCCCGCGCCCGCGAATCCGCGACAACAGCTGATCCGACCGGACAAATGAAGCCGCCGCGCTCATCGATCGTCAATGTGCGAATGGCGACATTGAAGCGCATGTCGCCGCCCGGCTTTATATGGCCGATGGCGCCGCAATAATTTTCGCGCAACCGGGTTTCAAGCTCCGCAATGATTTCCATCGCGCGGATTTTTGGCGCTCCCGTGACCGAGCCGCAAGGAAACAGGCCAGCGAAAATCTCGGCGAAGGTCAGGTTTTCGCGCAAGATCGCTTCGACGCCGGAGGTCATCTGGTGCAGGGTCGGGAAGGTCGTGACCGAAAAAAGGTCGGTGACGTCAACTGATCCGACCTCTGACAGACGGCTGAGATCGTTGCGCAGCAAGTCGACGATCATCAGGTTTTCGGCGCGATTCTTCTCGTCTCGCGCCAGCGCCCGCGCCAGCGCCTGATCCTGCGCCTCGGTCGCGCCGCGCGGGGCGGTGCCTTTCATCGGCCGCGCGAAAATTTTTCGCCCGAGCGTCGAAAAAAATTTTTCCGGCGACAGCGAGAGCACGGTCTCATCGCCGAGGGCGATGATCCCGCCCAGTTCCACCGGCTGGCGCGCGCGCAAAAGACGGTAGAGGTCGAGCGGCGATCCCTCGACGCGGCCGATAAGCGGAAAGGTCAGGTTGACCTGATAGACGTCGCCGGCGGCGATATAATCGCGACAAGCGTCGAAGCGTTTTTCGTAATCTTCGAACGTCCACAGCGGGCGCAGGTCTCGTATAGCCGCGGGTCCCGGCGCGGCCGGCTCGAAAACGCCCGGCGCGTCGAACACGCCGAAGCGCAGCAGCGGCCTGTCGCTTCGCGCCGGCAGCAGCTTTCTTAGACGGGGCTCGAGGGCGCAGCCGCATTCGTAAGCCATGACGCCGACGAGATGGCGTCCTGCGTCGGACGCCGCTTGCATGGCGTGAAGCGCCGGCGCGACCTCCTCCGTCGAGAAGGCCGTGATTTCTTCGCTCATCCGCGAAAAAAGCAATGCGTCCCCGGATTCACGGTCCTCGATCAGGCAAAAAGGAGGCAATCGCTCTATGATCCGATCTCGTGGACGCAGGAAAGGCTTTCATGCCAGATAGCGCGGTCGCGCCGTCTCCGCAAAGCGCTATCTCGCTTGCTGCGCCGGTTGCGTTCGGACCAGGGGAAATTTTTCATGGCTTTGGTGCTGTTTTCCGGCGGCCAGGATTCGACGACCTGCCTCGCCTGGGCGCTCGAGCGCCACGAACGCGTCGAGACGCTCGGCTTCGATTATGGCCAGCGCCATCGCATAGAACTTGGACAGCGCGGCGTCTTGCGCGAAACTCTCGCGGCGATCCGGCCCGAATGGGCGCGAAGACTCGGCCCGGACCATGTGCTCGACCTTGCCGCGCTCGGCGCCATTTCCGACACTGCGCTGACCAGCGACCGGGCCATCGAGATGGGCGCGAAAAATCTGCCCAATACATTCGTGCCCGGCCGCAACCTGATCTTCCTCGCTTTCGCGGCGGCCCTGGCCTATCGGCGCGGGTTGACGCGCATTGTCGGCGGCATGTGCGAGACCGATTTTTCCGGCTATCCCGATTGCCGCGACGACGCGATCAAGGCCATGCAGGTGGCGTTGAACATCGGCATGGAAAGCCGTTTCGTGCTGGAAACGCCGCTGATGTGGATCGACAAGGCGCATAGCTGGGCGATGGCGCAGGAACTGGGCGGCGAAAAACTGGTCGAGGCGATCGTCGAATTGAGCCACACCTGCTATCTCGGCGAAAGAGGCGCGCGCCACGACTGGGGCTATGGCTGCGGCGAGTGTCCGGCCTGCCGGCTGAGGGCGCAGGGGTTTGCGAAATGGCGGGGGGCCGGCGCTTAGCCCCTCGGAAGCGGCCTCGGCCCGCGTAGCGGCCGACCGGCGAAAAACGTCCAAGCCGATTCAAATTTAACATTCATTTTCGCGAAGTTTTCGAGACTCTGCGCGCAAGTTGTATTTCACCTGACCAGAACCTGGAGGCGAAAATGCAACCCGACGACGTCAATGAAATCATCCCGTCCGCCATCGAGGCCGCTGACATGATCTCGACCATGACCAGCATGTTTTTCAAGGGCTTCAACGCCCAGTTCATGGATTTTTTCAAGGCGCAGGGGACCGCTTTGACCGATCCCTTCTCGGCCCTGATCGAGACGGCCGATCGCTGATTTGTCGACCCGTCACGGCGCGGCGGTTTGTCGCGCCGGAAATTAAGATAAATTTGACGAAGTATTCCGATTTAAATTTCATCTTCAGTCATTGTTTGGATTGCAAGCTCAGCCTCGAAGCACAAGCCCGGAACCGCGGAGGCAGTCATGCAAAGCGCCGTCCAGTCATCGATCCGCATGGGAATGCTCGCGCTCCTCTCAACCATCTATGGCGCGATCATCATCGCCCGGTTTTTCTATGCCCTGAGCGAGCAAAAAACGCCGGCGAACCTTCTGACCGACCGGCGACGGCCGTTCTAGAACCTAGTCTTCGCCGAGGAAAGTCTCGCGAAAAGGATGCGCCGGGTAGGCGCCGAGGATCGTTACCGTCTCGGAAAAGAATTTCAGCTCTTCCAGCGCGCGGGCGAGATTGGCGTCTTCCGGATGGCCCTCGACGTCGACCAGAAATTGCGTCGCCGCGAATTCGCCGCCGACCATGTAGCTCTCGAGCTTCGTCATGTTGACGCCATTGGTGGCGAAGCCGCCGAGCGCCTTGTAAAGCGCGGAAGGCACGTTTTTCACACGGAAGACGAATGTTGTCAGCATCGGCCCCTCGCCGCGCTGCGGGCGTGGTTCGCGCGACAGGATGACGAAGCGAGTGGTGTTGTGGTCCTCGTCCTCGACAAAGCGGGCGAGCACGTCGAGCCCGTAGATTTCGGCGGCGAGTTCCGGCGCGAGCGAGGCGCGGCTGCTGTCGCCCCATTCCGCCACCTCGCGCGCCGAGCCTGCTGTGTCGCCGGTCGTCACCGCCTTCAGCCCCAGACGCTTGATGATCTTGCGGCATTGGCCGAGCGCGTGGACATGGCTGTAGACGCTGCGCAAATCTTCGATTTTCGCGCCCTTCAGGCCGAGCAGGTGGAAATGGATCGGCAAAAAATACTCGCCGATGATATTCAGGCCGGAATCGGGCAGGAAATGGTGGATGTCGGCGACGCGCCCGGCGAGAGAATTCTCGATCGGGATCATGCCGAGATCGGCGCGGCCTTCGGTGATGGCGGTGAATGCGTCCTCGAAGCTGGCGCAGGGCAGGGTTTCCCAGCCAGGATAGACGTCAGCGCAGGCAATATGCGAATTGGCGCCGGGTTCGCCCTGATAGGCGATGATCTTTTTCATCTCTCACTTCCAGACAAGATTTCTCGCGCCCGCTCAAGGTCGTGCGGCGTGTCGACGCCGAGCGGCACGCTGTCAACGATTTCGACGTCGATGCGCATTCCCGCTTCGAGCGCCCGCAATTGTTCAAGCTTTTCGCGCCGCTCGAGCGGCGACGGCGGCAGGGCGACGAAACGCTCCAGCGCCGCGCGGCGATAGGCGTAGAGCCCAATATGATGAAACAGCTCACCCTCGCCCCAAGGCGCGGTGGCGCGGGTGAAATAGAGCGCGCGCAGCCGCGAAGGACCAAGCGACGAGCCAACCGCCTTGACCACATTGGGGTCAGAGCGCTCCTCCTCGCGAACAATCCGCGCCGCAAGGGTGGCGATATCGACGGATTCATCCTCCAGCGGAATGAGCGACGCGCGGACGCTGGCCGGGTCGATGGTTGGCAAATCGCCCTGCAAATTGACGATCGCCTCGAAACGGCGTTCGGGATCGTAGTGTTGCAGAGCCGCGAAAATGCGGTCGGACCCCGACGGCAGGTCAGGATCGGTCAGCAAGGCCTCGCCGCCCGCCGCCTGGATCGCTTTGGCGATGGGGGCGCTGTCGGCGGCGACCAGCACCGGGCCGACCCCGGCCTCCATCGCCCGCCGCCACACCTGGACGATCATCGGCGCGCCGCAAAGATCGGCCAGCGGCTTGCCGGGCAGCCGCGTCGAGGCCATGCGGGCGGGAATGACAATCAGGACCTTGTTCAGCATGGGCGGGTCGGAAAAGGGAGTTTTGGCGGGGTTTCGCGCTGGTCACGGCCGCTTATACGTGTTGCCAAGCAGGGAGCAAAGCGTTTATCAGAGTTAAAACAAGCGGAGGCTGCGGCATGAATTTTCTCGATTACCGGATTTTGGGCGCTCTTTTCGGCTCGACCTTGTTCGCGCTCGGCCTCGGCGTTTTCAGCGACGTGCTGGTCTCCTCCCCGGCCCCCGAAAAGCCCGGCTATGACCTGCCGAGCGGCGCGGCTCCCGAAAAAGCCGCAGCGCCCGCCGCAGCCGCTGTTCCGCTGGCCGATCTGCTGGCCAAGGCCGACCCGGCCAAGGGCAAGGCCCTCGCCAAGGTCTGCGCCGCCTGCCACAATTTCGAGAAAGGCGCCGGGCCAAAGGTCGGGCCCGACCTTTACGGCGTCGTCGGCCGCCCCAAGGGCAGCGAGGCCGGCTTCGCCTATTCCGACGGCATGAAGAGCAAGGGCGGCGACTGGACTTTTGAAGACATCAACAGCTTCATCACCAGCCCGAAGACTTTTGTGCCCGGCACCAAAATGGGCTTCGGCGGCGAGGCGGACGCGGAAAAGCGCGCCGATATCATCGCCTATCTGCGCACGCTGTCGGACAAACCGGTTCCCCTGCCCGCGCCGGCAGCCGCAGCCGCCCCTGCGACAAAACCCGCGCCCGCGCCTGCCGCGAAAGCTGCGCCTGCCGCAGCGCCTGCAGCGAAATAAGTCAATCGCATCGAATGAAGACAAGGCCGGGAGTTTCGCTCCCGGCCATTTTTTTAGACCGCGACGCTATGGCGGGCGGCGCGCGCAGGCAGATAGGCGTCGAAGGCGCTGGCGACAAGGCGCATGAAGGGGCGACCAGCCTCGGTGACCGTGACCCGCCGCCCCTCCCGGGTCGCAACGCCCTCCCGGATCAGTTGCGACAAATCGGCCTCGGCGGCGTCGAAAACCTCGACGTCGCCCAGCATTTGCGTGGCGATCTCGCCGTAATCGACGGTGAAATCGCACATTAGCCGCTCGATCACCGCAGCCCTCGCGAGGTCTTCACGGGAAAAGGCCACGCCCTTGACCGTGGCGAGACGCCCGGCCTCGACAGCGCGGCGCCAGGAGCCTACGTCCGGCGCATTCTGGATATAGCCCTGCGGCAGGCGGCCGATCGACGAGGCGCCGAAAGGCAGCAAGGCCTCAGCCTGATCGGTGGTGTAACCCTGGAAATTCCGGCGCAGCTTGCCGGCCCGCGCGGCGATGGCGAGCGGATCGTCGGCGCGCGCGAAATGATCGAGGCCGATGGCGAAAAAGCCCTCCCCGACGAGAGCATTGCGCGCCGCCGCCGCCTGCCGCAGGCGCTCGGCCGCGCCAGGCAGGGCGGCGGAATCGATCAGCTGCTGCCTCTTGGCGAACCAGGGCGCGTGGGCGTAGCCAAAAATGGCGAGCCGGCTCGGCTTGAGCGAGGCGGCAAGCTCGGCGGTGCGGATCACATCCTCTTCGGTCTGGTGCGGCAGGCCATACATCAGATCGAGATTGATCGCGCCGAAATCACGCCGGCGCAGCAATTCCACGGCGCGCGCCACCGTCTCGAAGGGCTGGATGCGGCCGATGGCCTTCTGCACATGCGGATTGAAATCCTGCACGCCGAGGCTCACCCGGGTAAAACCGCCGACCGCGAGTGCGTCCACGAGTTCGAGGTCGACATAGCGCGGATCGAGCTCGATCGAGATTTCCGCGTCGGGCGCGAAGGCGAAGCGGCTACGCAGGGCGTCAGTCAGGCCAAGCAGGCGCTCACCGCCGAGCATGCTCGGCGTGCCGCCGCCCCAATGGGCGTGGATCACGGTGCGCGCCGGCGTCTTCCGCGCGACGAGATCGATTTCGCGCGACAGAACTTCGGCATAGGCGTCGAGCGGTCCGGCCTTGCGCGTCGCCCGCGTGTGGCAGCCGCAATAAGAGCACAGCTCGCGGCAATAGGGCACGTGCAGATAGAGCGACAGCCGCGTTGCGACCGACAGGCCGGCGAGCCATCCGGCGGTCGTTTCCGGCCCCACGGAGTCGGAAAAATGCGGCGCAGTCGGATAGCTCGTATAGCGAGGCACCGATTTTTCAGCCAAGACAAGGCTTGATGGAAGGACAAGGCTTGATGGCGGGATCAGGTCTGACGGAAGGACGCTCATCGACATTTCCTGACATGGGAAACAGGCGCCAACTTTGACGCGGATCAAATTATTTCGCAAATCCGCGGAGGGTTGCGGCAGCAACGCTCAAGCACGGCGATTGCCAGGGCGCGGATTTTATCTCAAACATCAAGGTGGATTTGCTTGAAAGTCGAGACCATGCCCCTTGCCGCCAAACCCGCTGCTCATCCCCTTGTCGCTTCGGGCCGGATCGGCGTGCTGCTGGTCAATCTCGGCACGCCCGAGGGCACAAGCTATTGGCCGATGCGCCGCTATCTCGCCGAATTCCTGTCCGACAAAAGGGTCATAGAAACCTCGCGCGCGCTGTGGCTGCCGCTGCTGCATCTGGTCATCCTCACGACGCGCCCGGCGCGCAAGGGCCGGGATTACGCCTCCATCTGGAACAATGAGCGCGACGAGGGGCCGCTGAAAACCATCACAAGGTCGCAAAGTGACAAGCTCGCCGCCTCAAAACTGGATGGCAGGATCATGGTCGACTGGGCCATGCGCTATGGAGAGCCTTCCATCGCCGGCCGCATCGCCGCCTTGCAGAGGGCGGGCTGCGACCGCCTGCTGGTGCTGCCGCTCTATCCGCAATATTGCGCCGCGACCAGCGCCACAGTCGCCGACGCCGCTTTCGACGCGTTGAAAAAAATGCGCTGGCAACCGGCGCTGCGCGTCGCCGCGCCCTTTTACGACCGTCCCGCCTATATCGAGGCGCTGGCGAAGAGCCTGCGCGACGGACTGGCCGGGCTCGATTTCTCGCCGGACAGGATCCTCGTCTCCTGGCATGGGATTCCGCAAAGCTATTTCGACAAGGGCGATCCCTATTATTGCCATTGCGCCACAACGACGCGGCTGCTCGGCGAGGCGACCGGCCTGTCCGACAGGATGCTGATGACCTTCCAGTCGCGCTTCGGGCCGAAGGAATGGCTCACACCCTATACGATCGACACGGTGAAGGAGCTGCCGAACCAGGGAACGAAGAAGATCGCCGTGATCGCGCCCGGTTTTTTCGCCGATTGCCTGGAGACGCTGGAAGAACTAGGCGTCGAGAACCGCCACGCCTTTCTCGCGGCGGGCGGCGCGGAATTCGCGCTCATCCCCTGCCTCAACGACAGCGACGAGGCGCTCGACGTCCTCGCCGACATTTTGCGCACGGAGCTCGCGGGATGGATTTGAGCGGGTTTTGCGTGGTGATGACCACCATCGACAGCGAAACCGGCGCGGAAAAGATCGCGCAGGCGCTGCTGGAGCGCCGCCTAGCCGCCTGCGTGCAGATGGCTCCGGTCACGAGCCGCTACATCTGGAAAGGCGCGATCGAGCGGGCGGAGGAATGGGCGCTGTCGATCAAAGCGCGCGCCGCGGATTTTGCAGAGGTCGCCGCGGCGATCCGATCGCTGCACAGCTATGAAACGCCCGAAATCATCGCCCTGCCGATCGTCGCAGGCGATCCTGCCTATCTCCATTGGGTGAGGCAAGCGACAGGGCGAGCGGCCGGCTAAGCCTTTTCCGCCAGCAACTTCTTCTCCCATTCGAACGCCTGTTTGACGATTTCGTCGAGATTGTCATGCGCCGGCGTCCATCCCAGTACGTTTCGCGCCTTCTCGTTGGCGGCGACGATGGCCGCGGGATCGCCGGGGCGGCGACCGGAAATCTTGACGTTGAAATCGACGCCGGTCACCCGCTTGACCGTCTCGATCACCTCCAGCACCGAATAGCCGCGCTCGTAGCCGCAATTGCACGTCAGGTTCGACCCGCCCGAGCGAAGATGTTTGAGGGCGTCCATATGGGCGCGGGCGAGATCGGTGACCTGGATGTAGTCGCGCAGGCAGGAGCCGTCCGGCGTCGGATAATCGGTTCCAAACACCTCCATGCCCCGGCGCATGCCCAACGCCGTCTGCACCGCGACTTTGATCAAATGGGTGGCGTTGGGGAAGGACTGGCCCGTCCGGCCCTCGGGATCGGCGCCGGCGACGTTGAAATAACGCAGCACAACATAGCGCAGGTCATGCGCGTGCGCCGTATCCTCCAGCATCCATTCGACCATCAGCTTGGAGCGGCCGTAGGGCGAAACCGGCTTCAAGCTTTCGTCCTCGGACACAGGGTTCTGCTGCGGCTCGCCATAGACAGCCGCGGTGGAGGAGAAAATAAAATGCCTGACGTTTTGCGCGACCGCGCAGGCGAGCAGGCTGCGCGCGGAAGCGGTGTTGTTGAGGTAATAGCCGAGCGGATCGGCCACCGAATCGGGGACAACGATTTTCGCGGCGAAATGGATGATCGCGTCCACACCATGCGTGGCGAGCAAGTTTTTAACCAACAATTCATCGCCGAAATCGCCAATGACCAGTTCGACGCCGGCCGGCACGGCGGATCGCCGCCCCGTCGAGAGATTGTCGAGCACGACGATTTTTTCGCCCGCCTCGAGCAATTCCAACACCATATGCGAGCCAATGTAGCCGGCGCCGCCGGTAACGAGAACGGTCATGCGATGATTCCTCGATAAAGTGACGTGGTTCTAGCGCAAGAGCGGGGTTTTGCGAAGCGTTGGCGCGAAGGGCGGCAAGATGCTAGAAGCGGCTCGCGCGATTTTCAGCCAAGCGGAAGCTCCATGCAAAAAAAGATTCGTAAAGCCGTTTTCCCCGTCGCCGGCCTCGGCACGCGCGTCCTGCCTGCGACCAAGACCGTCCCCAAGGAAATGCTCACCGTGGTCGATCGTCCGGTGCTGCAGCATTGCGTCGAGGAAGCGCGTGAAGCGGGCATCGAGCATTTCGTTTTTGTCACCGGCCGCAACAAGGCGGTGATCGAGGACCATTTCGACATGGCCTACGAGCTGCAGGACACGCTCAAGAAGCGCAACAAGACCAAGGAGCTCGAAGAGTTGCTGGCCGACCTGCCTGCAGCGGGGGCGACCAGTTTCACTCGGCAGCAGACGCCGCTCGGCCTCGGCCACGCCGTCTGGTGCGCGCGCGAAGTCATCGGCGACGAGCCTTTCGCCGTCGTGCTGCCCGACATGATCACCTTGCCCGGCGCCGGCGGCAAGCGCTGCCTGCAGCAATGCGTCGACACCTACAACGAGCATGGCGGCAACGTCATCGCCGTCGAGGAGGTCGCGCCCGAAGACACCCATCAATATGGCGTCGTCGCCACCGGCAAGCAGTTCGGCCCCTCTTTCGAGATCACCGGCATGGTGGAAAAGCCGCCGAAGGGGACCGCGCCCTCCAATTTCATCATTTCCGGCCGCTACATCCTGACGCCGGAAATCTTCGACCTGCTCGGCAAGGGCGAAAAAGGCGCGGGCGGTGAAATCCAGCTCACCGATTCGATGATCGAACTGGCGAAATCGCAGAAATTCTTCGCCCGCAATTTCGACGGCAAGACTTACGACACCGGCTCGAAGATCGGTTTCCTGGCGGCCAATGTCGCCTTCGCCCTCGCCCGGCCGGATATCGAGCCAGGCTTCCGCGCCGAGCTGAAGCGCATCGTCGGCCAGATATGAGGCGGTTCGCCGCCAAGCGGCGTCGCCCCTTGGCTCATTCCTGAATTCTCAGCCCGACCATGATGACGTTGGCGGTATAATCGGTTCCCGACGTATTCGACAGCATGCGCTGATGCGTGAAGGAGCCTTTGATCACCACCGTCCGGGTCAGGTTATAAGAGACTTGCAGCCCCCCCTGCAGCAAAGTCTGGCTGAGGCCGACGTCCGCATAGTCGCTGCGCGACACGCTTCCATTCGCGGTCAGGGTGAGATTGCGCAGCAGCGCATGCGAGACTTCGAGGCCACCCTGTCGCGTGAGGGCCCCCGGCGACCCCGCGATGGTCGTCTCGTCCATGGTCGTCGAGCCGCGCAGGGTGACCTTGGTGAGCGGCGTCGCGGTCCACACCAGCGAGGCATCGAACGTCGGACCGCGCAGATCGCGAAGACGCGGGTCCTGATAATGGCGGTCGGCGTATCCGGCGGAGACGTCGCCGGTCAAAAACCCGTTCATCTCCAGGGTCGAACCGGCGCGCAGGGCGTCTCCGGTGGAATTGCGCCTATAGCCGGATTCATCCACGAGGCTGTCATGGTCGCGCCGGTCGATCGTATCCTCGATGAATGGTTTCAGGCCCGGGGTCAATTCGTAGGCGGCGCGCGAGGTCAGGCTGTATGCGTCGTAGCTGTCAAGCGACAATTGCTGCGTCGAACCGTCGGAGAATTGCGCGTTCTGCCAATAAACCCGCTCGAGGCCGCCGCGCAGCGTCAGCTCCAGCCGGTTGAAATCCTGGGTCGCACCGAGACCGAGGCCGCTGTCGGCGATGATCGGCAGGCTTTTCAGGGTCGTCGGCGAGCCGTTGTTGTTGAGGTTGGGCGAACTCGGATTCTGGGTCGAGAGATTGAACTTGCCGTCGATGTTGATCTTCGTGTCGCGGGTGACGTCGATGCGGACGGTGAACTTGCCCGAACCGACAGGCGCGTCGGCGGTGTGGTAGTTGAGATAGTCGTCATAGCCCAGCCGCAGATCGCCGACAAAGCTGTTGCTTGACCAGTCGGACTGGCCGGACATTCCGGCCTCGCCGTGAATGACGCTCGAACCGCGCAGCAGCCCCGAGCCCTTTGACGCCAGCATCGGATTGTCGTTATAGCCGAAATCCGTCTCGGCGTAGGGTTTCAGCCGCAAGAGGCCGGCGTCGAAGCCGACTGGCGCGAAGGGATCGTCATCGACGCGCGGTCTGGCGTGCTGGGGCGGCTGCTCGGGCATGGCGGTCGTCGGCGACGGAATCGGCGGCGGGACAGGATTGTCCGCATCGACGAACTGGCCGGATTTGGCGATGATCCGCGCGGCGCGCCTGGCTTCCGCGGAAGTCGGATAGGGGACGAGCGGCGGCAGCGGATTGGCCACCGCCTTCTTCGGTTTTTTCCGCCCCGGAAGGAAAATCTTGGGCTTGCCGTAATTCGAGGCGCCGCTGGCGGGAGCTGGCGCAACGCCGGCCGATTCGGAAGACAGATCGTCCGAAGCAGAGGCGCCGCCCGGCGGCGGGGCGGTCGCGTCGAGCTGGTCGAGCGGGTTGTCGGTCGTTAAATCTGCGGCAGGCGCCGCAGGCTGCAGCGGCGCGGCCTGCGCCCAGGCGCCGGCAGGCGCCGTCAACTCAGCCAGCCCCGCCAGGCAGCAAAGGGCCAGCGCCGGACCGCGCGAGGACATCAGATTTTTGCGGCGCGGTCGAAAGTTCAAGAGGGCCTCGCGGAGCGGCGCTTTTCGCGCCATTTCCGCAACAGGGTTAGGCCCTTATGGTTAATAGAGATTTACCTTGAGGGCGGCCGGCGCGGCCGGGAGCCACCGGCAAGCGCGTTCAGCGCAAAAAGCTGTAATCCGTATAGCCCTCGGCCCCTCCACCGAAGAAGGTTTTCGAGTCCGGGGCGTTCAGCGGCGCGTCAAGGCGCAGCCGTTCGACCAGATCGGGATTGGCGATGAACGGCCGCCCGAAGGCGACCAGATCGGCGGCGCCCTCCAGAATCGTTTTGATCGCCAGGGCGCGATCATAGCCTTTATTGCCGATATAGGCGCCGTCGAAATTCTTCCGCAGCGCGACGTAATCGAACGGCGCGACATCGCGCGGTCCCTGCGTCGCGCCTTCGATGAGGTGGATATACAGTAGCTTGCGCCGCGACAATTCGGCCACGAGATGTTCGAACAGTGGCTGCGGGTTGCTGTCGAGCGCGTCATTGGCCGGGCTGACCGGCGACAGGCGGATGCCGACCCGTCCCGGCGGCAGGATTTTGGCGATCGCATCGACGACTTCGAGCGTCAGGCGGCAGCGGTTTTCGATCGATCCGCCATAGGCGTCGGCGCGGTGATTGCAACCGTCCTTGAGGAACTGGTCGAGCAGGTAGCCGTTGGCGGCGTGGATTTCGACGCCGTCGAACCCGGCGGCGAGCGCATTGGCCGCAGCCTTTGCATAATCGGCGACAAGGCCGGGGATTTCGGCAAGCTCCAGCGCGCGCGGCTCCGATGTCTCGACGAAGCCGGCCTCGGTAAAGGTGCGGGTCCGGGCGCGAATGGCGGAGGGGGCGACCGGCGCGCCGCCGTCCGGTTGCAGCGACACATGCGAAACCCGCCCGACATGCCAGAGCTGGACGAAGATCCTGCCGCCGACGTCATGCACGGCGTCGGTGACGCCGCGCCAGCCGCGGACCTGCTCGTTCGAATAGACGCCTGGGGTGAAAACGTAGCCCTGCCCCTGCTTTGAGATCTGCGACGCCTCGCTGATGATGAGCCCGGCGCCGGCGCGCTGCCGGTAATATTCGGCCATCAGCGCATTGGGCGCCTCGCCGCCGCCGCTGGCGCGATTGCGGGTCAGAGGCGCCATGACGACGCGGTTGCGCAAAGGCAGATCGCCCATTTGGCAGGGCTGGAACAAAGCGGCTTCCGCCGTCGCGACGACATCGAGCATGGCGTAAAATCCTTGTTGGAGCCCGCAATCTAGGATCGGGGCGCGAGCGAAACAATGCGCCTGCGGCGTCCTGTCGCGGCAAGGGTCTTCATGCAAAAAAGAAAGCTTGTCAGGCCTTTGGCTTTTTCACTCGACGCCGAGCGCGGACAGGTAGAGATCGAGGATCTCCTCCTCCTCGCGGCGCTTGTTGTGGTCTTGCCTGCGAATTGAGACGACCTTGCGCATGATCTTCACGTCATAGCCATTGCCCTTGGCCTCTGCATAGACTTCCTTGATGTCCTCGGCGATCGCCTTCTTTTCTTCCTCAAGCCGCTCAATGCGCTCGATGAACGCTTTCAAATGGCCGCCGTCGAGCGAATTCGCGCTCATGTGTCCCGCCTGTCGTTATCTGGAATTCGGACCTCCAGATGAACCAGAGCGGCGCGGGCGTCAAGACATCCGCTCTCGTTATGGCGCCGCGCGCGAAGCGAAGAATTGTTCGCGCGCCGTCTCGGCGCGCGAAAGAATTGGCGGCAGGATCTTCGCCAGCAACAAGGCCCAGGCGTCGCATTGCTCCGGCGCGGCCAGCAGGTCCTGGCGTATCTCGACCAGCACGCCCGGCAGGCCACGCCGGGTCGACAACTCATACATGCTGTCGCCAAGGAGCGCCCCGTCATAGGGCTCATTGTCGCCAACGTCGAGATTTTCAGCACGCAAGGCGTCGATCAGCGGCGAGGCGAGGCGCGGGTCCGAGTCCCACAGGACGCCAACCTGCCAGGGCCGCTTCCGTCCCTGGAAGCAGGGGGTGAAGGAATGCAGTCCTATCAGCGCCGGGACGTGGCCTCTCTCGCGGACTGTGTCGATCAGCCCGGCGCAGGCGCGGCGATAGGGACGCCAGAAGGTTTCGACGCGATGCGATATCTCCGCCGAATTGATCCTAGCGTTGCCGGGAATGGCGGCGCCGTCGGACAGGCGCATGACGAGGGTCGGATCGTCTTCGCCGCGATTGGGATCGATCAGCAGGCGCGAAAAGCCGGCCAGCGCGGCGCCGGCGCCGGTCAGGGCGGCGAGGCGGCGCGTCACCGCCTCGGCGCCGATGTCATAGGCGATATGACGCGTGAGCGAATTGGGCGAAAGGCCGAGATCGCCATAGGCCGGCGGCAAGGCGTTGCGCGCATGATCGCAGAACAGCACCAACCGCTGATTCGCCGATCCCATCACGAGATCGAACGGCTGGAACGGCGCGTCAGTGGACGAATCGTGGTCAGGCGGCTTGTTGATCAAGGGCTTGTCACATTTTTTTGCTCTTTGCGCATTGCGCATCGACGCGGTCGGGCTTTTTCGTCTAAAAAACTCCGGCCGGGTTGGCAGGTCAAGAGTCAACCCCCCCATTGGTTCGAGAGAGAGGCGCAACAGAGCACGATGATCAAAGCCCCCTTGCTTCATCGTCGGGCCGTCGTCGTCCGCGCGCTGCGCGGCGCCTCTTGCGTCCTTGCGAGCCTGCTCGCGGCGACGTCAGCGGCGCGCGCCGACTTTCGCATGTGCAACAACACCAGCGCCCGCGTCAGCGTCGCCCTCGCCTACACCAACGGCTCCCAATGGGTCAGCGAAGGCTGGTGGAACCTGAAGTCCAGCGCCTGCGAGACGCTGTTGCGCGGGCCACTCGCCGCGCAATTCTATTACGTCTACGCCATGGACGAACGCGGCGGCGAATGGAAGGGCAAGGCTTTCATGTGCACGCGCGATCGCGAGTTCAGGATCGATGGGCGCAAGGATTGTTTTGTCCGCGGCTATGACCGCTCCGGCTTTTTCGAGGTCGATACCGGCAAGGACGCCAAGAACTGGACGGTGCAACTGACCGATCCGGGCCTGGCGCACTAACTTGGCGCATCAACCTGACGCACTAACTTTGCGCACTGACGACAGACTGATTTTTCTCCATTGTCAAGGAATACCCCATGCACAGGCGGCGCCGCTGCAAGATCATCGCCACGCTCGGTCCGGCGTCGAATGACGAGGAAGCGATCGAAAGGTTGTGGCGCGCCGGCGCTGATCTCTTCCGCATCAACATGAGCCACGCCAATCCTGACGCCATGCGCGAGCGTGTCGCGATGATCCGCGCCGTCGAGGCGCGGGTCGGACGTTCGATCGGCGTGCTGGTCGATCTGCAGGGGCCAAAATTGCGCGTCGGCTCCTTTGCCGAAGGCGGGGCCGACATCGTCGCCGGCGCCCATTTCACCTTCGATTCCGACGCCACGCCGGGCGATGCGACTCGTGTCTGCCTGCCGCATCCCGAAATCCTCACCGCCTTGCGGCCGGGGCACGTCTTGCTGATCGACGACGGCCGCCTGCGCCTGCATGTCGTCGAGGCGAGCGCCGACAAGGCGCTGGCCGTCGTGGACATCGGCGGCCGCATCTCCAACCGCAAGGGCGTCAGCCTGCCCGACACCGAAATTCCGGTCGCCGCCATGACGGTCAAGGACCGCATCGACCTCGAAGCCGCGCTCGAGACCGGCGTGGACTGGGTCGCCCTCTCCTTCGTCCAGCGTGGCGAGGACGTGGCCGAAGTGAAGGCGATCGTGGACGGCCGCGCCCTGGTCATGGCCAAGATCGAAAAGCCGCAGGCGATTCTCCGCCTCGACGAAATTCTGGCCGTCGCCGACGGGCTGATGGTGGCGCGCGGCGATCTCGGCGTCGAAATGCCGCTCGAGAAGGTGCCCGGCCTGCAGAAGCGCATCACCCGTGAGGCGCGCCGCCACGGTCGCCCCGTCGTGGTGGCGACGCAGATGCTGGAATTGATGATCACCTCGCCGGCGCCGACCCGCGCCGAAGTGTCGGACGTCGCCACGGCGGTCTTCGAAGGCGCCGACGCCATCATGCTTTCGGCGGAAAGCGCTTCGGGCCAGTTTCCGACCGAAGCTGTGGCGATGATGAACCGCATCGGCGAGGAGGTCGAACAGGAGAGCGTCTATCGCTCGATCATCAGCGCCCAGCGCGCGACGCCCGAACGCACCGGCGCCGACGCCGTCGCCATCGCGGCGCGCGACATGGCCGACACGCTGGAATTGCAGGCGATCGTCGCCTGGACGGCCTCCGGCGCCACCGCCTTGCGCGTGGCGCGCGAACGCCCGCGCGCCCCCGTCCTGTCGCTGACCCCCAATCGCGACACGGCGCGGCGGCTGACCCTGGTCTGGGGCGTGCAGGCGGTGGTCACCAAGGACGCCAACGACGTCGACGACATGGCCAACCGCGCCTGCAAGTTCGCAGTGCGGCAGGGGCTTGCTGCCCCCGGCGAACGCATTCTGATCATCGCCGGCGTGCCCTTCGGCACTCCCGGCGCGACCAACATGCTGCGCCTCGCTTTCATCGGCTCCGACGGTTTTCGCGCCGAATAGCCTCGGTCACGCAGACAATTTGTCCGCAAGGCGTCGCAAGAAGGCGACGCCTTCGGCCATTTGCGCGATCTCGATGTATTCGTCGGGCTGATGCGCTTGGTCGATGCTGCCGGGACCGCAGATCACCGCAGGCATTCCGCCAAGCTGGAATTGCCCGGCTTCAGTCGCATAGGGCACGGCGATGGTGTGATTGGCCTTGCCCAGCGCCAAGGCCAGGGTCGACGCGGGCGAATCCGCGTCCGCGCGCAGGCCGGGCGCCTCGATTTCGACGAAGGTCTCGATCTTCGCATCGGGAAAGCCCGCGAATCTTTCCGCCGCCAGCGCCTTGGAGAAAGCCTCGAGCCTGACCAGCGCCGCATCCTGGCGCGCATGCGGCAGGCCACGAAACTCCCAGAAGAACTCGCATTGCCGCGCCAGGATGTTGCGCGCCGTGCCACCTTGGATCATGCCGACATGGACGGTGGAAAAGGCCGGCTCGAACCGCCCGTGCGGGTCGCGCTCATCCTGCAATTCCAGACCGATCCGCTCGAGCGCGGCCACCAGTTCGCAGGCGACATGCACGGCGCTGACGCCGAGCCAGGGCTTTGACGAATGCGCCTCGTGGCCGGTGACGCGGGTGCGGTAGGTGGCGATGCTCTTGTGCGCGTCGGCGACCTGCATCTGCGTCGGCTCGCCGATGATGGCGAGCGCCGGCCGCGGCAAATCCTTGCCGAAGCGGGCGATCGTGTCGAGGCAACCGCCGCAGGTGGTTTCTTCGTCATAGCTCAACAGGATGTGGATCGGCCTCTTCAGCCTCGCCGCCAGGAATTCCGGCGCCATGGCGAGGCAGAGCGCGTCGAAGCCTTTCATGTCGCATGTGCCGCGGCCATAGAGACGATCGCCGTCGCGGCGCAGCGAGAAGGGCGGCGAGGTCCATTTCTGTCCCACGACAGGCACCACGTCGGTATGGCCCGAGAGGACAATGCCGCCATCGATGTCGGGACCGAAGGTCGCGAACAGGGCGGCCTTGTCGCCCAAGGCGTTGGGGATGCGCGAAAAACGGGCGCCAAGGCCGAGCAGGTAGTCCTCGACGAAATCGATCAGGGCCAGGTTGCTGCGCGCGCTTTCGGTATCAAAGGCGACCAACCGGTCGAGCAACGCTATGGCGCGATCAAGCGCGGAATCGGCGGATTGGTGGGTCATGATCCTGTTTCCATGGGCTCGCCATGCAGTTTACGCGCCAGCGGCGGGGAGGCAAGGCGCGGGAACGCCGCCTGAACCCGCTTGGCGACAAGGGCGTGACGGCGAAAGGACGCTCAGTTCAGGACCCGGCGCTCCATGGGGCTGTCGAGCGAAAAGGCGGGAATTGCGACATCGAAGGTTTTGCCGTTGGCGTCCACCATGCGATAGGACCCCGACATGACTCCCGACGCCGTGGCGAGGCCACAGCCGGAGGTGTAGGAAAAACTTTCGCCCGGTTTGAGGATTGGCGTTTCGCCGACGACGCCGGGGCCGCGCACCGTTTCGATCCGGCCGTTGCCGTCGGTGATGCGCCAAAAACGCTCCAGCAATTGCACCTGGATAACGCCGCGATTGACGATTTCGATCGTATAGGTCCAGAAAAAACGACTGGCCTCGGGTTCGCTGCGATCGGGCGAAAAGGCCGGGGCGGCGGTGATCTGGACGTCGTTGGTGATGGCGCTGTACATCGGGGCAATTTGCATCGGCAGCAGCGCCCCGTCGAGCCCAATTTTGGCGCATGGCGCTCAAAAAGGCGCACCCGTCATGGTGTAAGCCGCTTTTCGGGTAATTTTTGACTCAGGCGGCGCGGCGCGCCTCGCGCGCCTGATGAAGGCTGAGCGCCGTGGATACTCCGACCAGGACGACAATGCCGCCGGCTTCGTTCATCACGCGAATCTGGCCGCCCTCGGCGGCGCGGCGGACCGCCAGCGCGCCGATCTCCCGCCAGACCGCCGCCACGTCCGGCAAACGGATGGACTTCATCTCGCGCCGGCCGCCGGCCGGATCGATCAACTGGAAATGATAAAGGGTCATTGCTATCTCTTTGGCGATCTCTTTGGATGCAACATCGGCTGCTCGACGCGGCTCGATTAACAAAACAATATGACGGTAAAATTATGTTCGCTCGAAATCGACGTATTTCCCAACTCCGGCTGATCCGTTTTCGAAAATAAAAATTAACAAATGTTTAATGTTGCATCGCACACTTGAGGTTGACGTAGAAAATAATACAAAATTTCGACGCAATTGTTGCAAAAATGGTCCAAATCAAGGCGAAAAGCTGATAGCGCTTACGTAGATATACTTAAAGCAGCTTCATTCCGCCGCAGTCAACCCCACCGCCGGGTGTTCCAGCACAGGCTGCAGCAGATGCTCGGCGAGATGGCGAATGACCGGCGCGCACAGGCCGTCGCCGCAAAGTTTGTAAGCCTTGCCGGCTTTATCCGGCAGGATGTAGGAATCGGGCAGGCCCATCAGCCGCGCCGCCTCGCGCGACGACAACAGCCGCGAACGGATCGATGGGCCATCGACCTCCAGAAGGGTCTGGCGCGAACTGCCGCCGCCGGGCGTGCGCAAGCACCCGGCCATGCCGTCGAAGCGCACTTCCGCCCGCTGCTTCTTGCCGCCGCGCTCATCGACGCGGGTGCGGCGATAGACGGCGCCGACGCCGGGCCGGCCGCTCAGTTGCGTTTCGCGGATTTTTTCACGATGCGCCGGCGCCATCAGCTCCAGCAATCGGGCGGTCGCTTCCGGCGCCCGCCAGGGCGCGTCGCGCGGCGATGGCTCGAGAATATCGGCAAGGTGGACATTGCGGCGGGCCGGTTCGGGCAAACGCCACCAGGTCCAGTTCGCGGCAAGGCCTTGCGGCAGGGACTGCCGCGCCGCGAGCAGGGCGGAGGTAGTCCATTGCGGCTGGGCTTCGCCGGCGGTCAGGCGCGCCAGAAACCCCGTGTCGCGCGACAGGGCGGCGAACTGCAGCTTATCCAGGCCGACAAAGAACACGCGCGGCCGCGATTGCGGCGTGAACCAGCGCGCGTCGAGAACCAGCGCGCCGACGCGATAGCCGAGATCGTCGAGGGCGGCGACGATGGCGCGGAAATCACGCTGGCCGTGCGAGGTCAGCACGCCGACGACATTTTCCAGCACGATGACGCGCGGCGCCCGCGCCTCGTGGCGCAGCGCGAGCATTTTCTCGTGGAAAAGCCAGAAGGCGCCGCTGCGCGTGCGGACCGCGTCGCCGGCCGCGCCCATGCCCTTGCCGCCGCCGGCCAATGACAGGTCCTGGCAGGGAAAGGACGCCCACGCGAGATCGGCGTGACCCGGCAGCTCCTTCGCCGCGATGCCGGCGAGATCGCCACAATGGAAATCGGCGCCGCCCCAGTTGGCGCGGTAGGACCGAGCCTTGTCCTCGTCGATGTCGTTGGCGAACAGGCAGGACCAGCGCGGGCCGAGCCCGGCGCGCGCCATGCCGCCGCCGGCGAAGAATTCATAAAAGGTCAGGCTGCGGCGGGGCATCAAAATCCGGACGGCGCGGGGAAGCGAATCATCGCTTGATTCAAGACATGCGCGCCGCCGTTTCGCCAGCGCCTTTTCGGACGCCGCCGCCATTCGCCGTTCGCTGGCTGGAAAATTCCGCCAAAAAAGCAGCCGCCTCGCCCTGCCGCAAGAGACATTCGAACGCGCGGCGCTCGGCGGTCTTGCGCTTTTCGCCGCCGTCATATTCGATCAAGGCGGCGCGCTCCTCGTAGAGATCGCGCAAATCCTGCGGCAAACGATCGAGCAGGCGCCGCCAGTCCGCCGGCAGCGGTTGGGCCGCGCCCGTGTGAAGTGTGAATTTGACGCCGCGCCCCATGCCCGCCCCCGCTATCCGCCATCCCCATTGTTCCTACTTTGTTCTTACGTAAAAAGCAAGCGGGTCGCCGGCGTCGGGTTTCAGCCGCGTTCGTCGGGCAGGATCGGGATGGGAAGGATGGAGACGCCCTCCTCCAGCAAGGCGCGCGCCTCTTCCGGCGAAGCCTGGCCGCGGATGGCCCGCTCGGGCGCGTCGCCGTCGTGGATCTTGCGCGCTTCCGCCGGGAATGCGGCGCCAACATCGACAGTGGCGTCGACGATCTTGGCGTGAAGGTCGCGCGCCATCTTGCGCAATTCCCCGTCGCCCGGGCCGATCAGCGCCACATTCTGCTTGGGAGCCGAGCTTTTCTTCTGGCCCCGTCTCGTCACGGCGGGGGCCATCACCGCCTTGCTGATCCTGGCGACGTTGCAATGCGGGCAGGTGACGAGGCTGTGTTCGACCTGGAAATCGTACGACTCGTTGCTGGCGAACCAGCTTTCGAAATCATGGCCGTTGTCGCAGACGAGGGAAAAGCGGATCATGTCGCCTCAACCCGCCAGCAGGGCGTCGAGCTTGCCCTCGGCGTTCAATTCATAAAGGTCGTCGCAGCCGCCAATGTGCCGGTCGCCGATGAAAATTTGCGGCACGGTCGAGCGCCCCCCCGCGCGGGCGGTCATTTCCCGGCGCTTCTGCGGTTCGCTATCGACACGGATCTCCTCGAAACCGGCCTGCTTCTTGGTCAGCAGGGTCTTGGCGCGGATGCAATAGGGGCAGGTCGCTGTGGTATAGATGACGATGTGCGGCATTTTGGTCCTTCTTGCGGTCCTTCTACTGGGTCTCGGCCGGACCTGCAATGGCTTGCCGTTCTCGCCATCACCCGTCCGGCACGACTCGGGCGAAAACGAGGGCGTCCACCTGCTTCGCCCCGGCGCGCAGCAAAATTCGCGCCGCGGCGTTCAGCGTGGCTCCCGATGTCATCACATCGTCGACCAGGACGACCCGGCGCTCAGCCAGATCGATCCGCCGCTCGACCGCCACTTCGAACGCGCCCTGGACGTTTTTCGCGCGCAGTCGCCGGGTCAGTCCGACCTGCGGCGGCGTCGGCTTCGGCCGCGTCAATATGCCGCCATTCAGCGGCACGCCGGAAGCTTTCGAAACCGCTCGCGCGAGGGCCGCCGACTGGTTGAAGCGACGCTGCGCCAGCCGCAACCGGTGCAGCGGGACGGGAACGAGCAGGTCGGCCTGGTCGAGCAATTCCGCGCCGGCGCGGGCCATCCAGCGTCCCATGGGCTCCGCCAGCTCCAGCCGGTCGCCGTATTTCAGGCGATGGACGAGCAGGCGGGCCGGCCCCTCCTCGAATCGCGCGACAGCGCGAGCGCGGGCGAAAACCGGGGGATCGGCGAGGGCCGCCGCCGAGATCATGCGGCCGGTTTCGCCAGCGGCGAGATCGGCCTCGAAAGGCGTTCCCAAACGCTCGCAATAGGGGCGCTCGATGAAGCGCATGGCGCTCCAGCAGCTCGGACACAGGCCGCCGTGCGCGCCAATGGCGCGGCGACAGGCGAGGCAGACCGGCGGATAGAGCAGGTCGAGCGCCGCCGCGCCCGCCTGTTGCAGCGCCTTCAAGCCCAGGTCGAGCCAGGCGGGCGCGTCGGAAAAATTCCATTGCTGCCGGATCATTGCGCCAGTTTATAACAGAAGCGTGGCTTTGTGGGCGCCTTTACGCATTCCCGCGCCCGGGGCATAAAAGGCCTGTGACCCAGCCGCCGCAAATCTTCGATCGCGCCTTGATGCGCGCACGCCTCGCCCGCGCCGTGCGCGCGAAAAATCCGTGCGATTTCCTGATGAGGCGCGCGGTCGAAGACCTCGCCTTCCGCCTGTCGGGCGTCAGCCGCGATTTTCCGCGCGTGCTCGATTTTTCCGCGCCGCATCCCGCGACCGGCGAACTTCTCGCCGCTCCCGGCCGTTTTGTCGCGCGCGCGGCGCCAACCGGCGAAAATCCCGGTTTCTCCGGCGCGAGCCTGGTCGCCGACGAGGAGTTTTTGCCCTTTGCGCCGCAAAGCTTCGACCTTGCGGTTTGCGCCCTCAACCTGCAATTCGTCAACGACCTGCCCGGCGTGCTGGCGCAGCTCCGGCGCGTTCTGGCGCCGGACGGGCTGTTTCTTGCGGCCATGGTCGGCGGCCAGACCCTGCGCGAACTTCGCACCTGCCTCACCCAGGCGCAGGAGGAAATCGAGGGCGGGGCCAGTCCGCGCGTCGCGCCTTTCGCCGATTTGCGCGATCTCGGCGGCCTGCTGCAGCGCGCGGGCCTCGCTTTGCCCGTCGTCGACGTCGACGCCTTCACCGTGCGCTACGCCAACGCCTTCGACCTGATGCGCGATTTGAGATTCATGGGCGCGACCAACGCGCTTGTCGCCGGGGCGCGCCGGCCGCTGCGCCGCGATGTGGTTTTCCGCGCGGCAGCTCTCTACCAGGAGATGTTCGCCGACGCCGACGGGCGGATTCGCGCGACGTTCGAGATCATCTGGGCTTCGGGCTGGGCGCCGCATGAAAGCCAGCAGAAGCCGCTCGCCCCCGGCTCCGCGCGGACGCGGCTCAGCGACGCGCTCGGCGACAAGAGCGAAAAACTCTAAAGCGATCTCTTGGACGCGGCGCCAAATCCGGCGACCAGCGCCAGGCCGGCGGAGACCAGCACGTTCCAGTCGGCGAGCGACAGGCCGAACACGCGCACCGCCACCACGTCGCAGCGCACGATATGCACCGTCTGCAGCTGCCGGCGGAATTCCGCCATCGAGCTTGCCTTGACGAGATCGCCGGTGCAATCGTTCGGCCCCGCCCACAGCTTCCATTCGACGCCCGCGTGATAGGCGCCGAAAATGGCGCTGGCGCAAAAAATCGCCGCCAGCAGGCCGAGCAGGCCGCGCGCCGCGCCGATCCGGGCGTTTTTGGCGAAATACAGCGCCGCCGCCGCCAGCGGCAGCGCGGCGTAATAGGGATAGCGCTGTTTCAGGCACAATTCGCAGGGCTCGTAGCCGAGCGACTGGAAGGTCCAGGCGCCGGCGAGGGTGAGCGCCGCGCCGGCCAGCACCAGGCCCGCGACTGGCCGCGGCTGCAGATAAGAGCGGAGCTGCAAAGCCATCGGCGTCCTCACACCAGATGCGCGGCGAGCCAGAAGCCGCCGATGATGATGCCGAGCAGTCCGACGGTGAAGACGGCGAAATGCTGCTCCAGTTTTACGCGGAAGAAGTCGCCAAAACGGTTCATGGCGGCGGCGATGATGAAGAACCGTGCGCTGCGGGTGATCGCGGCCAGGAGGACGAACAGCGCGAAATTATAGCCGAGCAGCCCGCTGACGATGGTGACGAGCTTGAACGGGATCGGCGTGAGGCCCTTCACCAGGATGAAGGCCCAGCCCCATTTGTCGTAGAAGGCGCGCAGGACATCGATGCGCGGGCCGTAGCCGTAGAGCTGGATGATCCAGTGGCCGAGCGTGTCATAGAGCAGCGCGCCGATCATGTAGCCGAGCATGCCGCCGAGCACGGAAGCGAGGGAGCAGACGCCGGCGTAGAACCAGGCTTTTTTTGGCTGCGCCAGCGACATGGGCAGCAGGATGAGATCGGGCGGCAGCGGGAAGAACGAGCTTTCGGCGAAGGCTATGCCCGCCAGCGCCCAGGTGGAATGGCGGCTTTCGGCGAGGGAAATGGTCCAGGCATAGAGCTTCTTGAACATGTGCATCCCATCTTGCGCCGGCCGCGTTTTTTTCCGCGGAGCATCCTGCTGAAGCGTTTTCAAGCGAAGTGGAAACCGGTTCGCATGAAGAAAACGCGTCAAACAAAAAAACTAGAGCCCGATCCGATTCTACCGGATCGGAAAGGCTCTAGCATCAGACGGCGCGGCTCGCCACTGCGCAGGCGGCCACAGTCTATCCCCAATCCGGTTTAAAAAACGGCAATGCTCGCGCCTCGGCGATTGACGCGCCGAAGTTGCGCGCTATGATCCGCGCCGCTTGCAAGGGTTTTGTTTCCCTGCGCAATGCCCCTGTGGCGGAATTGGTAGACGCGCTCGACTCAAAATCGAGTTCCGCAAGGAGTGCTGGTTCGATTCCGGCCAGGGGCACCAAGCCTGAACAGAAGACTGAACCGGGGGACGTGCGGGTATGCCGTCCTTGATGGGGCCGTCGAAGTTCGATTTTCGACCGATTATCTTGATCTTGTCGTCGAAGATAACAATCCGATCAATAACGGCGCCGAGCCATGCCTTACGAGCGCTGACATCGCCTGACGTCAATTTCTCGCGCAAAATTTCTGCCAGGTGCCGAATTTTTTCAGCGTCGACATCAATCGGTTGGCGCAAGACCGCCAAGGAGCGGTTCGCGGCGTCTCTACAGAGGTCACGGCGTTCAATCAAAGTCTTCATACGGTCACGAAGGGAAGGTTCGTCGATGGAGACGAGTCCTCGTTCAACCAGGCCGTATAGGTTGTCGATCGCTTTTTGCAATTCGGTCGCCTCGCGCTGAAGGTCGGCGATTCGGGACTGCTCCGATAATTGTTTGGTGTCCCGCCTCTCTTTCATGCTGGTCAGCATCGTCAAAATGCGCGCGGGCGTGATGAGTTCGCCCAAGACCGCGCCCATAATCGCTTCCTCAGCTTTTGGCCTTGCAATTCGGATTCCGTCGCAGGCGCAAGAGCCCTTTTTCCGTCGCGCGATGCACTCGTAATACGTATGGATCGTTCCCGTACGAGATGTTCCGTAGCCCGCTACCAGGGCAGATCCGCAGAGGCCGCATTTTGCAAGGCCGCCGAGCAAGGAGGGGTTCAAATCATTCCGGGGACCGCGAAGGGCCGACTGGCGGCCTTGCAGGATGGTCTGGACCTGATCGTAGAGTTTTTTGTCGACAATGGCTGGGACGGTAATTTCAATCACTTTATCAGGATCGTTCTCTTCCCCAGCATTATTGTACAGATTCCAAAATCGCGACCCCGTGTAAGCCTCTCTGGTCAATATTTCGTGGACGGTCCCTGTGCCGAAATAGTTGCCTTCACGAGTCCGCAGTCCGGCGGCATTTACATGGCCTGCGATCGACTTGACGCCGAGGGGGCCGGTGCCGCCATCTCCAACCGCGGCTAGATTAAACATCCTGCGGACTATCTCGCTTTCGACAGGGTCGATCTCCCATTTGCGCTTCTGTTTTGAGCCTATCATTTCGGCGTCAACCGCGCGGAATCCAAATGGGACCCTGGCTCCGGTTGAAAAGCCCGCGCGGGCAGTTCCAACCATGCCGCGCATCGTGCCGATACGGGCGTCGATAGATTTCATTTCGTTGGCGATACCAATCATTTTGCGCACCAAGGGGCCGCTATTTTCGTCGCTGAAATTTTCTGTCGCCGAAACAATCTTCACGCCGTTTGAAACCAGTTGGTCGACAATTGTCTCCTGGTCCCCGACATTGCGAAAGCCGCGGGACAAGGAATGAACCAGAACAATTTCAAACTGGCGAGGCTTACTAAGCGCTTGCGAGATCATGCGCTGGAAGTCAGGCCTCGCCATGGATTTCGCGGATTCGCCCCCTTCGCAGAAGATGGCGACAATTATCCAGCCATTTTGGCGTGCGAGATCTGTAAGTTGCCGTTCCTGTTCAAGAAGAGACATTTTATTTCGTGCCTGCTTATCGGTGGACACGCGAAGGTACAAAACGCAGCGAATGCCTGGTTTCGTGAGGCTATAATTTGTTGTCGAGCGACGGCGGCGCGCCATTCCTATTTCCTTTTCGTGGTCGAATCGTTGAAAGCGGTCGAAATCCAGTCTTGGAAATGTCCTTCAATAACGTCCATCTCAGCGGTCGAGGCGCTGTCGATGGGCAAATCGACGGTTTCAATCTGACGTTCGGTGCGGCCTCTGCTGCCCTGCGAAATTGATTTAGGCTTTGAACAGCTATCGGAAAGAGTTTCTTGCTTGCACGTCGAGGCAGACGCAGTCGCCTTGCGGGCGTGCGCCCGCGTCGCAGGGAGGGGAGGCATCTTGACTCACGCCAGTTCGCTACGCCTGACTTGCGATCAGGCGTTGAACGATCCGTTCGGATCGTTCGCACGAGCAGACGTGGGTTAGTGCGCGTTGCCGCCCTCGGCCCAATGCCTGAAGTCGGCCTCCCACGAATTGCCTGGCGCGGCGGATGAGGCATATGCCGCCTGACGCCAATTTCGTTCTAAGTCCCAGTTCTCGCCTTTTTGTTGGCTTAAGATATAGCGGGTAAGTAGGAAGCAGAATGGCTGCCATGAGCAGCGTTGATAACTTTGAATCCGGATTTCCAGAGCCGGAAGAAAAGTCCGCTGATCACTTTCATTCCACTATTATTTTAAGCGAAAGCCGGTACGTCAACAGAAAACGCGACGTTTTTCTGAACTATTTCGAAATTCCCTTATTTGAAGGGGAAATTTTCTTGCATAATTTCGCAGCGTTGGACGTAATCTGCGAGGCAGCGCGATAAAGACGTTTTCAATATCCCCACGTCTCCTGCTTGACGGGTAGGCAATTCAAGAACTTCCTCTGCTGCTGCCAGTTGGGCATGAACAAGTCCATCAGCGCCATGAAGCGGTCGTTGTGGGTCGGTTCGAGCAGGTGGACCATCTCATGGACGACGATATATTCCAGGCATTCGGCGGGTTTTTTGGCCAGCTCCGTGTTGAGGCGGATGTTGCGCGATGCGGCGCAGCAGCTGCCCCACTTGGTTTTCAGCTTCTGCACAAAAACCTTATTGACCTTGACCTTGAGCAAAGGCTCCCATTTCGCGATCAGCGGCGCCGAGCCCCCCTGACCTCGGCGCGATACCAGGCGTCGATCAGAGACTGGAAGCCGCCTTTATCCGCGCCTGACCGAACAGAAAGCACCAATTTCCGGTGCTTCAGCTCGACCTTGGACGCCCGGTCGGCTTCAACAACCTGCAGCAGATAACGCCGCCCCCAGACGTAATGGCTCTCGCGCTCCAGGAACTCGCGCGGCGGCTCGCGCTCCTGGTCCAGCATCTTGCGCTGCTCGCGCTTGATCCAGGCGAGCTTGGAGACGGCGAAGACGCGGATCGTGTCGATATTCGCCCTCAACGGCGCGGCGATGCGCACGGCGCCCGCCGGCGGGTTGACGCTCAGATGCACGTTTTTGATGTCTTTGAACACGACGTCGACAGCTACGCCGCCGACATCCAACCTGACCGCCATCAATATTCTTCCTGATTCCTGATCACGAGAAAGATCCGCTCGACCTCGCCGATGTCCTTCAAAATCCCGTAAAGCGCCTGCTTAATCACCCGCTCACGCGCCTCGACGCCGCGCCAGGCGTCAGGCCGGACCGTCCGCACCGCTTCGTCGATCTTCAACGCCATGGCCTCGTCATGGTTGAGGTTGCTCCAAAGCGCCTGCACGCCCTTGCTGTTGATGGACTTCGGCGCCGAAGCCGACTTGCCCGCCTGGACCTGCTTGGCCAGTTCGGCGATCTGCTTCAGGTAATCCTCGTATTCGATCGCCATCGCCTTGCGGGCCGCGATGATCTCATCCAGCAGCGCCGACATTTTCTCGTAAAAGGCTGGGTCGCTCATGTGCTCGCGGATAATCTTCGAGCGGACGTTGTTCTCGATCGTTTCGGCGATTGCTTCCTTGCTGCCCTTCATCCCGCCGAGTTTTTCGGCGATCGCTTCGGCGATTCCGGTCTTCACGATCAGGTCGAGCAGGCCGATATTGTCAAAGGGCGAAATTTTCCGCGGTTCGTCGGCGTCAATGTATGTGTCGATCAGGTGCCGCATATCGGCCTCATAGGGTTTGAGGTCGATCTCCTCGCCGCTGGCCTTGCGGATGATTTCACGCAGATTCAGGAAATCGTCACGCTGCTTTTTGATCCGGGCGATGTCGGCGGGGCTGTATCCCGCTTCGTCCATCTCATCGGCGATGTTGGCGTAGGCGCGCATCATTTCCGCGACGCCCTTATACAAGGCGGCGCGCTGCGGCTCACGCTCCTGCAAGTCGGCGGCCAACTCCGTATTGCCGCAGAAATAGCGGATATGGTCCAAATCGTCCTTCGGCGGCTCGACCGGCTCACACAGCGCCGCCAGCGCCTCCATCGCGTCGTCGAGCTTTTCCCGCCCCTTCTTCAGGCGATCCTGAACCATCACCTCGGGCGGGGCGCCGCCAGCGCTGTGGTCAAGTTCCGACGTATAGACGGCGATGGCGTTTTCGACCTTCTTGAACAGGTCCTTGTAGTCGACGATGTAGCCGAAGCCCTTGTCCTCGCCATCGAGGCGGTTGGTGCGGCAGATCGCCTGAAACAGGCCGTGGTCCTGCATTTTCTTGTCGATGTAGAGATAGGTGCAGGCCGGCGCGTCGAAGCCGGTCAGCAGCTTGTCCACCACCACCAGCAGCTTCATGCTCGCGGGCTGCTCGATGAACAACGTCTTGACGTCGTCCTCATAGGTCTCGGTCTTCGACTTGCCGCCCTTGGCCGCCACGTCCTTCAGCAGCTCGGTATAGGTGTTGAAGATGAATTGCTTCTCGGTCTCGGTATTGGCCCCGGTCTCCTCGGTCGTCACGTCCTTGGTCTGCGGATTGTAGGAGCTGACGACGGCGCATTTGCCCTTGAACGGCGTCTTCTGGAACAGGGTGAAATATTTGCAGGCCTCGTAAATGCTGCCCGCGACCAGAATGGCGTTGCCTCGGTCGTCGCTGAGGCGCGGCTTGACCGAAAAATCGAAGATGATGTCGGCGACCACCCGATCCATGCGCGACTTCGAGCTGAGCACGTTTTTCATCGTGCCCCATTTCTTCTTCAGCTCATCCTTCTGCCAATTGTTCAGGCCTTTGGTCTTGGCGTCGAACCACTGGTCGATCTTGTCCTGCGAACCCAGCTTCTGGTCGATGTCGCGCGCCTCGTAGATGAGGTCGAGCACCACTTCGTCCTCAACCGCCTCGGAAAACTTGTAGGTGTGGATATAGCCGCCGAACATTTCCAGGCTGGTCTTGCGGTCGTCGCGCAACAGCGGCGTGCCGGTAAAGCCGATGAAGACGGCGTTGGGCATGATCGCGCGCATCACCTGGTTGAACTTGCCGCCCTGCGAGCGATGGCACTCGTCGACGAAGACAAAGATCTCGCCGACGGTCGGGCTCGGCTGCGCCTTCAAATCCGCCAGAAAGGCCTCGAAATTGTCGACGCCCTTCGGCCCGAATTTGTAAATCAGCGAGCACAACAGGCGCGGCTTGGCCCGCCCGAGTTGCGCGATCAGGTCGCGGCCGCTGCTGGTGCGGTACATCGTCTCCCCGGCATCGCCGAACACGCGCGCGATCTGCTTGTCCAACTCGTCGCGGTCGGTGACGATGGCGACGCGGGCGTTGGGATTGTTCTCCAGAATCCACTTGGCCAGCAGCACCATGACGATGCTCTTGCCGCTGCCCTGCGTGTGCCAGATGATACCGCCTTGCCGGTCCCGCGCATGCTGCTGCGCGGCCTTGACGCCAAAATACTGATGCACCCGCGGCAGCTTTTTCACGCCGCCGTCGAACAGCACGAAATCGTGGATCAGCTCGAGAATCCGCCGCTTTTCGCACATTTTGGAGAGATATTTGTCGAGCTTGTAGCCGCTGTTATCCGCCTCGTCCTCTTTCCATTTCAGGAAATATTTCTCACCCGTGCCAATGGTCCCAAAAGCCAGGCCCTCGGAATCGTTGCCGGCGAAGATGAACTGCACGGTGCTGTAGAACCAGGCGTTGAACTCTGGCTGCTGGTTTGACAGGCTCTGGCGAATGCCTTCGCCGATCGAGACGCGGCTGTTCTTCAACTCGAGAACGCCAATGGCGATGCCGTTGATATACAGCACCAGATCGGGCCGGCGTTCGAGCGGCCCCTTCAGCGTGACCTCCTCGGCGATGGCGAAATGATTGTTTTCCGGCGTGGCCCAGTCGATGAAAAACACGTTCTGGGTCAATTCGCCGGCTTCGGTCTTCACCTGCGCGCCATAACGCAGCAAGCGATAGACCTCCTTGTTATTGCCATAGGTCGTGCGGCCGAAATGATCGGCCTCGGTTTCGAGCTGATACAGCGCGCCGGTGATCAGTGCCGAAGAATAGCCCGCTTGGGCCAGGTAAGCTTTGGCAAGGCCGGGCTCGATATTGGCGTTGTGCGGCCGGTCGCTCCAGTCGCCGAGATAGTCATAACCCAGGTCATCGCGAAACAGCGCGATGACGCGGTTTTGCGTGACGCGTTCGGGCTTGCCGAGGGATTCAGGTTTGGAAAAGTCATCCATGAAAATCTTTCCGTCCCGCCCTACGGCGAGCCATTGCTAGCCCTTCGGCGTGATGCGGTACTTCTGCAATCGGTTGTTCGGCCTGTCGGGCATAGTCTGCGCATAATCTGGGCCGCCACAAGCTTGCGGACGACCTTGTTCAGTTGACCGGAAACTTCGCGCTGTTTGAGACGGGTTGATAATTCGGCTTTCGACATTGTCGCCCCCTCGGCGAGCAAGGCGAGAACGCGGAATTCGAGCGAGCCTGGCTGCGCTGACTCTGGCTGCAACTCTGGCGGCGAAGTTTAGCGGCGAATCTGGCTGCGACTTTGGCGGCGAATCGGCATCGCCGAATTTGGCTGCAAGTCTGGCTGTGACTCTGGCTGTCGCGTGTCATCAGGCGTGTCTTGGCCGCGAAGAACGAGGGATAGCATGCCGTCGCAAAACACAAACTCCGGCGTCGCCAGACCGGCCTTGCGGCAATCGCGAAATAGCTAATCCAGCCCCGCGCCCCTGCCGGTGATCAGGCCGTAGCGAAAAAGCGCCCGGGCCAGAACTGGATTGGGTGGGAACGAGCCTTGCGGCGGCGGCATCGCGCCTGGCGGCGTTTTGGGAGGCGCTCGCGCCGGATTCTTGATTTCTTGATCCGGTCGGAATAGAGCGCAACGCCGATCGGCCTCGGATCGGCGTAATCGCGATGTGTCATGGCGTTGAGAAGCGCCTCTACGATGACTGATGGGGGAATATCCGGCCGTCGGATCAGGGCCGCGATTGGATCATTCGGCGTCATCGTTCCTTGGATCATCTCCATGGAAAAGTCGAACGCCATTCTAACTGCGTCAATGATCGGGCCGTCGAAATCCTGGCGGCAAGCAGGCGCGAATCCCGGGTCGTTCCGAGGAAATGGACGCATTGGATGATCGCCCAAGGAAGGAACGCTTGAGGCCGCTGCCCGAAAAGCAGCATGGCGGCAATTGTCGGCCGGTCGCCCTGAGATAAGTTCAGGACGTCCAGAAACCCGACCGTCGAAATTTGCGTCGAGAGAGGAAGGCGGCGCTCACGGCAGGCTTCATCGATGAAATGCCCGAATTTTCATCTCGTCGAGATCGGCGAGAAGCGCCTTGGGGCAGGGCGATGCGTCAAAGCTCGTTCCACGCATCGCCGCCATCTCACACCAGCCGAATCTGGCCGGTCAGAAGCTGCTGCATCATGCCCAGCTTGACCGCCCGTTCTGGCCAGTTGCTCGAGGGCGGCGATTTCGGCATCCATGTCCGACAGGATGGCGGCAATAGCCGTCTGCTCGGCTTTGGTTGCAGCAAGCGGTACGGCGAGTTGGCCTAAAATTGATTGGTTTAGCGAGGGCATGGTGCTGCCCGTCGCATTTTGGATTAGCCAAGAGCGGCTAAAAGCGCTTCGGACCTGATAAGAGATGTATTGGCTGTCGTAATCCTTGAAGGTGCGGACGCCCAAACCGTCTGATCCAAGGAACCAGCCGTTTTGTTCAGCGCAGATGAGCGCCGAACGTTCTACGGCACCCTTGCGGCCAAATACGATATCGCCTTCCCTGAGCAGATATTGGGGCAGTCGCTTTGTTACCAGCACGGAGACGTGCGGAGTCCGTTCCGTTACTTTCAAATACCCTTCGCGAATTTCACCAACTGAAATCAGCGGAACTCCCTCAGTTTCGGAGTATTCCGATGCCTTGAGGAGGGTTCCGAAAGGGCCTGTCCTGATCGTCGCAATATCCCTGACGAAGCGTGCGTTCCAATCCGCTGGTAGAACGCCCGCGTCGGTACTCTTGAATTTTCCGCTTGCGCCGAACCCCGGCAGCCGCCTCTTGCCCGTCAGCAACTCCTGCATCGCGCCTTGCTTGAGGTCGCGTTTCTTGGCGAGGATTTGCTCCAAAGCGTCGACGAGAGCGTCCGCATCGCCCAAGGCTTCAGCTATGGCTTTCTGTTCGAGTATTGGCGGCAGAAGGATCTGCAAAGCCTCGAATGTCGGCATATAGATCGTATTGTGCGTACTTCCCGCCATCAGCCGGTTCCATTCCGGCGCCATAAAGCGGAACAGATACATCAAATAGCGATTATGCAGCTTCGGGCCACAGATGAAATTGGCAAAGTCCTGGCTCGTAGCCATCGCTGTCGCCATGATCGTGGACTTGCCGACCGTGGCGGTTCGCGAAAAGACGACGGTGCCCTCAGGGAGTAACCGCGCCGACGAGTTTTGGATTCCTTCGGCTGTAACAGCTTGTGCTGTCCTTGCAATTACAGGTCCATCGAGCGACTGGCTGTCGTGCAACGAGACCCATTGAATATTGCCGCCGTCCCAATACGATTTCTGATTCCGGCTCGGTGTATGCCCGCTCTCAAGCGTGGCGACGGAGGTAAGTCGGACTAGGGTCCAGCCGTCGGGAACACACGCCGGCGTCGGATGGATTCGACCGACTTGCCAATTCTGAAATCAGCTCACCGGAGATGTGAACTGCATGAGATTCCGGGCTGAAGCGCTCAATCTTCATTGAAAGCCCATGCTCCGAAGGTGACCGCAAACTTTTGCTTCCAGCAAGGCGACCGTCTTGGTCATTTCGGGCAACGCATTTTCGTAGCGTTCGGCCAATTGCTTGACCCTCTGCGTCAGCGCTTGGCTTATGTGATCCATCTCGCCATGAATGGCGGCGTCGAGCGCGGACGACCATTTGTCATCGACGACCAGGCTTTTGATCTCCGTGTCCGTAAACTTGGGATATTTGGCCAAGGCTTTGGCGTCGAGTTCGTCCTCCTGCTCGCGCACCTGCTTCTTCAGGCTGGCGATTTCGCCCTCGAGCTTGAGCCATTGATTGAGAACGGCCGCCTCTTCCTTGGCGCTCCTTGTCGTGCCGGATCTCGCGCAGGCGGGCCGCGACATGGGCCTTGTTGACCTTTTCCAACTCGGCGAAAAAGCCGTCTTCGCCGCCATGCTCTTCTTCCAGCTCGGCCAGTTCGGCGGTGGCGCCGTCGAATTCATCGATCAGGTCGTCGATTGCTGCCTGTTCGCTGGCGAAAAACCGCGCGACCATGAGTGGCTTCGGGATCAGGTCGCAGGTCCAGCCCCTCTCTTTGTCCTTCTTCCCCTTGCCCTTCTTGTCTTTCTCTCGATGCTTCGAGACGTTTCGGCTTTCCAGCCATCGGCAGCGATGAGGTAACAATCGTCCTGCATCGTCTTTGCACCAGTAGTCCATTAGGTGCTGATAGATGTCGTAGGGGTCGATGAGGGGCTTGCCGGCGTAGTGGGCGAGCAGGACTTTCGGGAGAATTCGACGATGATCCTCTTCGGCTGGCAGCCGGCCTTGAGCGCTTCGAGCGCTTGGGCGTTCTTGTCCCGCCAGGCGGCGAAATGGGCGTTCATGGCGGCGATGAAGGCGGCGAATTCGGGACGCCTGTAAATGGCGGACTTGATCGCTGCTTTCTCCACGGCCAGGCCGAGAAGCACCCCCCGGCGCGGCTCGAACAGGCCTCCGCGCAGCGTCGGGCAGATGGACCAGAGCCTGCCAGCGCATCGACGTCGGCGACGGCAACCGGCCGCCAAGCAGGTGCCTGTGACCGTCCTGCGCGTCTCCCGGCGTCTGGCTCGTCGACGAGCGCGGGCAGGTCGAGGTCGAAGTCGTTCTCCTCGATCTCGTCGACCGCGACCATGCGCGCTTAATTGGCAAGGTCGATCCTGCTGGGCAACAGCGTTTATAATCTGATTAACGTCCTGCGCCCTGAGCTGGTTCTTCGGTCCGTCCTTCACGGCTCTCGGCGCTGGCGTCGATCATGAACATGCTCTTGCGCGCTTTCCCCGTGCTGCTTGCTCGAGCACGATGATGCAGGTGGGGACGCTGGGTGCCGTATGCAGGTTGGGTGGGAGGCCAATCAGCGCCCTTGATACAGCCCTCGTGCAAATCAGGCGCTCTGCGGATCTTCGCCTCGGTCCTTGCCGCGAAGCAGCACGCGACGACGCAGGATGCAGGCGCCCTTGCCGGTGCTTTTCAGCGACCGGACGATATGCAGCAGATAGGCGTAATCGCCCTGCTTGGCCGGCGGCGCGCCGAAGGCTGAAGCGATGAAAGGGATCGTTGTCCGGATCGACGCCATTGCTCCAGCGCTTGTCGGAAAAAGGCGGATTGGCGACGACGTAATCGAAGGTTTTCAGCGCCTCGCCGTCCCTGAACCTCGGATCGGAAAGCGTGTTGCCCTGCTCATTCAAAGCGGTGGGGTTGTTGTGCAAAATCATGTTCATGCGGGCGAGGCCGCTGGTGGCGCCGTCCTTCTCCTGCCCGTACACGGTGACGGGCGAACGCGCCTCATCGGCCACTTTCAACAGCAGCGATCCTGAGCCGCATGTGGGATCGTAAACCGTCGTGCGGCGTTGGTCTTGGCGCCGTGAATGCCGACGACCTGCGCGATGATGCGGCTGACTTCGGCTGGCGTGTAAAACTGGCCTTTGCTCTTTCCGCTTTCGGTCGCGAAATGCCGCATCAGATATTCATAGGCGTCGCCGAGGATATCGTCGCCATCGGCGCGGTTTTTCGAGAAATCCAGCGCCTTGTTCTCGAATATGCCAATGAGATTGGTGAGCCGCTCCACCATCTCCTTGCCGACGCCGAGCTTGGTCGCGTCGTTGAAGTCCGGCATGTCCGAGAGTTTATTGGCGCTGGCCAGCGGGCCGACGATTTTCTTATTGATCTGGTCGCCGATGTCGCTCTTGCCCTTGAGCGCGACCATATCCTTGAAGCTCGCTCCCTCGGGGATGGTGATCGGCGCGAAGGGCTGGCCGGCGTATTTATCGCTGACATATTTGATGAACAGCAGGACGAGGACGTAATCCTTGTATTGGCTGGCGTCCATGCCGCCGCGCAATTCGTCGCAACCGGCCCAGAGCGATGAATAAAGTTCGGATTTCTTGATCGCCAAAACCGCCGCCTTGCAAGGGATTTCAGCTCAGATTCGGGGCGGCCAGGGGTTGGCGCTCCGAATCTGAACCTCAGTCTTACCGCATGGGGCGAAAACGCCAAGGACCTGTCGTGGTCATGGTTGGATTTTGGAATTGGGCGGGCGGCAGTCGTCGATCAACGGGTTGCTTCCGGCTCGTTGCGGTCCTAGGACGTGAAGGTCTCGCCGCCGGCTGTCGTCCACTTAGAGGACATTCCGAAAACGAAATGAACTAGCGTTCTGACGGTGG
Source organism: uncultured Alphaproteobacteria bacterium (assembly GCA_963828185.1). Classification (GTDB taxonomy): domain Bacteria; phylum Pseudomonadota; class Alphaproteobacteria; order Rhizobiales; family Beijerinckiaceae; genus Rhodoblastus. The sequence continues at coordinate 61,160 of CAWHDV010000015.1, read as the reverse complement.
GCACCAAGGTTCATTTTTTAGCTACCCTCTAACTATTTGTAACATAAAGAATATTATCATACGTTTGGTCTTGGGCGCGGCGTGGCTGCGCGCCGAGTTCTAGGCGCGGCGCCTGGGGAGGGTTAATGTTGCGTGCATGATCGCCGACGGGGCGCGTTCAATAGGATTCAGCGAGGGGGCAGGAAATGGAGCTCGGCGTCGTTTTTGGCCTTTGTGGCGTCCTTGTCCTGCTGGACAAATTGATCAAAACGGTTGCGGCGATCGGGCGCCTATCTGATCAATGGCGGGATATGGACGGCATTAAATACCTCGAAACGGCGTCAGGAAAAGTCGAGGCGATCACCGCCGACGGCTACAAACGCTTTAAGTCGATGGCGGCGTTGCGCGCGTTCGTCGAACGACGCTGACGCTTCTTTTCGGCCCGCCGCGCATGTCCAAGCGGTGTTCGGCGTCTCCAACCCTTATGAATGGAGGAAAATTCCAGGGCGCTCGGCGTGAAGACCTTGCACACCTGCTGTTTGGCTTCACTTTGGCTTAAGCGATTCACGATTGCGGCACGTCGCCGAAATCGTTGGCCTCAATTCTATTTCAGGCGCATAATTCAAAGGGCGTGACGTAGCTCCCCGCGCGCACGCCTGAAGTGTGATTATTTTAGTTGCTGAACTTTCGGGAGGCCCTTATGCGCAAAATGATCGCCTTGGCCATTCTGGCCCTCGCTTTGGCCGGCGGCGTCGCCGCCTATGCGTTCCACCCCACGCCCGCCCAAGCGGAGTGCAGCGGCGCCAGCTGCTGAAAGCCAAGGAGACTGACATGCGCAAACTGATCGCCCTGGCCATTCTGGCCCTCGCACTCGCCGGCGGCGTCGCTGCCTATGCGCTCCGCCCCACGCCCGCCCAAGCGGAGTGCAGCGGCTCCAGCTGCTGAAAGCCAAGGAGACTGACATGCGCAAACTGATCGCCCTGGCCATTCTGGCCCTCGCTTTGGCCGGCGGCGTCGCCGCGGTGGCGACCATGACGGCCCAGTCGGCGCAGGCGTGCACCGGCAATAACTGCTGAAACGCGTTTTGTTCGATTGATTGAATTACGCAGGAATTGGAGGCAACGATGTCCAAAGCCGCGCTTGCATTCATTTCATTATTGGCAATTGCCGCACCTGTCACTCATTGCAGCGCAGAAGAAGACCCAAACGAAGTTATCTTTCAGGCTCACTATCTAAACATACACGAAGGCGGAAGTTTCTTTTCCAAATTCTGGGGCCAAATGGATACGACCCAAGCGGAAACCGCCATCGGGGCGATTTGCGCATATTTTGACTGCGAAAGCGCCGTGCCGCTGATCATGGCCGGCATTCACAACACGCAGGCCAAGGTCGGAGACGATTACGCGACCACTGGCGTAGTGCATAAGCATGCAGGGAACGAGTGGTGGATCGCCTTCCCTGCGCCGGCGGGCTACATGACCTGCAATGCAGCGTACGATCCGAAAACAATTTCGGCCAATGGCGGCGACGCCACGTCCGGAACGGTTTTTCGCAATCCGCAATCTGGAGAGAATTGGGTCGGGTCCTATAATTCCGTGCGGCAGCGCGACGACCACGGGCATTGGGCCAGCGTCAATTTCGTCGTCAAATATGTGAAAGTCGGATCGGAAGGCCGACATGATTGCGTCGCTAACGGCACTCGTATTTGGGATGCGCACGGAGGTTAGCAAAGGCCGCCATCGGATTCGACATTTGACCGGTGCCCTTGGGCGGGCCGCCGTTGTCGTTGCGGGAACGCGATTCCGATAAGGTCGATAATGGAACGCGTTGGCCCGTTCCCGGGGTCTACACCGTGAACGTCCGCGGTTGGCGTACGACGGCATAGCTCCGCCGCCCGTTATCCGATTGACACATGCCGGTCGGGCTATGACTGGAAGCCGCCGCAGGTAGACCTCCGACCAGCCAGGAACCACAAAGCCAAGAGGGCCGCCGTCAGTTGGCTTGATGCGCTTGCCGCATACGCTCAAGCAGCGCGTCTGTCGCCTCCCGAGACCAGCCCGGAAAGAGGTTTTGGCAATCGGCGCGAACCGATGCCGCCAAAAGCCACGGAAGGTTCTGGTATTGGTCGGATCCCGCGGCCAATTCCGCCGCCATCTCCGAAGCAATGACTTTTTTCCCGAGATCAGTTTGGTCGTTGGCCGGGCGAGCGGCCATCAGCGCCAAAACGTCTGCCATGACGCGCATGGCGCCCCGCCCGCAGCCATCGCTGAATTCGTGCGGCGTCGTGAAGATGACCGCGAGATTATAGGCGAGGACGAGGTAGGCGTCGAAAATCTCGCCGAAAGACAGCTCGAGATTGGCGACATGCTCAAAATGAGCGACGTCCGCGCTGTCGACGTGAGGCTGGGCGCTCGGCACGATATCCCGGAGTTTGGCGAGTTTGATGCAGTACTGGGTCATGTCTATGTTTCCTTGATTTTGGACAGATAAAAGCGCGCGGAGCCGCGGCCCCGCGAAGGCGGGTTGGGGGTGAAATTGCTGCTGGTTTTGGCGTGGCTATTCAGGCCGCCGATTGGCCTTCGCCGCTGGCCAGCCGATCAATGGAGTGTCATTTTGCCTTGCTCGTCGGTGAGCCAGGCATCGATCTGGACTGCGGTTTTGCCCGGAAAAATCCGCGCGACATCAGCGACCAGCGCGGCATAAACCATCGCGCAAAGGTTCTTGTGCTCGTCCCGGGACGCGACGACAAGATGCACGGCCGCGAGCTTGAGAGCGAGGTCAGCCTCTGTCTCGGCCGGCCGCATAGCAAAACGTGCGATTTGCAGGTCAATTGCCCGGGAGAGACCGATCCGGCACGGCTCTTCGTCATCGGCCGCCGGAATCATCGCAAACTGAATGCAGAGCTCTTGCAGCTGAGCGCGCAGCCCGCGAAAGCTCGCGTCCTGTCGTCCGAGCCGTTCAAAGGTCGTTATGTTTTGATCCGTTAGCTTAATGAGACGAATTTTGCGAGCCTTGGCGTCGCCACGTGCTGGTTTTGTCTTTACTTTCCCACTGTTGTTATTCACTTTACGCGCCTTTATATCATGTAGAGCATTTTAATGCTGGAAACAACAGCAAAGCCTAACGCTTTGCTGTGGCTAATGTCGTAGGCTGATGGGGTGTTTGCGGCTCTCAGGCCACGGTGGTGATGGCGTAGTGCTCGAGGATAATCCGTTCAGCGATGCTGACGATGCGGTCGGCCCCGGTAAAAATGGAGAACCCGGCAAGCTCCAGCGCGGGACTGAGGCGCCAGCCGGGATAGACGGTGTAGCGGATCAGCGTCGCCGGAGAGACGCCGAGGTAACCGCAATGACGGGCGGCGTCCGGAGTCATCGCCCATTCATGGATCGCCCCTTTGCTGACTTCAGCGTCGAAAGCCGCGTCAAAGGCTTCCGGCGACATCGATTGCGGCAGATGGACCTTAACGCAGCGCTCGGCGGCTTGAACCGGCGAGTTCGGCGACGGGCGCTGCTGCGGGTGCAGATGTGAGGGATACCAGCGATCCCAGCCCTCTTCGTGCACATAATCGCCTTCGAAGTAATAGTAGGACGCATATTCGTCGCGCCCATTTTCCGCCATGCGCGCGCCGAGCCTGTCCTCGGCGCAGGTGGAAATTTTGTAAATCGGGATGGCCGCGGTCTTGGCGCACAGGCCAAGGCCGACCGACGCCCCTGCATAGACGAGACGTGTGAAGCCAGGGCGGAAGACGTCGCGGAATTCCGGCGTCAGAAAGAGGTTGGTAGGTCCGGGCTTGAAGTCCGAACCACCGATCTTGGGCCAATCCGTGGGAAGTTTGCGCGGCTTGGGACGGCCGGAGCCAAAGTCGTAGGCATTCGTCATATTTCGTAATCCTTTCAGGGGTTAGACCTCGAAGGGTCCCCAAAAAAAGTTTGAAGAAAAATTTGAATAGCGCCGCGCCCGGCAGGGTCGGCGCGCCGCTGCGACAAAGCCAGGGCCTGGCTTGTCGGGCGCCACATGCGGCTTTGCCGCCATCCCTCAACAGCCACGCCTATGCCTGTTTTGATCGGCGGCTGAGCCGATCGCGTGCGGCTGAGCGCGCGGCTCCTGTGATTGGAAGGACGCCAACTCGGAGAGGCGGCGGCGTTTGGGGTCAAGGGATCTCCCTTGCCTGCCCGTTTAGCGGAGCGGCTAAAGGTAAGCGTAAGCTTAACTTTAGAAACGAGTAGCGGGTATCAATTTTAAAAATTGGTTGCCAAGCCTTCGCTTCCCCCACATGATTTCATCAACGGAGAATTTCGATGCCTTTGCTGTCCTGCGTCCGTCTCAAGCGTATTTCCAACATCAACGGCCTGCCTGGTCTCCGCGCGGCCACTCGTCATGCGAACCGCGGCGACCAGATCGCCAAGACCCGTGTGCGTCCCGACGCCGATTCCTCGAAAAATCTGCATTACCTACCCTGGGCGAAGGACGATGGCGTGATCGACTACTTCGCCGACTACAAGGTGCAAAAGGCGGCGCTAGGCGCGAGCGAGCGTGGCGGCACGGCGCCCGTCACCCATCTCATATGCGTGGTTTCGCCGGATTGGATCCGCGAGGTCGGAGATCTTCATGACCCGGCCAATCCTCGTAACAAGCTGTTGCTGGATGGAGCGATCGCCTGGGCGCGCGGCGTGTTCGGGGAAAATTCGATCCTGGCCGCGCGCCTCGACGTGGACGAAAAAGGCGGCGGCGTCGCCGACGTGTTCGTGGCGGCCGTCGCCAAGTCGACGAAAGGAAGGGTCTATCTCTCGTCCGCCCCTATCCTGCGCGCTAATCGGTTCAAGCACGGGTCGCGAAACACATACGCAGGCTTACAGGATGCTTGGTCGGAGTTTGCGAAGCAGCATCTGGACCCGCGCATTGAGCGCGGCAAGCTTAAGGCTGGCCAAGGCCCAGACTGGCTCACGCCAGAAATCTACGGCACCAAGAAGGATCTCGCCAAGGAGCGCGATGGTCTGGAAAAGGCGCAAGCCGAATTGGATCTGCGGGCGAAAGCGCTCGAGGGAATTGAGCAAACCGCCCGAATCCGGCTCGAAGCCGCCGAGTTCCTGGAAAAAACCGTTCAGGATCGGATCGCCAAGGTCGCCGTGACCGAGGCGGAACTGGCTACGCGCAAGAAAGGCCTCGAAAGCCGATCGAAATCCCTCACCGATCAGAAGCAAGCGCTGGGCCGGCAAGCGTCTGAGCTTTCCGGCGCTCAGACCAGATTGTCATCGAAAAAGGCCGAAATCTATCAGCTGGATCATAAGATCAAAAAAGCCGAGTTACAGTCGCTCGCCCGCGAAACTGCCTGCGATCGACGGGAGGCGGCGATCAAAGCGGCCGAAGCCAAGTTGGCGACGGTAATAGCGGCGTTGGGCAAGAAGGAAACGGAGATTGCGACCCGCGAAGCTGCCGTCACGGAAAAGGAGATGGCCATGGCGGCTGCGCAAGATGCGGCGGCGGTCGTCCTGACGAAAACACATGAAGAAATCGCGGCGCGCAAGGCCGCTGTAACCCGTCTTGAAGCGGAAGCCGGCATGATCAAGGCCGACGCCGACGCCTTAAGGGCGGAGGGCGAAACGAAGCTTGCCGCCATCGAGGCGCTGGTAGTTCGCGAGACCGCCGCCATGGAGGCCGTGAAGTCCGAGATCGAGCGTCGCCAGGCTGAATTCGCCGAAATGTCGTCGCGACAGGCCGCCGAGCAAAAGGCGGAGGCGGAACGAGTTTTCCGTAAACATCAGTCGCTTGAGGCCGAACTTAATGCCAGGACCATCTCGCTGGTGCAGAAGGAGGCGGCCCTGATCGCGAGTGCGGCGAAATTGGAAGGCGATAACGCCATCTTCGACCTAAAACTTGGGGAGCTAGTCGAAGAAGAAATGAAGCAAATAGCGAAGCAGGCGGATCAGGATCAGCGGGAAATGGCGCATGATCGCCGCGAAGCCGTCCTCCATCAGACGGAAAGGACGAGCGCCGCCCAGGCTCAGAAGGCGCTCGAAGAAGCTCGAGAACAGGGGCTGGCTCAAGCAATTCAGCGCGAGGCAGTGGCGATCGCCGCCGCGAAAGAACAAGCCGTCGCGGATGGCAAGGAGGAGGGCCGCCGCCAGGCGTCACAGGTCCGCGCAGCGCCGCTGCCCAAAGTGATGAAAATGCTTGGCGGCCGCAGCGATCCAAACGACCAAAACCGATGGGAGTTACCGAGTCTCGGCATGGACGACGATCAGCGCCGACAAGCCCCACCGGTTCAAAATGGAAAGCACGGGAAGGAGCAGCGGCGGCGCGATCGATCTCGTGATGGCGGAAACCGGCCGAGACTTTGGCGGCGCGGTCCGCTTTCTTCAGACGGAATTGCAGCATGAGGACATTATTGCCGACGCGGCATTTATCGCCGTGCAGCGCGAAGGGGCGAGGGTAACCAGCGAGATAAAGAAATGCCCGGTGGTTGGCATCGAAGAGCATGCGCCCGCCGCGCCCAATAGGCGAGACGTCATCAGAACCCATCTTGCCGGCCTCGGCGCCTCCGCCGAGATCGTTGAAGCCGCGATAAAGGACGAAGCGCTTGAAGCCACGCAGCAGGGCAACCGCATCTTTTGCCGCTGGTCGATGCGCAACCCTGCCGGCGAAGTGGTCGGCTACGGCCTTACAGAAGCCGATGCGCGGCCTTTTTCCGCGTTACGGGGCTCGCCGGGCGTCTGCGCATTCGACGCCGATCCAACTGCCGCCCTTCTCCACGGTGATATGAGGCGGCAATTTTGGGTGGCGCCGTCGCCCGTCGATGCGATGGCGGCGATTTCGGCCTGCCGCCGCTTGGACATCCCCGCGCTTAAACCCTCAATCCGAGCCGAAGTGGTTGCGACGTTCGGCGTGGATAAAGATCGGGTCAGTGATGTTGTTGAACGCGTAACTCGGTCCGGGGCCGAAACCATCCTATGCGCGCCTACTGACGCCGCAAGCACGAAATTCGCGGAAATGACCCGGGTGGAGCTCAACAATCGAGGAGCCAAAGTTCGGGATCTTGGATGGGTCCTGAGGGCAGTCGACCTCGACCGCTGGACCAGGATGGCTGAAAATCTTGCCAAGAGCGCCGCTGACGTCGTCGCCAAGATCGGCGCTGTTTGGAAAACCGTGCGCGCCCCACGCCAGCGAAGGGAAAGGGAAGTGGCTTGTGATTTGAAATGGCTGTTCCCTTAAGGTCAACATTGATGCGGCGGGCGCCTGAAAATAAGGAGCGTTCTGTTGCTCAACTTTTGCCCATGCCCATAAATAGCTTGGGGACCAATGGCGCTTCAAGGAAAATTGAGCTTGACAGCGGCGAATCACGATAGGAATGATTCATAAAAGAACCATATAGACTGGCGAATCAGTCCAGCTGCGCCTGCGATTCCAGCGCAAGCGGTACGAGCCAGATAGGAGCACAGAATGCTGGATAGGAAACCGATCCACGCTGTAATCGGGGTGCGCCGCTCCGGAGGCTCAACATTTTATGTCCGCCGCTCCGACCACATGCAGAACTACCCTGGCGTATGGAGTCTCTTCTCGATCCAGTACGATCCCAGCTCAGTTTCAGACATGACCAATCTCGATGCCGTTGCGCCATTCTTTAATGAGATGTCGGCGCAGCGACTTGGGGGCGTCCCGGTGCTGGTTAAGTCCTATCTCACATCTGGTTCTTCCGACCGGAACCCGATGGGTGTTGAGGTCACGCTTCACCTCTATGAAATAGAGCTGCATGAAGAGCCTCGATTTAATGAACATTATTACACGGACGGCGCTTGGCTGACAGCCGAGGAATATGAGGTGCGGTGCGCACAGCAAGTCTGCGGTCTTTGTCTGCGACTTTGGTCGGACTACGCCTGGATCATGGGTTACACCGATAGGCCATTCATTCCTCACAGACAATACGAAGCTATTCCGAGTTGATCGGTGACAGACATCCGTTCTCGGCGATGCGTATTCGTCTCGCACTGCATTCTTGCCCAGTGCGTAATGGCGGAAGGAGTTGTTCGTCATCACGCGGCGATGATGCGGCCAGTGGTTAAATTTTGCCTCGACAACGATATCAACATTATCCAGATGCCGTGCCCAGAAACGAAGTGCGATGCTGGCGGCCTAGGTAGAAAACCTCAAGGCAAAGTCTGGTATGAGCGCAACGGCCTGCGCGCGACGGCTTCTGGTATCGCGGACGAGCAGCTCGATTACATGGAACGCCTGCGGGCGGCTCGCATGGAAATTTTGGCCGTGATCGGTGTCGATTTCTCACCAGCATGCGCGGTTACTTTCCTCAATAAGGGCCGCAGCATCGTGCGTGACCAGGGTATCTTCATTGAAGAATTAAGAAAGGGCATGCTTGCGCGTGGCTGGGTCGTCCCTTTCGTCGGCGTTGCGGCAAAATGGGAACGTCGGATCGAGAGAGACCTTCAGGCATTGCTCGTTCGCCAGGATGGGGACTTACTGTCTGACCTTACGGAGGTCGATCAGCATGGCGACTCCTAACATTACGGAAGAGTGGGACGAACGCGGCGCTCTCTACCGAGCTAAGATCGCCTCGGGGACCTCCAGTTCGTCATGGATCCGCGATGCGGTGCTGAAGCCTGAAGTTGTCAGATTGCTCGGCGATCGCGGCAATGACCGCGTTCCGACGCTGGTTCGGGGAGCGGGTGGCTATTCGAAGCAGCGGAAATCGGCGAACGCCACGCTTGCGACATCGCTAAACCCAATAGCGTAAGGGCCGATGTCACGTTCGCCGAAGCCAATATCGCCAAACTTCCCTACCCGAACAATTACTTCGACGCAATCGTGGCTAGCATCGTCCTTTGTTATTGTGAAAATCTCGAGGCGGCCGCGGCTGAGTTGCGCCGAGTGGCCGCGCCCGAGGGTTCATTGGTCGTTGCACTTGTGCATCCTCACTTCTACCGCACTGGCGAACCGCTGGATGACGACCGATTTGTGATCGAGGCCGACCTCGCTGAACCCGGACGACATGATATTATGATCGGCGGTACAGTCGGTCCGTTCACCTACTACCGACACTCGATACCCGATTATATCAACGCGCTGCTTCGCGCTGGTTGGAGGCTAGAGGAGATGAAAGAATTATTCGTGCCTCGCGTTGAGTATGAAGCCCGATTCCGTGCTAACGACCTTGTGCGACGCTCTACACGAGTGCCACTATTCGTGTCGTTCAAATTGAGGCGAACGTAATCGTAGATATGGTTAATATTTCTGGATAACGGCAATAGAAATAACTGCTCAACAAATGGAAATAGCAGAAATGCCTTTCACCGAAACGATAAAACCACTCCACGACGGCATTATGGCCATGGACGACCTCGTGCTGTTAAGGACCACGGTTGAGAATTGGGCCAAGACCGCATCTAAGGCAGTCTACGACTTCAAACGAGAGGACGGCTCGTTCCGTAAGGATTTGGACTCGCAGGCAGACTCAAACGCTCCGCCTCACATTACTACCTCTGCACGAGCTTACATCGCTCTTCTCTATGCAGACCGTCTAAGGGACACTAGCAAGGGGAAGACACAACCCGACTGGTGCTTGGATTTCGAAAAACTGGTTGGCCGGCTTGCTGTTGGAAGGCAGGGACGGCGATTTTACGAAGCCCGCAAGCAGCGTAAGCAAAGCGAAAAAATAGATCGATACGAATTCAATACCTTTGACATAGCCCATCTTGCTGATCTTTTTCAAGTCTCAGATTATCTTGCTAGATTTCACGACAAGAAGCCGGATGTAGAACCATTCTTTGGGCCTGCAGGAACATCAGCGAGCGTGGAGTTTGAGCCGGAAGCTCCGAACGAATCTGTGCCTGGCCCAATTCAGAAGGATGAGGAATATGACCGGAATACCCCCCGCCAAATGATTGAGCGGCGGCTTCGCGAGGCGATCACTGAAGCCGCGAAACCAAGAACGGCTGGCGTTGGGTTCGCGGGGGAAGTTTGCTTCGAAGAAGGACTGGCTGGGTCACGGCATTACTTCGCGACCCTTCATGCCCTACGTGCATTGCACGCGCTCGACGTTAAGGACATCGACGGGCTCGATGCGGTCGTCGCAGGCGCACGTGCATTCGCGATTGAGCAGTCGTACTATTTCCAGCGTGGAGCCAGGCACCGACAAGATCCTCTTAGGCTGGCTTTCGCTGGCTGTATTTACGCCATCTACGATGAACACGTGGACAAGGACCTATGCCTAGCGATCATAGAGGCGCTCGCTGCCGGGCAGCAGGAAAATGGCAGTTGGCCGGCCAACCATCCGCTGTTCAGGAAAAAGAGCACACCTTGGCACATCGCTAGCCATGAAGTCGCCCTTTGTCTTAGCTGGCTTTATTTCCAGCCACGAGTTCCGGATGCGGCGCGTCCGCTGATCGTCGGGATGATGAGAAAATACTTTCTCAACGGGGTTATCCCAACCTTTGTGAGAAAAAGCTCCAATGGCGGGCAAGCCCCTTCAAGCGGATCCAAGCTGGACGGGTGGCAAGATGACCATACCGTCTCGCCCAACGTTACGCTCGGCTGGGCGACAGCGATCGTATGTCACTTCCTTGAAGGTTTTTCACGCGTACTGAACGACTGGATTAACAGGCGGGTCATCGAAGAACTCGGCCTTCAACTCGGGACGAAGGGCTATCTGATCGACGATACAGCTAGCTCGCCCTCCAAGCGCTGGGCGCGCACCGCAGAACGTCCCTTTGTGTGGCCAGACTTGCCCCCTCACGGATGGTTCAAGAATAAACCGGTCTCGCAAGACGAGAAAAATCGCATCGAAGACAATTGGACCGACCCCACCGTCGGCTCGACGATCTCTGAGAGCCTCGCCACGAAGGTTCTTGCAAACGTCCACGGAAACCCAAGCGAACAACCGTCTCGGGATCGCTGCGCGGGCATCTTGCCAGGCGATCCTGGCACGCGGAAAACATCATTAGTCAGGCAGGTGTCAGAGATCCTTCGCTGGCCCATGATCGCTGTTCCCGCTTCCTCGATTTTTGAGGACGGCTTCGACAGGATGGAAGCCCGCGCAAATCGGGTCTTCGCCCTGTTAAATCACTTACGGGGGTGCGTCATTTTCTTCGATGAATTTGAGGAGTTCTTCCTATCGCGCGGCGAGGAAAGTTCGCATGTCAAAGATGATATAGTGAGCTCAAATGCGAGCGTATCTGCGAACTCAGCGCAAGCGTCGCCAGACGAGCGGCCCACGGGCTCGAACGGTGTGATTGAAGGTTCAAAGGACAAGCAGGTCATAAACGAAGCCGTGTCACCTCCCAATAAATTTAGCACTTACCAAAGTCGGACAATCGCTGCTTTCACGACTTCCGCAATGCTGCCGCGATTGCAAGACTTGCATGATCAGTGCCGGTGCCTCATCTTTTTAGCAACCAACTTCGATGAAAAGATTGATAGTGCTATCAAACGCACCGGACGATTCGATTTTACTATCAGTGTGAATCATCCCACGATTTCAGAGGCTGAAAGAATACCTTGGAAACTTGAACGAAAACACCCTCAAATTGACGGGTCTCGTGGGTGCCGACAAGGGAGACATTGACCGACTCCTCACTGCTGTGTGCAATGCTTTGGAGGCCCATGCGAAGAGTCTCAGTGTGCAGGAAGAAAATCATAAAGTGAAATTTGCTGTCGTTGAGGAGATGTTAAGGGGGGTACGTCCTATCAGCGGAAAAACAGTCGAGGAACTTCAAGTCGCCGCGGCTGGGGCTCTCGCATCACAGCTCCGCGCTTCAGAGGGAGGTAATCCTCCTGAGTTGAGCACCCTGTGACCTTGGAGTACATCGCGTTCGAGGGGATCGACGGTTCCGGCAAAGATACTCAACTCTCGCTGCTTGCTCGGCGGTTTGAGCGCGAGGGGATTACGCCCATCATCCTTTACGAGCCGAGCTTTGGCCAACATGGTCGTCGAATCCGAGCAGGCCTTTCGACGATCACCGACGATGTGGAGACGCAGCGCGCTCTCTTTACGGCTGACCGGAAGGACCATGTCGCGGCGAAGATTTCTCCGGCGCTCGCGTTCGTTAAGGCCACCCCGGGTTTCGTCATTATTCAGAACCGGTCTCTCCTGTCAGCAGCTGCCTATCAACCCCGCGCCGATGGCGACGAAGGCTTGTTTCTAACGATCGAAGCGGAGCTTTCCGTCGCGCCGATGCCTGACGCGATCGTCGTGCTCGATTTGCCTGTCGAGATGGCGTTGGAACAAATCGCAAGAGGAGGCGTGGCTGATGCGATGGAGCGTCCCGACCAACTCGCTGCGGCGCGTACGCGTTATCTCCGACTTTGCGAGCTTCTGCCCGTGTGCCAACTGATTGATGCTACGGGCGATCCGCTCAACGTCGCGTCGCGTGTGTATTCCGCGCTACAGCGCGATCTCGACAAGTGAAATGAGCCGTGGTGATCAACGATGGAGGGCATAACCACCGCAGCTTCGGTTATACGCGTAACACAAAGCGTGCGTTCGGTTCCGAAATGAGGAATCGAATCCGGAGCTAGCGGTCGACAGAACGGCTGTAGCGAGATATTCATCTCGTTATTTCAATAAGATATGAGTTCGCATCTTTGTCCAGCTTGGGGCACCAAACCATTCGAGATCGCGTAAATCCGCGCCCGAGACGACTGCGCCGGGCGAAAAGTGAATTTTTGCAAAAACAAGAATTTTTGCGGCGGCGCCGTTTTGCCTTGATTTGCCGCGTTCGCTATATGTTCCACGTGAAACACTTGGGCGTGAGACGCTTGATTTCCGGCGCATTGCCGCCGTCCGTGCGGCTTGGCGCACAGACGCAACCGTCAGGTTGCAGCAGCAAAAACAGGCTGAAATCGCGCCAAATCGACGCTGATTTTGCGCGAAAACGATCGAAAATCGCGTGTTTTTTCACTTTTTCGCCGGAAATTTTCACCCCTGCGCCGCGCGCAAAAACGCGCACAACCTGAGCGCGAGTCTCCGAACGCGAGGAACGCGGGGGCTGGATCGAATTGCGCACCGCGACACCGCGATTGGGGCGAATAAATTGGGGAATTCGTATCATGTGACCGCAACTCCAACGACAGAATAGCTTCCACCAGCGCATCTGTGCGCCGGGCGAAAAGGTGAATTTTTTCAAAAACAAGAATTTTTGCGGCGGCGCCGTTTTGCCTTGATTTGCCGTGTTCGCTATATGTTCCACGTGAAACACTTGGGCGTGAGACGCTTGATTTTCGGCGCATTGCCGCCGTCCGAGCGGCTTGGCGCACAGACGCAACCGGCAGGTTGCGGCAGCAAAAACGGGCTGATATCGCGCCAAATCGACGCTGATTTTGCGTGGAAACGATCGAAAATCGCGTGTTTTTTCACTTTTTCGCGGAAATTTTCACCCCTGCGCCGCGCGCAAAAACGCGCACAACCTGAGCGCGAGTCTCCGAACGCGAGGAACGCGGGGGCTGGATCGAATTGCGCACCGCGACACCGCGATTGGGGCGAATAAATTGGGAAAATCGTATCATGTCACCGTTCCCATGCTCATTTCCTCTCTAAATCTGTTATATTTAACTTATCTGACAATGACACTACTTCGCCATACCGTTTACCGCTGAGTACTCTGTCATCCAGTTTATTCAGCCAGGGCAAGCGCCGTGCAATACCGGTCGTCATCCGCGCGCTGGTGAGCTCCACCCGCACGCGGACGATTTTGACGCCCGGCCCAAAGCTCAATTCAAGGCGGTCAGGATCTACCCTTTCGACCGTCGCAGGATCGTTGATGTCGCGAAACCGCACCAGCAGCGGTAATTGGTCCGGCGTGAGGTCCTGCGCCGCGCCGCTAAAAGCGAAGGCGGTGACTTTCAAAAGCGAGACTAATCCATTGGGAAGATCGTTGACATAAAATTTGAAATAGCAAGCCAGAGCGCCACGGCCGGCGTCGCACGATGCAGGTCTGTCGTGGTCCTGCGACAGGAGCACAAAAAAAGCTCCGCGCGGTCCAAGATCGACCGCAAAGGCTTCGCCCGAGGGCTTAATCGTCCATTGTGGCGTGTTGTCAATTAACAGAGGACCTTGCGACTGAAACCAGACGAAGATCACGCCGTCGCCTCGGCGCATGACGCCATTGTCGTCTACATCGACCGAAAGCTTGTAATGCAGCCATGCCGACGGGAACACGAACAGCCAAAGGGCGAGCAACGCCAACACCACATAACCGAATGTCCGGAGCAATTTCATGTGATCGCCCCAGGTTTGCCCCGGCGGACCAATACGATCTTCCCTAATGTCCGGATCATCGCGTTTCCCATTGGGGATTACGGTGACATGATACGAAATCCCTAATTAAAAAACGGCCTTTTGCGAGCTTGCGTCGAAGGCTTATGCGGAGTCGGGATCGCGGATCGGCGGCGCGAGGCGCCACCGCCCGGATATTCGGATCACTCCTGAAATTTCGCATCCGCAAATTCCCCCGGCCAGGCCCAAAATATGGCCGGACGCTACGAAATGCTTACGGTCAAGGCAAGCCGCATCATGACGCAGCGGAAGATGATGGTTGCTCGGCGGCGCCCGCCGGCTTCGGGAATTCGTATCATGTCACCGTAATTCCCGCGATCTTCTCGCCGCTCTCAAGCCGCAAGACGACCTTTTCCTTGAACTCGTTCGAAAAATAACGCGGCGACGGTTCCGACATGCATCCTCCTCGGAAGCTATGTCACCCATTTAACCGTGTCTCAACTTTGGGGTCCATTCCAGTATCATGTCACCGTAACTCACCGTAACTCACCGTAACTCACCGTAACTCCCGGTAACTCCCCGAACTCCCCGTAACTCCCATCCCGTTTTTTTCAGAGCGTCCTACTTCCGTGATGCGGCACCTATGACGGCGCTGATTATCCATCCCAGTGCGATAATTCCGTATGCGATCGCCTCAAAGGGCATCGTAAAGCGATCGTATTCGAGATTGTTTGAAACCACGATCCAGTTCGAGATCACGAAGTCGATGACGAAGGCTCCCACAAGGATCAGCAATCCGAAGGCAAGCTTGATCTTGGTCCCAGCAAAAAAACCAGCAACGAACAAGATTATCATGGCGCCGATGCCCCAATACCGTGTGTACGGTTCGAAAAGTGTAAAGAATTCAACAATCACGGGAGACTCTGAATTGGGAGTTACAGTGGCTGGGGGTGGTGGGAGAAGGTGATGCGTCGGGGGGGGCCGGGGGGCGGTGACATGATACGAATTACAAAATTTGGAGCGGCCCTTCGCTGAACCGCGTCCAGGCGATCCCTGCGGCGGTGGGGGTAAATCGTCGCTGCATCGCCACAATCGTATCGTCATCGCAAAACAATCTCATGGCCGGATCGACTTGGATCGGAGCCGGTTCGGCCTTGGGCGCCTCAACATGCGGCGCCTCGGCCTTGGCCACCTCGGCCCGTAGCGCTTCCGCTGTGGCGCCATTAGGCAATTTATTTTCTTTCAATGCATGATCTAAGTTCATCGTTGGTAAAATCCAAAAAAAACGTCGATTGCAGAACGAATATCGGCCGAACCGCGAAAAAGCGCAAGCTTTCCCGGAAGTTCTGGGACAGGAAACGAATTGCGGGCGGGGCTGCGGCCAATCGTCCGCTGTCGTGATGCGCAATTCGATCCGGTCCCCGAATTCCTTGCATCGCGGCGCGCGGAGAAGCCCAAACCAAAAAGCGCCATTTTCACTTTTGCCGCAACGGCCTGCCGACGCGCCAGCCTTTGGTCAATGGTCCGCTGTCGGGATGCGCCATTCGGTCCGGTCCCCGCGTGCCCTGCGTTGCGGCTTGCGGGGTCGGCTATGCGGGAGAAGGGTGAAACCCGGAGGTTTCAGCTCGCCTTCCTCGCCGCCCCCGCCAGCCTTTCGCTCATTTCTTCCGCGCTCATCGGCCGGCCGAAAAAATAGCCCTGGAAATAAGTACACCCCGCCGCGCGCAAAAACTGGTGCTGCTCTTGCGTCTCTATGCCTTCGGCCACGGTGGCGATGTCGAGGTTGCGCGCCAGCGTGACGATGGTGGCGACGATGGCCGCGCAATCGCGGCTTTGCAGCGCCTCGGCGATGAAGGAGCGGTCGATCTTGATCTTGTCGAGCGGAAAGGCGCGGATATAGCCGAGCGAGGAATAGCCCGAGCCGAAATCGTCGAGCGAAATCGACGCCCCCAGCTGCTTCAGGCCGCGTAAAATGGCGAGATTTTCCGCGCTGCCCTTCATAAAGATGTTTTCGGTGATCTCCACTTCGAGACGGCTGGCGGGAAAGCCGGTTTCCTCGAGCAGGCGCTCGATCGTCCCGAGCAGATTGCCCTTGCGGAATTGCGCCGGCGAGACATTGACCGCGACCTGCACGGCGGCGGGCCAGTCGCGCGCGTCGAGGCAGGCTTTTCGCAGAATCCATTCGCCGAGCGGCACGATCAGGCCGGTTTCCTCCGCCACGGGGATGAAGTGGTCGGGACCGATCAGCCCGTCGCGCGGATGGCGCCAGCGCACCAAAGCCTCGACGCAGACCACTTGCAGCGTCGCGGCCGAGACGATCGGCTGATAAAGCAGTTCGAACTGCTGCTCGGCGACCGCCGCGCGCAGGTCGAGTTGCAGATTGTGGAGCGCGCGCGCCTCGCTTTCGAGCGTCGCGTCGTAGAAGCGGAAGGAATTGCGGCCGGCGGCCTTGGCCTTGTAAAGCGCCATGTCGGCCTTCGACATCAGTTCATCCACGCCAAGACCATCCTCGGGCGCGGCGGCGATGCCGATCGACACGCCGATCGACACCTTGTGCGCGTCGATGTGGAAAGGCGCGGCGATCACCGCCAGCAGGCGTTCGGCCAAAACGCGCGCGCCCTCGCGCTTGCCGGTTTCGTCGAGCATGAGCACGATGGCGAATTCGTCGCCGCCGAGCCGCGCGACGACATCGACAGCGCGCGTCGCCTGGCGCAGCCGCGCGCCGACCTCCTTCAGCAGGGCGTCGCCGACGCCGTGGCCGAGCGAATCGTTGACCGCCTTGAACATGTCGAGATCGAGCAGCAACACGCAGACGCCCTGGCCGACGCCGCGCTGCAGCCAGCCCAGAAATTCGTTCATGCTCTCGATCAGCTGCGCGCGATTGTAGAGATGCGTCAGGCTGTCGTGGCGCGCCAGAAAGCTGACCCGCTCCATCGCCTTGTGGGCTTCGGTGACGTCCTCGTGCTGCGACACCCAGCCGCCGTCGGGCATGGCGTAGCGGTTGACGGCGATGATGCGCCCGTTGGCGAGGCGGAAAAGCCGGCCGGCCTCCTCCGCTTCCGCCGTCAATTCGCCGCGCCGGCCGTCGTCGGCATAGACGCCGCGCGCAATCCGCTGCGCGACCAGCTCGTCGAGCGGCGTGCCGGCGCGGACGTCGTCGGGAGAAAGATCGTAAAGCCGCGAATATTGGGCGTTGGCGATGACGACGCGCATGTCGGAATCGAACATGCAAAGGCCTTGCGGCAGATTGGCCAGCGTCGCCTCGAACTGCTCGGATTTTTGTCGCGCGAAAACCTCGCTCGCCTCGAGCCGCGCCAGAAACGCCGATTGCGCGCGCCAGCGCCGCGCCATGACGACGCTGAGGATGACCACCAGCAAGGCGTTGCACAGCGAGATCAGCGATAAAAGCCAGGCCGTTTTCGACCATTCCGCGAAGACGCTGGCTTCCGGCCGGTCGATCAGCGTGACAATCGGGAAATTGGCGAGTTTGCGCGCCGAAATCAGCTGCGGCGCGCCGCCAGGTCCAGCGCTCGCGCGCGCCACTTCGCCCGGACGCAGCGCGCTCCAGCTCGCGGCGGCGATTTTTGGGACCGAGGCGAAGGGCGCCGAATGTTCCGCCAGGGTCGCGCCATCGGCGCGCAGCAACGAGACCCGCGTGTCCTCGCCGGAAATGATGGCGTCGTAATAGGCTTCGAAATAGCTCCGCCAGATGGCGCCGACCATCACCCCCTCGAAGGCGCCGTCCGGGCCGGACAGGCGGCGCGAGAAAAGAATGACCCGGGAGCCGGTGAGGCGGCTCGTGACGGGCGCGCTGATATAGGTCTCGAGATTGGGGTCGGCCTTCAGCGCCCGGAAATACGGGCGGTCCGCAAGGTTGATCGCCTCCGTCGGGACATCGAGCGAACTGGCGACGATGCTTCCCTTCGCATCGACCAGCATGAAGCTCGACACTTGCGGCAGCCCGGCCAGCCGTTCCTTGAGCAGATTGTGCAAAGCCAGCTTCGCCGGCATGGCGGCGGCCGCGTCGATGTCGCCGCCCTCGAACTGGGCCGAAAGGCCGGACAGCACGACATCGACCGAGCGGAAGGCCGCGTCGGCGTGTTCGGAGACGACATTGCCGGCGCCGGCGAGGTAGGATTCGGCGCTTTGGCGCGCGCTCCGCCGCATGTTGGCGAGGGTCGCGACATTGACGCCCATGAACATCGCGACGAGGATGAAGGCGCCGACGTAAAGCAGGATTTCCGGATGGGTTCGCGCGCCCTTGTCGCGGCCAGGGGTCATTTGCAAAAAAACCAGTCTGGGGCCGGCTCGCGCCGATCCGCCGAAGTTGAGCCGAGCGTCGCCCGCGCCGTTTCATGACCGCGCAGACTTTTCCATTGTAGCGCCCAAAACTGTCGCGAGGCTGGACGGGCTGGCCCTGCGGATTTCGCGCGTGTAAAAGCGAGCGGATCGGCCGCCTGCGAAGGAGACAGCCATGCAGTACAATCTGTCGGGAACGGTGATGCAGACGCTGGAGATCGATCTCGCCGCCGGCGAGACGGTCTACAGCCAGACCAATTGCATGTGCTGGATGAACGATTTCATCGAAATGGACACCCATACCGGCGGCGGTTTTTTCGCCGGCCTGAAGCGCTCCTTCGGCGGCGGCAGTTTCTTCATCACCGAATTCCGGTCGCGCGGCTCCGGCCACGTCGCCTTCGCGCCGCGCTTTCCCGGCGCGATCCTCGCCGTGCCGCTGCGCGACGGCCAGTCGCTGGTCTGCCGCAAGGAAACGTTCCTGTGCGCCGAAATGGCGGTGAAACTGGAGCTGGCCTGGCAAAAAAGGCTCGGCGCCGGCTTTTTCGGCGGCGAGGGCTTTATCCTGCAAAAAGTGACGGGACCGGGAACGGTCTGGCTCGACCTCTCCGGCGAAGTGGTGCACCGCGACCTCGCCTCGGGCGAAAGGCTCTTGGTCAACGCCGGCCATGTCGGCGTCATCGACCCGTCGGTCGGCTTCGACATCCAGATGGTCAAGGGTTTTCGCAACATCCTGTTTGGCGGCGAAGGCCTGTTCCTCGCCACCTTGACCGGGCCGGGCCATGTCGCCTTGCAGAGCATGCCGATCATGAACCTGGCCGAGGAGATCGGCCGCTACCTGCCGCAGACCGCCGGCGGCGACGGCGGCGGCGGCTCGCTGGGCTCCGGCGTGATCGGCGGGGTGCTCGGCATGCTCGGCGGTTCGGCGCTCGGCAAAGACTGACGAGGTGACCAAGGGGACAAGACAGGCGGGCGAAACCGGCTATAGTCCCGCCGTCCGCAACCAGACCGCAGCCGCCATGTTCGTCCTGAAAATCTATGCCCGCGTCCTCGCCCAGCTCGCCGCCGAGCGCCGCCTCGCCATCGCGCTGGTGTTCGCCAATCTGGCGCTGGCCTGCGCGCAATTCGTCGAACCCGTGCTGTTCGGCCGCATCATCGACGCTTTGTCCAACGCCCAGGCGCGGCGGGTCAATCCAAGCTGGGCCCAGCTGACGCCGATGATGGGCGCCTGGGTCGGCTTCGGGCTGTTCTCGATCGGCGCGGCGGTGCTGGTCGCCTTGCACGCCGACCGCCTGTCGCACCGGCGGCGGCTGGCGTCGATGGCCGATTTCTTCGATCATTTGCTCGAACTGCCGCTGAGTTTTCACGGCGCCACCCATTCCGGCCGCCTGCTGAAGGTGATGCTCGAAGGATCGAGCGGCATGGCCGGCCTGTGGCTGGAATTCTTCCGCACCAATTGCGCCTCGCTTGTTGCGCTGTTCATCCTGCTGCCGGCGACGCTGTTCCTCAACTGGCGGCTGGCCCTGGCGCTGGTGGCGCTGGTGATCGGCTTCGGCCTGCTCACCATTTTCGTGCTGCGCCGGACCACAGGCCTCCAGGCGCGGGTCGAGACGTTCAACGCGCGCTTGGCCGAGCAGGCGTCCGACGTGCTCGGCAATGTGCCGGTGATCCAGTCCTTCACCCGCATCGAGCGGGAATCGCGGACTTTGCGCGAAATCATCGACCGCGTGCTGGCGGCGCAATTGCCGGTCCTGTCGTGGTGGGCGCTGGCGGCGGTGGCGACGCGCGCCGCCTCGACATTGACGCTGCTGTCGATCTTCGTCATTGGCGTCTCGCTGCATCTCCACCACCTCGCCAGCATCGGCGAGATCGTCACCTTCATGAACTTCGCCACCATGCTGATCGCGCGGCTGGAGCAGGTCGTCGGTTTCACCAATTACCTGTTCATGCAGGCGCCGAAAATGGCGGAATTCTTCGAGGTGATGGACACGTCGTCGAGCGTCGCCGACAGCCCCGGCGCCAGGGACGCCGGCCGCATGGCTGGCGAAGTCGCCTTCGAGCATGTCGGCTTCGCCTATGACGAACGCCGCAAGGCGGTCGACGATGTCAGTTTCGTGGTGAGGCCCGGCGAGACGGTGGCGCTGGTCGGCGCGACCGGTTCGGGCAAGTCGACCACGCTGAGCCTGCTGCATCGCGCCTTCGATCCGCAAGCCGGCGCGATCCGCATCGACGGCGTGGACATCCGCGATCTGAAGCTTTCGGCGCTGAGGAAAAACATCGGCGTGGTGTTCCAGGAGCCGATGCTGTTCGCCCGTTCGATCGAGGAGAATCTTCGCGTCGGCAAGATCGATGCGAGCGACGCCGAGATCGCGCTGGCGCTGGAGCGGGCGCAGGCGAGCGATTTTGTCGCGCGCCAGGTCGACGGGATCAAGACCATGGTCGGCGAGCGCGGCCGCACGCTGTCGGGCGGCGAGCGCCAGCGCCTCTCCATCGCCCGGGCGCTGTTGAAGGACCCGCCGATCATGGTGTTCGACGAGGCGACCTCGGCGCTCGACGCGGCGACGGAAAAACAGTTGCAGGCGGCGCTCACGGCGGCGACCCGGGGGCGCACCACTTTCGTCATCGCCCACAGGCTGGCGACGATCCGCGGCGCCGACAAGATCTTCGTCTTCGACCAGGGCCGGATCGTCGAAAGCGGCTCCTTCGACGAACTGGTCGCGCAAAATGGCAAGTTCGCCGCCCTGGCGCGGGCGCAATTCATGGCCGGCGAAGTTGCGCCCGCCGAATTGGCCTCTGTCTAGCCCTCAGGCTTCCGCTTCCGGCTCCGGCGCCAGCCGTAAAAGGGTGATGCGGTTGCGCTGCTTGCGCAGGACTTCGAAACGGAAGCGGTGGAAGGCGAATTTCTGGCCCTGTTCCGGTATGGCGCGCGCCTCGTGGATCACCAGCCCGGCGATGGTGGTGGCCTCTTCGTCAGGCAGGTCCCAGGCCATGACGCGATTGAGGTCGCGGATCGGCACCGATCCCTCGACGATGACCGAGCCGTCGGCCTGGCGGCGCACGCCGGTCACCGCGAGGTCGTGTTCGTCGCTGATGTCGCCGACGATTTCTTCCAATATGTCTTCGAGCGTCACCAGGCCCTGCACGTCGCCATATTCGTCGACGACCAAAGCGAAATGCGTTTTCCGCTTGCGAAAGGCCTGCAACTGGTCTTCCAGCGCCGTGGTGTCCGGCACGAACCAGACTTCGAGCGTGATGCTGTCGAGCTTGACCCTGCCCGCGTCGCCGCCCGCCTCGGCAAGCGCGCGCAAAAGATCCTTGGCGTGCAGCACGCCGACGATATTGTCGGCGTGCTCGCGCCACAGCGGCACGCGGGTATAGGGCGAGGCGACGACTTCCTTGACGATCTCGGGCATCGGCAAATCCGCGTCGAGCGCCAGCATTTTCGTGCGATGGACCATGACGTCGGAGACGGTCAGCTCCTTCAGGTCGAGCAGGCCGCCGAACATGTCGCGGTCGGAGCGGGCGACGTCGCCTTCGCGGTGCATCAGGTCGACGGCGCTTTTCAGCTCCTCCTGCGGCGTCAGCAACCCGTGCGCCTCGCCGAGGCGCAGGCCGACCACGCGCAAGGCGCCGCGCACGATCTTTTCGACGCCATAGAGGATCGGCCCGAAGATCGTGACGAAGAACGACACGACCCGCACCAGCATGAGCGACACGCGGTCGGGATAGTTGATCGCCACCGTCTTCGGCAGCACTTCGGCGAAGATCAGCAGCAGCACGGTCATCGAGGCGGTGGCGTAGATGGCGCCGCGATCGCCGAAGATCGCCAGCAGGACCGAGGTCAGGAAAGCCGAGGCGGCGATGTTGAACAGGGTGTTGCCGAGCAGCATGGCGCCGATCAGCCGGTCGCGGCTCGCCAGCAGCCGGAGGACGATTTTCGCGCGCGGGTCGCCCTGTTTTTCGAGCGCGTGCATGCGGGCGCGCGAGGCCGCCGTCAGCGCCGTCTCGGAGCCGGAAAACAGCGCCGACATCAGGATGCAGAAGGCCAGGATCGCTGCGGCGATCCAGATGTTGACCGGCAAGTCGCCGCCGCCGCGATGCATTGCCGTCAAGCCCCCGCCCGCAATTCGCTCTCGAGAAAGGCGTGGACCGCCTGCGGCTCGACGCTCCTGGCGATGAAACATTCGCCTACGCCGCGCGCAAGAATGAAGGTCAGCGCGCCGCGCCGCACTTTCTTGTCCTGGGCCATGGCCGCGACGATCTCGTGGGCTCCGTCGCGCCAGCCCTTGATCTGGCCGATGCGGGTCGGCAGTCCGACTGCGCGCAGATGGTTTTCCACCCGCTCGGCCGCGTCAGGCGGGCAAAGCCCCTGATGCGCGGAAAAACGGAAGGCGCAGGCCATGCCGATCGCCACGCCTTCGCCATGCACCAGCCGCGCGCTGTCATAGCCGACGAGCTTTTCCAGCGCGTGGCCGAATGTGTGGCCGAGATTGAGCAGCGCGCGGTCGCCCTGTTCGGTTTCGTCGCGCGCGACCACCGCCGCCTTGGATTCGCAACTCACGGCGATGGCGTGATCGAGCTCCGCGCCGCGCCGGAACACGCCGCCCCAATGCGCCTCGAGCCAGGTGAAAAAATCCGGCCGGTCGATGAGGCCATATTTGGCGACCTCGGCATAGCCGGCGGCGAATTCGCGCGGCGGCAGGGTGGCGAGGGTTTTGGTGTCGGCCAGCACCAGCGCCGGCTGGTGGAAGGCGCCGATCAGGTTCTTGCCGTGGCCGGAATTGATGCCGGTCTTGCCGCCGACCGAGGAATCGACCTGCGACAGAAGCGTGGTGGGGATTTGCACGAAGCCCATGCCGCGCCGCAGGCTCGCGGCGGCGAAGCCGGTGAGGTCGCCGATCACCCCGCCGCCCAGCGCCACCAGGAAATCGCCGCGCTCCATGCGCGCCTCGAGCGCCGCCTCGCAAAGCTTTTGGAAATGCGCGTAATTCTTGGTCGCCTCGCCAGCCGGCAGCACAATCTGGCCGTGCCTGACGCCAGCCGAGCGAAAACTCTCCTGCAAGGCGGCGAGCCACAGCGGGCCGACGTTGGAATCGGTGACGATGAAGGCGCTCGCGCCCGGCGCGAGCTGCTTGAGCCTCTCGCCGGCATGACTGACCAGGTCGGGGCCGATCAGGATGTCATAGGCGCGGGGCCCGAGCTTGACGTTGACGCGGGTCGTGGCGGGGGGAACGGCGGGGGCGGTCATGTCGGGCGAAAATTCTCCTTGCCGGCTGAGATGGCGCTCGAGCGCGCCAAAAATTTCCTCGATGATGGTTTCATGCGGCGCGTCGCGCGATTGCGCCACGAGATCGGCTTCCGCGTAAATCGGATAGCGCCGCTCGATCAGGCGACGCATCACCCCTTCGGGGTCGGGATCCTGCAACAGCGGCCGTGTCGGCCGCTTGCGGACCCGCCGCATCAGCACGTCGAAATCGGCCTTGAGCCAGATCGAGACGGCATGGTCGGCGATAAGCGCGCGCGTCTGCGCATTGATGAAGGCGCCACCGCCGGTGGCGATGACCCGCTGGCCCTCGCCGATCAGCCGCGCCAGCACCCGCCGTTCGCCGTCGCGAAAATAGGGCTCGCCATGCAGCGCGAAGATCTCGCTGACCGTCAGGCGGTGCGCGGCCTCGATTTCCTGGTCGGAATCGACGAAACCGACGCCGAGCTTCTGGGCGAGCCGGCGGCCGATCGCCGTCTTGCCGGAGCCCATCATGCCGACCAGCACCAGCGGGCGCCCGGCCAGGGCGTCCACGATCGCCTGCGCGCGCGACTCGCGGGGCGGGGGCGGCGACAAAGGCGCCTCCGGCTTTGGAACGATGGCTTGATCCGACATGATGGCACTGTAGTATCACGACGCGAGGGTGAAATTAAACCGACTTTCGCCGCAATTGGACCCAAACCCCATGCCCAGCCTGTTTCGCTTTGTTTTCCTTGTCGGCCTGCTGGCCGGCGCCGCTTTCGTGGGCATGGCCGCGCTGGTCGCCTTTGTCGAGCCGCAGCCGCGCCAGATCAGCCAGCCCATCTCGCCGGCCGTGCTCAACAAATGAAGGCCGCCGGCGCGTCGCCCGCGCGCGCCGCCCTGGCGGATTTCCTCGACATGCTCGCCGCCGAACGCGGGGCGGCCAGGAACACGCTGGACGCCTATGCCCGCGACCTCGGCGATTATATCGCGGCTCTGGCGGCGCGCGGCGGCGACCCCTCGTGCGCCACGACCCAGGATATTCGCGATTTTCTCGCCGATCTGGCCGATGCCGGGCTGAAACCGACGTCCACGGCGCGAAAACTGTCGGCGATCCGCCAGTTTCACCGCTTTCTCGCAGCCGAGGAGCGGCGGCCCGACGATCCCGCGGTCCTGCTCGAAGGCCCGCGCCAGGGGCGGCGGCTGCCGAAAATCCTGTCGGTGGCGGAAGTGGACGCTCTGCTCAAGGTCGCGCGCGAGGGGCTCGACGATCCCGCCCGTCCGGCCGCCGAACGGCTGCGGGGACGACGCGCCGCCTGCCTCCTCGAAGTGCTGTACGCCGCGGGGCTGCGCGTGTCGGAACTGGTCGCGCTGCCCCTGTCGGCGGCGAAACTCGCCGAAAAATCGCTCGAGCAGGGCGGCGGCTTCCTGACGATCAAGGGCAAGGGCGGGCGCGAACGGCTGGCGCCGCTGACACAGCCGGCGCGCGAGGCCTTGACCGCCTACCGCCTTATGCTGCTGGAGCTTCACCCTGCGCTTTCGACGCAAAAATGGCTGTTTCCTTCCGACGGCGAAAGCGGCCACCTGACGCGCCAGGCTTTTGCGCGCGAGTTGAAGATTCTTGCGGGCGCGGCGGGAATTGCCGCCTCGCGCGTCAGCCCGCATGTCCTGCGCCACGCCTTCGCCAGCCATCTCCTGCAAAACGGCGCGGATTTGCGCGTCGTCCAGGAATTGCTGGGCCACGCCGACATCGCCACGACGCAGATCTATACCCATGTGCTGGACGAGCGCCTGAAGGCCATGGTGCGCGACCTGCATCCGCTCAACGATAAGGAATAACCTGCGTCGCACAAAATTCACGGCAGGGGAATTATTTGGCGGTTAATCAATTTTACAACCATTGATTGCATTCTGCCTCTCGGATTGGTCCGAATCGGGGCGAAAGGCCGCCTGGCGCAATGATGAACATATTCAGATCGCATAGATCCGCCCTGCATGACGCGGCTTTCGAAACGGTCCAGCGATCGCGCTGCTTCCTTGAGCTCGACGTCGACGAGACGATCCTCGACGCGAACGACAAGTATCTCGAGACCATGGGATTTAGCCGCGCCGACCTGATCGGCCAGAAGCATCAGGTCACGATCGAGAAAAGCGACGAGGCGATGCGCGCCTACCAGGAGTTATGGCGGCGTCTTCGGGCTGGAGAATACATGGAGCGCGAGGTGAAACGGGTTTCCAAATCCGGGAAACCGGTCTGGTTTCACTGCACCTATAATCATTTGCGCGATCGCAGCGGGAAGCCTTATCGCGTCATCATGATTTTTACCGACAACACGGAACAGAAACTCCAGAACGCCTATGCCCAGGCGCAAATCGACGCGATCAACCGCTCGCAGGCCGTGATCGAATTTGACCTCGACGGGCGCATCATCAACGCTAACGAGAACTTCCTTGCCGTTCTTGGTTATCGGCTGGACGAGATCAAAGACCAGCATCATTCGATGTTTGTCGACGCCAGCGATCGACAGTCCGAAACCTATCGGCAGTTCTGGAAGAAACTCGCCCAGGGCGAATATGTCGCGGGCCAGTTTCACCGGATCGCCAAGGGCGGTCGGGAAGTGTGGATTTCACGGGACATACAGCCCCGTCTTCGATCTCGACGGCAAGCCGTGGAAGGTGGTGAAATTCGCGACCGACATCACCGAACAAACCATGCAGCAGAAAAAGCGCGCGGAAATCTATGGACGCGTCGACGCGCAGCTCGGCGGCATGACGGAGACCGTCTCCTCGGTCTCGCACGAGGCGGTCGAGGCCGCCGCCGCCTCGACCCAGACCTCCGGCAATGTGCAGGCGGTGGCCGCCGGGGCGGAAGAGCTTTCCGCCTCGTTCCAGGAGATCGCCCGCCAGGTCGCGCACGCCAGCGATATCGCCCAGAAAGCCGTGGCGGTCGCGGGCAGCGCCGGCTCGATCGTCTCGGCGCTGGCGCTCGACGCCCAGAAGATCGGCGAGATCGTCGGTCTGATCAGCGACATTGCCGGGCAAACCAATCTTTTGGCGCTCAACGCGACCATCGAGGCGGCGCGCGCCGGCGAAAGCGGGCGCGGCTTCGCCGTGGTCGCCGCGGAGGTCAAGTCGCTGGCGACGCGCACCGCCAAGGCGACGGACGAGATCGGCGAGCAGGTTTCTTCCGTGCGCGCCTCGACCTCCGACGTCACCAGCGCCATCGCAAGCATCGCCGAGATCATCGCGACCATCAATTCGATCACCTCGGCCATCTCCGGCTCGGTCGAGGCGCAGGGCGCGGTGACGACCGACATGTCGGAAAACATGCAGATCGCCGCCAAGGGCGTCGAGGCCATCACCCAGTCGATGAACGCCATCGCCGAATCGACGGTGAAGATCGACACGGCGGCAAAAAGCGTGCGCGACATTTCGCGCTCGGCAGCCTGAATCGCGGCGCGGCTCTTTCGGGCGCGCCCCTTCAGGCTCCGTTGCGCTCAACGAATCCGATCGAGCGCCTCAATGGCGAGATTTTAAGACATGCACGATGCCGCTAATGATGCGCCGGTCATCGTCGCGCGGCGCACCCGGTTGATTTTCGGCAGAGGCGGCTCGATCGCCGCCCATTGCTGATCATCCAGCCAAAACTCGCTTGCCATGATTCGAGCCCCCCTTCGGAAGCTTGAATCATATATTGCTCTCTCGATTCAATATCCTGATTGAGTTTTTAAGCCTAGGGCGTGGAGCAAATCCGCGATCAGCCGCGCCGCCGTTTCCGCGTCATAGGGAACGGCCTTGCCGAAACCCCAGACCGGGCCGGGCCAGGCGGCGTCGCCGGCAAAACGCGCGACGACATGGACGTGCAATTGCGCCACGATGTTGCCAAGCGCGCCCATATTGATTTTTTGCGCCCCGACAAGGTTTTTCAACCTCTCGGCCGCCCGCGCCGCCTCGTCGATCATCAGCTCGCGGTCACCGGGGGACAATTCGTGCATTTCGGTCAGACCGTCCCGGCGGGGAATCAGGATCAGCCAGGGAAAGCGGCTGTCGTTCATCAGAAGGGCGCGGCACAGCGGGAGGTCGCCGACAAAAAAAGTGTCGGCGGCGAGGCGGGGATCGAGCAGGAAGGTCATCCGGCCTCCGAAAGAGCAATTTGCAATGGGTTAGCGTCTTGGCGTCCTCCGGACAAGCACGCCCCCTTGCGCAATCCGCTCCGATGGTCCAAATAGGCGGCGGGAGGTTGGCGGTGGACGTTCCACTCGCCAACCGGGTCAGGTCCGGAAGGAAGCAGCCCTAACGAGATCGGGCGGGTCTTCGTCCAGCCTCCCACTTTCAGGCCTTTTTGCGCGCGCCCGGCGCCCGCGGGCGCCCTCCATCGGCGGTTTGATGATCGACGATTCCGCGCAAGACCCGCTTGAGCCGCCGCCTTCCGGCGCCGGCCTGTTCGGCGAAGAGCCTGCGAAAGCGGCGCCGCCGGCCTATCGCGTGCTGGCGCGAAAATATCGCCCCTCGCGTTTCGAGGACCTGATCGGCCAGGAGCCGATGGTGCGCACTCTGTCGAACGCCTTCGACCTCGGCCGCATCCACCAGGCCTACATGCTGACCGGCGTGCGCGGCGTCGGCAAGACCACCACCGCGCGCATCCTCGCCCGCGCCTTCAACTACGCGGTTCCCGCCCGTGACGGCCGGCCGGCGATCGACAGGCCGACCATCCACATGGATGAAATCGGCCTGCATTGCCAGGCGATCATGGAATCGCGCCATGTCGACGTGATCGAGATGGACGCGGCGTCCCACACCGGCATCGACGACGTGCGCGAGATCATCGAAAGCGCCCGCTACAAGCCGGTCATGGCGCGCACAAAAGTCTACATCATCGACGAAGTGCACATGCTGTCGAAGCAGGCCTTCAACGGTCTGCTGAAGACGCTGGAAGAGCCGCCGGAACATGTGAAATTCCTGTTCGCCACGACGGAAATCGAGAAAGTGCCGGTGACTGTGCGCTCGCGCTGCCTGCGTTTCGACCTGCGCCGCGTCGAGGCCGAGGTTTTGACGCGCCATCTCGACGCCATTTGCGACAAGGAAAAGGTCGAGATCGACCACGAGGCGCTGAGCCTGATTTCCCGCGCCTCCGAAGGTTCGGTGCGCGACGCCCTTTCCCTGCTCGACCAGGCCATCGCGCATGGGGCCAGGGCGCCGATCAAGGCCGCGGACCTGCGCCAGATGCTCGGCCTCGCCGACCGCTCGCGCGTCATCGACTTGTTCGAATCGCTGATGAAGGGCGATATCGCCAATGCGCTGGCCAATTTGCGCGACCAGTACGACAGCGGCGCCGATCCGGCGCAGATCCTGGTCGAACTGGCGGAATTCACGCATTTCGTCACCAAGAGCAAGGTCGCCCCCGATCTTGTCGACGCCGTCGCAACCGAATCCGAGCGCCAGCGCGGCGGGATGTTCGCGCAAAGCCTTTCCATGTCGATCCTCTCGCGCGCCTGGCAGATCCTGCTGAAGGGCGTGCAGGAAACCCGCGATTCGCCGCGCCCGCTCGCCGCCGCCGACATGGTGCTGGTGCGCCTCGCCTACGCCGCCGATTTGCCTTCGCCGGAAGATGCGCTGAAAAGACTGGCCGCGCCGGTAGAGGGCGCCGCTTCGCCGGCGCCGCGCGGCGGCGGATCGCCGCCTGCGGGCGCCAGCGCCGCATTGCGGACGGCGCCGCGTCTCGCCGCGCAAACGCAGGTTGCGGCGCCTTTGACCGCGACGGTGGCGGAAAGCGCGCCGAGCGTCGTGCTGAAAAACTTCGTTGAATTGGTGGCGCTCGCCGGGGCGCAGCGCGATATCCAGATGAAAATCGCGCTGGAGCGCGATGTCCGGCTGGTGCGTTTCGAACAGGGGCGGCTCGAATTTTCGCTCGCTCCGGGCGGCTCATCCGCGTTGCCGGCGCAATTGACGCGCAAATTGCAGGACTGGACCGGCCAGCGCTGGATGGTCGCTCTCTCCACCGCCTCCGGCGCGCCGAGCCTGATCGAACAGGCCGAAGCGCGGGAAAACGAACGGCGCGTCGGCCTCCAGGCGCATCCCCTGGTGCGTGCGACGCTCGAGCAATTTCCCGGCGCTGTCATTGTCGCGGTGCGTGGCGGCGAGGCGGAGGCGCCCGTCGCATCGAATTCGAAGACACCGGCGGAAGCCGAGGATGTCGGCTATGTCGACGAGACCGAAGACGAGGATTTTTGAACATGGACATCATGGGCTTGATGAAACAGGCTGGCGCCATGCAGGCCAAGATGGCCGAGATGCAGGCCGAGCTGGACAATGTCACAGTGGAGGGCTTCGCCGGCGGCGGTCTGGTGAAGGTCACGCTTACGGCCAAGGGGGCGCTGAAGGGGCTGGCGATCGATCCGTCGCTGATCAAGGACGACGAGAAGGAAATTCTCGAAGACCTGGTCGTCGCCGCCCATGCCGACGCGCGGCGCAAGGCGGAAGCCATGATCGAGGAAAAGATGAAGGGCGTGACCGCCGGTCTGAACCTGCCGGCCGGCATGAAGCTGCCTTTTTAGCTTTTTTGGTCCCTCGCGTCAGCCGCAGGGCGTCTTTGGACGCCCGTCTTTTGACGGGCTTTGGCGCCGCCTTCGCTCCTGACGCCCTTCGGGCGTAAGAACATCGGGTTTTTTTGTAATGGCTGAGCGCATCGCCGGACCGGAAATCGAGCGTCTGATCCAGTTGCTCGCCCGCCTGCCAGGATTGGGGCCGCGCTCGGCGCGGCGCGCGGCGCTGCATCTCATCCGCAAGCGCGAGGAACTGCTCGGCCCACTGAGCGAAGCCATGCGCGTGGCCAAGGACAAAATCGTCACCTGTTCGTCCTGCGGCAATATCGACACCAGCGACCCCTGCGCCATTTGCGCCGATACGCGCCGCGATAGCGAAAAAATTGTGGTGGTGGAGACGGTCGGCGATCTCTGGGCGCTGGAGCGCGCCGGGGTCCTGTCCGCGCAATACCATGTGCTCGGCGGCGCGCTGTCGCCGCTCGACGGCGTCGGACCGGATGACCTGAACATTTCCAAGCTCGTCGGGCGCGTCGCGGAGGGCGGCGTCATGGAGGTGATCCTGGCGGTCAACGCCACGGTGGACGGGCAGACCACGGCGCATTACATCACTGAGCTTCTCGCCCATCTCGGCGTCAAATGCACCCGCCTCGCGCATGGCGTTCCAGTCGGCGGGGAACTGGATTATCTCGACGAGGGGACCTTGGCCGCGGCGTTGCGGAGCCGGACGGATCTGTGAGGGGGCGTCCTGGCCTCTATCTTCGGCGGGTGTCCGCATCCACATCGGCGGCGCCGAAGAGATGGGACGGCGTTTTGTCGACGCCTGGCGCGAGGCCGAAGGCGGCGAAGCGGTCGATGAAATCCATCTGACGTTTTGCGATCTGAAGAGCCTCCTTGCGGCGCTGACGCCCAAGCCGCGGGAGCTGCTGCGCTCCGTTCGGCACCACGACGTTCCGGACATCAAAGCCTTGGCGGCCGATTCGCATCGAAGTAGATGCGCGGTTCGTGCTTTAATTCTATTGCGCCGCCGTCAGAAAATCCGGCCCTTCCGCTTGCTGCGCAAAATCGATCTTCTCGATCCGTTCGCCACAGCGCGCGATTTTTTCCGAGGATGTGAGGATCGCGGCAACATCCTCCTGGCTTTGGCGGAAATGCCCGTCCAGCTTGAGCACCCTCTGGCGCAGCCGCATCACGTCTTCAACGAGCCGCCGCGTCTCGGCCTGGATGACATGCGCCTGGTCACGCACCAGAGCGTCGCGCACCAGCGCCTGCAACACCTGGATCGCCATCATCAGCAGCGACGGCGAGACGATCAGCACGCGCGCGCGATGCGCCTTCTGGATCACATCGTCGAAGGACTCGTGCAATTCGGCGAACAGGGATTCCGACGGCACGAACAGGATCGCCACGTCCTGCGTTTCGCCCGGCAGCAGATAGCGCTCGGAGACATCCTTGATGTGCTTGCCCATGTCGGCGCGGGCGCGCGCCTGCGCCGATTTCCGCAAAACCTCGTCGCCGGCGTCTTTCAACGCCGAAAAGGCTTCAAGCGGGAATTTGGCGTCGACCGCCAAAAACTTGTCGTCGCCCGGCAGGCGCAGCACGCAATCGGGCCGCGCGCCGGTCGAGAGCGTATGCTGGAACTTGTAGGCGCTGGCAGGCAGAGCGTCGCGGATGATCGCCTCCATCCGGCCCTGCCCGAAGGCGCCGCGCGCCTGCTTGTTGGCCAGGATTTCCTTCAGGCCGAGCACTTCCTGCGTCAGGCCGGCGAGCCGCGCCTGCGCCGCGTCGATCAGCGCCAGCCTTTCGTTCAGCGCGCCGAGGTTTTCCAGCGTGGCGCGCGACGAGGTTTCAAGCCTTTCATTGACCCGATGCGAGGAGGAATCGAGCTTTTCCGCCACCGCGCGGGCGAAATCCGCCTGACGCCCGCCCAGGATCTCGGCCAGCGTCTGCATCCGTCCCGCCATTTCGGCGTGATTGCGGGCGAGCGCCGCCATCTGCGCGTCAACCTCGGCCCGTCGGCGTCCACGTAAAAACGCCAGCGCCAGCAACAGCAAGGCCAAAGCCAGAACGGCCCCACAAATCTCGAGGGCGGTGACGGGCAGAGCGAAAACTTCGAACAAGAGGTGATCAGTCATGCGCTATTCAAGCAAAAATAGATGAACAAATATAGAACATAATTTGGGTTCCCTGGCAAACCGGATTTGACGAAGCCGCGCCTCGCGCCTATTTCAAATGAACGAACTGAAGGTTTCATCCATGGCCAAACGTCAGATCCTGTGCCTGCCCGATCCCCGCCTGCGCGCCGTCAGCGAAAAAGTCGGCGCGGTGGACGCTTCCGTGCGCGCTTTGATGGATGACATGCTGGAAACCATGTATGACGCGCCCGGCATCGGGCTGGCGGCGATCCAGATCGGCGTCGCCAAGCGCGTCATCGTCATGGACCTGGCGAAAAAGGACGAAGAGCCGGCGCCGCAATTTTTCGCCGATCCGGAAATCCTTGAATTTTCGCCTGAAGACTCCGTCTATGAGGAAGGCTGCCTGTCGATTCCCGAATATTACGAGGAAGTGACGCGGCCGGCGAAAATTCGCCTGCGCTATCTCGACCGCGACAATGAGCGGCGCGAGATCGAGGCCGAGGGCCTGCTGGCCACCTGCCTGCAGCATGAAATCGATCATCTCGAAGGCAAATTGTTCATCGACCATTTGTCACGGCTCAAACGCGAGCGGGCGATCAAGAAATTCACCAAGGCGGCGCGGTCCGAGGCGCCGGCGGCGCCGCGCGGGCCGGAAATCCGCGAAAAGCAGGGCTGAGTCCAAGAAATGCGCGTCATTTTCATGGGCACGCCGGATTTCGCGCTGGCGCCGCTGGCGGAAATCTTTGGCCGCGGGCACGAGATTGTCGCTGTCTATTCGCGCGCGCCAAAGCCCGCGGGGCGGCGCGGGCTGGAGCTCACGCCCTCGCCGGTCCACGCCGCGGCCGAACGCTACGGCCTGAAGGCGCTGACGCCAAAAAATTTCCGCGACGCGGCGACGGTCGAGGCGTTTCAAAGCTTCGAGGCGGATGTCGCGGTGGTCGTGGCCTACGGGCTGATCCTGCCGAAGGACGTTTTGGACGCGCCGAAACACGGCTGCCTCAATCTGCACGCCTCGCTCCTGCCTCGCTGGCGCGGCGCGGCGCCGATCCAGCGCGCGATCATGCAGGGCGACCGGGAAACCGGGGTCATGGTCATGCAGATGGAGGAGGGGCTCGACACCGGCCCAATCGCCATGGCCGAAAAATTACGGATCACCGCCGACATGACGGCGGGCGAGGCGCATGACAAGCTTTCGCTGCTCGGCGCCGACCTGATCGGCCGGGCGCTCGCGGCGCTCGAGCGGGGCGGCCTGCAATTCCAGGCGCAGGCGGATGAAGGCCTGCTCTACGCCAAAAAAATCGACAAGGCGGAAGCGCGGCTGGATTTTGGCAAATCGGCCGAGGAATTGCACAATCTCGTTCGCGGCCTGTCGCCCTTTCCGGGCGCCTTCTTCGAGATGGATCTGGGCAAGGGGCTTGAGCGCGTGAAAATTTTACGCACGGCATTGGCGAGCGGTCACGGCAAGCCGGGCGAGATTCTCGACGAGGCGGGCGCCATCGCCTGCGGCGCCGGCGCGCTGACGATTGTCGAGGCGCAAAGGGCGGGGCGCGGCCCGGTCTCCGGCGCCGAGTTTTTACGCGGCGTCCACCTCGCTCCCGGCGCCTGCCTGCCCATTGCCGTCCATGCCGCGCTATAAGCTGGTCATCGAATATGACGGGACCGATTATGTCGGCTGGCAGCGCCAGGCCAATGGGCTGGCGGTGCAGGAAGTCATCGAGACGGCGCTGAAAAAACTCGATCCCGGCCCGATCGGCCTGCGCGGCGCCGGCCGCACCGACGCCGGCGTCCACGCTTCCGCCCAGGTCGGGCATGTCGACCTGGCGAAGGTGTGGCGCGCGGACGCCTTGCGTGATGCGCTCAACGCCCATATGCGGCCGGAAAAGGTCGCCATCCTCACCGTTGAGGCGGCGGACGACGATTTCGACGCGCGTTTTTCGGCGAAGGCGCGGCATTATCTCTACCGCATCGTCAACCGCCGCGCGCCACTGACTTATCAAAGCGGTCGGGCCTGGCTGGTCAAGCGCCGGCTCGATCCGGAAGCCATGCACGAGGCGGCGCAATTGCTGATCGGCCGCCACGATTTCTCGACTTTTCGCGATTCCGACTGCCAGGCCGAAAGCCCGGTGCGAACCTTGGACCGGCTCGATGTTTTTTGCGCCAGCGACGGCGAAATCCAGGTCCGCGCCAGCGCAAGGGCGTTTTTGCACCGGCAGGTGCGCTCGATGGTCGGCTCGCTGGAACATGT
This sequence comes from uncultured Alphaproteobacteria bacterium, assembly GCA_963828185.1. GTDB lineage: Bacteria > Pseudomonadota > Alphaproteobacteria > Rhizobiales > Beijerinckiaceae > Rhodoblastus. Next base: position 26,524 of record CAWHDV010000015.1, on the reverse strand, counting down.
CGGCTCAGGCAAATGGACGGCGGCGGACCTGCAGGCGGCGCTCAAGGCGTGCGAGCGTTCGCGCTGCGGCCAGGTCGCGCCGGCGGCCGGACTTTATCTGATCGGCGTGGATTACTGAGCACAGATGAGTCTCTGGGAAATAACAAGTCACAACCTTTGAATATTCAGAAACCATAAGTTCAGTCCGAGTTTCGCGGCTCCCGTCTGCCCGTCGTTTTGCGCCTTACCTTAAGTAATGTCTTAATTCTTGCCCTGTCTAATGCAGGCGAGTTTTGCTTTTCCGGTGGGGACCAGCCTTGAAGAAAATCATATCGACGGCGGCGCTTTGCGTCGCCATGAGCGTGGCGGCTTCCGCCCATGCCACCAGTTTCGTCAACGGCGACTTCAGCTCGAATGCCGGCGTCGGCCAGATTGGCTACAACACCTCCGCGACCGGCTGGTATATGCTGGGCGGCGGCGGTTACACTTTCCTTTTCGCCACCGGGACGGCGGACACGACGGGATCCTCCGGTTCATATGGCTTTCTCTCCCTTTGGGGTTCGAACAATGGCGGCGCCGATGCGATCTCGGCCTCTCCGTCCGGCAGCGGCTATTTCATCGCCGAGGACGGCGACTTCCAGACCGCGTCGATCGCCCAGGACATTTCCGGCTTGACCATCGGAAAAACCTACACGGTCAGCTTCAATTACGCCTACGCGCAGCAGTCCGGCTTTTACGGCGCCACGACGCAGGACTGGGGCGTCACGCTCGGCGACTCGGCGGCCCAGTACACGCCGACGCTGACCAATCCCAGCACGGGTTTCACGGGCTGGTTCAGCGACAGCATGAAATTTACCGCCGACGCCACGAGCGAAACCCTGGCTTTCGCGGCCTATGGCAGCGCGCCGGTGCCGCCTTTCGCCCTGCTCGATGGCGTGAACGTGACCGCCAGCGCGGCGCCCGAGCCGGCGAGCTGGGCGATGATGCTGATGGGCTTCGGCGGCCTCGGTTTCGCCGCCCGCAAGCGTCGCCGCCCGGCGCGCCTCATCGCCTGACGCGTTCGATGCTGGCTTCGCATCATCTCCTTCTGGCGCTCGCCAGCCAGGCGGGCCGGTCGTGCCTCGCGCTCGTGCTGATGCTGGCGATTTTCGCGCCGCTCGAGCATTTTTTCGCGCTGCGGCCGTCCGGCCTGTTCGCCAAGGGCTGGGCGACCAATCTGGGCTGGTATTTCGTCAACGCCTTCGCGGCGGTCGTGCTGCTCGGGCCGCCGGCGGCGCTGATCGCCTCGGGCGTCCATCATCTCCTGCCCGCCGAAATCAGCGGGGCGAGCGCCGCCCTGCCAATGTGGGCGCGCATGTGCGCCGCCATGGTCGTGGGGGAGCTCGGCTATTACTGGGGGCACCGCTGGAGCCACGAAAGTCGGCTATTGTGGCGCTTCCACGCTGTCCATCACAGCGCGACAGAGATCAATTTCCTCGTCAACACCCGGGCCCATCCCGTCGATATCGTGTTCACCCGCCTGTGCGGATTGACGCTGCTCTACGCCACCGGCCTCACCGATCTCGTGGGCCCGCACCCGACCCTTGTTCCCGCCATCGTACTGTTTGCCGGCTCGATATGGAGCTTTTTCATCCACGCCAACCTGCGCTGGCGCTTCGGTCCGCTAGAGGAAATCCTGAGCACGCCCGCCTTCCATCACTGGCACCACACGTTCGAGGATCACAAAGACCACAATTACGCGACCATGCTACCGTTCATGGACCGGGTGTTTGGCACGTTCTACCTGCCGAAGCGCTGGCCGGAAGCCTATGGAGCCTCGACGTCCATGCCCGATAGTCTGGTCGGGCAAATACTCGAACCCTTCGCGCCCGCTGGCGACGACGCAGCGATCGTCGAGGAAGGCAGCCTTCCGGCCGCCTGACAAAGCGCCGCTCACCAGGGGAAACGCACCGCGTCGCCGGCAAACGCTATGTGATTCCGAGCCTCGTCGCTCCGACCGCGCTCGCCCCTGGCGACCGGGCTGGCGCCGTTGCAATGCCGCGCGAGGCGCGTCCGAAGGGCTGTCCGCGCGCGTCCCTCGCCTGCTGCGGCCCGCCGCGGCTCGCCGAAATCAGCAGTGAGAATCAAAGGGTTTTGATTCGCTTCCTCGAACCGGATCAATTCGCTACTCGACCTTTTCGCCGGGATAGACGCCCCAGAGGTGGTTCTGCTCGATATAGCCGTCGTAGCCGTCGCCCTTGAGGCGGCACCAGGTTCCGTCGCACTTTTTCACGCCGGCGAGGACGCCCGGCGCAAGATTGGCGACGATCGCCGCATTCTTGTCGGGGTCCGAGCGCAACGGCAGTGGCGGTGAGTCCTTCTTCCAGGGCTCGACCAGGGCCGTGCGCTTGCCCGACAAAAGCGAATGCAGCACCCAGCCCTCCGCGCCTTCCGAATCGCGAATCCGTCGCCAGGTCTCGAATTCGGCGGTGATTTCGACCGGCAGCCCGGCGCGCTGGTAGATCCATTTCGTGGCATGGTCCTTGGAAGGACCCTCGCGCAGATTGACATGGTCGGACTTGAGGCTGACGTAACGGGGAACCGGCAGCCCCGTGCTCGGCCCGACCGCCTGCTGCGCGGCAGCGGAAACTACGCCCAAACAGAGGCTTGCGCCGATCCAGGCCAATGCCAGCCGTCTCGGTCGCATCCCTGGGAAACGGGAAAAAATCGCCTCTGCCGGCCAAATCGTCATAGCGCCGTCGTCCCAATTGTTCACGGCAATCGCCGCGCAAGCTGATGCCAGCCCTTTTCGCCATTCTTGTTTTTGCCAAGGCTTCTGCTAGGAAGCAAAGGGAACGGGAATCGGGTTTGATCACGGTCAAGTCCTTGTCGCCCGCTGAGGGTTAATGACCGGTGAAAGCCGGCGCCGCCGAGGCGTAAAAACGGGCGGCGTCGGCCGCTCGCAGGCTGGGGCAGGAGGAACGGGAAAGTCATGGGCAAAACCAAGCCGCTCGTCATTGTGACCCGCAAACTGCCCGAACCGGTCGAAGCGCGGATGCGCGAACTGTTCGACGTGCGTTTCAACGCGACCGATCGCCCGATGTCGGCGGCCGAACTCGGCGAGGCGCTGCGCGCCGCCGATGTGCTGGTGCCCACCGTCACCGACCGCATCGACGCCCATCTGATCGCCCAGGCTGGCGAGCAGCTGAAGCTGATCGCCAATTTCGGCAATGGCGTCGACAATATCGACGTCACCTCCGCCCTGCGCCGCGGCGTCACCGTCACCAACACGCCCGGCGTCCTGACCGAAGACACGGCCGACATGACCATGGGCCTGATCATCGCCGTCTCCCGCCGCATCGTCGAAGGCGCCGGCGCCGCCGTCAACGGCAAATGGACCGGCTGGTCGCCGACCTGGATGCTCGGCCGGCGCATGACCGGGAAAAAGCTCGGCATCGTCGGCATGGGCCGCATCGGCCAGGCGGTCGCCCGCCGCGCCAAGGCTTTCGGACTGTCGATCGCCTATCACAACCGCCGGCGCGTCTCCGCGTCGATCGAGCAGGAGCTCGGCGCGACCTATTTCGACTCGCTCGACCAGATGCTGGCGCGGATGGACATTGTCTCGGTCAATTGCCCGCATACGCCGGCGACCTTCCATCTTCTGTCGGCGCGGCGACTCAAGCACCTGCATTCCGGCGCCATCGTGGTGAACACGGCGCGCGGGGAAATCATCGACGAAAACGCGCTGACCCGCATGCTGGAGGCGGGCGAACTGGCCGGCGCCGGCCTTGACGTGTTCGAGCACGAGCCCGCCGTCTCGCCCAAGCTGCTAAAGCTCGCCGAGGCGGGCAAGGTGACGCTGTTGCCGCACATGGGCTCGGCGACGCTCGAAGGCCGTATCGACATGGGCGAAAAGGTCATCATCAACGTGAAGACCTTCATGGACGGCCACCGTCCGCCGGACCGCGTGCTGCCCAGCATGCTCTGAGGATTCTGGGCAAGGGCTTGGCAGGGCCAAGGCAAGGCTCCCTTGAAAAGGCAAAATTTGCACGCCATATCGACCCTGCGGCGAAAGCCGTGAGGGCGCTACGGGCCCTCGACTTCAACGAGGCGCCTGAAAGGGCTTCGCAATGTCGCGTCCAACGCTGATGAACTCGCCCTTCCTGCTGGGCTTCGACGATATCGAAAAGGCTTTGGAGCGCGTCACGCGCACGGCTTCGGACGGTTATCCGCCTTACAATATCGAGCGGCTGGCGAGCGAGGCCAATTTGCCCGAAAGGCTGCGCATCACCCTGGCCGTGGCGGGGTTCAGCCGCCAACAATTGTCCATCACGCTCGAAGAGGGGCAATTGGTCATTCGCGGCCGCCAGCAGGACGATCGCGAACGGCAGTATCTCCATCGCGGCATAGCCGCGCGTCAGTTCCAGCGTAGCTTCCTCCTTGCCGAGGGCATGCAGGTGCTCGGCGCCGATCTCGCCGACGGGCTTTTGTCGGTCGACCTCGTTCGTCCCGAACCGGAGCGAATCATTAAGACTATCGAGATCACAGTGCGGGGCTGAGGAACGGTCCGCACACAATGCGCGTCTCATGAGAGAGCGCGGAAAGGGTGAAGGTCATGACCAATGAATATGGCAATACCGGCGTTTTGACCGCCGACCAGTTCGCCCATCTGGGCGAAGGCGCCATCGCCTATGTCCGGCCGATGAAGTCGGAAGAGGCGCAGGCCCTGTTCCCGCAGGTCGAGGGCTTGCGGCCGGGCATGCAGCTGTTTGCGCTGCTCGGCGCCGACGGCGCCCCCATCGTGCTGGCCGACAGCAAGGATGCGGCGGTCGCCAACGCCTGGGAGCACCAGTTGGCCACGGTCAGCGTGCATTGATCGATTTTTCGCGAGCCGCGTTCGTTCAGGACGCGGCTTGCGCAATGGCTTCGATAAAGACTTCGCCGTAAAGAGCGGCCTTCCGCTCGCCGACGCCGTGTACGCCGCGCAGCTCCTCCATCGTCGAGGGGCGCCTTTCCGCCATTTCGACAAGGGTCCGGTCGGCGAAGATCATGTAGGCGGCGAGGCCCTGGTCCTTGGCGAGTTCGCGCCGCAACTTCCGCAAGGCCTCGAAAATCTTCGCCTCGGTCGAATCGACCTCCGCCAGTTCCCGCGAGGCGCGCGGGCCTTTGGCGCGGGACGCATGTTCGCGCGGCGGGTCGGCGCGCAGCGTGACGCTCTCGCGGCCTAGCAATATGGCCTCGCCCTTTTCGGTGAGCGCGAAACCGCCATGTTCGGCGCTGGCCGTTCGAAGGGCGCCGGCGGCGAAAAGCTGGCGGAAGGTCGAGCTCCATTGCTGCTTGGTCTGGTCGGCGCCGACGCCGAAGGTTTTCAGCGCCGCATGGCCATTGCGGAGCAGCGCCTCGTTTTCCGCGCCGGTGAGGAGATCGCACAGATAGCCGGCGCCATAGCGCTGGCCGGTGCGATAGACGGCGGAAAGCGCCTTTTGCGCCTCGACCGTTCCGTCGCGCAGCGCGACCTGGCCGAGGCAGACGTCGCAGCGCCCGCAAGGGCCGGCCTCTTCGTTAAAATAGGCGAGCAGAATTTGGCGTCGGCAGGAGGAGGCCTCGCACAAGGCGGCGAGCGCGGAAAACCTCTGGTGTTCGAAGCGCCGGCGCTCGTCTTCGAGCGCCTTCTCGTCGATCTGGCGGCGACGCAGCGCGATGTCCTCCAGCCCATAGAGGGTGAAGGCGTCGGCCGGCAGGCCGTCGCGGCCGGCGCGGCCGATCTCCTGGTAATAGGCCTCGATCGAGGACGGCATGTCGGCATGGGCGACAAAGCGCACGTCCGGCTTGTTCACGCCCATGCCGAACGCCACCGTGGCGAAGGCCACCACCCCATCGTCGCGCAAAAACCTGTCCTGGTTGGCGTTGCGGCGCGAAGAATTGAGGCCGGCGTGATAGGCGACGGTGGCAAATCCCTGCTCGGCGAAGAATTCGCCGAGTTGCTCGGTCCCGGCGCGCGAGGCGCAATAGACGATGCCGCTCTGGCCCCGCCGAGCCCTAAGGAATTTTTCCAGTTGCCGGCGCGGCTGGTCCTTGGCGGCGAAGGTCAGGGAAATATTGGGGCGGTCGAAAGAATGGACGAAGATTTTCGGCGCCCGGTCGAACAGCCGCTCGGCGATTTCCGCCCGCATGGCGCGGTCGGCGGTGGCGGTGAAGGCGATTACCTGCGCCGCGCCGAGTTTCTCCACACTGTTCCGGATCATGCGATATTCCGGCCGGAAATCATGGCCCCACTCGCAGATGCAATGCGCCTCGTCCACCGCCACGCGATTGACATCGGCGCGCGCCAGCGCCTCGACCAGGCCCGGCATGGCCAGGCGTTCCGGCGACAGGAACAGCAATCTCAACTCGCGCGCGCGGATCTGCGTCCAGATCCCGCTCGCCTCGGCTTCCGGGGTCTGCGAATTGAGCGTGGCGGCGGCGAGGCCCAGAGCCTGCATCTGCCCGACCTGGTCGCGCATCAAGGCGATGAGCGGCGAAATGACCAGCGTGAGCCCGCAGCCGAGCAGGGCCGGCAATTGATAGCACAGGCTTTTTCCGCTGCCGGTCGGCATGACCGCCAGCACCGGATCGCCTGATAGCACCGCCTCGACGATCTCCTGCTGGCCGGGGCGGAAATCGTCGAAGCCGAACACGCTTTTCAGCAGGCGGCGGGCGTCGGCGATTTCCGTCATGGCTCGTCCTCGGTTGCGATCAGCGCGACTTTGCCGCCGCTGACTTTGAAAATATCGGCGCGGCCGCGCAAATCGTCGAAAAGCCGCGAATCGGCGCCGGTCATCCAGACCTGGCCGCCGAGCGCGCGCAGGGCGTCGAACAAAGCGGCGCGGCGGACGGGATCGAAATGGGCGGCGATTTCATCGAGCAGGACGATGGGCGCCATGCCGCTCATCGCCGCGACCAGCCGGGCGTGGGCCAGCACCAGGCCGACCAGCAGCGCCTTCTGTTCGCCGGTCGAGGCGCGCCGCGCCTCGCATTGCTTGGGACCGTGCCTGACCGCGAGATCGCTGGCCTGCGGGCCGACCAGGGTGCGGCCGGCGGCGGCGTCGCGGGCGCGATTGTCGCGCAGCATGGCGCGATAGATGTCTTCGGCTTCAAGCGCCGGGCGCTCGGTTATCAGCCGGTCGATCTCGCCATCGAGGGCGATTTCCGCCCAGGGGAAGGGGGAATCGTCATCGCGTCCGGCATCGATCAGGGCGGCGAGGCGCTCCACCGTCTCGCGCCGCGCGGCCGCGACGGCCATGGCCAGTTCGGCGATTTCGCGTTCAGCGGCGTCGAGCCAGATCTTTTCGCTGCGCCGCTCCTCGAGCAGCCGGTTGCGGTTGCGCAGCGCCCGCTCCAGCGCATTGACCCGCGCGCCGTGCTCGGCGTCCACCGCCAGCACCAGCCGGTCGAGAAAGCGCCGCCTTTCGCCCGCCGCGCCGGTGAACAGCCCGTCCATCGCCGGCGTGAGCCAGACGATGCGCAAATGGTCGGCAAAGGCGCGCGGCGAGGCGATCGGCTCGCGATCGAGGCGGAATTTCTTTGCGCCGCGCCGTCGACCAGCTCGATACCCGTTCCCAGTTGCAGCGGGCCGCCTTCCTCGCCGGAAATTTCCACCGAGATGGCGAAGCCGCCGCCGCCGCCCTCGCGCGCCATCTCGGTGAGGTCGGCGCGGCGCAGGCCGCGTCCCGGCGTGAACAGCGAGAGCGCTTCGAGCAGATTGGTCTTGCCCGCGCCATTGTCGCCGGCGAGCACAGCCATGCCTGAGGAGACCCGCAGGTCGAGCGCCGGATAGGAGCGGAAATCGGCCAGCGCGACGCGGCGTATTCTTTTTGGCGCGAGGTCGCAGGCGGCGGGGGACGATGTCATCCGGGCGTTCTAGCGGTTGCGCTCAGGCGCGACAATCGGCCTCTTCTCGCTGCGCCGCCTCGGCTGGCGGGAACGACATGTTATTTATTCCTTAACGCAGGCGCACGATCACTTTCCCATATTGCGACAATCGGCCACGCAGCCAAAGCCGCCAAAATCTGGTTCATTGGCTCTGGCTCAAGAAAAGGTCATGCTGAAATAATAGGCGTGGCCAACGGCGCGGGCCTTTTTCAGGAGGCGACCATGTCTCTTTATGGCGAAATGCAAGAACCGACCCCCGTCACCAAGGCCGAAACCGAGCAGTTGTCCGTGAAAATGCCGGCGGCCGGTCCGCATGCGCGGCCTGAGCTGACCAATTTCGACGCGTGTCCCGGCGCCGGCGCGTTGCCGTCCGAACGAGAGCTGGGCGGGGAGACCGATCCGGGCGCTGGATAAGGGCAAAAACAGGGCTTCGACGCCAAAACGCCAATCAGGACTTGATTGCGGCGCGCAAATCGGGCATAGCACCGGCTCGATTTTCCGGCTGAGGGAGCACCCCGGCCAATTCTTCCGGGGTTTGTCATGAAAGTCCGCAACTCTCTCAAGTCGCTGCGCGGTCGTCACCGCGACAACCAGCTGGTCCGCCGCAAGGGCCGCGTCTACATCATCAACAAGACGCAGAAGCGCTACAAGGCCCGCCAGGGCTGAAGACGGCGCCATGCGACACAGAAAACCCCGGCCGCGCCGGGGTTTTTGTTTTTCGGCGCGCGCATCGTATAATCGATCATGTCGCCGCAGGACCCGTTCCATCTCCATCGTTTCGTTGACGCTCAGGAGCGAGTGATCGACGCCGTGCGCGCGGAATTGCGCGCCGGGCGGAAAAGCAGCCACTGGATGTGGTTCGTCTTTCCGCAGATCGCCGGCCTCGGCGTGACGCCGACAGCGGATTTCTACGCCATCCATTCCCTTGACGAGGCGCGGGCCTTCCTGGCGCATCCGGTCCTCGGACCGCGGCTGCGTCAATGTGCGGACCTCGTCAACGCCATCGAGGGGCGGGAACTGATGCAGATTTTCGGCGATCCCGACCGGCTGAAATTTCGTTCGAGCATGACCCTGTTCGCGCTGGCCGCGCCGGAGGAGTCGATCTTCGCCGAGGCGCTGCGCAAATATTGCGGCGGCGAGGGCGATCCCGGGACGCAAGCCCTGCTGGAGGCGGCGCGGTTTGCGGAGCGGAATTTGACGCGCCAAAATTTGGCGGGTCGCCAGAAATCGGGTTAAATCGGCCGATGCGCAATTTTCACCTGTCTCTTTTGGCTGCTGCTGGCTTGGCCATGCTCGCCGGCGCCGGCTCGGCCGCGCAGGCCGAGAAAAAGGCGCCGGCTACGGCGGCGGAGACGCGGGCCAAAGTCTTCGATGACCTGTTCGCGCAATTGCGCGGCGCCCCGGACGCCGACAGCGCGGCGCGGACGCGCGCGCTGATCGAGAGGGTCTGGGCGCATCCGGGCTCGCCGACCGCCGATCTCCTGATGGCGCGGGCGGAAAGCGCCATTCATGCCGCTCAGGCGCCACAAGCGTCGACGCTGCTCGACCGCATCGTCACGCTTTATCCGGACTGGTCGCAGGCCTGGCGGCGGCGGGCGCAATCGGCCCTTGCGCAGGGCGACGACGAGGGGGCGATGCTCGACCTCAACCGCGCCTTGCAGGTGGAGCCGCGCGATTTCCTCGCCATGGGCCAATTGGCCGAACTGATGCGGGCGAAGCATGAGGACAAGCCGGCGCTCGAACTTTTGAAGCGCGAACTGGCGGTCGATCCGCACAATGAGCCATTGCGCGCGGAGACGGAGCAATTGCGGCAGAAGGTCGAAGGCCGCGATATCTGAGCGCTTGAGGCCCTCGGCTCGGAAACTCTAGCCACGCGACGCAAAAGCGACATAATGACCGGCGAATCTTTGCGCGTTCCCGAGGCCCATTTGCATCCCTTTCCAAAACTCACGCTGACCCGCCGCGCCGCGCTCCTGTCGGCCGCCGCCTGGCCTCTGTCCACTTTGCCGCTGTTCGGCCGGACGGCTCGCGCCCAGGTCGCTGGCGCAGAAGCCGCCGACTGGCGCAAGACCTATGGCCTTTCCTCCTTCGGCGAACTGAACCTGCCGGAAAACTTCGCCAATTTCCCCTATGTGCGGCCGGACGCGCCCAAGGGCGGGCAATTGATCCAGGAAGCCGTCGCCACGTCCTATGATTCGCTCAACGGCTATATCCTGTCCGGCAATCCCGCCATCGGCCTCAGCCTGATCAACGACAGCCTGATGGCCGCGAGCCTCGACGAGGACAACGCCATCTACGGCCTCCTCGCCCACTCGGTCGAGATTTCCCCCGACAAGCGGCGCACCCGCTTCCATCTGCGGCCCGAGGCGCGTTTTCACGACAAATCGCCGATGACCGCCAAGGATGTGGTCTTTTCGCTCACCACCTTGCGCGACAAGGGCCATCCGATCATTCGCCAATTGCTGCGCGATCTGGAAAGCGCCACGGCCGAGGCGGACGACGTCGTGCTGGTCACGTTGCGGGAAGGGTTCGGGCGCGATTCCATCCTCAATATCGCGGGACAGCCGATCCTGTCCTCGGCCTATTATGCGTCCCATCCCTTCGACCATGCCGGCATGGCGCCGCCGCTCGGTTCCGGCGCTTACAAGATCGGCGCTTTCGAGCAGGGCCGCACCATCAGTTACGATCGCGTGCCCGATTATTGGGGCAAGGATCTGCCGGTCAATCTCGGACAGAACAATTTCGACGACCATCCGCTACGAATATTTCGGCGAGCGCGCCGTCGGCTTCCAGGCGTTCAAGTCGGGCGAGATCAATCTGCACGAATCCGCCACTGCGTCCGAATGGGCGACGGGCTACGATTTCCCCGCCGTGCGCGACGGCCGCGTCAAGAAAATGGAGATTCCCGACCGGCGCAGCCCCGGCTTCCAGGGCTTCTTCTTCAATACCCGCAGGAAAGTCTTTCAAGATCCCCGCATTCGCGAGGCGCTCGGCTGCTGCCTCGATTTCGAATGGTCGAACCGCAACCTTTTTTATGGCGCCTACAAGCGCGCCCACAGCTATTTCGAAAACACCGACATGAGCGCCGAAGGCCTGCCCTCGCCGCAGGAACTCGCCCTGCTCGAGCCGTTGCGCGCAAAACTGCCGCCCGAGGTTTTCGGCTTGCCTTACAAGCCGCCGGTTTCCGACGGTTCCGGGCAGGACCGCGCGCTGTTGCAGCGGGCCAACACCCTGCTCAAGGAGGCCGGCTGCAAGCGGCAGGGCACGCAATTGCTGCAGCCCGACGGCTCCCCCTTCGCCTTTGAGATGCTGGAATTCTCCAACGCCTTCGACAAGGTGGTGGAGCCCATGTTCAGCAACATGCGCCTGCTCGGCATCGAGGGGCGGCTGCGCGTCGTCGATTCGGCCCAGTACAAGCAGCGCCTCGACAATTTCGATTTCGACATGGTGACCGACCGCAAGATGATCGGCGGCGTGCCGGGCGACGAACTGCTCGCCTATTTCGGCTCGCAATCCGGCAAGACCAATGGGGGTCTCAATCTTGCCGGCATTGACGACGCGTCAGTCGACGCCCTGGTCGAAAAGGCGCTGAAGGCCAAGAGCCGCGCCGAGCTGGTGTTCATCTGCCGCGCGCTCGACCGGGTTTTACGCGCTGGACAATATTGGATTCCGAACTGGTATTCGCCCAATCGTCGCATCGCCGCCTGGGACGATTTCGGCCATCCCAGCGTCACTCCGAAGCTCGACCTCGGCATAGCCGCGATCTGGTGGTGGGACGCGGAAAAGGCCGCCGCCGTCAAGGCGAAGTCCTGATGCTGTTTTATATCGCCCGGCGCATTCTCTTCATGATCCCGACGCTGTTCGGGATACTCGCCCTCTCCTTCCTGATTGTGCAATTCGCGCCCGGCGGCCCGGTCGAGCGGGTGCTGGCGCAGATGCAGGGCCAGGACAATGGCGCGACCGCGCGCTTCGGCGGCGGCGCCTCGACCATCGCCGGGCAGGCCGGGGCGGCGGCGCAATTTTCCGGCAAATATCGCGGCGCCCAAGGCCTCGACCCGAAATTCATCGCCGAGCTTGAAAAGCAGTTCGGCTTCGACAAGCCGCCGCTCGAGCGTTTCTGGCTGATGATCCGCAATTACGCGGAATTCAATTTCGGCCGCTCTTATTTCCGCGACGAATCGGTGCTGAAACTGATCAAGGAAAAGCTGCCGGTCTCGATGTCGCTCGGCCTGTGGATGACGTTTCTGTCCTACGCCATCTCGATTCCGCTCGGCATCGCCAAGGCGCGGCGCGAGGGCGAGGCCTTCGACGTCGGCACGTCCGCGCTCATCATCGTCGGCTACGCCATACCGAGCTTTCTGTTCGCGATCCTTTTGATCGTGCTGTTCGCCGGCGGCTCGTTCTGGCAGATCTTTCCGCTGCGCGGGCTGACTTCGGATGATTTCGCGCAACTGACGCTTTTGGGCAAGGTCCGGGACTATCTCTGGCATATCGTGCTGCCGGTGACGGCGCTGACCATCGGCGCCTTCGCCACCACCACCTTCCTCACGCGCAACGCCTTCATCGACGAAATCCGCAAGCAATATGTCATCACCGCGCGGATGAAGGGCCTGACCGAGCGCCGCGTCCTCTACGGCCATGTCTTTCGCAACGCCATGCTGATCGTCATCGCCGGCTTTCCCGGCGCCTTCATCTCCGCCTTCTTCACCGGCGCGCTGCTGATCGAGACGATCTTTTCACTCGATGGCCTGGGGCTTTTGTCGTTTGAATCGACGCTCAACCGCGATTACCCCGTGGTTTTCGCGACGCTCTATATTTTCGCCCTGATGGGCCTGTGCGTGAACCTCATCTCCGACCTCACCTACGCCTGGATCGATCCGCGCATCGATTTCGAGACGCGGGAGGTGTGATGTTCCAGCTCACGCCGATCAGCCGGCGCCGCCTCGACGCCTTCATCCGCAACCGGCGCGGCTATTTCGCCTTCTGGATTTTCATCGTCGCCTTCGTCGCGTCGCTCGGGGCCGAACTGATCGCCAACGACCGGCCGATCATCGTCTCCTACAAGGGCGAATTGCTGTTTCCCATCCTGAAAAACTATCCGGAAGAAAAATTCGGCGGCTTCCTCGCCGAAACGGATTACCGCGATCCCTTCATCTTCCAAGAGATCGAGGCGCATGGCTGGATGATCTGGCCGCTGGTGCGCTATTCCTACGACACCCGCAATCTCTCGCCGCCGACGGCCGTCCCTTCGCCGCCAACCTGGATGCTGACCAACGCGCAATGCGCCCAAGGCAAGACCTTTGCCGGCAAGCCGGCGAAAAATTGCGGCGACATCGAATGGAACTGGCTCGGCACCGACGACCAGGGCCGCGACGTGGTGGCGCGGGTGATCTACGGCTTTCGCATTTCCGTGCTGTTCGGCCTGCTGCTCGCCGGCATTTCATCGGTCGTCGGCATAGCCGCCGGAGCGGTGCAGGGCTATTTCGGCGGCTGGACGGATTTGCTGTTCCAGCGCTTCATCGAGATCTGGTCGTCGCTGCCGAGTCTCGTACCTGCTGATCATCCTGTCGGCGATCATCACGCCGAGCTTTTTCGTGCTGCTCGGCATACTCCTGGCCTTTTCCTGGGTCAGTCTGGTGCACGTGGTGCGCGCCGAATTTTTACGCGCGAGGAACTTCGATTATGTGCGCGCGGCGCGGGCTTTGGGGCTGTCCGATCGCAAGATCATGGTCAGGCACGTGCTGCCGAACGCCATGGTGGCGACCCTGACGTTTCTGCCCTTCATCCTCAATTCCTCGATCACCACCCTGACATCGCTGGACTTTTTGGGCTTCGGCCTGCCGCCCGGCTCGCCTTCGCTCGGTGAATTGCTGTTGCAGGGCAAGTCCAACCTGCAGGCGCCCTGGCTTGGCCTGTCGGGCTTTTTCGTCATCGCCGTCACGCTGTCGCTGCTGGTCTTCATCGGCGAAGCCCTGCGCGACGCCTTCGATCCGCGAAAGGGCTTTTGATGGCCGATCGGAGCGAGGGATGCGAGCCTGCTTGAAATCTCCGGCCTGAGCGTCGGTTTCGGCCCGGCGGGACGCGAAAGCGTCGCGGTCGACGGCGTGTCGCTGTCGCTTGAGCGCGGCAAAACCCTGGGCCTCGTCGGCGAGTCCGGCTCGGGCAAGTCGGTGACGGCGCTGGCCATCGTCCGGCTGCTGGCGCCCGGCGCGAAAATTTTGCGCGGGACCGTTCATTTCGAGGGACAGGAGCTGGTTTCGGCGGACGAATCCGTGCTTGCGCGCCTTGCGCGGCGCGCGCATCGCCATGGTGTTCCAGGAGCCGATGACCTCGCTCAATCCGCTGCACAGGATCGAGCGGCAGATCGGCGAGATCCTCGAATGGCATGGCATGGCCTCGCCGCAAAAGCGCCGCGCGCGGGCGCTGGAGCTGTTGCGCGAGGTCGGGCTTGCAGAACGCCGAGCAGCGGATGGGCGCCTATCCGCACGAATTGTCGGGCGGCCAGCGGCAGCGCGTGATGATCGCCATGGCGCTGGCCAACCGGCCCGACCTGCTCATCGCCGACGAGCCGACGACCGCGCTCGACGTCACCATCCAGGCGCAAATTTTGACGCTTTTGCGCGACCTCCAGGCGCGCCACGGCATGGCCATCCTGTTCATCACCCATGACCTCGGCATCGTCCGGCGCATGGCCGACGATGTCGCGGTGATGCAGAAGGGGCGCATCGTCGAGACCGGGCCGGTGGAGCGCATTTTTTCGCAGCCGCGCCACGACTACACCAAGATGCTGCTCGCCGCCGAGCCGAAGGGCGCGCCCCCGCTCGGCCGACGACTCGGGCGGCGGAAGTCCTTTCAGCGCAAGATCTGCGCGTGTGGTTCCCGATCAAGAGCGGTTTTTGGCGGCGCACGTCGTCCTACGTGAAGGCGGTGGACGGCGTGTCGCTGGCGCTCCGCAAGGGCCAGACGCTGGCCGTGGTCGGCGAATCCGGCTCGGGCAAGACCACGCTCGGCCTGGCGCTTCTGCGCCTGATCCGCTCGCAGGGTCCGATCCTCTACCTGGGCAAGAACATCGACGGGTTGAATGCGCGGCAGATGCGGCCCTTGCGCCGCCATCTGCAGATCGTCTTCCAGGACCCCTATGGCTCGCTGTCGCCGCGCATGTCGGTGGCGGAGATCGTCGAGGAGGGACTGGTCATCCAGGACAAGGGCCTTTCAGCGCCGAGCGCCGAACCGTCGTCGCCCGCGCGCTGGCCGACACCGGCCTCGACCCGGCGACCATGGACCGCTACCCGCATGAATTTTCCGGCGGCCAGCGCCAGCGCGTCGCCATCGCCCGTGCCCTGGCGCTCGATCCCCAGATGATCGTGCTGGACGAGCCGACCTCGGCGCTCGACCGCTCGGTGCAGGCGCAGATGATCGATCTTCTGCGCGGCTTGCAGGAAAAGCGCGGCCTCTCCTACCTGTTCATCAGCCATGATCTGAAAGTGGTGAAGGCGCTTGCCTCGCATATCATCGTCATGCGCGACGGGAAAATCGTCGAAGAGGGCGACGCGACGGATATTTTCGCCAATCCGCGCGAAAAATACACCCAGGCGCTGTTTGCCGCGGCATTCGATCTCGACGCGAAAGTGGCTAACGGCGCTGTCGGCCAGTAAACCGCGCCACACGCGCTCACTGGCTTTTTTCCATTCGACTTCGGCAAGCCCTAATGCGCAAGGACCTGCCCATTAGGCAATACCATTCGCATAGCGCTTGACAATGAAGCCAGCAGCCTTGTCGATCTCGGGGAAAAGCGAACTCGCGTGGATGCCGAGGCGCTCAAGCTGGCCGCGGATTTCTGCCTTTTTGTCTGCTGGCACTATCGAGCGTATCAGACGGAGGTCCGCGTCGACTTCTCTGCTTTTTAAGCGGCGGGCTCCGTAAATTAGGAAAGCACCGGACTGGGCGATGATACGCCTGTTACTCATCTTCGGCTTCACAAAGACCGGTTGCAAGAGGTGCTTCGGATCGATCATGGGTTCGAAGTGCGGCTTCTCGATGCGGATAAACCATAGCAGGCGCTTAACAACCGGCTGTTCGTTGAACTCTTCCTTATCGAGCGCATAAGCTACCGCCATCTCCTTCTTCTCGTCGACGGTGAGGTTTGCAATGTTCGCCATGCAACTCACGGTGTCACTGTCGAAATAGCGTCGGCGTTTCTCGGGTAGGAATAGCGACTGCACCTTTCCGTCTTGTGGTTCGCCGTCCTTTATATATTCATCGCTGGCAAAGTATAGCGCGACCAGCGGATTGACAGTGACGTCCAAAAGCCTAGTAGGTAGATCGAAGTGCTGCATGCGAACAAGGCGATCAAACATTGTCTCGTCGTCGTGAAACTCTTGGGGGTGGATCGATATAAGATCCCGGAATGCGTTCTTCTCAAAATCGTACAGTCCGACCTCGGGACGAAAGACCTTCGGCAGAGTCCGCCAATCGCTGAACGATTCCCCTCGGAAAGCCACCGGGCGCTGGCCGTCACGTGTCAAGCCCACGACGTATTCTACGAAGTCGGAAACCGACAAAACTTTATGTGCAGGTCTGACGATTATTTTTGCCAATTGCAGCGCCCAACTGTTGGGAGACGATCAATCGTCAAGTTGACGGTGTCAATAGGGACGCCCGAGAAGGTTGCCGACCGTCCGCAATCCAGCCGAAAGTCGCCCGTGTCGATCGCAGAAATCGGATCAGACCTTCCTGATCGGTTGGCGACCGTCTCCTACGGCGCCACCGCGCTCAGGCCACCCCGGCGCGCAAAAGATCGTGAATGTGCAAGATGCCGACGGCTTCTCGCCGGCGAGGATGAACAAGACCGTGATCTTCGTCCGGTTCATCACCTCGAGCGCCGACGAGGCCAGGGCCCCGAGCGGCGCGGTGCGCGGCGAGCGGGTCATGATCTCCGCAGGCTTTTTCTCCTGCATCAGGTCGCTCCAGTGGCGGCGCAGGTCGCCGTCGGTGATGATCCCCGCCAGCGCGCCTTGCGCGTCGACGAGGCCGACGCAGCCGAATCTCTTGCCGGTCATGGTCAGGATGACCTCGCTCATGCTGGCGGTTTCCGGCAGCAGCGGGACATCCGCGCCGTCATGCATCAGGTCGTCCACCTTGTGCAGCCGCGCGCCGAGCTTGCCGCCGGGATGGAACTGACGGAAATCCTGCGCCGAAAAACCCCGGTCCTCGATCAGCGCCACCGCCAGGGCGTCGCCGAGCACGAGCTGGATGGTGGTGGACGTGGTCGGCGCGAGGCCGTTCGGGCAGGCCTCCTCGACCTGCGGCAGCAGCAGCAAGATGTCGGCGGCGCGGCCGAGCGCGCTGTCGCGCCGCGAGGTGCCGGCGATCAGCGGAATGGCGAAACGCTTGGAATATTCGATCAGGTCGGCCAGCTCCGCCGTCTCGCCGGACCAGGAAAAGGCGAGAACGACGTCGTCGGGCGTGACCATGCCGAGATCGCCGTGGCTCGCCTCGGCCGGATGCAGGAAAAACGCCGGCGTGCCGGTGGAGGCCAGCGTCGCCGCGACCTTGCGCCCGATATGGCCGCTCTTGCCCATGCCGCTGACGATGACCCGTCCGCGCGATGTGCGAATCGCCGCGATCGCCGCCTCGAGCGCCTGTCCAAGCTCGCCATCGAGGGCCGCGCGCAAGCGCGCCATGCCCGCGGTTTCGATTTCGACGCTTTTTCTGGCGGCGTCCAATGCAACGCTCTTCATCGTTTCCCCTGACTTTCAGGCCGCGATCCCTATATCATCGCCTGCGGGACGGCAATTGCGAAAGCTGCGCATGACCTTTGACGAGTACAACGACTTCTGCCGCGCCCTGCCCGCCACGGCCTATGTCATGCAATGGGGCGGCTCGCATGTGTGGAAGGTCGGCGGCAAGGTGTTCTGCATCGGCGCCGGCGGCGAGGAAGACCCCGCCTATTCGTTCAAGGCCAGCGAGATCGGCTTCATGGTCCTGCCGGAGCGGCCCGGCTTTCGGCCGGCGCCCTATCTTGCCTCGCGCGGGCTGAAATGGATCGAGGCGACGGCGAAAAAAGTCGATGCGGAGGAATTGCGCGAGCTGATCCTCAACTCCTATCGCATCGTCGCCGGCGGCCTCAGCCGCAAAAAGCGCGGCGAACTCGGACTGGCGCCGCCGGGAAATCCGCCGAGAGGGAAAAAGCATGGCCCAGCGACATCCCGAGATTGACGAAAGACTGCGGGCCTTCATCGAGGCGCAGCCGATGTTCTTCGTCGCCACCGCCGGCCCCGAGGGACGCGTCAACCTGAGCCCCAAAGGTTTGGGCGGGACATTCGTCGTCTTGGAGCCGCGCCGCGTGGCCTTCCTCAACCTCACCGGCAGCGGCAACGAGACGGCGGCGCATCTGCGCCTCAACGACCGGATCACCTTGATGTTCTGCGCCTTCGCCGGACCGCCGAAAATCCTGCGGCTATATGGTCGCGGCCATGCGATCCGCCCCGGCGCGCCCGGCTGGAGCGAGCTGCTGCCGAAATTCGCCGACCTCGCCGGCAAGCGGCAGATCATCGCGGTCGATGTCGACGAGGTCATCACCTCCTGCGGCTATGGCGTCCCCATGATGGAGCTCGCCGGCCAGCGCGAGACGCTGGTCGACTGGGCGGCGCGCAAGGGAGAGGACGGCATCCGCGCCTATTGGCGGGACAAGAACGCCACGAGCTTCGACGGCGCGCCGACCGGCGTGCTCGAAGAAGATTGAATTTCAGCGCGAAAATATTGCGCCGAACGCCCGCAGCAGGCTCGGCTCGTCGCCCGGTTCGCGCGAGCGCCTTGCGGCGCTGCGGCGGCGGGGCCTCGCTTCGCTTGCGAAAGGCTCGCTTTCGGCGGCGGCCCTGCTCGACGGCGCCTCTCCGACGATTTCGATGGTCGCGCCCTCCTCGCGCACCAGCGAGAACAGCGTGGCGGCGTTGTCGGGCGAAATGCGCACGCAGCCATGTGACGCCGGCCGGCCGAGTTCGTGCAGATCGTAAGTGCCGTGAATGGCGAAGCCGCCGTTGAAGAAGATCGAATGCGGCATCGGCGAATTGTGATATTTTTTTGAATAATGAATGGGCTGCAGGCTCTGGACGCCATAATGGCCGCGCGGCGTGACATAGCCGTCGCGCGCCGAGGATATCGGCCAGGAATAGGAGCCGCTGGCGGAGTCCACGTTCATCGTCTGCGAGGAGAGGTCGATGGTGATGCGAACTTTCGCCTCGCAGGCCAAGGGCGCGCAAACAAGCGCGGCGAGCGACAAACCGAGAAAAAGTGCCGCCGATTTTCCGCGCATGTCGCTTCCGGGTCCAAAAAATAAAAATCAGGCTTGATTTTGCGCGACGTTATAGCGCAGCCTCCGCGCCGGCAAACGGGATCGCGGCAAACCGTCCCTTTTGGGCGCGGTGTTGCAGCCGGGAGACAGGGAGCCGCGACCTTGCGCCCGCGCCGCATTTGATCTATATAGCGGCCAGTCAACATCTTCGTCATGGCCGATTACAAGGCCGCGCGGGAGTGGGGCCCAGGCGGGACCCGCTCTTTTTTGTTTTTTCAACCGCCCTTGCCGGGGCTTTGCGGACAGACCATTTGAACGATACGACGCCAGCGCCCAAGCCGGACTTACACCTTCTCGACGCGCCGCAAACCTTGGACGCGCCTCTCGATGAGCCGCGCCTCGTCGGCGAGACCGGCATGGCCGCGCGCGTCGCAGGCTTGGCCGAGCGCATCCTGCAATCGATGGGCTTTCGGCTGGTGCGGGTGAAGATCATGGCCGGGCAGGGCATGATCGTCCAGATCATGGCCGAACGGCCGGATGGGACGCTGACCATCGACGAATGCGAGGAAATCCACGACGCGCTTTCGCCCGCGATCGATGTCGAGGACCCGATCAGCCAGGCCTACAGGCTGGAGATTTCCTCGGCCGGAATTGACCGGCCGCTGGTCCGGGTGTCGGATTTCCGCCGCGCCGTCGGCATGGACGCGCGCATCGAGCTGGCGCGGCCGCACGAAAGCGGGCGGAAACGGTTTCGCGGCCCGATCCGCGCCGTCGAAGGCGAGGGGCGCGACGCCGTCCTGGTGCTGGAGCGGACGGACGCCGGTCCGGACGAAGAGAAGTTGCCGAGATTGGCGCTCCGCGATCTCGACGAGGCCAAGCTGGTGCTGACCGAGGCGCTGATCCGCGAATCCCTGGCGCCGCCAAGGCCCAGGCCAAGGGATTGGGCGAAGAGGAGCAGGAGGATTTTCGCCGGAGGAGCAGACGCCCCCGGCGCGCGGCCCCGGCAGGTTTGGCTCGGGCGCCCGGAAGGGGCCGAAGGGCAAGAAATCGAAACCCGTGCTGCCGGCCGGCGTGCGCGCGCAATTCAAGAAGGGCGGGGCGACGAGGAAATCAACGGCCGGCCGCTCCGGAAACGAATAGAATTATCCACGAGGAGATCACCAATGGCCGTCAGCGCCAACCGTCTTGAACTCTTGCAGATCGCCGACGCCGTCGCGCGCGACAAATCGATCGACCGCTCGATCGTGCTCGCCTCGATGGAAGACGCGATGGCCAAGGCGGCGCGCTCGCGCTACGGGCAGGAGACGGAAATCCGCGTGGAATCGATCCGCGCACCGGCGACACCCGCTATTCGCGCCGGATGCTGGTGGTCGACCAGATCGAGAATGACGCGACGCAGATCCTGCTCGCCGACGCCCGCAAGCTCAATCCCGCCGCGCAGGTCGGCGACTCGATCGCCCGACAAGCTGCCGCCGCTCGAATTCGGCCGCATCGCCGCCCAGTCGGCCAAGCAGGTCATCGTGCAGAAAGTGCGCGAGGCCGAGCGGGACCGCCAATATGACGAATTCGAGGACCGCATCGGCGACGTCATCAACGGCGTCGTCAAGCGCGTCGAATATGGCAACGTCATTGTCGACTCGGCCGCTCCGAGGCGATAATCCGCCGCGACGAAATGATCCCGCGCGAAGTGTTCCGCCCCGGCGACCGCATTCGTGCCTATGTCTACGACGTGCGCCGCGAAAAGAGCGGGCCGCAGATTTTCCTGTCGCGCACCCACCCGCAGTTCATTGCCAAATTGTTTGAGCAGGAAGTTCCGGAAATCTACGACGGCATGATCGAGATGAAATATGTCGCCCGTGACCCCGGTTCACGCGCCAAGATCGCCGTCTACTTCGCGCGAAGGTCGAGCGATCCGGTCTGGGCTTGCGTCGGCATGCGCGGCTCGCGCGTGCAGGCGGTAGTCAACGAATTGCAGGGCGAAAAAATCGACATCATCCATGGTCGGCGGACGCGGCGACCTTCATCGTCAACGCGCTGTAGTCGGCGGAAGTGGTCAAGGTCGTCCTCGACGAAAATTAGTCGCGCATCGAAGTCGTGGTGCCGGACGACCAGTTATCGCTGGCCATCGGCCGTCGCGGCCAGAACGTGCGCCTGGCCTCGCAGCTCACCGGCTGGGGCATCGACATCCTGACCGAGGCGGTAAAATCCGAACGCCGCCAGAAGGAATTCATCGAGCGCACCCAGACCTTCATGCAGGCGCTCAACATCAACGAGGTCGTCGGCCAGCTGCTGGCCTCGGAAGGCTTCCGCTCGGTCGAGGAGCTGGCCTATGTCGATCCGTCGGAAGTGGCGGCGATCGAAGGCTTCGACGCCGACGCAGCCGAAGAAATCCAGAGCCGCGCCAAGGAATATCTCGAGCGCATCGAGGCCGAGCACGACGCGCGCCGGCGCGAGCCAGGCGTCGCCGACGAATTGCGCGAGATCGAGGACGATCACCGCCGCCATGCTCGTCCGGTTCGGCGAGAATGACGTCAAGACCATCGAGGACCTTGCTGGCTGCGCCACCGACGACCTGGTTGGCTGGACCGAAAAGAAGAACGGCGAAACCGTGAAAAACGCCGGCTTCCTCGACGGTCTGGACGTCAGCCGCGAAGAGGCAGAGGCCATGGTCATGCGCGCCCGTGTCAGAATGGGCTGGGTGGACGAGGCCGATCTTGCGCCGCAAGAGGCGGAAGGCGAGGGCAAAGAGGGCGGCGAGCCGGCGCAATGAGCCGCCGGCCGCAACGACTGCTGAAACTTGGGGACGAAAAATTTGGTTGTGGAAGCGCGACAGGACGTTGCCGATCTTTGACGCCGCCCCCCCGGGGGGAGCGGAGAGGACCTGCGTCGTCACGCGCCAGGCCAGAGATCCGGATGAGCTGATCCGCTTCGTCCTCGGGCCTGAAAACGCCGTCGTCCCGGACATCAAGCGCAAGCTGCCGGGACGCGGCGTCTGGGTCGGACTTTCCAGGGACCTGGTCGCCAAGGCGGTCAAGAAGCAGGTTTTCGCGCGGGCCTTGAAGGACAAGGCGATAGCGGCGCAGGATTTGCCGGAGCTGATCGACAATCTGCTGCGGCGCGACGCCCTTTAGGCCCTGTCGATCGCCAACAAGGCCGGTCTGGTGACGACCGGCTTCGCCAAGGTCGAGGCGGCGATCGGCGCGGGCGCGGTTTGCGCGCTGATCCACGCCAGCGACGGCGCAGCCGACGGCAAGCGCAAGCTCGGCCAGGCCCTGCGCCGGCGCTTCGGGCCCGAGGGGCGGCCGGAGATCGGCGTTTTCGAAGTGGACGAACTCGATGCGGCGCTCGGACGCGGCAATGTCGTCCATGCGGCGCTCGGCATGGGGCCGGCGGCAAAGGTTTTTCTCGCTTCCAGCCGCCGACTTGCGGTATATCGCGGCGACAGCGCAGCGGAAGGCCCCCAAGCGGCCCCCCAAGAGGACGCCCAAGCGGGCTCCCAGGGGGAGCGCCCTTTTGGCGATATCGGATTTGACAAACAACATGGCTTTGGAGCAGGACTTCAACGCCGACGGCACGAATGGCCAAGGCCCTGGGACGCATGAACGATATGAATGACTCCAACAATTCCGGCGACAAAACCCTGAGCGTGCATCCGACCAAGACGCTGTCGCTGAAGCGTCCGGTCGAGCAGGGTGTCGTGCGCCAGAGTTTCTGGCACGGCCGCTCGAAAGCCGTCGTGGTCGAAAAGGTCAAGCGCCGCGCCCATGGTCCGGGCGAGGCGCCCGTCGTCGCGCCCAAATCGGGCGGCGCGCATCAGGTTCCGCCGCGCCGAGCGCCCCTGCAAATCCCGTCAGCGGCAAAGCCCGCCGCGCCGCAGGCGGCCCCGTCCGCGCCTGCGCGTCCGCCGGTGAAGCCGGCCGCGCCGCGTCCGCAGACCGGCGTCGTGCTGCGCACCCTGACCAACAAGCGCGACGCCCGCGCCCGCGCCCTCAGCGACGCCCGCGTGCGTGAGGAGGAAGACCGCAAGCGCCAGGAGGCGGAGGCCCGCATCCGGCTGAGCGCGAGGCGCGCGAGCGCGCCGAACGCGAAGCCGCCGAAAGCCCGCAAGAAGGAAGAGGAGACCCGTCTTTCGCGCGAAGCCGAGGCCAAGCGTAGGGCCGAGGATGAGGCGCGCCGCCGTCTCGCGCCGGCCGGCTCTCCCGCCGCCGAAGCCGACCCCAGCGTGACCTTGGCTCCCATTTCCAGGAATACGGGCCGGCCGCAGCAGATCGTGTTCAACACGCCGAGGCCCGCGGCTCCTCCGCCGCAGGCCGCCACGCCTGCGGCCGCCGAAGGCAGGGACCGCCACGACGACCACAGCCACGCCCGCCACGCCGACCCGCCGCATCATCACGCCGCCGAAGCTCGCCGTGCCCGCGGTCAAGCCGAGCCGCGGCGGCGCGGCGAAAGACCGCGGCCGCCTGACGGTGACCAGCGCCACCGCCAGCGACGGCGAGGAGCGCACGCGCTCCGTCGCCTCCTTCCGCCGCCGCACCCAGCGCCTCAAGGGCATGGTGGGAGCAGAAGGAGCGGCTGTCGCGCGAAGTGGTGCTGCCGGAAACCATCACCATTCAGGAACTCGCCAACCGCATGTCGGAACGCGGCGTGGACGTGATCAAACTCCTAATGCGACAGGGGCAGATGCTCAAGATCACCGACGTGATCGACGCCGACACCGCCGAACTGATCGCCGTCGAACTCGGCCATACGGTCAAGCGCGTCGCCCAATCCGACGTCGAGGAAGGCCTGTTCGACGCGCCCAACCAGGAAGAAAACCTGCAGCCGCGCCCGCCGGTCGTGACCATCATGGGCCATGTCGACCACGGCAAGACCTCGCTGCTCGACGCCATCCGCAAGGCCAATGTCGTATCCGGCGAAGCCGGCGGCATCACCCAGCATATCGGCGCCTATCAGGTGCAGTCGCCGCTCGGCGGCTATATCACCTTCATCGACACGCCCGGCCACGCCGCCTTCACGGCGATGCGCGCGCGAAGCGCGAAAGTCACCGACATCGTCGTTCTGGTGGTCGCGGCGGACGACGGCGTCATGCCGCAGACGGTCGAGGCGATCAACCACGCCAAGGCGGCCGGCGTGCCGCTGATCGTCGCGATCAACAAGATCGACAAGCCCGACGCCAAGCCGGAGCGGGTCCGCCAGGAGTTGCTGCAATATTCCGTGCAGGTCGAAAGCCTCGGCGGCGACACGCTGGAGGTCGAAGTCTTGGCCAAGCAGCACGTCAATCTCGACAAATTGCTCGAAGCCATCACGCTCCAGGCCGAAGTGCTCGACCTTCACGCCAAGCCCGAGCGCGCGGCGGAAGGCACGGTCATCGAGGCGCGGCTCGACCGCGGCCGCGGCCCGGTCGCCACCGTGCTGGTGCAGCGCGGCACGCTTTCATTAGTTAAGGGGGTAGTCACCGGGTCCCGATGGGTCCGCGTTCGCGCCCTCCTCGACGACAAGGGCCAGAATTGCGTCCATGCCGGCCCGTCCTTCCCGGTTGAGAATATTTCCGGCTTTTCCGGCGCCCCGGAAGCCGGCGACCGCGTCGCCGTGGTCGATCGGAAGCGCGCGCCCGCGAGATCACCGAATATCGCGAGCGCCAGAAGCGCGACCAGGCCGCCGCGCGCGGCGGTTCGGCGCGCTCCTCGCTGGCCGACATGATAAGTCAGCTGAAGACGGCGGGCCGCAGAAGGAATTCCCGCTGGTCATCAAGGGCGACGTGCAGGGCTCGGTCGAAGCGATCATCGCGGCGCTCGACAAGCTGGGCACCGAAGAGGTCATGGCGCGCATTGTCCATGCCGGCGCCGGCGGCATCTCCTTAAATCCGATATCGCGCTGGCGGAAGCCTCCAAGGCGGCGGTGATCGGCTTCAATGTCCGCGCGCACAAGGAGGCGCGCGGAACTATGAGGAGCAGCTCGGCATCGAAATCCGCTATTACAACATCATCTACAACCTCGTGGACGACGTGAAAGCCGCCATGTCCGGGCTGCAGATACCGGTCATTCGCGAAACCATGCTGGGCAATGCCTCGATCCTCGAAGTGTTCAACATTTCCAAGATCGGCAAGGTCGCCGGCTGCCGCGTCACCGACGGCGTCGTCGAGCGCGGTCAGCATGTGCGCCTCATCCGCGACAATGTCGTGGTGCACGAGGGCAAGCTTTCGACGCTCAAGCACTTCAAGGACGAGGTCAAGGAAGTGCAGGCCGGCCAAGGAATGCGGCATGGCCTTCGAAAGCTACCAGGACATGCGCGCGGGCGACGTCATCGAATGTTTCAGGTTGCGAGGAGATCAAGAGGAGTTTGTGAGTTTTTTGCCGACCGCGAAGGCGCGGTGGGCGCCCCTCGCACTTTGCTCGGCGTCGCGTTCGCTGCTAGCCCCCGCCCAGGAGGCGGGACGCGCTAACGACCGGGCGGCGCGAAATTTCGACCGCCCCCAGGAGCCGGCGCTCTTCCAAGAGGCAAAAATGTCCAGGTCGCATCACAAGGGCGGCGAACCGAGCCAACGGATGTTGCGCGTCGCCGAACTGATCCGTCACGCCATGGCGCAACTGCTTTCGCGCGGCGAAATCAACGATCCAGATCTCGTGGGACTGGTGGTCACCGTGCCTTCCGTCCCGCATGAGCCCGGATTTGAAACCAGCAACCATCTATGTCATGCCGCTCGGCGGAAAGGCGCAGGCACGTCTGCGCCATCCTCGACCCCCACAAGCGCTTTTTGCGCGGCGAGGTGGCGCACCGGGTCAATCTGAAATATGCGCCCGGAAATCCGCTTCAAGGTGGACGAGAGTTTCGCCAATGCCGCGAAAATCGACGCGCTCCCTGCAAATCGGACAAGGTCGCGCAAGACCTCGCGGGGGAGAACACTTCCGAAGAATCCGGCCAAGTCGGATCGGGATGAGGAAAGATCCGACGCGCCGCGCCAGGACAAGGCGTCTTGAGCGCGCCGCGCTCCAACCGCGTCGAAGTCAATGGCTGGATCGTGCTCGACAAGCCGGTCGGCTTGACCTCGACCCAGGCCGTGTCGAAACTCAAGCGCCTGTTCGACGCCAAGAAGGCCGGCCACGCCGGCACGCTCGACCCCTTGGCCTCGGGCGTGCTGCCGGTCGCTTTCGGCGAGGCGACCAACACCGTCCCCTTCGTACAGGACGGCGAAAAGGCTTATCGCTTCACCGTGCTCTGGGGCGCGGAAACCGACAGCGACGACGCCGAAGGCAAGGTGACGCAGACCAGCGACTCGCGGCCCGGACGGCGCCGCGAGTCGAAAAATACTGCCGCATTTCACGGGCGAAATCATGCAGCGCCCCCACCCGCCTTTTCGGCGA
>CAWHDV010000014.1:0-36753 GCA_963828185.1 uncultured Alphaproteobacteria bacterium | reverse complement strand
AAATCGTCTTCCAGGACCCCTATGGCTCGCTGTCGCCGCGCATGTCGGTGGCGGAAATCGTCGAGGAGGGACTTGTCATCCAGGACGGGAGTCTTTCAGCGCAAGAGCGCCGAAAAATCGTCGCCCGGGCGCTGGCCGACACCGGCCTCGACCCGGCGACCATGGACCGTTATCCGCATGAATTTTCCGGCGGCCAGCGCCAGCGCGTCGCCATCGCCCGTGCCTTGGCGCTCGATCCCGAGGTGATCGTGCTGGACGAGCCGACCTCCGCGCTCGACCGTTCGGTGCAGGCGCAGATGATCGATCTTTTGCGCGGCTTGCAGGAAAAGCGCGGGCTTTCCTACCTGTTCATCAGCCATGACCTGAAAGTGGTGAAGGCGCTCGCCTCGCATATCATCGTCTTGCGCGATGGGAGGATTGTCGAAGAAGGCGACGCGACGGATATTTTTGCCAACCCGCGCGAAAAATACACGCAGGCTCTTTTTGCGGCGGCGTTTGATCTCGACGCCAAGACTTTCGCCAACGGGAGCAATGTCGTGGCGGGTTGACCGTCGCCTAGCTAGCCACCCCGGCGCGCAAAAGATCGTGGATGTGCAGGATGCCGACGGGCTTGGCGCCGTCGAGGATGAACAGCACCGTGATCTTCATCCGGTTCATCACCTCCAGCGCCGAGGAGGCCAGCGCGCCGAGCGGCGCGGTGCGCGGCGAGCGGGTCATGATCTCCGCCGGCTTTTTCTCGTGCATCAGGTCGGTCCAGTGGCGACGAAGGTCGCCGTCGGTGATGATCCCCGCCAGCGCGCCGTGCGCGTCGACCAGTCCGACGCAGCCGAACCTTTTTCCCGTCATGGTCAGGATGACATCGCTCATTTCAGCGGTTTCCGGCAGCAGCGGCATATCAGTCCCGGCGTGCATGAGATCGTTCACCCGATGTAGCCGCGCGCCGAGTTTTCCGCCGGGATGAAAGCGGCGGAAATCATGGGCGGAAAACCCCCGGTCCTCGATCAGCGCCACGGCCAGGGCGTCGCCCAGCACCAGCTGGATGGTGGTGGAGGTGGTCGGCGCCAGCCCGTTCGGACAGGCTTCCTCGACCTGCGGCAGAAGAAGCAGGATATCGGCGGCGCGGCCGAGCGCGCTGTCGCGCCGCGACGTGCCGGCGATCAGCGGGATGGCGAAGCGCTTGGCATATTCGATCAGGTCGGCCAGTTCCGCCGTCTCGCCGGACCAGGAGAAGGCCAGGACCACGTCATCAGGCGTGACCATGCCGAGATCGCCGTGGCTGGCCTCGGCGGGATGCAGGAAGAACGCCGGCGTGCCGGTGGAAGCCAGCGTCGCCGCGACTTTTCGGCCGATATGGCCGCTCTTGCCCATGCCGCTGACGATGACTCTTCCGCGCGCCGCGCGGATGGTCGCGATGGCCGCTTCAAGCGCAATTCCCAGCTCGCCATCGAGCGCCGCGCGCAATTGCGTCATGCCGGCGGTCTCGATTTCGACGCTTCGTCTCGCCGCGTCCAAAGCTCGCGGCTGGCTGACCAGATTCATGCGCCCCTCGTTGTTACAAGGGGTTCCCTAGCCCATCGCCGTGGCCACGGCAAATGGGCAGGCCGCGCTGCGGACTCCGGCCCGCATCGAAAATTCTCAGGCGCCGAACGGGTCCCTGCGGCGGGCGCCGAGCAAAGCCAGGCCGCCGAAGCCGGCCAGCAGCAGCGCCCAGGCGCCAGGCTCGGGAACGGCGGAGACGGAGACGTTGGTGATCTCGTTGCCGTAGGAAGGAAGACCGCCGAGGCTGGCGGTGTTGACCGACTGGAACTGCAATATTTCCGACGTCGCCGTGGCCGTGACGATGAAATGCTCATTGGTCCATGCGCCGAGCGACCCGGTGTTCGTGGTCAGGAGCGATCCGCCAAAGCTCACGTCCAGCTCCTGCACGCCGCCGCCGGGGCGGCCGCCGTAATCGTAGAAAATGTTGTAGCTCTGGCCGACAACCAATCCGGAAACCGTCTGGCTGACGGTGTCGAAGCCATTGTCGTTCACTTCCATGCTGCGGCAGGCGCTATTGACGCAGCCCAGCCCGTAGGTCGTGGAAAGTCCGATTTCGATGCTGTCGGTCGCGTCGGTCCAGCCGGTCACGGGCGAGGAATATTGGCCCCAGCTTCCGTTGCTGAGCGTCGCCGGGGTCGAAAAATCCCCGTCGGCGACGAGATTGGTCGTCGCATGGGCCGCTGACCCAAAGGCAATCGCAGCCGAAAGGCCGGCGATCCAGACAAATCCTTTCATGGCGCATACCCTTGTTGCGTTGAACTCAGGAGCATTAAGCACGCATTGAGTATTGATGCGAATAACAATCGTCACACAGGCGAGCTTCCTGGAATTTACACTTTACAATCCGTTTATGCCTTTGCGTCAATTGACGGCGTCCGCCGCAGGACGCCGGCGCGGGCGCCGTCGCTGCCTTTTCCCCGGACGATGGTATGATAGGCTCGCGGAGGGCAGAGCGGCGCATCCGTGGAAATCGCATGACCTATGACGAATATAACGACTTCTGCCGCGATCTTCCCGCCGCGGCCTATGTCATGCAATGGGGCGGCAGCCATGTCTGGAAGGTCGGCGGCAAGGTGTTCTGCATCGGCGGCGGAACCGGGGAATGCCCCGCCTATTCCTTCAAGGTCAGCGAGATCGCCTTCATGGTCTTGCCGGAAAAGCCGGGCTTTCGCCCCGCGCCCTATCTCGCCTCGCGTGGGTTGAAGTGGATCCAGGCGCTGGCCGGGGAAGTTGACCGGCAAGAATTGCGCGAACTGATCCTGTGCTCCTATCGCATTGTCGCCGCTGGCCTCAGCGTCCGCAAGCGGCGACAACTCGGGCTGGAGGTCGGGCGAGTGAGGAACAGGTCCCATGTCGAAACGGCACAGCGAAATTGACGAGAAATTGCGGGCCTTCATCGAGGCGCAGCCGATCTTCTTCGTCGCCACCGCCGGCCCCGAAGGCCGCGTCAACCTGAGCCCCAAGGGGCTCGGCGGGACATTCGCCGTGCTGGAGGCCCGGCGCGTGGCGTTCCTCAACCTCACCGGCAGTGGCAACGAGACGGCCGCGCATCTGCGCCTGTGCGACCGGATCACCTTGATGTTCTGCGCCTTCGACGCGGCGCCGCGGATACTGCGGCTTTACGGCCGCGGGCGGGTGATCCGTCCCGGTTCGTCGGGCTGGGGCGACCTTGCGCGCAAATTCTCCGACCTTCCCGGCAAGCGGCAGATCGTCGTGGTCGATGTCGACGAGGTCATCACGTCCTGCGGCTATGGCGTTCCGCTGATGGAGATTTCCCGGCAGCGCGAAACCCTGGTCGATTGGGCCGCGCGCAAGGGCGACGACGGCATCCACGCCTATTGGCGCGACAAGAACGCCACGAGCTTCGACGGATTGCCGACCGGCGTGCTGGACGAAGACTGATCAGCGCGAAAATATCGCGCCGAAGACCCGCATGACCGGCGATGGTTCCGGCTCATGCCCGCGCTTGGCGGGGTTGCGGCGGCGCGGCGCCCGCCGGGGTTCGCTCGCAATCAGCTCGCTCGCGGCGGATTCGCTCGCAAAAGGCTGGCTCGCCGGCGGTTCGCCGACGATCGTGATGCTCGCGCCTTCCGCGCGCACCAGTGAAAAAAGCGTGGCCGCGTTGGCCGGCGAAATACGCACGCAGCCATGCGAGGCCGGCCGGCCGAGTTCATGCAGATCGTAAGTGCCGTGAATGGCGAAGCCGCCGTCGAAAAAGATCGAATGCGGCATGGGCGAGTTATGATATTTTTTCGACAAATGCATCGACTGGAGGCTCTGGACCCCATAATGGCCGTTGGGGGTGACATAGCCGTCACGCGCCGAGGAAATCGGCCAGGAATAGGCGCCGCCGGCTGATTCCACGTTCATGGTCTGGGCGGAGAGGTCGATGGTGATGTTGACCTTCGCCTCGCAGGCAAAGGGCTCGGCGGCAAGCGCCAGGCCGAGAAGAAGTGCCGCCAGTTTGCCGCGCATGAGGTTTCCGGATCGAAAATAAAAAAAAGCCTGATTTTGCCGGACGATAGCGTGCGCTCCCCGCGCGGGCAAATGCGAACGCGGGAAACGGCCGCATTTAGCCGTCATGTTGCAACAAGGAGACACGCGCCGTTTCGGCGACGCGAACTTGCGCTCGCCGCGCATTTGATCTATATAGCCGCCAGTCAACATCTTCGTCATGGCCGATCATAAGGCCGCGCGGGAGTGGGGCCCAGGCGGGACCCGCTCTTTTTTGTTTTCGCCCGCTTGCCGGGTCGCTTTGGACAGACCATTTGAACGACAAGACGGACAGGCCGGTTTCACAATTCCTCGACGCGCCCCCGATCGAAGCGCCCCTCCTGATCGACGCGGCCATCGATGAGCTGCGCCTCGTCGGCGAGACCGGCATGGCCGCGCGCGTCGCCGCCCTGGCGGATCGTATTTTGCCGTCGATGGGTTTTCGCCTTGTGCGCGTAAAAGTCCTGACCGGCCAGGGAACGATTGTGCAAATCATGGCCGAGCGGCCGGATGGCACGCTGACCATCGACGAATGCGAGGAGATCCACGACGCGCTTTCGCCGGCGCTCGATGTCGAGGACCCGGTCAGCCAGGCCTACAGGCTGGAGATTTCCTCGGCCGGCATCGACCGGCCGCTGGTGCGCGTGTCGGATTTCCGCCGTTCGATCGGCATGGATGCGCGCGTGGAGTTGGCGCGGCCGCATGCAAGCGGCCGAAAAAGGTTTCGCGGCCCGATCCGCGCCGTGGAAGGCGAGGGGCGTGACGCCGTGCTGGTGCTGGAGCGGAGCGACGCCGGCCCCGACGAAGAGAAAATGCCGCGGATCGCCCTGCGCGATCTCGACGAGGCCAAGCTGGTGCTGACCGAGGCGCTGATCCGGGAATGCTTGCGCGCGGCCAAGGCCGAGGCCAAGGGCGGCGGCGAGGAAGAGCGCGGCGACAGTTCGCCCGAGGAAAACACGCCGCCGGCGCGTGGCCCCGGAAGGTTCGGGGCGGCCGCCCGGAAAGGGCCAAAGGGCAATAAATCGAAACCCGTATTGCCGGCCGGCGTGCGGGCGCAATTCAAGAAAAGCGGCGGCGGGAAGACAGCGCCTGGCCGCTCCGGGAACGAATGATCCACCGGTTCTCGAAACCGGTTAAGGGCGAATGCGACCTAGCCCGTCGATGGACGGGCGTCTCCCAAGACGCCCTTTGGAGCTTATGCGAGGGATTCGCTGACCGCGGTCAGCGAGAACAGATGAAGTCAATAGGAGAATACCAATGGCCGTCAGCGCCAACCGTCTTGAACTCTTGCAGATCGCCGACGCCGTCGCGCGCGACAAGTCGATCGACCGTTCGATCGTGCTTGCCTCCATGGAAGACGCGATGGCCAAGGCGGCGCGCTCGCGCTATGGCCAGGAGACGGAAATCCGCGTGGAGATCGATCCGCGCACCGGCGATACGCGCT
Source organism: uncultured Alphaproteobacteria bacterium (assembly GCA_963828185.1). GTDB lineage: Bacteria > Pseudomonadota > Alphaproteobacteria > Rhizobiales > Beijerinckiaceae > Rhodoblastus. The sequence goes on along the minus strand of CAWHDV010000014.1, from coordinate 31,277 downwards.
ATTCGCGCCTGATGCTGGTGGTCGACCTGATCGAAAACGACGCCACGCAAATTCTTCTCCCTGACGCCCGCAAGCTCAATCCCGCGGCCCAGGTCGGCGACTGGATCGCCGACAAGCTGCCGCCGCTCGAATTCGGCCGTATTGCGGCGCAATCCGCAAAACAGGTGATCGTGCAGAAGGTGCGCGAGGCCGAGCGCGACCGGCAATATGACGAATTCAAGGACCGCATCGGCGACGTCATCAACGGCGTGGTCAAGCGCGTCGAATATGGCAACGTCATTGTCGATCTCGGCCGTTCCGAGGCGATCATCCGCCGCGACGAGATGATCCCGCGCGAACTGTTCCGTCCCGGCGACCGCGTGCGCGCCTATGTCTACGACGTGCGCCGCGAGCAGCGCGGGCCGCAGATCTTCCTCTCGCGCACCCATCCGCAGTTCATGGCCAAGCTGTTCCAGCAGGAAGTGCCGGAAATCTACGACGGCGTGATCGAAGTGAAGTCGGTCGCCCGCGATCCGGGCTCGCGCGCGAAAATCGCCGTCACCTCGCGTGATTCCTCGATCGATCCCGTCGGCGCCTGCGTCGGCATGCGCGGCTCGCGCGTGCAGGCGGTGGTCAACGAATTGCAGGGCGAGAAGATCGACATCATTCCCTGGTCGGCGGACGCCGCGACCTTCATCGTCAACGCCTTGCAGCCGGCGGAAGTGGTCAAGGTCGTGCTGGACGAGGATTCCTCGCGCATCGAGGTTGTGGTCCCCGACGATCAATTGTCGCTGGCCATCGGCCGGCGCGGCCAGAACGTGCGCCTCGCCTCGCAACTCACCGGCTGGGACATCGACATCCTGACCGAGGCGGAGGAATCCGAGCGGCGCCAGAAGGAATTCGTCGAGCGCACCCAGACCTTCATGCAGGCGCTCGACGTCGATGAGGTCGTCGGCCAGTTGCTGGCTTCCGAAGGCTTCCGCTCGGTCGAAGAGTTGGCCTATGTCGATCCTTCGGAAGTGGCGGCGATCGAAGGCTTCGACGCCGACACGGCCGAGGAGATCCAGAGCCGCGCCAAGGAATATCTCGAGCGCATCGAGGCCGAGCATGACGCGCGCCGGCGCGAACTTGGCGTCGCCGACGAATTGCGCGAGGTCGAGGGCGTCACCACCGCCATGCTGGTCAGGTTCGGCGAAAACGACGTGAAGTCGATCGAGGATCTGGCGGGCTGCGCCACGGACGACCTGGTTGGCTGGACCGAGAAGCAAAACGGCGAGACCGTGAAGACGCCGGGCTATCTCGACGGGATGGATGTGAGCCGCGAGGAAGCCGAAGCGATCGTCATGCGCGCCCGCGTGAAAATGGGCTGGGTGAACGAGGCCGACCTTGCGCCGCAAGAGCTTGAAACCGAAGGCGAAGAAGGCGGCGAGCCGGCGCAATGAGCCGGCGCGGCGATCCGGAGACTGGAAGCGAGATCGGAACTTGGGGACGTAAAGCTTGGTTGTGGAAGCGCGACAGGAAAATGGCGATGTGATCGCCGATATGCGCGCCGTTCCCCCTGCGGGAGCGGAGCGCACCTGCGTCGTCACGCGCCAGGTGAGAGATCCTGACGAGTTGATCCGTTTCGTCCTCGGTCCTGAAAACGTCGTCGTCCCTGATATCAAGCGCAAATTGCCCGGACGCGGCGTCTGGGTCAGCCTGTCGAGGAAAATTCTCGCCCAGGCGGTCAAGAAGCAGGTTTTCGCCCGCGCGCTAAAGGAAAAGGCCGTCGCTTCGGCGGATCTGCCCGATCTGGTCGAAAGGCTGTTGCGGCGCGACGCGCTGCAGGCCTTGTCGATCGCCAACAAGGCCGGCCTGGTGATAACCGGGTTCGCCAAGGTCGAGGCGGCGATCGGTTCGGGCGCGGTTTGCGCGCTGATCCACGCCAGCGATGGAGCAGCCGATGGCAAGCGCAAGCTCGGCCAGGCGCTGCGGCGGAAATTCGGACAGGAATCGCGGCCGGAGGTCGGCGATTTCGATGTGGACGAACTCGACGCGGCGCTTGGTCGCGGCAATGTCGTCCACGCGGCCCTCGGCATCGGGCCGGCGGCAAAGGTTTTTCTCGCTTCCAGCCGCCGATTTGCGGTATATCGCGGCGATGGCGAAGTGGGATGCCCCTCGCGGGGCCAGGATTTGATCGCCCCCTCGCGGGGTGTGGATTTGACAAATAGCACGGCTTTGGAGCAGGACTCCAACGCCGACGGCACGAATGGCCAAGGCCCTGGGACGCATGAACGATATGAATGATTCCAACAATTCCGGCGACAAGACCCTGAGCGTGCAACCGACCAAGACGCTGTCGCTGAAGCGCCCGGTCGAGCAGGGTGTCGTGCGCCAGAGTTTTTCGCACGGCCGCACGAAAGCTGTCGTGGTCGAGAAGGTCAAGCGCCGCGCCCATGGTCCCGGCGAAGCTCCCGTCGTCGCCCCCAAGCCGAGCGTTTCGGCTTCCGGCGCGTCGCCTTCGCCTGTGACGAGCGCGGCGGCGCCGCATCCCGTCGCGCCGCCAATTAAACCTTCGGCCCCGCAGGCCGCGCCCTCGGGCGCCGCCCGTCCGCCTGCAAAACCCACCGCGCCGCGTCCGCAGACCGGGGTCGTGTTGCGCACCCTGACCGACGATGAGCGCGACGCCCGCGCCCGGGCGTTGACCGACGCCCGCGTGCGCGAGGAGGAAGACCGCAAGCGCCAGGAGGCTGACGCCCGTGTGCGCGCCGAACGCGACGCGCGCGAACGCAGCGAACGCGAAGCCGCCGAAAGCCGCAAGAAGGAAGAGGAAACCCGGCTGACGCGCGAGGCCGAGGCCAAGCGCAGGTCCGAGGAAGAGGCGCGCCGCCGCCTCGCGCCGGCTGGCTCCGCCGCCGCTGAAAGCGATCCGAGCGTCACTTTGGCGCCGGCTTCGAGAAACACCAACCGGCCACAGCAGATCGTCTTCAATACGCCGAAGCCCGCGGCTCCCGCCGCGCCGGCCGCCAGCGAGAGCCGTCCGGCCGCGGCCGCCGCCTCCACCGCCAAGCCGGCGATCCCGACCCGCCGCATCATCACGCCGCCGAAGCTCCCGGTTCCCGCGGTCAAGCCGAGCCGCACCGGCGCGATGAAGGACCGTGGCCGCCTGACCGTCACCACCGCCACCGCCAGCGACGGCGAGGACCGGACGCGTTCGGTCGCCTCGTTCCGCCGCCGCACCCAGCGCATGAAGGGCGTGGTGGAGCAGAAGGAGCGTTTGTCGCGCGAAGTCGTGCTGCCTGAAACCATTACCATCCAGGAACTCGCCAACCGCATGTCGGAACGCGCGGTGGATGTGATCAAGCTGCTGATGAAACAGGGGCAGATGCACATGATCACCGACGCGATCGACGCCGACACGGCGGAGCTGATCGCGGTCGAACTTGGCCACACAGTCAAGCGCGTCGCCGAATCCGACGTCGAGGAAGGCCTGTTCGACACGCCCGACGAGGACGCCAACCTGCAGCCGCGTCCGCCGGTCGTCACCATCATGGGGCACGTCGACCACGGCAAGACTTCGCTGCTCGACGCCATCCGCAAGGCCAATGTCGTGTCGGGCGAAGCCGGCGGCATCACCCAGCATATCGGAGCCTACCAGGTCCAGTCGCCGCTCGGCGGGTACATCACCTTCATCGACACGCCCGGCCACGCCGCCTTCACGGCGATGCGCGCGCGCGGCGCCAAGGTCACCGACATCGTCGTCCTGGTCGTGGCGGCGGACGACGAAGTCATGCCGCAGACGGTGGAGGCGATCAACCACGCCAAGGCCGCCGGCGTGCCGCTGATCGTCGCGATCAACAAGGTCGACAAGCCCGACGCCAAGCCCGAGCGGGTGCGCGCCGAACTGCTGCAATACGAAGTGCAGGTCGAAAGCCTCGGCGGCGACACGCTGGAAATCGAGGTCTCGGCCAAGCTGCAGACCAATCTCGATAAATTGCTCGAAGCCATCACGCTGCAGGCCGAAGTGCTCGACCTTCACGCCAATCCCGACCGCCCGGCCGAAGGCACGGTCATCGAGGCGCGGCTCGACCGTGGGCGTGGTCCGGTCGCCACCGTGCTGGTGCAGCGCGGCACTTTGGCCGTGGGCAACATCATCGTCGCCGGCTCGCAATGGGGCCGCGTGCGCGCGCTGATCGACGACAAGGGCCAGAATTGCGTCCATGCCGGCCCAAGCTTCCCGGTCGAGATTCTCGGCTTCTCCGGTTCGCCGGAAGCCGGCGACCGCGTCGCCGTGGTCGAATCCGAAGCCCGCGCGCGTGAAATCACCGAATACCGCGAGCGCCAGAAGCGCGACCAGGCCGCCGCGCGCGGCGGGTCGGCCCGCTCGTCGCTGGCCGACATGATGAGCCAGTTGAAGACCGCCGGCCGCAAGGAATTCCCGCTCGTCATCAAGGGCGACGTGCAGGGCTCGGTCGAAGCCATTATCGGCGCGCTGGAAAAGCTCGGCACCGACGAGGTCATGGCGCGCGTCGTCCATGCGGGCGTCGGCGGCATCAGCGAATCCGACATCGCCCTCGCCGAAGCCTCGAAGGCGGCGGTGATCGGTTTCAACGTCCGCGCGCACAAGGAAGCGCGCGAATTGTCGGAACAGCTCGGCATCGAAATCCGTTACTACAACATCATCTACAATCTCGTGGACGATGTGAAAGCCGCGATGTCGGGTCTGCTGGCGCCGACGCTGCGCGAAACCATGCTCGGCAACGCCTCGATCCTGGAAGTGTTCAACATTTCCAAGGTCGGCAAGGTCGCCGGCTGCCGCGTCACCGACGGCGTCGTCGAACGCGGCCAGCACGTGCGCCTGATCCGCGACAATGTCGTGGTGCACGAGGGCAAGCTCTCGACCCTCAAGCGCTTCAAGGACGAGGTCAAGGAAGTGCAGTCCGGCCAGGAGTGCGGCATGGCCTTCGAGAACTACCAGGACATGCGCGCGGGCGACGTCATCGAATGTTACCGCGTCGAGGAGATCAAGAGGAGTTTGTGATTTCTGCGCCGGCCGCGCGCAAAAGCGTGGTCGGCGACCCTCGCATCAGCGTCAGGAGACGCCCGTCCGGTGACGGAAGCCGCGGCTGATGCGTTTTTGCCGCATTGGGGCCGCGGCGCTCTTCCAAGAGGCAAAAATGTCCAGGTCGCATCACAAGGGCGGCGAACCGAGCCAACGAATGTTGCGCGTCGCCGAACTGATCCGTCACGCCATGTCGCAATTGCTGTCGCGCGGCGAAATCAATGATCCAGATCTCGTGGGACTGGTGGTCACGGTGCCTTCCGTCCGGATGAGCCCGGATCTCAAGCTTGCCACCATCTATGTCATGCCGCTCGGCGGCCAGTCGCAGGACACGGTCTGCGCCATCCTCGATCGCCACAAGAAATTTTTGCGCGGCGAAGTGGCGCATCGGGTCAATCTGAAATTTGCGCCGGAAATCCGCTTCAAGGTGGATGAGAGCTTCGCCAATTCCGCCAAGATCGACGCGCTGCTGCAATCGGCCAAGGTCGCGCAGGATCTCGATTCGTCGGAACTGGGCGCGGAGGATGACGCGGTCGAGACGCCGGACGATGAAGACGGCGCCGAACCGCGCCAGGACAAGGCGTCTTGAGCGCGCCGCGTTCGAACCGCGTCGAAGTCAATGGCTGGATTGTGCTCGACAAGCCGGTCGGCCTGACCTCGACGCAGGCCGTCTCCAAGCTCAAGCGGCTGTTCAACGCCAAGAAGGCCGGCCACGCCGGCACGCTCGATCCGCTCGCCTCGGGCATCCTGCCCGTCGCTTTCGGCGAGGCGACCAAAACCGTGCCCTTCGTGCAGGATGGCGAGAAAGCCTATCGCTTCGCCGTGCAATGGGGCGTCGAGACCGACAGCGACGACGCCGAGGGCAAGGTCACGCAAACCTCCGACCTGCGGCCCGATCCGGCCGAGGTCGCAAAGCTGCTGCCGCTCTTCACCGGCGAGATCATGCAGCGCCCGCCGGCGTTTTCGGCGATCAAGATCAATGGCGAGCGCGCTTACGATCTGGCGCGCGACGGCGAAATCGTCGATCTCGCGCCGCGCCCCGTGACGATCCACGTCTTGCGCCTTGTGTCCTGCGACGCCGACCAGGCGGTTCTCGAGGCCGAATGCGGCAAGGGGACCTATGTGCGCGCCATCGCCCGCGACCTCGGCCGGGCTCTTGGCTGCCTCGGTCATGTCATCGCCTTGCGGCGCACGCGCGTCGGGCCCTTCCTGGAGGCGGATTCGGCGACCCTCGCCGAATTGCTCGACGCGCCGGATCTGGCGGCGGACGCTCTCCTGAGCGTCGAGGCTGGTCTCTCCGAATTGCCTTGCGTCGTGCTCGACCGCACCGGCGCGGCGCGCGTGCGGCGCGGCCAGTCGGTGATTCTTCGCGGGCGCGACGCTCCGTCTGAAGGCGCGGCCTATGTGGTCTGCTCCGGCGTGGTCATAGCTTCGGGTCTGGTCGAACAGGGCGAATTCATGCCCAATCGGGTGTTCAACCTGCCGTTCTGACCCCCGGGCGCCGAAATACGGCGCCCGGAGGATATTTTCATTGCACCAGGAATTCGATGCGGCGGTTTTCGGCGCGGCCTTCGGGCGTGGCGTTCGACGCCACGGGCTTTTCCTGGCCGTAGCCGACCGCCGTCAGGCGCGCGGCGTTGGCGCCGCCGCTTTTCAGGAGTTCGGCCACCGCTTCGGCGCGGCGCTGCGACAGCGCCTTGTTCCTGGCCGCGTCGCCCACCAAATCCGTATGGCCTGCGACTTCGATCCTGGTTTCGGGGCAGCGCGCCAGCACCGCGTCGATCTTTGCGACCAGCGATTTCGAATCGTCCGAGACCTTGGCGCTGCCTGTCTCGAATTTCACGTTTTCGCCTGCCGCCAGCCCGGTCAGCGCGGTCTGGCATTGGGCCGCCGCCAGCGGTCCGGTTTCAGGCAGCGCCTTGGCCGCGGCGACGGCGGTCGCCTTCGCCGCGGTCAACGACGCCTCGGACGCGTCCACGCCGGTTTTGTCCGCAGCAGCTTTGTCGGCCGAGGCTTTATCCGCCGCCGCCTTGTCCGCCGCGGCTTGGTCAGTTGCCGCCTTGTCCGCAGCCGCCTTGTCCGCAGCCGCCTTGTCAGCGACAGCCTTGTCCGCGGCGGCTTTGTCGGTTGCGGCCTGATCGGCCGCCGCCTTGTCCGCAGTCGCCTTGGCGTCGGCTGCGCCGGAAATTTCCGCCATTTCGCTGGTCATGCGGATGCCGTCGACCTGCAGGATGTGGTCCGACATCGTCCCGCGCTTCGCGGCGTCGCCGGCGGACGCGGCGATCAATGCGTCACGGCCGTCGATCCCGATATCGAGCGCATTGCCGCCGGCTGCGGACGCGGCCGCGCCCTTCAGCGCCGTCTCCGTCGGTCCGAGCATGAGCGCGCTGGAGCAGGCCCAGACCAGGGCCGCCACCAGGAAGGGCCCCCACATGAAACCACGAATCCGGCCCGGCGCCCCGACCTGCGAGCCGACGACAAAGGCGCCAAAGAACAAGGCCGCGGTTTCGAGCCAGAGGGCTGGGCGTCCATTGAGGAGATGCATGTAATCGGCGACGCCGCCGAGCGCCAGCAAGGCGAGGGCGACAAAAAACCAGATCGGGCGGCGGTCCGGATCCTGGCCATGATGCGACAGCATGGCGCCGAGCAATCCGACGCCCGCGGCGACGAGCATCCAGCCCCAATAGTGAAAAATAAGATAAGTCATTGAATCTGCCCCTTCCAGACGAAAACCCGCCGCTAAGCCGCGGAAATGCGCGCAGTCAGCTTAACCATTTCGGGCCGTCGCGCATAGATGGAAGCCAAAATCCGGCCGTCGGCTTTTGACAAGAAGGACGCCGCCATGATGATCTGATGGGATTGTTGGAGGATCGCCATGCTGCGAACGCAGGGGTTGGGGCGAGGAACCCGCCGTCAGTTCCTGCGCGGCGGCCTCTGCCTTTGCTGCCTGCCTTCGGTCGTTCGCGCGCGAAATTCGGCGAGTCCGTTCGCAATCGAGGAAATCGCGCCCTCGGTTTTCATGCGGCGCGGCAAGGACGAAGAGGCGACCGGCGCCAATTTCGACGGCATCGCCAATATCGGCTTCATTGTCGGCGAGCAGTCCGTGCTGGTGACGGATAGCGGCGGCAGCCTGGCGGACGGGCGCTGGTTGCGAAAAGTCATCAAGGAAAGGACGGACAAGCCGATCAAATATGTCGTCTTGAGCCATGTCCATCCCGATCACGCTTTCGGCGCCGGCGCCTTCCTCGAGGACGCCCCCGTTTTCGTGGGACATTACAGGCTGGGCGAAGCACTGGCCTCTCGCGGAAATTTCTATCGCAAGCGTTTGGTCGAACTGCTCGGAGAGGCGAATGTCGGCCCCGTCGTCATGCCGACGCGCATGGTCAAGGAGGAGGACGAGATCGACCTCGGCGACCGCGTCATCGCCTTTCGCGCGCACAAGCCGGCGCATACGGTAACGGACCTTTCCCTCCTCGACCGCAAGAGCGGCCTGTTCCTGCCGGCCGACCTGCTATTCGTCGGGCGCATGCCTTCGCTCGACGGCAGCCTCACCGGCTGGATCGCCGAACTGGAGGCCATGCAGCAAAAGGGTTATTCTCGCACCGTTCCGGGCCACGGCCCGCTGCTCGTCGATTTCAGGCCCGCCTCCGACGCCCTCCTGCAATATTTGAAGACGCTGCGCGACGGGGTCCGCGCGGAAATCGACAAAAATGGTTCGATTGAGCACGCCATGGCCAGCGTCGGCCTTTCGGAACGGGAACATTGGAAACTGTTCGACGATTACAATCAGCGCAATGTCGCCGAGGCCTATCACGAGCTGGAGTGGCAATAGGAGGCAACATGAAAACCAGCCCCAGGATCGCCGCGGCCTGTCTTTTCCTCGCCCTGTCCGCTGTGGCGGCGCGGGCGCAGCAGTCAGACCCGTCCGACGCCGCCGACCGGGCCGCGCGCTGGCGCGATCTGGAAAAGGTCCTGTTCCACGGCAAGGCCGCCCAACCCGCCGGCGATCGCGTCGCGCTGCAGGCGCCGGCGCGCGCGGAGGACGCGGCGCTCGTGCCGATGACCGTCACGCTCAAGGACGCCGATAAGGTCAGCGAGCTCTATCTGGTCATCGATGACAACCCTTCGCCCGTCGCCGCCCATTTCACCTTCGGCCCGGCCGCCGATCCGCATGTCGTCAAATTGCGGGTGCGGGTGAACAGCTACACCGATGTCCACGCCGTCGCGGTGATGAAGGACGGCGCGCTGCTTGAAGACGTGAAGTTCGTCAAGGCTTCGGGCGGCTGCTCCGCGCCGATGGGCGCGAGCGCCGAGGAAGCCATGAAGGGCATGGGCGAGATGCGGCTGAAATTTTCGGGCGCCGCGGCGCCGGGCGTTCCGGTGGAAGCCAAGCTGATGGTGCGGCATCCCAATTTCAACGGCATGCAGATGAACCAGGTGACGCAGCTCTACACCCCGGCGCGCTTCATCGACAAAATAGAGGTCAAGGAGGGGGAGCAGTTGGTGTTCGATCTCTCGACCGGCATTTCGCTCTCCACCGACCCGGTCCTGTCCTTCGGCCTCATTCCGAGCAAGGACGGCAACAAAATCCGGGTCGAGGCGCAAGACAGCGCCAACGCCAGCTGGCGGCAGGCTTTCGACCTGCCGGCGACGACCGACTGACATGAAGTTCCTATCCGCCGTCGTTCTCGCCATCGCGCTGGCGTCGCCCGCCAAGGCCAGGGTTTCCGAACCCGCCGGCCTGTGGACCGGGCCGATGCACGGCGAAACGCCGGCCACTCTGGCTCAAGCGCAGGTCGTCAACGCCGAGGCGGTCGCCCGGCTGAAAAAGGCGGGCGCCGTGCTGATCGACGTCGCGGAAACGCCGAAAAAGCCCGAAAAAATGGCGAGCGACGCGCCTTGGCTGCCGATTCACTTCACTATTCCCGGCGCGGTCTGGCTGGCCAATGCCGGGTTCGGCGACCCCAGTCCCGAGTTCCAGCACCAATTCGGCGAGCGGGTCGCGGCGCTGACCGGCGGCGACAAGGCGAAACCGATCGTCGCCTTCTGCCATCCGGGCTGCTGGGGAAGCTGGAACGCCGCCAAGCGCCTCGTCATGCTCGGCTATCGCCACGTTTTCTGGTTTCCCGGCGGCGTCGAGCGCTGGCAGGAGAAATTCGCCGCCGCGCCGGTCAAGGAAGACGCGGCGTGGCATGAATTGCTGCGTTAGCCCTGCAACTCGACAAGGCGCTTCGCGCAAAAAACTGGTCCCGGCGAAAAATTCGTGTATAGAGACGCGATTGCGCCGAAGTTTTTTGGCGCAAGCGAAGAGTTGTGACCTCCCTGGACGACATCCCGGAGCGGCCCGCCTCCTCGCCAACAACCGAAGGGAAATCCGATGTCGATCACTGCCGAGGCCAAGCAGGCCCTCATCAAGGAATACGCCACCAAGCAGGGCGATACCGGTTCGCCGGAAGTCCAGGTCGCCATCCTGACCCACCGCATCACCAATCTCACCGAGCATTTCAAGTCGCATGTGAAGGACAACCATTCGCGCCGCGGCCTGCTCAAGCTGGTTTCGCTGCGTCGCCAGCTTCTCGACTACGTCAAGAAGAACGACGAGCCGCGTTACAAGACCCTCATCGAACGCCTCGGCATCCGCCGCTGACGTTTCTTTCCGGCCTTCGCATGGACCATGCGAAGGCCTTTTTGCGCGGCCGTATCCATTGGCCGCGTTTTGACCAAGGTCGCATGCTATGCGCGGCCTGACGGGACGGGCGACAGGGGTCGCCGTCCAGCCGGACGAAGCGTCCAGGCCATGGCAGGATTGTCAGGCGCCGTTTTTTCGCGACGTCTCGCCGTCTTGCTCATGGTTTGCGCTTCGGCCTATCCATGAAAGACCAAAGAATGTTCGAAATTCATCGCGAGGAATTGGACTGGTGCGGGCGCAAGCTCGTGCTTGAGACCGGGCGCATCGCCCGCCAGGCCGACGGCGCCGTATTCGCCTCCTATGGCGAGACCACCGTTCTCGCCACCGTCGTCTCGGCCAAGGCGCCGAAACCCGGCCAGGACTTCTTCCCCCTCACTGTCAACTATCAGGAAAAGGCCTTCGCGGCCGGCCGCATTCCCGGCGGCTATTTCAAGCGCGAAGGTCGCCCGAGCGAGCGCGAGACGCTGATTTCGCGCCTGATCGACCGGCCGGTCCGCCCGCTGTTCCCGGAGGGCTATCGCAACGACACCCAGCTGATCATCACCGTCCTCAGCCATGATCTGGAAAACGACCCGGACATCCTGGCCATGGTCGCCGCCTCCGCCGCCCTGACCATTTCCGGCATCCCCTTCATGGGTCCGGTCGGCGGCGCCCGCGTCGGCTACATCAATGGCGAGATCAAGGTGAACCCCACCATTGACGAAGCCAAGACCTCCGAGCTCGAACTGATCGTCGCCGGCACCGCCGACGCCGTGTTGATGGTCGAGTTGGAAGCCAAGGAACTGTCCGAAGACGTCATGCTGGCCGCCGTCATGGCCGGCCACGCCGGTTTCCAGCCGGTGATCGACGCCATCATCCGCCTGGCCGAACGCGCCGCGAAAGAGCCGCGCGACCTCAAGATCGCCGACAAGAGCGAGATCGAGAAGGCGGTTGCGGAAATCGCCGAATCGGATCTGCGCGACGCCTACAAGATCACCGCCAAGATGGAGCGCTACAAGGCGGTCGACGCGGTGAAGGCCAAGGTCAACGCCGCCCTGCTGCCGGAAGGCGCCGAGGCGAAATTCGACAAGCAGAAGATCGGCGAGGTCTTCCACGACCTGCAGGCCAAGGTCGTGCGTAACAACATCCTCGACACCGGCATCCGCATCGACGGCCGCGACGTGCGCACCGTGCGCCCGATCCTGTCGCAGGTCGGCGTGCTCCCCCGCACCCACGGTTCGGCGATCTTTACCCGCGGCGAAACTCAGGCCTTGGTGGTCGCTACGCTCGGCACGGGCGAGGACGAGCAGTACATCGACTCGCTGGAAGGCACCTACAAGGAAAACTTCCTGCTGCATTACAACTTCCCTCCCTATTCGGTGGGTGAAACGGGACGCATGGGTTCGCCCGGCCGTCGCGAAATCGGCCATGGCAAGCTCGCCTGGCGCGCCATCCATCCGATGCTGCCGACGGCGGCGGAATTCCCCTATACGATCCGCGTCGTCTCCGAGATCACCGAGTCCAACGGCTCGTCGTCGATGGCCACGGTCTGCGGCGCCTCGCTGTCGCTGATGGACGCCGGCGTGCCGCTGAAGCGTCCGACGGCGGGCATCGCCATGGGCCTGATCCTGGAGGGCGCGCGTTTCGCCGTCCTGTCCGACATTCTCGGCGACGAGGATCACCTCGGCGACATGGACTTCAAGGTGGCCGGCACCGAGCTCGGCGTCACCTCGCTGCAGATGGACATCAAGATCGCCGGCATCACCGAGGAGATCATGAAGGTCGCCCTCGCCCAGGCGAAGGACGGCCGTCTGCACATCCTCGGCGAAATGGCGCATGCGCTGACCAACGCCCGCGCCGAACTGGGCGAATTCGCGCCGCGCATCGAAACGATGAAGATCGCCACCGACAAGATCCGCGAAGTGATCGGTTCGGGCGGCAAGGTCATCCGCGAGATCGTGGAGAAGACCGGCGCCAAGATCAACATCGACGACGACGGCACGGTGAAGATCGCCTCCAGCGACGGCAACTCGATCAAGGCGGCCATCGCCTGGATCAAGTCCATCGCCTCCGATCCGGAAGTCGGCCTGATCTATGACGGCACCGTGGTCAAGACCACCGACTTCGGCGCCTTCGTCAACTTCTTCGGCGCGAAGGACGGCCTCGTCCACATCTCGCAGCTGTCGAGCCAGCGCGTCGCCAAGACCACCGACGTGGTCAAGGAAGGCGACAAGGTCAAGGTGAAGCTGCTCGGCTTCGATGATCGCGGCAAGGTCCGCCTGTCGATGCGCGTCGTCGACCAGACCACCGGCGAAGACCTCGAAGGCAAGGCCAAGGCCGAAGGCGTCGAACAGCCGGCGTGAAAACGCGAAATCTGAATTGAAAAAGGCGGCCGTTCTGGCCGCCTTTTTTGTTGGCCGCCTTCGTCGAGGCGGCGATGTCAAACGCCAGACAGGGCGCGCGCGGCGAGCGCGGCTATGGCGTGGGCGCCGGCGCTTGTAGCGCCTCCACTTCATAGGCGCGGAAGGGCGTGTCCGACAGCGGGATCGGCTTCAACCAGGACGGCGCGTCGTTTTTCGCCAGCCGCGCCGCCAGTCCGTCCGGGGCTCGGCTGGTGAAGGCGTTCAGGCTCTGGTCTCCTCCCATGCAGACGAACAGCCAGCGCGCGCCGGCGGCGCGGACCAGGGCCTCGGCCTTGTCCGGCGAGGCGGTAAAGACATGGAGCGCCAGCAGGTTGCCGATATTGTTGCGGTGATAGGGCGCGGCGACGATCGAATGCGGCGTATGCGCGAGAAGGTCGGGTCCGACGTCGATCGGCGCAATGGCGAGCCCGGGCGGCAGGGCGGCGAGCGGCGCGAACGAGGCCGAGGTGATGCAATCGAGTTTTGTCGTCGTTGGCGGCTGCTGGCGAGGCGCGACAGCGGGGGCGGTCATGACGGCCGGCGGCGGCGTCCAGGCTGACAGGGCGGAGAGGAAGCCCAAGCGCGAGCAGGCGATGATCAGCGCCACCAGGACGAGTGGACCGGCAAGGGCGGCATGACGCCGCGCCAAAGTCTCGCGCAAGGGCGCGACCAGTCCGAGCGAGCCGAGCGCCATCAGCGGCGCCGTTGAGGAAACGACGCGCATCTGCCAGGTCGCGGCGAGGCCGCCGGCCATGAGCGCCGCGACAAGCAGAAGCCAGCGCCCCCGCTGGATCGAATGGCTTCGCGCGACGCCGAAAACCGCGCCGGCAAAGCCCAGCGCGAAGGGGCCGAGCCAACTCGCGCCATCGAGCGGCGCCCGGCGCAGATGCACGAAGAAGGGCTCGGTTTCCTGCAGATGCTCAAGCCAGAAGCTGCGCAGAACCGGATCGATTCCGGCGAGCGGGTCTCGCAGGGCGTCGGGAAACAGCCCCAGCACCAGCGCGAGCACGAGCACGCCCGCCGTGACGGCGGCCGCCAGCCGTGACGCCATGCGCTCCAGGCGCAGGCGCGACAGCGCGAGGCAGGCGGCGGCGCCGGCCAGGCCGGCCGTCAGGTGGATGATCGAATAGGCGTCTCGCGCCGGGTCGAGCCAGCGCGACGGCGGGATTGTGGCGACAAAGACCAGCGGCAGGGCCAGGCCCAGGCCGAGCGCGAAGGCGACGAGCTGATTTTTCGCGCGCTCGCCCTGCATGATGAAGGCAAGGAAGGGCGTCGCCGCCATGACGACGATGAAGGGGAGGTTTTCGATGCTGATCCCGATGGAGACGGCAATGGCGATTCCGGTCCAGGCGGCGCGCCGTCCCCGGGCCGGGTCGAGCGAATTGGCCAGAGCGGCGAGGGCCGTGACGAGCAAAAAGATTTGCGGTCCGTGGTGATCGACGCGGCCGGGGATATATTGCCAGGTCGCGACGCCGCAAAGTGTGGCGGCGATGACGCCGGCGATCGCATATCCCGCGCCCGCGAGCAGGCGCGCCGCATAGGCGCAGGCCCAGTAGAGGCCGGCGAGCATCAGGGTCGGAAAGGTGATGCGCGCGGCGCGCTCGGCCGCGACATGGGGGAGGAACAGGCCAAAACCCTTGATGAGCGCGACGATTGGCGCGTCGACAATGCGCGACCAGTGCGACAAAAGCCCCTGCGGCGGGTCGAGCCGATGCGCGACGAGGTCGAACCAGGCCTGTCCGGCCAGCAGGTCGCGCACCTGCACCATGCGCATGGCGTCGTCGCTGTCATAGAAAAGGCCTGTCGTCCACACGGCGATCAGGCTTTTGGCTTGCAGGGCGAGCGAAAAGGCCAGGGCGGCCAGGAGAACGGCGGCGAGGGCGCCGTCGATCGAAGCCGCATCCGCGAAGGCGGACGCCGGCCGGGATGGGCGGACAGGCGCGGCTGCGATTGACGTCATTTCAGGCGACCTTGCGTGGAACGAGCCGTTCCGAGTTCAGCGCGCCCGCGACGCCGGCCTCGCAATATTCGGCGTCTTCGTTCACGCTCCAGACGTCGTGGAGGGTCTCTCCGGCGATGATATTGGCGGCGGTCAACAGCCCGGTCATCATGGCGTGGTCCTGGTTGTTGTATTTGTGCATGCCGTTGCGGCCGACCAGATGCAGGCCGGGATAGCGCAGGACGATTTCGTCGCGGATCACGCGCACGTTTTGCGCATAGGTTTCGTCGTAGACCGGATAGGCCTTGGGCTGACGCACAACGCTGGCGTCGGCCACGTCCTCCGGCTTCATCAGTCCGATGCGGCCGATTTCCTGCTTGGCCAACGCCACCAGATCCTCGTCGGCGGCGTCCCACAGGCCATCGCCCTCGAAACAGAAATATTCAAGGCCGAGGCAGGTCGAGACCGCGTCGGGAATGAGTTCCGGCGACCAGGAGCGGAAATTCTGCACGCGGCCGACCTTGACCTGGGGGTCGTGGATATAGACCCAGTTGTCGGGCAATTGCACGCTTGACCGGCCAATCAGCACGACGGTCAGGAAATCGCGGTAGCGCAGGGCGCGCGCATGCAGCAGGCTCAGCGGCGAGGGCTTTATGCTTGCCATCAATTGTTGCAGCGGCGCGGAGGAGACGACATGGCGCGCCACAAAGGTCTCGCGCACGCCGCCCTCGGTCACGGCCTCGACCGTCCAAAGCTTGGCGTTCTCGTCGAAGGTCAGGCGATCGACGGCGCGTCCCATCCGCACTTCGCCGCCGGCGGCGCAGATTTTCTTCGCCGCGGCCTCCCACATCATGCCAGGCCCCTTGCGCGGATAGCGGAAGGATTCGATCAGCGACTTGGCAGAGGAGGAACCGTCGTTCTTGGCGCGGCGCAGGCCGAGCGAGCGCGACAGGCCATCGAGCGCGACGGCGCCGAGGCTGAGGCCCTTGATGCGCTGGGCCGCCCAGTCGGACGAAATGGCGTCGCAACTCATGCCCCAGACCTTTTCGGTGTAGGTCTTGAAGAAAATCGAAAACAGCCTTTCGCCGAACTGGTTGCGCACCCATTGATGAAAAGTTTTCGTGTCGCGGACGGGAAAGAGCTTGGCGTAGGCGAAGGAGGCCATGCAATGCGCGCTCTCCCACAGGCCGAGGTTGCGCAGGGCCTCGAAGGCTTTCAGCGGATAGGCGTAGAAGCGGTTGTTGTAAAAGATGCGCGACAGGCGCGGCCGCTCGATGAAGTCGTCGGGCAGGATCTCGTTCCACAGGTCGACGATCGCCCTGGATTTCGAGAAAAACCGGTGGCCGCCAATGTCGAACAGAAAATTCTTGTAATTGACGGTGCGGCTGATGCCGCCGACATAGGTCGGATCCTTTTCGAGGATGACGACCGGGCGCCCCTGCCTTGAAAGCTCGTAGCCGGCGGTCAACCCGGCTGGTCCCGCGCCAATCACGATCGTCTCGACAAACCGCCCCATATGCCGACTCCAATGCCTGGCGATTGTTTTGCCATGGAAAGTCTTAAACTCCGCTTACGCGTCTTGCCGCAAAGGCAGGGCGCGGCGGCGGCCTCGATGTCGTCCGCGAGGCCGCCGGTCGCGGCGCCGAGCTGATGGCGTGGTCGGTTCGGCGCCGCCGTCGCGGCGCTTTAGGAAAAATCAATGACCTTGCGTCCATGATGCGCGCCGGAGTGCAGGAAGCCCTCGACATGCCGGAAATATGCGCCGCTGATTCCCACGAAGCTCGAGACCCCGATGTCTCGATCGTCATGCCGTGCCTCAACGAGGCGCAAAGCCTGCCCCATTGCATCGCGAACGCGCGCGAGGCCCTGGAGATGATGCGTCGCGACCTTGGCCTCACCGGCGAAGTCATCGTCGCCGACAACGGCAGCACCGACGGAAGCCAGCTCATCGCCCGCGCACATGGGGCCCGTGTCGTCGATGTCCTCGCCCGAGGCTATGGCGCGGCGCTGATCGGCGGATTTTCCGACGCCGCCGGAAAATTCCTGGTCATGGGCGATTGCGACGGCTCCTATGATTTCCGTGAATCGGTCGGGCTGGTGCGGCTGCTGCAACAGGGCGCCGACCTCGCCATGGGCTCGCGCTTCAAGGGCGGCATCGCCCCCGGCGGCCATGCCGTGGAAGAACCGCCATATCGGCAATCCCGTCCTGACCGGCATCTTGAACCTGTTCTTCCACGCGGGCGTCAGCGACGCCCATTGCGGCCTCCGCGCCTTGACCAGGGATTGTTTCGATCGTCTCGGCCTCACCGGCTCCGGCATGGAGTTCGCCAGCGAGATGATCATCAAGGCGGCGCTGCAAGACCAGAAAATCGCCGAGGCGCCAGCCACGCTGTCGCCCGACATCCGCGACCGGCCGCCGCACCTGCGTCCCTGGCGCGACGGCTGGCGGCACCTGCGCTACCTGCTGATGCTCAGCCCCGCCTGGGCCTTCGCCGTTCCCTCGGGCCTCGCCGCCGCCGTCTCGCTGTTCATCTTCGCCACGGCCAGCGCCGCCTGGATCGGCGGCGACTGGCAAAGTTCGTTCTTCGGCAATTACTGGGTTGTCCTCGCCGGCTCGCTGCTCGGCCTGTCGCATACGGCGGCGCTGCTTGCCGCCTCGACGCATCTTTACGGCGTCAAGTCCGGCTATCGCCGCCCCATGTCGCCGCGCAGCCGCCTCGCCCGCTGGGTGTCGCTCGAGACCATGCTGCTGGCGGGGGGCGGCTTTTTCGCCTTCGGCCTCTCCATCCTTGCCGGCGTCGTCTTCTATTGGTCAAGGCATCATTTCAGCGGCATCGCCAATGTCCTGCCCGCAGTGCTCGGCGCGACCCTGATGGTGATTGGCGCGCAGAACGCGCTCGGCGGCTTCATGCTGGCGATTGGCGCCGGCCATGAGGCGGAATTTTTGAAACAATCCGCGCCAGTCGGCCAGGCGCCGAAAAGGACAGTGACGGAGGAAATCACGCGCCGGATGGCCTGCTGACCGGCGCGCCAAATTTTCAGATTTTCGATTTTTTAACCAGTTGTTTCAGGTTATTAGACGATGGGCCAGGGTGACGGCCGCATTATCGAGGTTGCGATCCAGGCGTGGCGCGACGCGTTGATGGCCTTGCGCGCCGTTCGGCGACAGCCGCGGACATTTCTGGCGCATAGGTCTGACGGTCTTCTTTACAGGCGCGCTGATGGTGCTCCTTTCGGTCTTCGCGGTGTTGGCGATGCATGACGGCCGCGTTTCGAGTGTGCCGCAGGTCGTCACAATTCTTTTCGCGATAACCGAGCCGCTCCTCAACGCCGCCCTTGCCGCCGCCGTTTCCCGCCTCTATCGCGACGATGTCGACAGCCTGGCTGCGCCCGCCGCCGTTCAATTGCTGGGCGGCATGATTTCAAAGGCGTGATAGATCGTTCCGTCCACCTTCAGCGGCCGCAGCCAGCCGGGAATTTTTCCGTCCGAGATTTGCGCGGCCAAGGCGTCCGGCCCCATCGCCCTGAGCGCCGCGCGCTCCGCCGGAGCGTCCCAGCACAGCAGCACATATTTCGCGTTCGCCTTGCGCGCCAGGCTTTCGGCCAATGCGGGGGCGCCGCGCAAGATGTCGAGCGCGAGGCGATTGCCGTGGTTGTCGCGGTGATAGGGCGCGGCCAGCACGCTCAGCGAGGTATGGGCGAGAATGTAGGAGCCGGCCGCAATCTGCGCCACGGCGAGGCCGGGCTTCAGCGCGGCCAGCGGCTTGTAGCTCTCGGAATCAAGGCAGGGATCGTGCTGGCGCCCCGCCACGCCGGGGGAATTCGCCAAGACCGACGGTTGCGGGAAAGCAGGCAGCGCCAGCGCCACGCCAAACGACGAGATGCAAAACAGAGCGACAAAACCCGCGACATTGGCCAAGGCCTCGCCGCGCGGCATCAGCCGCCGGCGCAGGAAATCGGCCGGCGCCAGCAAGCCGAGCGAAGCGAGCGGCATGGTCGATGAAAAGACGCGCAGGCACAGGCACGCGGCGGAGAATCCGACGGCGATGACGATGGCGAGGACCAGCCAGCGGGCGCGTCCCAGGCCCTTTTCAATGAAAGCGCCGAACACGGCGCCGCAGAAGCCGATGCCGATCGGGATGGCCATCAGGAGCGAGGCGCCTGGAGCGATGGCGAAATTTTCGCGCAGGGTCAGGTTCTCGCCGACGTGATCCAGCCATAGACTTTTGACCAGCGGATCGACGCTGGCGTAAGGGGCTTGCAAGCAGTTCGGCCAGAGCAGCAGCATCGGCGCCAGCGCCGCGGCTCCGAACGCGGCAAGCGCCAGGACCCGCCCGACGCGACCGAGGCGAACGAAGAGCGTCAGCAGGGCATAAGCGGCGGCGCCGCCGAGAGCGATGATGGCCCAGGGTGGCGACAGGGCGTCGCAGGCGGCGACGAACCAGCGGTCAGGCCCGATGGTCAACAGGTAGACGCCGACCAGCGTCGCCGCCAGTCCAGCCGCAAAAGACATGAGCAATCCCCGCGCCTCGCGGCCGCGCACGGCGAAGACGAGGCCCGGAACGCCCGCGACAATCGCGAAAAAGGGAATGTTTTCCAGGCCGATGCCGAGCGAGACCGCCATGCAGGCGCCCGATAGCGCCGCCCAGCGCGCCTGCGCCGGATCAAGCGCCCGCGCCAGCGCGGCGACGCAGAAAAACAGCAAGGTGATTTGTTGTGCGTGGTGATCGACGCGGCCGGGCGGGAACTGCCAGAACATCACCCCGCAGAACAGCACGGTGAAAACGCCGAGGATGCGGGCGCAAGACCCGACGAAAATCCGCGCCGCCCAGGCGCCGCCAGCGAGGAGGATGGCGAAGGTCAGGGTTGGCTCTGCGATCCGCGCGGCGCGTTCGGCGGCTTCTGCCGGAAGGAAAAGCCCGAACAGCTTCAGCAGGACGACGATGGGAATATCGACGATGCGCGACCAGTGCATGAACGAGCCCTGCGGCGGATCGATCCGCCAGGCCGTCATGTCGTACCAATGCTGGCCGGCGAGGAGATCACGCACCTGCACCATGCGCATGGCGTCGTCGGCGTCGAAAAAGCCGCCGCCGCGCCAGACCGTCAGCATACGCCCCTGCTGCATGGACAGGGAAATGGCGATCGCGGCCACTACGGCGAGGAAAACCAACAGGTTTTGCCGCGTGTCGACGGCCAGGCCGACACCGGGGGGGAATTCGCCTGAGCCTGGTCCAACATGCTTCTCCACCGTCAGCCATGTTTTGCCAGCAAAGGCTTAAGAGGCTGTTACGGGGAGGAAACCCTACTCGATGTCGCCCTTGAGGCTGCCCGGCTGCGGCATGGAAATGACATTGTAGCCGGCGTCGACGAAATGGGTTTCGCCGGTCACGCCGGCCGCAAGGTCGGACAGGAGATAGAGCGCCGAGCCGCCGACGTCTTCGATCGTCACGTTGCGGCGCAAGGGCGCATGGTGTTTCTGGAAACCGAACATGAAGCGCGCGTCGGCGATGCCGGCGCCGGCCAGCGTGCGGATGGGGCCGGCGGAAATGGCGTTGACCCGGATGCCCTGCTCGCCGAGATCGGCTGCGAGGTAGCGCACGCTCGCCTCCAGCGCCGCCTTGGCCACGCCCATGACGTTGTAATTGGGCATGACCCTGGTCGAGCCGCCATAGGTCAAGGTCAGGAGCGAGCCGCCGTTGGGCATCAGCTTCATCGCCCTCTGCGCGATCTCGGTGAAGGAAAATGCCGAAATCACCATGGTGCGCGAAAAGTTCCCGCGCGTCGTCGCGTCGACGTAGCGGCCCTTCAATTCGTTCTTGTCCGAGAAGCCGATGGCGTGGACGACGAAATCAAGCGAGCCCCATTCGCGCGCCAGCGTCGCGAAAGCCGCGTCGACGCTGGCGGCGTCCTCGACGTCGCAGGACAGCATCAGGCTCGAGCCAAGGCTCTCGGCCAACGGTTTTACGCGCTTGCCGAGGGCCTCGCCCTGGTAGGTGAAGGCGAGCGTTGCGCCCTCGGCGGCCAGGGCCTTGGCGATTCCCCAGGCGATCGAGTGGTTGTTGGCGACGCCCATGATGAGGCCCCGTTTTCCCGTCATCAGGCCTTTGGCGGAAGTGGTCATGCGGAAACTCTCGGTCAAGCGTCGATATGTTTGAAGATCAGCGTCGCATTGGTGCCGCCAAACCCGAAGGAATTGGACAGGACCACGCCGAGCGGCTTGTTGTCCTGCCGCTGGCGCAGGATGTTCATATCGGCGAAGGCCGGGTCGAGATTGGTAATATTGGCGCTTTCGCAAATAAAATTATTTTGCTGCATCAGCAGGCAGTAGATCGCCTCTTGCACGCCGGCCGCGCCGAGCGAATGCCCGGTCAGCGATTTGGTGGCGGAAATCGGCGGGCAATTGTCCGCGCCGAACACCGCGCGCAGCGCCTCGATTTCCTTGAGGTCGCCGACCGGCGTCGAAGTGGCGTGCGGATTGATGTAGTCGACCGGCGCCTTGCAGGTTTCAAGCGCCATGCGCATGCAACGCTCGGCGCCCTCGCCCGACGGCGCGACCATGTCGTGGCCGTCCGAGGTCAGGCCGTAGCCGGCCAGTTCCGCGTAGATCTTCGCGCCGCGCGCCTTGGCCCGCTCGTATTCCTCGAGCACCAGCACGCCCGCGCCGCCGGCGATGACAAAACCGTCGCGGTCCTGGTCGTAGGCGCGCGAGGCCGTGGCGGGCGTGTCGTTATAGCCGGAGGACATGGCGCCCATGGCGTCGAACAGCACTGACAAGGTCCAGTCGAGATCCTCGCAGCCGCCGGCGAACATCACATCCTGCTTGCCATACTGAATCATTTCCGCCGCATTGCCGATGCAATGCGAGGAGGTCGCGCAGGCGGACGAGATGGAATAATTGACGCCCTTGATCTTGAACCAGGTGGCGAGCGTGGCCGAGGCGCCCGAGCACATGGCTTTCGGCACGGCGAAAGGCCCGACGCGCTTGGGTCCCTTGGCGCGGGTGATATCTGCGGATTCGACGATCACGCGGGTCGAAGGGCCGCCCGAGCCCATGATGATGCCGGTGCGCGGATTGGAAATGTCGCTGGCCTCCAGGCCGGAATTGGCGATGGCCTGGTCCATGGCGACGTGGTTCCAGGCCGTGCCGGCAGCATGGAAGCGCATGGCGCGGCGATCGACCTTCTCTTCGGGATTGAGCGTCGGCGCGCCGTGCACCTGGCAGCGGAAGCCGAGTTCGGCATATTTGTCGGCGCGCACGATGCCGGATTTTGCCGCGCGCAAAGAGGCGGTGACTTCGTCGGCGTCATTGCCGATGGAAGAAACAATGCCGAGCCCGGTGACGACGACGCGCCTCATGACTTAACTCCTTGTTCGCCTCGCGGCGCGTTGCTGGTCGTCGGTATCAGGCGGGGGCCTTGGAAAGGCCGACGCGCATGTCCTTGACTTCATAGATGCGGGCGCCGTCGGCCTCAAGCCAGCCATCGGCTATGCCAAGCACCAGCTTGCCCTTGAAGATGCGCTTGAAGTCCACGCCATAGACGACTTTCTTCACCGTGGGCAGCACCATGCCGGTGAACTTCACTTCGCCGACGCCGAGCGCCATGCCGCGACCTTCCAGGCCAAGCCAGCCAAGGAAGAAGCCGGTCAACTGCCAGAGGGCGTCGAGCCCCAGACAGCCGGGCATGACGGGGTTGCCCTGGAAATGGCAACCGAAGAACCACAGATCGGGCTTGATGTCGAATTCCGCGCGGACAAAGCCCTTGCCATTGGCGCCGCCGGCTTCGGTGATTTCCACGATGCGATCGAACATCAGCATGGGCGGGAGCGGCAGTTGCGCATTGCCGGGCCCGAAAAGCTCAGTCCTGCCGCAGGCAAGAAGATCTTCGTAAGCGAAACTGGAGCGCTTCTCGCCCATATGCGGCATTTCCCCTGTTTGGCTCCGGCGGAGCCTTTCGTTGACCTTGGCGCGGAATTTCCCGCTTCGGAATGGCTTTTGGGCCGGAACCGCCGCGATTCGTAAACCGCGCCTTCTAACATAGCAACTACGGGGCCGAAAGCCGCGCCAAAGGAAGAATTTCGAGGGCGTCCTGCGACGCTCGGCTTGAGGCGTACTCAAGCCCGATTGCCCGCGCCGGCGGACGATATTGCCGCAGCGCGCGCAAGAGTTTATAAGCGAAGCGGCGCTCCTCGAGCGGAAGCGCGGACGATTCACGTCACGAATGGGAGGCTTCATGGGACAGAGGGAAGGCGCGGCTTTTTCCCGCTCCAAACGCGCGCCCGCCAGCCTCCTGCAAGCGCGAAGGCCTTCCGGCAAGCCGTCCGCCAAGCAGCCTGCCAAGGCGGGCGACCTGGACGGTTGCCCGATGCATGACCTGCGGCGCAAACTGAGCGCGGTGGGATTGCGGCCGACGCGCCAGCGTCTGCGCCTGGGCTGGCTGCTGTTCGGCTCCGGCGACCGGCATGTGACGGCCGAGCGCCTCTATGAGGAAGCCCTGGCGGCGCGCGCGCCGATTTCGCTCGCCACCGTATACAACACGCTCAACCAGTTCACTTCGGCGGGGCTGCTGCGCGAAATCGCCGTCGATGGCGCCAAAACCTATTTCGACACCAATCTCAACGAGCATCAGCATTTTCTGACGGAAGAGGCGCATGTGCTGGTCGACTTGCCGCAGCAATTGATCGATTTCAGCCAATTGCCGGAATTGCCTGATGGCATGGAGATCGCCCGCGTCGACGTGGTCGTGCGGCTGCGCCGCAAGAAAGACTGACCTCAAGCACTTAAAATCAATCAACGTGCGAGCCGCGCCGCCTTGAACCCAGGGCGGCGCGGCTTCTCATCGGTCAGGCGTCGGTGCTGTAATCGTCGTCGCCGGCCGAATCATCGTCGCCGGAATCGTCTGAATCATCCTGGTCGCCGCCATAGGAGGCCTGATCGACGCCGGCAGGCGAATTGCTGTCATAGAAATTGTTGACGACCGTTTCGCCGCCTCCCTGGGCGCTTCCAAGTCCACCACCCCCAAGACCACCCCCGAGACCACCCCCGAGACCACCCCCGAGACCGCCGCCGAACAGGCCGCCGCCGTGCCCGCCGCCCATCAGGCCGCGGATCGAATCAGCGAGCAGCACGCCGCCGGCGACGCCAGCCGCCGCGCCCATCGCGCCTTTGAGGAAGCCGCCGCCCTGCGCTTGCGGCGCGCCGGCAAAGCCGCCTTGAGGCGCAGCCGCCTGGCCCCAGGGGCCTGCGGCTTGCGAAGGCGCTTGCTGCTGCGGCGCATAACCCTGCTGCGGCGGCGCGCCGGCGTAGCCGCCCTGCGGCGCGGATTGGCCCCAAGGATTTTGCGCGTTTTGCGCAGGGGCTTGCGGTTGCGGCGCGGGGCGGGGCGCGGCGGCTCCGCCGCCGAACAGGCCGCCGAGGAAGCTGCCGCCGCCGGAGCTCGGGCGATCGCCCTGGCGTTCCTGATTTTGCGCCTGCGCCTGCAATTGGGTGATCTGCGCCTGCAAGTCCTGCAATTTCTGGTCGGCGACGTGCAGGGCCTGCTCCTGCACGAGCACCGCCTGCGCCATGAGATAGGGGGCATAGGGCTGCGCGCGGACCGCGTCGGCGATGAAGGCTTCAGCGTCGCGGTCGCGCGGCGCGCTGGCCTGACCGCGCACGCGCTCAAACAACTCGGAAAGCATTTGGCGTTCTTCAGGTGACATGACGCTTATCCTCTGGGCGAACGGCGCGTCTCGACGGCCGGACGACCGCAATATGGGCGGCGCCGGCCGCGATGCAAAGGCTTGGGCAAGATGAAATTTCCGTCATGCGCGAAAAGACCGATGGCTGAAAAATGGGTCCGCAAAACAGAGGGCCGCAAAAAGGACACACAAAGCCGGAATTCACAGGCGCCCGCTTAAAAGACTTTGCAATCGCCGGCGCAACGGTCTTATTCGGTCACGCCCATGGTCCACAGGGCTCAAACGGCGAGTGGGCCATCGTTGAAGGAAGCCTCTAGCATGACGCGCGCGAAAAACTGGATCGGTCTTCTGGCGGGCGCGGCTTTTTGCGCCGGCACTTTCGCCGGCCCTTGCGCCGCCATCGCGCAAAGCCCGCTTTCGCCGGTCCCGATGAGCAGCCAGCCGGCCGCTCCGATTCCCGCCGCGCCCAAAACTCCGGCCGTCCCGGCGCCCGCCGTCCCCGTTCCCGCCGTCCCCGTTCCCGCCGCCTCCGTTCCCGCCGCCCCCGTTCCCGCCGCGGCCTCGCCTGCGCCGGCCGCGCCGGAAATTCCGACCCCCGTCGCCGCGCCGGCCGGTCCCGCGTCCGCGCCTGCGCCGATTCCCGTCCTGGCCGCGACGCCCCGGCCGGCCCGGGCGAAGCGGCGGCCGCACATTTCCCCGAGCAGGAGCGAAATGGCCTTGTCGGACGATCCGACGCCGGTCCTGCAGCCTGATACTTTCTTCTCCACAGCCAAGGCGTCGGAGCGCTACATGCGCATCGCCGACGCCGGCGGCTGGCCGGACATGCCGCGCGATTTGAGGCCCGGCGACCGCGGCCCCGCCGTCGAAGCGCTGCGCCGCCGCCTGGCGATGGTCGGCGATCTCGCCGATTTCGAAGGCTATGGCGCGAAATGGAGTCCCGCGTTGACGGAGGCGGTGAAGCGCTTCCAGTTCCGCACCGGCCTGCGCCAGACGGGAATCGTCTCCGGCGCGACCTTGCGCGCCCTCAACGTGCCGGCCCGAGTCCGCTTCCGCCAGCTTGCGTCAAGCGCGCAGCGGCTGGCGGGAATGAATTTCGCCTTCGCCGACAAATATGTGGTGGTGAACATTCCCTCGACCGCCGTGGACGCGATCGAAGGCGGCCGCGTCGCGCATCGGTATGTCGCCATCGTCGGCGAACCCGATCACCAGTCGCCGCAGATTTCCGCGAAAATCGTTGCGATCAATCTCAATCCCACCTGGACCGTGCCGGAATTGATCATCAAGAACGAGATCATCCCGAAAATGCGCAGGGACCCGGCCTATCTGTCGCGCGAGCGCATCCGCATCCTCAACAACCATGGCCAGGAGATCAATCCGCGCGCGGTCAACTGGAATTCGGATTCCGTCACCAATTTCATGTTGCGCCAGGATTCGGGCGCTGGCAACGCGCTGGGGCTGATCCGCATCGCCATGCCCAATCCGGACGCGGTCTACATGCACGACACGCCGTCGCGCAATCTCTTCTCCAAGGATTACCGCTTCCTGTCGCATGGCTGCGTGCGCGTGCAGGGCGTCTACGATCTCGCCGCCTGGCTGTTGCAAGGCGCGGCCCCCGGTCCGGACGGCGTGTGGACGCGCGAGACCATCCAGCGGCGGATCGCCGAAGGCGCGCGCGAGGACATCAAGCTGCCGAAAGCCGTGCCGGTCATCTGGGTTTACATGACCGGCTGGGCCTCGGCCGACGGCGTCGTGCATTTCCGCGATGACGTCTACAATGTCGACACCGTCGGCGGCTGAAGCCAGGCGACGTCCGCGGCCAGGCGGCAGCAAAGCATCAGCGAAATTTCAGCCTGGGGCCGCGGCCGGCTGCCTGACTTCGGCCTCGGTCGGGGGCTTGCTCAGGTCGAGGACCACCCTCTTGACGCCGGGCTCCTGCGGATCGTTTTCGACGCGGAAGCCGAGCGTTTCGCAAATTTGCAGCATCGCCGTGTTTTCGTTCAACACCTGGCCGTCGACCGTCTTCACGCCTTCCTGGCGGGCGAATTCGATCATGTATTTCATCAGTTTCCAGCCCAGCCCCTGGCCTTTCAGGTCGGAACGCAGCAGGATCGCGTACTCGCCGTGCTCGCGATCGGCGTCGAGCATCAGCCTGACCACGCCGAGCATCAGCCCGGTTTCTTCCTCGACGGCGACCGAGACGAAGGAGCGCGCGTAGTCGATCTGGATCAGCCTGGCGATGAAGGCGTGCGAAAACTCCTTCACCGGCGCGAAAAACCTCAGCCTGATGTCTTCCGGCAGCACATGGGTGAAGAAGACCTTGTACATTTCCTCGTCTTCCGGCCGCACGGGGCGCAATTGCACCGGCGTGCCGTTCTTCAGCGACGTGCGCCGTTCCTGCGCCTTGGGGTAGGGGGCGATGGCGAAGCGCGGGTTGCCGCCCGAGAGGGCGCGGCCGGCGGAAGGCGCGACTTTTACGCGGGCGTCCACCACGACGACGCCTTGCGAATCGGCCAGCACCGGATTGAGTTCGAGTTCGCGCAATTCGGGAATATCGGCCGAGAGCTGGGAAATTTTCACCAGCAGCAGCGCCACGGCGTCAATGTCGGCGGCGGGTATGTCGCGATAATCGCGCAGGGCGCGGACGACGCGCGTCCGCTCTATCATCGAGCGCGCCAGCGACAAGTCGAGCGGCGGCAGCGCCAGCGTCGTGTCGTTGATGACCTCGACCGCCTTGCCGCCGCGCCCGAAAATGATCACCGGGCCAAAAGTGGGATCGTCGGTGACGCCCAGCACCAGTTCGCGCGCATTGGGCCGGCGCACCATCGGATGGATGGTGACGCCGTCGATGCGCGCCCCCGGCGCCTCGACCGCCACGCGATCGAGCATTTTCTGGGCCGCGTCGACCACCTGCTCGACCGAGCGCAGATCGAGCGCGACGCCGCCGAGATCGGACTTGTGCACAATGTCGCGCGACATGATCTTCACCACGCAGCCGCCATAGCGTCCAAGCACCAGCCGCGCCACTTCCGCCGCTTCTTCCGCCGTGCGCGCCAGCCGCGCCGGGGCGATCGGAATGTCGTAGGCTTCGAGCAAGGCGCTGATCTCGACCGGCGCGAGCCAGCTATGGCCGCGTGAAATAGCCTGCTGCACGATGGCGCGGGCCTTGGCGGTATTGGGCGCGAAATCGACCGGCAGCGACGGCGGCGCGGCCATCAGCGCCTCGCGCGCCTGCCGCCAGTTGACCATGTGCATGAAGCCCGCCACCGCGCCGCGCTCGTAATGCGGGATGCGCGCGCCTTCGAAAATATGGTCGGTGTCCTCGTCCGCCCCGTACCAGACGGCGAAGACCGGCTTGGCGTTGATGGCGCCGCGCCGGTAACGCTTGACCGCCTCGACCGTGGCGCAGGCCATGTCGTGGCTATTGACCAGCACATTGGGCGAATGGATCGCCAGCACCGCGTCGTTGGCGCGGTCCTGCAACACGAGCGACAGGGCCTGGCTGTAATCGCCCGGGCTGGCGTCGGCCGGGAGTTCGACCGGCGGCCGGCCGTTCCAGCTTTCTGGCGCGAAAGGCTGCAGGGATTCGCGCGTCGCCGGCGATATTTCGGCCAGTTTGCCGCCAAGGTCGAGCAACTGGTCGATCGCCAGGTTGCCGACGCCGCGCCCGTTGGTGACAATGGCCAGGCGATCCCCGGTGAAAGGCTTCACGCGCCCGAGCGCCTCGGCGGCGTCGAACAGGGCGTCGATGTCGGGCACGCGCAGCAGGCCGGCGCGGCGGAAGGCCGCGTCATAGACCGCATCGGTGGTGGCGAGATTGCCGGCATGGGTCGCGGCGCGGCGTGAAGCCTCGTGCCTTCCGGCGCGCACGACGATCACCGGTTTCACGCGCGACGCAGCCCTCGCGGCTGACATAAAACCCTTGGCGTCTTCGAGGTGCTCGACATAGAGCAGGATGGCGCGGGTCGCCGGGTCGAGGGCGTAGAAATCGAGCAGGTCGCCGAAGTTGACGTCGGCCATGTGGCCGAGCGAGGCCATGCCGGAGAAGCCGACCTGATGGGTGTGCGCCCAGGCGATGATCGCGCCCAGCACCGCCGAGGATTGCGAGATGACCGCGAGGTCGCCCGGCAGGACGGGCAGGGCCGAAAGGCTGGCGTTGAGTTTCGCGCGCGGCGCGATCAGGCCGTAACAATTGGGGCCGAAAACGCGGATGTCGCGCGATCGCGTGATGGCGCGCATCTGCTGGAACAGAGAATCCGGGCCGGGCCGCGGGTCGTCGGTCATGACGATGACGGCGGGAACGCCGATGTCGGCCGCTTCATGCACGATGGCCGCGACCATTTCCTTGGGGGCGACGACGATGACGAGATCGGGCGGCTCCGGCAGTTCGCGCAATTCGGCGTAGCTCTTCCGGCCAGCGATTTCGCTGTGGCGTGGATTGACGACGTAAAGCACGCCGCCGAAATCGGCGGAAACGATATTGTCGAGAACCGCGCGTCCCGTTGAGCCCGGCCGGTCGCTCGCGCCGACCAAGGCAAGGGATTTGGGTTGAAAGGCGCGATCCAGACGACGGGTGCTCATCATTGGTCTCCAGGAGGGTCGCTTTTTTAGGAGTGTCGCTTTTCCAGCGACCTTAGGCCCATTCGCGTTGCAATTCACCTTGGAAGCTTGACGAAGGCGGCAAGGGTGAAGAAAAGCGGGCTTGCGCGGAAGCGGGAATGCGGGATTAATTGCCGTCTTGAGCGATACAGGACGGATCATGACGCCATGATTTGCGCAAACGCCGCCTCCGGCCTTGCGATGGATCAGCTTTTTTTGACTGCGGATCAAAGATAGACCGGCATTTTTCGCGCGCCGGCATGGGAGGGGAAAAATGATCTTGTCCGATTGCCGCGCCGGATTGCGCGCCGGCGTGATCCTCGCCGCGCTCGCCCTGAGCGGCGCAAGCGCATTCGCCGCCGACGCCGAAGGCGTGTGGGCGCGCGACAATGGCGCCTCACGCATCCAGTTCTCGCATTGCGGGCAAGCCCTGTGCGGCGTCGTCGTGTGGCTGAAAAACCCATCATCGAAGGCGCATGTCGGGCAAAAAGTGTTCTACGACATGGTGCGCGCCGACCAGAACAGCTGGACCGGCACGGCGTTCAACCCGGAAGACGGCAAGACTTACAGCGGCCGGATGGTCCTCTCCGGCAAGCGTCTGCGGACCAGCGGCTGCGTCTTCGGCGGCCTGATCTGCAAGTCCGTCAACTGGGTGCGCGCCAACTGAGCCCTTGCTTCCGGCGCCAGTTTTCGATGGGCTTTTCGCGGCTGCCGCCTTAGACGTGTTTCTAGACAGTTTTGGTTCGTGTTTCGACAGGGGGCTTTCGTGGCGGGGCAGGCGGCGACAGGAGACGAGCAAGGCATTTTCGCCGCCCACCAGATCGCCGCCCTGGCCAAGGACGGCGCCATTCGCCGACCGCGCCTTTCGCTGCAAACCAGATCCAGCCCGCGAGCCTCGACCTGCGGCTCGGCCGGCGCGCCTGGCGGATGCGCGCCAGTTTCTTGCCTGGCGCCCGTTCGGTCGCCGAGGCGGTCGCCATGCACGCTTTGCACGAGATCGACCTTGGCCCGGGCGCAGTGCTCGAGACCGGCTGCGTTTATGTGGCCGAACTTGCCGAATCCGTGGCCCTGCCGGCCGATGTCGCCGCCGCCGCCAATCCGAAAAGCTCGACCGGCCGCATCGACGTCTTCACCCGGGTCATAGCGGATCGCGCCCGCGCCTTCGATACGGTGGAAGCCGGCTATCACGGGCCGTTGTTCGCCGAAATCTCGCCGCGCACCTTTCCGATCCTCGCGCGCAGCGGTTCGCGCTTGTCGCAGATCCGTTTCCGGCGCGGCGCCGCCCGCCTCGACGACGCCGCGCACGCCGCCCTGCATGGGCGGCAAAATCTGGTTTCGACAGCAAATCCCTGTTTTGCCGGCGGCGTTTCGATCTCCATCGACCTGTCCGGCTTTGGCGGCGAGGGGCTGATCGGCTATCGCGCCAAGCGGCATACCGGGCTGATCGATGTGGACGAGTCCAACGCCTGCGAGGTCGCCGATTTCTGGGAGCCGGTGTTTTCAGGCGGGCGCGGCGAACTGGTGCTCGATCCCGGCGAATTCTACATTCTCGCCTCGAAGGAAGAAGTGCTGGCGCCGCCGGACCACGCCGCGGAGATGACGCCCTTCGACGCTCTCGTCGGCGAGTTCCGCGTGCATTACGCCGGCTTCTTCGATCCGGGTTTTGGCGCGAGCGAGGCGGGCGGCGCCGGGGCGCGGGCGGTGCTCGAGGTGCGCTCGCACGACGTGCCATTCATCCTGGAGGATGGACAGGCTGTGGGACGGCTGCTCTATGAGCGCATGGCGCAGGTCCCGCGCGATCTCTATGGCTCGGGCCTTGGCTCCAATTATCAGGCGCAGGGGCTGAAACTGTCGAAACATTTTCGTCCGCCCCGTTGAAGCCGACGCTCGGTCCGGTTATGAATGGCGGGCGCGCGGGCGTGGTTCAGTGGCAGAACGACAGCTTCCCAAGCTGTATGTCGTGAGTTCGAT
>CAWHDV010000013.1:0-33031 GCA_963828185.1 uncultured Alphaproteobacteria bacterium | reverse complement strand
TAAAACGCTCGCTATCTCTTCATTTCCCTGGCTTTCAGCCATATGACGCCTTGTCTCTTTTCCGCTGATTTGTTGTCATTTCCGCACATTTTCGGATGATGTTACAACAAATGTCGTAAGTTTTCGGGGAGATGTTGTAAGTGGGCACGATCATTGAGAGGCCACGCAAAAACGGCTCCATCGCCTATCTGGCGCAAATCCTCGTCATGCGCGAATCAAAAATCGTGCATCGCGAGTCCAGAACATTCGACCGACGGCCGGCCGCAAAAGCCTGGATGACAAAACGAGAAGCCGAACTCGTCAAACCCGGCGCGACGCTTGGCAGCACAAAGCGTCAATCGGCGGCGACGCTGGCGGACGCGATCGATAAATATGTCGCGGCAAGCACACGCGCCATGGGGCGCACCAAAACGCAGGTTCTGCGTTCAATCAAATCCTACGATCTTGCCGCGATGCCTTGCGCCGAGATCACCAGCGACGAATATCTAAATTTCGCGCAGGAGGTCGCCGCGACCGGCGCGAAACCGCAAACAGTCGAAACCTACCTCTCGCACCTCGGCGCCGTCGTCAACATCGCAAGAGCGGCGTGGAAAATTCCCCTCGACCCCCAGGCCCTCGTCGACGGACGAAAGGTGGCCAAGGCGCTGGGCGTGACCAGCAAGGGCGGAAAAAGATCGCGTCGGCCGACGCTCGATGAGCTCGACAAGCTGCTTTCCTATTTCACGGATCGCAAAAACCGCCTGCCCGACTCCGCGCCCATGGCCGCGCTGATCGTTTTCGCTATTTTTTCGACGCGCCGGCAGGAGGAAATCACGCGCATCACATGGGCCGACCTCGAAACGCAGCACTCGCGTGTCATGGTGCGAGACATGAAAAACCCGGGCGAAAAAATTGGCAATGACGTGTTTGTCGACCTTCCGCCAGAGGCTCTGCGCACCATCCAAGCCCAACCGGGACGCGACGGGGCGATTTTTCCTTTCAACCCAAAATCGTGCGGCTCGGCCTTTACGCGCGCGTGCAAATTCCTGGACATTGAGGATCTGCATTTCCACGACCTGCGCCATGACGGCATTTCGCGCTTGTTCGAAATGGACTGGACCATCCCCCATGTGGCGGCGGTCTCTGGCCATCGCACCTGGGAATCGCTTAAGCGTTACACCCACCTGCGCCAGACCGGCGACAAGTACGCTGGTTGGAAGTGGCTGGACCGGGTTGCCCCCAAAGATGGAGAGGCGAGCCAAACCTAGAAATCAGAGCGGGGACGCGTCCTCATTGGCCATCGTCTCAGCCGTTCATGACCGACTGGTTTCGAGATCATGGCTCCGGCGGGAGGATCCCCAGCTGAAAAACCCGCTCCGCGCAAAGCCGCGAAATTCCTGCGCGCCGCACGCGCCGGGTACAGTCCGGTGATACACCCAGACGACACAGGCTCCAAACGCCAAGGAAGCCGTGAACGAACGATCAGCCGTTTCATTCAATCCATCTTTCGCCCCTGGGCGTCTCGGCCGGTTGTCGCACCGACATAATGCTTGCCATCCGCCGGTAAGCAGACCGCCAGCGGCGCAGGGTGAAAGGCTTTTTTGGGTCGGACTCGGCCCGTCGATCATCACCGAAGAGGGAGAGCCGTGAAGTTCAAGACCGACGGGCTCTGATGGGTCGACTTTTGCCTGTCAACCGCCAAAAGCAAAGTCTGAGCTTACCATGATCTTGGCTAGCGGATTTCGCTTATGCCGCCGCCGGAGCGGCTTCCGCCCTTGGCTTTGCGCCGTGGTCGGAAGCCTGTGTTGAGGCAGACAGGAACCCGTCCGCCTTATGCGCGACGACGCCGCTATGCAGCCTTCGCTGGCGAGGACTTCGAAGTTTCCATGGCCCGCAGATAAAGGTCGAGCAACAACTCGTGCTCATCGCGCTCGTCCTTGTCCCGCTTGCGCAGGCGAAGGATTTCCTTCAGCACTTTGATATCGAATCCGTCGCCTTTGGCCTCGGCCAAAACTTCTTTCTTGCCTTCGTTCAGGGCCTTGATCTCTTCCTCGATATGCTCGATGCGCTCAATAAAAGAGCGAATGCGATCTCCCGCGATTCCCACCACGTCGGTCATGTTTTCCCTCATCATGGATGAGAGGGCACGGTATGGCGCTAGGGTTACCGAGAGGTTAATGAACATTGGCGGCACGGAGGCGCCGAACTGTCTGTTGCGTGAAAGCAAGGCCGCTATGCGCGCGGAGCGCCGCTGCGGCATTCCGCGCATCGCGACGATTTGATAGCCGGAATCCGGACTCCGCCCGATGGGCTGCGCATGGCGATCATGCAGGAGCGGTCGTCGTGAAAATCGCATACGCGGTTGCGCCCAAGACGTTTCGCCCTGTAGAGCGCGACGTCGGCGAAACATACAATCTTCTCAATTCGATCCCGTATGGTCGGGAAGATCGTCGCCGTGCCGATTGCGGTGGCGAGGAACGAATCCGCGTCGCCCGGCATATGGCGAACTGCGCTATTTTCAATCGCGCCACTCAGCTTTTCGGCGAGCGTTCTGGCGCCGGAATGGTCTGTCGACGGCGCCGCGACAGCGAAAACCTCGTCGTCGTAATGCACCATGAACCTGCCCGCGAACTGGGCATCTCGGAAAATGAGATTACCGACGCTCGTCAAGACATGGCGGTCATAAGCGCGGACGAAACCGTCGCCGCATCGCTTTGAATGGGCGACATTTATCAGCAGCAGCGAAATCGGCGCTCCGGACCGGAGCGACGTTCGCCACGCTCTGACCAGCGCATCGTCGAAGATCCGCCGCTTCGTCATGGACGCAAAGTGCGTGGCAGGCGGCGCCTTGTCAGCCCCGGATGACGAGCCCGCGTATTTGGCGAGCTTGCTGACGTCGTGGATCCTTACCTTGTCGCGCTCAACCCGGACGCCATGTTCGCGCAGCTTGACAAGCGAACGCGAAAAACATTCGGGTTTCGTGCCAACTTGATTGGCGATGAGGGCCTTGCCATAGGGGAGCGCAATCGTCGCCGCTCCACTCGTTGTCTTAATCTGCCGGAGAAGGAAATCGGCGATCCGTTGCGGCGCTGATTTTGTCCTGAGCTCCTCGATTTCGCCCATCAGCCATTCGATGTCGGACGAAGACGCTGCGAGCAGATCGAACGCAAGCGATGGCTGCTGCAATATAGCCTTTCGCATGGCGGCGCCATCGAGGCGCAGGACGCGCGCCGACGAAACGGCTTCCGCGGTTACGCAAAAGCTGCCGCCAACGAACATCGCTGGCTCGAAATAGGTTTCGCCTGGAGCGAGGATTCTGATGACAACCTGCTCACCGTCCTCACGCGAGCGGTAGATCTTCAGCCAGCCCTCAACGAGGACCAACACCGCTTCCGCCGGATCGCCTTGCTGGAAAATTAATTCGCCGGTTTCGTAAACACGGACTGAGCTGGACCGCGCGACATTAAGCACGGCGCTGGATTCCATCGCATTGAACAAGGGAGCGCGCATTACCAATGTCCGTCCATCCACATCCGTCCCGCCCTCGCCAAACACAAGCGCCGTTGCCGCTTATATAGAGCTCCAATTCGAACGAGGCTTGATTTTGGTCAAGCGCGCCGGCGGCAACGTCGGTTAAAGGCGATGAGCCGACCGCAGGTGGAGTCCGCTCCGCCGGGAAGGCGCAGTCGAGCGGATAATCCGAAAGCCAGAACACCAGCTTCACCGGCGACAAAATCCGATGGAATGGATTTCAGCAAAACCGTGGCGCTGCTCCTTCTTACATATCTGAAAACACCGGAAACATCCGCACAAACCCGCCGACGGGATATGCTTTCACGCAGCCGTTCTCCGCGGATTTGGCGGCAGCAGCTCGAGCGCGGACGCGCATTCGCGGCGATGGTTTTGGCTTCAGCCGCGGGAGCCGCGTGATAACGCAGGAAAAAGTCCAGATGGCGCATCTTGACCACTCGCTGATCGCCGGTTCTCCGAACTTTGCCGCTCTTGGTCGAGAAGCTTTGGACGAAATTTTGGCCCTGGCCACACCGCTGCGGGTGCCGCGACGCGATGTCGCGTTCCGGCAGGGTGAAGCGGCAGAGCGCTTTTTCATGCTGCTGCACGGACGCTTGGGGTTGACGCTCCTCACACCGCGAAGCGAGCAGGTATTGATGCGTTACGTGGCGCCCGGCGAAATGTTCGGCGTCGCGATGGCGATCGGCGTCGACGCCTATCCCGAAACGACGACAGCGGTGGTCGATTCGCTTGCTCTCGCCTGGCCCAATTCCGCATGGGAAGACCTTATCCAGCGCTATCCCTGCCTGGCGGTCAATGTGTTACGAACGCTGGGCGCGTGTGTGCTGGATCTGCACAAGCGGGTCCTAGATCTTTCAACCCAGCGCGTCGAACAGCGCATTGCCGGCGCGGTGTTGCAATTGGCGCAACAAGCCGGGTGCAAGACCGAAAATGGCGTCCTGATCGATTTTCCGATCTCCCGCCAGGACATCGCGGAAATGACCGCGACAACGCTGCACACCGTGAGCCGCACGTTGCGCGCCTGGGAGGTGAAGGGGCTAGTTGAATGCAGTCGACTGCGCGTCGTGGTGCGCAACGCGCAGGACCTTCTCACTTTTACCACAAACAAGAATTGAAATTTCTTTGGACGGGTCGCTGGTTTGACGACATGAGGGAGAGTTTGGCGCAAGGCGATCATGTCGGCGCAACTGGATGAAGACGATCGCGCCAAGGGAAGAGTTCCGCGAACGCATCTTCTTGGCGCCGCCGATCACGAGCATAATCCGGCCGTCGTCATCAAGCTAATCCTCGACGGCGAGCGCAACCGAGCTTCGCCCAACCTATGTCGGCGTCTCCGAAAGACGGCCCAACGCCTGCATGAGCGCCGGCTCCAACGTCGTCAGTTCGTTCAAATGGACGGCGGTCAACCGGCGCAGCAGCGACTCCGCATTTTCCGTGAGCGTCAGCGTCATCCTGCGGCGATCCTCGCGCGACGGGGTCTTGGTGAGAAGATCGACGTCAATCATCCGGGAGACCAGTTCCGCGGCGGTGTGCGGAGCAATGAGCATTCGTTCGGCGATCGTCCCAACGCTCGGCGGCTGCGGTCCGCGATGTCCGGCTATGGCAAGCAAGGCTTGATGCTGCTGCTGCGTCAGGCCGACCTCCGCCGCCGCAGCCTCGCTAAACGCCAGAAAACGTCGCAATTCGTAACGAAAGTCGGCCAGCGCCGCATATTGCGGGGCTGTGAGGTTTCCCTTCGGGTCCTTGCCAAAACGCACCGCCGCCCCCTTGAAAACATTTTATATCGTACTACGATATATCATCACGCCCAAACAGACCCCGGAGGAACCGGCGCTTGACTGAAATTTCGCAAACTGGCGGTTCGCGCGTCGGCGCCGCAGCCACAAAGCCTGCTACTCATCGGACTCTCGCTGACTTTACCGCCAATCCCCGGCTGCCCATGGTGACCGGCATGGCGCTTGTCGTCGGAACGGGCGGCGTTTTCGCCGCATGGGCGCTTTACAAGCTCATCGCGCTGGCGGCCAACATAGTCTGGTTCGGGCATTTCACAACGGCGCCCGTCATCATGGCCAATGCGCAGAGAACGCCATGGATGGTTCTCGCGCCTGTGCTGGGCGGCCTGGCCGTCGGCCTGATGGCGCGCTTCGGCTCCAAAAAAATCCGCGGGCACGGCATTCCTGAAGCGATCGAAGCCATACTCCTTGGCGGAAGTCGTATGTCGCCCAAAGTCGCCATTTTAAAGCCCTTGTCTTCGGCAATCTCCATCGGCACGGGCGGCCCGTTTGGCGCGGAGGGGCCGATCATCATGACGGGCGGCGCCATTGGCTCGTTGTTCGCCCAGTTTTTCCATTTGAGCGCGGCCGAACGGAAGACGCTTCTCGTCGCCGGCGCCGCAGCGGGAATGACCGGCATTTTCGGTAGCCCGATCGCTGCGGTCCTGTTGGCGGTCGAGCTGTTGCTGTTCGAGTGGCGGCCGCGAAGCTTTATCCCTGTCGCGGCGGCGTCGGTCACCTCCATCTGCTTGCGCCCGATGCTGTTCGGCGTCGGACCGCTGTTTCCTTTCGCCGCCGCGATTGACCTTCCCTGGTGGGGGGTGATTTGCTGCGCTGGCGTCGGAATCCTGATCGGCTTGCAATCGGCGTTGCTGACCTGGCTGCTCTACCGGATCGAAGATGCGTTCGAGCGCTTGCCACTCCACTGGATGTGGTGGCCCGCGTTGGGCGGGATTGTCGTCGGCTTGGGCGGCCTGATCGAGCCCCGCGCGCTCGGCGTCGGCTACGACCTGATCGGCGACCTGCTGGACCATCATCTGCTGGCGGGCGCCGTTGTGACGATCCTGGCTGTAAAAACCGTCATCTGGCTGGTTGCCCTATCGTCGGGCACGTCTGGCGGCGTGCTCGCGCCACTGTTGATTCTCGGCGGTTCATTAGGCTGGCTGGTGGGGCTCGCCCTTCCCGGCTCGCCCGCATTCTGGGCGCTGATCGGCATGGCGGCGATGCTTGGCGGGACCATGCGCGCGCCGCTGACGGGCGCCATCTTCGCGGTCGAACTGACGGGAGAATTCCATGCGATCGTGCCACTCCTGACCGCCTCCATCGCCGCTTATGCGATAACCGTTCTCCTGCTGAAACGCTCGATTCTGACGGAAAAGATCGCGCGTCGCGGACAACACATCACACGCGAGTACGGCATCGACCCTTATGAACTCACCCGCGTCTCCGACATCATGTGTTCGGAGGTCGACGTTCTCGCCGCCGACATGCCGATCGGAGCAGCCGTGGCCGCGCTGGAAGCCGGTCCTCATCACGCCTATCCTGTGGTGGACGCCCGCCGGCGGTTTGTCGGCCTCTTTACGCGGAAGGACGCCTTGCGTTGGAAAGTCGAAGGCGGCGGAGAAAGCGAACATCTTTTCGACCTCGTTTCGGACGCGCCTCCGACCACAGTCCATCCCGAAGATGTCGTGACGCGTGTCGTTGACGTCATGCTGGAAACCGAGCAGGGTCGCATTCCCGTCGTGAACGCCAGCGATGGCGTCCTGGTCGGCCTGGTGACGCGCAAGAATTTGCTGTTAGTGCGGGCTTCAGTCGTCCGTTCCGAACAAGAACGGAATGTGTTTCTGGCTCCCCGCCGGAGGGCCGCCGTATGACACGCGCGCTTCAAGATTAAGGCGCGCGGCGCCCACGCCCTCGCGCTGCATGCATAGAAATTCGAGGATCAATTCCCCAATCCGGCATTTGATGCGCGCGGGCGCCTTGTAAGGACTTCGTAAGATATTATCGATTGGCCACAACGACTTAACAAACGTCAAGACGCGTTTATCGCATGGCTCCTATGCTCGACGCGGCCATCGAGCTTGACCGCAATCGCCCATCGAAAACGCCATTGCCGCCCCGTCGATCGGCGCTGCGGTGAGCGAAATGGCCTCCCGCTATGGCCGGGCGGATCTCGAGTTCGAAAATTCTTGGATTTCTGGAGGATGCCCGTGCCAAAGGCTGGATCAGGGTTAAGTCTTGACGGTTTGGGCATGCCTTTGTGGCTTGCCGTCGAACTGACCTATAAATGCCCGTTGAAATGCCCCTGGTGCAGCAATCCGGTCGAGTTCGAACGGTATCGCAACGAGCTGTCGACGGAGGAATGGAAGTCCGTGTTGCGCGAGGGACGCAAGCTCGGCGCGCTGCAATTGGGCTTCACCGGCGGCGAACCCATGCTGCGCCGGGATCTCGAGGAACTCGTCGAGGAGGCGGATCGCCTCGGCTATTATACCAACCTCATCACGTCGGGCGTCGGACTGACGGTCGATCGCCTGCGCGCCTTGGAGGCGGCGGGGCTGAAGCAGGTCCAGTTGAGCGTTCAGGCGCCCGACCGCGCGCTGAACGAGACCCTGGTTGGCGTGGACGTGTTCGACCACAAGATCGCCATCGCCCGCGCCATCAAGGCGGAAGGTCTGCCGATGGTGCTCAATATTCCGGTCAGCCGCTACAACATCGACCGGACGGAGGAGTTCCTCCAGCTCGCGGAGGATCTTGGCGTCGAATATGTCGAGTTCGCCAATCTCCAGTATTATAATTGGGCGTTGTTGAACCGCGCCGAATTGCTGCCGACGAGGGAGCAGATTGAACGTTCCGAGCGTCAGGTGCAGGCGGCGCGGGAGCGCCTGGGCAAACGGATGACCATCTATTTCGTCGTGCCGGATTATTACGACAACCGCCCGAAAGCCTGCATGAACGGCTGGGGCGCCATCCATCTCACGATCGCGCCTGATGGAACCGCCCTGCCCTGCCAGGAAGCTCGCCTGATCGAAACGCTCGACTTCCCCAATGTGCGTGAAAACGATCTGGCCTGGATCTGGCGGGAGTCTCCGGCCTTCCAGAAGTTTCGCGGTGATTCATGGATGAAGGAGCCGTGCCGGACCTGCGACGAAAAGGAAAAGGATTTTGGCGGTTGTCGCTGCCAGGCCTTCCTGTTGACCGGCGATGCGTTCAACACCGATCCGGTTTGCGCAAAATCGCCCGATCGCAAGATCATCGACAAATTGCTTTCCTGCGCCAAGCGGGAAGCGCCCGATTGCGACGACAGGTTGATCATGCGCGACATTCGCAAGCGGCAAGCGTCCAGCGACGCATGTTCGTGAGCCAGGGCTCGAGCAGGAAGCCCACGGCGCGCCGTGAAATGATGAGAGACGCAAATGCAATTGGCGACGCCGTCTACTGCCACATCACGTCGAACGAATTGGCCGAAGGCTTGCAGTTCCAGACATTTCCGATTCTCGGAAACGTGCCGCTGGTCGCCGACATGACCGCCGATTTTCTGACGCGACCCATCACGCTCAGTCCCTTTGGCCTGATTTACGCCAGCGCGCAAAAAAACCTCGGGATCGCAGGATTGACCGTCGTCATCATCCACGAAAGTCTGCTCGGCCGGGCGCGCAAAGGCGTGCCGGCGCCGTTCAATTTCGCGCTCCAGACGGCTGCGTCCAGCAAGGTCAACACGCCGCCGACCTTCGCCATCGCCGTCGCCGGCAAAATGCTGCGCTGGCTGAACAACGCCGGCGGTCTTGAGGCTGCGGCGACCCGCTCCGCCGCCAAGAGCACGACGATTTATCGCGTCATCGACCAGGACGGCTTCTATTCCGCCACCGCCCGGACAAGCGATCGCTCGCACGTCAGCGTCCGCTTTCATCTCCAGGATAAAAAGCAGGAAGAAAGATTTCTGGCGGAGGCCGAGGCGAATGGTCTTTTCCATTTGCGCGGCCACCCGTCGGTCGGAGGCTTGCGCGCGTCGCTTTACAATTCCGTTCCACAGGACGCCGCCGACGCGCTCGCGGCGTTCATGCAAGACTTCAGAAGGCGCAATGGCTAAGGAGATGACGACGTCGCACCCCAAGACATCCACGTCGCCCGACGTTCGTGGTTCGAACCGCGATGGCGGCGTGCTCGTCATGGGCCTGTCTTTCGTCAGTCCCGTGGGCCTGGCGGCGGGAATCGATCGAAACGGCGAGAATATCGCGTCGCTCGGCCGCGCCGGATTCGGGTATATCGAAATCGGCACAGTGACGCGCGGCCGCGATTTGACCATTTGCGGGCGCCCGGAAGGCTTACGCATCGGCGTCAACATCGGCAGTTCCCGCCATGGTCTGAATGGCGGGGTTATCGACGACTACGTGGCGACGTTGCGGCAAGTCTATCGTAGCGCCGATTACATATGCGCCAATCTGACCTCGCCGAACGCTGGGCGCGACGGCGATAGCGAAGGCGTCGGCGTTTTGATCCGCAGATTGAAAGCAGCGCGGGACATCCGCGCCGTCGAGACCGGGTGCCGGGCGCCCTTGCTCATCAAGGTCGCGGACGGCGGACGCGGCGATGTTTTTCCCAAGGCCATCCTGGAAGCGCGACGCCAGGACCTGGATGGAATTGTCCTCGTCTCCTCCTGTTTGCGGCGCATCGCTGCAATCAAGGGCCATCTCGGTTCGATGACATTGATCTCGGTCGGCGGCGTTGGAAACCCTGAACAGGTGAAGGACCGGATGAATGCTGGCGCCGCACTGGTGCAAATACACAGAGCCTTCTTTGAAGGCGTGGCGGACGATTTGTGCCTGAACGTCCCTAAATCGAGTAAACAGCCCAACCCTCCCCTCAAAAGCTGAGGCCATGCGCTCCAGCAACCGCGCCAGCCAAGGTCGCGGTCGCCGCCACGAGCAAGATCTGGTGCATGCGCGCGACGCGGCGCAAGGCGCGCGCCGGATCGGCCCGCGCTATCAGCTCCAGGCGGTCGTGCAACAAGGGTTCGACGACGAATACGATGACGGCGAAAACGCTCCAAAGCGCGAGCATTGCCGACATCCACCAGAAATCGACGTCAAGAAAGCGCGACCAGAGGTCCATTCGATAAGTCATCCAAAGACCTGCGGCGCCGGCGACAGGAATCGAAATGCGGACCTGAGCCGCGAAGCGCCGCTCGACACGGTTGAAAAAGGCCGCTCTCTCTGGAGCCGGGAGAGCCCTGGCCAAGGGCAGGACAACCAGAGTCACGAAAGCCACGCCGCCAATCCAATGCGCGACGGCAAGCACGTGGAGGACGCGCGCCAGTATCAGATCATCTATTTGCATTGCATCGCCTCGCCTCCGGCGCGCCTTCGCTTTTGGGCAAACCTCTTCCCGGGGGAAACATTGGCATGCCAATGAACCGTTATCTTTGTCCGCCCGCAACAAAACGCGCAGCATTACGTTTTGCAATCGCCCCCCTTCTCACAAAGTTCTTGTATTGAATCGACATGAATATTCATTTGTCCGAAGTGTCGCGCTGCGCCACATTGTCACGCAGATTCCCGCGCGCTGCGCGCGGCTTTGCTGGCTCTCCGGAAAGAAGTGAAAATGGCTAAAACCGCCGGCGCAAAGCGCGACGCATCGCGCGTGGGTCCGTCGCAAATATCGGACGCGCCAATCCGCAATGACAGCGAGGCGGCGTCATCGTCGCCGCAGATTGTCGTGCTCGGCGAATAGACGAGGGAGCTTGAGCGCGCTTACCGCGAATTGCAGCGTCGCCTGCACAACGCCCTTGCCTGCGTCGATGGCGAGACATCGGGAGCCTGCCCTTCCGGCTAGCCTTCCGGCGTCAAAGCCGACGGGAATGCGCGGAGCGCCTGCCGCGGCGAGAGAACGATATCCTCGAGCGTATACCGGTCGAAGGCTTGCACGAAGGCGCCGATCGCCTCGTTCAGAATCGGCGGCAAACCGCACATCCGCGTGATGGCGCAACGATTGCCGGTCGACATGCATTCGACCAGCGCAAAGTCGGGCTCGGTGGCGCGAATCACATCGCCCAGCCGGATATCCGCGGGCTTGCGGGCCAGCGTCAGGCCGCCGGATCGACCGCGCGCGGCGATCAGGAATCCGGCGCGCGTCAGCGTTTGCGCAACCTTCATGAGATGATTGCACGAGATTCCATAGGCCGTCGCCGCTTCCTCCACGGTGAAGCGCCGGGCGTCCACCGCCGCGGCGAACATCAGCAGTCGGAGGGCGTAATCGGAAAAGGAGGTGAGCCGCATTTCGCAAAAAACTCCAGCAACGGATCAGGAGCAACGATCAACAACCGGCCGCCCTGACTGCTAGACAGCCCGACTGAAAGTCCGCGCGCTGGAGGCGAGATAGGCGTCGAAGACCGAGGCGACTGTCCGGACCAGGATGCGCGACGTATCGGCGACGCGGATGACGCTTCCATCGACATGCACGATTCCATCGGCGGCGAGTTCTCGAAGTCGCGGCGCGGACTGCATCAGCGTGTCAAGCCCTGCCGCGTGACGATCGCAAATTTGCGCAAGATCGACTTCGAAGTCGCACATCAGACGTTCGATTAAATCGGCGCGCAGCCGGTCCCCCGGCGTCATCCGATACCCTTTGGCCGTGGCGAGCGCGCCGACCATCACACGCGCGGCGTGGCGTCCGAGGGCGACTTCATTTTGCGC
The DNA here is from genome assembly GCA_963828185.1 of uncultured Alphaproteobacteria bacterium. Classification (GTDB taxonomy): domain Bacteria; phylum Pseudomonadota; class Alphaproteobacteria; order Rhizobiales; family Beijerinckiaceae; genus Rhodoblastus. Next base: position 21,060 of record CAWHDV010000013.1, on the reverse strand, counting down.
ATATCCTTGCGGAAAACGACTGATGGCGGAGGCGCCGAAACCAATCAGCACGTCGGACGAATCCGTTGTGTAACCCTGGAAATTGCGGCGCAGAACGCCATCGGCCTGCGCCTTGACCATGTCATCGGCCGCCAGGGCGAAATGATCGAGGCCGATCTGGACATAGCCAGCCGCGACAAGCGCTTCAGCAATGGCCTCAGCCTGGTCGAGCCGCGCGGCCCCATCGGGAAGCGCGTCCTCGTCGATCTTTCGCTGATGCTTCTTGAAGGCTGGAACGTGCGCATAGCCGAACACGGCAAAACGGTCAGGCCGCAACTCCACGCATTGCCTGACTGTTTCGACGCAGGATTGCACCGTCTGGCGCGGGAGGCCGTAGATCAGATCGAAATTGACGCCGTTTACGCCCGCCGCCCGCAAACCGTTCGTCGCAGCCGCCGTCTGTTCGACGCTCTGGACCCGGTTGATGGCTTTTTGCACCAGTGGATCGAAACTTTGAACCCCGAGGCTCGTCCTGGTCACGCCGCTTTTTCCGAGCGCCATAATCATGGCGGCGGTCAAACGGCGCGGATCGATCTCCACCGCAATCTCGGCGTCCGGCTCGATGCCGAATTTTGCGCGCAACAGGGACATCAGCTCGATGAATTCCGCAGGCTCGATGATTGTCGGCGTTCCCCCGCCAAAATGAACATGCCTGATCGACAGGGGATTGTTCAGCCTGCTCGCGACCAGCTCGATCTCGCGCCGCAGCACGGCCAGATAATCGGCGATCGGCGCGTCCCGCTGCACAATCGTCGTATGGCAACCGCAGTACCAGCACATCGACCGGCAGAAGGGAACGTGCAGATAGAGCGATGCGCACGCCGTCGGCTTGAGCGCGGAAAGCCATTCGCCGAAGTCCACGTCCGAGACTGCGCCCGTGAAATGCGGGGCGGTCGGGTAGCTGGTGTAGCGCGGCAACCGCTCTTCGCGGTAGCGATCCTTCAAATCACCCTGCATATCCATCATTTCCCTCTGCTAATTCCCATGGAGCCGGCGGCCCTTGCAAAGCATCACGCCGTTGTGGCCCGCGATGGCGAGCTCCAGGCTCTCGGCGATGCGCCGCGCGCGCTCGACGAAATGGTCGGCGGCGCTGGCTGGGCAGACTTCGCGCGCGGTCTTTTCGAAGAGATCGAGCCAGCGGTCGAAATGCACGGAATCGACGGGCAACGGCAGATGCTTTTCCATAGGTTGCCCGTGATACTGGCCCGACATCAAAGCGACCGACGACCAGAAAGCGCACATGCGCATGAGGTGCGTCTCCCAGTCTGCGATACGCGCGTCAAAAATCGGGGCGAGAAGCACATCGTCGCGCACCCGCGCATAGAAGGCGCGCACCAGGCTTTCGATCATCGCGTCGTCGATGGCTGTGCGCCGAACAATGTCGGCGGTGATTTCAGCGCGACGTGTCATTGCGGTCATGTGGCGGCCTTTATTGGGTTTTTATAATACCTGTTTAGCACGCCTGAATCGGCTCAGCAATCGGGTGGCGCGCGGCCGGTTTGCGCCAGCGCAAAGTCTGGAATTCAAACTGCCGCCAATGGCTTGGCTGACATCGTTCATTCCCTGCGCAGCTTCCAGAAGGAGTATCAAATGGCCTATGTGGTCACCGATAATTGCATCAAGTGCAAATATATGGACTGCGTTGAAGTGTGTCCGGTCGATTGCTTTTACGAAGGCGACAATATGCTGGTCATTCACCCGGACGAATGCATCGACTGTGGCGTGTGCGAGCCTGAATGCCCGGCCCAGGCAATTTCTCCGGACACCGAGCCGGACCTCGACAAGTGGCTAAAGCTGAATGCCGACTATGCGGCGATATGGCCAAACATCACGATCAAGCGCGATCCTCCCGCCGACGCCAAGGAGTTTGACGGAAAACCGAACAAATTCGAGGGATATTTTTCGCCCGAGGCTGGTCAAGGCGACTAAGTCCGCGTCTGCGGCTTTGGCGCGAAGGATTGTCACGCGCCGAAATCGCGTGACGATCCTTGTCGTGCGCGCTCAGGGAACGAGGCGTCCGCGCCGAGCCATGCGCGCGTCATCGCCGAGCCGCGCCAACAATTCCGGCTCGCCGCCCTGCTCTCCCCAATGATCGAAATGAACCAGCGATTCCAGCGGAAGGCGTGGCAGCCAGCCCGCCGTCTCCAGTTCCGGCCGCGGATGGTAGCCCTTCACCTTGCCGACGCAGAGATACGCGACCGGCACGACGCGTTTCGGAATGTCGAGAATGCGCTGCACCGTTCCATTGTCGAAAATGCTCACCCAGCCCACTCCCAACCCCTCCGCACGCGCGGCGAGCCAGAGATTTTGCACGGCGCAGACGGAGCTGAACAGGTCCATGGCGCGGATATGCGGCCGATCACCGCCGGTCCCGCCCGGTCGCGGTCGCAGGTCACGCAGATATTGAGCGGGGCCTCCATGATTCCTTCGAGTTTCAGCGCGCGATAGACGTCTCTTTTGTCCTCCTGGAACATCAGGGCCGCTTCATCATGCGCCTTCGTGAAGGCGTCGTGGACGCGGCGGCGCACGCGCCTGTCGCGGATGACGACGAAACTCCAGGGCTGCATGAAGCCCACCGACGGCGCATGATGCGCCGCGACGAGAATTCGGCTCAAGATTTCATCTGGCACAGGGTCGGGCAGAAACTCGCCGCGCGTGTCGCGCCGCGTCAGAATGGCGCGGTAAACACCAGCCCGTTCGGTTTCAGGCAAAGGCAGAGCAGGAAGCAAAGCGGAATCGTCCATCGTCATTCCCGTTGATGGAGCCTTCGCCGCGCTGTCCATGCGCGACGAAAAAATGCCTGCCGGCCGGTCTTCTGACTCGGGTACTTCCCGACGCGACGCCTTCCCGGCGGGGCCAGTGGCTTTTGTCGCGTCAGTCCCCCTCACAGCGCTGGGCGCGTCGCGGGTTTTCACCGCGTTCCCGATTCTCCCGCGCGAAAATTTCGCGCGAGCACCGGCAGGATTGACACAAGGGTAGTTTCCCCCGGCGAGCTTGAACTTGACTCAGGACAAGTCCAACCGGTTTTTTCTGGCCGATCAACCGGCGACGGTCTCGGCTTGAGCTTCGGGCGTCGCGCTCCGCATGACGTCCGGCGACGCCGCGCCGCAGAACACGAAATCGGCGGCACGCCGCGCCAGCGACGGCGCGAGAAGGAAGCCGTGGCGGAACAGGCCATTGATGTGCAGCGTCCGGTCCTGGACGATGATCCTCGGCAGGTTGTCGTAGAAGGCGGGGCGAAGATTCGATCCCATCTCCGCGATTTCCGCCTCGGCGAAAGCCGGATGGATGGCGTAGGCGGAATTGGCCAGTTCGACGATGGAGCGGGCGGTGACGCGCGCGCGCTCCTCGTTTTCAATCATGGTCGCGCCAATCATGAAGCGATTTTCGTCGCGCGGAACGACATAGACCGGATGGCGCGGATGCAGCAGCCGTATCGGACGCGAGAAGGAAAGGTCCTTGCTGTCGAGCACCAGCATTTCGCCCTTCACGCCGCGCAAGCCGGCGAGGTTTTCGCGCGCGGCATAGCCGCGGCAATCGACGGTCCAGTCGACCTCGCCTTCGGCGTCCGCCATGTCGAAGCCGAAGCGCAGGCGCACATTGGCCATCGCGGCCAGGCGCCGCGCCAGCGTATCCAGCGCCACGCGTGGATCGAGATGCGCCTCTTTCGGGAAGTACAGGGCGCGCGAAAAACGCCCGGCGAGATCCGGCTCAAGTTCGGCGATGCGATTGGCGCCGATCTCCTCGAACTCCTGCGTGCGTCGGGTAAAGTGACGCAACTCCGCCTGGTCGCGCGGCCTCGCCACCACCAGGCTGCCGCGCGTCTCGGCGACGGGAATCGTCCGCGTCCAATAGACGAGCGCCTCCATGCCCAGACGCGCGATCAAAGGCTCCGCGGATTCCAGCTCGCACCAGGGCGCAATCATGCCGCCGGCGTACCAGGAGCAGCCCCGCCCCGGCGCCTCCTCGCGCTCGATGAGTTCCACTTCCGCGCCGCGTCGCGCAAATTCATGCGCCGCCGTCATTCCCGCGACGCCGGCTCCGATAATTCTGATGCGCATGGCGCGTCTCTCCCGCCTCGGACTCATCCACACGCGAGGTCCGGGAGGGCGGAGCCAATGGTTTAGCCGCCGCGATCGCCATTCCTCCGCCAGCGTGAACTGGATCAGGTTCAAAGGATCGCCGCGCGGCGCGAATTGTTCACGCTTCAGCGGCCTCTCAGCTTCTTGCCGAAGCTCTCCTTGGCAGGGCCATTAGCGATCAGCGCTGCGTCGACGTCAACAATGTACCCGCGCGAAGCTTCGGAATCGTCGCGCTATTTGCGGCGCGACAAACAGCCAGGACGCCGCCGCCGCAAGGAAGGAAAAAACCCTTTAGACCAACCTGGATGCTGCGTTGTCCAAAGCCATGATCCCGCCGGGCGCCAAGCCGCATTCCCTTCCCATGCCCCCTTTTGCGCCCTTTTTCGCCTTGGCGGCGATCGACGCCCTTTTCGGCGTCGGCGCCTGGGCGCTGAGGCTCGCCAGTCCTGACGCCATCAGGCCGACGGCGCCCGATCTCGTCTTCTGGCATGCGCGCGAAATGCTTTACGGTTATCTCTGCGCTGTGCTCGCCGGCTTCCTGCTTACGGCGCTGCCACGTTGGACGCGGCGAAACATTCCGGCCTGGAATAGCCGCCTGATCCTGGTCCTGTGGTTGGTCGGGCGTTTCGCGCCGCCGCCGCCGAGTCCCTTCGCTTTCGCCGCCGCCTTGCCCGCCATCGCCTTGGCCGCCGTTGCGGCTTTCCACATCGTCGCGGCGCGAGACTGGCGCAACGCGAAGACCGTCGCCTTGCTGGGCGTTTATTCGGGCGCTAAAGTCTTTCTCGTCGTGGCGGCCGACGAGCCGACGCGCGAATCCGCGACACGGCTGGCGATCGCCGCAATGATGGGTTTGGTCATGATCATCGGCGGGCGTGTCCTGCCGGCCCTGACGAGTCGTTACGACGCTTTGTGCGGAGAAGCGCCGTCTCCGCCGCGCGGACAAGGCATCGAACGCTTCGCCTCGCTTTCCGCGACCGCTGGCCTGATCGGCTGGCTGACTTTGCGTGGCGGCGACGCGCTCGCCGGCATGCTTTTCGCCTCCGCCATTGGGCAAATTTTGCGTATGGCCTTTTGGCTCGGACATCGCACCGCCGCCTCGCCGCCGTTGCGCGCCTTCTATCTTGCTTACGCGACGATTCCGGCCGGCTTCGCCTTGATGGCGGCGCATGCGCTGGCGCCCGGACTGGTGCCGGAAAGCGCGGCGCTCCATCTTTGGATGGCCGGAGGTTTCGGCGGTATGACGCTGGCGATCATGTCCAGCATGATCCGCAAGCGAAGCGATCTCGCCTTCGTCACCTCGCGCGCCGGCGCCGCGACAGCGCTGTCGTGGTTCGCCGCCGCGCTGTTGCGCGCCGCCGCCGCCATCGCGCCGCTCCCTGCCCCCTGGCTGATCGCCGCCGCTGCCGCCTGGGTTCTCGCCTTCGCGCTGTTCCTATACGATTTCCGCAGGCCCTTGCTGCGGCGGCTGATCAACTGATCGCCATGGACGCGGCGCCGCAATCGCCGAACAGAAAGCCGTTGGAAAATTCCGCTTCCGGCGCGGCCCGCCGAAGAAGCGCCAACCCTTCTTGCGCCGTAACATCTCCGCGCGCCGCCGCCGCGAAGACGCTGGCGACACCAACAAAATCACAGCTGTGCGGGGAAAGCCGCAGCGACGTCACGCCAGTTTGCGCCAAACGGTCGAGATCGCCGATCACGGCGCCATATTTGTGCGACAGGGTCTGGACGCCATTGATCGCCAGGAAGTCGGCGCCGTCGAGCGTCCGCACCGTCAATCCGTCGGGATCCTTTTCACACACGAACTGGCAGGAATCCTTGGTCAAACCGTGCGCGCGCGCGTGATAACAGCGGCCGGAGATGGCGAGCGGGATGCGGCCGAAGGCCCACACTTCGACCGACGCGCCGCAATCCGCCGCCGCCCTGGCCAGGATTTCCACCGAGGCGAAAGGCAGTTCCGGCGGCAGGCAAAATTTCTTCGCGCCGCGCTTCGCCAGAAAAGCGAGAGTAGCCTCGTTATAGACATTGACCAGCGGCCCGATGGCGACAGGCGTCTCCGGTCGCGCAAAATTCATCAAAGTGAGATCGTCGATCTCGACTTCATGCTCCACCTGGTCGAACAGCTCGCGCGCCGCGCGCCTTTCGCGCTCCAAGGTCACGAGCGTCAGCGACGAGAGAACAACCTTCTTGCCGCCGCGCTGAAGCCGTTCGATCGCCGCCGGAATGCGGTCGGCGTAAAAAGGCGCGCGTTTCGAGCAGACATTTTCGCCGATGACCACGCGATCGACGGGCGCCTCGTCGGCGATGCGCGCGTAAAAATCGGCGAAGGCCTGCGCCGGCCAGTTGAATTGCAGCGGTCCGACCGTCAGCTCGAATCTTGCCTGCGTCACGAGTCCGATCCCTTTCCCAGCCGGGCTCTATCGCCAGGTCTTGCGATAGGCGCCGGAGGTGGTCTGCTGGCCTTCCGTAAGGTCGCGCAGCGCGCCTGCGGCGATCGGCAGCCCGGCGGCGTGATCCTCGAGCGCCTTGCGAAAGCTGCGCACGACCGCCTCGGTATAGGCCCGGCTTCGCTGCCGCCCCTCGATCTTCAAGGCGGCGACGCCGGCCTGCGCCAATTGCGGAATGAGCGAAGCCGCGTCGAGGCTGACGGGGTCCTCGAAAACGTGGCCTTTAAAGTCGCCGGCCTGGAAACATCCCTTGCACAGGGTCGGATAAGGCGCCGCGTCGGCCGCCGCGACGCGGTGAATGGCGAAGCCGCCGAGCCGCGAAACCAGTTCGCCGCCTTCCTCGCGATATTCGACATGGCTGGCCGGCGAACAGGCGCCGTTCATGTTCGGCGACTTTCCGGTGGCGTAGGACGACAGCGAACAGCGCCCTTCCGCCATCACGCAAAGACCGCCAAAGACGAACACCTCGGTCTCGATCTCGATGTCACGATTGATCGCGGCGATTTCCTGCACTGTCAGCACGCGCGGCAAAACGACGCGCTTGACGCCAAACGAACGCGCGTAAAAGGCGATGGCGTCGGCGTTGGCCGCCGCCGCCTGCACCGAAAGATGCAACCGCAGTGAGGGATGGCGCTGCGCCGCATAATCGAGCAGGCCGAGATCGGCGAGGATGACCGCGTCGGCGCCGAAGCGGGCGGCGTCGTCGACCGCCTTGCTCCAGCACCAGAAGGCGCCAGCGCGCGGAAAGGTGTTGATCGCCACGAGAACCTTGGCGTGGCGGCGATGGGCGTATTTGACCGCCTCGGCCATTTCGTCGCGCGAAAAATTGAGGCCGGGAAAATTGCGCGCGTTGGTTTCGTCGTTGAAGCCGCAATAGACCGCATGCGCGCCAACGTCGATCGCGGCGCGCAGCGCCGCTGGCGTGCCTGCCGGGCAAACAAGTTCGAGGCGCCCTTCCCTGCTCATTCCGGGCGCCCGCGCTCGGGCCGCGTCAAGCTGACGCCGCTCCAGCGCCCGGCGAGCGTCGCCAGTGCCCGGGCCGGAATCGAGGCAAGTGGTTCGAGCGGCCCGAACAGGCCTGCCGCCTCTGCCACGAGATCGATTTCTTCATTGTCGATGGCGTTGCGCAGGGCCAGCACCGCCTCCGTGTCGCCCTCGATGGTCAGGTCGCGCGAAAAAAACAGCGCGTCACCGTCAAACACGCCGTGCACCAGTCCGAGCAAGGCCGCGAGGGGACCGGCGATGCGCGCATCCCAGCGGCTAGCGTTTTCGCGGCGAACCAAGTCGAGCCGCGGCGCCTCCGGCTTCGGCGCGAGCACGAACGCCAATGGCAAATCGGTCGGATCGATGAGGAAGATTTTCTCCGACTGAACGCCGAGACGCGCGAACAAATGCGGATGTCGCCTACCGAGGCTCCTCGCCAGACGCTCTCCGGCAAAGGACAAGGGCGTCAGGGCGCCATCCGCAGAACGGCGACGCCCATCGCCGGAAATCGCGGAATGAGTCTCATGTTCGACATGGGGTTCATAGACCAGATCAAGCTCGGCGACGCATTAACCGAAGTCAAGGCGACGGCGCATCTTTGGAGGCAGGAGAAAGCATGTCCTTCCGAGAACTGCCAGCCTTCCGCGACCTTCGCGCCTTTGCCCGCTTCCTTGAAGAAAGGAAATTATTGGCGCGTGTCAGCGAAAAGGTGAGCACGGTCCTCGAAATGACTGAAGTCCACCGGCGCGTGCTGACGGCCGGCGGGCCGGCGCTCTGGTTTGAAAGCGCTGATGACGCCCGTGGCCCCGCGTCGATGCCGGTGCTCGCAAATCTGTTTGGAACCCCTGAGCGCGTCGCCGCCGGTTTTGGCGTCGGCGCGGAAAGGGTCCGCGAATTGGGCGAACTGCTCGCCGCCTTGCGCGAACCCGCGCCGGTCGATGGGCTGAAGGACGCCGTCAGCCGCTGGCCGATGGTCCGCGCGGCCTTGGCGACGCGACCGCAAACCGTCGCGCGCCCCGATTGCCAGTCGCAAAAATGGCTGGGCGACGACGTCGACCTGTCAAGACTGCCAATCCAGACCTGCTGGCCGGGCGAACCGGCCCCGCTCATCACCTGGCCGCTGGTGATAACAAGGCCGCCGGACAGCGCCGCCGACGAAACCGCGCGGATGAATATCGGCGTCTATCGCATGCAGGCGCTGGGAAAGAATCGCGCCATCATGCGCTGGCTGGCGCACCGTGGCGGCGCGGCGCATCATCGCGCCTGGAGCCAAAGCGGCGAAGACATGCCGGTGGCGGTAGCGATTGGAGCCGACCCGGCGACGATCCTTTCCGCCGTTCTCCCCCTGCCCGAAACCGTATCGGAATTGCGCTTTTCCGGCGTGTTGCGCGGCGAGCGCCCGCGCGTCGCGCCCGCCCTGACCGTGCCTCTGCTGGTTCCGGCCGACGCCGAGATCGTCCTCGAAGGCTACGTTTCCGCAAACGAGACCGCGCCCGAAGGGCCTTATGGCGACCACACGGGCTATTACAACTCCGTCGACTCATTTCCCGTCATGCGGATCACCGCCATCACCACGCGGCGCGATCCCGTCTATATGACCACCTTCACCGGGCGTCCGCCGGACGAGCCGTCGGTGATCGGCGGCGTGCTCAATGATCTCGCCCTGCCGACTATGAGGCGGCAGATGCCGGAAATCGTCGATGTCTGGCTGCCGCCCGAGGCATGCTCCTATCGCATGGCGATCGTCTCGATCCGCAAGTCCTATCCGGGACAGGCGCGACGGGTGATGATGGGACTATGGGGCATGCTGCCGCAATTCAACTACACGAAAACGATCATTGTCGTGGACGACGACATCGATGTTCGCGACTGGCGGGACGTCGCCTGGGCCGTAGCGACGCGCCTGGATTCGTCGCGCGATCTGGTGACGCTCGCCAACACGCCGATCGATTACCTCGATTTCGCCTCGCCGGAACCGGGGCTGGGCGGAAAGCTCGGCATGGACGCGACCAGAAAGATCGGCGCCGAAACCCGCCGGGAATGGGGGCAGACCTTGGCCATGTCCACGGAAGTTCAAAAGCGCGTCGACGCCCTGTGGCCGCGTATCTCGGCAAGCTTGGCCAAGGGAGTGGCGCGATGAAGCGCGTCGTCGTCGGGATCAGCGGCGCTTCGGGGGCGGCGATCGGACTGCGGGCGGTCGAAATTCTGGCCGAACTTGGCGCGGAGACCCACGTCGTGGTTTCACGCGCCGCCGAGCGCACGCTGGCGGAAGAGATTGATGCGGGCGCGCTGTCGCGCCTGCGCTCTAGCGCCAGCCACTGGCATGACGTCGACCACATAGCGGCCTCGATCGCCTCGGGCTCATTCCCGACGCACGGCATGATCGTCTCGCCATGTTCCATGCGCACCCTGGCGGCGATCGGGCATTGTCTCGCCGACAACCTGCTGACGCGCGCCGCCGACGTGCATTTGAAGGAGCGCCGTCCGCTTGTGCTGCTGGCGCGTGAAACGCCTTTGCATCTCGGCCATTTGCGCGCCATGATCGCGGCGGCGGAAGCGGGCGCGATCGTCATGCCGCCGGCCCCGGCTTTTTATCTGAAACCGACGAGCGTCTCGGCAATCATCGACCAGATCGCGCGGCGCGCCATCGACCTGCTCCGCGCGTTCGAGCCGACATCGCCGCAGTGGCGCGGGCCGTTGAAAAGCCACGGTGGACGCGCAATGATTGCAAATACGCCAAACCCGGAGCGCGCCGAATGAGGGCGCGACATCGCCGCGATCGAGGCGCTGAATTGTGGGGAGCCAGATGAAACAGCCAGCGCTCCTGCTCGGCGTTGCGGAAATGGATCGCGACCACGCGGAAATCGAGGCGCTGTTGGCGTCCGTCGCCTCGACCGCTGACGCCGGTTTGTCACAACTGCTTGAAGCGCTCGCCCGGAAAATCGAAGCGCATTTCTTGCGGGAAGAAGCCCTTCTCGCGCGCGAGCGACTTCCGAATCTGGAATGCCATCGAGCGCAGCATGCGATGATCCTGGCGGAGATTTCGGCCATGCGCCGCCAGTCGCTTCAAGCCGACGCGTCAATGGTCCGGAGCGCATTGACCCTGATCTTGCCGGCCGTCATGGACGCGCATGTCGGCAGCGTTGACCGGGTCGCCGCCGATTTCCTCGCCGGCAGGATGGATCGGGACGCATTCGACAATTTTCGGCTGCCTCTCGACGGCAAGGCGCCCTGAGCCGACAAATTTGCGTTTCGGACAATAGGCCGCCCGAGCGTTGGATTTCGCGGCTACCTGACGACGAAATTTTCCACGGCCTCAAAGGCGTGGCCGCTCCCGTCCCTGGCGACGAAGCGCAATGACGCATCGCTGCCCCTCACGCCGGTCAATGTGGCCCGGACGGTTTGCGCCCCATCGGCCGGAACCTCGATCTTTCCGTCGGCTGGAGCGCCAAGGATTTGCAGGCGGACGCCTTGGAGCCCATCGACCGCCAGCGTGAACGTGCGGGCGGCCGCGCCGCGATTGAGGATCTTCACGTTATATGCGTTGCGGATGGCGCCGTCCGAAAGCATCACGAAACGCGGATTTCGATCATGCTCGACCGACAGCGAGCCCGTGGCGCGCGTCGCAAACACCGCGCCCATCGCCCCTGCGAGAACAAGGCAGAAAGCCGCGAGCGCGATCGTCTTTGGCCGCGCCAGCCGCTTTTGCGGCGGCGCGCCGATGCGGCCACGTTCGATGTTGCGCCAGCTCTCGTAGTCGATCAGGCCGCGCGGCCGATTGATTTTATCCATCACGCTGTCGCAGGCGTCGACGCAGAGCCCGCAGTTGATGCAGGCGAAATTCGGTCCCTGGCGAATATCGATGCCGATGGGGCAAACGGCGACGCATTGGCCGCAATCGACGCAGTCTCCCGCCTTCTCTCCACGCGCCCTGAGTTCGGCCGCCTTCTTCACCGACATGCGCTCTTCGCCGCGATAGTCGCGGTAATTCACCGTCAGGGCCTCGGGATCCCAGATGGCGCCTTGCAGACGCGGCCACGGACACATGAAGATGCACACCTGTTCGCGCGCGAAACCGGCGAGCACGTAAGTTGTTCCGGCAAAGACCATGATCCATGTCCAGGCCATGAGCGAAGCCTGTCCCCGGGCCAGCGACACGACCAGCGCCGGCGCATCGGTGAAATAGAAGATCAGCGCGCCGCCGGTCACCAGCGATATCAGCATCCACGCCGCGTGCTTGGCGCCGATTTCAGCGATGCGGCGCAGGCTCAGCGGCGCCTGACGCTTCAACAGCCTTTCGCGGCGATCGCCCTCAATCCGGCGCTCGACCAGCAGGAACAGGTCGGTCCAGACTGTTTGTGGACAAAAGAACCCGCACCAGACGCGACCGAAAAGCGCGTTCATCAGGATGAGAACCGCAGCCGCGAGGACGAGAAGGCCCGTGAGGTAATAAAGCTCCTGCGGCCAGATCTCGATGAAGAACGCATAGAGGCGACCATGGGCGAAGTCGAGCAGGACGGCCTGCGACGGTTCTCCCGGCCCACGATCCCAGCGCAGGAACGGCGTGAGATAGTAAACGCTGAGGCAGAGGCAGAGAAGCGCCCATTTCAGCCTGCGCATCCGGCCTTTGACCGATTGCGGAACAACCGGCTCCTGCCCGAGCGCCGCCGCCTTCTTGCGGTTTCGGGCTGTATGACTGATGTCGATGGCGACCATGATCGTTCCAAAACAGGGGACAGACCTGTTTTGACTAACGGTCGTTCGGCGGGGCCACTTTGCGCGTCGGCAAATAATTGCGACATTGCGTCGCAGCGCGGCGTGACAGGCCAGGATCGCGCGGCTCTCGCGAGACCTTGGGCGCTACTGATCCGACCTGCTTTTGCGCGCCTCGGAGACAAGCACGCTTTGCGCCTGATGTTCGATCGCGCGCGGGCGCTCGGTCGCTGGCGCCGCAACCGGCTCGCCGTCCGCGAGGCCTGTCTTGAAGGCTTTCAAACCTTTGCCGACATCGCCCATGATATCGGAAATCCGGCCCTTGCCGCCGAAGACGATCAGCACGACCACGACCAGCAGCATCAGATGGGGCATAGAAAGGCCACCCATTTTCAGAATCCTTCAGTTTTTCCGCGGCGAAAGCGCCGCATTGATCTTCGCCATTGTTGCGGTTGACCTACCATCCACGCGCCTCTCAACCGCCGGGCCTGCCGTGGTCCTCCAGCAGGGCGTTGCCGAGAGCGCCTCCGGTCGCCGCGAGCCGCCGCACCGTCCGGCTCGCCAGATGCTGCGCCTCCTCGATCAGCTCTTCATCCTTCGCCCGTTCGGCGATCAGGGCATAGCGGTCGAAATCCTTTTCGAGCAATCGCAAGCCGTCGGCCGCATTTTTAAGCAGCGGCGCATTCGTCGCGACAGCCCCGGCGGCCGAGCGCGCCTCGTCCTCCGCCAGACGCCGAAAAACCGCTGCATCCTCGGCCTCGCCGAGCGCGGCAAGGGAATTGGCCAGCGCCGCGTGCGCCGCAGCCGCTTCGGCGTCCCAGCCCCGCGCCAATCCGCGCAGGTCTTCGATGTCCAGGGGCGCAGGCAATGGCATGGGCCGCCGTTCATGGAAGGCGCGCCGGCGGAACTCGCGCAGCAGTGAGGCGTGCTGCAATTCGTCACGCGCCAGATCTTCCGCAAGCGCGCGGATTTCGTCGCTTTCCGCCTCGGCGGCAACAAAGCTGTAGAATGCGAAGGCGCGCTCCTCGTTGCGCACGGCGAAGGCGAGCGCCTGGTAGGCGTCGAGATCCGCGCCGGGCGAACTCATCCTCGTCAAATCCTGGCGGCGTCTCCCATTTGACGCAGGCCGGGTCGACCCTGTGGCCAAGGAGGGCCAAGCTGCGGTCAGCCACCTGGCTTGCGTGGCGATCCTCCATACCCGCGAGAGCTTCGAACCGGGCCACCAACTCGTCATCGCCCTGCCGCGCCATTCGCGCGGCCAAGCTACGATAGCGCGCGGCGGCTTCCCGCTCCAGAGCCTCGGCCACGGCGAGCAAATCCTCCGCGGAACGCATCCGAACTTTGACCTGGCCGGTATCGCCCATTTGCTGTCTCCCGGATCATAACCGACGCGATCACGCCCTCTGCACCAGGCGGGAGCCGTCGGGTCGGACGAAATGAGCCACCAGCCCCAGCTTGCGAACGATTGGCGCGGTCATTTCCTCCGGCATCACGCTGAACGCGGTTGAAAGCGCGTCCGCTTCGGTCGTCGTCGCGGCCTCGACCGAAACCGAAAGCCAGCGCCAGCTGGTATGGCCCGTACGCGGCTCGAACAGATGATTGAAACGCCCCGCCGGGTCGAACTCCGTGTTATAGCCGGCGGAGGTAGCGACCGCTCGATCCTGAAGCGCGATCGTTTCGGTGACCTTTGTCGGCGCGCGAGGATCCTCGAGACCGACCGACCATGGCCCGCCCGCCGGATGCGAGCCGAGCGCGTAGATTTCGCCCATGTTGACCATCGCATGCTCTATGCCGCCGGCGCGCAGCAGATCGACGACACGGTCGGTGACATAGCCCTCGCCGATGCCGTTCAGCGTGACGCTCATCGCCGGCCGGGTCAAACGAACCCGGTCCGCCGTCACTTCAAGCGCGTCTTGCCCGATGCGCGCCACGGCCGCCGCCAATTCCCGCCCGGATGGACCATCTGGAGAGGCGCCGGGGCGCGAAAAATGCGCCGCATAAAGGTCCCACAATGGCTGCACCGTCACATCGAAGGCGCCTCCCGTTAAAGCGCCATAGCGACGACTGTCGGAAAGCACCTGCACAAGATCGAACGGAGGCGTCTCGATGACGCCATTTCGATTCAGGATGGAGAGGGCGCTATCCGGACGATAGAGGCTCAACACCTTTTCCAGCCGCGCCACTTCCGCGAGGCTCGCCTCGATCAGTTGATCGGCGACCTTTGGATCGGGGTGATGAATCTCCAGCGTGGCGTCCGCGCCGAGCGCCTCGCCCGACCAGAAGCGAAGCAACGGATTTTTGCCAGGCGCCGCGCGCGCCGCGGAAAACGGCAGGAGCGGCAAGCCGCCGGCGGCGGCGGCAATGGCGATAAAGCGGCGGCGTGTGGGGCGCACTGTCATTCTCCTCACTTGGAACCAAGGACGTAATCGCGCGGCATGCCGTCGAATTTCACGATCCTTCCGCCCTCGGTCGCAACGAAATTTTGGGCCGCGGCGGCGGTCCCGAAGGGAACCGCCTCGTTATTGCTCATGCCGCCGCGGCGACGGCTGCCAATCACGTAAAGCGCCTTGTGCGCGTCAATCCAGGCCCCAGCTTCGGGGTGGTTCCAATTCTTGGCTTTGGCCATGTCATTGACATAGGCCACGGCGACGGCCTTGGGCGTTTCCGGGAGCATCAGAAAGGCAAATGCGTCGCGAATGCTCGCGAACCAGAAAGGGTCCGCAAGGCCGCGGATGAAGACCTGCGCCTTTGGCCCGCTGTGCTCGCTCAGCGACATGCCGCAGAAATAGGCAACCGCTGAATCCGTGATTTCGCGCGGACGCGGCGCCACGGTGACGTCTCGATCCTGCTTGCAGGAGGCCAGCAAAAGCGTGGCGAGCAAAGCGACGAGAACGACCCTGCGTCTCATACCGGCCTCCGCGCGAAGAGAGCCACGGCCCCAAACAACGGCGCCGCCATCCACCCGACCAGCGCGCAAAGAAGCGTCGCTGGTGAGAGGCCGATATGCCCGCTGAGGCCCGCGACCCCGGCGAAGCCGCTCACGTGGCTCGTCGTCAGGTTGAGCAACCGGTAGATGTCGGCCGGATTGAGCAGCAGCAGCGCGTCCAGCGCTTCGGGAGTCATGTTCCGGCCCTGATCGACGACCAAGCCTCCGAGCAGGGCCATATCGTAGAGCAGTACGAAGAAAAGCCACGCGCCGATGGCGACGCCGCCCGCTGTTCCACGGTCGCGCACCAGAGCGCTGATGAAATAGCCGATGGCGATAAACACGCCGCCGAGCAGGCCGGACGTGGCGATCATGAAGGCGAAGGCCGCCCACGTGTCACGATCTTCGCCTCCCACCCATTGCACGGCAAGTCCGGCAACGCCGTAGCCGATCACGGTCGCGAAGACCAGAATGGCGAGATGCCCCAAAAACTTGCCGAGCACGACCTGCCAACGCGCCACGGGATAGGACAGCAGCAGAGCCATTGTGCCGCGCTCGATCTCGCCGGCGATCGCGTCGAAGGACACCAGAAGCGCCATGAGGGGAATCAGGAAGATGGTGAGGCTCGAAAGACTGACGATCGTTACGCCTAGCCCGCTCACCTTCACCGAACCGGTCGGAGCGGAGCCGAGGAAGGCCAGCGTCAGCGCCAGGGCCGCCAACAAGCCGGTCATCGCGAGCAGCCAGCGGTTGCGCATGCCGTCGCGCCATTCCTTGCCGGCGATGATGAGAATCTGGGTCACGCCGCCCCCTTCTGGAATCTTGCGTAAATTTCGTCGAGCGTGGGACGCAGGATTTCGATATTTTCCACGTGCTTTGGAAGCGTGCGCAAGAGACATGCAACTTCCTCTTCGGCGCAAGCGCGCTCGAAACGTCCGTCGGGCGTGCGCGTCCATCCGGCAAGCCCATCAGTCGCATCCGCTCCCGCGCGAAGCCGGATGCGCGGCTGGATGGCGACGAGGTCGCGCAATTCGGCGATGTCGCCATCCGCGACCTTGCGCCCGGCGTTCATCACCACGACGCGATCGACCTGCCCCTCCAGTTCCGCAAGCGCGTGTGACGACAGAAGGATGGTCGCGCCGTCCTGGCGCAGATTGTGAATGATCTCGTAAAAGCTGCGCCGCGAGGCCGGATCGAGCCCCGACGTCGGCTCGTCGAGCAACAGCGCGCGCGGATTGCCGAGCAAGGCCTGCGCCAGGCCGAGGCGCTGACGCATTCCTTTGGAATAGGTTCCGACCCTGCGACCGGCCGCCGCGTCGATGCCGACGCGTTTGAGCAGCGCGGCGTTTTTCTTGACCGGCTGGCCTTTCAGTCTTGCGTAAAAGGCCAGGGTCTCGACGCCGGTCATCGACGGATGCAAGGAGACGTTTTCGGGAAGATAGCCGAGCGCGCGGCGCGCCGCGACGGCGTGGCCGGCTGAAGGATCCTCTCCCAGGACATTGACGCTGCCGCCGTCCGCGCGGATCAGCCCGAGCATCAATTTGATCAGCGTGCTTTTGCCCGCGCCGTTATGGCCGACGAGGCCGACGCATTCGCCCGCCTGCAACGACAGGTCGACATCGTTGACGGCCAGCTGCGCCCCGTAGCGGCGCGTGACGCCGCGCATGACGATGGTCGGGTCTCTCATCGGCCGCATCTCGTTCATTTGGTCTCGTGGCTCAGCCGTTGCAGCGCCGCCGGATGCGGCGGCTTCATCAGCGGCGCGGTGTCGATCACGCCGCCTGGGTGAATCGCGGGAAATTGCGCCTGCGCCCAGCGCACGACCTGGACGGCCGGGCTGTTGAGCAGGATCTTGGCCGCGGGAGCGCGCCAAACGACCTGGTCCATGAGGTCATTGGGACGATAGGCGGCGTCGGCGATGCCGTCGCCGTTGAGATCGAAGGCCGGATTGTCGCTATAGTAATTGCCGCGCCCGTGCGACGACCAGTCGAGCAGGCTCGTGCCGACATACATGACCTGCCTGCGATTGTTGACGAAGGCGTTGCCGGTGATGGCGTTGCCCTCCGAGCCCGCGGTGAAGTGAACGCCGATGTCGCAACCCTCGAACCAGTTGTCCGAGAAGCGGTCCTTGTTGGAGTTATAGATGAAGACGCATTTGTCGCTGGCGCGAACGACATTGCCGTCGATGCGGGAGTCGTTGGCGTAGTTGAACAGCATGCCGTGCTCGCGGTCGCGGTCCGAGACATTGCCGGTCACGACGAGGCGATCCGAGTACATCATGGCGTAGCCGATGTTGTCGCCGACGGAGGTATTGTCGGCGACTGTGCTGGCGTTGGTGTACATGAAATGGACCGCGAAACGCAGATCATGGAAGCGGTTGCAGCGCACCTCGTCGTCGTGGCTGTTGACGGAAAATACGCCGTCGCGCCCATAGCTGATCTCATTGTCGACGATGCGCGATCCCGGCGTATCGAAAACCTCGACTCCCGGGCCTCGCTCGTTCACACGCAAGCGGCGCAGCCCGTCGATGCGGTTATGCTGGACGAGCGCATCTTTCGGACCGTCGAGATAAACGCCGACCAGGTCGTCCTCGAAATGATTGTCGGCGATGACGGCGTGGTCGGCGCCGCTGTCGATAAAGACGCCGGAATCCTTGTCCGGCAAACTCAGGCCGGAGCCTCGGATGGTCAGCCCCCGGAGCGTCACGGCGGACGCGCCGATGGAGATCGTGCTGCCCTTGCCGCCGCCGTCGACGATTGCGCCTGGCGCGCCTAAAAGGGTCAGGCGCGGCGTGGAGATCATCACCGGTCCGAGATGGACGCCGGCCGCAAGTTGCAGGACGTCGCCGGGCGCGGCGTGAGCGACGGCCTGTGGAAGGCCATCGCCCGCCGGCACGGGAATTTCGGCCGCGCGCGCGCCGTTCGCCGCCATTGCGGCGCATGCCGCGGTCAGCAGCAGGAAGCGCGCGCACGACATGGTCAGACTTTCCTCGGATGGACGATCAACGGGTTCGACATTTCCATGTGCAACGCATGGCAAAACCACTGGCAGTAATACCAATGCACGCCAGGACGATCGGCGATGAAGGTCACCGAGGCGGTCTGATGCGGCGAAATCTCCATCATGACGCCATATTTGACGATGGTGAAGCCGTGTGTCAGATCCTCGATATCGTCCATGTTGGTGAGCACGATCGTCACTTCGTCGCCCTCGTTCACCTCGATCTTGTCAAGGCTGTACTCCGGCGCATTGGAGTGCATGTAAACGCGCACCTTGTTGCCGTCGCGGATGATGTTCGCCGCCGTCTCAAGCGTGACGCCGTCCTTCACCGCCTGTTGGCGTACATCCTCCCACATCGGATCGTTGCGATTCCAGATCTTCAGCGGCTTGAGCTTTGACCGATGCACCATGATCATGTCATGCGGCTCAGCGAAGGCCGGATGATCCGCTACGAGCACCATCTTGTCGCCGCTAATGTCGATGAGCTGGTCATTCTCCGGGTGCAGGGGACCCACCGGCAGGAAGCGGTCCTTGGAGAACTTGTTGAGGGAAACGAGCCACTTGCCGTCCGCCTCCTTGGTTTCCCCCATCGACGAGTGATTGTGTCCCGGCTGATAGTGGACATCGAGTTTGTCCAATACCGGCTCGACCTTCTCGCCCTTGTAGGCGCGCAGGGCCTTGTCGATGTTCCATTTGACGATCTGGCTGTCGAGGAAGGCGGTGGTATAGGCGTTGCCCTTGCCGTCGAAGGCCGTATGCAACGGCCCGAGGCCCACTTGCGGCTCCGCCACCACCACGTCGCGTGGCTTGATCTTGTCGTTGAAGAGGTCATCGAGCTTGCGGAGGTCGAAGACCGTGACCGTCGGCGACAGTTTGTCGTTGATGACGACATGGATGCCGTCGGGCGCCGTGTTGACGCCATGCGGCGAGCCGGGAATCGGGATGTAGCGCGTGTATTTTGATCCGTGCAGGCCCTCGACCACCTTGACGCCGTTGATCACTTTGCAGTCGCCGGCCGCAACGGCCTGCTCGATCCGTTCGATGTCGAAAACGACGACCCACGACTGTTCGTGGTCGGTCATGCCTTTCAGATTTACGCCCTTGTCGGGGTTGTAGCAGGTCGATAACGCATATTTGCCCTGATAGTCGCAATCGACATTGTCGAGATTGCCGTCGACCCGGACTTGCCAGGCCACCTCCATTTTGTCGCCGTCGACGGCGGTGAACACCGACCAATAGTTTTTCTTGGGATCGTCCAGCACCTTGCCGTCGTTCGGGATCGGGATCGGATGTTCGCTGTTGCAGAACACATAGCCCGTTCGCGGATATTTTTGCGGTCGCATACCATGGATGTCCGACGCGTTCGGAACTTCGATGATCTTGTCGACCTTCATCACGTCGCAGCGGATGCGCCCCAATCGGCAATTGGCCTTGTCGTTGACGAAGATGTAGCGGCCGTCATAGGTGCCGTCAGTGAAGGACATGTGCGGGTGATGCAGATCGCCGTTATTGTAAATGCCGCCGCGCGTCTCGAGGAATTTCCGCGTCTCCGGCAGCAGGCCCTCCGTCAGGATCTTCTTGCTTTCGTTGGTCAGGCCCCAACCGGTGGCGCTGTCGCGATTGAAGACGGGAATGCGCATGATCTCGCGGCCGGACGGCATGCCGAGGATGCGGACCTCGCCCGTCTGCCCGCTGCTGTTGAAACCGTAATATTCGTCGAGGTCGCCGGGCTTGACCTCGGATTCGGCGATAGCGCGCGTCGCCGCCTTCGCGGCTTGAGCGAAATTCAGATAGGATCCCGCGCCGGAGATCGCGGCCGCCCCGACGACGGCCGTTCCCCCCAATAGACTGCGCCTGTTGACGCTGGCTTTCGGGTCTTCTTCGTGATCAGTCATGTTCGCCTCTCGCGTTGCGGCTCCACCCCTCGGAGCCGGATTGGAAACTGGTGTCCTGCCCGCGGCCCGCTAGGGCGACGCGTCCTCGGTTCTCTGCGCGGAAACCTTCGTCTTCGGCGGCAGACCGAGCGGCAGGGAATCGAGCTGCGATGAGGCGGCGTGCTTTTCGCGTTTTCAGTCGACGCTGGATCACTACCGGGCATTTTGATCGTGGTGGTAGAGCATCTGGCAATGCAGACACTGGATGCACTCGCTCGGATTGATGTGGCCCTCGGGATGAATGGCCTGAACCGGACATTCATTGCCGCAGCGCTGGCAGGGACTGCCGCATTCCCGGTAGCGCCGCAGCCAGTCGAACAGACGGAGGCGCGCCGGGATCGCCAGGGCCGCGCCGAGCGGACAAAGGTAGCGGCAAAAAGCGCGCTCGACGAAAATGCTCGAGGCGACCATCGCGCCGGCATGAGGACGAACGGCCATTGGCGCGCGAAATCCGGGATATCGCGGTCTTGAAAGGCTCGACCTCGGACAGCCGCTCGGCCAGGCCGAGGTCGCTCAGCGAAATGCCGAACAGCACCAGGAAGATGATGTATTTGAGCGCTGTCAGGCGCTGATGCGCGCTGAAGGATATTTTCAGCTGAGGCGCGTTGAGGCGCACGGCGAGACGGGTGGTCAGTTCCTGCAAGGCAGGGGAAGGGGGACAGCCAGGCGCAATCAGGCAAAGGATTCCAGAACAGCAGCGAAGCGGCGGCGGCGAACCACAGGATGAAGATCAGCGGCGCCATCCAGAAAATAGTTCCAGCCAGGAAATTCGTCCGCAGGGCGCCGAAAAAGGCGAAGACATTGACCACGGACAGTTGCGCCTGCGCCAGCCAGCCGATAGTGAAAAGCGTGAAGGTCGAAAAAGCCGAAGCGTAGCCGGGCATTGAGCGCCGGCCGGCGGACCAGCCAGTCCTGGAAGAAGAAGATCAGCGTCAGCA
>CAWHDV010000012.1:0-224222 GCA_963828185.1 uncultured Alphaproteobacteria bacterium | reverse complement strand
TCGAATCGGAAACATGCACCTGAAGGCCGCGGCATACGGCACTCCACGATACGGCGGATTATCTGCCCCGATCCCGTTGGCAGCCCGGTTTTTCCGGTGTTGGTGGACGCTTGGCGAGCAGGCCGGGAGCCACTTCACGACAATTGTCGCGGTGGCCGACAGAGCCGGACAGGATCGCCCATTGCGTGAACCATCGACGACACGGGGCCGACGGCTACTGTTTCGTGAGCACCGCAGCCAAGTAATCCGGTTTTCAGACTCCACTTCCGCGGGATCGGCCACGGTATCCGCGATTTCCTGGCGAAAGAGGTCGCGATACCGCTTGCGGAGCCGGTGAATGGCCACCTTGAGAGCCCCCTCCGACGTGTTCATTTCACGAGCCAGTGCGAAGTATTCGGCGTGTCGGACCTTCAATGCGTAATGTTCCTGCGTGTTCTTTCATTCGTCGTCTTGCTATCTCAATTATGACCCACATAGGCGTCGAAGCGTGACCCATCTGCATCTCTAACATGTTGATTTACGTGGGTACGTAAAAATGAGTGGGTCAAATTAAGTGCCGATGCCGGGTCATAATCCGACGCCGGTCAACAGCAGCTGCTGGATTCCATACCCATTCCGGTCTATTACAGAGGCCGTTTGCACGGATTTGTGCCTCGGGGTGCAATTCAGCGTTTGAGAGATCCATCGGCTTCCCTTGCCGACCTCTTTCGTGGTGAAGAACGGCTCGAATATCCTCTCCCTGGTCTCCTCGTCCATCCCTTGCCCGGTGTCCGAAACGGTGATGCAAGCGTAATCTCCCGGCTCCCCGAAGCCGTCCACATGGACGAATCTCCTTTCCATGACAACAGGGAAACTTTCATTGAAAGGGTACTCCCCAGACCCCGAGCAGGAGAATAACCTATGGGTGCGACAGAATAAGTCGCACCTCCTTTTGAGGGATAGATCCGTAACAATTTAGTTACGAATGATAATAATCTGCACAAAGATGCTTGACAAGTTGTTTTGTCATTTTAAGCTTTGATGAATCTTTGAGCCTGTACTTGGGGGCCGTTGCTCGCCCGGAGCATGAGAACGCAGGCCGACTTGGTCGATCAGCTTTTCAACTCCAGCGAGAAGCGGCTGGCCAGAATCCTCCTGCTGATGGCCGAATTCAGCGAGTCCAACGAACCGGCTCCGCTTCCTCCCATCACGCAGGAGGCTCTGGCGGAGATGATCGGCACCACCCGCTCCCGCGTCAGCTTCTTCATGAATCGCTTTCGCAAACTCGGCCTGATCGATTACAACGGCCGCATCTGGGTCCATAAGTCGTTGATCAATGTCATTCTGCACGATCAATTCACCGAGCATCCCGCCGAGAGCCTCGATGCCGGCGCCGCGCACGAGCGATAATTAGAGTACGAGGAAATAAACAAGCATTTTGAAACGACTCGCCATTCTCGGTTCCACCGGCTCCATCGGCCAGAGCACACTATCCATCGTCGAGCAGTTCCCTAATCGCTACTCGGTCGTTTCGCTGGCCTGCGGGCGCAACGTGGACGAGGCCTTCACGCAGGCCCTTCGTTGGCAGCCGCGTCTGGTCTCGCTGGCCACAGAAGAACTGGCCGCCGAACTCTCCGCCAAGCTCAAAGCGGATGGCGTCAGCGGCGTCGAGGCCGTTTATGGTACCGCGGGCACCGTCGCCTGCTCCACGCTGCCGGAGGCGGACTTTGTCGTCTCGGCGATCGTCGGCGTCGCCGGCCTGGAAGCTACTCACGCTGCGATTTTAGCCGGAAAGCCCGTCGGCCTGGCCAACAAGGAGTGCATGGTCGCCGCCGGCGAAATCCTCACCGCGGCGGCCCGCGAGCGCAACGTGCCGATCCTGCCCATCGACAGCGAGCACAACGCCGTCCATCAGTGCCTGCGCGTAGGCACGCACGCCGAGGTGAAGACCATCTGGCTGACAGCCTCCGGCGGGCCATTCCGCAAGCTGCCGCTGGCGGAGTTTGCCACCATCACTCCCGAACAGGCGCTCAAGCACCCCACCTGGGTGATGGGCCGCAGGATCACGATCGACTCGGCGACGATGTTAAACAAGGGCCTGGAAGTCATCGAGGCCTGCCGCCTCTTCGACGTGATGGCTCGCCAGGTGCGCGTCATCGTCCATCCCCAGTCCACCGTCCACTCGCTAGTGGAGTACGTGGACGGCTCCATCCTGGCGCAAATCTCCGTCACCGACATGCGCCTGCCCATTCTCTATGCGCTGGCCTGGCCGGAGCGGCCTCGCTCGACGCTGACCTTCGATCTGGCCACCTTGAGCCATCTGGACTTCGAGCAGCCCGATCTGGAGCGTTTCCCATGCCTGCGCCTGGCCTTTGCAGCCGCGGAAAAAGGCGGCGCGCACTGTATCGCCCTCAACGCCGCCGACGAGGTTGCGGTCGAAGCCTTCCTGGCTCGCCGCATTCCTTTCATGGGAATCCCGCGTACAATTGAAAGGGTGCTCGCAGCCACGCCCGAGGCGCATCCGGCCACCATTGCGGAAGTGCTTGCCGCGGACCGTAAGGCGCGCGAAACAGCAACTGCACTCATGGAACAATAGAGGTTATGGGCCGGGTTTCTGATCCCTGACCGCTGATCCCTGACCCCTGTTTTACTGAAGGAATCACCGCAAATCTATGCATGAATTTCTAGTTCCGCACTCGCCTTTATCGTGCTGATCGCCGTCATGGTGGTGGTCCACGAGTTCGGCCACTTCACCGTCGCCAAGCTCTGCAAGGTCCGTGTCGAGGCCTTCTCTTTCGGTTTTGGGCCGCGCCTCTTCGGCTATTTTCATGCGATTGCGCTTTACGCCCTGGATCGTTTCGACGAGGCCGCAAGGTCGCAAACCCTCTGCGCGCAAATCATGCCGACATTCGGGCCCGGCTACACCACTGGGGCCGCCAGCGACATCGCCATGGGCCGCACCTCGAAGGCGAGGGAGAGGATCGAAAAATTGTTGCAAATCCATAGGGATTTCTCCACCGAGACTCCCTTTATCATCAATGCTTACCCCAGCGATCCGGACCTGCGCGTGCGTTTGATCTCCCAGCTTCGCGAGGCGGGGCTTCCCTAGGCTTTGGCCGCTTTCTGAAACTCGGGAACGCTCGAACGTAACGAGAAGCGAATGGCCGCACGCAGCCCTAAACTCTTTCGTTCCGCGTAAGACCGCTTTCCGCCCGTTAGGGACCGTCGGCGTTGCCGCCTTAGAAACGTGCGGTTACGGGCAATCTTCACGGCAGCCACACCCATAGGCGTGGCCGCCACACTGCCTCACAGTTCGACTTGCTCCGAAATGCTGAGAGCGTCATCCACCTCGATGCCGAGGTAGCGGACGGTGCTCTCCAACTTCGAGTGTCCGAGCAGAAGCTGAACCGCCCTCAAATTTCCGGTCTTCTTGTAAATTTGCGCCGCCTTCGTTCGCCGCATTGAATGGGTGCCATAAGCTGATTTCATCTAAACCAGCGCTGCGAACCCAAGAGTGCACGATCCTGGCGTACTGGCGCGTCGATATGTGCGGCTGGTCATGAATTCGGCTAGGAAAAAGATAGCGCCCGTCATGCCCTTTGACGACGGCGAGCCACTCCTCGACCGACCTCCGGGTCTGTTCGGTCAATTCGAATTGGACCGGCCGAGAGGTTTTTTTCTGAACAACCGTCGCGCGGTCGCGGGCCCGACCGTTCGCGTAGACGTCCTCGATCTTCAGGCGGACGAGATCACACCCGCGTAATTTGCTGTCGATCGCCAAATTGAACATCGCGAGGTCGCGCTTTCCGGCTTTGATCTGGAGGCGAACCCGGATATTCCACACGTCCTTCGGCTTGAGTGGTCTTTTTTGGCCGACGAGGCGGCCCTTGTTCCAGGGCTCACGCAAGCTGTGCTGAACGGCTGCCGTAGACATGGTTCTTCCTCCGCAGCCAACCTCTCCCTCCGCAGCTTCCGCCAACATGGCGATCTATGCCAATAACCATCCAGCAAGCGAAAAATCGTGTCGACACCCGCGGGGCGTTCAGGATCGGACTCGGACGCTTTATGGCGCGGATTGCAGGTCTGGCGCCTTCCTGACCGAACGTCGCAGAAAGCCTTTTGATCTTCAGACTGGAATCAAGCTGACAGCTGAGCCATTGTCGCAGTCTCGCTCTAGTTCTCGTTCGGTATCGGGTGATGAAGAAGGAGCCTTTTTTTCGAGGCGATCAATTGCGACCGCCAGCGCCCGATCCGGCGCCGGACGCCCTCTCTTTGCCCAAATTGCTGCACGCGGTTCTGTTCAACCCGCTCGCGATCTGGAGCCGGCAACATTTCGTCGACCCGATGGTGGTTTCGAAGACACCGCTGGGCGTTAGAGTGGTCGTGTCGGATCCGGCCGCCATAAAGCGAATGCTTGTCGATAATGCCGCCAACTACGGCCGTGACGATTTGCAACGGCGCATCCTGTTGCGGACGACCGGCCGCAGTCTGTTTACCGCCGAGGGGGAGCAATGGCGCCAGCAACGAAAGGCCCTGGCGCCGTTCTTTTCTCCCAAGGCGCTTGAGTCGTATCCGCCAAAAATGTCCGCAGCCGCAGAGGACGCCGTGGAACGGATGGCGACGTCGGGCGGCGAGATCGACCTCGGGCGGGAAATGGCGGTGGCGACGATCGATGTCCTGTCGCGGACCATTTTCGGCGGCAAGCTCGACGAGCCGCCGGGCGACATTGCGTCAAGCGTCCGGCTTTTTGCCGAAGCCAATGGACAAGTGGCGATCGGCGATCTCCTGGGTCTGCCGGTTTGGTGGCCGCGGCTGCATCAGATTTTCGGCTTGCGCACGATACGGGCCGTGCGGCGGCGGGCAAGCCGCATCGTCGCCAGGTCTCGGTCGGCAGGTGGCGACCCGGGCCTCGATGTCGTCGCCGCGTTGCTGACGGTTCGAACGGAGGCGGGCGATGCGCTCGGAGCCCGGGAAATCAAGGACAATGTCTCGACCTTGCTCGGCGCGGGATCGGACACCGTGGTGGTCGCCCTGACATGGGCGATCTTCCTCCTCTCGCAAGCGCCGGCGACGCGCGCCATTGTCGAGGCGGAAATCGACGCGGTTTGGGACGGCGACCTAACCACATCCGCCACGCTGGACAAACTGGTATGGACGCGGGCGGTGATTGAAGAGGCCATGCGCCTTTATCCTCCCGCGCCGCTCATCGGCCGCGTCGCGCTGGCCGACGACGTGCTTTGCGGACGGAAGTTTCCGCGCGGGACGGTCGTCATGATTGCGCCCTGGGTGGTTCACCGCCACCATGGTCTTTGGCGTGATCCCGATTGTTTCGATCCCGAAAGATTTCTGCCGGGACGTCGAGAGACCATTCCGCGCTTTGCCTACCTGCCATTTGGCGCGGGGCCGCGAATCTGTCTCGGCATGGGTTTTGCCATGCAGGAAGCCGTGATGCTCCTGGCGACATTCCTGAAACATCTCCGCTTCGAGCGAGCCGATAACGAGCAAGTGCAACTCCGGCTCTGCATCACCTTGCAGCCGAAAACGCCTTTGCGCATGCGCGTATTTTCGCGCGATCCAGGCTCGGGAGCGGCGTCATGAGCTGTCAATTGCTTCAACCTGCGCGCCGGGAAGCCTCCTGGCCCGATTCTGCACGTTGGATCGCCTTTCTGAAATTCATGGGGATGTTCTACCTCCTGTTCTTCCCGGTCTATTTCGGCACGGGCTGGATCGCCGCGCCGGAAAAAAGGTCGATCGGCCTGTATTTCGATTGGGAGAAGGACATTCCGCTCGTCGCATGGATGGTCTGGCCTTATCTGTCCCTGTTTCCACTGTTCTTGCTGCCGCTGGCGCATTTGCGCGCGGAGGAGATCGCCGTCCTGTCGCGGCAGTCGACGTTGGCTCTATTGATCGCTGGCGCATTCTTCATTCTGGCGCCGACGCGCTGCGGTTTTGCGCCGACCCTGGTCGCCGGTTTCAACGGCCACATCCTGAGCGATGTGGGGGCGGTCGACACCGTCTATAATCTGGCGCCGTCGCTGCATGTGGTTTTCGGCGCGCTGATCCTGCTCGCCTGCGGCGAGCGGTCGCCGCCATTCATCACGATGACCTATCGGCTTTGGTTGGCGATCATGGCGGCGTCAACGATATTGGTGCATCAGCATCATCTGCTCGATGTCCTTTCCGGCTTCGGGCTGGCCATCGCCGTGCGTCGCATGGCGCCGTTCGCCAGCGGCGTCAGGCGATTGCGCGTGGCTTCCTGATGAACCAGCCGGCGCCGAAGCCGAGCAGCGCGCCAAGGCCCAACCCGCCGAAACCGAACCACGTCGAGCTTTTCTCGACCGCCATTAACACCGGATTATCGAGAAAATCGACGCCGGAATGAATGGCCAGCAATTTCCACTCGCCGTTTTCCTTGATCGAGACGGCGGTCCAGCGACCATTCAGGTTAAAACTGCGGCCATCGGCCATGACGTATCGCTCTTTTGTGCCGCCCTTGGTCACGGCGAACGTGCCAGTGTAGATCTGGGAAAGGTCGTCCGCTTGCGCCGAAACCGCCATGTCCTTGATCCGCAGCGAGTTGCGGGTGAACAGGCTCTCGAAATAATCCTTCAGCTTGCCGAAATCGTCGAAACTGGCCTGGGTCTCGACCGTCGCCATGAAGGGGTGATGCAGCAGTTTTTCCAGCGCCGGATAGTCGCGCGCATTGACAGCCGCCGTGGCCTCGGCCTTCAGCTTGCGCAGCGCGTCGTGATCGGCGGGCGTTCCCGCCGCCTGCGCGAAGGCTGGCGCTGCAAACATCAGGGACAGGCACAAGGCGATAGCAATTCTGGACATGATCAATTTCCTTTCCGAGCTGGGTTCAGGCGCTGAAATGATCGGGAAGCGGTTCGGGTCCGGGGCCCGGCGGCGCGGGTCGCGCGCCGAGCCAGAGCCGGAAATAGATCGGCCAGAACGACGGGTTGGCGTCGCCCGGCTGGACGAGCCGCGGCAGGTAAATCCACGGGACATCAGGCGCGCGATGATGCGCGAGGTGGAAATTGTAATTGAGGAACAAGGCCTGCGAGATCGGCCAGAAGCGCAAGTTCCAGGCGCCCTCCATGACATCGCGCGGGGCGCCGGCGTGATCGGCATATTGCACTGACGACCAGTTGAGGCCAAAGGCCCAATAACAGGCGAGCCACGACCAGAAATGCAGGCCGAGCGCCCAGAAAAGCAGGACCTGCGCGGCGAGCGAGAAAACGCCTTCCATCCACACGCGGGGAATCGGCGCGCTCGCGATGTCGGCGACGAAAGGCGCGAACCCCCACCAGCGCGCCGGGCCGCGCTGGAACCAGGCGGCGCGAAAAGCAAAGGGGCAGAGCACATAGAGCAGGCCGGCGACGGGGATGATCGCCCAGTAGAAACCGGTCAGCAGGCAATAGATCCAATAGGTCTTCAGCAGCCAGGACTGACCTGGCAGGTAGCAGTCGTAAAGCTCGACATCGGTTCGGTTGCGGCGGTGGTGGCCCAGGTGACTAATGCGTTGGATCGAAAAGATGGTCGGGAAAAACGCCGCGAAGACGGCGCCCGCTGCGTCGTTGATGCGCCGGTCTGGATGGAAGACGCCATGCACGGCCTCGTGGTGCAAGGCGAAAATCGTGTTGTTGACGAAGGAAAAGACAAGAGCCGCTACCGCGACGACCAGCCAGGATGATGCGTGGGCGGCCGTCCACAGGCAAAGGATACAGACGCCGATCGCTGCAAAGGCGATCAGCAGGTTGGCGCGCCAGGGAATGCGACGGATGTCGGCGGAAGTCGCGGTCATGATTGCGGCTCCTCGTCTTTGGCCTGGCGCGGCCATTGCCCGAAGATGCCAATTTTGCGGCCATAAGGCAGGACGCTTGCCGCGCGCAGCCGCGTTCCCGGAGCCATGGCGGATTCTCCGCCGAGAACGGCGTCGTCCTCGACGACGCAGGGCGCGACCACGACGAACCAGCGGCCGTCTATATCGCGCGAGGCGATATGCCCCGCAAGCCGGGCGGAAAAGCCCAGGACGGCGCCGCGTCCGATGTCGACCAGCGGGCGATCGATGATTTTTACGCCCGGCGCAACGTAGGCGAAGGGGCTGAGCCTTCCGCCCCACAGAAAAATCCACAGGGCATAAAGGCCCGGGACAAGGCGCAGCGTCTCCTCCAGCGCCGGCAGGCGGTTGAAGATCATCTGCAATTGCGTCAGCGCCCACCAGACCCGATAGGCGGGCATCTCCTGTGTCAGGCGTCCCTCCGGCCTGCCGAAGCGCGCCAGCAACAGCCGCGCGAAAAACGGCGGCGCCAGATATATCCAGAGAGCGAAGAACGTCACCCGGCCGGCGGCGCCGCCGGAAGCGCCGACGGCGATCCCGAGTCCGCACAGGACCATGAGGAATGGCAAGCCATTGAGCCAGAGCGAAAAGGCGCTCGGCTTTTCCGGAGCTACGGCGCTTTCAGCGACGGTCATAGCCGACCATCCTTTCGCCGAGAGAGGCAAGTTCGGCGCTGGAATTGAACAGGCGAAACGTCGTCGGCATGATCGCGCGGTTGAACAGGCTTTTTTGGAACGCCTCATTGTCCTTCAGCGCGAGAACCGCCTGGATCATTTCCTCCTCGCGGGACTTGAGTTCCGGCATGTCGCGGACCAATTGGCGGATGACCTTGACCCCCGATCCGCCGCGCGTCGGCGTCACCACGCCGCCCAGCATCGACTTGAACAGGTGGGCGTTGAGGGCGCGGCGCATTGGCCCGCCGGCGGCGATGCACAGATCAATCAGCGCGCCATCGATGTGCAGGTGGCGCGCCTCGTCCTTCATATGCTCCTGGTGCGCGCCCAAAAACGCCGGATCGAGCTGGCCCAGCGTTTCCGTCTCGGGATGGGCGGCCATGTCGCGGGCGAGCGCCATCGAGGATTCCTCCAGCGCCATCATGTACCAGAGCGGAAACGACAGATGCGCGACGAGCAGGGCCGAAATCTTGAACATGGCCCGCGTCGCAGGCGGCAGGCGAGAAAACAGCCGACCACGGCCCGGCGGATAGAGATCGGGGCGAGCGGCGCGATTGAGCGCGGCGAACATGCCAAAATGCCGCCGCTCCTCCTCGATCATCTTGTCGATCGCTTCAACCAGATGCGGCTGTCGCGCGATCTTCGGCAGCTTGCGCAGGGGCGGCAGGACGCCATCGATCAGGTCGCTTTCCAGCATCATCACATATTCGTTGATGCGCAGGCCGGACAATTGATTGTAGCGCAGGCGATGCTCGAAATGCAGCGACGCATAGACCGGCGTGTAATAGAGCTGCGTATGGGTTTCGGGCACGAAAGGCCGGCGCGGATCGACGGCAAAAGCGGCGTCGGTTCGCGTGCAATGCGCCGGATCGGCGGCGAGGCGGAGAATCTGTTCGGGCGGCAGCCAGCGTTTCATGGGCTTGGCGACTCCTTCGGCATCCGGACGCAGGGACGACAGCCGCTGTGACCGTGACGGATTTTCGAGACGGCGACATAACAGAGGGTCGGCAAGCTGACCGTGGCCGCGAGCAGCAGGCCGCCAATTTCCAAAGTGCGCCAGACGTTTGGCGCCGCCAGCAGTACGCCTTCAGCCATCCGCAAGCCCGCGCCGAAAACAAATCCGAACAGGCCGAAGAACCAGATCGAATATTCGGCGGCCACCGCCCAGGAGCCAGCGCCGTCCGCCCAGAGCTGGTTGTAAACCTCCAGCACCCCGTGCTTCAGCGCCAGAGCGTCGTAGACCCAGTTAACGAAAAACAGCACGGCGCCAACGCCGGCGGCGGAAGCCAGGATCGTGAAAAGTGTCGGCGCGGAATTTGGCGCGCCGATGCAGGCCAGGGTGATCAGCGCTGTCGCCCCGCCGAAAACGAACCCGTGCTGTGGCCGGAAGCGCCCAATGCGGAATTTCGTGGTGAAGGCCCACATCTTCAACACATTCGTGCCGATTCCCGGAACGATATAGGCATGCAGGATCGGTATGGCCACGGCTAGACCCGCCAGCGCCCAGTCACCCCGGTAATGGCGGAGCCAGGCCCAAAGGGCCAAGGGCGTCAGCAGCAGCGGCCCGAGAATTTCGTAGAGGCGAAAAAAGCGGCTCATGCGCGGCCATGCCCGAAATGGCCGAAGAGCATGCCATGCTTCTTGAAGACCTCGCGCCTGAACACCGGCGTGAAGCGCCAGAAGGCGCGCATGCGATTGAGTGTGCGCATGTTGGTCTTGAGATCGGAAAATCGCCACAGCAGCGAGGGTATGCGATTGAATTCGCGGCGCGCCTCGTTGCAGACGTCGGTGAGTTCGTCTGGCGTCATGCGCGCGGGAACGAATGACGCCGCGTTGAACCTGTATTGCGGATGCAGCCACCATTTGCCGTCGTAAAGGTGGCGGTTTTCGCGCGCGAGCCGGTCGTAGAGCGGGGTGTTGGGATAGGGCATTAAAATGTTGAAGGCGGCGAAGGTGAAACGATTTTCCAGCGCGAAATCGAGCGTCTGGCGAATGGAGTCTACCGTATCATGGTCGTAGCCGAGCGTAAAAGCGGCCCAGGTCTGGAAGCCGAAATCGCGCAGGATGCGGATCTGCGTCGCATATTGGTCGAATTTGCCCATGTTGGGCGCCTTGCGCGCTTCCCTGACGCTCGCTCGGGTGATCGATTCAAAGCCCATGATATGGCCGAGGCAGCCGGACTGTGCCATGAGCCCCATCAATTCGGCGTCGGCCGTCACGTCGAGCGAGGCCTGGCTGACCCAGTTGAGGCGCAGCGGGATCAATTCGCGGCAGAGGTCTTTCAGCGCGTCGCGGTTGGAGGCGATATTGTCGTCGACGAAGAACAGAAGCCGGCGATTTTGACTTTCGATTTCGCGCAGGGTTTCGTCGATGGCGCGAATATGGTGTTTTCTGTCGAAATAGCGGGTGACCGCGCAGAAATCGCAGACGAAGCGGCAGCCGCGCGTGAACTGCAACAGGCTGACAGGCAGGTAGCCCTTGCCGTCATAAATATCGCGGCGGGTCAACACGCCGGTCTGCGGCCGCCCCGGCGCGCCGCTATAGAGGCGCTTGAGCCGCCCTTGCCGCGCGTCTTCGACGAGGTCAGCCCAGCCGGTCTCTGCGTCGCCGACGAACAAGGCGTCGGCATGGGCGGCGCATTCCTCCGGCGCGAAGGTCGGGTGAAAGCCGCCCATCACCACCTTGACGCCGCGCCGGCGATATTCGTCGGCGATTTCATAGGAGCGGCGCGCCGTATAGGTTTCGACGGTGATCGCGACCAGATCGGTTGCCTCATGATAGGGGATCGGCTCGCAGCGGTCGTCATGCATCACGACCTCGACATCGGCCGGGGTCAGCGCCGCCAGCACGCCGAGATTGAGCGGCTCCATGCGCGCCTCGTCGACATAAAGACTATGGGTTGGACGGCCGATGGTCGGCTTGACGAGGGTCAGCTTCATCTGAGGTTCTCCTCGCTCAAAACCAGGCTGGCGCTGAGCGCGGCGGCATGTTTGCGTTGGATTTCGCGACGGGAAATGACATTGGCGAGCAACATCAGGCCAACGCTGACGGGCTTTCGCCAGAGCCAAAGGCCTCGCGTCGCGCGCGAAAGAATCGAACGCCAGCCATAGAAGGCGCGCCGGGCTCGCATCGGCCCGTCGGAAAAATCGCGCAGCCTCATTCCTTTCGGCGCGAAGATCGGATCGCCGTAGCGATAGTCGGGGTCGATCCACCATCGCGGCCGCAACAGTTCGCCCGCCGCCTCAAGCCGCTGGTAGAGGCCGGTGCCGGGCATGGGAGTCAATGGATTGAAATTGGCGATGGCCAGCGCGTTTTCTTGCGCGAATTGGGCGGCGGCGTCGAAGGAGCCCGATGTGTCGGAGTCATAGCCGAAGACGAAGCCGGCGTAGATCATCATGCCGCGCCGATGGAGGCGCGCGATCACGTCCGCATAGGCGCCGGACACGCCGCTCCAGTTCTTGCGCATCTGCTTCAGATTGGCCTTGTCGAGCGATTCAAAGCCGATCAGCACCATGGCGCAGCCGGCCGCCTGCATCAGGTCGAGCAAGAACTCGTCGCGGGCGACGTCGATGGAAATTTGGCACGACCAGCGCCGCTTCAACGGGACCAGCGCGCGCATCAGCGCGATGAACTGGTCGCGTCCGGCGAGGAGATTGTCGTCAACGAAAAAGATCAGGCGATGGCGCGGCAAGGTCGCTATTTCCGCGACCACCTGCTCGGGCGTCCGCTGCTCGCGACGCGTCCCGTAGAAGGCGTGGATCGAGCAGAAGTCGCAGGCGAAGCGGCAGCCGCGCCCGACCTGCACCAGCGACACGGGCGCATAGGTTTTATCCTTGAAAATGCTGCGGTCGAACACCAAAGGGCTTTCTGCGGCCACCCATGGCCTACTGCGGTACTGGCGCTGCAACTTGCCCGCCTGGGCGTCGGCGAGGACTTGCTCCCAGGCGCCTTCCGCATCGCCGATCACCACGCAGTCGGCGTGTTCGAGCGCCTCGTCGGGCGCCATGCTGGGATGATGGCCGCCCATGACGACCGGCACGCCCCGGGCGCGAAAATAATCGGCGATTTCATAGGCGCGGCGGGCGGTGAAGGTTTCGACGGTCAAGGCGACGAGATCGGTTGCGACCGGCGCGAAGGCCTCGATGCGCTCGTCGATCAGCAGGGTTTCGATTTCGGCCGGCGTGCGGGCGCGCAGGATGGCGAAGACCAGCGGCGTCATGGCGTCGGATGAGCGGCCTGCGCCGAGATTGGGGCGAATGAAGGTAATGTGCTTCATGTCACAACAGCCCGAGATCGGGATGCGGCAGACCAACCTGCAATGATTTCACAGTTTCGGCGGCCTCGGGCCAATGGGCGAGAAACAGGCTCGTCCGATATTCGAGGGCGCGATGGCGGCGCAGCAGGATTTCGCGCCAGGCCCGGGCCGAGGCGAAGCCGAGCGCCGCCGCCAGAAAATCGAGCCGATGCGCGAGGTCGAGACCGGCGGCGACCAGAGCCAGGAAAAGTTCGGGATCGTCATTGGCGACCGCCAGATGGGAAAACGTCGATTGCCGAAGCGGCGCGCCGGTTGGCGGCAAATGCGGCATTCCCGCGAGCGGTCCGAAAAAATTCGCCAGCGGACGCATCCGGCTCAAGATCGTGGGATAGCGGCGAACCACGATTTGCCGGTATCGCGTCTGGTCCCAGACCGCGAGGCAACCGGCGATCTCTCCGCCTCGCCGCGCCAGCAAAAAATTTTCCGGCGGCAGGCCCCATGCGGCGAGGCTGCGCAGGGAGTCTTCGCTCCAGACCTGAGCGAACTGGAAATTGGCGTTGGCGACGCGCAAAAACGACGCCAGTTCCGCCAGGTCCTCAGGCCGCCCGGAAAAGATTTCCGGCGCTGTCCTTTGGCGTTTCGGGCGCATGCAAAAGGTCGAAAAGTCGCCAACCGGGTGATAGAGCGGCAGGCCGGGCAGCCCCGCCGTCAACAGCCGTCTCGCGGGGAGGTTGTCTGAAGTGATCGAGGTCAGCGCGAAAGGCGCTTCGTCATGGCGCTCGACCAGGCGCCGCAGGGCCGCGAATCCGCCGCGCAAGACACCGATCCGGCGCCTGTGGTTGGCGGCGATGCGCAAGGCGCCGAGATAGGGCAGCGGGCGGATCGCGCCGTCGACCCAGGCGTCGCGCGTCACGCGTTCGCACAGGCCGACGGCTTCGCCCGAGGCGCGCTCGCGCGCAATGATGAAGGCGCTCGACCGCGCCAGCCCAAAATCGTCGTGCAGCGGATTTTCCGCGCGTTCCAGCGTGATCTGGAAAGCGCCGCCGAGCGGATTTTCGCGCAACAAGCGGCGGATATCCGGCGCGTCGAAATCGTCCGCGACGGAAAAAACCAGATCGCCATTCTCGAAGCTCCGCGTCATTGCGCGGGCAACAGCTGTCCGCGCCATTCAGGGTCTCCGAGAGGAAAATGATCGCGGGCGGAAAGCTCCGCCCGGTGCATGAAATTGATCGGCAGGAAATTGCGCAGCATCAGGGAGTCCGCGCGGTTCACGCGATCGAGTGCGCGCAGGCCGATGCTGCGCCAGCCGTAGAAAGTTTTTCGTGCGGAAAGGCAGCCTTGGCGGATGGCGTCCGGTTCTGCGTCCAGCGGCCGGAAAGGCAAGTCATTGTAGCGATAGCCTGGGTTGAGCCACCATTTGTCATAGAGCAGGCGGCCTTCGGCGAGCAGGCGCGCGTAGAGCGGCGTTCCCGGGAAGGGCGTGAGGTGATTGAAGGCCGCGATATAGAAACGCTGGTCGATGGCGAATTGCGCCGCCTCGACAAAACTCTCCGGCCTTGTTTCCCCATAGCCGAAGACGAACGTGCCGTAGACCCGGATCTTGTGCCGCCGCAGGTTGTCCAAAGCCGCGGGATAGCCGCCCTTCATCGTGTTGAAGGTCTTGCGCATCGACCGCAGGATGGTCTCGTCGAGACTTTCAAAGCCGATCAGAACGCCAACGCAGCCGGCGCGAGAAAGACGCGCCAAAAGATTTTCGTCATGGGCGGCGTTGACGCTCATTTGCGTCACCCAGCGAATCCCCAGCGGCGCGAGGGCGTCGGCGAGATCGCCGGCATGGGCGATGTCGGAAGCGAAATTATCGTCGACGAAAAAGAACAGCTTTGCGCCGGTCTTCAGCGCGGCGATTTCGGCGACGATGGCCTCGATAGGTCGATGGCGCGCGGTGCGTTCGAAAAAGCTCTGGATCGCGCAAAAGTCGCAGGGAAAACGACACCCGCGGCCGGTTTCCACCAGCCGGATCGGCAGATAGCTTTTGCCGCGAAACAGGCTGCGGTCGTAGCGGATGGACGCCATGTCAGGCGGCGCTGAGGCCTTGTAGGTCTTTTTCAACCGGCCGAAACGCGCATCCTCGATCAGCTGCGGCCAGACATCCTCGGCCTCGCCGATGACCACGGCTTCGGCATGATTGGCGACCTCCTCGGGGGCCAGCGTGGGGTGAAAGCCGCCCATGACCACGGGAACGCGTCGGCGACGAAATTCCGAGGCGATCTGGTAGGCGCGCTTGGCGGTATAGGTCTCGACGGGAATGGCGACGAGATCAGTGTGGCGGTCGAAATCGATCGCCTCCATCCGGTCGTCGAAAAAGGCGATGTCCACGCCGGGCGGCGTCAGCCCCGCCAGCGCGGCGATGGGCAAAGGCTCCATCTGCCAGGAGCGCATGTATGAGGCGCCTGGTTTTCTGCCGATGGCGGGAAGGATCAGCGTCAGACGCATCAGGCCGCCTTACTTGCCACTTGAGGCCAATCGCAGGTGTAATGCGTGTGCAGATGGCGCGCGTAAAAGCGGTAGCCGAGATTGGCGGCGAGCGAGAGCGGCATTTGCGCTCCCGCATGGCGCAGCCGCGACAGGATTGCGCCATAGCCATACGCCCGCCGCCAAGC
The DNA here is from genome assembly GCA_963828185.1 of uncultured Alphaproteobacteria bacterium. Taxonomy (GTDB): domain Bacteria; phylum Pseudomonadota; class Alphaproteobacteria; order Rhizobiales; family Beijerinckiaceae; genus Rhodoblastus. The sequence goes on along the minus strand of CAWHDV010000012.1, from coordinate 208,814 downwards.
CCGCTCGTGGCCAGCTTGCAGCTCGGTCACGCTCATGCCCTTGGGGGCGTGAACGACATGCTGGCCGTCATAGAGGTCCCAGTCGCGCGTCAGGATGCGACCTTCGCGCGCCAGCCGCGTATGGAGCGGTGTGCCGGGAAAAGGGGTGAGGATGGCGAAGCGCGGCAGGTCGATTTTCGTCTCCAGCACGAAATCGACGGTATCGTCGAATACGGCAGGGGTATCCTCGTCCCCGCCGAAGACGAAGCAGCCCTGGATGCTGACGCCCAGCGCGTGCAGGTCGAGGATCAATTGCGCATAACGCGAGGGATCGTTGAAGCGCTTGCGGACAGCTTTGAGCCCCGAGCGGGAGATGCTCTCGAAACCGATCAACAGACCGGCGCAGCCGCTGCGCGCCAAAAGCTCCATCAATTCGCGATCGCGGCCGATCAGACTGGTCGCAAGGCCGAACCAGCGAACTTTCAGCGGAATCAGCGCCGAAAAAAGTTCGCGCGCATAATCGCGGTCGGAAATCAGGTTCAGGTCTACGAACAGGATTTTTTTCGCCCCGACGCGCCTGATGTCGTCGATGACATGACCCACGGGTTTCTGGAATTGCTTGCGTCCCCAAGCTGCGGGCGCGACGCAGAATTCGCAATCATGCGCGCAGGCCCGCGTCGCCTCGAAAACCGCCTGTGTCAGATAATTGCGCCCGTCCAGAAGGTCGCGGCGCGGAAAAGGCAGGTTGGTGAGCTCAAAGCCGGGCGCCTGCGTGTAGCGCGGCGCCATCGCGCCGGCGGCGAAGTCGCGCAACAGTTGCGGCCAGCTCTCTTCGGCATAGCCGACGCAGATGGCGTCGGCATGCGCCTGCGCCTCGTCGGGCATGAGGGTGACATGCGGGCCGCCGAGCACGATCTTGTGTCCCCGCGAGCGGTAATGGTCGGCCAGTTCATAGGCGCGCGTGGCGCTGCCGGTGATGACGGTGAGGCCGATCAGGTCGGCGTCCAGATCGAGCGGCGCATCGCCCGAGCCCTCGTCGTGGAGCGAAAACTGCATATGCAACTCGGGCGGCGCGAGGGCGGCGAGCGTCGTCAATGTGAGTGGCTGATAGCGCAGCGATTTCCTGAAAATGCCGCCGCTGCTGCGGTAAAGCGGCCCCTTGGGCGAAATCAACACGACCTTCATGGCAATTCCTGTCGGGAGGTCCGCGAATTTGACCCAGCGGCAATTTTATCCTTCTAGCACAATCGCAGCGGGTTTCATGTCTCCCAGCCTCCACCCGGCGCGGGCGCGCTCCTCGTTGCGTCGCGCTGAAAAGCCGGGCCTGGCGAGGGCGATGACAGGACCGAGCTGGCCGAGGTCGCGCGCATAGGCGTATTGCGGATTGCCGCGCAGCGCGGCGTCGATCCTTTCACCAGCCTGCTCAGGCGCTTGCTCCGCATCGAGCCAGAGTTCGTAGTGCGGTTTCGGCTCGCTCCGGGGCGCCAGCGCCGCCGCCACTCCGAGCGCCGCCAGCGCTCTGGCGACGAAAGCCTCATTCAGCTTTTCCCCAACCATGTCACTGACAAGATCGGCGCGTCCCTCGAACACAAGGCGCGGCGTCGCGCCGATATGGCCGACGCAGCGCACGCGATCGCCCATGTCATAACGATAAAGGCCGCCGGCAGTGGTGACGATGACGCGCAGGCTTTCACCGACCGCCAATTCATCAGCGAGCCGCGTCCTGCCGTTTGCATCGGCGAATTCGAGATAGGCGCTGTTCAGGGCCGGAATGCCGCCTGCGCCGCCGCCCCAGGGCAAAGTGATAGCAGCCTCGGTCGCCATCAGCCCTTTCGGTTCGATCGCCGCCCGCGGGCAGGCCGAGGCAAGTCGCCGGGCGAAGGCGGCGGAACTAGCGTCGGTCCAGCAGGAAATCGTATCGAGTCGCGGCCAGAGGCAAGTTGTGCCAGCAGCCGGTCGGCTGAGATATTGAGCCAGCCTCTTTCGCGCGGCGGGGCTGAGGACCAGTCGGTCAGCATGACTTGGCAACGCCTCGATCAGTTCGAGGAAGAAGGTCGGGCTCCAGACCGAGACGAAACCAAGGTCGTCACGTTCGACCAGATGGGACAGTGTGGCGAGCCGCCATTCCTCCATGTCGGGGATCGCGCCGACCTGCGGCGGCACGGCGAGGATTGCGCAAAACGCCTCGGCCAGGTCCTGTCCGAGATAGGCCGCCTCGGACGCGAGGCCGATGGGAATGCCTGAAGCCGTGCATTTTGCCGAACGCGTGGCGGGGCTGATCGAGACATAGGCCGACCCGGCTACGGCGGCTGGACGACGGCGCGCGAGATCGGCGAGCCAGGGCAGGACAGCGGCGCCAAAGGCGGCGAGACTGCGGGCCGTGTAGGGAATGAGCTTGCCGCCACCAGAGGTTCCGCCGGTTTCCTCGAAGGCGATGACGGGGTCCCGGGTCAACACATGGCTTTCGCCATTGGCGATCCGCTCGATCAGGGGTCGGAAGGCGTCGTAAGGCTGGATCGGGACGGCGGCGCGAAACTCGTCGGCGGTCCGGAGCTTGGCGAAATCGTGTTTTTGTCCGAATTCCGTCGTGGCATTTTCGGCCAGGATGGATTTCAGCAGGCCGACCTGGGCTGTGCGCGGATCGCCGATGGCTTGTTCGAGCGCGCGCGCGGGCTCTTGCGCCGCCTCGACAAGTCGGCGCCAGCTCATGCCTCAACACCTTGCCGGAACAGGCGAAGAGTCAGGTCGCGCATGTTGTCCGGCCTGAGTTCACACAGGCAGACCATTTCGTCTCCCGCGACATAGCCGGGATTGCGTTCGAGGAAAAAACGAACATCCGGCCGCCGCGCCTCGCGTGCGGAAACTTGCGCCAGATCAGCCGAAAGATGGCCGCGCGAAGGCTCGAAACGAACGATCCCGGTGTTTCTGTCATAGGCGTCCCCGAATTTTTCAGACGCGAGCGCGTGCTTGAGATTTTCCAACCTCGGATCGGGCGGGCTCCGCCAGTCCGGCGTGAAATCCAGGCCGAATGTGGGCAGGAACCGATAGGTTCGGTGACCCTTGACGATCAGAAGCCAAAACAGCGGCAGGTCCGGCTGCCGAGCGGCGATGCGCCCGATATGCCGAATCCAGGAAAAGGCGAAAGCCGGCGAGCCCCAATGCGCACGATCAATGATCGTGTCGCCCGAGAAGACCACCGCGAGCTTCCGGCCATGACAGGACGTCGCGTAAACGGCAAGGGTCGAGAAACCGCAGAGTTGGTCCTCCTCATCCCGAATAAGCAAGGCGGCGTCCTTGTCGCGGAGATCATCAAGGAATCTCGCCTCGGTTGTTTCGTCATAATAGCGTTCGAACAGGGAGTACATCTCGCGACGCGTGTCGGGCGCGATATTGGACATGTCCTCGACGACCGTCTTCAATGCCATAGCCGATGCCGAAAATGTTCTTTTCAAAAGGGGGCGTCGCCGGGAATCGCCCTGATTCTTTGGCGCGAGAGGATTTAATCCTAATAAGGACCGTCGAGAACTGGAAGGCGCAACGGCTCAATTCGTCCGGATACTTTCATCCTCGGCCCTGGGCGCATTGCGCAAATCCTGCACAAAAATCCTGAAAATCTCGGCGACCGCCGCTTAAGCGCTGCAAGGCGGCGGCGCATCGTTTCTCCATGAGCCATCGAGACCACCCCCAAAAAACAGGCGCCCCATCGCCGATCGCCTTACCGGACAGCCTGCTCAAGGACGGCTGGTGGCTGACCGCGCCCGGCGGCCGCGACGCAATCGTGCCGCCATTCCCGAAACTCTCGCGGTCCGCAACGCCGCGCGAAATTCATTCCGATAACAAAAGGAGTTGAGCCATGCTTGCTGGCGCTGATGATACCGCTGCTCGATAGCGTGCTCACGAAGGTCTCCGCGCCGCGAGCCTCGCCGCTGCGCAAGTCTTGGGCGTCCGATTTGTCGCGCTGACGGCCTGCACGATATCTGCGCAAAAATCCTGAATTTCTGAACCGCCAGCTCAAAGCCGCTGCACAGCCCAAGCCCAGGGTGGTTTCGGCCGCCAAGCTTGCGGGCCCTCCTTCATGAATGAGATCATTCCATGCCGCCGGTTTTTTTCCTGCAACGAGCCAAAACCAGCCAAAAATGGTTTTCGCGAAAAATTCTTGTCGCCGCCTGTTGCGCCGCCTTGGCCGACTGGCTGCTTTTCGACCATGCCATCGGGCTGTCGCTGGTGTTGTTTCTTGCGGCGCTGGGCATAGTCGTTCCGGGCGTCAACGCCTTCCGCGCGAAATGGCCCATGCGGCTCGTGGCGGCGGGCGCGCTGTTTGCCGGCCTGCTGGCGCTGCTGGTCGACGTCAGCCCGCTGTCGATCCTGTTCGCGCTCGCGGGGCTGCTGGCCTATACGCTCATTTTGTCAGACGGCCAGATTGGCCCCTTGCCGGATTTTGTCCGGCGCATCGTCAAAATGCCGATCACGGGCCCATTCCAGCTGATCCGGGACTGGAAGAGAACACGCCTCGCCAGGCGGCGCCGGCCGGTCGCGTCAAAGCGCGGGCTTGGTCTGGTGGCCTGGATCGCGCCGCTGGGTTTCGGCGCCGTGTTCGTCACCTTGTTCGCCGCAGCCAATCCATTGATCGAGGGCATGCTGAGCGCCATCGACCTGCGTTTCCTCTTTTCTCTCTTGGCCCCCGCGAGAATGTTGTTCTGGACGCTGGTCGTTTGCGCGATCTGGCCATTGTTGCATCTGCGCGCCCGTCGAGTGAACGCCGGCGCAACGTTTGCCAAGGGCGCCCGAAAAACTGTGCTCGACGATTACGGCGAGTTGTTTGGCGAAACGGCCATCCTGCGCTCACTGGTGCTGTTCAACGCCTTGTTCGCGCTCCAGACGATGATGGACCTGACCTATCTCTGGGGCGGCGTGAGCCTGCCCGACGGCATGAGCCACGCCGCCTACGCCCACCGCGGCGCCTATCCGCTCGTCTTCACCGCCTTGCTGGCGGCGGGTTTCGTGCTCGCGGCGATGCGGCGCGGTGGGCCGGCCGAAACGTCGCGCCTGATCAAGCCGCTGGTGCTCGGCTGGATCGCGCAGAACGTCCTGCTGGTGATGTCGTCGATCCTGCGGCTTAATCTCTATGTGGCGGCCTATTCGCTGACCTGTCTGCGCATCGCGGCCTTCATCTGGATGGGGCTGGTCGCCTGCGGACTGCTGATGATCGTCGTGCAGATCGCGCTGCGTAAATCCAATGGCTGGCTGCTGACGATGAACGGGGCCGCGTTGACGCTGGCGCTCTACGCCTGCTGCTACGTCAATTTTCCAGACCTGATCGGCGGCTACAATCTCGCCCATCAGCGCGAAGCCGCCCTGGCGGGGCATGTGCTGGACGTCTTCTATCTCGATGGCCTCGGCTCCTTCGCCATACCGGCGCTCGACCAGTATCTTGCTGGCTCGGACCGGAATTCGCCGGTCGTCCGCTATATTGCGGCGCATCGAGACGCAATGGCGGCGGCGCATCGCGCCCGGCAGCAGGACTGGCGCGCGTGGAGTTTTGAGGCATGGCGCCTCAGCCAATATTTGGCTAACAGGGAAGCGTCCGCCGATTCCGCCCCATTGCCCGCCCAAGAGCATTGACTATGGCCCATCGCATTCTTGTGGTCGACGACGACCCGCATATCCGCGAGATCATCTGTTTCGCGCTGCAAAAGGTCGGGATGGGCGTCACGACGGCGCAGGACGGCGCGCAGGCGCTGGAGAGTTTTGCCGCCAAGCCGCCGGACCTCGTCGTCCTCGACATCGGCATGCCGGAAATGGACGGACTGGAGGTCTGCCGGCAAATCCGCAAGACCTCGGACGCGCCAATCCTGTTCCTTTCGGCGCGCGACGAGGAAATCGACCGCATACTCGGCCTCGAAATCGGCGGCGACGATTACGTGACCAAACCCTTCAGCCCGCGCGAGTTGGTGGCGCGGATCAATGTCATTCTCAAGCGGACGCGCCCCCGTTCGCTTGAGGCGGTCGCCAAACCCTTGCGGCAGGGCGCGCTCAGGCTCGATCCGGACTTACATGCGGCGTCCTTCGCCGAAACCCCGCTGACGCTGACCGCCATCGAATTCGCCATCGTGAAAACCTTGCTCGCCAGGTCGAGCATGGTGTTCAGCCGGGAACAGATTCTCGATGCCGCCTACGGCGACGGCATGCATGTGTCGGACCGGACGATCGACAGTCACATCCGCAATATCCGCGCGAAATTGACCGAGGCGGGATGCGCAAGCGCCATCGAGACCGTGCATGGCGTCGGATTTCGCATTGGGCGATGCGAGGCGGCGCGGTGAGCGGGCCGGCCGGGAAGTCCGGGCAAAGGGTCAAGAGGAAATGGCGACCGAGCCTTGGCCTGATCATCGCCTTGATGCTCGTCTTCGTGCTGACCTTGCCCTTGATGGGCGTGTTCTTTTTCCGGATCTACGAAAACCAGCTGGTGCGCCAGACCGAAGCGGAATTGATCGGACAGAGCGCCGTTCTGGCGGCCCTGGTGCGGCGTGAGGTGGAGGCGCTGCCTCTGCCCGACGCAAAACTGGGCGCGTTGGCGCCGCAGCCGCCGAAAGATCTTGCAAATGGCCCTTACAGACCGATCCTGCCGACGCTCGACCTGACCAGCGATGATCTGCGTCCAAGTCGTCCGCCGGCGAGCCCGGCGGCAGCTCCGGTCGATCCGGTCTACCAGACCCTCGGCGCCAGGATGGCTCCCGTCCTGGTCGAGACACAGCGCGTGACCCTTGCTGGGTTCCGGCTGCTCGATCCGCGTGGAGACGTTATCGCGGGGCGCGAGGAACTGGGGCTCTCGCTCGCCAATGTCGAGGAAGTCGCCGGCGCCTTGCGCGGAAACTTCCGCAGCATGATGCGGCTGCGCAATTCCGAGCCAAAGCCGCCGCCGCTTTATTCGTTCAGCCGTGGAACGGGCGTGCGCATCTTTACCGCCATGCCGGTCGTCGTTCGTGGGCGCGTCGCCGCCGTGATCTATGCTTCGCGCACTCCGTCCAATGTTTTTGACGATATTTATGAGGAACGTAACAAGGCGGCGCTTGCGGCATTGTCGATCGCCGCGCTGACCCTGCTGATCGGCTTCGCCTTTCACCGGACCATTTCCGGACCCATGCGGGAATTGCTTGCGCGCACCAGCGCGATCGCAGCGGGCGACCGGCGCGCCATTCGCCCGCTCAGCCATCACGGAACCGTCGAAATCGCCGCGTTGACCCAGGGCTTTCTCGATATGGCGCGGAGCCTCGCAGCGCGCTCGGACTTCATCGCCACTTTCGCCTCGCATGTCTCGCATGAGCTGAAATCGCCGCTCACGTCGATCCAGGGCGCAGCCGAACTGTTGCGCGACGATGTCGGCGCGCAAGACGGAGTCCAAGGCGGCCCCCAAGGCTCGGCAATGGGCGATCAGGCGCGCCGGCGCTTTCTCGATAATATCCTGGCCGATACGAGACGCTTGACCGCCATTGTCAACCGGCTGCGCGAACTGGCGCGGGCCGAGGCGCAGCCGACGGCGGGCGCGACAGATCTGCATTCGATCCTGGCGAGCCTGCGCGCAAGTTTTCCGGCCCTCGCCATCGACGCCAGCGGCGACGTCGATTGCGCCCTCGCCATTTCGGGTGAAAGCCTGCGCATCGTTCTGGAGCATCTCGCCGATAATTCGGTCCGGCATGGCGCGGGCCGCTTCGCAATCGAGGCCCGCCGGTCAGGGGACGCAATGCAGATTTTCACGCGCGATGACGGCGCCGGCGTTTCATCCAATAACCGGGCGCGCATCTTCGACAGCTTTTTCACCACCCGGCGCGAGGGCGGCGGCACCGGCATGGGGCTGGCCATTGTCCGCGCCATGCTCGCCGCACATGGCGGGACGATCGATCTGGCGGAAGAAGGCGCGGCGGAAAAGCGCGGCGCGACCTTCCAGTTGCGCCTCCCGCTGAGCAAAGCCGAGAGTTCGTCATGAAACTGTTTGCCGTCGTGCTGCGAACCCTACTCTGGCTGGCGGGAAGTCTCCTGCTGGCGGTCGCGATCTTCATCGACGACCCTTATTTCGCGTCGGCGCGCGACAGCCTGTGGATCATCGTCCTCGCGCTGTCCCTCGTCGGAGTGGTCGTCGCCGCAACTCGCCAGCGCGGACAATGGTCGGGGCGGGCGCTGCTGGCGCTGTGGTGCGCCGTTCCGCTGGCGTTGGCTGGCGCAAAGCTGTCGGCCGGACTTTGCGTCGCGCGTGTTCTCGCCGCGCCTGCCGGCATGGCGCAAACCTATGGGGCTCACTTCATCGTCGGCTACTGGCGCGCGGAAGAGGTTGAAAATCTCGCCGCGCGCGGCTTGATCGGCGGGATCTTCGTCACGCGCCACAATATCGCACAGGGCGCCGATCGGCTTCGCAACGAGATCGCCCATCTGCAAAGCCTCCGACGCGAGGCGGGCCTGCCGCCGCTGATCGTGACAACCGACCAGGAGGGCGGGCTCGTATCGCATCTCTCGCCGCCCTTGCCGACGCCGCCGTCACTGGCCGAACTGGCCGACTTGCCAGCGCCGGAACGCGCGGCCAAAGCCGAGGCGCAGGGTGAAGCGGTCGGCGCCGAACTCGCCCGCCTCGGCGTGACGCTGGATTTCGCGCCTGTCGTCGACCTGCGGCCTGCCGCTGGCGGCAGCGCATTCGATTTCAACTCGTTCATCGCGCAGCGCGCGATCTCAGCCGATCCGGCGATCGTCGAGGAAGTCGCCACAGGTTTCTCCCAAGGTATGGCCAGGAGAGGCGTCACGCCGACGCTGAAGCATTTTCCCGGCCTGGGCCGCGTGGCGGAGGACACCCACCACTTCCGCGCCCATCTCCATGCGTCGCCCGAGGAGCTGGAAGCCAGCGACTGGAAGCCTTTCCGCGCGACGCTGCCGCGGACGCAGGCGGCGCTGATGGTGGGCCATGTCGTCGTCGATGCTCTGGATCCGGACCATCCGGCGTCGCAATCCAGGTCCGTGGTCGACGGATTGCTGCGCAAGACGTGGGGTTTCAACGGCCTGATCGTGACTGACGATCTCGACATGGGGTCGGTCTACCGCCACGACATCTGTTCCGGCGTCGTCGCCTCCCTCAACGCCGGAGTCGATTTGCTGCTCGTCTCATATGACGGGCGGCAATATTACCCGATGATGGACTGCGTGCTGGCTGCGGATGCGCGCGGCTCGATCGACAAGAAGGCGATGGAACGAAGCGCCAAAAGATTGGCGGATCGCAAATTCGCCTTGCGATCCCAGAACGAAAACTGAGCTTGGAGTCCGGCTTCGACACCGAATTCAGCCGGACCTCGATCGGTTTATGGCTCCGCCGAACTGCTCGACGACGGCTCGATCGAGATAGAATTCGCTTATCTCCACGGCGACGAAACCGTTCTCCAAGCGCAACAAGAGCTTTTTTTCAGCAGCCTGCAGGAGCCAGTTTGGCGTGTTTCGGTTCACCAAGCTGGCTCGTGCATTGACGGACCTTGTCCGAAAACCAAGTCTGCCTTTGGCTCGTATCAAACCGATCCGGCCGCTTGCTTCAACGCGGCAAGACGCGTGGCGACGAGCGCATGCTTCTGCATCACGTCAATTTCAACGACGCGGCTGATGGTTTCTGCATCGGGGCGGGTGAAGGCGACGCCGCCCGCGATGTTCATAGCGCGGTCGAAAGCCTTCTCGGCTTGGTCAACGCGCCGTGCGCCGCCGCGCGGAAGCTTCGTCGGTTCATCTCCGCCCAGCGCCGCGTCCCGCCGAGAGGCGAGGAAAGCGTTCAGCGCTTCTTCCATCTGCTGCTTGCGAATTTTCAGCGCGGCCAGATTTTCGCTGAGTCTGGTCTCTTCTTCGCCGGCCTGTGTCCGGACAGCGTCGAGTTTGCCGGCCTGTTCCTCAAAATCCACCTGACGAACGAGCGCGGCTTCGGCCAGGTCCTCGCGACCTTCGCCAAGTGCGAACTTCGCCTTGTCGGTCAACTCGATCGCCTTTTCACGCAGCGCCTTCTGCTGGCGCGCGGCCATCAGCCGGCGCGACGTCGCCGTTTCATAGTCCGCTCGAACCTGATCGATCGCGCGGTCGACCTCGCGGACGGCCTCGCGCATGACGCTGTCGCTTCCGGATCGCTCCATCCGGTCGATGGCGTCCTCAAGCTTGGCGCTCAAAATACGGCGGACGCGTTGGAGGATCGGCTCTGCCATTGAAAAAGTCCTTCTACTAGAAAATGACGCAAGGATATTCGCCACAACCATTTTAATATATGCTTACGAACTATTTTTGTTTCAAATGTGAAGGGGCGTGAAAGAGTTTTTCAACGTCTGAGCCTTAATAATTCCCCAAAGTCATCAGATCAGTCGAATTGCGGAGCGTCCCTTTATGATGATCGCCGTTGCCACATTGCTCCTACTGGTCGCCGCCATTGGCGCGGCTCTATCGTTGCTGCTCTCCTCCAGCAATCGTCTGCTGGCGCTGGATGGCCGTTGCAAGACGGCGTTCGCCGATATCGACGTGCATCTGAAACGCCGGGCCGACTTGATTCCCGGACTAGTTGAATGCGTCAAAGGCTTCGCCGCGCATGAAACGACGATCCTCCTTGAGGTGACAGAGGCGCGCAAATCCAGTCTCCAATCCGCTTCCGAAGCGCGTCGACAGGCCGAGACCGTGCTGGGCGACAAAGTCGGCGCCGTGTTCTCCCTCGCCGAGAAATATCCCGACCTGGCCGCCTCTCCCCATTTTCGCGACTTGCGCGCGCAACTTGTCGACACCGAGGAACGCATCGCGGCTGCGCGCCGCTTCTTCAATCTGGCCGTCGAGGAATACAACACCACGCTGGCGCAGTTCCCCGGCAGCCTTGTGGCCGCGCGCAAAAATCTAGGCGAACGCAAGCCATTCGATCTCGGTGTCGAACGGGTGCTGATGGATGAGGCGGTTGCCGTGCGCTTCACGGCGGCGCGCAGCGGCGCCGGAGCCTGACATGCGCGTCAACGGCCTGTTCGGCTGGGTGCAGCAGAACAATGCGCGCTCCGCCGGCTTTCTCCTTGCCTTTGCGCTCCTATCGCAGCCCATGGCGATGGTCGTCCTGTTCGTCCCCTTGGTCTTCCTCGACCCGCATCATGCGCCCTGGTACAACTGGATCGGTTATGGCGTCCGCTATGCGCCACTGGTGGCGCTGGCGGCGATCGTTTTTTTCGTCGCGCAGATGCGCCGCCATGTGATGACCGTGCGCAAGGGCATCGCCTTTCGCCTCGTCGACAAGGCGACTGAGCCCCGCCTGTGCGGCCTGCTCGAACCGCTGGCGATCGCCGCCGGACTCGTTGCGCCCCGTGTCGGCGTGATCGAGAGCGACGCGATGAACGCCTTTGCCTGCGGCGTCAGCGCGAAATCCTCGGTCGCGGTGTTCTCCCGCGGGGTCATCGATCGCCTGGATGACGACGAACTCTCCGCCGTCATCGCCCATGAACTGATCCATGTCCGCAATGGCGACACGCGCCTGATCGCAGCCGCCAATGTCTTCATGAGCAGCCTGAACTGGCTGGATCGCGTCAATCTGGTCAAGCCGAGGCGGTATTGGCAGGTCGCGATCCTGCTGCTCGCGCCGATCATGTTTCCAGCCTATCTCGTCGTCGCCCTGCTTTCGCACCTTTGCGTGCGGCTGGGCTACGCCTCGCGCCTGCTGATTTCCTCGTCCCGCGAGTTTATCGCCGACGCCGAGGCGATCCGGTTGACGCAGAATCCGGAGGCTCTGGTCTCGGCCTTGCGGCGAATCCATGACAAGAGCGCCATTGCCGGCCTGCCCCTGGAGCAGGACGCGATGATGATCGACGGCGCGGCGAAAGGGGCGCTGGCGACCCATCCAGCCATTCCGGAGCGGATCGAGGCCATCGTGGCCATGACCGGCGGCATGGCGCTGGACGCTCGGCCGAGGCGCGACACCCGGACCGCCTTCCAGCAACGGCAGTCTGAAGCGCGCCAGGGCGAAGCCGGCCGCGAAGACATGGTCCCCAACCAGGCGCGAAAACTGGCGCGGATCGCGGCGACGGTCGAGGCGCCGCGACAAAGCGGACCCAAGGCGTTCCTGAGCGTGGGCGCGGACGGCGAACTCGGTATTTTCGGCCTGCGCTGGGACATGGCGGCGGCGATGCTGGCGACCTTCCTGACATCCGTCGCCATTCATCAAGGCGAGACGCGCGGTTTCATGAGCATGATGGTCCATGCGCTGGACAGGCCCAACGCCGATACCCAATGGCTGCTGGACAGGGCGCAGGACTGCCGGAACGGCGGACTGGTCAGGCTGGCCGGCGGCAAGGCCTCGGACGAGGCGTGCAAGTTCACGCCGGAATTCGCCGTTCGCGCCAAGAGAGTCGTCGGCGTCAATATCCTGCCCAACGGCCGCATGCTCACCGACACGCAAATGGCCATGCTCAGCCCCGACGAGATCGAGGAGGCCAACGATCCGATCAACAGCATGAACCATCCCATCAATCCCATCAACTCCCGCCGCGACGAAATGGCCCGGCCGGTGACGGAGCTCAAGCCCTCCTATCCGGCGCCGCTTCACGAGGCCTGGACGCGGCTCTCCGAAGGCGACCTCAGGCGTTATCTGGAAATCAACGGGTGTGGCATTCCCATCGAGAGCCATGTCGAAGGCGACAGGGATCGTTCGGTGATCTGGCGGATCAGCAGCGAGGGCGTGAACCTCGTCCGCTTCACCGCGACGCTCACGGCGCTGGACGAGCAGACCACACGGGTTTCGCTGGCGATCGACGATTGGCAGACCTACACGCCGCTCTATGATTCGCGCGACATGAAGGCCGCACCCGTCCCATGAAATCCTTTTCCGGTCCTGGCCCCGCCGTTGCGGCCGGCTTTTTCCGAGGCGATTTCCGCCATGCTCGAACAACGTTTGTACAACATGCGGCACGTTCACGCCGGCAAGACCTGGGGGGGACCGGGCGAAAGCCTGATCGCCGGCAAGTGCTGGGGGCTGCGCGAGCGCGTGGCCAGGGGTGAAAAGTTCAGCATCCACGATCCAAGGGACCGCCGATGATCGCCGCCTCCTCCCCGCGAAAGCCGTTCAGCTGGGCGCGCTTCCTTCTCTACATGGCGGCCCTCGCCGGCATTTCGCTCTATTCCCTGCTCCCGGCGAATCTCGGCGCCCGGCTCCCGGCAGTTCCCGACGCGCCGCGGGGCGCCCAGGTCTTGCAGCCGGGGCCGCAAGCGCAAGCGCAGGCGCTACAGTACGGAATGGACCCGCAGCTCGTGCAGGCGCAGATCAATGGCGCAAACGCCAGAAGTCGAGCAGGCGAAAATGATGGCGGCCATGCTTGAGCAGGCGAAGCTGGAGCAGGCGAAGCATCCGGAGATGACCCTCGAACAGCTGTTGTGGCTGAAGATGCATTCGGTTCCAGCTCTGCAGGCGCAGGCCAAAGTGGCGCTGGCGGATCACGCGTTGGGATCGATGCTGGCGGCTCCGCCGCAGGTTCCGTCTCAGCCTCAGGTCCAGGCGACGGAAGCGCCCACGGAGTCGTCCTTCGCAGTCCTTCGTTTCGGCCGGCCCGCCGAAGAAATTCGACGCGAATTGCGCCAGGTCGGGCTGCCCTGGTTTCTCCGGCGGCTCGGCGCGACGGGCCGGTTCGACGACAGGGGCGACATTTCCATCGACGTGGTCGTCCAGGGCAAGAGCCCTGGCCGCTATATCGAGCGGCTGGTTCCGATCGACGCCGACCGCAGCAAGCTCTTCGTCGCCTTTGTTCCCGCCGACGCGGCCCTGTTGCGCAACCTCGTCGCTTCGATCAAGACGGTCTACGATCCTGTGAGCCTGATGCGCGTCGCCATGATGGAGCACACCCGCTCCTCCCTCGCGGGCGAGTCCTTCAACCTGCGCGTCCTCGACGGCCCACCGAAAACCTCCGGCGGAAGTTTCCTGGAGAGATTGAACAGCCTGGGTATGTGTCCTCCACCCCAGACCGACGACTTCCCGCTGTGCGACCGCGACAGGGACGCCGCCAAAATTCGCCACGCCACTCGCGCGAAAGCCGGATCCGCCGGCCGGTTGTAATCGCTCCACCGTGGAGAAAATACCGAAATCCTGGGGCGGAGCAGGCATCGCCGTCCCGTTGCAATTCCGGAAGGAGATCGACAAGCCAACGAGGCGCGCGAATCGAAAGTCGGTTAGCCGCAGTGATGCCGGCTTGTCCAGTTTGCGCCCGAAACCTGCCGTTCAACCTACTCCCGCTTCCCGCCCACGAGGGACCGTCGGGCTTGATCCTCACGGTTTAGCGTGGCCTGCGCTTTGGTGACCACCGGACGATGTCGACACGAAAGAGACGGCCAGCCTTTTTTTAAATCGTCCGCTCATCAGGGTGTGGCCATCCCGGCGACGCTTCGAGGTCGTTATTCACAGTTCGCCGGCAAAGGCCGCAGCCTCGTATCCGTCTTGTCAAAAAATCAAAACTGCGTCAGATTTCTCGGCTTGGCTGCTCCCATCCGGAGGATGCCGGCGACGATCATCGTGAACCGTAGGGGGCAGGCATGAGCAGGGCGGCATTCTCGCTTCGTGTATTCTCGGTTTACCTAGTTTGTCTTGGCGCAGCGCTCGTGATTTTTCCCAATCCGTTCCTCGCGATTTTTCAAATATCGCCAACGCATGATGTTTGGCTGCGCGTCGCTGGAATGCTTCTTTTGATTATCGCCTATTATTATTTCCGCGCGGCGGGCGCGGAAATGCGGGAATTCTTTCGATGGACGGCCCATGGCAGGTTATCCGTGATTGTATTTTTTGTAGTCTTTGTGCTCTGCGGCCTCGCGCCTCCTATCCTTATCTTGTTCGGAGCGATCGACGCGGCGGCTGCATTCTGGACTTTGGCATCCCTGCGAAACGAGAAAAATACGACGCCTTAAGCCAAGCAAACCGCCCCTTGGGGTCGTCGCACCCTCCGGGATCGCCGAGCATCGGCTCCTGGGCGCCGAACCGTTGCCGCGCGTTCAGCCGCTCGGCCTTCCTGACCGGATTTCCGGTTTACGACCGCACTCCGCCCACCTTTGCAGGCAACTTTTTCGGGCGTCCCCAATCCGCCCAAGGCTGCCGGTGGCGTCCAAATCGACGCCGAGATTGCACATGTTGTCGCGCGATGGACGCAATCCGGGCTCGTTCGTGCCTCATGTCTGACCGCCCTCAGGCCGACAACGAGAAGGCATCGGATTTCGTCGGCGAGCTCGCTGATCGACACGTCCTCGCGCGCCAGGGCGGTGAAAGTTGCCACTTCGCTGGCGGACAACGGAATTTCGATATGCTCGAACACGGGAATGCGCGTCATGACTGGCTCCAAAAATATGCGCGATTATCCGGCGAATGCGGGCTAAGCTGCACAAGCCCTCGACGCCCCTTGCCGGCGCGCCGGGCTCTGTTTGTGATCAAGCTGTTGGCGAAGCCGGCAAACCGCCGGCGCGGAAGACCAGCTCCAAATTGTCGAGACTCGCCTCAAGACCGGCCTCGCTCAGGCGATTGTGGAACCGCTCGCGCAGCAAGAAGAGCCTCAAGGTAGCGGCGACGTCGCCGAGGCAGTACCGGCCGATCGCAGCGAAATCGACCGCCGCCGCGAGATCCGCGACTTTTGCCCCTTCCATCCCCTCGACTTTGCCCGAGACGCCGAGGACGCGGCAAAGCTGGTCAAGCTTTACGCTGTTGCGGCCGTTGTAATGCGCCATTTGAGCGCACAGGTCCCAGTGAAAGATCGCTGTATCTGTGAAAATACTGACCAATACGCGTCAAATGTCGGCCGGCAAGTCTGTGCTGCATCGCGCGATGAGCGATGACCGGCAGATCAAAACTTGCGCCGCTGTAGCTCACGAGTAGCGGCGCAGTGAAGTCGATCAGCTCGAAGAACTTCTCGAGGATTTGCTTTTCGGACCTGTCGCCGGCATGGAACGTCGCGGTTTCCATCATCTGCCAGGTATGGTCCTCGTAGCTGGCGCGAATCGCCGAGATGCAGACGATGCGGTGGTATGGCGGCGGCGGAAATTCGTCGCCAATCAAGGCTTTTGCGGCGTCGACGTCGCCCTCCGGCAGGCTGTTGGCCCGGGCAATGGCGGTATGGTCAGGGATGGATTCGATATCGAACACAAGGACGGGTCGCGGCATGAGTTGGGTCTCCAAATATGAAAAAGCCGACGCGATGCGCCGGCTGGTGTTGAGGTGAAGGATCGGCGATCGGGGCTGGTTTGGCTTGGCCAGATTTGGCTCGGCGCGGACGAGCGGCTGTTCAGTTTGGCGACGCCCGTTCGCGCTGCGCGCTGATCCATTCCTCGATTTCGGCGCGGTCGGATTTCGGGAAAAGGACGCGCGCATCGGCGCGGATCGAGGCCTGCAACGCCCAATGCAAGGTGGCGCCCTGGTCAATGACGAGGTCGGCCGTCATGACCTTTTGGCCAAGCTCGAAATCGCTGCTGGCGCGGCGGCCGGCGAGGAGTGCGAGCGTATCGGTAATGGTTCGTTCGATGCCGAGGCGACACTGGGCGCTGTAAAGGTCGCGTCGGACTTCGGCGACGGCGGCGTGCGTGCCGAGGGTGACGGGGGTCGTCAGCAGATCCATGGTCGTCGTGGCGGGCGCGCCGGCGATCTCCTCATAGACCCGCGCGATGGATGGCGTGAGGTCCGGGCGTCCTCCGGTCTGCAAGACGGCGACGCGGGCGATTTTTACGCCAATGGGCGGATTTGTAATGTCCAATGTTTTCTCCTGTTTCTGCAAGCGATAGGCGCGCGGAATTGAAGCCGCGCTCGGCAGGTTTGTGATTGTCGGGAGGTTTTGACGGTGGGCGCGCGCGCAATCGCGCGCGCCGATCGAGCGGCGCATCAAGGTGTTTGCGAGGTTCGAATATTGTTGACGGGGCGGGCGATCAGATCGGCGCGCGCGTCAAGCCGTAGTGGTTGGCGATGATCGTCTCGGCGATCGTGATCGCGCGGTCGGCCCCGGAAAAAATCGAGAATCCGACCAGCTCCATCGCCGGCATGCGCTTCCACGCCGGATATTCGGTGTTGCGCAGCAGCGTGTCGCGCGCGACGCCGACGGCCGCGCAATGAGCGCCGCCTTCGGGCGTCATGGCCCAGGCGTCGATCGCGCCGAAGCGGGTCTGCGCGTCAAACAGCGCGTCGAATTCCTCGGGTTCCATCCCTTTGGGCAGGCTGACGATCAGGCCGCGCGGCTCGACCGCGACCGGGCTGCCGACGGACAGCCGCTGCGTCGGGACAATCTGACTCGGAAACCAGCGGTTGAAGCCGGGATCCTTGCGCCAGCCGTCCCCCTCTCTCGCCACAGCAGCATACGCATCGGCGTTGAGCTGCCGCATGCGCGCTTCCAGGCCGTCCGGAGCGCAGGTCGAGGCCTTGTAGATCGGCATGCCGAGCGGAATGGCGAGAACGCGCGCAAAGTCCGGTCGTGGCGCCGAAATAAATGCGGCGCGCTTGATCGGACGGACGCGCGACATCTCTGTATTCTTCGGTCAGGAAGATGTTGGTCGGGCCGGTCTGCAGATCGACGGGCCCGATCTTTGGCCAATCGAATGTATAATGCCGCGATTTGCGCGGCGAGCGCGGCTTGGAGTTATCCAGTTCGTCTTTGATATGCTTCATTGTTTTAGCCTTTCAGGGGTCCCGCCCACCGAAACCCCACAAGGAAACCGCACCATCGTCAGCGGCTTGGCGCCAGGGCTTTGGATCGCCTGGCCGAATTGGCGCAAGAGCGTGAGGCCGCGGGCCATTATTCGATCATGCTGGACACGCGTTTCGCCAATTGCGTGTTTGACGCGTCGGTGGCGGAAACCGGCTACCAATTGCCGGAAGGGTTTGACCCTTTGCCGCCCTGGCCGGCGCGGGCCAGCCCTGTCTCCTCGCCGAAACCTATTTCGAGCCAGCGATGTTCGTTGGCGGCAGCTTTTGCGTAACCGCGGAAGCCGTTTCGTCGGCGCGCGTCCTGCGCCTCGATGGCGCCGCCATGCGAAAGGCTATATTGCAGCAGCCATCGCTTGCGTTCGATCTGCTCGCAGCGTCTTCGTCCGACATCCAATGGCTGATGGGCGAAATCGAGGAGCTCAGGACAAAATCAGCGCCGCAACGGATCGCCGATTTCCTTCTCCGGCAGATTAAGACAACGAGTGGAGCGGCGACGATTGCGCTCCCCTATGGCAAGGCCCTCATCGCCAATCAAGTTGGCACGAAACCCGCTTCGCTTGTCAAGCTGCGCGAACATGGCGTCCGGGTTGAGCGCGACAAGGTAAGGATCCACGACGTCAGCAAGCTCGCCATATACGCGGGCTCGTCATCCGGGGCTGACAAGGCGCCGCCTGCCACGCACTTTGCGTCCATGACGAAGCGGCGGATCTTCGACGATGCGCTGGTCAGAGCGTGGCGAACGTCGCTCCGGTCCGGAGCGCGGATTTCGCTGCTGCTGATAAATGTCGCCCATTCAAAGCGATGCGGCGACGGTTTCGTCCGCGCTTATGACCGCCATGTCTTGACGAGCGTCGGTAATCTCATTTTCCGAGACGCCCAGTTCGCGGGCAGGTTCATGGTACATAACGACGACGAGGTTTTCGCTGTCGCAGCGCCGTCGACCCTCCGTGCCGCCAATGTTCATTAACCTCTCGGTAACCCTAGAGCGGATTCGATTTAATCCGGGTCGTATCCCGCGGCAGCAAAGAAATTAGCGCATTCTTGCGGCGTGAAGGCCGGCAGGAGCGCGGCGAATGTCGCCCACAAGCCTTCAACCGTTCGTTCTGCGGCCTTTCGTAGGAGCGCCTTGAGCTTTGAGAATGCGTTCTCGATCGGATTGAAGTCGGGACTGTAGGGCGGCAGATAGAACAACTGTGCGCCAGCCGCTTCGATGGCGGCGCGAATGCCGGGGCGCTTGTGGCTGCCGAGATTGTCCATGATCACGATGTCGCCGGGCGAGAGCGTTGGGACCAGCACCTGATCGACATAGGCCTGGAACCAGACGCCGTTGATGGGTCCGTCGAGCACCATCGGCGCGGTCATTCCCGTCAATCGCAGAGCGCCAATGAACGTCGTCGTTTTCCAGTGACCGTGCGGGATGCTGGCGCGTAGCCGCTCGCCTTTTGGTGCGCGTCCGCACTTGCGCGCCATATTGGTCGATGCCCATGTTTCATCAATGAACACAAGGCGCTGCGGATCGAAGTCCAGCTGCCCGTCGAACCAATCTTCGCGCCGTTTCAAAACGTCGGGACGGCTCTGCTCAGATGCGTGCGCGGTTTTTTTTAAACGTCAGTCCGCAGCGGTCGAGGAAAGTCCATAATGTCGAGCGGGCCACTGTCACGCCCCGTTCCGCCGTCAGGCGCTCCAGAAGTTCGCTGATGGTCATGTCGGGCGTCGCTTCGATCAACCTGATCAGAAACTCGCGATGCGGGTCCAACTTGCTGTGCGGCGGTTGCCCGCGTTTGAGAGCTGCGCGCCCGCCCGTTTCACGAGCGCGACGAACCCAGACGATGGCGGTCGCAACGCCGATCCCAAAATGAGCGGCGGAACCCCGAACTGACTTGCCAGACAACGCGGCGGCGATAACGCGATCACGCAAATCCTGGCTGTAAGACCGGGCCATGGGATGCCTCCCTCGCAATCACGAAGGAAGAATCGCATTCTTAAAGCCGATTGGGAATCCCTCTTTGACTCGGAAAACGGCGAACCCGCTCTAGCGCCATACCGTGCCCTCTCATCCATGATGAGGGAAAACATGACCGACGTGGTGGGAATCGCGGGAGATCGCATTCGCTCTTTTATTGAGCGCATCGAGCATATCGAGGAAGAGATCAAGGCCCTGAACGAAGGCAAGAAAGAAGTTTTGGCCGAGGCCAAAGGCGACGGATTCGATATCAAAGTGCTGAAGGAAATCCTTCGCCTGCGCAAGCGGGACAAGGATGAGCGCGATGAGCACGAGTCGTTGCTCGACCTTTATCTGCGGGCCATGGAAACTTCGGAGTCCTCGCCAGCGAAGGCTGCATAGCGGCGTCGTCGCGCATAAGGCGGACGGGTTCCTGTCTGCCTCAACACAGGCTTCCGACCACGGCGCAAAGCCAAGGGCGGAAGCCGCTCCGGCGTCGGCATAAGCGAAATCCGCTAGCCAACATCATGGTAAGCTCAGACTTTGCTTTTGGCGGCGACAAGCAAAAGTCGACCCATCAGAGCCCGTCGGTCTTGAACTTCACGGCTCTCCCTCTTCGGTGATGATCGACGAGCCGAGCCCGACCCAAAAAAAGCCTTTCACCCTGCGCCGCTGGCGGTCTGCTTACCGGCGGATGGCAAGCATTATGTCGATGCGACAACCGGCCGAGACGCCCAGGGGCGAAAGATGGATTGAATGAAACGGCTGATCGTTCGTTCACGGCTTCCTTGGCGTTTGGAGCCTGTGTCGTCTGGGTGTATCACCGGACTGTACCCGGCGCGTGCGGCGCGCAGGAATTTCGCGGCTTTGCGCGGAGCGGGTTTTTCAGCTGGGGATCCTCCCGCCAGAGCTGATCCTGGTTGCAAACCGGCGGGTCACGGCGGTTTAAGGCGCGGACGTGATCTTCACCGTTGGCGGCGGCGCAATTAGGCGCTGTTCCTCGGCCGCGGCGCAGTGAAGAACGCTGTTTTCTGGCGAAGCAGGTTCTCGAATTATTGGCGCCCCTCGATCGCCCCCACCGTCTGTCCGGCGATCCGCGCCATCAACGGGATTTCCGCGAGTGGCCGGCCGGACGCGATGTCGCGGCCGACAAGAGCCAGTTGCGGCCAAATCTTCTGAGGAGATTTCCGACATCTTCCCCCGCCTCGAGCCAGCTGTCGGCCAATTCATGCTGCGCGACTTGCGGATGTGCTTGCGCCAGTGCCGCGGCGTCCTTTCGCTGTGGCGGTTCATCGGCGAGAAGGCCCTCGATTAGTTCCGCCAGCGACAGGCTTTCGGGGTAGACCGGCCCTAAGCCAAGCGTCTCGACCACTTGCGCCGTTTTGAACGGCGGCGATATTTTCGACGTCCGATTGTCGCCAAGGGAGAGGCGCAGCAGTCGCGCCAGCCCCGCCATGTCCGTTTCGGTCGTCGGGACGGCCGAACTCATCCGCGCGAGCAAGCCCTCCATTTCGCGTTTGGGGAGATCGTCGAGAACGAAAGCGTCGGCGACGCCGATGGCTTTGGTCATGACCGCCGCGATGCGTTAGCGCGTACCGACTTTCTGCGCCGCGAAGAGCTGCATGGCGCCCGAGCCATCGCAAAGCGAAGCCAGGCATTTCACCGTTTTCGCCGGCTCCGGTAGCTGTCCGGGCAGGGCGTTGCGGCGCATCGCCTTGATGGTGTCGTCCGCCGCGCGCTGTCGCCCCGGTTGCAGCCACGGTCGTATGAGAATCAGCCTTTCGAGGGCCGCGCTTTCGACAGGCGCCTTGTTCGCGGCCTCGGCGAGCGTCTCGGCCGCAGCCGTCGCCACCGCATCGTCGGGATCGAGCACGAAACCCGCGACCGCTTGGCTCGTCATGGAATGCGCAGCCAAGTCGTGGAACAACGAGATTCGCGCCGCATTGGGCAGGAGGTAGGTCACGATCGCAAAAAATCACTGATATCGAAAGGATTGTCGCCGCTTTGCAGGGCCTGAACCACTAGGTTGGCCACAAGACCGTCCTCGCCGGCAGCGGCGGGCGCTTGCAGCAAGGCGCGCCCCAGCGCATCCTTGAGACGTTCAGGTGGCGGCAGGCCGGCGTCGGCGAAAATTTTGCCGGTCATCATCATCGCGGGCGGGCTCAAGGAATTATCCGCCAGCGCCTCCTGCAGCAGCCGATCGATTTCGCGCAGCAATTGGCGCGCGTCGGGATTCCCGCCGCTGGAGTCGATGCGTGTTTCCTCCAGCTCCGTGACCAGATCCGCGACGAGCTCGTCACAATTCTCCAGATGGTCGTTGCGACAATGTTGGAGGAAGTCGGCGAAAATCGCGTCCGCTCCGGCTTGAGGAGCGTTGGGGAAGACGAACTTGCCTTTCGCCGCGAGCGCTTCGACCAGCACGGCCAGTATTTCGTCATCGAGACGCGGCTCGTTCTCTTTTCCGCGTTTCGGGCCAGGTCGGGCCACTTTTGCCTTCTTGCTGTCTGGGGCAGGCTTTTTCATCAACTGCTCGCTGGCTTCGCGCTTCTTCCCTGAAAATGGTTAATCAATATCGCCGCCGCCGACAATCCGGCGGAGCTCGGATGGTGTGAATTGCCGCAAACGGACCTTGCCCAAGCGTGAGACTGGTCGATGACCAACCCGAAAATCGGGTCATCGGCGCTTGGCTCACGCCCATTCAAACCGAAATTTTCGGGGAAAAAATTGGTTATATAAGTGGTTATAATGAATTTGATAGAAACGCTGAAATGCCTGCAAATTAGGGCTTTCGTGGCGACGGGAGCGGTTTCCCTTCACCCGCTCCATTTTGCCATAAGACGTTGATTCAGTTATAGTACAAGCGTTTCATGCGCGTTCTGGTCATGAAACGGATCAGGCTTGGACGTCAGCCGAATTTGAACAGGATTCCGAAGCCGCCGCGCGGATAATTCCAGGTGATTTCGCCGCTCCCTTCGCACAGCACGCGGCAGGTGCCGCATTCGAGGCAGCCGTCGGCCGTGATCTCGACCTGGCCGGTTTCTGCGGTCGAGTAGCAGCCGGCCGGGCAAAGATGGGTCATGGCCAGAAGATTCTTCGACGGCTTTTCATGCGGCGTGATCTTGATATGCGGCTGGCCGGAATCGACCAGGTAGCGATTCTGGAAAAGCTTTTCCTCGACCTTCTGGAATTGCGGCTCGACCGACATGCTGGTTCTCCTTGGTCAATGGGCAGAATTGTGTCACCGCCAGGCGCGGGCGAGGCGGATGGCGTCGCCGATCAGCCCGAAGCCGCGCGCCTTGCGGAAACTGCGGACCGTGTCCTTTTCCTTGTCGATCTTCGGCGTGCCGTCGACGCGGACGAAATTCTCCATCGCCTTGGAGACAAGCTGGGGGTAGGTGAGGAAAAGGTTCGACGCCTGGGTGTGCAGAAGGCCGGGCATGTCCTTGTGCTTCTTCAGGTCCTTCATGACGAAGCTTTCGTCGAGCATCTGCTTGTAAAGCGCGAGGTTGGCCTTGTTCATCGGCTCGCGCCGCGACTTGATCTGGAAGATCGCCTCGGCGGCGAGGCGGCCAGAAGTCATGGCGAGATTGGAACCTTCGCGATGGACGGCGTTGTTGAGCTGTCCGGCGTCGCCGCAGATCACCCAGCCGTCGCCGAACAATTGCGGCACGGCCTTGAAGCCGCCTTCGGGGATGAGATGCGCGGCATATTCCTTGACCTCGGAACCGGCGAGCAGCGGCGCGATGGAGGGATGTTTCTTGAAGGTGTCGAGCAATTGCGCCGGCGAAGTCTCGCTTTCCACGAAGTCGGAAACGATGCAGCCGATGCCGACCGAAATGCTCTCCTTGTTGGTATAGACGAATCCCATGCCCGCCATGCCGCCGGAAATCGTGCCGGCGGCTTCGATCACCGCGCCCTCGTCGGATTTGAGATTGAAACGCGCCTCGATCACTTCGGCAGGCAGGAAATGCATTTCCTTGACGGCGAGGGCGACATGCTCGGCCGCCGGGCGCGGCCGCAGTTCCGAGCGCGTGCCAAGCAGGCCGTTGACGCCTTCCGCCAGCACCACGACATCGGCATGGATAGGGCCGCCCGACCGATCGGTGCGCACGCCGATCACCTTGCCATAGGCGTCGCGGATCAGTTCGACGGCGGTGGTTTCGCACAAGAGGATCGCCCCCTTGGCCTGCGCCTCGCGCGCGAACCAGCGATCGAACTGCGAGCGGATGATGGTGTAGCGGTTGGGGCGCTCCTCGTTGAAGTCGTCGGAGCGGTAGTGCATGCCGGTGTGCGCTTTGTCGGTCATGAACCAGAAGCGCTGTTCGATCAGGCGGCGCTCGAGCGGCGCCTCATTGCGGAAGTCCGGAATGATCTTTTCCAGCATGTCGGCATAGAGGATGCCGCCCTGCACGTTCTTCGAGCCCGGATATTCGCCGCGTTCGAGTTGCAGGACCTTCAGGCCACGCGAGGCCATCGTATAGGCGGCGGCGTTGCCGGACATGCCGGCCCCGATGACGATCGCGTCGAATTTTTCGTCGATCATTGTCGTCTGCTCCTGCGATGCGATCAGCCGGCGAGCCGGTCTTTGGAATGGGGTGAAAGGCGCTGACGGAACGCCTCGGTCAGGGCGGGCAGGAAGCGAATGGCGTCGGTGACGATTCCGAGATGCGCGAAATCGAAGATCTGCGCGTTCTTGTCGGTATTGATCGCGACGATCATGTCGGCGCCCTCGACGCCGACCCGATGCTGGATCGCGCCGGAAATGCCGGCGGCGATGTACAGTTTGGGGCGGATGGTCTTGCCGGTCTGGCCGATCTGCCGGTCGGACGTCACCCAGCCCTTCTGGATCAGCGGCCGCGAGGCGCCGAATTCCGCACCGAGCACGGAAGCGAGAGTCTTTACCAGCTGGAAGTTTTCCGGGCTTTGCAGGCCCATGCCGCCCGCCACGACCACATCGGCGAAGGCGAGGTTCGACTTGTTCGAAGTCACGATCCGGCATGAAGCTCAGGATTTTGGTGATGATGTCGGATTCGACCAGGTCGATGGCGAATGGAACAATGCGGCCTTCGCGGCCCTCCTGGCGCTCCGGCATCGGCATGACGCGCGGACGCACGGTGGCCATCTGCGGGCGATAATTAAGCGTGTAGATGGTGCAGAGCAGCGAGCCGCCGAAGGTCGGGCGCGTCGCGGCGAGCGACTTGTCGTCGTCCACCCGCAATTCAGTGCAGTCGGCCGTCAGGCCAGTGAGCAGCGTCGTGGCGACCGAGCCGGCGAGGTCGCGGCCGAGCGTGGTCGCGCCGAGCAGCAGGATTTCCGGCTTGTGCGCGTTGACAAGCTGGGTGAGCCCCTTGGAATAGGGCTCGTTGCGGTAGTCGGCGAGGATCGGGTTCTCGACGAGATAAACGACATCGGCGCCATAAGCGAAGGTTTCGCGCGCCGCGTTTTTCACGTCTTCGCCGGGCGCGCCCATCACTACGCCAGCGAGTTCGACGCCGAGCTGGTCGGCCAGCTTGCGGCCCTCGCCGAGCAGTTCGAACGACACGGGATGCACGAGCCCGCGCTCCATCTCGATGAACACCCAGACGTGCCTGTGGTCACGGAATTTCTCCGGCAATTCCTTCTTCATCGTGGCGCGGCTGCCGCCTTGCGGCGCGGCGGGCTTCGGATCGCTCATCTTCTGTTCCTCGAAAAAAAATGCGGCGGCGTCAGAATCCGGATGCAAGCTTGGCGAGATCGGCTTCGATCGCCGGGGCCTTGGCGAAAATGGTCTCGATCAGGGTTTCGGCGGTCTCGGCCTGGGACGCGCCGATTTCGACCAGGGCGGCTTTTTCCGCGCGGGGCGTGGGCGCGAACACGCGCTTGACGACGGTGGGCGAGCCGCGCAGGCCGCACAGCGTCAGGTCCTCGATGCCGGCGTCCTTGGCGTTCCAGGTGACGATCTCCGCGCGGGCGGCGCGCAGGGCGTCGTCGATGCGGCCGCGCCGCACGACATTGGAGCCTTCCAGCATGGTGATCATGCAGGGCAGGCGTGATTGCAGCAATTGCACGCCGCCTTCCGAGCGACGCTCCAACTTGATGCTGCGATTTTCGCCGTCAAGTTCGACAATCGCCGAGACATAGGTGAGTTGGAGCAGGTCGAGCCGCTTGGCGATGCCGGGGCCGACCTGCGCCGTGTCGCCGTCGATCGTCTGCTTGCCGGCGAAAATGATGTCGGGCGCTCCAAAGGTTTCGCCGATCTTGCGCAGCGCCTGCGCCAGCGCATAGGAGGTGGCGAGCGTGTCGGAGCCGGCGAAGAAGCGGTCGGTCAAGAGCACGGCGCGGTCGGCGCCGATGGTCAGCGCCTTGCGCAGCGAATCCGACGCCATGGGCGGCCCCATGGTCAGGACGGTGACTTCGCCGCCGACCTTGTCGCGCAGGCGCAGCGCCTCTTCGAGCGAAAAGAGGTCATAGGGATTGATGATGGTCGGCACGCCCTGCCGCATGATCGTATTGGTCACGGGATGGACGCGGATCTGCGCCGAATCCGGAACCTGTTTGATGCAGACGACAAAATGCATTTTTCGCCTCCGGCGGAACCAGCCGCGTTTTGGGAATCGAGGACGCGTTGTTTCGGAGGAGGCGTCGCAAGCTCCGTACCAATTGCGCGCTGTTTTATAATCTACTGATATAAAACAATAAAATGATGAGACTGAGCAATGGGCGGCGTTTGGAGGCTATCAGCCTGTCGCTATTGCGACAGGCTTGTTGGATCGAAGAGTTTGGAGCGGGCCAGTCATGTCGCGCCCTGACCGTGAATCACGAACCAGCCAGGACGCGCGCATTTTGGTCGAGAAGCAGAACGATCCAAGCCGCTGTCGTCAGCGGCTTGGCGCGCTCGATTCGGGCGCGTTCCTCGGGTGTGTTCATGATCGCCCATAGTTAGCTCCTCATGGTGAGGAGCGCAGCGTCTCGAACCATGGGCCGCCGCCCGAATTTTTTAACATTATGTCGGATAGCAAGGAGCGGCGCTATAAGCCCTTTTCGTCGCGTCGCTCCTGCGCGCGACGCGCCACCTCCTCGTCGGGATCGCCGACCAATCTCGCCGCGATTTCGCGCGGCGCGCGGTCCGCCACGACATAGCGCACGCGCAGATCGGCGTCGTCGAGCAGATGGCCGAGGGCGTCGGGCGCAATGCGCTCCGCCGCCTCCCGCCGCACCAGCGGGTCCTTGTCGTGGATCATGGCGAACAGGCGGTCGGGCGGCAGCCGTCGGGCGACCCAGCGGCGAATGGTTGGGTCCTCGTCGCACATCATCATCGGCAGAAGCTTCGGGTCGAGCCGCCGCGCCACGGTAAATCGCACCCTTTCGCTCTCATCATTGGCCATGGCGACGAGATCGGCGCCGTCCAGCCGCAGCGCGCAGGCAACGCGCACGGCGCTGTCCGTGTCGCCGCGCATCTCCCGCACGCGCGGCAAAGGAAGGCGCAAGGCCGTCATGGCGCGCACTTCCGGTTCGCGGTCCGTCATCAATCGGACAATCTGGAACGGATTGGCGTATTTCGCCGCCAGCGCGCGAACCTCGAAATAGATGGCGTCGAGATAGGTGGAGGCCAGGTCCGGATTGGTGGCGAAGAAACTGTCGATGCGTTTCGAGCGCTGGTCGCGCACGCAAATGCGGCCGAGCACGCAACGGCCGCCGGCGCGCAACTCGTTATGCGGACAATCCTGGCAGGAGAAAGGACGGCCGGTCCAATCCTCCGCCGCTTCACCGTCATCGGACAAAGACATCGCAAGCCTCGCTCGATCCGTGGATCAAGCAAGGCTTGCGCCATAGGGGGATGAATTCAGAACCGCTTGATGTCGATATTCTGCTTGCGCAGGGCGTAGCCGATCTGGCGCGGCGTGAGGCCGAGCAGGCGCGCCGCTTTCGCCTGCACCCAGCCGGTCTTGTCGAGCGCCTCGACCAGCCTTTCGCGTTCGCTCTTGCCGGGATGGACCACCGGGCAGTGATCGGGCGAGGGGCAATCGATCGGCAGGCCGCGCTCCAATGCGTCGGCGGCGTGTTCGGCGCAGGCGCCGCCTGTCGCCTCGAGGGGAGCCGGCGCGACATAGGGCGCGGGGGCGGGCATGGGCGCGGGGCTGGACATGGGCGCGGGGCTGGACATGGGCGCGGGGCTGGACATGGGCGCGGGGCCGGACATGGGCGCGGGGCTGGACATGGGCATGGGCGCGGCCATGGACGCGGGAGCCGGCCTCGGCGCGGCGATGACCGGCGGCATGCCCGGTTGCGGCGTCGGATGGGGATGCACGCCGGTCAGGCCATTATGGCCCTTCCAGAGGGTCGCCGACAGGCAGCAGCCCTGCCAGCAGGCGAGGTCGGATTCGACGATCTCCTTGCCAGCGGCAAGCGTCGCCGTGCGGCGGACGCAGTTCTCCAGTTCGCGCACATTGCCGGGGAAAGCGCAGTGCGAAAGAATGTCCAGCGCCTTGCCGGAGAAGGCGTGGTCGATGCCGTTCTCCTGCGAAAACTGTTCGAGGAAGCGAGTCGCCAGGATCTTGATGTCGCCTGGCCTCTCGCGCAGCGGCGGCGTCACCAGGGTGACGACATTGATGCGGTAATAAAGGTCGGCGCGGAAGTCGCCGCGCGAAACCGCCTCTTCGAGATTGCGGTTGGTGGCGCAGACGATGCGCACATCCACCTTCAGCGTCTTGGTTCCGCCGACCCGCTCGAACTCGCCCTCCTGCAGCACGCGCAAAAGCTTGGCCTGGAACGAGGCGGAAATCTCGCCGATCTCGTCGAGGAACAAAGTGCCGCCATTGGCCAGTTCGAAACGGCCGACGCGCTGGTTGACGGCGCCGGTGAACGAACCCTTCTCGTGGCCGAACAATTCGGATTCGATCACGCTTTCCGGCAGCGCCGCGCAATTGACCTTGACGAAGGCCGCTTTCGCACGCGGCGAATTTTCATGAATCGCGCGGGCGAAAAGCTCCTTGCCGGTTCCCGTCTCGCCGCGCAGCAGCACGGTGGCGTTGGAGCGCGCGGCGACTTCGATCCTTTGCAGGATCGCCTTGATCGCGTGGCTTTCGCCGAGGATGAACTCGGACTTTCCGCGCGGCGACGGTTTCGTCGATTGCGGCCTCACTTCGGTCAAGGCCTTTTCGAGGCGGTGCTGCTCCTTGATCAGGCGGTCGCGGTCGCGCGCGATCAGGCCGTGCATGCGCATCGCCTGTCCCACGAGATTGGCGACCATGGTCAGGAGGCGCACGTCGTCCTCCAGCCGGAAATCGAGCTTGCCGCTCCATTCGCGGTCGACCGTCAAAGTGCCCTTGGCGACGCCGTCCACCTTGATCGGCACGCCGAGAAAGCTGACCTTGGTCATCGGCGGCAGCAGATGGCGATAGGCGGTGCCGGTGAAATACTGGTGGCTGGAAATATCCTCGATCACCAGCGGCACGCCGGTGGCGACGATATGATCGATCACCTTCTGCGGCAGCAATGTCTTGGCGCCGTTCGGCTTGGCGCTGGCGTCGGAGGAAGCGGTGATTTCCGGCTCGCCGTCCTCGTCAAGCGCCAGGATGAAGCCGCGCCGCATCTGCATGAACGAGGACAGGACGGCGATCACCGCGCCAAGAGTGCGATCGAGCGATTGCGCGCCGGTCAGGATCTTGGATATTTCGTAAACGCCCGCCAATGCCACGTCTTTATAGGCGGGTTCAAAGAGGATTTTTTCCGTTGAGGCCATGATTTGGCTCCCGATCAATTGGCGCAGCCCCGAAAGATCGTCTTCTCCTCATAAGTTGGCGGCGGAATCATGGACGGAAGGCGTCACATCCATGTCCGGTCGTTGCAACTATCGATATCGTCTGATTGCTGTCAGGATAAGCCTGCGAAGACGGCTTGGAAACGTCAAAAAACAAGCAGGCGGGGAGCAGACCGCCCATATTTGTCGCAAGCTGAACAAAAATATCGCGATTTTTGAAACGTTCGAAAATGCGGTTAAAAGTCTTTGACCCAGCTGGATTTTCTGTCGCGCCGGATTTTTGCGAATTGGCAGAAGCTTGGCTGCAAGGGGCTATGTTGCGCGCGAAAAACGCACCGACACATCGCGCGGCGGCGCCCAATAAGGGGCGGAGGTGACGAGAATGTCGGCGCCCGCCCGGGCGTAGTCGGCGGCGTTGCCGGCATTGACGCCGCCGGCGGCGGCGATTGTCGGGCGTTGCGGCAGGCCGGCGATGCGTTCGACCAGACGGGCGATGTCGCCGGGCGAAAACTTGTCCGCCTGGATCACGTCGAACCCCGCTTGCGCCGCGCGGATCGCCTCGTCGACGCCACGAGCCTCGATCACCAGTTTTTTCTCCGGCGCGGCGCAGCGCAGGCGCTCAGCGATTCGCTCCAGCGGCGAGTCCGGCAAAAAGGCGAGATGATCGGGAAAGACCAGGATGGTTTCAGACAGGCCGAGCCGATGCATCACGGCGCCGCCGGCGCGGACGGCGGCGGCTGAGAAATCCTTGACGCCGGGCGTGTTCTTCCGCGTGCAGGCGATGCGGATATCCGGCTTGACGGTTCTGGCGGCGTCGACGATTTCGCGCGCCGCAGTCGCTGTGCCCGACCAGATTTCGATCAGCGTCTGCGCGACCTTCCAGCCGCGCAGCAGCGCGCCGGCTGGGCCGGTCGCGCGGAGGATTTCGGTCCCCGCCGGCAGGAGGTCGCCGTCGGCGCAAAAAATCTCGACGCGTGCGCCCGCCATTTCGACGATGGCGGCGGCCTCGGCTGACAAGGCCAGGACCATCTGTTTTCGCGCGACAAAGGACATTCGGCCGGGCTCGCTGGCGATTCCGAGCAGGTCGGTGGTGAGATCGCCATAGGGCGCGTCGTCGAACAGCAGGCGCTCGAGTTTTTCGCGCGAAATCTGGTTAGGCATGGCTTTTCCCGGCTTGCGGCCCTTTTTGTCCGGCAAGCGCAGCCGAGATGCAAGTTTTTAGATTGCCGCCTGGATGTTGCAGGGCGACCGCTTGCGCCGCTTCTGCGCCTGCCGGATCGCCAGCACGGTTGCTTCGGCGATGCCGCGGCCGCGCCGGTCGAGCGTCGTCCATCGGGCGCGACGGCCGCGCGGGTCGATTTCGAGCAATTTGCAGCCTCCCGGAACGAAAACCCCGTCGCGCGCCGATCCGCGCAACACGCCGTCAATCGGGGCCAATACCGACTGGCCATTCATCTTGCCGAGCGACAGGCCGCGAAAGACCCTCGTGCCAATCTCGACCGGCGTGTGCCAGATTCCATCTGCGGCGGCGTAAACGAAACGCTCCTTGCCGGCGCCTCCAAGCGGATTGGGCATGCCGTCGAAGGCTTCGGTCGCGCCCTCTTCGACAATGGCGCCGCTTTTCACTGGTCGCGTCTCGACCGCGATATCGCAGTTTCCCCCGACGATGAAATTGGGGCCAAGGCCGACGGCGAGGCCGACAAAATAGCGAAAATCCGGGGTGGCGCGGCGCTTTTGCATGCGCGCGTCGACCAGCACGGGGATGCGGCGCAAGGCGAGGAGGTCGCTCAATTGCAGCATCGTCACGGCGACGCAATTTTCGTCGCCGACGATTTCGGCCAGCTCCATCGCCGAGATCCGCTCGCCTGCCGAGAACCCCGTCGACAACGGGGTGGTCGTCGAAAAGCGCGTCATAAAAAGACATGCCGCGCCGGATCACCGGCGGATAGGGATCATGGCTGAGGATGACGCCGTAATTGGCCTTGCGCAATTTGACGGCGACCGCCGAGGCGATCTCGTTGGTCCCGAGGACGACCGCCAGCGGCTGCGCCGAGCTGGCGAAAAAGGCCGCGAATTTTGATGCGCTCATGCCCTCGCTCCCCCAAATTGAACTCCGTCCGGCTTTCCGCCGTGATTGTCGCGGCGAGATACAAGCAGAAGTCAGGCCAGCGCGAACGCGCGGAAAAGGAGGCAAAACGATGAAAGGCGCGACGTTCGCGGCGCGTTATTGTCAAAAACCGCGCGGACGGCTGTTGCGGTCGCAACACGCCGTGTCGGCATTTTCGCCTGCGTCAGGCTCGCCGCGACAGCGAGCGGAGAAATCCCTGCGCGTCGTCATTCAGCTCCATGTCGACTGCGGGGGCCATTTTCAACAGCACGTTGGCGACGAAAGGCTCGTCGTTGCGGGTCTCGGCAAGGACCTCGCGCAGCACCGGCACATTGTCCTCGATGTGATGCAGGAAGGCGACGCCCTTTTCCAGCGTTTCGCTCCATTTGTCGCGCGTCCAGCGGGCGAGGGGATACATGACTTCCTGCGCGAAATTCGACTTTCGCGCCTTTTCGAAGAAACGCAGGCCCGCGCTCCAGTTTTCCTTGGCGCGCATTGGCGGCGGCGGCAGGTCGCCGATCAGCATTTTCTGCGCCGCCTGGCCGACATGATCTTCAAGCGACACCGGCGCGTCGATCTGTGACCTGAAACTCCACAGCGCCGTCGCGCCGGGGAAATCCGCGCCGAATCGTTCGGTCAGGCCTTGCTCGACCTTGTCGATCGCCGCCTTGTCGCCCTTCAGCGACGCGGTCATGCAGAAGGCGAACAGGGCGTCCTTGGCGACATGGACGACGCCGCCGCTTTTGAGTTGTTGCGCTGTCAGGGCAGGGGTGATCCCGTCGGCGGGCCGTTGCGCCTCTCCCGCGCGGAAAAGGCTGGTGAAGGCGGTGATTTCCAGCCAGCCAAGGAAATGGGCGACAAAGGCGTCCGGATCGGCGAAAACCACCGCGAGATTGATATCTTTCTTGCGTTTGACCAGTTCCGCCGTATCGGTCATGCGGATTTCCTCCAATTTCGAAACAAAAAGATTTCAATCGCCGGTGATCACCACTTCGGGCATGCCGGAATCGTCGAGATCGAGGCCATCCTCCTCGGCCAGTTCGACGCCGGTCACGCAGACGTCGCCGTCATCGACGACGATCTTGATCGGCGTCAGCGCCTTGCTTTGGCAGGGGCCGGAGAAGCAATGGCCGGTATCGAGGTCGAATTGCGCGCCATGATGGCTGCAGACGATGAAATTGCCGGCCTCGTCCATGAATTCGCCCGACTGGGAGTCGAGCCTCTGGCCGGCGTGCGGACAGGCGTTTTCGAAGCCGTAGAAATTCGATCCTTTTCGCGAGATGACGATTGGCCAGCGCTCGCCCTGGCCGTCGGCGCCGACGCGCTTCAGCACGAAGCCGCGCGCGTCGTGGTCGTCAATTTCGAACGTCCGGCAGATCGCGTAAAGCTCGTCCATGCTTTGACTCCAATTCGACTGAAAATTACAGCATCCCGAGATCTAGCTTGGCCTCGTCCGACATTTTGGCGGGGTCCCATGGCGGATCGAACACGAGATTGACCTTGGCGCCAACGGCGCCGGGCGCCATCAGCACAGCCTTTTCCACCCGCCGCAGCATTTCGCCCGCGACCGGACAGCCGGGCGCGGTCAGCGTCATGTCGATGTCGATCAGCGCCGGGTTGGAAATATCGATCCGGTAAATCAAGCCGAGGTCATAGACATTGACCGGAATTTCCGGGTCGAAGACGGTGCGGATCGCCGCGATGACATCCTCGCGCAGATCGCCGGTCCAATCCGGCGGCTCGATCGGTTCGTCCGAAAAGGCGGGCGCGCTGGCGGCCTCGACTTCAGTCATGCAAAGAGCTCCATCACACGGCGGATTCCCTTGACGAAAATCTCGACTTCGTCATGCGTGTTGTACAGCGCGAATGACGCGCGGGCGGAAGCCGTCAGCCCGAGTTTCGTCATCAGCGGCTGGGCGCAGTGGCTGCCCGCGCGAACGGCTATGCCGGCGCGGTCGAGAATGGTGGCGACATCGTGCGGATGCGCGCCTTCCACGTCGAAGGTCACCAGCGCGCCCTTGTTTTCGGCGCGCCCAAAGATGCGCGCCTTGCCGAGTTTTTCCAGCTCTTCCGTCGCATGGCAAAGCAGGGCTTGTTCATGCGCGGCGACGGCTCTGCGGTCGAGTCCCATGATGTAGTCGAGCGCGACGCCAAGGCCGATCGCCTCGACGATGGGCGGCGTGCCCGCCTCGAACCGGTGCGGCGGTTCGGCATAGGTGATGCGGTCGGCAAAGACGTCGGCGATCATTTCGCCGCCGCCCTGATACGGCCGCATCCGCGCCAGCAGGTCGTATTTGCCGTAGAGAAAGCCGATGCCCGAGGGGCCATAGAGCTTGTGGCCGGTGCAGACATAAAAGTCGCAGTCGAGCGCCTGCACGTCTACGGCCTCGTGCACGCTGCCCTGGCAGCCGTCGATCAGCACCTTGGCGCCGACCGCATGGGCGAGGCGGATGATGTCGGCAATCGGCGCGATCGTGCCGAGCACGTTCGACATATGCGTGATCGCAACGATTTTTGTCCGTTTGGTCAGACATTTGGCGAAGGCCGCGAGATCGAACGACCCATCCGCCGCGATCGGCGCCCAGATCAGCTTAGCGCCCTTGCGCTCGCGCAAAAAATGCCAGGGCACGATGTTGGAATGATGCTCCATCTCCGAAATGACGATTTCGTCGCCCTCGGAGATTTCGGCGCCGAGCGAAGAGGCGACGAGATTGATCGCCTCCGTGCCGCCCTTGGTGAAGACGATTTCCTCGACCCGTTGCGCATTGACGAAGCGCCGCGCCGACTCGCGCGCCTGCTCAAAGCGGAGCGTCGATTCGCCCGACAGGAAATGCGCGCCGCGATGCACGTTGGAATAGGTGTCGGCATAGGCCGCCATGATGGCGTCGAGCACGATTTTCGGCTTCTGCGCCGAGGCGCCGTTGTCGAGATAGACCAGCGGCTTGTTATGGACCAGCCGCTGGAGTATCGGAAATTTGTCCCGCTCCACGTAAACGTCGAAGCGGGAAGCGACAGGTTTTGCGGCAAGCGCCTCATTCGACATGGGAGGCCTCGCCGGCATGGCGCGCAAGCCATTGATGCGTGCGATCGGAAGCGATGGCGCGAAGGGTCTCGTTGTCGATCGTGTCGAGCGCCTCGCCGAGAAAAGCCTCGACCAGCATGGCGCGCGCCTCCGTCTCCGGAATGCCTCGCGCGCGGAGAAAAAACAGCGCGTTGGCGTCGAGTTCGCCAGCCGTCGCGCCATGGCTGCATTTCACGTCGTCGGCGAAGATTTCAAGCTCGGGCTTGGTGACGATTTCGGCGCGATGGGAGAGCAGCATGGCGCGGCTCATCTGCTTCGCGTCGGTCTTTTGCGCGGCCTGCGCGACTTTCACGCAACCCTGGTAGACGGCGCGTCCGGCCCCGGCGAGGACGCTCCGGAAAGTCTGCTTGCTGGCGGTATTGGGCGCCGCGTGCAGCACGACCGTGGTATTGTCGCAATGGCGGCGGTCGGCGACAAGCGTGGCGCCGTCCATCTGCGCCAGGCTTTCTTCGCCCGAGAGTTTCAGCAGCGCCTCGTGGCGGGCGAAGTGGCCGCCCTGCGACAGGTAAAAGCCGCGATAAGCTCCCTTGTCGGCGATGTCGGCGACAGTCGCGGCGGTCTGCCGCGCGGCGGCGGAAAAGTTTTCGAGCCGCACATGCGTCAGCTTCGCCCCCGCCGCGATGCTGAATTCGCTCACGATGGTGGCGAAACTCGGCTCGCCGTCATGCGATTCGAAGATTGTCGCCTGCGCGCCTTCCTCGAGCACCACGAGAATGCGCAGATGGCGCCCGTCGGCGCCCTGCGCCTCGACATCGCTCCAGTTGAAGCGCAGGTGCAAGGGGGTCGCCACCGTCACGCCGGCGGGCACATGCAGGACGAGGCCTTCTTCCATCAAGGCGGTGTTGAGATTGATGATCGGATGGTCCAGCTGCGGATTGATCTTGCCGATGAAGGAAGCGGCCAGCGCGTTCTTCTCCCCCAGCGCCTTGCGCAGCGATTTCGCCCCCATGGCGCAATAGGAGGAGGCGGCGTCGACCAGCACGCCATTCTCGAAGGCGGCGACGCAGGCGCCCGCCAGTTCCGGCGGCGCGTCGATCTCGGAATCCGGCTTGACCGTTTCGTGCAAGGCCTTGGCGAGGTCGGAATAGCGCCATTCCTCGACGCGGCGGTTCGGCAGGCCGGAAGCCGCGAATTTCTCGCTCGCCTGTTCGAGCAGGGCGCCGAGCCAGGGCGCGGCGCCGTCGGTCGCCACCTGGCGCCGCGTCGCCATGCTGGCGAGAAGATTGTCGAGCGAAACGACCTTGCCCATGTTGAACCTCACGCGGCCTTGTTGATGACGGCGTCGTAGCCATTTTCTTCGAGTTGCAGCGCCAGGCTCTTGTCGCCCGACTTGACGATCCTGCCGCCCGCGAGAATGTGGATCACGTCCGGCTCGATATAGTCGAGCAGGCGCTGGTAATGGGTGATGACCAGGAAGGACCGGTCCGGCGCGCGCAGCTTGTTGACGCCTTCCGCGACCAGTTTCAGCGCGTCGATGTCGAGGCCGGAATCCATTTCGTCGAGGATCGCCAGCTTGGGCTTCAGCAGCGCCATTTGCAGGGTCTCGTTGCGCTTCTTCTCGCCGCCGGAAAAGCCGACATTGAGCGGCCGCTTCAGCATGTCCTCGGAAATGTTTAATTCCTTCGCAGCCGCGCGGACGATGCGCAGGAATTGCGCCGCGTCCAGCTCCTTCTCGCCGCGCAGCTTGGCCTGCGAGTTCATCGCGGTTTTCAGGAAGTTCATGGTGGAGACGCCGGGAATTTCCATCGGATACTGGAAGGCCAGGAAAATGCCCTTGGCGGCGCGCTCTTCCGGGGTCAGGCCGGTGATGTCCTCGCCGAACAGATCGATTTCGCCGCTCGTCACTTCATAGCCGGCGCGGCCGGCGAGCGTGTAGCTGGTCGTCGACTTGCCGGCGCCATTCGGCCCCATGATGGCGTGAACCTCGCCCGGCGGGACTTTCAATGAAAGGCCTTTCAGGATTTCCTTGCCGTGCACGCTGACGTGGAGGTCCTTGATCTCAAGCATTATCCAACGCTCCCTTCGAGGCTGATGCCGACGAGCTTTTGCGCCTCGACAGCGAATTCCATGGGCAATTGCTGCAACACTTCGCGGCAGAACCCGTTGACGATCAGGGCGACGGCTTCCTCGGTCGGAATGCCGCGCGAAACGCAATAAAAGAGCTGGTCGTCGGATATTTTCGAGGTTGTCGCCTCATGCTCCAGGATGGCTTTCGGGTTGCGCGACTGGATATAGGGCACGGTATGGGCGCCGCATTTGTCGCCCAGCAGCAACGAGTCGCATTGGGTGAAATTGCGCGCGCCGTCGGCCTTGGCGTGGACGCTGACCAAGCCCCGGTAGGTGTTCTGCGCATGACCGGCGGAAATGCCCTTGGAGACGATGCGGCTCGAGGTGTTCTTGCCGAGATGCAACATTTTCGTGCCGGTGTCGGCCTGCTGGTAATTGTTGGCGATGGCGATGGAATAGAATTCGCCGACCGAGCTTTCTCCGCGCAGGATGCACGAGGGATATTTCCAGGTGATCGAGGAGCCGGTCTCGACCTGCGTCCAGGAAATTTTCGAGCGGGCGCCGCGGCAGTCACCGCGCTTGGTGACGAAATTATAGATGCCGCCCTTGCCGTTTTCGTCGCCGGGATACCAGTTCTGCACGGTCGAATATTTGATCTCGGCGTCATCCATCGCCACCAGTTCGACCACGGCGGCGTGCAGCTGGTTCTCGTCGCGTTGCGGCGCGGTGCAGCCTTCCAGATAGGAGACGTAGGACCCCTTGTCGGCGATGATCAGCGTGCGCTCGAACTGGCCGGATTTGGCGGCGTTGATGCGGAAATAGGTCGACAGTTCCATCGGACAGCGCACGCCTTCGGGAATATAGACGAAGGAGCCTTCCGAAAACACGGCGGCGTTGAGCGTGGCGTAGAAATTGTCGGTCGAGGGCACGACCGAGCCGAGATATTTCCTTACCAGTTCGGGATGCTCTTTCACCGCTTCCGAAATCGGGCAGAAGATGACGCCGACCTTGGACAATTCCTCCTTGAACGTGGTGACCACGGAGACGGAATCGAACACTGCGTCGACAGCGACCTTTCTTTCCTGCACGCCGGCGAGCGCTTCCTGCTCATGCAGGGGGATGCCGAGCTTTTCATAGACGCGCAGCAATTCCGGATCGACCTCGTCGAGGTTCTTCGGCCTGTCGCTGTCGCCTTTCGGCGCGGCGTAATAATAGGCGTCCTGGAAGTCGATCTTCGGGTAGTGCAGCTTGGCCCAGTGCGGCTCTTCCATGGTCAGCCAGCGCTTGTAGGCGTCGAGGCGATAGGTGAGCAGCCAGTCCGGCTCGTTCTTTTTCGCCGAAATGAAGCGGATGACCTCTTCGTTCAAGCCCTTGGGCGCAAAGTCGGATTCGATCTCTGAGACGAAGCCGTACTTGTATTTGCGGTCCGCGAGCTCCTGCAGGGTGTCCGTCTCTTCGCTCATGTCAGGGTCCCGACCTTGCTTCTTGACGCATGAAAATCACTGGCTTGCCGGGGCGTTGGCGGGCGCCGGAAGCGGCGTCCGCCATTGTGCGGCGCGGCGCCAACAGGAGAGAATGCAAGCGAGGCGCCAGCCGGTGTTCAGCAGCCCAGCCCGGCCGCGAGTTCGGCCACGACCGGCCAGCCGACCGCGCCGGTCGGGTCGAGAACCCGCAGGGCGTCGAGCATTTCCTTGGCCTGCTGGCGCTCGTCGCGGCGCAAATGGATGAAAGCGAGCGCCTTGAGGGTGTAGAGCGCGAAACGTCCGGCCCCGTCCGAAACCTCCTGCCGCAGCGTCCACAGGCGCCAGTCGTCGGGCCAGCCGGCCTGGCGCGCCGCTTCCTTGAGCCCGGCCTGGGCCACGGCGCGCGCCTCGTCGAGATTGCCCTGGTAAGTGTGGATTTTATAAAGACAAAAATAGGTCGGCAGCTCTTCGGGCGCGGCCTTCAGGGCCTCGCGGAACAGGGCGTCGGCGGCGGCGAAATCGCGGCGATAGGCGGCGACGCCCTTTTGCAAGAGAGTGTTGATGGTCTTGGGCAGATCGCCAAAATTGATCGCGTCTGGCTCGGGGAATGGAACGACCGTCATCTTCTCGCCTCCGGCTTTGAGGCCAAACGCCTGCAAAAGCGGGGCCGGGCGTCCGCGTCGCATTTCGGACAAGGGCCCGGTGTCGGCATTGCGACGCGTCCATTCCGGTGTGGTTTGCTGGATTTTCGCTGGCCCGGCGCGCTGGTCCTTATTTTGCATTCCTCGGCGCAGGCCCGATCGGGCGTATCAGTGGGAAGGTCAATCGATGACGGAAAAAACCTCCGAACGCATCAAATCCATTATTGACGGCAATGATGTGGTTTTGTTCATGAAAGGCGTGCCGGCCGCGCCGCAATGCGGCTTTTCGGGCGCGATCGTGCAAGTTCTCAATGGCCTCGGCGTGCAATATGACGCGGTCAATGTTCTGGCCGATCCCTTCATCCGCGAGGGCGTCAAGGCCTTTTCGAACTGGCCGACCATTCCGCAGCTCTACGTCAAGGGCGAATTCATCGGCGGCAGCGACATCGTGCGCGAAATGGCTGCGTCCGGCGAATTGACGCAGCTTTTCGCCGACAAGGGCGTGAAGGCGCCGGCATGACGGAGACCGCTACCTCAACCCTCTCTGACGTGCCGCAGCTCTACAAGCGCCACGTCTTCGCCTGTTTCACCCAGCGCCCGGCCGGCCATCCGCGCGG
The DNA here is from genome assembly GCA_963828185.1 of uncultured Alphaproteobacteria bacterium. Lineage (GTDB taxonomy): Bacteria > Pseudomonadota > Alphaproteobacteria > Rhizobiales > Beijerinckiaceae > Rhodoblastus. The sequence continues at coordinate 169,557 of CAWHDV010000012.1, read as the reverse complement.
CTCCTGCGGCGAACAGGGCGCGCAGCCGCTGTGGGACCGCCTCGGCCGCAAGATCGAGGCCGAGCGTCTGGCAGACGTCGGCTTCACCTCATCCGGCTGCCTCGGCTTCTGCCGCGCCGGCCCGCTGATGGTGGTCTATCCCGAAGGCGTCTGGTATCAGCCGAAGACGCCTGAAGACATCGACGAGATCGTCGAGACCCACCTGAAGGGCGGCCAGCTGGTCGAGCGCCTGGTTGTCGTCCTGACGCGGTGAATTTTTCCCGGCCCGGCTCAGACTTGAGCCGGGCTTCTTTTCCGCGCCGCGCGCAAAGTCTCCGGCTCAGACTTGAGCCGGGCTTTTTTTCTGCGCCGCGCGCAAAGTCTCCGGCTCAGACCCGGGCCGGGCTTTTCTTCTGCGCCGAGCGCAAAAGCGCCAGGCATTCGATGTTCGCCGCCATGTCGAGGGCGGAAAAGCCGTCGAGCGTCTCGGGGCTTATATCGGCGCCGCGCGCCAGCAGATGCGCCACGACGTCCGTGCGGCCCGACGACGCCGCGTACATCAAGGCGGTTGCGCCATTGTCGTTGCGATTGTCGATGTCGACGCCGGCGTCGATCAAAAGGTCGATCATGGCGAGGCGCCTGTCGACGCAGGCGAGCCAGAGCGCATTGTTGCCGTCGGAATTATGCGCCTCGACCGCGCCGCCCTCGCCGAGAATTTCCTTCGCCATTTCGAGATCGCCTTGCAACGCGGCGCGCATCAGCGGCGTCGTCTTGTTGGCGATGGTCGCGTTGACGTCGTCAAAATTTTCCGCGTCGAGCCACGCTCGCAGGGTCTTGGTCATGGCGTAAACCTTTTTGGGCGCGTTTTTTCGGGATAGGCGGCCTCGGTGGCGATGCGCTCGTCGACCAGCGGGCGGCCGACGGTGAAATGGTAGAGCGTCTGCAAATCCGGCGTCTTCAGCCGCAGGAATTCGTGCGTCTCGTCATCGAAGAAACAGCCGACGCCCGTGCCGCGCAGGCCAAGCGCTCCGGATTGCAGATAAAGCGCCTGACCGATCAGGCCGGCCTCCCAGTGCAATTGCCGATAGCGCCACGGGTTCTTGCGCACCGGAGCATCGAATTCGGCCAGCATCGCGACGGCGAAACAGCCGTCGGCGGCGATGGCCTGGTTGCAGAACAGCCGCCGCGCCGCGCCGCGCGCGTCGCCGGGGCGCAACAAATACAACGGCAGGTGGTCCGGCGCGCCGTCGGCCTTTGTCCAGGCGAAATCGCCATCGAGCGCCGCGCGCAACAAGGGAACGGCTTCCGCCCGACGGGGAAGCGCGTAAATGCCGGGCGGAAAACCCTCGACGCGGTGGACGAAGAGGATCAAGTGCAGGCGCGGCTGGAAACTCCAAACGTTCCATGGCGCCCGCGGCCGCACCTGGACGGCGTCGAGCAGGCCGACAAAATCCTCGGCCTTCATCGAGAATTTGGCGTCGAAATGCTGGGCGCTCCGACGGCCGAGAACAGTTTGCGCCGTCACGCGCTCGCCGACAAGCGGCGGCAGCGCCGGCGCGACATGGGTTTCCGCCACGCCCGCGCCGAGGGTTGCTCGCGCCACTTCTTCGATCACGGGCCAGCGATACATGGGCCTCCGGTCGAGCAGATTGGCGCGGCCGGACCACGCGCCATGCCGTGCCGTTTGTGGCGTCGCCGCACCGTGATCGTCAGGGCTCGGAAAGACTTCGAGCAGCAGATCTGGTTCTTCCTTCTCCGCACCCGTAAAATCCGCGTCGCGGTCGAGGCCGAGGGTCGCGGCGATGGCGGCGCTGGAAGCGCCTTCGACCATCTTGACCCGCCAGCCCAAAATCTCGGCGGCATAGGCGAAGGCGGCGAGCGCATGGCCGGCGTCGTGCTGGCAATAGCGGAAGGCGCGTTCGCCGTATTTCCAGGCTTCGCGCCAATGGATCGACGACAGGCCAATCCACAAACGCGGCCTGTCAGTCTTTTGTCGGTCTTGGTCCAGCCGCCGCTCAAGCGTGTGATCGCGGCTGACATAATGGTAAAGTCCGTCGTCGAGACCGGCGACGCCTTCGGCCAGCACATAGGCTTCGCTCGGGTGAAGATTGCCGCTCGACGGATTGCAGCGCAACGCCCAGCGATCAGGCCCGAATTGTTTCCAGGCCGACAGGCCCATCGACAAATGCAGCAGCGCGCCGAGCGCCTCGCGGTTCAACGCCGGGGCGACGCCGCAATCTTCCGGCGCCAGCGGGAGGGATTGGCGCGACGCGCCGGCGAATTCACGGAACGGATTGGGCTGCGCGTCCCAGTCGAGCGTTTCCGGACCGGCCGCGTAGCGCTCAAAACGATGCTTTGTCCGATTGTGGTAGGCAATGACCGTGTCGGCGCCGGAAGCCGCCGCCGGCGCGGGGCAGGGCGTCGCCGCGAGCGGGCGCGAGCAGCCCTGCGCTTCATCGAGTCCGCCGATGTCGCCAAGCAGCGACAAGACCGGCTCGCGATCGAAACCGGCGCATTTTTGTCCCTGCGCCTCGATCAGCGGCCGGCGGATCAGCAGCGGATCGGCCAGCATATGCGCCAGCAGGTTTTCCGGTTGGAGCGTGGCCGGGACGATCTCGCCCGATTTCACCCGCGGCGCCGCCGGATTGAACCAGCTTGACGGCGGCGCATCGCCGAAAAAGCCGAGCAGGCGGATCGCGGTCCACGGCTCGCTCAGAAGGTCGTGCGCCACCACTTCATGGCCGGCGGCGGCGAGCATGGCCTTTTGCTTGCGATTGGTCCCGCAGCCGGGCTTTTCGTAAAAGTCGACCCGCGCCATGGTCAGATGACATTGAGCTGGATCAACGGCGCCGCGCCGCCGCGCCCGAGGATCACGTCAACTTTCTTGCGCACCGCCTCGAGCGTCAGCGGCTTGACCATGGCGCCATGCGCGCCGGCTTTCATCGCCTCGACCGCGAGGCCTTCCTCCGCCTTGTCGCACACGACGAGGATGCGCACGCCGGGGAACTTTTCCGCGATCTCGCCGACGAGCCCTGTTCCTCTCTTCTCTATGAAGGAGACGCCAAGCAGCACGACGTGCGGCGCCAGCCAGCCCTGGCCCTTGTCATAGGCCTCTTCGGGGCTCGCGAGTTCATGTGTCTCGATTTCGTCGTGCAGCATGAATTGCAGCACGGAACGGGTGATGTCGTCCTCGTCGACGACAAACACCCGCCTTTGATCGACCGCCTTCGATGTCTCCACGCCAATCTGCATCGTCGCCTCGCGCTTTCGCTCTTGCCCCTGTCCGCGTCCGGTCCTGTCGGAAAACCGTCGCGCGCCTAAACCGTGTGCAAATTCCATTCCGGCGTCCGCGCCAAGCCGATCCAAAATCGCAAGATCACGACAATCATGTCTTGTTTGCCCCAGCCAACACCGGCTGTCTGTTTGTTCACATCGGCCAAGGGAATCGGGGTTGTGAAAAATATCGCGTAAAAACAGTTAGATAGCCAAATAAAAAAGCTGGCACGGCGGTTGCAAACCTGATGGCCGGAACGGCGAGTAAGGGCTGAATGCACGCAGACGCGAGACGAGCGATGTGTTCCTTCCCGTCAAAGCGGGTCCGTTTCTGACTCGATGAGAAACAGTCTCGCGCAGTACGCGCGAAGTCAAAGCCACAAAGCACATCTAAGGAGCACACAATGGCTAAACTCAGGCAGATCGCCTTCTACGGCAAGGGTGGCATCGGCAAGTCCACCACCTCGCAGAACACCCTCGCCGCGCTCGCGGAAATGGGCCAGAAAATCCTGATCGTCGGTTGCGATCCCAAGGCCGACTCCACCCGCCTGATCCTGCACGCCAAGGCGCAGGACACCATCCTGTCGCTCGCCGCCGAAGCCGGTTCGGTCGAGGATCTCGAACTCGAAGACGTCATGAAGATCGGCTATCGCGACATCAAGTGCGTCGAGTCCGGCGGTCCGGAGCCCGGCGTCGGCTGCGCGGGTCGCGGCGTCATCACCTCGATCAACTTCCTCGAGGAAAACGGCGCTTATGAAGACGTCGACTACGTCTCCTATGACGTGCTCGGCGACGTGGTCTGCGGCGGTTTCGCCATGCCGATCCGTGAGAACAAGGCGCAGGAAATCTACATCGTCATGTCCGGCGAGATGATGGCCATGTATGCGGCCAACAATATCTCCAAGGGCATTCTGAAATACGCGATGTCCGGCGGCGTGCGCCTCGGCGGCCTGGTCTGCAACGAGCGCCAGACCGACAAGGAATTCGAATTGGCGGAGTCGCTGGCTGGAAAGCTCGGCACCAAGCTGATCCATTTCGTGCCGCGCGACAATATCGTGCAACATGCGGAACTGCGCCGCATGACCTGCCTCGAATATGCTCCTGAGTCCAAGCAGGCGCAGGAATACCGCACGCTCGCGACCAAGATCCATGGCAATTCGGGCAACGGCATCATCCCGACCCCGATCACCATGGACGAGCTGGAAGACCTGCTGATGGAGCACGGCATCATGAAGGCCGTCGACGAATCGCAGATCGGCAAGTCCGCGGCAGAGCTCGCCGCGTTGGGCGTGAACTGATCGCCTGAAAAAATGGTCCGGCCCCCTTTCCCGGGGGCCGGATTTCGAGATGGCGAACCGTTGCAGGAGGTGGCGACATGAGTGTTGCGAAAGACGAAAGCGTTGCCGATATCAAGGCGCGCAACAAGGAATTGATCAGCGACGTGCTGAAGGTCTATCCCGAAAAGACCGCCAAGCGCCGCGCGAAACATCTGAATGTGCATGAGGCCGGCAAGTCGGATTGCGGCGTCAAGTCGAACATCAAGTCGATCCCCGGCGTGATGACCATTCGCGGCTGCGCTTACGCCGGCTCGAAGGGCGTGGTCTGGGGCCCGATCAAGGACATGATCCACATCAGCCACGGCCCCGTCGGCTGCGGCCAGTATTCCTGGGCCGCGCGCCGCAATTATTACATCGGCACGACCGGCATCGACACGTTCGTGACGATGCAGTTCACCTCGGACTTCCAGGAAAAGGACATCGTGTTCGGCGGCGACAAGAAGCTCGCCAAGATCATGGACGAGATCCAGGAGCTGTTCCCGCTCAACAACGGCATCACCGTGCAATCGGAATGCCCGATCGGCCTGATCGGCGACGACATCGAGGCCGTTTCCAAGGTCAAGTCGAAGGAATACGGCGGCAAGACCATCGTGCCGGTGCGTTGCGAAGGTTTCCGCGGCGTGTCCCAGTCGCTGGGCCATCACATCGCCAATGACGCGGTGCGCGATTACGTTTTCGACAAGCTCGATCCGTCCAAGCCCGCCCTGTTCGAATCCACTCCCTATGACGTGGCGATCATCGGCGATTACAACATCGGCGGCGACGCCTGGTCCTCGCGCATCCTGCTCGAGGAAATGGGCCTGCGCGTCATCGCTCAATGGTCTGGCGACGGTTCGCTGGCGGAACTCGAGAACACCCCCAAGGCGAAGCTCAACGTCCTCCACTGCTACCGTTCGATGAACTACATCTCCCGCCACATGGAAGAAAAGTTCGGTATTCCGTGGTGCGAATACAACTTCTTCGGTCCGTCGAAAATTCAGGAATCCTTGCGGAAAATCGCTTCCTATTTCGACGACAAGATCAAGGAAGGCGCCGAGCGGGTCATCGCCAAGTACCAGCCGCTGATGGACGCGGTCATCGCCAAGTACCGTCCGCGCCTGGAAGGCAAGACCGTCATGCTCTATGTCGGCGGCCTGCGTCCGCGCCACGTCATCGGCGCCTACGAAGACCTCGGCATGGAAGTTGTCGGCACCGGCTATGAATTCGGCCATAACGACGACTACCAGCGCACCGCCCAGCATTATGTGAAGGACGGTACGCTGATCTATGACGACGTGACCGGCTACGAATTCGAGAAATTCGTGGAAAAGGTCCAGCCCGACCTCGTCGGCTCCGGCATCAAGGAAAAATACGTCTTCCAGAAGATGGGCGTGCCTTTCCGCCAGATGCACAGCTGGGATTATTCCGGCCCCTACCACGGCTACGACGGCTTCGCGATCTTCGCGCGCGACATGGACATGGCGATCAACGCGCCGGTCTGGAAAATGGCCAAGGCGCCCTGGAAAGAAGACAAGCAACCCAAACTCATCGCGGCCGAGTAACCGCGCGCGGCGACGTCCGTCTCCGACGAACGTCGCCGCGACCCACCCATAGTAGAGGGCTTAATCATGACGCAGAACGCCGATCACGTGCTCGACCATTTCGACCTTTTTCGTGGTCCTGAATACCAGGAAATGCTGGCGAACAAGCGCAACCTGTTCGAGAACCGCCGTGATCCGGCCGAAGTCGAACGCATTCGCGAATGGGTCAAGACTCCGGAATACCAGGAAAAGAACTTCGCCCGCGAAGCCCTGACCATCAATCCGGCCAAGGCCTGCCAGCCGCTTGGCGCGGTGTTCGTCGCCGTCGGCTTCGAGAAGACCATTCCCTTCGTGCACGGCTCGCAGGGCTGCGTCGCTTACTATCGCTCGCATTTCTCGCGCCACTTCAAGGAGCCGACCTCCTGCGTCTCCTCGTCGATGACTGAAGACGCGGCGGTGTTCGGCGGCCTCAACAACATGATCGACGGCCTGGCCAACACCTACAGCATGTACAAGCCGGCGATGATCGCGGTTTCCACCACCTGCATGGCGGAAGTGATCGGCGACGATTTGAACGCCTTCATCAAGACCTCGAAGGAAAAGGGTTCGGTTCCCGAAGACTTCGACGTCACCTTCGCCCACACCCCCGCCTTCGTCGGCAGCCACATCACCGGCTACGACAACGCCATGAAGGGCGTGATCGCGCACTTCTGGGACGGCAAGGCCGGCACCGCGCCGAAGCTCGAGCGCACGCCGAACAACTCGATCAACTTCCTCGGCGGCTTCGATGGCTATACCGTGGGCAACCTGCGCGAAATCAAGCGCATCTTCGGCATGATGGGCGTCGAATACACCATTCTCGGCGACAACAGCGACGTGTGGGACACGCCGACCGACGGCGAATACCGCATGTATGACGGCGGCACCACGCTCGAGCAGGCGGCCAACGCCATCAACGCCAAGGCGACCATTTCGATGCAGGAATATTGCACCGAAAAGACACTGCCGCTCATCGCCGATCACGGCCAGGAGGTTGTGGCCTTCAATCATCCGGTCGGCGTCAAGGGCACCGACGCCTTCCTGATGGCGGTCTCGCGCATCACCGGCAAGGAAATCCCGGAAGAGCTGGCCAAGGAGCGCGGTCGCCTGGTTGACGCCATCGCCAACTCCAGCGCCCACATCCACGGCAAGAAGTTCGCGATCTACGGCGATCCCGACCTCTGCTACGGCCTGGCGGCGTTCCTGCTCGAACTCGGCGCCGAGCCGACCACGGTTCTTGCCACCAATGGCGGCAAGACCTGGGAAAAGAAGATGCAGGCGCTGTTCGACTCTTCGCCCTTCGGCAAGAACTGCAAGGTCTATCCGCAAAAGGACCTGTGGCACATGCGCTCGCTGCTGTTCACCGAGCCGGTCGATTTCCTGATCGGCAACACCTACGGCAAGTATCTCGAGCGCGACACCGGCACGCCCTTGATCCGCATCGGCTTCCCGATCTTCGATCGTCACCACAAGCACCGCTACCCGGTGTGGGGTTATCAGGGCGGCATGAATGTCCTCGTGACGATCCTCGACAAGATCTTCGACACGATCGACAACACCACCAACGTTCCGGCGAAGACCGACTATTCCTTCGACATCATTCGCTGATCGTCCAAAAAACGATTGTCGGTTTGGAGCCAAACCGACAATCGCCTCGCGGCTTCAAGAACTCGGTCCGGCAAGGCGCCCGCCTTCCGGGCCTTTTTTCTTGCGCTTCGGCCAACTCATGCTGCGGCGCCAAACTTGCTCCGCCCGAAGCAAACGCAGGAGAAACGCATGGCCTCCCTTTCGGCGACGATCCAGGACGTGTTCAACGAGCCCTCGTGCGGCAAGAACGCCAACAAGACCGAAGCCGAGAAGAAGAAGGGCTGCACCAAGCAATTGCAGCCCGGAGGCGCCGCCGGCGGCTGCGCCTTCGACGGCGCCAAGATCGCGCTTCAGCCCTTCACCGACGTCGCCCATCTCGTGCACGGCCCCATCGCCTGCGAGGGCAACAGCTGGGACAATCGCGGCGCCGCCTCGTCCGGTCCGACCATTTGGCGCACCGGCTTCACCACCGACATCAACGAAACCGATATCGTGTTCGGCGGCGAAAAGCGTCTGTTCAAGGCCTGTCGCGAAATTTTGGAGAAATACGACCCGGCGGCGATTTTCGTCTACCAGACCTGCGTGCCGGCGATGATCGGCGACGATATCAACGCCGTGTGCAAGGCGGCGTCGGAAAAATTCGGCAAGCCGGTGATTCCGGTCAATGCGCCGGGGTTCGTGGGCCCGAAAAACCTCGGCAACAAGCTGGCCGGGGAAGCTTTGCTCGACCATGTCATCGGCACGGTCGAACCCGAATACACCACGCCCTACGACGTCAACATCATCGGCGAATTCAACCTGTCGGGCGAATTGTGGCAGGTCAAGCCGCTGCTCGACGAGTTGGGAATTCGCATCCTCTCCTGCATTTCCGGCGACGGCCGCTACAACGAGGTGGCTTCGTCGCATCGCGCCCGCGCCTCCATGATGGTCTGCTCCAAGGCGATGATCAACGTCGCGCGGAAAATGGAGGAGCGTTACGGCATTCCCTTCTTCGAGGGCTCGTTCTACGGCATCGAGGACACGTCGGATTCGCTGCGCGAACTGGCGCGGCTGCTGATTTTGCGCGGCGCGCCCGGGGAGTTGATGGAGCGCACGGAAAAGCTGATCGCGCGCGAAGAGGCGCGGGCTTTCGCCTCCATCGCCGCCTACAGGCCGCGCTTCAGGGGCAAGAAAGTCCTGCTCATCACCGGCGGCGTCAAGAGCTGGTCGGTGGTCGCGGCTTTGCAGGAGGCGGGCCTGGAGCTGGCCGGCACCAGCGTGAAGAAATCGACGCGCGAGGACAAGGAGAAGATCAAGGAATTGATGGGCCAGGACGCGCACATGATCGAGGACATGACGCCGCGCGAAATGTACAAGATGCTGAAGGACGCCAAGGCCGACATCATGCTGTCGGGCGGACGCTCGCAGTTTATCGCCCTCAAGGCGACCATGCCCTGGCTCGACATCAACCAGGAGCGCCACCACGCCTATATGGGCTATGTCGGCATGGCCAAGCTCATGGCCGAGATCGACCGCACGCTTTACAATCCCGTGTGGGAGCAGGTGCGCCGGCCGGCGCCGTGGCAGAAGGCCGGCGACAGCTGGCAGGACAGGGCGCTGGCGCAGATCGCCGCCGAAGAGGCGGAGCTGGCGGCCGATCCCGTCAAGGCGGAAGAAGCGCGGCGCGCGAAAAAGATCTGCATGTGCAAGAGCGTCGATCTCGGCGCTATCGAGGACGCGATCGTCCAGCATGGCCTGACCCATGTCGCGGGCGTGAAGGAAAAAACCAACGCCTCCAGCGGCTGCGGCGCCTGTTCGCTCAAGATCGAGGAAATCCTCGCCGCAGGACTGGTTGTCGGACAACCGACACAGGCGCAAACCATCGCGGCGGAGTGATTTCTCATGGCCAAGATCGTCCTCGGCAAGAAAGCCTGCGCCGTCAATCCGTTGAAGATGAGCCAGCCGATCGGCGCCGCCCTGGCCTTCATGGGCCTGCGCGGCGCGATGCCGCTGTTGCACGGCTCGCAGGGCTGCACCTCGTTCGGACTTGTGCTGTTCGTCCGCCATTTCAAGGAAGCCATCCCGTTGCAGACCACGGCGATGAGCGAAGTCGCGACGGTGCTCGGCGGCTATGAGAATGTCGAACAGGCGGTGCTCAACATCATCAAGCGCACCAAGCCGGAGATCATCGGCATCGCCTCCACCGGGGTCACCGAGACCAAGGGCGACGATGTCGAAAGCTACATCAGGCTGATGCGCCAGAAACATCCCGAACTGGCGGAATTCCCGCTGGTCTATGTTTCGACGCCCGATTTCAAGGACGCCTTCCAGGACGGCTGGGAAAAGGCGGTGACGCGGCTGGTCGAGGAACTGGTCAAGCCGCCGGTCAATCCGGCGCGACGCGATCAGACCGCCGTCAATGTCCTCCCCGGAAGTCATCTGACGCCCGGCGACATCGAGGAATTGCGCGGGATCATCGAGGATTTCGGCCTGGAGCCGACATTTTTGCCCGATCTCGGCGGATCGCTCGATGGCCATATCCCCGACGATTTCACGCCGACGACCATCGGCGGAGTCGGCGTCAACGAAGTCGCCGCCATGGGCCAGGCCGCCTGGACCATCGCTGTGGGCGCGCAGATGCGCGCCGCCGCCGAGGCGCTGGAAAAAAAGGCGGGGGTTCCCTATCGCCTGTTCGAGCGCCTGTGCGGCCTCGGGCCAAATGACGAATTGATGGCGTTCCTGAGCGAGATCAGCGGCCGTCCGGCGCCGAACAAATATCGCCGCCAGCGCGGCCAGCTGGTCGACGCCATGCTCGACGGCCATTTCCATCTCGGCGGCCGGAAACTGGCGATCGGCGCCGAGCCGGACCTGCTCTACGACGTCGGCTCCTTCCTGCACGAAATGGGCGCGCATATCGAGGCGGCGGTGACGACGACGCAATCGAAGGTTCTGGAAAACCTGCCGGCGGAAGAGGCGCTGATCGGCGACCTGGAAGATCTGGAAAATCGCGCTCGCGAAAAAGGGTGCGATCTGCTGGTGACCCATTCGCACGGACGGCAGGCGGCGGAGCGGCTGAAGATTCCCTTCCATCGCCTGGGCATTCCGATGTTCGACCGCCTGGGCGCCGGCCACAGATTATCGGTCGGCTATCGCGGCGCGCGCGAGCTGATTTTCGCCATCGCCAACCTGATCATCGCCGACCGCGAAGAGCACCATCACGCGACGCCCGACAGCTGGCGCGATCCTTGGCAGGACCTTGGGCAAGACGCCCCGCCCGAATCTGGCGCCGCGATTGCAACGGTTCAAACGCATTGATGTGAATTGGGAAAGGGCAGGCCGATGAAAGTCGCATTTGCTACACAGGACCTGAAGCGCGTCGATGCGCATTTTGGTTGGGCGAAGAATATCGCCATCTACGAGCTGGACGAGAACGGCCACCAGTTTCTCGAAGCGGTGAGTTTTGACGGCGATTTGCAGGAAGACGGCAACGAGGACAAGCTCGGGCCGAAGATCGAGGCCGTCAAGGATTGCGCCATTCTCTATGTCGCGGCGATCGGCGGCTCGGGCGCGGCGCGCGTCGTCGCGCAAAACATCCACCCCATGAAGGTCACGCAGCCCGAAGCGATCGAGGACCTGCTCGACAAGTTGCAGGGCGTGCTGAAAGGCAATCCGCCCCCCTTCCTGCGCAAGGCCATGGCCAAGGGCAAGGAACGCGTTTTCGATTTCGAGGATTGAGCAAAATGACTGAAGCAGCTATCGCCGGGGACACCGCGGTCTTCGCCGAATCCGATTTCCTGAAGGATCTTGTCAACGTCTGGCGGGCGCAGGATTCGCATGGACATTGGGACGGCAAGACAGATGCGGCCTTGCTGGCGGAATATATCGTCGACAAGGAACAGCGCAAGGCGATGCCGATCATCGCCGATCCCGATCCGGACACGCTCTGGCGGCTGGAGCTGTTCTTCAACGCCGTCGCCCTGTCGATCGAACGCGTCAGCAAAGTCATGGTCTCGCCGATGATGAAGATGAGCCACGAAGGTTTTGGCCGCATCGTGCTGATCGGCGGCCGGCTGATTGTCGTCAACAAGCAATTGCGCGACGTGCATCGCTTCGGTTTCGAGACTTTCGCCAAGCTCGCGCAGGAGGGCGAGAAATATGTCAGCCAGGGCGCGGAAATGATCGCAAAATTTCCGGACGCGGCCAATTACTGAAGCCGGCCAATTTTCTGACGCCGGCGGCAGCCGACTAGGAGCGGACGCCACAGCCCGTCAAGGACGGGCGTCCGCCGACGCCCTGGGGCCGAGCGAGTGCGAGGGGCTCCAAATCGCGAAGCGATTGGCATAAAAAAGGCAAGACAATGAGTGACGTCGAAACATTGAAAGCCGAAATCAAGAAACTGTCGGCGCGCGCCATGAACGCGAAGATGAATCTGCATGACCTGTCGGAGGAATTGCCGATCGGCTGGGAGACCATTCTGGACGTGGCGCAGAAGGCCCACGACGCCTTCACGGCGCTCGAAGCCAAGCGCGCGGAACTGAAATCCGCGGAAGCGGCCTAGAGGTCCAATCCGCTTGCAGCGGATCGGGCCTCACGTTTTGCATTTTTACGCGTTTCCTCATGCGAACCGGTTCCCACTTCGCTTGAAAACGCTATGAACGAAAGGCGAGAGCAATGGCGAATGCGCGCGACGGCCGCGAATGGCAGCCGGAATATCTGCTGGCGATCGACGGCGGCAAATGCATCGGCTGCGGCCGCTGCTACAAGGTGTGCGGCCGTGAAGTGATGACCCTCAAGGGCATCAACGAGGACGGCGACGTCATCGATCTCGACGACGAGGACGACGACGAGATCGAGAAGAAGGTCATGGTGATGGCCGACATGGGCGCCTGCGTCGGCTGCGGCGCCTGCGCCCGCGTCTGCCCGGCCAATTGCCAGACGCATGGCGTCGCCGCCTTGGCCGCCGAATGACGCCCGACGGCGCCTATCGCTGGCTGATCGCCTCGACAAGGCGGCCGGCCTGCCAACGCTTCGATCTTCAAGTCTCCGATCCGCTATCTTTTGATCTTCATGTCTGCGCCAGCATTTTCGCCGTCGCCATCGCCCAGGCGCGGGAGGAAAAGACCTCGCTCGCGGCGACGACGGGCCTGGACGCGGCGGCGCTGAAAACCTTCGTCGAGCAAGTGTTTCCCGCCGCCGCCGAGGAGCTGGCGAAAATGGCCGCGGGCGATGCGCCCGCGCCGGCGCCGGAACAACAATCCGTCGTCGATATCCTGCTGTTGTATGCTTCGGGGCGCCTGGATTTCGTGCGTCCGCTCGCCATCATGATCGCGCGCCGCTGCCAGGAGCCGCGCCACCTCTGGCAGGATCTCGGCCTGCGCGACCGCTCCGAGCTTTCCCAATTGATGCAACGCCACTTTCCGCGCCTGAAGGCGCGCAATTCCGGCGACATGAAATGGAAGAAATTCCTCTATCGCCTGGTCTGCGGCTCGGAGGGGTTTGTCCTCTGCCCGGCGCCGGTCTGCTCGGATTGCGATGATTTCGCCTCCTGCTTCGGCGCCGAGGAAGGCGTTGCGCAATTGACCCACGCCTATCGCGAAGAGCGGCTTTAGCCGACGGCTGCGGCCGTCATTGCGGAACCTTCACAATTGCGAGGAGCTGATGCGACGACGCAATCCACGCCGCGGTGCTCCCACGGAGTGGATGTTCGCTCCCAATGACGGTTCCAAGTCAAAATGGGCGATGATCGCCCAAGCTATTCGATCCCCAGCTCCGCTTCGCGGCGATTGGCGGCCAGGCGAAAACGCTCGCTGATCGCGGTCGGGTTCGCATAATAATCCTTCTGGCCCTTGTCGAGCGCTTCGAGCGCGATCCTGCCCTCTTCCTCGGTCAGCGCCACGCGGCCGGCCATGAAGGCGGCCTCGGGCATGACCGACAGGATCGCGGCGCGATGGGGGTGATCCTTCACCGGGACCAGTTCGGCCGCTTCGAGTCTGCCGCCGAGCAGCAGCGCCGGGCCGACGACTTCCAGCTTGCGTCCGTCTTGCGTCGTTTTCACCAAAGTGGTCATGGTCGCATCCGTCCTTTCGTGGAGCGGCGGCGGCCGCCGCTCCGGAAAAAAAACCATCAGGGAACTTTCGGCATTTCATAACCGGGGCGGGGATGCGCGTTGTAATAATCGGGACGCTCCGGCCAGTCGCCGTCGGCGAGGAACTTGAACGAAACGATCTTCACCGCCGCGCCGGGCGAGCAGGACACTTCCGTGAGCTTGATTTCGCGCACGCCGGGACCGACGGAGAAATCGGCGACGACGGTTCCGTCGGCCTTGCAGGCGCGAGCGAAACCGGGCGTGCCCGTATGCTTGGCCTCGACCGGATTGGCGGCGAATGCCGGCGTCTCGAAATCACCGTCTTCCGCGCCAAAGGCCGGCGTGGCGAAAGCGAAGGCGGCGAGGACGCCGCTGCGGTCAACCGGACGATCGGCGCTGACCGGCCGGGCGACCGAATAGAAAGTCAGCGCGCCGCCGTCGAGCGCCGCCTTGATTTCGTCCTTGCTCATGCTGGCGAAAGCCGACGCGACATTCATATCCATCTCCATGTTGGTCCAGATGCCGCAGCGCATCAAGTTCTGTGCCACTCGGCGCGTGCGGCGCCGTCGCTTGCAACAAAACTGTCGGATTGCCTTCGCAATTGCCGCTCCGTCGTCGCTAACGGCGCGCGATTGTCGAAAAAAGTTTCTCGAGTTCGCAAAAGAATGCGCGAAATCTTGCATTGGCTTGTCGGATTCATGTCGGAGGCGGGCAATGCTTGAGACGGCGATTATCGGCGGGGGCCTTTGCGGACTGGCGACGGCGGCGCAGCTCAACCGGCGCGGCGAAAGTTTCGCTTTGTTCGAAGCGCGCCAGCGTCTGGGTGGCCGGATCCTGACAATCGACTGCAAGACATCCGGTCTCGCCATCGATCTCGGCGCGGCCTGGTTCTGGCCGGACAGCCAGCCGCTGATCACGGCGCTGCTCAAGGAACTCGGCCTCGACTCCTTTCCCCAATTCGACGAAGGGACCGTGCTGCGGCTGAGCGAAGCCGACAAGAAGGCGGAGAAGGTCGAGACCGTGGGCGGCGTGCACGGCGGCGCGCGAAAAATCGCCGGCGGCGCGCAAAAGACCATTGACGCACTGCGGCATAGTCTGCCGTCGCAAACGATTCATCTCGGCTGCGCCCTGACGGCGGCGAGCGATTGCGGCGACCATGTCGCGTTGAGCTTTCTTCAAGACGGCAAGCCGTTGCGCGTCGAGGCGCGGCGGGTCGTCCTGGCCCTGCCGCCCCGCCTTGTCGAGGAGCGGATCGCCCTTCAGCCCGGGCTCGACGAGGCGACGATCCAGGCGATGCGCGAGGCCCCGACCTGGATGGCGGCGCAGGCCAAGGCCATCACGACCTATGACAAGCCGGTGTGGCGCGCGGCCGGGCAATCGGGCAATGCTTTCGTCAGTCATGAGCAGGCTGTGTTCGACGAGATTTTCGACGCCTGCGACGCCGAGGCGAAACACGGAGCGCTTGGCGGCTTTCTGGCGCTCGACGCGAATCTGCGCCAGTCCTTCGCCGTCGGCTTGCCGATCCTCATGCAAAGCCAGATGGAGCAGGTTTTCGGCTCGGATCTGGCTGAACGCGAGCAACATTATCAGGATTGGGCGACGGAGGACCAGACCTGCAGCGCGCTTGACCGCGAAAACGGGCGCGAGGAGCACCGAAGCGCCGCTCATCCCGTCCTGCGCCGCGCCTTGTGGGAAGGAAAGCTTTATCTCGGCGGGTCGGAGACGGCGGCGCGGCAGGCCGGCTACATGGAGGGGGCGCTTGAGGCGGCGCAGAAAATCTCGCGCGACATTTTGCGCCTGACGCAACGCGCCGCGGACGAGGGCGCCCAACCCGGCGAGGCGGTCAACGCCGCCAGCTTGCGGCGCTTCGCAACCTGGGTCGCGGGGCAGGGCGACGCTGCTTTCGACGATTATCGCCGTCGCCTCAACGCTCGCCTCGCCGGGCAGGACAAGACGCAATTGACGCAGGTCGCGATGCTCGGCGCGGCGGAGGCGGTTTTTGCGCAAGCGCTGACCAGACTGGAGTCGCTGCCGTTCGATCTCTCGGGCGTTGCGACGGAGCAAGGGCGTTGCGCCCTCACGCCGCTGGCGCAAAAGCCTTTCGGGGATTTTTTGCGGCAGTTGCATGACGATGTCGCGGCCTTCAACCGGACGTCCTGCGCGCTGTCGAATTTTCCCGACGAACATCATTTGGCCAAGGATTACGAACAGGCCATTTTCCGCGATATCGCCGCGGCCTGGACGGAATTTTCGCTGGCCGCCAATCGCCTGCTGCTCGCCAAGGGCGAGCATCGCGCCGAAACCGTTTCATCCCTGTAGGAAAGACCCGAATATGTCCGACGCCGCCTATGTGATCTGCGCCCTGAACGACATTCCGAGCCGCAAGGCCCAGGGGTTCCAACTCGCCGTGGTCGGCGAGGATGGCGAGGCAAAACCCTTTCCGATCGTCGTGGTGCGCTGGGGCGCGCAGGCGTTCGGCTATCTCAACCGCTGCCCGCATCACGGCGAAAAGCTCGATTGGGAGCGTGAACAGTTCCTCGATCCGACCGGCCTGCGGCTGATGTGCGGCAAGCACGGCGCGCTGTTTGAACTCGGCACCGGCCGTTGCTCGGATGGACCCTGCAAGGGCGACGGCCTGACGCCCATCGCCCTTGAGGTCATTGATGGAGATATTTGCGTGACGGGCGTGACGCTGGTCGAAGACGACGAGGGCTGTGACGAAGCCGACCAGCTGTGAAGTCGCGACGTCCGCTCAGACCGGGCGGTTGGCGTTGCGGTTCCTGACCGGCTCCATGCGCGCGATGCCTTCCTCCATGCTGATGATCTCGTAGGCTTCGCGGACCTCGGCGCATTTGTCGAGCATGAGCTGCACCTTGCCGCCGCCGTCGAGCTTTTTGAAGTCGTTCTTGTCGAGGCCGCACAGGTCGGTCATTTCCTTCCACACGGTGGATTCGTCGCAGGGCAGGATGGTCAGGGTCGCCTCGCCCATCGGAATGGTGTATTTCGCCAAAAAATCGATGTTGTTGACGAAGATGAAATAGGTTCCGGTCGGCGAAAGCAGGGGGCCGACGATCTTCTTGAAGGTCTCGATATTGGCCATGTTGTGGAGATAGCCGGCGAACTTTTCGATGGTCGGCTCTCCGTCCTTGGCGATGGCGATGACCTGTTCGAAGGAGAACAGCGGCGGACGCTTCTCGTCGGCCAGCGAGACCTGGAACTCCAGCGCGAAATCGCCGCGGAAGGCGTAATAGCCGGGCTTGTCGGTCGGCCCTTTGTAGACCGCGTTGAGCAGGCGGCCTTCCTTGTCCAGCGCGGCAAAGGCGGTCGTCTCGATCGAAGTCATTTGCGTTCTCCAGCTTGGATAAATTGACGAATTCCTGGCGCGTCCTCGCGCTGTCCTCCGCTATGCAAATGGTCTGCCGCTTTTCGCGCCACAAATTGTCTGGCCTGAACCCTGCTTGTCGCGGTCGGATCAAACCTCCCGTGAACGGAAGCGGACATGAGCATGAAACTGCACATCGCGCGCCCCTATGTCGAGGCGCTGGCCGAAGCCTTTCCCGAGCTCGAGGCGCTCAAGGCGCAATTGCTGTTCGGCGACAGGGTCGAGGTCTCTGTTCCAGGACCTGTCCGCGCCCCAGGTCGATCGCCTGCATGAGCTCTACGGCGACGCCGGGCCGCACATGCATAGCCAGCGCGCCCAATTGGCGACCTTGCGACGCGCCTTTGACGCGAATGGCCACACGCTTTTCCGCCGAGGACCTCGAATCCGTGCTGCCGGCGATCGTCGCCTTCCTGGTCGAGGACGCGCAGCGCGGCTGGCTTTTCTCGCTCAACGCCGTCGGCCGTCCGCTGCCCTATGTCGTGGCGCGTATCGACTATACCCCGTCGTCCAATGACGAGACGGGCCGCATCTTCGTCGAGCTGAAAGCCAATTCCAAGGGAGAACTGGCCAACGTACAGCTGCGCATCAACGCCGGCGACATCGCCGGCAAGACGGTGGCGGAAATTTTCGCCGCCAAGGGTTTTTTGCGCGAGACGGAGGAATTGATCGCCGCCTATGACGCCAATGCGCGCGCTTATTTCGACTGGCGCGCCCTTTACGGCGCGCAATTCACCGGCAATGGCCTGGGATTTTTCGCCGAGGACCCGATCGTCTTCCCATCGCGGCGCCGACTGGACGCGCAAGGAGGCGGTCATTCTTTCTTCGGGCGGCAATCCGGCGCGGCTCGTCAATGACGAGAGCCTGCTCGACAATCGCGCGCTGACGCTGGAGACGACCGGCGACATTGTCGGAAATTACCTGCGCAAGGCGGCCAAGAGCAATCTTTACGCGGAAGAGGACGAGGTCGCGGCGCAGAAGGAGGCAATTGGCAAGGACCTGTTCCGCCAGATCCCGGTCCATCCCTTCATCCTGATGTTCCATCTCGACCTGCACCATTATGTATGGGTCCACGTCGAGGACGTCGCGCCCTATCACTACCAGCCCGACCTCAAGCAGAAGCTGGTGCTGCCGGAAGAACAGACGGACCTGATCGACATTCTCACCGCCGAGATGGACGTGCTGATGGATGACATTGTCGCGGGAAAATCCGGCGGCACGACGGTGCTTTGCGCCGGACCGCCCGGCGTTGGCAAGACGCTGACGGCGGAGGTCTACGCCGAAATCGTCAAGCGCCCGCTCTACCGCGTCCATTCCGGCCAATTGGGCCTCAATGTCGCGGCGATGGAGACGGCCTTGAAGGAGGCGCTGCTGCGCGCCCAGCGCTGGGGCGCCGTCATGCTGATCGACGAAGCCGACGTCTACATCAAGCGGCGCCAGGACGACATGACGATGAACGCCGTCGTCGGCGTTTTTCTGCGCGTGCTGGAATATTTCAATGGCCTTTTGTTCCTGACCACCAACCGCATCGACGATATCGACGAAGCCATCGTCTCGCGCTGCATCGCCCTGATCCGCTTCCACTCGCCGGATGAGGAAGCGCGAAAGCGCATCTGGGGCGTCATGGCGGAACAGTTCGCGCTGAACCTCGAGGACGGCCTGATCGAAACCCTTGTCACATTGTTCCCGCAAGCTAGCGGTCGCGACATCAAGGGCCTGGCCAAGCTGGTGGCGAAATATTGTCGCCATCGCGACACGGCGCCCGACCTCGACACGTTCAAGCGCTGCGCCATTTTTCGCGGGCTGGAACACGCGGATTGCGCCTGAGCGCGAAAAGGCAGCTTTGTCGCCAAGGCGACAAGGCTGCTGGGACGTCGCGGAATCATCGCGTGAAATCAACGGGAAGGTGTTTGGCGCGGCTCTTGCTAATCCATCGGACGACAGCTTCTTCGATCGTGGAGGACCGGCAATGATCCATCTCACCGACAGCGCCTTGAACGCTGTCCGCAACGCCATCAAGGGGGCGTCTGAGCCCGTCGAGGGCTTGCGCCTGAAAGTCGAGACGGGCGGCTGCGCCGGCAACAAATATCTGATGGGCTTGGTCAAGAACGCCGAGGCGGACGACGAGTTGGTCGAGCGCGACGGCGTCAAGGTTTACGTCGAGCAGGGCTCGCGCGAACTTCTCGCCGGCGTGACCATCGATTTCGTCGTCGCCATCGAGGGCGCCGGCTTCACCTTCGACAATCCCAACGCCTCCCACTCCTGCTCCTGCGGCAAGAGTTTCGGCTGATCAGGCCCGTGCAAGCAAAGGTCATCCCCATGCAGACTGAAATCGTGCAAGAAAAGTCCGCCCTGACCGCCGAGCAGCAGCGCATCCAGCTGGTGCGCGAGGTGATCGAGGAAGTGCGCCCCAACCTGCGCCGTGACGGCGGCGATTGCGAGCTGGTCTCGATCGAGGGAAGCAAGATCAACGTCAAGCTGACGGGCGCCTGCGTGTTCTGCAAGCTGGCGAGCGCCACGCTCGAGGGCATCCAGGCGCGCATGATCGAGAAGCTGGGCGAATTCGTCCGCGTCGTTCCCGTGCCAATGGGATTCAAGGCCAGCCACTGAGGGGCCTTGATGCCGGTTCTCGCCACACGAATTGAAGCCGCCGCCCCGCTGGCCGGGAGCCTCGGCCTCTGGCGCCTCTGGCGCGAGGACGTCGCCTGCGTCAAGGCGCGCGATCCCGCCGCCCGCAACGCCGTCGAGATCCTTTTGACCTATCCGGGCGTGCACGCGATCATCTGGCATCGTCTGGCCAACCGTCTTTGGCGCGACGGATTCAAATTTGCCGCGCGTTTTCTTTCATGGCTGGCGCGGCTTGCGACCAATGTCGACATTCATCCCGGCGCGACCATCGGGCGCGGCTTCTTCATCGACCATGGCGCCGGCGTGGTGATCGGCGAAACGGCGGAAATAGGCGATTCGGTCACGCTCTATCATGGCGTGACGCTCGGCGGCGTCAGCTGGTCGGCGGGCAAGCGCCATCCGACCATCGAGAGCGGCGTGCTGATCGGGGCGGGCGCAAAAATACTAGGCCCGATCAAGGTCGGCGCCGGCGCGCGGATCGGCGCCAATTCGGTGGTCGTCGAGGATGTGCCGCCTGGGGTCACGGCGGTCGGCATTCCCGCGCGGATCGTGCGCGAACCGCTCCGCCGGGGAAGCGCGGGCGGACGGATCAATCTCGATCACCATTTGATCGCCGATCCGGTCGGCGAAGTCCTGTCGATCCTGCTCGACCGCGTGGATTTTCTCGAAGCGCGCCTCAACCACATGCAGCGGCGCGCGAAAAAGAGCGCCGCCAGCGACAGCGAAACCACAACGGAAGGGTGCGAGTCATGAGCGTATTGGAGGATCTGGGGCGTCTGTCCTCGGCGGAGGATTTTTTCACCTATCTCGACCTGCCCTTCGAGCCATCCGTCGTGCAGGTGTCGCGGCTGCACATCCTTCGCCGCATGGGTCAATATCTCAAGGGCAGCGAAATCGACGCGGCCTTCGACGGTCTGTCCGACGCCGAGATCAAGGGCCTGTGCCGGTCGCACCTCGATCAGGCCTACCAGGATTTTGTCGCCTCCTCGCCGATCCAGGAACGCCTGTTCAAGGTTCACAAGGACGCCGTCGCGCCGAAGGAAGAGCCTGCGAGTAATTTCGTGCCGCTCGATTCGCTGAAGGTTGTCTGAGGCCGATCGTGAAAGGCCTGCGCGGCGCTGGAGAGTTTCATGATCTGCGACCCCGGTCTTGCGAGCCTCGCCTGTCCCTCTGTCCGGGAGGCTCGTCGCCTTCATGGCTAGGACAGGCGAGGGACGCGACCGGATTGCGTCGGCGGCCACGCCGGCCGGCCGGGCGGAAAGCGCATTGCGCGGCCTTTACGAAATCTCGAGACTTCTCGCCGCGCCGGGGCGGCTCGACGCCGTCCTGGAGCAAGCGCTGAAAGCTCTGGCGAGCTTTTTCGACATGCGGCGCGGGCTGATCGCGCTGCTCGACGAGACAGGCGAGGCGCAATCGGCTTTTGGCGTCGGCTGGCGCGAGGGCGACGCGAAGACGCTTTTCAAGAACCTCCCCGAATGCTTTGTCGGACGCATCGTGGCGACCAACGAGGCGCGCATTGTCGCGGATGTGACGGCCGACCCGCTGTTCGACGCCTGGCCGGCGGAGACGGCGGCCGGAGCGAGAAAAATTTCGATCATTGGCGCGCCGATCCGGCGTCGCGACGCGGTCGTGGGAATCCTTGTCGTCGACCGTGTCCACGACGGCGTCCCGGGGGCCGATTTCGAGGAAGACGCGCGGTTCCTGGCCATGATCGCCAATATGGTCGGCCACACGCTGCATCTCTATGACGTCGTCGCGCGCGACCGCGAACGGCTGATGGACGACCAGCGGCGCCAGCAAAAGGAGCCGCCGCGTCCCTCGGTGATGGACGGCGAGCATTCGCTGGTCGGCATTGTCGGGGCGAGCCAGGCGATCCGCGCGGTCTTCAGCCAGATCAACGTCGTTGCGCGCACCCACACGACCCTTCTGCTGCGCGGCGAATCCGGCACCGGCAAGGAGCTTTTCGCGCGCGCGGCGCACGATCTGTCGCCCCGCAAGAACGGGCCGTTCATTCGTCTGAATTGCGCGTCCCTGCCGGAATCCATCCTCGAATCGGAATTGTTCGGCCAGGAGAACGGGTCGTTCACCGGCGCTCTCGGCCAGCACAAGGGGCGATGCGAATTGGCCGACCAGGGCACGCTTTTTCTCGACGAAATGGGCGAAATCTCGCTTTCCTTCCAGGCCAAGCTGCTGCGTGTGCTGCAGGAGGGCGAATTCGAACGCGTCGGCGGCTCGCAACCAGTCAAGGTCGATGTCCGCTTCATTTTCGCCACCAACAAGCCTCTCGAGGAGGCGGTAAAGCGCGGCCAGTTCCGCGCCGATCTCTATTACCGCATCAATGTCGCGCCGATCGTTCTGCCCCCCTTGCGCGAGCGCGCCGACGACGTCTCGCTGCTGGCGCAGGAATTCCTGCGCCGCTTCAACGAGGAGAACGGCACGCAAAAAAGGCTGAGCGGAGCGGCGCTGCGCCGGCTGCAGGGCTGCAATTTCCCCGGCAATGTGCGCGAACTCGAGAATTGCGTGCGGCGCACGGCGACAATGGCGCGCGAGGACTCCATCGGCGAGGCGGATTTCGCTTGCAGCGCCGACGCCTGCCTGTCGTCGACCCTGTGGAAGAATGTCTTCCTGCCGGTTACAGGAGCGCGCGCGCGGCAGGCGGCGGCGGCCCGTTCGCGTTTGCCGCCGTCGCGCGCCGCCTCGACCGCTCCCGGCCGTGGCGAGTCTCAAGGCTTCCATTCCGCCGCGCCGGACCGCGAAAAGCTGGTCGATGCGATGGAAAAGGCCGGCTGGGTGCGGGCCAAGGCCGCGCGGTTGTTGAACGTGACGCCGCGCCAGGTCGCCTATGCGCTCGCCAAGCACAATATCCCGATCAAGAAATTCTGAACCTGATGTCGCGCGTGTCGCAATCCAAACGCGGACGGTTGCGAAACCTGCAAAGGGCGGCGCGGTCCGGGCAAAAAAAAGGCCGGATTTGCCCGCTGGCGCGCGCCTTGCCGCCGCTGGCGCGCATCTTGCCGCAGCTGGCACGCGCCTTGCTGAATGATGGAGGCGTTCGAACGCGGGCGGGCCGGCCCGCGAGAGATTCGAACTGACGAACCAAGGAGACTTTCGATGGCCTACAAGATCATCGCTTCGCAATGCACCAGCTGTAGCCTTTGCGAATTCGAATGCCCCAACGCGGCGATCAAGATGAAGGGCGACACCTTTATCATCGACCCCAAGAAATGCACCGAATGCGATGGAGAAAGCCCCGTCAAATGTGACGAGGTCTGCCCGGTTCCGGGAACCTGCGTCAAGGCATAGGCCTTCCCGCCTGCGAGCCCTGTTCGACCAGTATGCGCCGGCAGACGCCGGCGCGCGGATCGCGCCGGAAAACAATTTCACGGACGACCGCAAGCCTTGATCGCAAGCCTTGATCGCGTTCCGGGGCCAAAGAAAGTTCCAGCCGATGAAAATCATGATCCGCCGCTCGCCGGAAACCGGGCTTTGCATCTACGTCCCGAAGAAGGATCTCGAGGAGCCGATCGTCGAGAGCGAATTCGAAGCGCTTTGGGGCGGCTGGATCAAGATCGCCAATGGCTGGGTGCTGGACCTGCCTGAAATGGCCGCGGATACGCGGTTGCCGATCACTGTCGAGGCGAAAAAACGCGCCGAGGAGGAAGCATGAACGCTCCGATCCTGGACAAGGATTTTTTGCGGCCGGCCGAAGCGGAGGCGGTTCTCGCCGATCTCGCGAAAAGCCTGCGCGGCGGAAAGATCATTCCCTATCTGGGTCCGGCGCTCGCCGAAATGTCGGGCGCGGGCGTTCCCATGACGCCGGAGGCGCTTGCCGCCTTCTTCGGGACCAAGGTCGCCTTGCCGCGCCGGGCGCGCGGCAATGTCTGGGCCGCGGCGCAGTATGTCGAAGGGCAGCGCCATCGCTCGACCGTCACCAACATGATGACCGAAGCCTTTTCGCCGCGAGTTCGAGCCGACGCCGCTGCATCTCTATCTTGCCTCGCTGCCGCTGCCGATCGTCATCGACACCTGGTATGACGGCGCCGCCCGCCTGGCCTTCGCCGGACGGACCGACTGGGGCGAGATCCAGGGCATCACCCGCGCCGGCATCGGCGAAAGTTTCTGGTATCGCTTTTACGACGCCTCCGGCGCCGAAGTGGACAAGAGCGTCGCCGAAAGCTGGAAGACCATCCTGTACAAGCCGCATGGCGCGGTGACGCCGGCCAGGAACTTCCTCATTTCCGACGCCGACTATGTCGAGGTGCTGACCGAGATCGACATCCAGTCGCCGATCCCGGAAGCGGTCGCCAATCTCCGCACCGAGCGCAGCTTCCTGTTCATCGGCTGCCGCTTCCATGACCAGATGCTGCGCACCTATGCGCGGCAGATCGCCAAGCGCTCGGCGCCTCCCCACTATGCTCTGGTCGATCCGGAAAAGCTGTCGCTGAACGAACGGCGCTTCTTCGCCACCGAGAATATCGTGCCGATCGCCGTGCCTCTGCCGCAGGCCTGCGAAATCCTGATGGCCGGATGATCGGCGCCGCGGACACGGGACGGATAGGGAAGGGGAGCCGCTCGCGGCTCCTCTCGTTTTTTTGGCCGCCAAGGCCTTCGGTCGGCAAGGCCTTCGGTCGCCACGAGGCCTTGTCGGTTTTGCAACAGGTCGAAAAGGCGCCAGGATTTTCTGTGCGCAAGCCGACAGCGCGAAGGGGGTGGTTGGGCTAACTCACGGAAAACATGCGCGAAATACAGCCGACACTGTGTGGCATATGCGTTGCTACTTCGTTTTCAGTTAATGGCTTTAGCTGAAAATGCGAGGATCTCAAATGGATTCATCAGCACATCTGGAACCGGGCGCTTCGGGCTCGGGAGTCGATCTCGACGCGGTGATGCAACAGGTCGCCGAACACAAGGGTTGCGGCACGACGGGCGGCGCCAGCAAGCCGAGTTGCGGCTCCAGCGACGGGCAAAACGACATGCCTCCCGAAATCTGGGAGAAGGTGAAAAACCATCCCTGCTACAGCGAAGAGGCGCACCACCATTATGCGCGCATGCATGTCGCCGTGGCGCCGGCCTGCAACATCCAGTGCAATTACTGCAATCGCAAATATGATTGCGCCAATGAATCGCGTCCGGGCGTGGTCAGCGAGAAATTGACCCCGGAGCAGGCGGCCAAGAAGGTTCTGGCCGTCGCCTCGACCATTCCGCAGATGACGGTGCTCGGCATCGCCGGTCCCGGCGATCCGCTCGCCAATCCGGCCAAGACTTTCAAGACCTTCGAGCTGATCTCGAAGACCGCGCCGGACATCAAGCTCTGCCTCTCCACCAATGGGCTGGCGCTGCCGGAGCATGTCGACACCATCGCCGGCTACAATGTCGATCACGTCACCATCACCATCAATATGGTCGATCCGGAAATCGGCGCGAAAATCTATCCCTGGGTGTTCTGGAAGCACAAGCGCTACACCGGCGTCGAAGCGGCCCAGATCCTCACGGATCACCAGCTGCGCGGCCTGGAAATGCTGACCGAGCGCGGCATCCTGTGCAAGGTCAATTCGGTGATGATCCCCGGGGTCAACGACAAGCATCTCGTCGAGGTCAACAAGGCGGT
The DNA here is from genome assembly GCA_963828185.1 of uncultured Alphaproteobacteria bacterium. Classification (GTDB taxonomy): domain Bacteria; phylum Pseudomonadota; class Alphaproteobacteria; order Rhizobiales; family Beijerinckiaceae; genus Rhodoblastus. Next base: position 144,143 of record CAWHDV010000012.1, on the reverse strand, counting down.
CAAATCCCGCGGCGCCTTCCTGCACAACATCATGCCGCTGATTTCCGCGCCGGAGCACGGCACGGTGTTCGGCCTCACCGGCCAGCGCGGCCCGACGGCGCAGGAGCTGAAGGCGCTGCAGGATTCCTGCGAAGGCGAAATGAACATGATGCGGCATTGCCGCCAGTGTCGCGCCGACGCCGTGGGCCTGCTCGGCGAAGACCGCAGCGAGGAATTCACCACCGACAAGATCATGGCGATGGAAGTCAATTACGACCTGGAAGGCCGAAAAGCCTATCAGGCCGTGGTGGAGCAGGAACGCGTCGCCAAGGTCGAGGCGAAGAAGGAGGAAGTCGCCACGCTCAAGGATATCGAGAGCGACATCAAGGTGCTCACCGCCGTGGCGACCAAGGGGCAGGGCGTGATCAACGAGCACTTCGGCCACGCCAAGGAGTTCCAGATCTATGAACTCTCCACGTCCGGCGCCAAGTTCGTCGGTCATCGCCGCGTCGATCTCTACTGCCAGGGCGGCTTCGGCGACGAGGATTCGCTCGAGACGGTGATCCGCGCCATCAACGATTGCCATGCGGTGTTCGTCGCGAAGATCGGCGGCTGCCCGAAGAATGACCTGCTCAAGGCGGGGATCGAGCCGGTCGACGAATTCGCGCATGAATTCATCGAGAAATCGGCGATCACCTGGTTCAAGGCCTATCTCGAAAAGGTCAAGAGCGGCGAAGTCACGCACGAGGCCCGCGGCGACGCGGAAATCCGCCAGGGCGCGCTAATCGAGACGCACGAGGAATGGGACGAAAGGAAAGTCTGCAATGGCGTATAAGATCGTTGGTTCGCAATGCACGAATTGCACGGCCTGCGAAGCGGAATGCCCGAACATCGCGATATCGGAAAAGGGCGGAACCTTCGTCATCGATCCGGCCAAATGCACCGAATGCATTGGCCATTTCGACATGCCGCAATGCGTCGCCGTTTGCCCGGTCGACGCGACCTGCGTGATCGACACGGCCTATCCCCGTTACCAAGCTCCAACCTGAGGCGACAATGAATTTCACCATTACTCCGAAAGCCGAACGTTTCATGCGCATGATGGTGATGGCCGACGGCGGGCCGGGCTCGGGCTTCCGCCTCTCCGTCAGCCCGGGCGGCTGCTCGGGCCTGGCGGCGGAAATCGCGGTCAAGCCCGAGCCCCTGCCGGGCGACAAGGTTTTCCCGCACGGCAGCGTCAAGCTGTTCCTGCCGGCGGAAAGCCGCATCCTGCTCGAAGGCGTCACCATCGACTTCGCGGAGACGCCGACATCGACGGGCCTGGTGTTCCATGATCCCAAGCAGAAGTCCTGCTCGAGCCATGGCTGAGCCTCCGGTGTGCCTGTAACGCCATGCGTACGGCGCTCGAACCAGGCGGGGAGACTTGTGGACTCGAAGGGGACTCCCTGCTTGCGCATCCGCTCTTCGGCGGCGGCCTGCCGCCGCTCGCCGAGGAGCATTTGCGCGAGGCCGGGCTGAACTATCAGTTCAGCGACCATCGCCGAAAATCATCTGCGGCGCGCGGAAAAAATCGCGCCGGACCATTTCGCGGTGCTGATCGCGCTCTACCGTTTCTATTTTTACAAGGGCCGCTGCGGCGAAGCGCTTTCCATCGCGCGGATCTGCCTGAGCAAGGCGGCGCGCGAAAAGAATTTTCCCGCCGACTGGCGCGACCTGCGTCCAGGTGACGCGGACTTCGCCGATTTCGAAGACCTGCTGGCGCGCTTCTTCATGTTTTGCCTCAAGGGCTACGCCTATCTCTGCATGCGCCTGGGCGATCTGGCGGAGGGCCGCGCGGCGGTGGAAAAGCTGCTTGAACTGGACGCGACCGACAAGATCAACGCGAAGCTTCTGCTGGGCATCCTCGAACGCGCGGAGACGGGCGATGAATGACGACATCGAGGAAACCATCGACTGGCGCGGCCAGGAAATCGATTGCGCGGCTTGCGCGCATTTCGGCATGAACGCGACAGGCAAATGTCGACTTTCGCACGCCTGCGTCAATGACCGCTACGCCCGTCGCATCGACCGGTTCTTCAACTGGAACCCGCAACTCGCCAACGCCTATGTCAGCCATCCGCATTTCGAGGTGCGGGCGATCGCCGCCAAGCATGCGGCGGTCTTTGTCCTGCCGCCGCTGCTTGACGATCCGGAAGAGACGGTGCGCTGGAACGCCGCGCGACGCCTGCCGAAAGGGCGCATTTTAAAGCTGCGCCACGATCCGCATCGCGAGGTGCGCATCCGCATCGTGTCGCTGCTCGAGGATTCCGATCTGGTCCCGATGTTGCAGGACGAGGATTACTATGTCCGCCTCGTCATCGCGCGGCGGCTGGAGCCGAGCCTGCTGGAATGGATGCTGCATGACGAGGAGGCGGAAGTGCGGCGCGTCGTCGCGCAGAGGCTGCCAGACGAGATGCTCGCCCGCATGGCGGCCGACCCGGAGCCGCGGGTGAGACTTGAAGTGGCGCGGCGGCTTTCGGGCGAGCGGCTGGCGCGGATGCGCAACGATCCCGACTGGCGCGTCCGCTACGAGGCGGCTTGCCGGATCGAGCCCGAACTGCTGGCCGAACTGGTCGGCGACGACGACGATTTGGTGCGCGAAATGGCGCGGGACAGAGCGACGAGGTGAGGAGAGGCCGGCATGAGCAACATCGTTCGTGACAGCGACGTGGTGGAAATCACGCAGCCGCCGTTCTTTTCCTACGGCGACAAGGTGAAGGCGAAGCGCAACGTGCGCAATGACGGCACCTATGCCGGCAAGGAGATCGGCGACCTTCTCTGCAAGAAGGGCGAGATCGGCTATGTCGTCAGCATCGGCACGTTTTTGCAGCAATTCTACATTTACGGCATCGAATTCATGGATAGCGGCAATCGCGTGGGTATGAAGCTCAAGGAGCTGGAATCCGCCATGTCGCGCGAAGAAGAAGACAATATCCCCCTGCCGCAGGAACTGTCCGCATGATCGACCCACGCCAGCCGAAATTCCAATGGGGGCAACGCGTCCGCTGCGTCATCGACCTTGTCAACGACGGCTCCTATCCCGACGCCGCCGAGGACGCGCTGCTGGTCGCGGCCGGAGGCGAAGGCGAGATCGTGCAGGTCGGCGCGCATGTCGACACCAACACGCCGGTCTATCTCGTCGAATTCAACGGGCGATATGTGATCGGCTGTCTCGAAGAGGAAATATCCCCGCTGTGAGCGAGGTTTTTGGCAAAGGGCGCGCAATGGCGATCAAGGCGGAAGAATTGCAGCAGATCGAGACGCTGGCGGCGACGGCGACAGCCGATTCCTCGCTTTACGCGACGTTGCGCCAAAAGTTTCCGCATCTGTCCTGGTCGCGTTGCGACGCCGCCGACGTGCTCGAGGAGCCGTTCCGCTCGTTCGACGCCCACGACCTGCATCTGCTCGACGTAAGCGACCATTGCCCGACGATCGTGCGCGATCTCGACGCGGCGACGGGTTTCATCCTCGCGGCGCGGAGCGGCGGCAAATGAGCGATCCGGCGCTGGCGCAAGACAAGGACATCGAACAGCTCGACGCTTCCGTCATTCCGCTGTCCGATCCCGACATGACGCGGGCGGAGCTTGCGGCGGTCGACGCGGTGCTGCGTTCGTCGCGACTGTCGCACGGCGCGGTCGCGGAGGAGTTCGAGCGGGCTTTCGCCGCCTATCTCGGGCGCCGCTACGCCATCGCCGCGCCGAGCGGAACGATCGGCCTGGCGCTGGTGCTCGCCGCCTACAAGATTGGTCCGGGCGACGAGGTGATCGCGCCGTCCTTCTCCTGGCGCGAGACGGCGCAAGCTATCGCGGCGGTTGGCGCGACCCCGGTGTTCGCCGACATCGATTACTGGTCCGGCGTGCTGGTCGCGGCCAAGGCGGAAACCAAGATCACGCCAAAGACGCGTGCGATCCTCGCCGCCAATGTCAACGGCCATCCCGCCGACTGGTCGAGTCTGCGCGCGCTGGCGGACAAGCACGGCCTGCCGCTGATCGAGGACTCGACCGAGGCGATCGGCTCGAAATACAAGGACGCGCTGGTCGGGACTTTTGGCGACGCAGCGGTGTTCGATTTCTCGCAGCCGTCGCCGCTCACCTGCGGCGAGGGCGGCATGATCGTCACCGACAATGTCGATCTCGCGGTGGCGATCAAGCGGCGCCGCTCGCATGAACCGGAGGAGCGCGCCTCGGTGGCGGTGACCGGCGATCCGGCGCTTCAGGCGCAGATGAGCGACATCGCCGCGGCGCTGGGCCTGGCGCAATTGCGCCGGCTCGAAGAAATTCTCGAAAAGCGGCGCACGGTCGAGCACTTTTACACTCGGCATATCCAGGCCTTCGAGGGCATCAAGCCGCCCTATATCGCGCCTGATGTCACCGAGGTTCACTGGCTCCTCTACGTCGTGCACCTCGGCACGCGCTTTTCGCGATCGAGCCGCGACGCGATCGTCGAGGATCTGGCGGTCGAGCAGGTCGAGGCGGCGCCCTATTGCAACCCGTTGCACCTGCAACGCCATTACATCGATCGCGGCTGCCGCCGCGGCGATCTGTTCGTCACCGAGAAGGTGGCGGACCGGGCGGTGGCGCTGCCTTACCACTGCCATCTCACCGAGGACCAGGTCGAATTCATCGTCGCGACCATGAAGGACGCGTCGATCAATGTGGGGGCCGGAGCGGCGATCTATTGATCGCCGGAAAACGCCGCGCCGCGGCAACAAGAGAGGAAAATGAGATGTCGTTGATTACCCTGACGCCCTCGGGCAAGACGGTCGAGGCCGCCGAAGGCATGAGCATTCTGGCGGCGATCCTGCTGGCCGATCCTGATTTCGTCCACAAGTGCGATGGCAACGCGCAATGCGGCTCCTGCCACGTCTTCGTGATCGAAGGCCGCAAGGGCGTGTCGAAAATCGCGCGCGAAGAGAATGAAAAGCTCGATACGCTGGTGGGCGTCGGCTCCAAGTCGCGCCTCGCCTGCCAGGCGAAAGTCCTCGGCACGGAAAACATCACGATCGAGATTCCCAAGCTTTGAAGGCGCGGAGGCGTGAAGGAGAGTAAGATGGTGGCGACTGACATCGTGATTCACGGGCGCTATGCGCAGGACGGCTCGATCCTGGAGATCGGCGAGCGTCCAGACGGCGTTTCGCCGCAAGACTGGTTCAATCTGCTGTGCGTGAAAGTTCCGGAAGCGGCCAAGCCGCTGGCCGGCGGACGCATCGTTTTCCGCGTGTCCGCGACCGAACTCGAAACGCTGAAGACGCAAGCCAAGGCCGCCTGAGGCCCTTCATTTCAAGAGAAAACCCGCCGACGAGAGCGCTCGTCGGCGGGTTTTCTGTTTTTACCATGTCGCGGTTGCGACATTCGCCTCCTGGACCTCTGGACCTCTGGACCTCTTGGGCCTCTTGGACCTCTTAGGCCTCTTGGGCCTCTGCGCGCTGGCCAAGCTTCTGCGGCTGGTAGCCTTCCTCGCGCAACACGCGTTGCACGACGGGGCGGCCGAGCATGGCGCGATAGTGGGACAGCAGGTTTTTCGGCAGGGTGATTTCGAGCTTGTCGGCCCAGAATTCGACATAGAACAGCACGGCGTCGGCGACCGAGAAATCGCCGGCGACCCAGGTGCGGCCTGCAAGCGTCTTGTCGAGGATGGAAAAGCCCTTTTCCACCAGCAAGCGCCCCTGCGCCTTGATCGTCGCATGGGTTTGCGAGTCGGCGCAGAAATTTGCCGTGGCGAAGATGCGCGCGAAACCGTGGCCGTGCAGGGCGCTGGTGACGAAATGCATGGTTTCGACGGCGCGCGTCTCATCCTCGAGCTCGCGCGGCCACAGCCGGCCCCGGCCGCGCGCCTTGCCCAGCCAGAAGGCGATGGCCGGCACTTCCGTCAGCACGGAGCCGTCCGCGCGCATGAGCGCCGGAATATTGGCCTTGGGGTTTATGGCCAGATAGTGCGGCTTGAACTGGTCGCCCGCCGGCAGGTTGACGACATGGGCCTCGAACACCTCTTCCAGCTCTTCGAGAATGATATGGATCGCCGTCGAGCAGGAGCCCGGCGTCATGTAGAGTTTCATGTTCATCTTGCTTCCGGCCTCTCGTCGCGAGCCTGACAATGGCATGGTTCATGCAAAACTCATGACGCTTGCAAGCGCCGGGGTTGCGATGAGTGAAACACATGAAGGGCAGGGGGCCGTCGACTATTTCGTCGTCTGTTCGGAAGCGAATTTTGCGCGCGGCGAAGCCAAGGCCTTCGATCTCGCGGAAGCCGACGGCGAAGGCGGCAGCCGTCCCTTTCGCATCATCGTGGCGCGCGATGGCGGAGGCGACTTCTTCGCCTATCGCAACGCCTGCCCGCATCAGCGCGTGTGGCTGAACATTGGCGACGGCAAGTTCTTCGACCAGAGCGGGGCGCTGCTGCGCTGCGGACGCCACGGCGCGAAATTCGAGGTCGAGACCGGAAAATGCCTTTCCGGCGCCTGCGAGGGCGCCGAACTGGAAAAAGTCGCCATCGCCCTGCTCGACGGCGACGTCTGCGTGCATGGCGTGGCCCTGGTCGAGGAGGACGGCCTTCGCGGCCATGTCGACGACATGGACGAAACGATGGAAATCACCATCCATTCCTGAAGATCTGGCAAGCGATGGACCTCATGGACGACGATTCCCTGGACTGCCGCTATTATCTCGCCACCTCCGGCGTGAAATTGCCGCTGAAACTCGTCAACCAGATCGAGCCTTCGGCGCTGACCAATCGCAACACCTATATTCGCGCCTTTTATGACGGCGGCGGGCGATTGCTGCGCTTCCAGAAGATCGTCTATGGCGATGTCGAAATGAGCCACGATTATTGCTATGACGCGGCCGGACATTTGCGTCGCGCGGAAATCCTCATGCTCGAAGAAGAGCCGACCGTGCTGACATTCGACGCGTGATCCTCCGCGTCCCCGTTCATCGGGGAGCGGTCAAAAACCCTCTTTCGCGCTGCCCCAGGATTTGGAGCCGGGCACGAGTTGCGCCTTGATGCCGGCCTTTTCGAGATCGGCCAAAGTTCTGTAAAGCGTCGCTTCATGGATCAGCGCGCCGGTCTTGCTCATCACGGCGACATAGCGCGCCGGGCGGTCGACTTCGCAGGCATAGCCGCCGCCGGGATCGTCGGTCGAGCGCAGATCACCGTTCCAGTCGACAAAAAAACCGTTCGCCTCGCTCATGCGTCCCCCAGCCTTTCGCGCCCTTGCGCCGAAATTTCCTCGCGCGCCAATTGCCGCACCCGGGTTTCAGGCACCAGGGCCTTGGTCTTTTTGGCGATGGCTTTTACGCGCGCCAGCAGCGCGAAACCCGCTGAGCCGTCGATTTCCAGCCCGGCGGCGGCGCAGATCGATTTGATCGCGGCAATGCCGGAATGCTTGCCGATGACAACCTTGTGGCGGCGCCCGAGCAGGGCCGGGTCAATGCCCTGGTAGGTGCGGACGTCCGACAGCAGTCCAGCGACATGGATGCCGGATTCATGGGTGAAAATATCCGCGCCGACAATCGGTTTGGCGCGCGGAATGCGATCGCCCGATGCGCTGGCGACTAGTTTCGCCAAAGCTTCGAGCCGGGTTGGATCAATCGCGGTGCGGGCGTCGCCGGTGCGCGGTAGCGCAATGGCGATTTCCTCCAGCGGCGCATTGCCCGCGCGCTCGCCAAGGCCCAGCACGGTCACGCTCGCGTGGCTGGCCCCCGCGCGAATGGCGGCGAGGGTATTGGCCGTGGCGAGGCCCAGATCATTGTGGCCATGGAACTCGACCGGCAGATCGGTGACGTCGCGCAGGCGCCTGATATATTCGAAGGTGGAGAACGGATCGAGGAGGCCAAGCGTATCGGCGAAGCGAAAGCGGAAGACGCCTTGTTGCGCCGCCGCGCCGACGATCAGCGCCATGTCGCGCAAATCGGCGCGCGAGGAATCCTCGCCGCCAAGCGCAACCTCGAGCCCGTGTTCGCGCGCATAGCCGACAACCCGCCGCACCCGCTCCGCGACTTCCTGCGGTTCGCATTTCAGCTTCACCCGCATCTGGAGACGCGACATGGGCGCGGAAATATTGACGGTTTTTACGCCCGCGCGCAGAGCCGCGTCGACATCCTTCTCGTTGAGGCGACACCATCCGGTGACGCGCGGCGCCAGGTCTTCGGCGACGATGGCGGCGATGGACTCGACCTCCTCGTCGCCCATGGCCGGCGTGCCCGCCTCGATCTCATCCACGCCCGCCGCCGCCAGCGCCCTGGCGATGGCGATTTTTTCATGCAGGGAAAAAACCACGCCCGGCGCCTGTTCGCCATCGCGCAGGGTCGTGTCGTTGATGGAGATGGCCCGGGACGCGACGCTTTGCATGGTTCGACCTCAAGCGACCAGGGGATTGACGGCGGCCGCACGGCTTTGCGCCTCCGCCCAGAGCGGCGATTGCGCGCGGCTTTGCTCGACGATCGCCGGCAAGACCTCGAGCACGCGCTCGATATCGGCGTCGCTGGTTTCGCCCGACAGTGAAAAGCGAACCGCGCCTTGCAGCGCTGTGGCGGGCAGATTCATGGCGCGGAGCACATGGCTCGGCTCCATCGAGCCGGACGCGCAGGCCGAACCCGAGGACGCGGCGACGCCGGCGCGATTGAGCCGATGCAGCACCGCTTCGCCATCGGCGAAATCGAAAGCGACATTGAGCGTGCCGGGCAGCCGCGCCAACACATCGCCATTGACGCGGCAATGCGGAATTCGCGCGAAAATCCCGGCCTCCAGCCTGTCGCGCAGCGCGCGTGTGCGAAAACCGTCGTCGCCCAGGGCTTGCGCCGCCAGCTCCGACGCCAGTCCCATCCCGACGATCCCGGGCGTATTTTCAGTGCCGGCGCGGCGTCCGCGCTCCTGACGGCCGCCGCGAAACAGCGGATGCAGCCGCAGGCCGCGCTTGACGTAAAGCGCGCCGACGCCTTTCGGGCCGTGGAATTTATGGCCCGACAGCGACAGCATGTCGATCGGCGCGCCTTTCAGCGCCAGCGCAATCTTGCCCACCGCCTGCACCGCGTCGGTATGGAAGATCGCGCCGATGGCCTTTGCCTGCGCCGCCAGCTCGAACACCGGGAACAAGGTCCCGGTTTCATTGTTGGCCCACATCAGGCTGACCAGCGCGGTCCGCTCCGACAGCGCCGCGCGATAGGCGTCCTGGTCGAGCTGTCCGCGCGCGTTCACGCCGATATAATGAATTTTCGCGCGGCCGCTCTTTTCGAGATGCTGGCAGACGTTCAGGACGGCGGGATGCTCGACGGCGCTGGTGATGATCTCGTGGCGGTCGGGCAGGACTTCGAGCGCGGACAGGATGGCCGTCGTATTGGCTTCCGTGCCGCCGGACGTGAAGATGATTTCGTGGTCGAATTCGGCGCCGAGCAGGGACTGCATCTGCCCGCGGGCTTTTTTCAACGCTTCGGCGACACAGGCGCCATATTCGTGCGTCGAGGACGGATTGCCGAAATGCTCGGTGAAGAAAGGCAGCATGGCGGCGACAACGCGCGGGTCGACGCGGGTGGTGGCGTTGTTGTCGAGATAGGCTGTCGTCATGACATCCCTTTCGAAGGCGAGCTGTCAGCCGAAGGATTTGCCGCAACCGCATTGCGCCGTGGCGTTGGGATTTTCGAACACGAAGCCGGACTTTTCCAGGCTGCTCACGTAATTCACGACCATGCCCTGGACGTGGCCCTGCGACAGGTCGTCAATGAAGATCTTCACGCCGCCGGCGTCGACAACCTCATCGCCGTCGCGCGTCGTGCTTTCGATCTCCATTTTGTACTGGAATCCCGCGCAGCCTCCGGCCTCGACCAGAATGCGCAGGCCCTGCGCCGGAGGATTGGCGCCGGCAAGCACCGTCTTGGCCGCAGCTATGGCGTCAGGGGTGAGTTCGATCATGCCATTCGCTCCGTTCGGACATTGCCGGGTGAAGGTAGCAATGAGCATGCCAAAGCATATCGTTTTGATTACAAACGAAAAAAATGCGACGCCCATGTCGTGTTTGCGACGCCTCCGACAAAACGGAACCATTGCGCGCGCACGCGAGAAGGAGAAGCGACGGCGAAAGTGATCGCGACGGCCAATTGACCGGCTGCAAATTTGATCCAGATCAAGCAATTTCCTCCTGCCCTGGCTGATTTTTTGCTTTTTTCTGACGGTTCCCTTGCTCGAAAAAAGGCGCGCCCATGTGCCAGAATGCTTCCCGCCCCCACGAGTCCGCCCTGCCGCCCGCTCTGCCTGCTGGCCCCGCCCTGCCGGCCGTCGACCAGGTCCGGCCTTGCTTTGGCGGCTATGCCTTTGGCTGCGACGAGCTGCCGAAAGGCGCCGGCGGCCTGTTCGTCTTCACCCGCGCGCTCGGCGGCCTGCTCTATCCGGTGCTGATCGGCGAAGCGGGGGACGCGCTCGAGGCCGTCGCGCGCCTGCGGCGTGACGACGCTTTGTTGCAGGAAGCGGACGGCCTGTTCCTGATGGCCCGCGACAACGCCCGGCAACGCGCGCATATCCTGCGCGAGCTCATCGGAAAGTTCGAGCCGCCGTTGAATGTCGAGCATCGCAAGGGCCGCGCCGCGCCGGCGCTCTCAGCCTTCGTTCCGGACCGCGCGAACATCGTCGCGCCCGGCGACGCCGACCTCATGGCCGAACCGATCACGGTCAATGAAGACGAGTTGGGCGCGCTTGTGCGCAACTTTTACGCGCAAGCGTCCCGCGACGACTTGATCGGCCCGGTTCTCAACGCGGCGATCGGCGACTGGGAGCATCATTTCGATATCGTCCAGGATTTTTGGTCGCGCACGCTGCTCGGGACTCAGCGCTACAAAGGCAATCCCTTCGCGCCGCATGTCTCCCTCAATCTCAAACCGGAATTCTTCGAACGCTGGCTTGCGATCTTTCGTTCTGTCGCGCGGCAGAGTCTGCAACCCGTGGCGGCTGGGCGCGCGATCGCCAAAGTGGAGCATATGAGCGAATGTTTTCAGGCGGGACTTTTTCCGCCCGATTTGCCGAACCCGGCCCAGCCTCGCAGCGCTTCGCAGTAAAAGGCGCCCGCCATGAGCAACGTCCAAGCCAGCGGCGCATCGGATTTTTTTCGCGCCCAAAGCTCCGCCTTCAGCCGGATCGTCAGCCTCGGCCGCAAGGACGCCCGCATGATCGAGGTCCTGACGGCGCGGGCGTTCGATAGTTTTGAACGCAATGCGGCGATCCAGTTCGACGGCGAGGCGCCCGCCGCCTGTGGCAAGGGCTGCGAAACCTGCTGCTGCCTGCGCGTTGTCGCGACGGCGCCTGAAATTTTCATGGTCGAACGTTTCATCCGCGTGACGGCGCAAGCCTTCGCCGCACATTCGGTCGATCTGGCGCAAAAGGTCGCCGACGTCGAAAAAGCCAATGCGAGCGCCGATGAACGGGCGCGCATGGATGCACGCAGGCTTTGCCCTTTCATCATTGGCGGCGCCTGCGCCATTTATTCTGTCCGTCCGCTCGCTTGCCGCGGCCATATTTCCTTCGACAGGGAGGCCTGCATCGCCGCCGCGGCCGGCGCGGAGGTCGATGTGCCCACCTCCGCGGCGCACGCGACAGTGCGCGCTCTGGTGCAAAACGCCTTGCAGGCCGCCCTGTTCGAAAACGCCCTGGGGTGGGGCGTCTATGAACTGACGACCGCGCTGAACCGCGCGCTCCAGGACGCCAGCTGCGAAGCGCGCTGGCGCGCCGGCGACGACGTTTTCAGCGATCTGAACCTCGCGGCGGCCGAAGGCGCGGAAATGGCGGCGGTGTTCGATTCCCTCATCGACCATCGTGTCTGAAATTTGCGCATCCATTTTTTGACGTTTCATGTCATTTTCTCCCGACCGGGAAAAAATGCATGGCTGCCGTCGATGTCTGAATTTTACACCACCCGCGAGCTGGCGGCGCTTTTGCGCGTAAAAGAGCGCAAGGTTTACGATCTCGTGGCGCAAGGCGCGCTGCCGGTCAGCCGCGTGACGGGAAAGCTGCTTTTCCCGCGCGTCGCCATCGCCGAATGGCTCGCCAGCCGCAGCGTCAATGGCGGCGGCCTGGCCGCGCCGCAAGACGGCCGGTCGGAAATCGGCATCGAGCGGGCGAAGCCCCTGGTCGCCGTGGGAGGGCACGACCCCTTGCTCGAATGGGCGTTACGGGAATCGCGGTCCGGCATCGCCGCTTTTCTGGATGGCGCCCTGGATGGCCTCGACCGAGCGCGCGCCGGCGACTGCATCGTGGCGGGCCTGCATATTCCCGAAGGCGGCGACTGGAATGTCGCCGCTGTTCGAGCAAGCTTCGAAGGTGAGCCCTGGGTGCTGGTCGAATGGGCGAAACGCCTGCGCGGATTTATCACGCGGCCGGATCTGGCTAACCCGCCCAAAAATTTGAACGCGGCGCGCGGCCTGCGTTTCCAGTCCCGCCAGAGCGCCGCCGGCAGCGAATTGATTCTGGAGAAATTGCTCGCGGCGGAAAAGATGAAGCGCGCGGACCTGAATATTCTGGAGGCGGTGGAGCGGTCGGAAACCGATCTTGCCATGGCCATCGCCGACGGACGCGCGGACGTCGGCCTTGGCATCGAGGCTTCGGCGCGCCAGTTCAAGCTGGATTTCGCGCCCCTGATCGAAGAGCGGTTCGATCTGCTGGTGTGGCGCAAGGCCTATTTCGATCCGCCTTTCCAGAAGCTGCTGGCCCTGACCCGCAGCGCGAGGTTTCAGGACAAGGTCAAGGCGATGGGCGGCTACGATGTTTCAGGCCTCGGCGCCATCCGCTTCAACGGATGACGCGCAAGATCAGGCCCAAAAATGTTTCAGGCGTCAGCGCGCATTCAGTCCACGCCGACAATGACGTCCGAGGATTTGACGATCGCCTTGGCGGAGCCGCCGACCTTGAGGCCGAGTTCCGCGACCGATTCGTTGGTTATGGAGGCGGTGACCTTCAGGCCATTGACGTCGAGGGTCACGTGGGACGTGGTGGCGCCGGTCTTGATATCCGTGATCTTGCCCTCAAAAACGTTTCGAGCGGAGACTTTCATTGGGCATTCCCTTGAATAGTAAATCGGGCGGTCGTTTACGCCCTTCGTCACAAAACTAGCGGCGAACCTTTCTCGTCTCAATATGCGAAAGTCATGCATTCTCTACCATTGCGGAAGGAATGCCGCGCGAAGCCTCGAAATGGCTTTGGATTTGCGGTTATGCGCGCGTCGCGGACAGGGCAGGCAAAGCCGGGACTCGAGCCTGTATTTCCGCCGTCACGCCGGGATCGAGCCGGGCCAGCCATTGTTGCGGCAGCGCTTCGACGCCGTAGGTCGCCCCCGCCAGCATGCTCGCCAAAGCCCCGGTGGCGTCGGCGTCGCCGCCCTGGTTGACGATGGCGACCCTTTCGCCTCCTTTCGGATCTAACGCGGCCAGACCTGGACAGATTCGGGATCGATGTCCAGACGGCATGTCTTGGCGCTGGCGTCGGCGCGGTCGTCGCCGAAAATCCACACGTGGGCCGCGCCGAAGCGGACCGTGAGCCGCCTCTCGCTTGCCACCTGCAAAACGCGCTCCGGAAAACCCTGGTAGCGGCCCTCGGCGGTGAGGCGGGCGCGGGTCGCGGGAAAGCTCCAGCCGACCCGCTCGCCCAGCCGCAGCGGCGGCCCGGCGACGACGAGCGTGACGCCCTCGTCAATGGCGATCCGGTCTGCGCCGACGACCAGCCCTTCGCCGATATTCTCCGCGCCGAGGAGGCGCGCGACCGTCTCGTTCGCCGGTCGCGCAAAGATGTCGCGGGTCCGGCCGGTTTGCAGGACGCGTCCCTCGTCGAGCACGAGCAGTTCGTCGGCGAGCAGCGCCGCTTCGGTCGGATCATGCGTGACGAGGATGGTCGTGAGGGAGAGTTCGTCCTGCAACGCCAGCAATTCGTTGCGCAGGCGCGTCCGGAGCGGCGCATCGAGCGCGGAAAAGGGCTCGTCGAGCAGCAGAAGGTCGGCCGGGCGAACCAGCGCCCGCGCCAATGCGACGCGCTGCTGCTGGCCGAGCGAGAGTTCCTCGGGATAGCGACCTTCGAGTCCTTGCAGGCCAAGCCGCCCGAGCCAGCGTCGTCCCGCCTCGACATCCGCGCCGATGGGAAAGCGCAAATGGTCTTCGACGGTCATGTGCGGGAAAAGGCCGTAGTTCTGCGGCACATAGGCGATCGCGCGCGCCGCCGGTTCGAGCCGCGTGAGGTCGCGGCTGCCGATGTGGATCGCTCCCCAGTCGCAGGGCTTGAGCCCGGCGAGCAGTTTCAGCGTCAGCGACTTGCCCGATCCCGACGGCCCGAGGATGGCGAGGCGCCGCGCCTCAGGCGACCATTGCGCGTCGAGGCGATAGTTGCCGAGCTTCCGTCCGACATGGAAGCTCAGGCCCGGCGGCTCAATTCGCGGAAGCGTGGTTCGCTCCGGGCCCGCGACGCGCGAAGGCTCAAGCGTGTCCGAAGATCGGACGCGCCTCTCGCCGCCGCGCCGGCTGATCACGGCGTTGAGCGCCATGATGGCGACAGCGATGAGCAGCGTCGGCAAGAGCACCGGCAGCATGGCGGGAAGGCCTTGCGCGCCGAATTCGACATAGGTGTAAACCGGCAGCGAATAGGGATGGTAGGCCACCATCACCGTCGCGCCGAACTCGCCGAAGGCGCGAAGCCAGGCCAGCAGCATTCCCGACAGGATCGACGGCCAGGCCATCGGCAGGCTGACCCGGAGGAACACCTCCAGCGGCTTGCGGCCGAGCGTCGCCGCGACGCCCTCGAGCACCGGATCGATCGCCGCGAAACCCGATCGCGCGGCGATGACCAGGAAAGGCGCCGCGACAAAGGTCTCGGCAAGGACGATTCCAACGAAGGTATCGGTCAGCGCGCCCGAGGCGAGACGCCCGAGCGGCGCATTGTAGCCCAGGAGGAACAGCAGGAGCACGCCGCTGGTCAGCGGCGGCAGGGCGAGCGGCAGCTGCACGGCGAAGCCGAGCAGCGCCATCGCGCGGCCTGGAATTCTCGCCAGCAGATATCCGAGCGGAACGCCGCAAAGCGCGATGATGCATGTCGCGATTGTGGCGCTGGCGACCGAGACCGCCGAAGCGCGCAGCAGCTGATGGAGGTCAACCGAACTCCAGTCGGCGTGTCCGGCCTGTTGCAGGCCCGCGAGCAGCGGGGCGATCAGGTAGATCGCAAGCAGGCCGCCGAGCCAGCGCAGCGGCCTTGGTGGGCTATGCGTCATTTGGCTTTCGCGTCATTTGGCTTTCGCGAGCAAAGCGCGGACATCCGCGGGCGCGTCGTTCGCATTGCCTGTCAAAGCCGGCGTCAACAGGGAAAGTCCATGCTGTTTCAGCAGCACCTGACCCTCAGCGCCCAAGAGGAAGGAGACGAACTGGCCGGCGCCCGCAGGATTGGCCGCGCCGTGAAGGATCGTCACGGTATAGACGGCTTTTGGCGCGATCTCCGCCGGCAGGGTGACCGCCGGAATTTTGGCGTCGGCCGTCTCGGTCGAATAAAAGAAGCCGACATCGAGTTGGCCCGACTGGAGCCGGCCCACCAATGTCTCTTCAGGTAAAACCTGCGACGGGTTTTCAGGCGCGCCCAGAACCTTGTTTGCAAGACCGGGCAGGTGGTCGGCCGCCTCCGCGCGGCGCATCAGTTCAAGCGTCAGGGCGCCTTTGGGATCGAGCTTCGGGTCGGTGCGGCCGATCCTGATTCCCTGTTCGCTGAGCACCTCAACCCAGGGCTTCGACTTGAAATCGGCGGCGAAACGGCTCGCCGGATTATAGCCGAGCACCAAAGGCGATTGCGCGAACGAGACAAACCAGCTCACCCAGTCGCCATTCGCCGCCCCCGTCAGCGCCGCATTGACCTTCGGATTGGCGCTGATGAACACATCGCCCTGCCGCAGCTTGCCCTTGATCTGGTTGGCGAGGCCGGTCGAGCCGCCGGCGAATCCCTGGAAATGGTCGCCAGTCGTCTTGTCGAAGGCCGGTCCAACGCCATGCTCCATCAGGTGGACGAGCGAACCGGCGTAAAGCACGCGCACGTCGCCGGCGGCGGAGGCCGTCAGGACTGAGCCGGTCAGCAGCGCCAGCGCAAGGAAACCGGCGCCGAGCCCGCCGGATTGACGCTTTTGTCCCAAACGCGAGGTCCGCTCAATCATGGTATTCTCCTGTCGCATCTGTTTTCAGGCGGCGGCGCGCGCCTCGAGCAGGGCGCTCCACCATCGTTCCAGTGACTCGGGCGTCGGGTCGACGTCGTCGGACAGCGGCCCGGCGAAACGCGCCCAATCCTCGCGCATCACCGGATTGACCGTGGTGACGACAGGCAATCCGGCTTCGATGGCCGCCGCGAAAGCGTCGCAGAGACCGCCGCGTCCGGCTTCGAGCTTGCCGAACTTGCTGAGTACGACGAGGTCGGCGCCTGCTTCGATCGCGCGCCGGGCGGCGGCGCAGGCCTCGGCCACGCCGGCAGGGTCGAGATTGCAGGCCGTGGAGCCCGGACCGAGATCCTGCGAAATCGGGATGCGCGCGCCGGTCGTGAGGTCAAGCACCGACAAGGCGCCGCAAGCACCGCCTGTCGTCTTCTCGCCAATTTCGACGATCCCGGCTA
This sequence comes from uncultured Alphaproteobacteria bacterium, assembly GCA_963828185.1. GTDB lineage: Bacteria > Pseudomonadota > Alphaproteobacteria > Rhizobiales > Beijerinckiaceae > Rhodoblastus. The sequence goes on along the minus strand of CAWHDV010000012.1, from coordinate 127,529 downwards.
CGCGCCACCCTTGCGCGCGGCGCCGCCGCACGAAATCAGTGAGCAAATCCTGTTTGCCCGCATTCGACGCGCCGACCACGGCGGCGATCGTCGGGGAGAGGCGGGGAGGCGCGGCCGTCATGCCTCCGCTCCATCGACGACGGCGCCGCCCAAAACCTTTTCCGTTGGCTTTTCCTTCAGCGGTTTCCTGCGCGACAAATGGCGTCGGACGGCCCGCAGCGCCGCCTCGGCGATGACGCGGCCGCGCTCATCTGTTCCCGTCCAGCAGGCCGCGCGGCCGCGCGGGTCGATCTCCAGCAGCTTCACGCCTTCGGGCGCGTAAGCCAAGTCGCGCGCGACGCCGCGAACGAAGCCGTCGAGCGGCGCGGAGACGGGCTGCCCGGCATGGAGACCGACGAGAAAACCCTTGGGAACCCACATGCCAATGTCGATCGGCGTGCGCCAGACGCCCTCCCGCTCGCTATAGACGAAACGCTCGCGGCCGACGCCGCCAAGTTCGCGCGCCACGCCGTCGGCCTCCTCTGTCGCGCCATCCTCGACCAGGACGCCGGTGCGGATCGGCCGCGTCTCGACCGCGATGTCGCAATTGACGCCCACGCGGAATTTCGGGCCGAGCCCGACGGCGATTTTCGCGAGACGGCGCAGATCCGGCGTCATGCGGCTCTTCTGCATCCGCGCGTCGACCAGGACGTCCGCCGTACGGAAGGCCAGAAGATCGGTGAGGGACAATGGCGTCACCGCCACTTTTTCCCGTCGCGCCGCGACGGAGGCGATTTCCAGCAAGCTTTCCGCGCGCGCGCCGATGATCCCGTTCAATTCGGTGACGTCGTCGAACAGGGCGTCGTGGAACGCCATGCCCCTGCGGATCACGGGGGGAAACGGATCATGGCTCATGACCACGGCATATCCCGCCCGCGTCAGCGCAACGGCTACGGCGGAGGCGATCTCGTTTGTCCCCATGATGACAGTCATGGGCTGGCTCTGGAAGGACAGCAGGCTTGAGCGGGTATCAGGCATCGGCGACCTCATCTCTCGCAAAAGCGTTATGCAATCCGCACGCCAGTTGAGGCTTTCCAACGAAGTTCTTGGTCGGCAAACTGTAATGACGTTACATGTTTATCGGTCGGTCGTCATCCACCCAGAAGCGGCAAACGACGCGCGGCCCGCTCGAACGCGTAGACCTTGTCGCACCGGATTGTGAGGTTGGTGGATGCAGCGCGTGTGGACGCCAGATCGGATCGTCATTCCGCCGCCCCTTGCAACCTTGCGCCATCCCACCATATGACCATCCATATGGATGGTGAGGAGATGGCGAATGAACGAAAAGGTCGTCGATATCCGGTCCCGGGCGGACAGCGAGAAGATCACGATCAATCTCGGCCATGTCGACCTCGGCCAAGTCGATCTGCTCGTGCAGGAGGGATTTTTTTCCAATCGCACCGATTTCATCCGGGCGGCGATCCGCAACCTGCTCGATCGCCATGCCGAACTCCGTCAAAAAATCGGTCGAACGGCGCCAGCTCGATCTCGGCTTGCGCCAATATAACCGAGCCGACCTGGAAGCCGTGCGGACAGCCGGCGAGATGCTGCACATCCAGGTGCTCGGATTGGCCGTCATCGGGGCGGACGTCTCTCCCGAACTCGCACGGGCGACCATCGCCTCAATTCAGGTGCTGGGCGCGCTGCAGGCCAGTGCAAAGGTGAAGGCGGCGTTGAGCGATCGTATGCGCTGACTGTCCGGCCTCGTGCGAAAATGCTCACCACTCCTGTGATCCGCTGGAAGCGGAACAGGATCGATTTTGCCTTGCCACAACCCACGGCGAAAAGGATTCAAAGCCATGAACGCGCACCGCAAGTTCAGATGTCCCACGGCGACCGGCCTCACGCACGAAGTCCGGCTCAAGGAAGCGCTCGCTGTCATGCGCGACGCATTCGGCCATGCATCCGCCGCCGCCTGGAAGTCGCCGCGCGACTGGCGCGCGGCGTTCGCTCCCGCCACCGCAGCCGCGCCGAAATCCGTTCGCGGCTTGCTCGAACGGATGGGACGACCCGACTTCCGGCGCCAACTGGAGGGGCTGGCCGGTTCGCAAGTGAAGCGATCGCCGCCTGTCCTTCCCGACGGGGCGCGCTTCGAAGAGCGCCTGTTCTCCAACGAGGCCGGGAGCCGAGCGTACAAGCTTTATATTCCGAGCAGCTATGTCGGTCAGGCTTTGCCTCTCGTCGTGATGCTGCACGGCTGCACGCAGTCGCCGGATGACTTCGCTTCCGGCACGCGCATGAACGAAGTCGCGGAGGACATGGGCTTTCTCGTCGCCTACCCGGCGCAGGCGCGCTCCGCCAATGCGTCGCGATGCTGGAACTGGTTCAATGCGGCAGACCAGCAGCGCGGACGGGGCGAACCCTCGCTGGTCGCCGGGATCACAAGGGAAATCGCGCACGATTTTGCGGTGGACTCCGGGCGTGTCTATGTCGCGGGCCTGTCTGCCGGAGGCGCCGCGGCGGCGGTGCTGGGCGCGACTTACCCCGATCTTTATGCGGCGATCGGCGTGCATTCCGGATTGGCGTGCGGGGCCGCCAGCGACATGCCCACGGCCTTCGCGGCGATGCGGCAGGGAGGGACGCCGTCCGCGCCGCGATCGCGCCGGCGCGAGGCCATTGTCGGGGGTCCCGACCATCGTCTTCCACGGCGACCGCGACGCGACGGTCAATCCAGCCAACGCAGGTCACGTCATCGCGCAATCGAAGCCAGCGGACGAACTGCGGACCCTTGTCACCCAAGGCCAGGCTCCAGGCGGAATGCGCTATACCCGCATCGTCCAGGCTGACCAGGATGGACGCTCCATCCTCGAACAATGGGTTTTGCATGGCGCCGGCCACGCCTGGTCGGGCGGCAGCGGCGCCGGTTCCTATACGGAGCCAAGCGGCCCCGACGCCAGTCGCGAGATGGCGCGCTTCTTCCTCCAGCACGCCGGGCTTGCGGATCAATAGGCAATCTTGTCGGCGCAGGCCAGCCAGTCGTCGAAAACTGCGCTGGCGTCGTCGATGGGCATATGGATGGCGTGCAGGCCGCGCTCCTGCGCCGGGCGGGCGAATTCATCGTGGAGGAATGCGTCGTCAAAACCGGCGGCCGCGGCCTGATGGCGATCATTGGCGAAATAGACGGCGTCAATCCGAGCCCAATGGATCGCCGCCAGGCACATCGGGCAAGGTTCGCAGCTCGCATAGAGGGTTGCGCCGCGCAGGCTGAAATCGTTCAGTGCGGCGCAGGCGCGTCGGATGGCGACGATTTCGGCGTGAGCCGTCGGATCGTTCGACGAGGTCACCTCGTTCCAGCCTTCGGCGATCACCTCGCCGCTTTTGACAATGACCGCGCCGAAGGGGCCGCCGCGCCCGCGCGCCATATGCTCGCGCGACAGCCGCACGGCGTGAACGAGATGGGTTCGGTGATCGCTGTTCGTCATGTCTTGAGCCTTTTTGGCGCCGCAAATGCCGATCGGACGGCTCGCCGCCCCGGCAGGCAACGCGGAAGCGTCGAATTCGATCCGTCAAGCTTATCCCAGGAGAGCGGGACGGTCGCGCAAATGCGGGAGTTTGTCGACGCCCCGGCGAAAAAAGGCGGCGCTTCTTGCTGAGGGAAACCGAAAGATCACGCAGTCGGCGGGGTCAAATCGCGCCGGGCGACGTTATTGGCAGGCGTCGATCCCAACTCGCCGGGAGGCCCAAAAAATGTCCGATTATGACCTCTATTACTGGTCCGCGCCGTTTCGCGGCCAGTTCGTCCGCGCTGTCCTGGCGCATGCCGGAAAGAGCTGGACCGAATGCGGCGACGCCGCGATTTCAAGGCTGATGGGCGGACCGGTGCGGCAAATGCCGGTCCCGTTCATGGGGCCGCCCCTGCTGATCGACAAAAAGGCGGACTTCGCCATCGCCCAGACGCCGGCCATCATCGCCTATCTCGGCGAGACGCTGGATCTCATGCCCTCCACGCCCGCGCTGCGCGCCATGACCGTGAAGGTCGTCAACGACGCCAATGACGTGATCGACGAGATCACCCTGGATGGCGGCCGCGAGATGTGGACGGAAAAACGCTGGCGGGACTTCGTCCCCCGCCTGAAGAGGTGGATGTCGTCGTGGGAGGAGACCGGCCGCCGCCATGGCCTGAAGGCGGACACGGGCTTGCTGCTGGGCGGAGAGGCGGCTGGGATCGCCGACGTCGTGACGGCCGTGTTGTGGTCGACGATGGGCGACCGCTTCCCCAGGATCGAGGCGATACTGGAAGACGCCGCCCCCATGACGGCCGCCCTGGCGCGGCGGACCTCCGCTCTGCCGGCGCTGGCCGAGCTGTCCGCCAAGGCAAGGCGCGATTATGGCGACGCCTGGTGCGGCGGCCAGATCGAGGCCTCGCTGCGCAAGGTCCTGGACGCTTGATCGCGTCGCCGGCAGTCGCCGAGAACCGCGCTATTCGCCAAGAACAACGCTGATCGCCCTGCCGATGAGGCCAAGCGGCGCGGGCGCCGATGAGCCCTCGAAACCGAGCCCGCCGAGGAGCTGTTGCAGCAACGTCTTGCGCCCCGCGGTCGAGACTTCGAACACGCGCGCCTCGTCCTTCAAGCGGAAGATGAGATCGTCGCCGGTCGACAAGGCGTCCACGAGGCCGAGGTTCACGGCCTCGCTCGCCAGCCACACGTCGCCGTTGGCGACCTTGTCCAGATCGACGCCCGGGCGGCGCTCGGCGACAAAACTCTTGAAGGCCGTATGTATGTCCTCGATCTTGCCGAGGAAATGCTCGCGCCCGGCTGGCGTGATCTCTCCGAGCAGAGAGATGGAGCGCTTGAATTCGCCCGCCGTCAGCTCCTCATAGTCGATGTCGTTCTTTTTGAGCAGGCGATGGAGGTTCGGAGCCTGCGCCACGACGCCGATCGAACCGATGAGCGCGAAGGGCGCGGCGACGATCCTGTCCCCCGCACAGGCCATCATGTAGCCGCCGCTGGCCGCCACCTGGTCGACCGAGACCGTGACCTTGATCGCGCGGTCGCGAAGGCGCGAGACCTCGGTTGCGGCGAGGCCGTAGCCGGTCACCGTGCCGCCCGGGCTTTGCAGGCGCAGCACGACCTCGTCCGCGCCAGGCCGGGCGACGGTGAGCACGGCGTCGATCTCCCGGGCCAGCCCCTTGACCGACGACGCCGTCATGTCGCCCTTGAATCCGAGCACGTAGACGCGTTTTCCAGCCGACGAGGCCGCGCGGGTCTTTGCCGCAGTCTTGGCCTCGCGCTTGCGGGCCTTGGCGAGCGACCGCCGTTGCTTCTTGTCCAGGATTTCCGCATCGATTTCGTCGCGCATGCGGTCGTAGCGCTCGTTGAGCGAGCGGATTTCGATTTCTCGTCCGCGCCTCGCGTCGTGGCGCGTCAGGCGCGCGATGAGCGCCAGGAGGGCGCCGAGCGCAGCGACGATGAGAAGGGCTTTCAGGGCGAAGGCGGCGATGTCCAACCAGAAGGCCATGGGAAGAGGTCCTTGCGCGCGATCCGTCTGCCCGCGTCTTTCCATGGCCGCCGGCGGAATGCAAGCCGTGGCGTCACCCTGGCGCGCCAGCGGGACTGTCGCACGCTATTGGAGCAGATTTCCGCTGAAACGAAAAAAGGGCGGCGCCGGAAGCGCCGCCCTTCAGGGTCAGAGAAGCTGGTCTCAATAATGATGGTGATGGTGACGGTCGAAATGATGGTGATGGTGATGGTGACCCCAGTCGGCGGAAGCGGCGCTGGCCGTCATCATGAGCGCGGACGCCAGAAGGGCGGCGGAAAGGATTTTCTTGATCATACATCGTCCTCGAGAATCGCGCCTCGCGCGAATCGCGAAGCGGAACGCCAGAGAATCGAAGTTTCACGACAAAAAGGCGACTGACTATCGTCACATGAGGCAGCCGCGTCGATTTCAGGCGGGATAGCGAGCCTTGCCCGGGATGATGGCTCGCACGCCGCCCCAGGGATCGGCGACATCGCCGCGGCGGCGCGGAATGAGATGGACATGGCAGTGGAAGACCGTCTGGCCGGCGATCCGTCCCACGTTGACGCCGATATTGAAGCCTTCGACGCCGGCGTCCTGGGCGACGATTTCCTCACGCAACTGGCGCAGCAATCGATCGATCGCGGCGACTTCATCGGGCGTCAGATCGAAATAGGTCGCCGCATGGCGGCGCGGCAGGACAAGCGCATGCAACGGCGTGACCGGATTTGCGTCCCGGATCGCAAAGGCCAGCTCGTTTCCCGCGATCGCGCCGGACGTTTCCATCCCGCAGAACGGACACGGGCGGAGGGGTTTTTCTGGCGCTTCGGCCATCGCGCGGTCCTTTCGCGGCCGATCGGCCATAGGCTTCGATTGCCTTCAGACATATAATCTCTCTTCCCGCAATTTGGCGCCAGTCCGGCGTGCGTCCTGAGTTTTTTCGCCGGTTTCACCTACGAGGGCGCCCGAGGCGTTGCCGGACCCTATTTGGCAAGCCTGCGCGCCAGCGGCGCGATCGTCGGCGTCGTCGCCGCTCTCGGCGGTTGCTGGGGCCTGCGGATCCTTTCAGGCCGCTGGGCCGACGCGTCCGGCCGCGGTGGGACGGCGCCGGCGGTCGTCATCGCCCGTATCTTGACTGTGAAGGTCCGATCTCCGGGGAGTTATTGCCTGCGCCGATTTTTTCTTTGGCGGAAATTTGCGCGATCGCATTCTCACGCGTTTCAGGCGGGAGCAAGATGCGAACATGAAAAGTGTCGCCTCGCACGGGGATAGGGGCGCGAACCCACATTTCCTTCGCGACCTCGATCGCCAATCGGCAATGACGATTTCGGCGACATGCATGAACGGAGCAGGCTGCTTGCGCGTTTCATCGACCCGTCCGGCCGGCGGCGCCGCCGCGTCGTGGCTGTAACACAGGAGATTGGCGTGATGAACGAGAACGCCTCCACCCATCGTGAATTCGGCGGCCATGATCCTGGCCGGCCTGCGGCTGAGCCCGACAGCTTGCACATCTGCGCGATCCTGCCGGAGGTGGAGACCGCGCATTCGACGCTGCAATGCGCCATCGCCGCCAGCAAGGGCTTTGCGGCGGATATCTCCGCCGTCCATGTCGGGTTCGATCCCAAACGCAGTTTTGTCGATCCCGAAGAACAGGATATCCAGCAATTGCGCGCCCTTTACGAGGGCGCGCCGGAGGTGCGAACCGCCCGCATCAAGGCCGTGGTCGACGCCTTCGTGGCGTCAACCCAGGACTCGACGCAGGACGCGGGCCACGACGCGCCCAAAATCGTATGGCGCGATGACGAGGGAGACATCGCCGCCAATGTTGCGCTGCATGCCTACGCGGCCAGCCTCGTCGTGATCGGCCGCCCGATCCACATGGACGCGGCCGACGCGCTGCGCAGCGCCTTGTTCGGCGCCCAACGGCTCGTCCTCGTCGCCCCGCGTGACGTCAGCGAACCGGAACGAGCGTTGGGGAGCCATGTCGTCATCGGCTGGAAGCCCGGCAACTCGATCGAGCAGACGATCGAAGCCGCGATGCCATGGCTGCGAAAGGCGGAGAAGATCAGCGTCGTCTGGACGGCAAAGCCTGGCGCTGCGCCTTATCACGCGAGCGCGCGGGTGTTTTTCGACAGGATCGGCCTCAATGTTGAAATCGTTCGCCTTGAAATGGGCCGGCAAAACGTCGGCGCCCAATTGCTTGCCGAATCCCGCCGCCTCGGCGGCGACTGCCTTTTGATCGGAGCCTTCCGGCACGGCGCCTTGTGGGAAAGCATCCTTGGCGGGGTGACCCGCTATATCCTCAACCACACGGAGATTCCGGTTTTCATGATGCGGGCGAAGTGAGCCCTTCCGGTTCCCGTTCCATCGCCAGCTCGGCCTGAAGGCTTTCGAGATCACGGAAGATCGACGCCACCGCCAGCGTGCGACCGCCCCGCCTGTAACGCACCAGGCAATCCTTCGCGCCTATGTCGCCTTCGATGGCGTGTTCGTCCCAGCTCTCGGCGTGACCGACATAGTTGATGGGAACGTCGTAGTGCTGGCTCCAGAAGTAGGGAACCGCCGCGAATTGTTCGCGCCGCCCGAGCATGTTGAGCGCGGCCGCCTGTCCCTGGCGCTCGGCGACGACCCAGTGCTCCACGCGAATTGACGCGCCGCTGTAAGGGTCCGGCCAGCGTGCGATATCGCCCGCGGCGAAAATCCCGGGCGCGCTCGTTTCGAGATATTGGTCCACCACCACGCCGCGATCGACGCGCAACCCCGCCGCTTCCGCCAGCTGGATTCGCGGACGCACGCCGACGCCGACGATCACCAGGTCCGCCGCGATCGTCGCGCCGCTGTTGAGCCGCACTTGCTCAAGTTCAATTTCCGCCGGCGCGTCCTCGAGGTGGAAGAGCACGCCGTGCTGTTCGTGCAGCGCGCGGAGGAACGCGCCCATTTCCGGGCCAAGGAGTTTTTCCATCGGCCTGGTCTCGGGCGCGACGACGTGGACCTCGAGCTTGCGCGCGCGCAAAGCCGCCGCGCATTCCAGCCCGATGAAGCTCGCGCCGATCACCACGGCGCGCTTCGAGGTTTCGGCGCGTTCGATGATGGCCCGGCAATCCGAGAACGATCGCAGCGCGTGGACATGCGGCAGGTCGGCGCCGGGAATGGTCAGGCGAACCGGTTCCGCGCCGGTCGCCAGCAACAGGCGATCGTAAGCAACCTTGCCGCCGTCGCCGAGGATTATCTCCTTCGCGCGCGGGTCAAGGCTGGTCACATTCGCCTTGAGACGGAGGTCGATCTCGTTTTCCGCGTAAAAATTTTCCGGCCGCAACGGGACCCATTCCTTCGGCGCGTCGCCGGCGAGAAAGTCCTTGGACAGGTTGGGTCGATCGACCGGCGGCGCGTCGTCATTGCTCAGCATGACGATGCTTCCCTGATAGCGCTCGCGACGCAGTTTTTCCGCTGCCGCGAAACCCGCCGCCCCGCCGCCGAGGATGACGATGCGAGCGGGCGCTCCCGCCGGACTGATACGGGGGACCGGCCTGGGCGTTTCGCGCGGTTCGCGCACAAAGATTCGGTCCTCATGCTGTTCGACGGACCAGCAGGCGATGGGGCTGAGGGCCGGCGCGCGCAGGGCTTCGCCGGTCCGCAAGTCGAAACAGGCGTGATGCCAGGGACAACGGACCGCGCCGTCGACCACGAGTCCATCGGCGAGGGGACCATGGTAATGGCTGCAAGACGCATCAATGGCGAAAATTTCTGCTCCGACGCGGACCAGCAGAACCTCCGCGTCGCCGACGTGGCCGACGAGCTTGCCGCCATCCGGAATGTCTCGCAGCGTGACGCCCAGCGTCAGATCCGGACCTGCGGGCTTTGACGGCGCTTCGCCCATCTCGTTCGACCTTTGCGGGCGGCTTTGCTCATCCGACCCAACATTCGTTCCAATCTATTGTTCCGCCGCCCTGCGCGCGTCATGCGAATGGCGCCCGGTTGCGCATGGCGTTGCGCGCCTCGACCTGCTCATTGGTCAGGCGCGCGTCATAGATCGAGCGGATGTCGAGCGTCCTGGCGACGACGCTGGCCCCCATGATCGCCAACAGCAATGGCGCGATGAAGGCGCGATCGCGCCCGGTCAGTTCAATCATCAGGACGGCGGCCGAAAAAGGTCCCTGCGTCGTCGCCGCGAGTACGGCGCCAGCGCCGAGAATTGCGAAGGCGCCCGTTGGGGCGCCGGGCCAGACCAGCGACCACGCAACCCCCAGCGCCGCGCCGGCCAGGGCTCCGAAGGTCAGCGACGGCGTGAACAGTCCTCCTGGCGCGCCGCTGGCGAGGCAGATGAACGTCGCGAAGGGTTTGAGGAAAAGCATGATCAGCAGGAGCTTTGTCGAAACGGCGCCGTCGAACGACAGTTGCGCCAGATCCTGGCCATTGCCCAGCAGTTGCGGAAAGGGGATGGACAAGCCGCCAAGCAGCGCGAAGGCCAGCACCGGCGCGAAAAGCCTTGCGACGCCCCGCGGCCTTATCTTGTCGGCCAGGGCGATCATGCGCACAAAGCCGACGGAGGCCAGGCCGAGCAGCGGGCCGGCGAGCAGCGCCCAGATCAAAATCGACGGGAGATCGGCGACGGCCGTGAAATGGTACAGGGGTCTGTCGGGCAGCGCGATCCACGCCGTCACCGTCGCCAGCACCGAAGCCGCCAAGGCGGGTAAAGCGAGCCGCAGCGACATCACGCCGCGCAAAACCTCAAGGGCGAAAAGCGCGCCGCCGAGCGGAACGTCGTAGACGGCCGCCATGCCGGCGCCAGCGCCGCAAGCCACGATCAGCTTGCGTTGTTCATCCGTCAGGCCGGCCCAGTCGCACAGGAGGTTGCCGAACACGGCGCCCATCTGCTTGGGAGCGCCCTCGCGGCCGAGCGAGGCGCCCATGGCGACCACCGCTTCTGAGAGGATCGCGCTGGCGGTTGTTCGGACGGCCGGAAGCCGTCCCGCGGAAAACCACAGCGCGGTTGTGGTTTCGATGGCGTTGCCGGTGGTCAGCCGACTGAGCAGAAATTGTCCGAGGCCGGTCAGCAGACCTGCGCCGAGCAGGACCAGCATGTGGCGCGAGGCCGCCGTGCGCTCGGCCGCCAACAAGATGTCCCTGCCCGAGAATGACCAGGCCAGGGATTGGACTTCAAACAGGAAAGAGGTCAGGATCGCCGCGCCCAGACCGGCGCCGACGCCTGTCAGGACCACCGCGACCCAGAAGCGCGCCGCGCCCGCTTGGCGCAATGTCGGGGGTATGGCGTCCTCGGCCGAGCGCCTTTTTTCGTCCGTTGCTTCCTGCGCCGTAGCTATGAGGCCAGCCTCCCGATTTCGCGATTTTGGCGGCGCCGCAAACGCTGTTCGATTGCTTCATTCCGATTCGATTTCGAGCGGCACGAGCATGATCGCCGTCACGCAAACCATGCCGGCGAACATTTCCGCGAAGCCGCCAAACAACAGGGCCAAAGCCCGAGCCGTGATGTCGGAGCGCCAGATCAGGCTCCGCAGGCCATCGAAGTCGAACGCCAGCAACAAACTCGCGCAGACAGTGCCGACGACGACGCCGAACAGGCAATTCCACAGGATCAGGCGCACGAGCGGATCGACTTTCGAAGGTGCGGAGCAGGGCGTGTTCATGAGCGTCACCGATGATCATCAAGGGAGCCCGCGCGATCCGGGCCATCCGCGACCGCGCTGGGCGCAAATTCGCTCGGCGCGCGCAGTTACTTTTGCGGCTGTCCGTTCTTGTTCTGGCCGCTCGTGCTTTCGCTCTGGCTGGTCCCATTCTTCTTGGGATTGGTTTGCTTCTGGATCTTGCCGTGCGCGTCATTTTGAGCGGTGGTCATGGCGTTGCCGGGGTCGCGCGTGTTGGCGCGCTGCTGGGCGACAGCCGCCGTCGAAACAAATGTGACCGCCGCAAGCATTCCCATTGCTGCGAAGTCTCGCCGTCATGGAGATCGTCTCCTTTTTTGCTGGCGTATTGTTGGAAACATCGACGGGCAGACAATGTTCCATCTGTAATGCAGCAGGATTGAGCGTTTAAGAAACTTAAGAAAGGCATTGTTGTCTGCAAGCAAAAGCGTCGCGATAATGCGCTTGTTGAGGCTTGGTAATGAGATTAAAGCAAACAAGAGCGCGGCCATGGACGCCGATAAAGAAATCACGACTGTTGGAACCGCGGCCCCACGGCGGGATTGACTATGCTCCTTCCACCAGGGGAGAAGCCGATGAGCGACAAACTGAACGGATGCGTGATCGCGTTGCTGGCGACCGATGGCGTCGAGCAAGTGGAATTGACGGACCCTGTTTCGGCATTGCGGGGCGAAGGCGCCGAGGTCCATGTGGTGTCAGACAAGAAGGAAAAAATCCAGGGTTTCAACCATCATGATCGCGGCGATGAAATAGCGGTCGATACGCCGCTCGATGAAGTGGACGCAGACCGATATGATGCGTTGGTCCTGCCGGGCGGCGTCGTCAATCCTGACGCGTTGCGCCTTGTGCCGCTGGCGATCGACTTTGTGCGCAGTTTCGTCGACAGGAAGCTGCCGATCGCCGCTGTCTGCCACGGACCGTGGACCCTGATCGACGCGGGCGGCGTATCGGGCAGGACGATGACTTCATGGCCTTCGCTCAAGACGGATTTGCAGAATGCGGGCGCAAAATGGGTCGATGAAACCGTCGTCGTCGATGGGACCCTCGTCACGTCGCGCAAGCCATCCGATCTGCCGGCCTTCAATTCGAAGTTCATCGAGCTTCTCGCGACCGCGTCGCGGCGGCGGAGCGCTGCGGAATGAAGGCTGAGCCCGGACTCTCGTCACCATAAATTCAGCAGGCTTCCGGCGCCCCAGATAATCAGGGTCGCGGCAAGGCTCGCGACGAGGACAATCAGGACACGGAAGCCGCTTGGGCCTTGCCGCCCCGTGTCGGACGTCAGGATCTGCGGCCGGCCCTCGCGATAATGCGGCGGCGGCGCGATATTATCGGGTTCGACCTGCCGGAAACCATCGTCGTTGTCGCTGCTCATGGCGCTCCCTCCGATTTCGCGCCCGGTTTCCGGCGCCGCCGCTCTTCGGGAGCGGAGTTTTCCCTGAGGATCTTCTCGGTCTCGCGGTCCTCGATTTCGGAAGCGTAAGGCTGTTTGACCTCGCGCGCCGTCCGCTGCTCGGCGAGGTCGTCGCGCGCCGCAGTCTCGCGCGTAATTCTGGTTGGCATTTCCGGCTCCATGGTCCAGCGCGTCTGTCGGAGATCGGCGTCAACGTCCCTTCCTCCATGAGGTTCCAGCAAATAGTGGAACCAACGGGAATAAAACTGGTTTGAGCCGAATGCTCGAAGTCGCGCCGTCGATCCGGGAGTCAATTCATGAAAATCTTCACGTGCCAGGTTTGCGGCAACGCGATTTACTTCGAGAACGCCACCTGCGTCGCGTGTGGGAGTCAACTCGGTTTTGCGCCGGAAACCGGCGTTATTTCGGCCATCGTGCTGGAGGGCGATCATTTTTCCGCGCTCGCTGATCCTTCTCACGCCTATCGGCTTTGCCAGAACAACGCGGCGTGCGGATGCAATTGGCTGGTCGCGTTGGAAGACAGCGATCCCTATTGCATCTGCTGCCGGCACAATCGAACGGTTCCCGATCTCACGGTTCCCGGGAATCGTGACGCCTGGGCGAAGATCGAAAAGGCCAAGCGGCATCTGTTTTATTCGCTCTTGCGCTGGCGCCTGCCCATTCCGACGCGGGCCAACGGCAGGACCGACGCGCTGCTGTTCGACATGCTCGCGGACGGCGCGCAGAAAGTGCTCACGGGGCACCAGGACGGGGTGATCACGCTGAATATCGCCGAAGCCGACGATGTCGAGCGGGAGTCCCGCAGGGTGGCGATGGGCGAGCCCTATCGCACGCTGCTCGGCCATCTGCGCCACGAGATCGGCCATTATTACTGGGACCGATTGGTGCGGGACGAAAACAGGCTGGAAGAGTTCCGGACGATTTTCGGCGACGAGCGGCAGGACTACGCCAGGGCGCTGGAAAGCCACCATCTCAATGGAGCTCGGCCCGACTGGCCCTTCGCCCACATCAGCGCCTATGCGACCTGCCATCCATTCGAGGATTTCGCCGAGACCTGGGCGCATTGCATGCATCTGGTCGACACACTGGAGACAGCGGCGTCGCTGGGAATTTCGATCAATCCGAAAAACGTCGAGGACGCCAGCTTGCGCGCCGACATCGTCACCGATCCGTACCGCGACGGCTCGATCGAGGATCTCGTCAGAGCCTGGGCGACCGTGACGGTGGCGTTGAACGCCTTGAGCCGCAGCCTCGGGCAGGCGGATCCCTATCCGTTCGTGCTGTCCAGGCCGGTGTTCGAAAAGCTCGGCTTCATCCACGACCTGATACGCTTCGTCGTCGGGCGGAAAACGGAGCAGGACGAAAGCCGCCAAACCCGGTCGACATTTGCGGCCTGAGGTTCAGGGCGCCTTTTCAATGCGCACGGGAATGCCTTTCGACGCTGGCGTCTTGGACGCCTCGTCATGGCGCGAGAGCGGCGCCAGCACGTTCATTTCAGGATAATAGCCGCCGATGCAGCCGTCGGGAAGATCGAACGGCGTGACGGCCAGGTCATCGACCGTGCGGCGCACGCCGTCGCCGGCGTCGGAAACAAGGCGCACCTTTTCGCCTGCCGTGAGTTCGGCCCGCCGCATGTCGGCCGGGTTGATCAAGAGGATCTGCCGCGAGCCTTCCAGGCCGCGCAGGCGATCGCTGAAACCGTAAATCGTGGTGTTGAACTGATCGTTCGAACGCATCGAGATCAGGTTGTACCGGCCTGGCGCTTCCGCGATATCATTGGCCGCCATTGTCGTGGGAACCGTGAATTCGGCCTTGCCGCTTTCCGTTTTCCAGACTCGGTCATGCGCGGCGTTGCCGCGATAAAAGCCGCCGGGCAGGTACATGCGCGCGCTGAAGTCGCGGAACTGGTCGGGCCAGATTTCGGCGATGAGTTGGCGCACCAGCGCATAATCGGCCGTCCATTCGTCCCAGCGCCAATGGAAATTTCTTGGCAGCGTCGCTTTTGCCATGCCGGCGACGATGGCAAGCTCGGACCGCAAGTGTTCGCTCGCCGGCGCGCGCTTTCCGATCGAGCCATAGATGTGGCTGAAACTGTCTTCGATCGACACCGCCTGCGGGCCGCTGGCCTGTTCGTCTCGTTCCGATCGCGCGAGGCAGGGGAGGATGAAGGCCTCGCGACCGTGGACGAGATGACTACGATTGAGCTTGGTCGAGATCTGCACCGTCAGGTCCATGTCCCGCCAGGCCTGCTCCATGGCGTTTCGGTCGGGAATGGCGCGAACAAAATTTCCGCCGAGACTGAAGAAGGCGCGAACGGAATGATCGAGCACGCCCTCGCAGACGTCGAGCGTCGTGCGCCCTTTTTCGCGCGGCGGATCGAAGGCGAAAAGCTCAGCGAGCTTGTCGAGCGGCACGAGTTCGGGCTTTTCGGAAATGCCGACCGTGCGTTGTCCCTGCACATTGGAATGTCCGCGCACGGGGGAAACGCCGGCGCCTTGCCGGCCGATATTGCCGCGCAACAGCAGCAGATTGACGAGCATGCCGATGCTTTGCGATCCATGCACATGCTGGGTAAGGCCCATGCCGTAGACGCCGATCACGCGCTCGGCGGCGACATAGACATTGGCGGCCGCCACGAGATCGTCGCGCGCGAGACCCGAGACGCGCTCGATTTCCGCCCAGTCGGCGGCGCGAACGGCGTCGAGGAAACTTTGCGAATTGTGAGTGTGACGCGCAAGGAAATCGCGATCGATGACGCCGTCACGACCGCGCGCCTGCCGGTGGTCGTCAACCGCCAGCACATGCTTGCAAAGGCCCATCAGAGCCGCGATATCGCCGCCGGGTCTGACCTGCAGGTACATGTGCGAAAGTTCCGTGGGCTGCCCGGTCAGCATCTCCATTGGATTTTGCGGATTGATGAAGCGGACCAGCCCCATTTCGCGCACGGGATTGAAGGTGATGATCTTGCTGCCGCGCTTCACAGCGTCTTGCAGGTTATGCAGGAAACGCGGGCTATTGGTTCCGGGATTCTGGCCAAAATAGAAAATGGCGTCGCAATGGTCGAAGTCCTCCAGGAGGCAAGTGCCGACCGGCGAGCCGATGACTTTCTTGAGGCCGACAGAGGTGGTCTCGTGGCACATGTTCGAGCTGTCGGGCAGGTTGTTATGACCGTAAAAGCGCGCAAACATGCCGTACAGAAACGATGTTTCGAGACTTGCCTTGCCCGAGGCGTAGAACACCGTCGATTTCGGTTCGAGCGCTCTCAGGCGTTCGCCGATCTTTTCGAACGCCTCATCCCACGCGCATTCGACATATTTGTCGGCGCTGGCGTTGTACACCAGCGGGTGCGTCAGTCGTCCCTGCATTTCCAGGTCGAAGTCGCTCCAGTCCAAAAGCTCGGTCACCGTATGTTCGGCGAAAAAATCCGGAGTGCAACGATCGCGCGTCAATTCCCACAGCGTCGACTTGGCGCCGTTTTCGCAAAACTCGAACACGTGCGGATGGGCGGGCTTGCCCCAGGCGCAGGAGGTGCACATGTGCCCTTCCGCCTTGTTCTGCCGCGCCAGGGTTTCAAGCACCGCTGGACTTGACATTTCGCGCGCGAAGACCTGTCCGATGCCTTTGAGCGAACCCCAGCCGCCGGCGGCGCCGTCGTAGGTTCTCGGCTCCGCTTCGCTTTGCGCGCTATCATTCTGACGGGGTGGTTCGTTGCGCGAAAATTCAGCCATGGCGTCCGTCTTCTTCCACGGCGCGGCTCAATGCCGGAATGACAACCTCGACGCCTGGGAGGAAGAGGCGGCGCCCGGCGGTCACTCGGCATTCGCCGCGCTCGCCAAGTCAACACGAGAGCCAGCGAATGTTTCCTGACCGGCGCTCTCAGACATCGCTTAGGATCGCTTTTCTGGCTTTCCGCGCGGATATCTTCAAGTCACGCTTTGATCGGGGGGCTGGGTTGCAAAGCACGGTCGACAGCGAAGCGACGCGCCCCGGATCTGGCGATCGCATGATCCCGGGCGCGGCCGGACTGAGGGGTCAGTCGCAATCGCGGATTTTGCGCGTCACGATATCGCCATCGGAGCGCCGATGACGAATCACGCGGACCATGCAGCCATTGTCGTCCTGGTATTTGCGGATGACATGGTCTCCATGATCGCCAGTGTCGACGCCGACACCACCCGGACCGAGATATATTCCCTGGGCCAAGGCCCCCGCGAATGTCAGCGGCAGGATTGCGGCGACGATTGCCAAGCGTTTCATGCGTAAGCCTCCCTTGCTAGAGGGACTGCAACATCGTGTGCGTAAAATAGTTCCGCGCGTGATCATTATTGCGTCGTAAGCGCGGCGTTAATGCCAGTTATTTGGAGAAAGTGGTGTGTTAAACATGGACGCCGCAGTGATGTGATGCCTGTTGAACATTCTCCAGCGCCTCGTTTATCGGCCTCGCTGCACATGGACGGCGCATGCGGCAACTTAGCCAAGCTAAAAGCGGATGAGTAAGCATCAGTTTGCTTGAGCGTTGGAACCTGATGCAGACACATCGGTTATGCCGTGATTCTATATGCCGCAATCAGGGAGGCAAATCATGCGCAGGACATCTGTCGCAATTCTTTCGTTCGCCGCGTTGGGCGGCGTTGCTTGGGCGCAAGCCGGCGCACCGCATTTCGTCAGCGTCAACGATTTGGACGTGTTGTCGTCGCGCGTGGTCGGCGTCGATATTTACGATCCGTCGAACAATGATATCGGCAAAATCCAGGACATCGTGTTCGACGGGTCGAATGCGATCAAGGGCTACATCGTCTCCGTCGGGGGATTTTTGGGCATGGACAGCCGCTACGTCGTCGTTGCCCCCGACTTGCTGAAGGTCTCCTACGATAGCGCCGCCAAGAAATGGCGCGCCAACATGAATGCGAGCAAGGACCAGCTGAAAGCCGCGCCCGAATTCAAATATGAGGGCAAGTGGTCGGCCAGCAGAAGCTGACGCTGGTCGCTATTCGCTGTTCGCCTGATCAAAGGCGGCCAAAGGCGGCTTGCCCCCCCCGCGGGCCAAGCCGCCATCCATGTCGCACATCACGCGCGTATCGACGCGTCTCATTCCGCGACGCCGGCGGAGGCCGGGGCGCTGCGTTTCAACGTCAGGGCGAGGAAGGTTATCATGAGGGCGGCGAGCGCCAGGGCGAAGAACACGTCGATATAGGCCCACAGGGTCGCCTGCGCCACCACCTGCTGGCCGATCCACGCCAGCGCGTCGCGTTGCGCGCCTGCGCCCGCGCCGACGGGCGGTTGCGTCTGGAAATAGCCCTGCGCCTGGCCCAGCGTCTGTCCATAAGCCGGATTCCAGCTGCCGACAGTTTCGACGAGACGCGACTGATGGAACTGCTCGCGCCGCGCAAGGATGGTCTGCGCGACCGATACGAGGATCGAGCCGCCCAGATTGCGCGCGACGTTGATCAGCGAGGACGCCTGGTCGGTCTTCTCCGGCGGCAGGCCGGTATAGGACGCGGTGGTGACCGAATTGAAGACGAGCGGCAGGCCAATGCCGACAAAGATGCGCGACCAGGCGAAGAAAGCGAAGTTGAGGCCGCCGTAGAGCTGCGTCAGGTCGTACATGCCTCCGGCGACGATCAGTCCGCCGATGGCCATGGCGTATTTCGGACGGCCGACGCCGAACCGGCCGATAAGCGCGAACACGCACATCGTCACCACGCCGCCCGGCGACAGCGCGAGGCCGGCGAGGGTGGCGTTATAGCCATATTGGTCCTGCAAGAGCTGCGGCAGCAATTGCGTTGTGGAGATCAGCACGCCGCCCATGAACAGCATGATCAAAAAGCAGGTGCCGAACTGGCGGCTGACGAGCAGTTTGAGGTCGATGAGCGGATCCTTGCGCAGCAGCTCCCAAGGCACGAAAAAAAACACCGAGGCGCCGGCGATCCATGTGAACGTGACGATGTAGGTCGAGCTGAACCAGTCGTATTCCTGGCCGCGGTCGAGCACGAGTTCGAGCGAGCCGAGGAAAGCGGACACGAGGACGAAGCCTACGATGTCGAAACGGATATCGCCGCTTTTCCACATGGCCTTGCGCTTCTCCTGCCTGTCCGGCGATTGCGGCAGGTAGAGGGACACGGCGGCGAGCGAGCCTATGCCCACGGGGACGTTGATGAAGAAGCACCAGTGCCATGACCAGTTGTCGCTGATCCAGCCGCCGAGCGTTGGGCCGATGGCGGGCGCGAGAACGACGGCGATGCCGTAGATGGCGAAGCCGCGCGATCTTTGCGACGGAGGAAACGCCGCCGCGAGGATGGATTGCGCCACTGGCGTCATGCCGCCGCCGCCGAGCCCCTGGAACATGCGGAATATGAGCAGCGACTGGAGGTTCCAGGCCAGGCCGCAACAAAACGAGCTGATCGTGAACAAGGCCGTGCAGGCCATGAAGAAATTCTTGCGCCCGAAAATCTCCACCAGCCAGCTCGACGCGGCGATGACGATGGCGTTGGCGACGAGATAGGTGGTGATCACCCACGCCGCCTCGTCGGTGCTGACCGCCAGCCCGCCCGCGATGTAGCGCAAGGCGACATTGGCGATGGTCGTGTCGAGAACCTCCATGAAAGTCGCGACCGAGACGAGGAGCGCGACGAGGTAAGGGTTGACGCCCGGATATTCGGTTTGCTCCGACGAGTTCGTATGCGAAGATTTGGCCATTCAGCGCACCCGCACGCTTGGCACGACGGACATGCCCGGTCCGAGCTGCACGTCAGGAAGCTTGTCGAACACGATCTTGACCGGGATGCGTTGCACCACCTTCACGTAATTGCCGGTGGCGTTCTCCGCCGGCAGCAGGCTGAAGGCGGTGCCGGACCCGGACTGGATCGTGTTCACCTTGCCAGGAAACGTGCGGCCATAGGCGTCGATCTCGATGTCCACCGGCTGGCCCGGCCTGACATAGGCGAGCGCAGTCTCCTTGAAATTGGCGGTGACCCAGAGTTGGTTCGGCACGATGATCATCAGGGCCTGGCCCGATGTCGCCGCGGCGCCGACGGCGGCGGTCAGCCGCGTGACGCGTCCATCAACCGTCGCATGGATCTCGGTGCGGCTCATATTGGCCTGGGCCGTCGCCAGTTGCGCCTTCGCCTCGTCGACTTGCGCCTCGTTGGATCGAATCTGCGCCTCGATCACCGACATCTGTCGTTTGGCGGCGGCCAGCGCGGCGATGGCGGCGCTGTTGGCGGCGGTCTTCGAGCGCAGGTCGGATTCGGTCTGTTGCGCCGTCTGCACCGTTCCGGCGCCGGTCTTCACCAGATTTTGGGCGCGCGAGTTCTGCTGTTGCGAAAACTTCAGCGCGGCGGCGGCCTCCTCGATCTGGTTGTTGGCCTGGTCGATCTGGTCCTTCTGGGCGTCGCGCTGGGCGCGGGCGCTGAGGACGGAGGCCTGCGCCGCTTCGATCTGGCCCTGCGCCTGGGCGACGGCGGCGCTGTAGTTGCGCGGATCGATCCTCGCCAGAAGGTCGCCGGCGCGGACGACCTGGTTGTCGGTGACGGGGACGGCCACGATATTTCCGGTCACTTCGGGACTGACGCTGACCGGACGGCCGTCGATGAAGGCGTCGTCGGTCGTCTCATAGTTGCGCGCGTGGAGCCACCAGAGCAGCCCGGCCACGGCGGCGATCAAGAGCACGACAACAGTGAGCGCCGTGGCGAGCTTGTGCCGGCGCAAACCGGCGATGAAGCCGCCCGTCTGTTCGTCGGCTTCGCCGGTCGTGGCGTCTTCCTCCGGCTCGCGCCGCTCCGCCTGCGAGCCGCCGCGCTGGCGTTCGTCCAACGTCGCGGACTGATCCTCACGTGCCATGGCGGCGTCCTTGCTCCGATGCACAATCCCGACCGACGTGAACGAGCTGCTCGCGCGCAGGTTTCGAGCCGCCAGCCCGAGGCCGCCTCAGCCTTGATTGGCGTTCCGGTCCCGGCCCATCAAGACATTCGGCGCGGGTTCGACATGGATCTTGACCTCGTCGGAGTCGCGGATGGCCCTTTGCGCGGCGACGACCGCGGCTTCGAACGCCGCCTTCTTCGTCGCGTAATTCACCGATTGGCCGTCGTGATCAAGACGCCATTGGTCGTCTTGCGGAAGGATCCGGAAAACGGTTTCGCTCAACTTGGCGCCCTCCATTTTCTGCCGGTTGCCGCAGCGCTCCGCCCTTCAGGCGCGCGAGGCGGCGCCTTCGTGTTCGCGGCTCAGATCAAAGCTGCGAACGCCGTCCTCCCGCTCGGGGAGTTGCAAGATCTCGCGATGATCAAGGCTGCGAACGGCGTCCTCGTAACCCGCTCGCCAATGGGTCTCCATGGTCTGCCGGGAGAATTCAAAATCCTTGGACACGCCCTCGTATTTCTTGCTGCGGTAGATCAGGTGCACGATATTGCACACTTTCTCGTCGGCCTGCCCGGCCAGGATTTTCGCCTGCGGGCTGTTTCGCAAATTGTCCGGCAGCGTCTTCAGCAGTTCGGCCGAGGCGATCCTGAGCTTTTGCGTTTTTTTGTAATGATCCATCATGGATTTGGTGCGGCTCGAGTAACGGATGTCCTTCTCGCGCGCGTCGACCGCGCAGAAATCCCGCGGCAAGTCGCCGGCGGCGCTCCACAGGTCGATCTGGAAGGCCAGCGTGTCCGCGCGCGGGGCTGAATTGAGCACCCATTGCAATGGCGTGTTGGAAACGACGCCGCCATCCCAGTAATATTCGCCATCGACTTCAGTCGCCGGCAGGCTCGGCGGAAGCGAGCCGCTGGCCATGACATGGGCGGGGCCGATCCGGTGGGCCGTGTTGTCGAAGTAGGTCAGCATTCCCGTTCGAACATTCACGGCGCCGACGCTGAAACGCATGTCGCCGGCGTTGATGCGATCGAAATCCACCAGGCGTTCGAGCGTGGCCCGCAGCGGCGACGTGTCGTAGAAGCTCAAGCGGTCCAAATCTCCTGGAGCCACGACGGCCGGCGGCGGCAATCGCGGATAGAAGAAATGCGGCGCGCCGAAGAGCGTGACAAGGAAGGCGCGCGTCTGGTCGACCAGGCGAAGGACGGCGGGATCGCGCGTCAGGACATCCGGCGCCATGCCGAGGGGATCAAGCGGATTTTCGCTGACGCTTTGCCAGAACGCCCGCAGTTTTCCCACTCGCTCTTGCGGCGGATTTCCCGCGATCAGAGCGGCATTCACCGAGCCGATCGAAACGCCGGCGACCCAGTCGGGGTGCAGGTTCGCCTCGGCCAGCGCTTGATAGACGCCGCCCTGGTAGGCGCCGAGCGCGCCGCCGCCCTGCAGGAGGAGAGCAATCCTCTCGAAGGGCGTTCGATGAGCGGCTGATCCGGGCCCCGGCGCCCTGACCGGCGTCCTGAGCGTGTCCAATGTCTTTGCTCCCTGCGCTGGAACGGTCCTGGAAACAGGCCTTGCAATCGCCCTAACTTTCCTCGGTCGCGATCCGTTCCTCGAAGGGTGGGGTCGCGGCTCTGTCCCGGGGTTGCCTGCGCGCCGAGCCCAAGCAATTCGGGCGATATATTAGTATCGAGAGGGTTGGAACTTATGGGTTCAGGCCTCGTTTCCCGCTGATCCGACGGAAGAACCGACCCGTCGCGGCGGGCGTATCGGCGTTGGACGCATTCACCGCGTCCTCCGCGGCGCATGGAACACACTATGGTCAGCCCGTTTCCCGAGTCCGCGTCCAATCCTCATCCAGGCGGCGCCTATGCCGAAGGCGGGGCGGGGCAAGAGGCGCGTCGCGCCGGGACGGCCCGGCCGATGGACGAACTTTGCATCGACACGATCCGCACCCTGGCGATCGATGCTGTCGAGAAGGCGCATTCGGGCCATCCGGGAACCGCGATGGCCATGGCGCCCCTGGCCTATGAACTTTGGCGAAACGTCTTGCGCTATGACCCGGAGGATCCGACCTGGCCTGACCGCGACCGTTTCGTCCTGTCGGCGGGGCACGCTTCGATGCTGCTCTACGCCGTGCTTCACCTCTGCGGCGTCAAGGCCTTCGATTGCGAGGACAAGGCGCTGGGCGGACTCGCGGTGACGCTGGACGACATCAAGCGGTTTCGCCAGCTCGGCAGCAGATGCGCCGGCCATCCCGAATATGGCTTGACCTCCGGAGTTGAGACGACGACCGGGCCGCTGGGACAGGGATGCGCGACGAGCGTCGGCATGGCGATCGCCGCCAACTGGCAGGCGCAGCATTTCAACCGTCCCGGCTTTTCCCTGTTCGACCATGACGTCTACGCCCTGTGCAGTGATGGCGACATGATGGAGGGCGTGGCGAGCGAGGCCGCCTCGCTCGCGGGCCATCTGGCGCTGGGCAACCTGTGCTGGATCTATGACAACAATCGGGTGACCATCGAGGGCCATACCGATCTTGCGTTCAGCGAAGATGTGGGAGCGCGTTTTCGCGCTTATGGCTGGCATGTCCGCCACGTCGCCGACGCCAATGACGCGCGGCGGCTGGCCGAAGTGTTTGGCGAATTCCGCCGGGACCGCGCGGCGCCGACGCTGATCGTCGTCGACAGCCATATCGGTTATGGCTCGCCCAACAAGCACGACACCAGCGCCGCGCATGGCGAACCGCTCGGCGAGGAAGAAGTCCGGCTCACCAAGCGCGCCTATGGCTGGCCCGAGGACGCGCAATTCCTGGTTCCCGACGGCGTGCGAGACCATTTCGCCGAGGGGGTCGGGCGGCGCGGCGGCCAGTTGCGCGGCGCCTGGCAGGAGCGGCTGGAAGCGTACCGGGGCGAATATCCCGGGCTTTTCGAAGAGCTCGCCTTGATGCGGCGCGGCGCGCTTCCCGATGGGTGGGACGCAAATCTCCCAGAGTTTCCCACCGACGCCAAGGGCCTCGCGACGCGCTCGGCCTCCGGTAAAATCCTGAACGCCATCGCGCCGCGTATTGCCTGGCTGATCGGCGGCGCCGGCGACCTCGGACCGTCGACGAACACCGCGCTGACCTTTGCTGCGGCGGGCGATGTCGAAGCTGGACATTTCGCGGGCCGCAACCTGCATTTCGGCATTCGCGAACATTGCATGGCGGCCGTCGTCAATGGCCTCGTCTTGTCGAAGCTGCGGGGTTTTGGCTCGACCTACCTGATCTTCAGCGACTATCTCAAGCCGGCGCTCAGGCTGAGCGCGCTGATGGAGCTGCCGGTCGTCTACATCTTCACGCACGATTCGATCGGGCTCGGCGAGGACGGCCCGACACACCAGCCGATCGAGCAATTGGCCACGCTCCGCGCCACCCCCGGTCTTGTCACCTTGCGTCCCGCCGACGCCAACGAGGTCGTGGAGGCCTGGCGCGTCGTCATGGGTCTGCGGCGCGAGACCGCCTGTCTCGTTTTGACGCGCGCGGCGACGCCGACTTTCGACCGCACGCATCTATCGCCGGCGAGCGGCCTTTCCCGCGGCGCCTATGTGCTGGCCGAAGCCGAAGGCGGCGCGCCCGACGTGCTGCTGATAGGAACCGGCAGCGAAGTCGCGCTCTGTCTCGCGGCTCGGGAAAGACTGGCGGCCGAAGGCGTCGCCGCGCGCGTCGTCAGCATGCCGTCATGGGAGCTGTTCGAGCAGCAGGACCGCGCCTATCGCGAGGCGGTGCTTCCTCCGGACGTTCGCGCCAGGGTCTCGGTCGAGGCGGGTTCGACGCTCGGATGGGAGCGCTATGTCGGATCGAGCGGGGCGATGGTCGGCATGCACAGTTTCGGCGCCTCCGCTCCGGCCAGGGATCTGATGGCGAAATTCGGCTTCACCGTGGAGAACGTGGTCGAGGCGGCCCGGCGGCAAATGGCGGCGGCGGGGGCGTCATCGCCCGGACGGAGCAAATCATGAAACAGATGGCCTCGAGTCCCGATCCGACCCAAAAGTACCCGCAGCCGCCCTACCGGCGGCAGACCCAGCCTTGGCCGGGCCTCGCCAGCGACATGGACCCGCGGCCGGACCACGGCGAAGTCAGCTACCATGGCTCGGCGCGGCTCGCCGGGCGCAAGGCGCTGATAACCGGCGGAGATTCCGGGATTGGCCGGGCGGCGGCCATCGCCTTCGCGCGTGAAGGCGCCGACGTCGCGATCAATTACCTGCCGGCCGAGGACAAAGACGCGCGCGAGGTGCTCGAGTTTATCGCGGCCGAGGCGCGCAAAGGCCTGGGCATAGCCGGAGATTTGCGCAGCGAGGATTTTTGCCGTCGCCTGGTCGAAGAAACGGTGGAAGGGCTTGGCGGCCTCGACATTGTCGTATGCAACGCCGGGCGGCAGCAAAGCCGGGCGTCCATCCTCGAGCTCTCGACCGAGGATTTCGACGCGACGATGAAGACCAACATCTACGCGCCCTTCTGGATCATCAAGGCCGCGCTGCCGCACCTCGGGCCGGGCTCGGCGATCATAGGCACGACCTCTGAACAGGCCTACGATCCTTCGCCCGATCTTTACGACTATGCGCAGACGAAGGCCGCGACCATGAATTACGTGAAGTCGCTCGCCAAGCAACTCGGTCCAAAAGGCATTCGCGTCAATGGCGTGGCGCCCGGCCCGGTATGGACGCCGCTGCAGGTCAGCGGCGGCGCGCCCATGGAGCGGCTGGAAAAGTTCGGAGGGCAAACCCCGCTCGGCCGCGCCGGGCAGCCGGTGGAGCTGGCGTCGATCTTCGTGCAGCTCGCGGCGGCCGATGCGAGCTTCGCCACCGGCCAGGTGTATGGCGCGGCCGGGGGCGGGGGGCAGCCCTGACGGGCGCGGCGCGGCATGGACCTGTCATCTTCAGCCCGGAAGCGGAAAGGCGCCGTCTCGCGCGGCCTCAGGAAGGCCAGGGCCGTGCTTTTCGGCGTGGCGGTGTTTGGTCTCGGCCTGGCCTTCGGGCGGAAGGTCGAGCTGTCGTCTGCCCGCAAGGGCGCTGCGCTCGCGCCGGAGCCCGAGCAAGAGCCTGCCTCTTTCGGGGGGGAAACAGAGGATCATGCGCCCGCGCAGGGATGGAAGGATATCGCGCTGCACGTCTGGCGAAAATTCAACAGGGACCGGATTCTGCTGATTTCGGCCGGCGTGACTTTTTACGCCATACTGGCGATTTTCCCGGCCATCGCCGCCCTGGTTTCGATCTATGGCCTAGTGTCGGACCCCAAGGCGATCAACCAGCATGTGAGCGACCTGCGCGGCGTGCTGCCGGACGGCGCGATCGACCTCATCGCGGGGCAGGTGAAGCGACTGGCGGCGAAAGGCGGCGGCGCGCTCGGCGTCACCGCGATGCTCAGCCTGCTCGTGTCGCTGTGGAGCGCCAATGGCGGGGTCAAATCCATGTTCGACGCGCTCAATATCGCCTATGAAGAGCCGGAGCGACGCGGCATCCTGGGGCTCAACCTGCAATCGCTGGCTTTTACAGGCGGCTCGCTGCTGTTCGTGATTTTGGCGCTGACCGGCATTGTCGTCGTTCCGGTCGTCCTGCAGTTCCTCGGGGTCGCTCAGGGCGCCTGGTACGTGGCCTTGCTGCGCTGGCCCGCCTTGCTGGTCGTCGTGGTCTTGAGCCTCGCCGTGATGTATCGTTTCGGCCCGAGCCGCAACAGGCCGAAATGGCGCTGGTTGAGTTGGGGCAGCGTGGTGGCGGCCCTCCTGTGGCTCCTCGCTTCGAGCCTGTTCTCCTGGTACGTCGGGCATTTCGGCAGCTACAACCGCACCTATGGCTCGCTGGGCGCCGCCATCGGCTTCATGACCTGGATCTGGATTTCGACCATCGTCGTGCTGCTTGGCGCGGAGCTCAACGCGGAAATCGAGCGGCAGGCCTTGCGGCCCGCGACAACGGGCGAAGGCGCAGCCGGAAATCGCTGATCGCCGCGTCAAAGGTCGCGCGCGGCCAGTTCGTTCCAGCGGCCGAAAACGACGGCGAGTTCATCGGCAAGCGGCTGGAAGGCGGCGTCGAAATTCATGGCCTGGCGCAGGCGGTCGGCGACGGCGTTGACTTGCTGGGCTCCGAGGCAAACGCGCAGGGCGTCCATCGCGCCGATCGAAATCGGCTGGCCGAGATGGATGGCGGGTTCGCTCCCGGCGCGGCGTCCACGCCGCGCGACGGGGTTCGCCAGCGCGCGATGCAGCTTCGCGGCGGAGATGGCGCGGCCGTGGTCGTCGAAGGCCAGGATCGGGAAGATCGTGCGCAAATCGTCGCTCTCCCGCCAGTCGCGGTCGGCCAGCTTCAGCTGCGGCGACGCCGCGAGGTGAGCATGGACTTCCAGGGCGAAGCGGGCGGCTATCCTTTGCCGCGTTTCCTCGTCGATGGCGAAAAAGGCCGCGAGTTCGGCGAGCGCGCATTCCCAGCGCAGGCCGAGTCCGAGGCTGGCGAGCGCGGAAAATTCGCCGCGCAGCCTGTCGCGCAGGCGCGGCGACCAGTCGAGCGCCGCCGAACAGGCGGCGAGCTCAGGCGATAAAGCGGGATCAGCCAGTTTCTCGACGATTTGCCGCGGCAACAGGATCGCGCCGGAAAAGGTCGGGCCGCCCGCGAATTTCGATCCGGTCATCGTGACGATGAAACCGGAGTCGAGGTCCGATCTGACCTGCCCGGGCGAGCAGCGCAGCTGACCGGCGTCCACCGCTGTCAGCACATGGCCGGGATGGGCGGCCGCCAGGGCCAGCGCTGCGGTTCGCGTCGGGCCGGAGCGGCCGGTTTCCGAGCAATCGAGCAGATGGAGCAGGACATCGCGGCCGGCGGCGATCTCGCGCTTCGCATGGTCGGCGACGATCCGGTCGACAAGGTCGCAATCGAGCGGGACGCCGTAGCGATCGCGCAAGTCGAGGCTGATGACGCGGTGGTCCGCGCCCAGGAAAGCGGAAAAGTGACGGTCGCCCTCGACCGGACCGGAGTCGCGGCTCGATTCCGGCGGCGCGAAGACGAGGCTCGTCAGCGGTCGCGACAAAAACGCCTGGGCCACGGCGATGACCACGAGCTCCGTCGCGGCGTCCGAGGAGGAGAGCACGATTTCGCTCCCCTGCGCGGCGAAAAGATCGTGGAGGCGCTGACGGATGTCGTCGAACCACGCGGGCAGAGGCAGCGGCGCCGCGTCGCCCGCGCGCGTCACCCGCTCGAAAGCCGCCAGCGCGGCGGCGCGGCCGCGAACGGAGGCCGCCGAGGCGGTCGATGACGAGAGCCAGACTTCGTCCTGCGCTGAACCTTGCGGAACGCCGTAGCGATTACGGCCGGTAAACGGATCGAAAACAAGGCTTTCGTCGCCGCCGCTCGATAGCATCGCATCGAAAACCGTGGTTTCGCGACGCTCGATCGAGCGTTGAGGTGCGAAAACCGTGTGCGAAACTTCCTCGCGCCGGGGTTTTGGCCTGGAAATGAGGTGATTGACGATACGCTTCACTGCAATTCACTCCTCGGAACGTCCGAGCATGGTTGACGTTCTTACTCGGTGGCAGCCTTAGAAATCGTTAATTTTTTTTACCGATGGACAAAAAACGACCGGCCGCGCCGTTCGCTTTTTTGGTCCCGCGCTGCGCTTTTGTCTCCAGGCGCCTTGATTTCCGGCGCTCTTTACGCGAGGTTGCCGAGGCAATGTTGACCGCAGCCATCGTCCGCATCGTTGATTTTTGCGTCCGCCACGCGCGCATCGTCGTGGCGGTCTTGCTTATGGTCGCAGCCGGCGCGGGCATTTACACCGTGCGGCATTTCAAGATCACCTCGGACGTCAATGCGCTTCTGTCGGACCAATTGCCCTGGCGCAAGCGCGAGGCGGCGTTCGAGAAATCTTTTCACCACTTCCAGATGATCATCGCCGTGGTCGAGGCGCCGACGCCAGAATTGACCAGCCAGGCCACTGAGGCGCTGACCCGGCGGCTGGCCGCGGACAAGAGCCATTTCATCGATGCGACGGATATCGCCGGCCTGCCGTTTTTCGCGCGCGAAGGCCTGTTGTTCCTGCCGCTGGACGAATTGCGGCGCAATCTCGGCGGCCTCGTCCAGGGCGCGCCGCTGTTCCAGGATTTTGCCTCCGACATGAGCCTGCGCGGCCTCGTCGCGGGGCTCGAGGACAGCTTGATCGGGGTGAATTCCGGCAAGCTTAGGCTTGACGCCATGGCGCCGACCCTCGACGCCGCGTCCAGCACGGTCGATGCGGCGCTGGCGGGCCGCCCCGCCTCCTTTTCCTGGCGGGTCCTGACCGAGGGGCGGCCGGCGACGCCGAGCGAATTGCGCGGCGTGATCGAAGTTCGCCCGGTGCTCGACTATCGCGCCGTGGAGCCGGGCGAGGGCGCCAGCAACGCCTTGCGGGCCATCGCCGCCGAGGTCGCCCCGCGCTATCAGGCTCGCGTGCGCCTGACCGGTCCGGTGGCGCTGTCGGACGAGGAATTCTCCACGATCAAGCACCACGCGACGCGCGACGAACTCATCACCGGCGGCATTGTCCTGTTCATCCTCTGGCGCGCGCTGCGCTCCTGGCGGCTGATCGCCGCGGTCTGCGTCAACCTCATTGCAGGGTTGGCCGTCACGGCGGCGCTGGGCCTGGCGCTGGTCGGCGACTTCAATCTCATTTCAGTCTATTTCGCGGTGCTGTTCGTCGGCATAGGCGTGGATTTCGGTCTCCAGCTGAGCGTGCGATACCGTGCCGAACGGCACGATTTCGACAATCTGGCGGAGGCCATCTCGCGCGCGGGATTCCATTTCGGCGCGCCGCTCACGCTGGCTGGCCTCGCCACCGCCGCCGGCTTCCTTTCCTTCCTGCCGACCAACTACAAGGGCCTTTCCGAACTCGGCCTGATCGCCGGCATGGGCATGCTTGTCGCCTACGCCTCAAGCGTCACGCTTCTGCCGGCGCTGATCTCCCTGTTCAATCCGCCCGGCGAGCCGGAGCCGCTCGGCTATGCCCGGCTGGCGCCGGTCGACCGCTATCTGGCGCGCCATCGCAAGGGGATCATCGCTGGCACGGCGCTCGTCGTGATCGGCGGCATGCCATTGCTCCATTGGCTGAAATTCGATTTCAACCCGGTCAATCTCTACGATCCCCACGCCGAGGCGATGGCCACCTATCTGCAGCTGGAGCGCGATCCGAGCGCGGGCGTCAACGCCATCCAGCTGCTGGCGCCTTCGCAGGAGCAGGCGAACGAGGACGCGAAGAAGCTCTCGGCTCTGCCCGAGGTTTCAGGCGTCCGCACGTTGTCGAGCTTCATCCCCGGGCAGCAGGCCGAGAAACTGGCGTCGATCGCCGAGGCGGCGAAAAAACTTGAGCCTGCCCTCACCCAGACGGTCTCGCCAAAACCCTCGGACAGCGAGACGATCGAGGCGCTGAACGAGGCCGCCGGGCGGTTGAACGACGCGGCCGAGGATTCCCACAACAGCGGCCAGGCCAAGGGAATAGCGTCCGCGAAACGGCTCGCCCAGGCGCTCGGCGCCCTTGCCCGCGCCGAGCCGGCGGTGCGCGAAAAGGTCCAGGAGGCGATGATTGGGCCACTGGCTTTCGATATCGGCGGCCTGCGCGAGGAACTGAAGGCGGAAAATGTGACGCAAGCGTCGCTGCCGCCCGAGCTGACGCGCGAATGGATCGCGCCCGACGGGCAGGCGCGCGTGTCGATCGATCCGAAGTCCGAAGGCTCGAACAAATCGCTGAGCGCCTTCGGCCGCGCTGTGCTGAAGGTCGAACCCAATGCGACGGAGGGGCCGATCTCCACCCTCGAAGCGGGGAACACCATCGTTGGGGCGTTTATCGAAGCCGCGGGCCTTGCGATCCTGTCGATCGCGATCCTGCTGTGGCTGGTGCTGCAACGACTCAGCGACGTGCTGCTGACGCTGATTCCCCTGATGCTGGCGGCGGTCGTGACGCTCGAAATCACGGTGCTGATCGGCATGCCGCTCAATTATGCCAATATTATCGCGTTGCCTCTGCTTCTCGGCGTGGGCGTCGCCTTCAAGATCTATTACATCATGGCCTGGCGGCAAGGTCAGACCGACCTGCTGCAGACAAGCCTGACCCGGGCCGTGATGTTTTCCGCCGCGACAACCGCGACGGCCTTCGGCAGCCTGTGGTTTTCAAGCAATCCCGGCACGTCCAGCATGGGCAAGCTGCTGGCGCTTTCGCTGGGGTGCACAATGTTGGCCGCCGTGCTGTTCCAGCCGATCCTGATGGGCAAGCCCCGCGAAGGCGCGGGAAAAACGCAGGACTGACGCAAAGCAGGGAGATTTTCGATGAAGAAGGTCATTTTCATGCTGCCTTTGCTGCTGATCGGCTTTTCCGCGCAGGGGCGGGAGCTTCTCGGTGGCACGCCGGAACAGCAGGCCTCGTGCCGGCCGGACGTGCGTCGATTTTGTTATAAAATCCATGAAGATGCGGGCGACTCCGCCTTCCTTGCCTGCCTTCAGGCGCATCGCGCCAGGCTTTCGAGGAAATGCCGCACGATGCTGGAAAGCCACGGCCAATAGCGCGCCCCGTTCCGGCCCGAATTTCTCCACGGATGGCGGGCAGCATCGCGCCGCGTTCTGGAAGGGCCTAGCTCTTGTCAGGCCTGACCTCCGAAAAGGTCTATCGGCGCAAGGAGAGTGAGAATGGGTTGGTTTTTGAATTTGGCGCGGGCGCGAAGTTTTTTCGCGGCCTGCGGCGCGGCGCTCATCCTGAGCGCAGGAGCGTCCAGGGCTCAAACCCCGCAGGGCCACGGCCTTGCTGGTTTCTGGCAATCCTATTTCGATGACGGCAAGCCGAGCGGCTGGTTCTATTTCACCGACAAGAACGGCGTCGTCGAGGGCCGTCTGGTCAAGATGTACAAAAAGGCGGGCGAGACCAGGACCTTCGAATTGTGCACGAAATGCACGGGAGTGCGCAAGGGCGCGCCGATGCTCGGCCTCCTCATGGTCTGGGGCATGAAGCGCACGGATGAAAACAAATACGAGGAAGGCAATATCCTCGACCCGCGCGACGGCTCGGTCTACAGCGCAGAATTGCAGGTAAGCCCCGACGGCCAGAAGCTTTTTGTGCGCGGCTATCTCGGATTTTCATTGCTCGGCCAGACGAAGACATGGACCCGATTGCCCGACAACTCCCTTCCGGCCGGAGCCATTCCCGGCATAGCCTCGGCGCAGCCAGCCAGGAAGGCGCTCGCGCCGGGCAGGGCGATGGCCGCCCCCGCCAAGGTTCACAGGACGTCGTCACTGAAGACGCCGTCGGCGCCCCTCAAGGCTCCCTCGGCCCAAGCTCCTGGCGCCCCAGGCTCCGTCGGGGCCCCAGGCGACGCCGTGAATTTTTCGTTTCAGGCCTAGGCTTCGTTCGAGGCTTCGGCCAGCAGCGACATGCGCACCAGTTCGGACAGGCTTTTCGCTTGCGCCTTGGCCATCAGGTTGGCGCGGTGGGTTTCGACGGTGCGCACGCTGATGCCGAGCTCAAAGGCGATGGTCTTGTTGAGCTTGCCCTTCAGCAGTCCCGCCAGCACGTCGCTTTCGCGCGAGGTAAGGCTGCCGAGCTTTTCCCGCGCCGCCTGCGCTTCCGCGTCGTCCGCCCGCCATTCGCCACGCCGCTGCAGCGCGGCGCACACAGCCGAAACCATCAATTCGTCGTCGAACGGCTTTTCGATGAAATCGATCGCCCCGAGTTTCATCGCCTTGACTGCCTGCGGCACGTCGGCGAAGGCGGTCATGATGATCGTCGGCAGCAAAATGCGGCGGTTTTTCATCTCCGCCAGCAATTCCAGGCCGGTCATTTCCGGCATCCTCATATCGCTGACAACGCAGCCGGTCGGCGCTGCATTCAGGTCGAGGAACTCGCGGGCCGATGCGTAAAGGCTGGTGGCCACGCCGGCGCTCTTCAGCAGCAGCGCCAGGGATTCACGCACGGCCGGGTCGTCTTCGATAATGTGAACCGTCTGCTGATTGGGCATAATTATTCGTTCCGAAAAGGCTTCGTCGCGCCACCAGCGGGCCAGGACAAACGCAAGCCTTGCATGTCCAGCTTGCCATAACGGAAAGTATGCATTTTTTATGATGTTTTCCAACTGTCATGCTATTTATCGCAATGCGCGCGACTCTCCGCCCGGGGAGAATGACGATTGAAACCCTTGATCGACGAAATCCTCCAGATCGATGACGCCCGCGGCTCGCTCGTCCTGCGCTTCTTCGCGGCCGTGGAGACGACGCCGCGCCGCTGGCGAGTTGCGGCCACCGTCATCGGCCTGGTGCTGGCTTTCACGCTTCGCTCGGCTCTGACCGATGGGCTCGGCGAGCGAGCGCCCTATTTCACCTTCTATCCGGTGATCGCCTTCGCCGCCCTGGTCCTCGGAACGTCCGGCGGCGTCGCGGCGGTCATTTTCGCGGTCGTCGCCACCCATGCGCCAATTGGCGCATGGCGAATCAATTCGTTCGACCATTCCGGGGAAATTCTGATTCTCGGAGTCTTCCTCTTCAACAGCGCGACCCTGATCATCCTGGCGTGGCTCCTGCGGGTGCTGGGGCGCGAGCGGCGCGTCCGAGAGGAGCTTGTCCGCGTCAACGCCGAACAGCTTGGCCATTTCGTCGAGCAGGCGCCGGCGGCCATGGCCATGTTCGACCGCGACATGCGCTACATCGCGGCCAGCGCGCGCTGGCGCGACGATTTTGCCCTTTCGCGCGATCTGGTCGGCAAGTCGCATTACGACGTGTTCCCCGAAATGGGCGAAGACTGGAAAGCGGTGCATCGCCGCGCGCTGGCCGGGGAACGCGTGAAATGTGACGCGGACCGATTCGTCCGGCTCGACGGCGCGGCGCAATGGCTGCGCTGGGAGGTGCGGCCGTGGCGCCATCCGCGCGACGGCGTCGGCGGCGTGCTGATCTTCTCCGAGGACATCTCGGAACGCATGCGCGCCGAAGCGGCGTTGCGCGACAATGAAATGCGGCTCAACGCCATTGTCGACGCGGCGATGGAGGCGATCATCTCGATCGACAGCGGCGGCGTCATCCAGTCCGCCAATCCGGCGACAGTGGAAATGTTAGGCTACGCGGTTGAGGAAATGCTTGGCCGCAATGTCAAGATGCTGATGCCAAACCCATATCGTGAAGAACATGACGGCTATCTCTCGGCCTATCTGCGCACCGGCGACAAGAAGATCATCGGTTTGCGCCGCAAGGTCGAAGGCCGGCGCAAGGACGGCGCCGTTTTCCCGCTGGAGCTGACGGTCAGCGAGGGGAGGGTCGACGGTCGCGCGCTTTTTGTCGGGTTCCTGCGCGACCTGAGCCCGGTCGAGGAGGAGAAACGCCGCGTCAACTCCTTGCGCGAGGAATTGCGCCATGTCAGCCGCCTCAACGACATGGGCGAAATGGTCGCCGGCCTCGCGCACGAGGTGGCGCAGCCCATCGCCGCAATCCTGAATTTTTCCGCCGCGCACCGCCGCGCCATGGCGACGACGGGGGAGACGCTGGAGCCCGACCTGATCGCAAAGATCGAGACGCAAGCCCGCCGCGCGGCGGAAATATTGAAGCGCCTGCGCGGCTATATCGAAAAGCGGCCGCCCGAGCGCAAGCCGGAACAGATCGACGAACTGATCGACGAGGCGATCAAACTGTGGCTGCGGCGTTCGCGCGCCCATGTCGCGCATCTGCGACAAGCCGATGACAGCGGCGGAACAGATGTTTTCGTCGATCGCATCCAGATCGGACAGGTGCTGGTCAACCTGCTGCGCAATGCGGATGACGCGCTGGTCGACAGGGCCGAGCCGGAAATCCTGATCGAAACGACGCTGATCGAACCGGACAAGGTCAGGGTCAGCGTCGCCGACAATGGCGAGGGCGTCGATCCGGAAACCGTGGACGAGCTTTTCAACCCCTTCTACAGCACCAAGAAATTCGGCATGGGCGTCGGCCTGTCGATCGCCAGGGCGATCGTCGAAGGCCACGGCGGCGTCCTCGCCTACCGCGCCAATGCGCCGTCCGGATCGATTTTCGAATTCACGCTGCCGGTCTATCGCGGCCCGGAGCGCCCAGACCGGGCGGCCAGGGCGGAAACCAGCCCGATGACTTCCGCGTCGTCGAGCTGATGGAAATCGCCAAAGAATTCGCCGACGCCAAAAAAAGTCTCCGGCGCCGCCAGCGCGACGATTTCATCGACGAGGCCGCCCAGCCGCCGGGCGGCGGCGCGCGCGACGATCGGAACGGCGACGATGATTTTTTGCGGCCCGCGCCGTTTCAGGGCATGGATCGCCGCCTCCATGCTCGCGCCGGTGGCGATCCCGTCATCGACCAGGATCGCTGTGCGCCCCCGCGCGGATACAGGCGCCGAACCGCCAAGATAGAGGGCGCGGCGGCGCTCGATTTCGCGAAATTCTACGCGCGCGAGGCGTTCGATTTCGGCCGGGACGACCCCTAATGCGTCGATGATATCGGGGTTGAGCACGATTTCCGGATTTTCGCCGTCCACCGCCGCGCCGAGCGCCAGTTCGGGCTGGCGCGGCGCGCCGATTTTTCGCGCCAGGATCAAGTCGAGCGGCGCGTCGAGCTTTTGCGCGATTTCACTGGCGACCGGCACGCCGCCGCGCGGCAGCGCATAGACCACGGGATCGGGCGGCGCGCGCCGGGCGAGCGCCGCCGCGAGAAGCCGGCCGGCGGCGGCGCGGTCGCGGAAAACCAGCGCGCGCCGGCGCAGGCAGGCGTCAAACCATTGCGTCGCCGCCGCCAGCACCGCGTCGAGCGCCCCCTTCTCCTCGAACAGATGGCCGGCGCCGGGAACGACCGTCAGTTTCGAGGGACAGCGCAGCCTCGTTTGCGCCGCGCGATTGAGAGCGAGAACCTGCGTGTCGCGCCCGCCGACGAGCAGCAGCGTCGGCGCGTGGACATCGCTGAGCCGGTCTTGCGCGAGTTCGGGCCGCCCGCCGCGCGAGACCACGGCGTCGACGTCAGCCTTCCGCGCGGCGGCGGCGAACAGCGCGGCCGCCGCGCCCGTGCTGGCGCCGAACAGGCCGAAGGGCAGGGCGAAGGTCCGGTCGTCGTTGCGCGCGAAATCCACCGCCTCGACAACTCGGCCCCCAAGGAGCGCGACGTCGAAGATTTTGTCGTGGTCGGCGGCCTCCTCCTCCTCGCGCAGAAGGTCGAACAAAAGAGTCGCATAGCCGGCGTGTCCAAGAACGTCCGCGGCGAAACGGTTGCGCGGGCTGAACCGGCTCGATCCCGATCCATGCGCGAAGAGGATCAGGCCGCGCGGGTCTTTCGGGCGCGTGAGAAATCCCTTCAGGCCGAGGGCGCCGACCTCGATGTTTTCGCGCACGGCCGTTTCCTGGGGGAGCATGGGCCTGTCCGGGATGAGCGGTCGCATTTTGGCGCCGCCGCCGATCGCCGTGCAAGACTCGGAAACCACGGATGGTTCCAGCCCGCCCAAAAAATCAGTCCTGATCGCCCAGGGCGGGCGTGGTCTGCATGAGCTTGCGCGCCAGCGGCGGCGCGGGGTGGCGGTCGGCGATGACGAGGCCGATCATGCGCCTGGCGTCCGGTTCGACCAGCGGCAGCGCCCTGACGCCTTGCGGCGGACCGAACAGTTCGAGCAATTGTTGCGAAGCGATGCTGTTCACGCCGGGAAGGGCGGCATGCGTGCAGAGGTTGAAGATCGAATTGGTCTCCATCGTCGGCCTGGGCGCCTTGCCGACAGAGCGGAAGATTCCGTCGATGATGCGCCGGTTCTGCATGTCGGCTGTCAACAGGCAGAGTTGCAGGTCGGCGGCCTCTGCCCAGGAGATCGTCTCGCGTTCGCCGAGCGGACCGTCGCGCCGGGTCAGCAGGCAATAGGATTCGGCGTAGATGGGCTTGGACAGGGTGTTGGGCAGCGGTTCGTTGTCGAGATAGGTCATGCCCGCGTCGAGCTCGAAGGTTTCGAGCCGTTGCAGAATTTCGTCGGAAGTCAGCGACAGGACTTCGAGCGTCACGGCGGGAAACGCGGCGCAAAACGGCGCGGTGACGCGAACCGCCATCGGCAGGGCGGTGGGTATGACGCCAAGACGCAACTTGCCGCCCAGGCCATCGCGCGCCTCCGCCATTTCCGCGCGCATCAATTCGAGTTCGACGAGGATGCGGCGGACACGGGCGAGCACGATCTCGCCTTCGGGCGTGAAGCCCTGGAAACGGGCGTCGCGTTCGATCAACAGGACGCCGAGCTCCTCCTCCATTTGCGCCAGGGCGGCGGAGAGCGTCGGCTGCGAGACGTTGCAGGCGTCGGCGGCGCGACGGAAGTGCTTTTCGCGCGCCAGGGCTTCGAAATATTCAAATTGCCGGATAAACATGACCAGGCCTTTTTCCGCGTTTTGCAGACCAGTCCCGCGGCGGACGTTCAGTTCTGCGGCGACGGCTTCGGGAGGAGCGGCGCGGCTGCATCGGAACGATTGATCAGACTGAGGGCGTCGGGAACAAGGGTCGCGTCGTC
The DNA here is from genome assembly GCA_963828185.1 of uncultured Alphaproteobacteria bacterium. Taxonomy (GTDB): domain Bacteria; phylum Pseudomonadota; class Alphaproteobacteria; order Rhizobiales; family Beijerinckiaceae; genus Rhodoblastus. The sequence goes on along the minus strand of CAWHDV010000012.1, from coordinate 90,616 downwards.
CCAGCCGCCCGAAAGGGTGAAGCCCAGTTGCAAGGGCTTGTCGCTGCCGCCGTCCAGGGCCGCGCGGTTGGCCAGGGCGTGGAGGTCGATCGTGCGCTCGGCGATTTGCGCGCGGCCGGAGAAATATGCGGTTATGCTGGCGTCGCGCGCAACCCCTTCCTCGATGTCCGCCTGGCCCTGGACCATGCTGAATTTGGCCGCGAGGAGGTCGAAGGCGGTGCGCCCCGAACGCAGCTCCAGGCCCGCGGTCAGGGGGCGGCGCTCCAAGCGGCGGAAGGCAAGGCCGAGGTCGAGCCCGTAAACCTCGCCCGAAATCGACTGCGACGTCGCCGCGCGCGTCGAGATGGCTCGCAAGTTCATAGAAAGAGGCGCCATTGGTTTCGAAACTGACGTTGGCGCGCGCCGCGCCGGTCAGCGCCTGCCGCTTGAAGCCGTCCCACAGGAGGGCCGCGACATCGATCTTCTGCGCGAAAGCCGAGCCGCGAATGTCGAGGCCGCCAGAAGTTTCGGCGATGACGGCGCGCGCGCGCACCTTGCCCGAATAGGCCGAGGCGTCGGCGAGCGAGAGTTCGAGGCGCCCGCTCTTCAGGATCGCCGACAGCGCCGCGTCGTCGAATTGGAGATCGCCGAGGCGGGCGTGCGTGGCGGACAAGCGCAGGTCGAGATCGGACGCCGAGAGATCGGACGAGGAAAAGATTTCGTGGCTCCACTGTCCCCCGGCGGTCGGCGCCGGCAGATCCTGGAAAAACGGCGCGAGATTCACGGCATTGCCGGCGAGAGTCGCGGAGATCAGCGGCCGTTGACCGTCGAGGCGTATCGAGGCGGCGCCGTCCAGCGAATTGCCGTCGACGGAAACGTTGAGCGTGGGAAAGGCGAGAACAGCGGGATCAAGCGACGCCTCTCCCTTGATCGAGGCGTCGGCGTAGCGGCCGGGCAGCGGCAGGGTCAGGCCCAGCCATTCCGCCGCGCGGCGCAGGGAGGGCGCGGCGCTGGCGATCTGTCCATGGAAATGCGGACGCGGTCTGAAAGCGAACGCGCCGTTGAGATCGATCTGGAAGGCGGGGCTGTCGATGCGCAGGGTGACCGGACTTTCGTCGCCCTTCCGCCATTGGCCGGGTTGCGCCGCCCATAGCGCGAAACGCGCCGTCGGCTGGTCGTCGAGCGACGCGATCAGGCAATGCCCGGTCAGCGACAGCGGCTTCTCGGCGCCGCTCCAGTCGAGCCGGGCCTCAAGGTCGTCGGCGACGAGTTCAGCTTTTTTCGTCGCGGACCGGCGCAGGAAGACCTTGCCATTGACGATATCGACCTCGCCGAGGGCCATGCCGCTCCGCGCGATTTTCTCGCCAGCGGCCGGAACCGGGGTGCGCGACGTGTCGACGGTAATGCTCGCGTCGGCAAGGACGGCGCGGCTCAGTTCGAGCCGGCCGGTGAAAAGCCCGGCCAGTCCGAGATCGAAGCGCAGGCTCGACGCGGAAATCGTGAAATCGCCGCCGCCCTGTTCGAGTTCGGCGTCATAGACACGGATATGCGGGCGCGGCAGCACGGCGAAGACCGAGCGTCCGTGCGAGGCGAGGCGCATGCCCGAAGCGTGGCTGATCTGACTTTCGATCGCGCGGATCTGCGCGTCTTGCGAGACGGTCCAGGGAGCCGCGGCCAACCCGATCAAAACGACAACGACGGCGGCCAGGACCCATTTTATATTGAATATCATGCGGGCAGGATAGCCGCCGGCGCCCGCCGCGGCAAACTGCAAAAGCTTATTCAGGCGTCAATTATGGACAACGCCTCGAAAAACCGGCCACGCCGGCGGCGCCGGCGATCAGCCAACCCAGGATCATGGCCATGCCGCCGGTCGGCGCGGCCATGGGAAAGAGCCGCGCGCCGCGCAGAGTCAGCAGCGTGACGTCGGCGGAAAACAGGGTGGCGCCGAAAGCCAGCACGATCGCCGCGGCGAGCCAGAGGCGCCCGCGCCCTGGCGCGTCGCGGCCGGCCGTTTCCGACCGCGTCGCGAGATTGAGCAACGCGGCGGCGTGGACGAGCAGGATCAAGGCGACGCTGGCCATGCGCGCGCCGCCGGGCGCATGCGCGGCGGCGGCCGCCGCCGCCACGCCGCAGGCCCCCATCAGACCGGCGAAAGCTGCCAGACCATCGATCACTTTCCGCATTTTTGAGCGCCTTAACGTCGGGACAAGGGTTTGCGCGCCATAGTGCCGCGAAAGCGTGCGGCGCGGCAGGGCATTCATGAGTGAAACTGGAAATATCCAGGTGCGAAAAAGGACCTGGCGAAGTCGCGACCAGTCCGAGCTGCTGCCGCTGTGAGTTTCACAAGGTGACGAACAATGCAAATATTTGTTTCCGCTCATAACGCCTCGCCACTCATTCGCGGGCCTCATCTCTGCCCCATCATTGGTGGGGCGGCCCTGCGCCAGTCCATGCCGAACGGGTATTTGCGCGACGATGTGGGAGACAACGTATCGGCATTGAACGCAAACTTGTGTGAAATGACTGTGCACTATTGGATCTGGAAAAATGTGACGGATACGTCTTTGGGCTTGTGCCACTACAGGCGTTATTTTGCGCCGGCGAACGAGCGTATCATGGCAAGCGACGGCGACTACGGCGCCAACTTGAATGCCTATATTGCGTCTGGAGCGGCGCAGGACGACATGGCGAGTATCCTGGATAGTCATGACTTGATTGTGCCGACCGCGCACGAATTAAAATACGGGTCGATAAAAGAGCATTTCCTGCTGCGCCACAGGGTTGCGGATTGGGTTGCGCTCAAGCGCGCCCTCGAGGCGGAATGCCCATCCGAGGCGTCCGACGCCATGCGCTATTTCAGCTCTGCGAAGGAGATGCGCCTGTATAACATGTTTGTCGGCAGGCAAGACGTCATAAAATCCTATTATTCATGGTTGTTTCCGATATTGTTTCGCTTTTTAGCCGATTGGAAAAAAACGGACGACAAATATAACAGGAGAGCTGCGGGATTTGTTGCGGAGAGGCTGTTTAATTGGTGGCTGTTCTCCCGCAATCCGGCAATTTATTCGTGCGAAGTGTCGTTTATTGGCGGAAATCTCAATCAAAAAAACTGGGCAAGATTCCAGAACGACAAGATTCTCTGGCCGCTCATCAAAGTTGGGGCTGCGTCGACGCTGGTTGCGAAAAAGTCGTATCTATCGATACTCGACAGGGCCTGAGGATAGGGATATGGCCTTGTCAGTTCGAAAGCTTTTGCCGATCTCCTGGCTTGGACGCTTGAGCTCATCAACGCGGCGAGGGGTCATTTCGGCATCGATATGGCAAATCGCCAATTATCTGATCCCGCTCATCACGCTTCCTTATCTTGCGCATGTGCTTGGCGTTAAGGCGTTTGGCAAGCTGACCCTTGGCGCCGCCATCATCGCTTACGCCTTGCTGATGACGGATTGGGGGTTTGGGCTTTATGGAACGCAGCAAGTCGCGCAAGCTCGTGATCGCCCAGACGAAGTGAGCCACATCATTTGGGGGGTGATCTTCGCCAGAGCCGTTGTTGGAACGGTTTCTTCAATCGCCAGCGTCGTGGGAGCGCTCTACTTCGTCGACGATCCGATCCTGCGAGCCGTCCTGCTGGTCTCGACGCTGAACGTGCTCGCGGCGATCGTGAATGTCGATTGGGCGCTGCGCGGGATGGAGCTTCTGTCCCAGTTCGCGGTGGCTTCGATCATCGGCAGGCTCTTGACCGTGCCCTTGGTCTTTTTGATGGTGCATCAGCCAAGCCACGCGCCGGAGGCGGCGTTCGCCGCGGCCGCGGGCAGCCTGGCGTCCGCCGCCATCGCTTTTGGGATCGCCAAGCGGCGCGGGCTCTTGCGGGCGCCGCGCATCGCCATCAGTGACGTGACGAAGCAGCTGAGCGGAAGCTGGCACCTTTTTCTGTCGAATGTAACGATCAATTTGTACACGAGCTCGCTGACGCTTGTTGTCGGGGTGATGTGCGGTTCACTTCAAGTCGGGCTTTATTCTGGCGCAAACAGGCTCAGGACGGCCGCGCACAGCGCGCTGACCCCCATCAGCATGGTCGCCTATCCGAAAATGAATTCGATGGTGACGCGCGATCCCGAGCGGGCGGCGGAGGCGGCGGTGCTGCTCCTTCGTGTCCAGGGAGCCGGCGCGCTGGCGCTTTCCTGCATGCTTTTCCTGGTTGCGCCGCTTGCCGTGCGCTGGCTGCTGGGAAGCGATTTCGCCGCCGCCGTACCGGTGTTGCAAGTGCAGTCCTGGCTGATATTCGTCATCGCACTCAGCAACATTTTTGGACTCATGATCATGTTGCCGTTCGGGATGACCAAGGAGTTCAGCCGCTGCGTCCTGGCGGGCGCCGTGGTCGGTTTCGGGCTTGCTTTTCCGATGTCCTACTGGGGAGGCGCTCTCGGCGCTTCAATTGCCGCGCTTGTGGCCGAAATTGTCGTGACCGCCTTGATGTACATTTCCGTCGCTCGGCGCTTCGCCTGGATGCCGCGCCTCGACGTCCTGGGGTTGACAGCCCACAGGTCGCAGGGATGAGGAGCTTTGGCGCTCCGCCGCGTCGCGGCTCGGGCATCCTCAGGCGGGCAGGGCGTTCCTGAGAAAGCGCCCGTCCTTCATGATGACGAACAGGTTTTTTTCCGGTTCCGCCAGCAGGCCGACATTTCGCGTCGGGTCGCCGTCGACCAGCAGCAGGTCGGCGCAGGCGTCGGGCTCGATCACGCCGACCGGCGCCGGATAGGGAGTTCTCGGCCCCGCCATCTGCAACAATTCCGCGTTGTCGCCGGTCGCCATCCGCAACACGTCGATCGGTTCATGCCAGCGCGTCATTTTCGCCAGTTGCGCTCCCTGCCGGTCGGAGAGTTTTCTGTCGAACAATATATCCGTGCCCCAGGCGGTGCTGATTCCGTGCTGCTTCGCCAATTGGCAGGCCAGATCCGTGCCCCGGCTGACCATCAGCTGCTTTTCATGGGCCGGCGAGCCCGGTGGAAAGGGAATCGCGTCCTCGTCGTCGAGGAATGGCTGGGTGCTGAGCCAAACTCCCTGGTCGGCCATCAGTTTCGCCGTCTCCTCGTCCATCAATTGCCCGTGCTCGACGCAACGCACGCCGGCGCCGATCGCCGTCTTGATCGCGCGCGGCGCATAGGCGTGCACCGCCACGTAGGTTCCCCAGTTCTCCGCCGCCTCCACGGCGGCGCGAAATTCGTCGTGCGTGTACTGGCTGACGTCGATCGGGTCGTAGTTTGAGGTGACGCCGCCGCCGGCCGCGAGTTTCAGCTGGCTGGCGCCGAGCAGCAATTGCTCGCGCGCGCGGCGCAGGATTTCCGGCGCGCCGTCGGCGATCGCGCCGACGCCGAAAGCTTCGGCATGGGAGAGGGGGGCGGCGCGCGCGGCGGGGATTTCATGGGGGGCGCGGAAATCACCGTGGCCGGCGGTCTGCGAAATCATGGCGCCCGACGGCCAGATGCGCGGGCCGGGAACGAGGCCGGAATCGATCGCCCGCTTGAGGCCGAACACCGGTCCGGCCATGTCGCGAATGCTGGTGAAGCCGCGCATGAGAACGCGGCTGGCCTCGGCCGCCGCCGCCAGATTGATGTAGCCGATGTCGGCCGTCATCAGCTCGTTCAACGGCAGCGACGCCAGCATGAGATGGTAATGCGCGTCGATCAGCCCGGGCATCAGCACGCGGCCGCCGCAGGCGATGGTTTCGACCGGGGCGGCGAGCGGTTTATCCGCTGGTTCGACGGCGCTGATCCGACCGTGTTCGACAATCACCCGCAACCCGTCGCGCAAGGCGCGCGACTTTCCGTCGAACAGGCGCAAATCCGTGAAGGCGATCGGCCCGCCCGGCGCGGCGGGCGCGTGGCGCGGAGCGGCCGAAGCGCGGACGACGGCGGCGCCCGCGGCAGCCGCCCGAATATTTCTTTTGCCGCCGCCCGCCGCGATGCGCGAGTAAAACCGCGTCAGGGCCGGGCTGCAGCACAGGCAGTTCATTGGCCGGGCCGTAGACGCGGAAGGATTTTCGGGGACGCAGGCGAACATGGCGAAGCTCCAGAAATCCGACAACCGCCTGCGCGGGGAATCGTTGCGGCAGCCTTCGTGCAAAATAGGCCAGCGCAAGATGACGGTTCCGTGAAACGCCGTGCGGCGCCCTCAACGCGTCTCGATGAAGATTGGGCTTGGCGACAAGGTCAATTCACTGGCGATGGGCGTCGGGGCGCCGGTGACGTTGAATACCGAGGTCACGCGCTTTTTCGTCAGCGCCGCAACCGGCATGGTCACGATCGGCGTTTTCGGCGCGATGGGTTCGGTGACGCCGGCGACAAATGTCCACGCCACAATGCAGCTTCCTGTTTCTCCGCGAAATTCATAGGCGCGGACTCCCGATGGGAAAGCGCGAAAAATCGGCCGGATCAATTTGTCTCTCAGGCATGAGACGAGCGTTTGATAAGCAAGATAGGCGGGGCGAATTGAGCCGTCCCTGGCGATCAGCCCGAAGTTGCACTCGGCATTTTTCGGATCGGCGCAACGATCGTTCTCGTGATACCAGTAAACGCGCTCGACGCCGGCGTTATAGGCGAGGACGTGGAGTTTTACGAGGTATTGCGCGTTTTCGATCAGGGACTGGGGCCGGTTGCCGGGCGCGTCGACGCCCGCCACCGGCGCGCCAACCTCCGTGTACATGATTTCCATTTTCTTGTTGGCGAAGGGTGAGGCCGCGATCAGCTTCCTGATCTCGGCGATCCATGCGTCGTGCCAGTTTTCCGGAGTCGGAAAATCCGGCCATGCGTATGGATGAGGCGCGAGGATGTCGATATATGCCGAGGCTTTGCTCTGAAGAAGCGCCTTGTAGGGTCCGAGGTCCAGATTGGCGATCTGATAGGCGATCCTGGCGCGGGGCGCCTTAGCGGCGGCGCGCGCTTCGTTTACGGCGGACAGCTTTCGCTCCAGAAGCGCGAGTTGCGGCGGGCTGCAGCATCCATCGCCACCGCCGAGGTTTTCTTCGACGCCGAACTCCCAGACCGGCACGTTCCGGTTCAGCGAGAAAAAATCGGTCATCGCCGCTTTGATCGCCGGGGGACTGGCGTGATCCCAGTTCGCCACGATCACGGGCGTCTCCATGACGCCGCAAATCTGTTCGAGGTCTATGGCGGACCGCAGGGAGGCGGGGCCTCCTTGCCTGTCCCACCAGGTTTTGACGGAGCCGCCGCGGGGAGCGTTTAATTCGCCGCAGGCGCTGGCGTGCACCAGCCCGAACGGCGAACTTTTCGCCATGGGCGAGGAGGCGGCGAAACCAATGCGCGGCGAACAGGCGAACATCACGACCGCGATGCGGGCGGCCACCTGAAAAAGACGCGCATGCGAACGCCTCGGCATTGCTGCAATCCTCCGTTGTCGTCCTTGACGCCGCCACCGGCGATCGGAGCCGCGCCGGAGTTCATTCACGGTCCGTGGCTCACTCGCCTCGCTCCGTCGAACGGACCTGGGCTTGCCAGCGCAAGCGCGCCGCTTCAAGGCCCCAGACGGAGCCGACCGAAAGATAGAACATGCGCCAATGATCGATGTCGATCTGCATGGCTTGAAGGAAATAGACAAACGCCGCAGGAACCAGCACCTGGGCTTGTCGCCGGTAGGGATGAGAACGCAGGCAGAGCCGAAAACCGACGAAACTGGAGCCGAGCATCAACGCGATAAAACTCAAGCCCCCCAGCCAGCCGTTGGATGCAAAGGAATTGATGTAGGAATTATGCGGTTCGAGACCGAAAGTCAGGCGAAAGCGCAGCGGACCAAAGCCGTTGGGCCGATCCAGCAGCATGGGAAGCGCGCGGACCTGGCGGCCGAAGCGACCGTCCGGGCCGTCGTCGTAATCGTGTCCCAGGGAAGCCCGCTCGACGAAGAGGGTTCGCACGCTATCGACGGAGAGGGCGGCGCCGACGCCGACCGTCACCATCATGAGGACGCCGGCCGCGCCCGCGAGGACGCGGAAACGCATGCGTTTGCTGTCGGCTGTGGCGACCAGGAAGCCGACGGTCAGCAACAGAGCGAAAGCCGTGGCGCCCCAGGAGCCGCGTGAGAAGGACAGGAACAGGCCCGCGGCGACGAGCGCGAGACCTGCCAGCTCGAGCCGGAAGTTTTTGGCGCGGCCGAGCAGCAACCGCTGAATGAGAACGAGGAAGCCGATGATAAGATAGGAACCGAGCACGTTCGGGTCTTTAAAAAACGCCGTGGCTCGACCGGCTCTTTCGAATTCTCCACCATGGCCGAAAACGCCGGCCCAGGTCAGGATGGTGACGCCGCCAGCGAAAACGCAACTGACGACATAGGCGCTGAAGAGCAGTCCAAGGCGTTGCGTCGTGCGCTCGGAAAGGAACAGCGCGAAAAAAATACAAGTCGTCGAAAGATAGAGGGTGTTGAACATGTAACCGACGGGATCGGGCTCATTCCAGTACGGGATGAGCGCGATGAAGCCGCCCAGGGTCCATGCCGACATCAAGGCGATCAACGGCAGGACGGCGCGATGAATGGCAAGTCCGCGGATGGCCCAGAAAAAAATCGTGATTACAATGAGAAGATCGTAAGGCGCAGGCTCGATCGAAACCACCGATCCGCAGGCGACAGTCAGCCAGAAAAGGCTTTCATCCAGCCGGACGAAAGAAATAATCCTTCCTGGCTTGGGCTGCCGCGTGGCGAATACATCGTCCGTCATCGTGCGTGGAGCGCCATTTTTACGTCGGTCGTCTGCAGGCTCGCCAAAGCGCGATCATAGGCGACCATGATCGAATTGACCATGGTCGAGATCTTGAAGTTGTCTTTGACATATTGCGTCAACGCCGCACAAACTTCCTGTTGACTGGCCTCGTCCTCTTGCAGGGCGGCGAGCATGGCGGCGGCCAGGGCGGCCGGGTCGTCCGGCGGGACGAGTTGATTCTGGTAGGGGCCAAAAATTTCGTCCAGGCCGCCCACAGCGGCGGCGACGACGGGCCTGCCGCAGGCGATCGTCTCGAGAATGACATAGGGCAGGGATTCGACGCGGCTCGGCGACACGACGATGCGGCCCCGCTCGAAAGCCTTTTGTACCGGCTGAGGCCCGGCAAAGGTGATATGGCCGGACATGCCGAATTTTTCGATGATCGCTTCGAGGGCGTCACGCTCGGGGCCGGCCCCGACAATGACCAGTCGCGGCGCAAACTGTCCGCCCGCATGGATGAGGGCAAGCGCCTCGATCAACGTATCGACGCCCTTGCGGACCGCCAGCTCGCCGACATAGACGAATTCGGCCGCCTCGGGCGGCGGCGTCACCTTGACGAAATCCTTCGCGCCGACGCCGTTGCGCGCCACGTTGGTCAGCGCCGCGCACGGCCCGACTTCGCGGGCGTATCGCGTGGCCATGTACTGGCTTTCGAATTGCAGCAGATCTGTCTGGCGCGCGAGCAGGCGCTCGGCCAGCATGAAGAAGCCGTGGCCGGCGACCTGATGGAAGCTGCCGCCATGCGGCGTATAGGCGAACGCCGGGCGATTTGCGGCGGGCAGCAGAGCGCTCAGTCGCGCGTAGAGGCCGCCTTTGGCGCCGTGGGCATGCACGACATCTGGGCGCAGGCGCCGGATCAGGCCATAAATCCGCGCGAGGGCGAGGAGATCGCCGATATGCGGTTGGCGATGCATGGGAAGTCGCAAGACGCCGAGCTTCATGGCCGGCGCAAGCGCCGCCAGCTGGCTCTCCGCCTTTTCGCCGCCGGCGAGAGAATCGACGACCATGCCGACTTCGTGGCCGCGCGACGCCTGTTCGGCGGCAAGGTCCATCACATGGCGGAACAAGCCGCCCACCGGCGCCCTGAAGACATGGATAATCCGGAGTTTTGGCTCGTTTGGAAGCATGGTTCGCAATCCCGAAATTTTCGCGATGCTAACCGATGCGGGTTAAGAAAAATTGCCGTCATGAAATCGCGACAGGCGTTGGACGATCGCGGCAGCGCCAGCGGCGTGATGGCCAAAATGCAAAGATGAACGCGTCGGTCTCGACGCGTCGAAACCGGTCATTTCGAAATCGGCGATGAAGCGGTCTCGATCATCCGTTCGGCGCCTTTCCGCCGTCGCGTCAGCGCCTGCCGGTACGCTGACAGGCCGGAATTGACCATGAAGCGAATGCTGAAATGTTGGACGACATGATCAGCCAGCCGTCGCTGTTCCTCGGCTTCGGTCGCCGGATCCTTGCGCAGGGCGGCGAGCAAGGCCCGCGCCAGCGCGGCGGGCTGGTCGGGAGGAACCAGCCGGTCTCTGCAGGGGCCGAAAATCTCCGTGAGGCCGCCGACATCGGTGGCGATGACGGTCTTGGTGGCCGCGATCGCCTCCAGCGCCACATAGGGCAGCGATTCTGCCCGGCTCGGCATGACCACGATCCGGCAGAGCGCGAAGGCCTCGCGCGCGTCGAGCGCGCCGTAGAAGGCGACGTGGCGATTGAGCTGATAATGCTCGACCATGGCGGAGAGATTGGCGAATTCTGAACCCGATCCGACAATGGCGAGGCGCGGCGCGAATTCGCCGCCGGCGTGAATGGCGGCGACCGCCTGGATCAATGTGTCCACGCCCTTGAAGCAGGACAACTCGCCGATAAAGAGGAAATCGGCGGCGTCGGGCGCGGTGGGGACGGGCGTGAATTCCTCCGGCCGCAGGCCGTTCTTGGCGACGCGTCGCAAGGCTCTGGTTTCGCCGACGCCCGCCGCGAACTGCCGCGCAATGTAATCGCTTTCAAACAGCAGAAGGTCGGTCTTGCCCGCCACCGCGCGCTCGACCGCGAGATAGAGCCAGTGGCCCGGCTGCTTGTGGAAGCTGCCGCCATGCGGCGTATAGGCGCGCGCCGTGCGCTTCATGCCGGGCAGGAAGCCGAGCGCCCTCGAGTAGAGGCCGCCTTTCGCGCCGTGTCCGTGGATGATGTCGGGGCGTCGGCGCAACGCCTCGTAATAGACGCGGAGAATGGTCGGCAGGTCGGAGGGATGCGGCTCGCGCCGCATCGGAAATCGCGTCAGGCCGAGTTCGAGGAAGGGTTCCATCTGCGCGAACTGTCGCTCGGCCTTTTCGCCGCCGGTGCTCGAATCGGCGATGATTCCTACCGCATGGCCTCGCGCCGCCTGTTCGCGCGCGACATCCATCACATGCCGGAACAGGCCGCCGACGGGCGCCCTCAGCACGTGAAGAATGCGCAGGCTTGCTTCGCTAGGATCCATCTTTCCCGGAGTCCGCAATTCAGTGTTGCATAAACGGCGGCAGTTAATAAATCGGATCGATCGGCGGAGGAGGGAAAGACTTCCTCGCTCAATAGGCGTTTGACGATCGCATCAACGCCAGCGGCGTGAGCGCGAGGATGTAAAGATCCAGCAGGATCGACCAGCTTTCGATGTAATCGAGGTCATATTCGACGCGGCGCTGGATTTTCTCGAACGTATCGGTTTCGCCGCGCCAGCCGTTGACCTGCGCCCAGCCGGTCACGCCCGGCTTGACGCGATGGCGCGCGAAATAGCCGTCCACCACCTGGTCGTAATCCCAATCCGCCGCCTTGGCGTCGACGGCGTGCGGGCGCGGCCCGACCAGCGACAGGTCGCCCTTCAGAACGTTGAGCAATTGCGGCAATTCGTCGAGCGAGGTCTTGCGGATGAAGCGCCCGAACGGCGTGACGCGCGGATCGTCGCGCGTCACCAGCTTGTGGGCCAGCGGATCGCATTGATCGACGTAGAGCGAGCGGAATTTATAAATGGTGATCCGCTCGTTGTTGAAGCCGAGCCGCTGCTGGCGGAACAGGATCGGTCCGCGCGAGGTCAGCCGGACGCCGATCGCCACCCCCGCCAGCACAGGCGCCACGACGATCAGCAGGATCGCCCCGACCACGCGATCGAACGTCGCCTTGAACGCCACCGCCGCTTCCGACATCGGCTTGTCGAGCACGTCGAACACCGGGACCTTGCCGATGAACGAATAGGAATGGGGGCGGAAGCGCAGGCGATTGGCGTGCGCCGCCAGCCTGATGTCGACCGGCAGCACCCATAATTTGCGCAACATCGCCAGGATGCGCCCCTCGGCCGTGATCGGAAGGGCGAAGATCACCTGGTCGACCCGCACATGCCGGGCGAAAGCGAGGAGATCGTCGATCGTCCCGAGCTTGGGATAGCCGGCGACGACGTCGGGCGCGCGCTCGTCGTCGCGGTCGTCGAACAGGCCGAGAATGCGCAGGTCCGGGCAAGATTGGCGCGAAAGGGCGTTGAGCAGCATTTCCGCCAGCGGGCCGCCGCCGACGATCACGGTGTAACGGTCCAGCAGGCCGCGACGCGTCAATGCGTTCGCCACGACGCTGGCCAGGGCGCGCTCGATAAAAAGGGCCGCGAGGCCGGAGACCAGCCAAAGGCCGAGCCAGCCGCGCGAAAAGCTCGAACTCGAGGCGCAGCACGAAGGCGCAGGCCATGGCCGCCAGGATGACGCCGCACCAGGCCAGGGCGATGCGCAACCCGGTCCCGAGCGGCGCGCGCAAGGCGGCGATCGAATAGGCGCCGACCGACTGCAAAAGCAGAGACATGGCGAGCGCCATGGCGGGAATGGCGAAGAGGTAGGTGGTCTGCATGCCGTACTGGCCGGGGACATGCGCGGAATGGACGAGAAAGCCGGAGCCGAGAAGCGTCAGCAATTCGGTCGCGCGCACGCCCCCGGTCAAGGCGACGCCCGCCAGACTGGGCTTCTTCCTGCTTGTGATGACGGCTTCCGCCGGCGGCATGTGTTGCATCGAGATGACAACCCGTCCCTGGGCGCCGCAGGAAACAGCGGCGGCGGCGAGGGACATTCCGTTTTTAGACCGGCTGCCGCACGGGACAGACGTTTGCTGCCCCGATAATAGTCGTTAATTCGTCTTAAGAAAGCGCGCAGGCTCGCGTAATCTCGCCTTTGATATATTTACCTTTATTTAAGAAAGTTTTGTCGCCTGCGATCTGAGCTCAGAAAAACCTTTCGTGCACATAGATCGTGTCGCCTGGCTTGACCGGCGCGGTCACGGGAACTTCCGCGGTGATGGCGCGGCCGTCCTCCGTACGGGTCAGGTCGGCCTCGTTCTTGCGCGCGCGCGGCGTATAGCCGCCGGCGATCGCCACCGCCGTCTCGACGGTCATGCCGTTGACGTAGGGATATTGTCCTGCGGTGGTGACTTCGCCGAGCACGAAAAACGGCCGGTAGGCCTCGACTTCGACCGAGACGCGCGGTTCGCGGACATAGCCGTTGCGCAGCTTCGCGGCGATTTCCAACTCCAGTTGCGAGGTCGAGCGGCCGGCGGCGCGAACCAGGCCGATCAGCGGCATGGCGATATTGCCCGAGCTTTCGACATTGAAGGAATTGCTGAGCGAATCCTGGCCGAAGACAATGACGCGCAGCCGATCGCCTGGACCAAGGATATAGGGAGCGCCCGACTGCGCCTGGAATTCCGGAGGAATCCGCCGTTCGGCGCAACCCTGGAGCGTCGCCGTAAAGGCAAGGCAGACACACAAAAGGATTCGGCGCATGGATTTCAAACCTGACTTTGCACGATCGTCCCGGCGCGCCAAGGCGATCCTGCGCCCCGCGACAGGGCGACTTCGCAGGCAAGCTATCGGCTCATGGTTAACAAAGCTTTGCCAATCGTCTGGCGTCGATTAACCGCGCCTCAACCATAACCGGGTACAACTGAAGGCCTGGTTGATGGAGTTTGTGATGGGCGCCGGCAATTTCGATTTCGACAGGGACAGCGGACGCGACGAGGTCGACCTGACCGGCATCGGCGCCGCGATCCGCCGCAACAAGTGGCTGGTGATCGGCTCGACCCTCGGCGCGGCGGCGGCGGCGCTGTTGTTCTGCGCCCTGGTCAAGCCGCGCTACATGGCGGAATCGCGCATTCTCGTCGAGAATCAGGAGAGCTATTTCACCCGCTCCGATCCCGACCCCTCCCGCTCGGTCGACACGGCGCCGCTCGTCGACGAGGAAGCGGTCAACAGCCAGATACAGCTCCTGACTTCGCGTGATCTAGGCCGCAAGGCCGTGCAGGCCCTCAAGCTCAAGGGCAATCAGGAATTCGACACGAATGCGTCGGGCGGCGATTCCCTGTCGCGCCTCGCCATGTTGTTCGGCCTTGTCGCCAATCCGTCCGAACAGGCGGCCGAAGATCGCCTCCTGAGGCGCTTCACCGACCATCTGACCGTCATGTCTCCCGCCAAGACGCGCGTCCTGCAGGTCGAATTCTCGTCGCGCGATCCCGATCTCGCCGCCAGGGGCGCGAACGCCGTGGCCGACCTCTATATCGACATGAAGGTGCAGGCCAAGCGCCAGGAGGCGCATCAGGCGGCGCAGGCGCTGAAGCCGCTGATCGCTTCGCTCGAGGCGCGCGTCGCCGAGGCGGACGCGAAAGTGGAGCAGTTCCGCTCCTCGAACGGCCTGTTCCAGATCGACGCGGGCAGGACGGCGCCGACCCAGCAACTGGGCGAAATCGCGACAGCGCTGGCCGGAGCGCGCGCCGCGCAAGCGGAGGCCGAGGCCAAGGCGCATAGCTTGCGCGACCGGCTGCGACGTGGCCGGCTTGCCGACGCGGTCGAAATATCCAGCAACGATCTCGTGCGGCGCATCGCCGACCAGCGCGTCACAGTGCGCTCGCAACTCGCCTCCGAATCGCGCACGCTGCTTCCCGGCCATCCGATCATAAAGGCGCTTGAGGCGCAGCTTTCCGACAATGCAACGCAATTGCGGGCGGCGGTCGACAAGGCGGCGCGAGGCCTTGAAGACGACGCCCATGTCGCCGGCGTGCGGGTGGCGAATCTCAATGCCTTGCTCGATGAACAGAAGCAGGCGGTGGGCGTCAGCAGCGCCGACCAGACCCAATTGCTGGAACTCGAGCGCAACGCCAAGACGCTCAAGGATCAACTCGCCAGCGAAGCGGCGAAATACCAGGCGGCGCTCGCGCGCGACACCGCCGATTCCTCGCCGGCGGACGCGCGAATCATTTCCCGCGCCTTGGCGCCGAGCCAGCCCGTCTTTCCGAAAAATATCCCGATCACCATTTTTGCGGCGCTTGCCGGGCTGTTCTTCTCGGTCGGGGGGCTTGCCGCGCGGGAAATCATGGCCGAGAAGCCGTCCGACGCTCCGTCGCGTCCGCTGCCCCCGCGCGAAATGGGCTCTGCCGCCGCCCGGACCGCCAGAGGGCGCGCGCCGACGAGCGCTCCGGCGGCCTCCGCCGACGCGGTCCGCGCTTCGTCGCAGGACGCCGCGCCGCTGCTCGATCGCGTGAAACGGGCGGTCGCCGACTATGGCGCGCCCGCCGTCGCCCTCGACGAGACGGAAGGCGGGTTCGCCGCCCGAAATGTCCACGCGTCGAGCCAGCCGGACGCCAAGGCGCCCCCCGGCGATCTCGTTGAGCGCATTTCGGAAGCGGCGGCGCATGGCGGCGTGAAGGTGCTGATCGCCAGCGCCGAAAAGTCCGCGCCGTCCCGCGCCAGCTTGCAGTTGGCGCGCGCCATGTCCAGGCAAGGGCGGGCGATCCTGGTGCAGATCGACGATTCCGATGTCTTTCTCCGTGACGCGCTCGAACAGGCGGCGGGAGAAAGCGCGGCGGAAGAATTCCAGCCCGGCCTTGCGCAATTGCTCGACGGCGAGGCGTCCTTCGCCGAGGCGATCTACCGTGACGCTTCGACGCGGTTGCATATCGTGCAGTCCGGCGGACCCGTCGAAACGGAGAGCGGCGACCTGCACATGATCCTCGACGCGCTCCAGGCGACTTATGATTTCGTGCTGATCGCGGGCGGTCCCGGCGCCGCGGCGACTCATCTTCCGGCGGAAGCGGAGCTGACCGTGATCTTCGCCAAGGACCGTCGGGGCCGCGATTTCCTGCAAGACGATTTCGCAGCCGCCGGAGCGCATGCAATCGTCCTGGCTGGTCTCAACTCCTGCGGCGAGGTCATCGAAATGGCGGCGTGATTTTACGCCTTTCGGTCCGGCTCCCTGGTCGGACCGAAAACCGTTTCGAACGAGCGGCGCAACGCGACATCGACATCGGCCATGCCGACGGGGCGCCCAAGATCGACGAAACTCGTGACGCCGAGATGCCTGTCCTTGACGCCGCAGGGCACGATGCCGGAAAAATGGCCGAGGTCAGGCTCGACGTTCAGCGCAATGCCGTGGAACGACACCCAGCGCCGCATCCGCACGCCGATCGCCGCGATCTTGTCCTCGGCCGCCTCTCCTCCGACGCCGTGCGGCTTTTCTGGCCGTTTCACCCAGACGCCGACCCGGTCCTCGCGCGTTTCCCCCTTGACGTTGAATTGCTCCAGCGTGGCGATGATCCAGCTTTCCAGGGCGGCCACGTAAGCGCGCACGTCCTTTGAGCGGCGGTTGAGATCAAGCATCACATAAACGACGCGCTGGCCGGGACCGTGGTAGGTGAACTGGCCGCCGCGTCCCGCCTCATGCACCGGAAAGCGCAAATCAATGAGGTCCTGCGGCCGCGCCGAGGTTCCTGCGGTATAAAGCGGCGGATGCTCGATCAGCCAGACCAGTTCGGCTGCGCTCCCGTCGGCGATGGCGGCGACGCGCGCCTCCATGGTCGCGACGGCTTGCGCATAGTCGGTCAGGCCATCGGAAACGCGCCATTCGACCGGCGGCGCGCCGGGGGCGGGGAGGAGAGAAGCGGAAATCTGGGCGCGGGTTTCAATCATGGCGGTCAATGTCGCTTGCAGGATGTCGCTTGCAGGTTGCAGCTTCCCAACTCCTGCAAAGGGGAAAAGGTGGCGAGAAGGCTGGACAATGCGTTCGTCCTTATCGCCCGTGCGGGAGGCGGCGTCGAGAAAAATGGCCGCCTGCAAGAAATGCCGTCGAACGGCTTGCCACAAGTGAAGCGATTTGTTAGACGACGCGCCTACCGATTGTCCGGCTTCGGCCCGGACGATCCTTTCCTGCGGCCATGGCGGAATTGGTAGACGCGCTAGCTTGAGGTGCTAGTCCTTTAACCGGGGTGGAGGTTCGAGTCCTCTTGGCCGCACCAAATTTCCAGAATTTGGTTTGAAGATGAAACGGCGTCCCTTGCGGGCGCCGTTATCGTTTTTGACGCGTCAAGGCTTGGGCGCGTCAAGGCTTAGGCTTGGGCGCGTCAAGGCCTTCGACCGGCGCGTCCTTCTGCACTTCCGTCGGAACGCCGTCCGGCGAGCGGGCCGATGGCTGCGCTGCCGCCGCCGCCGCCGGCGTGGCCACAAGTCCCATGCGAAGCAACGTGGCCTCGGTCTCGGATCGCCAGCCGGCGGGCGCAAGACGCGTGGGCGGCGGCGCATCGCCGGGGCTCATGTGGACGACATGAAAATGCTCCGCCTTGAGGGCCGCGAGCAACGAAGGCAGCATTTCCGCTGTCTGCCTGCGCGTGTCATGCAGGAGAAGAATGCCGCCGCCCGAACGGCTCAGCCGCCCCATCACCAGTTTCAGCTCAACTTGCGGGCTCATCTCGTTCCAGTCGGAGGCCCAGAGATCGGCGCCGAACACCGGCATGTCCTTTTTCGCCAGCGCGTCGAGCAGGGCAGGCGAATCGCCGAACCCCGGAAAGCGGAAGAATTTCGACGCCTTGCCGCCGGCCGCCTGTTGCACGGCCGCCACGCCGCGGTCGATGTCGGCCACAGCCTCTGCGAGCGGCAGGCTGCGCAAGGTGCGGGCGGGATGCGAGAACGAATGATGCCCGACCGTGTCGCCGTCGGCGATCTCGCGCCGGACGAGGGCGGGCATGGCCGCGGCGTTGCGGCCGATCAGGAAGAACGTCGCACGCACGCATTCCCGCTCCAGCGCCGCCAGCACCTGCGGCGTCGTCGGCCCCGGGCCGTCGTCGAAGGTGAGGACGACCTCGTGGTCCTGCAGGTCGAGCGTCTGCGGATAGGTCTTCAGGCCGAGACGCGGCGCTCCGCCAACGGAGATTGTGCGCGAGACGCCCAAAACCTGCGAACCGCAGGGCTCCGCGCGCGCTGCGTCGGCCCAAACGCCCGTGAGCAACAGAGCCGCGATTAAGAGTCTGTTTGCCAACATCGCAATTCACCAAAGGGTCGGTTGCGCTTCGGACCTGTTTTGAACGCCATGCCGCTTCCTGGCAAGCGTGAGGCGCACAGCCCGAGAAATCCGGGCTTTTTGACGCGGGCTGCGTCACAGGGCGCAGCCGAAGCTTGCAAAGAGCGAAAAATTCGTTTCAAGTCGGCTCAGGCTGAGGTTGACGCATATTAAGGACTCGTTACCGCATCGGGGGTAATTTGTTCGCATGTGTTATTATTCGCTCAAAACCCTCGCGCGACTGATGCTTCCCGGCGTCTTGCTGACGCTGGCCGCCTGCGGGCCGGGCCCTTCCTTCATGCCGGAAAAGCCGCTCGCGGGTGAGCGTTCCGGCCATTTCAAGGAAACTGAGGCGACCGACCTCGCGCGGAGTTTC
The DNA here is from genome assembly GCA_963828185.1 of uncultured Alphaproteobacteria bacterium. Taxonomy (GTDB): domain Bacteria; phylum Pseudomonadota; class Alphaproteobacteria; order Rhizobiales; family Beijerinckiaceae; genus Rhodoblastus. The sequence continues at coordinate 72,171 of CAWHDV010000012.1, read as the reverse complement.
GCCATCCACGGCGTCGATGTATCCAAATACCAGGGCGATCCTGATTGGATGGCGGTGCAGGAGGGCGGAATAAAATTCGCCTATATCAAGGCGACCGAAGGCGGCGACCGCATCGATCCGAAATTCTTTCAGAACTGGCTCGGCGCCAAGGCCGCGGGCCTGCCGCGCGGAGCTTATCATTTCGTCTATTGGTGCCGTCCCTGGCAGGAGCAGATGGCCTGGTTCGAGAAAAATGTCCCGCATGATCCCGACGCCCTGCCGCCGGTGCTGGACGTCGAGGCCACGCCAACATCGCCGACCTGCCGCCGCCACCTCCAGCGCGACGAGACCCTCGCGGAAATGAAGGGCATGCTCTCTGAAATGGAGCATTACTATCACAAGAAGCCGATCATCTACACGACGGTCGATTTCTACAACGCCATCCTGTATGACGACGCCTTGGCCGAATATCCGATCTGGGTGCGTTCGACCAAGCATCGTCCCTCGGTCAAATACGGCGATCGCGCCTGGCGTTTCTGGCAATACCAGTCTGACGGGTGGGTGAAGGGCATTCGCACCCGCGTCGACCGCAACGCTTTCTACGGCGACACCAAAGATTGGAAAACCTGGCTTAAAACAAACAGTTTCGCCGAGAATTAAAGCTCAAGGCGCAGGAAAAAAGTCATTGGTCTTGCCGGTGATCCTGTAGGCGGCCAGTCCAAACCATTCGCGCAGGGCGGTCTCGAAATTGCGGATCGCCAGCGAAGCGTCGCCGGGCGGGCGCCAGTCCTCCGTCGTGCCATAAGTGCGGTAATCGACGGGATAAGCGACGGGGTCCATGCCCAGGGCGCGAAAAATCCCCATCGCGCGCGGCATGTGGTAAGCCGAGGTGATCAAAAGCCAGCGCTCGTCCTTCTGTGGATGCACCAGCCTTTGCGTAAACAAAGCGTTCTCGAAAGTGTTGCGCGACTGATCTTCGAAAACCATCCGGCTTTCGGGCACGCCGAGTTCGCTCCACAGCCGGCGCGCGACCTGCGCCTCCCGGGCGGACTTCCGGAACATGGCGTTGGTTCCGCCGGTAAACACCAGCAGAGCCTGGGGATAACGGCGGGCGAGCGCCGCAGCTTCGGTCATGCGCCCGGCCGCCTCGTTCAGCGAGACCTGATCGCGATCATGGGTGATCTGCTCATTGACTGCGCCGCCGAGCACGATGATTCCCTTCGGTGGCTGCATGTCCTGCGAGGGAACCGGAAAGCGATTTTCGAGCGGCCGGAGCAGGGCGCTCGACAGCGGCGTGAAGGTGATCAGCGCGAGGCCGGCGGCGGCGGCGATGGCCAGCGGGCGTCCAAATCGCCTGCGCGGCGCGAAAAAAAGTCCGAGCCCCAGGCAGAACAGCGCGAAATGCAGCGGCGAGGCGATAAACCAGAGGACTTTCGAAACGATAAAGAACATCGCGCTTCCTCCGGCCCGGTTCATTCGCCGCGAGGCAGGCCCAGGCGATAGACGCCACGAAAATCGTCGGGATCGACAGGCTTGCCTTTGCGATAAATCACCAGCCGCCCCTGCCGCGCCAGCGCCACGGCGCGCGAGCGCACTTGCGACAGATGCGTGCGCCAGGCGAGTTCGTCCTCCTCGCGCTGGCGCGCAAACGCCTTCGCCGCCTCGGTTGGGTCGATGGATTTGCCGGGGCCGGCGGCGGCGCAAAGCGCGAGAATCGTCTGGGCGAGGGGATCGGTTTCCGTCATGTGGCCTTTTCGGCAAATCCTTGCCGCCGGTCAAGCTCGCCTGAGTTGACGCAGCCGTCCCGCTGCGCTCCAATCGCCGGCGAAGGAGTTTTTTCCATGCCATCCCGGATCACCTATGGCGTTCAGCAGATGCTGGATGAAGCCGACGCAGCCATCAAGACGCTGACGATCGATGAGGCGCAGGCCCTGCTGGGGCGCGACGACGTGCTGTTCGTCGACCTGCGCGACGTGCGCGAACTCGAGCGCGACGGGCGGCTTCCCGGCGCCTTCCATTGCCCGCGCGGCATGCTGGAATTCTGGCTCGATCCGGCCAGCAAATACGCCAAGCCGCAATTCCAGCAGGACAAGACTTTTCTGTTTTTCTGCGCCGCCGGGCAGCGCTCCGCTCTGGCCGCCCATGTCGCGCAAAAAATGGGTCTCGCGCCGGTCGCCCATATCGAAGGCGGCTTTTCGGCCTGGAAGAAAGCCGGCGCGCCGATCGAGCCGCCGCAGGACAAGGCCGAAAAGAGGTTCTGAACCATGTCCTTGACCCTGTTCATCGGCAACAAGGCCTATTCCTCCTGGTCGCTGCGTCCCTGGCTGCTGATGCGGACGCTCGGCATTCCCTTCGCCGAACTGGTGACGCCGCTTTATCTCGAAGGCTCGCGCGAAAAAATGCTGGCGGTCGCTCCGACCGGCAAGGTCCCGGCGCTGCGCGACGGCGATCTGGCGGTATGGGACACACTCGCCATCGTCGAATACCTGGCGGAGAAATTTCCCGACAAGGGCGTCTGGCCTGGCGACGCGCGCGAGCGGGCGAAGGGGCGTTCGCTCTGCGCGGAAATGCATTCCGGATTCATGGCGTTCCGGCAGAATTGCCCCACCAATTTCCGCAGGGATAAACGCGAAACGCCGCGCGAAATCGACGAGGCGGCGCACGCCGACCTCGCCCGCATCGAGCAGATTTTCGCCGAAGCCAAGGGTCCGTTCCTGTTCGGCGGCTTCTCGGCGACCGACGCCTTTTTCGCGCCGGTGGTCAGCCGGATCGACGTTTACGATCTTCAGGTCGGAGCGGCGGCGCGCGCTTATTGCGACGCGATCCTGGCGCTGCCGGGTTTGCGCGAATGGCGCGAAGGCGCGCGGGCGGAACAATGGATCATCGAGAAATGGGAAGGGCTGTGAGGAGCGCGCCATGACCGAATTCGCCGCAATAGAAGTCACCACCATTGACGGGGACGCTCGCAGGATGGGCGATTACGCCGGGAAAATCCTGCTGGTCGTCAATGTCGCCAGCAAATGCGGGTTCACGCCGCAATACAAGGGGCTCGAGGAGTTGCATCGCCGCTTCGCGCAACGCGGGTTCGAGGTGCTCGGCTTTCCCTGCGACCAGTTCGGCCATCAGGAGCCGGGCGACGAGACGGAAATCAAGAACTTTTGCGCGTTGAATTACGACGTGACCTTCCCGATGTTCGCCAAGATCGAGGTCAATGGCGAAGGCGCGCATCCGCTCTATCGCCTGTTGAAGAAACAGGCGCCGGGCCTGCTCGGGACCGAGGCGATCAAATGGAATTTCACCAAATTCCTGGTCGGACGCGACGGTGAGACGCTGAAACGCTATGCGCCGAACGACAAGCCGGAACGGATCGCCGAGGATATCGACAAGGCGCTTGGCTGAACGGGGAGTTGGCCGACCTGCAGCAAAAAAATGCGGCGTCGCTCAGCCACAAGTTGTCGTGGGAGGATAATCGCCATCAAGTCGCATGGCCTCTCTCAGCGCTGCGGCCTTGGCGCGCGCGAGGGACGTTTCGTGCACCGCATCACTGCCAGAAATCTGCCAAACCCAGTTTTCGTTTGAGCCCCTGATTCCGCCAATTTGCTCTCCCGATCGCGACATGATCAGGTACAAGCCTTGATACCCTATGATTTCAGCGATGTGCGCCATGGGCGATGCTTGGCTACGCGACGTTGGCGACGATAGGCGGTCGGGTGATCATGCCTTCCACGCTCAATCGCCCGATCGCTCGTTCGCGCGCGACGTGAGGCGTGGCGACGCCTTGAACGTCGCCACGCGGCGAGCGGTGATCGCCGCCTGGTCTCCAGTGCGCGGATTGCGACCAATGCGTTCCTTCTTGGAGCGGACAGTAAAAACGCCAAAGCCGCGCAGGCTCACGGGCTCGCCCCGGGCGAGCGCATCGGTGATTTCGTCAATCGTCAAATTCAGAATTTCGCGGGCCTCGGAATGCGAAAGCCCGAGACAGGCCTTGTAAACGGAGGCAAACAAATCAGCGCGCGTTACTGTCTTGGGTTTCACGGCGAACACGGTCACGCCCGCCCCCTGCTGCTCGCCGACGGATTCGCCGGATTTTGGACTTGCGACAGCATCGCCATCTCGATGGAGATTGAGATCCTTGTCTTCAAGTTGCAAGTCCATGCAGCCCTCCCGAGCCATTCAGCGCACAAAGCTCCCGCGGATCTGGCGGTCTCTCGGCGCGCCATTGATCCCGCAATTCGGGATTTCCTGCCTCAACGGGGTTTCGAAGCCCGTTTCGCCAGCGCCAATGCGCGCCTGCCTTGTAACCATTTACAATTCGACGCAGCAGTCTGGATTGGATTTTCACGACGCATTTTTGTGAATCCACGTCACAATCGTCGAAAACATACTATTGGTTGCGCAATGTGCAGACTTGCCGTCGGACCACTGTTCGAATTTTCGCGCTCCGAATTCTTTACCCACGGGTACCTCATGATTAGAATTGGACTGTGTCGGCAAATCGCCCCGGGGAATTATTGGAATGTCTTCGATCCGTTGGACGTCGCAATCGAAATTGCCGCCATTGGCAAAGGCGCGCGTCTCGGCTGGACTTGCCGCTCCGCTTTTTGGCATGGCTCGCGAACTTGGCGTCGACCAGGACGAATTGTGGAACGTCGCTGGCGTGGCGCGTTCGGATAGGCGCTATTCGGCGGGCGTCTCGGTGCAGAGCTTCCTCGCCCTGCTGGAGGCGGGCGCTCACCTGTCCAACGATCCCCTGTTCGGCCTGCATTTGGGGCAAAGGCTGCGTATCGCCGATATTCCGGGCTATGGCCTGGCGCTCTGCGCGTGCCGGACCTATGGCGTCGTCCTTCGGCTGGCCCTTCGGTTTGAATGCCTTGCCCATGACCTCGGTCGGACCGAATTGACCGTAAGCGACGGCATAGCCCAGATCAGCATGCGCTCGCCCTGGCTCGATTTGCCGGGCGGACGCCATGTGATCGAATTTGCCGCCGCCAGCGTTCGCGCCCAAACAAACTGGATCGCCGGCGTGGAATTGCCTTTGATCGAGATCGCCTCGCCTTTCCCGCCGGCGCCGGGCGTTTCGCTCGACGCATACGAGAAGGCGTTCGGGATGCCGGTGATCTTTGGCGCGAAAAATGGCGGCGTCAAATTTTCAGCCGACCTCCTCGATGAGCGGGTTCCGAACGCCGATACAGGCTTTTTCGCAACGCTGACGGATTGGGCCGAACAACGCCTTCAAACCAGGAAGCGGAAGGCCGAAGCCTCGACGGTCATCCCTCGGGCGCGCGGCGAGATCAGAGCCCGATTGCGTCGCGGCGACGCCAATCTCTCGCAAGTCGCCAAGGCGTTGAATCTTTCGGACCGGAGCCTGCAACGCAGGCTCTCGGACGCAGGCCGCAGCTTCACCGAACTTGTCGACGATACGCGGCGCGAACTCGTCTACGATTATCTCCGGGACGATACTCTCCCCCTGTCGGAGATCGCCTCACTGCTTGGCTTCGACGATCAAAGCAACTTCAACCACAAGTTCCATCTCTGGTTTGGTTCGACGCCAAAAAGCGTCAGGGAAAGCTTGAAAAATGAAGCGCGCGGCTAGGCACAGGCCGCTGCTATTCCGATATCTGGCTCCGCCAGGCATTTGGCGTCATGCTGAACCATTGCCGAAACGTATGATTGAACGTGCTCTGCTCGCTAAACCCTAGCAGGAAGGCGATTTCCGTCAACGAAAGCTCCTTTTCGCGCAAATATCGCGGGACAATTTCGCGTCGAACTTCGTCCAGCAAATTGGAAAAACTGACGTTTTCATCGGCGAGGCGACGTTGCAAGCTGCGCTTCGTCAGTCCAAGGGACTCCGCCACCTCGGGCAAGCTCGGCCGCCCGCGACTCAACCGCTCCAGAATGCGCTCGCGCGTCGCCCGAATGATCGGCCTTTCGTTTGTTTCTCGCTTCCGGGTGGCCAGGCGCTGTTCCGCGATGCGGGACAATTCCGCAAAGAGCTCTGTATCCGCGTTCGTTACCGGCAGGTCGAGCCAGATCCTGGGAAAACGCGCCTCAAAGGTCGGAGCGCCGAATCGCAGTTTCGCGCCCAGCAAAGTCTCGTACTCGTCGAGTGTCGCATCCGATGGCGCATCGTGCACAAAGTCCACTTCGGCTCGGGGCAAAGCCATCCCCACCAGCCATTCGCTCTGCGATCGAAAAGCCGCGGCGACCAAATCGCACACGTGACGAAACCCTTCGAGTCCCTGCCAGGGAGAGCGCCAACGCAAGAAGGCCATCTCGCCTTCTTCAAGCAATTCCGTCCTGGCGAGATCATGCGACAGGGATTCAAACCGCATGGTCTGCGCCGCTGTCTGCCTGAGCGTCCTGCAGGCGCAGAGCCCCAATCCGTAACCAGCGAAATGAATGGGCTGCATGATCCGTCCGACGCGCAGACCGAACAACGGATCGTTCAACTGCTCGGACGCCGTCGCCAGCAGTCTCACGAAATCACTTACCGAGACATCATCGACAATCGCGCCATCCGAGCCTCCAAGGCCGCAGGCCGCGACGATTTTTTCCAGATCCGCGCCCTTCGCCCGCGCCAGGTCCATGGCGGGTTTCGCATAGAGACCTGCGACGCGCGCGCGCCTCAAGGGAGGAATGCTGTGAAAATGCGCTTCTCGGTGCGGCATCGTAAGGCCCGGTTGCGGCCGTTCGCGGCGACCTGAGCTGGAACCGAAACGACGATGGATAGTCTCGCGGCGCAGATCTGCATCAATTCGGCGGACGCGAAACAGTGTAATTCATCATTACTTTCATTGACTTTCCAGCAGCCGCAATGTTCCAGCGCAAGCCTGCATCTTTCGCGTTCATCCGTCAGGGCGCAATTCCCTTTTGCAGCCGTCGTGGACGCCGGCGCGGGAAAAAACGCAGCATCAACTGATTAGTCAGGAATAAAAATACTTTAAAACATATGGTTAACCTGAATATCTGGGGCAGCGCCTGAGCCGGGGCGCGTGGCCGTCATGGGTTCTTCTTGTCGCCCAGTTCGCGGTAATAACTGGCGATGGCGTCGAACCAGGCATGGCGGGATTCGAGATGGTCGGCGCCGGGGACCCGCTCGGGCAGGCGCAATTCGCGCAGCAGCGTGTCGATTTCGCGCCGCGCCGATTGCTGTGACGGCGTGAGGTTGTGATTGGCTTCCTCAATCGCGTCGAGCGCGGTGAGGCCGAGCGGGAAAAGCTCGCGGAAGATCACCCGGTCATGCAAGCCTTCCGCGACGCGAAACTGGAGTTCGACCGCCAGCTTGCGCAGCGCCTGGTCGACCTGACGCGCATTGTTGGACTGCAGCGTCGCCATGCGGTTGCGCACCAGCACCCAGTCGATCAGGCCATTGTCGACGAGCCGCCGTTTCCGCCGCGCCTCCAGCACGATTTCCGCATATTGCGACACGCGACCGCGCTGGCTGCGGTCATGGTGCACGCGCGACAGCACGTCCATGTCGATAAAACTGTCGTTCATGGGCGAAATCAATGTGTCGGCCAGCGAATGGGCGAGGCGCATCAAGTAGGAATTGCTGGCGGGCGTGTCGATGACGACAAATTCGTAATCATGCTCCACTTCACCGATGGCTTCGGCGAAAACAGCGAATTCCTGGGTTTCGTTGTCCTGCTGGTTCGGCGATTCGCCGCGATCGGGCGCGAAATGCCTCGGAAGTTCGACCTTCCAGGGCGCGGTCTTCGCCCAGGAGGCCCGATTCTCGAAAAAACGCGTCAGGCTGCGCTGGCGGATGTCGAGGTCGATGGTGGCGACGCGATAGCCGGCCTTGAGCAAAGCCACGGCGAGATGAATTGACAGGGTCGACTTGCCTGACCCGCCCTTTTCGTTGGCGACGACAATCACATGGGCGGTGCGCAGTTCGGGCGCTTCGGCAGCGTCGAAGGTCATACTCTAGGTTGCGCTCCGGGGAGAATTGATGAATTCAGTGTCGCCGCCCGGCGGGCGGCGGGTCAAGCGCAATAAATCCAGTCCTGGCGCGCCAGCAGGCGGTTGGACCCGGAGGCGCGCAGGACGAGATCGCGCGCGAAAGCCTGGAAACCGGCCATATGATAGATCTGGCCCTGGTTGCGCGAGGCATATTGGATCTGGCTGGCGCGCGCCATGCGCGCCGAGGAATAATTGGTGAGCGCCTTGGCCGCGTTATTTGGCTCATTGGCGAAGGACAGCGCCAGCGCCTGCGCGTCCTCGATCGCCTGCGCCGCTCCCTGCGCGAGATAGGGAAGCATCGGATGGGCGGCGTCGCCGAGCAGCGCCGCGCGGCCGTGTGACCAGCTTTCGATCGGCGGCCGGTCGAACAAGGGCCAGCGCAGCCAGGTTTCGCCGGCGGCAAGCAGGTCCTTGGCCTCCGTCGACCAGTTCCTGAAACGATTGAGGAGAAATTTCCGGTCGCCCTGGTTGTCCCAGAAATCGCCGTCCTGGCTTTCGCCGTCGCCGCGCCAGGAATCCTCGACCAGCGCGACGACATTGACGACCGCGCCGGCGCGCAGCGGATAATGCACGAGATGCGCCTTTTCGCCGAGCCACAGGTTGGAGGCAGGACGGCGCATCGTCTCCGGCAGGTCGCAGGCCGGCATGGTCGTGCGCCAGGCGGTATGGCCGGTATAGATCGGCTTGTCGCCGTCCTCGCCATGCAGGCGGGAGCGCACCAATGAGCGGACGCCGTCGGCGCCGATCAGGGCGGAGCCGGACGCGCGGCGGTATTCGCCGCCATAGCGGAAGGTGATTGCGACGCCTTTTTCATCCTCGATGAAGCCGGTGAGGGTCGAATCGGACAGAATGTCGATGGCGGGGTTTTCGCGCGCGCGTTCGAGCAGCGCCGAGAGAAGATCGGCGCGATGAATGGCGAAATAGGGCGCTCCATAACGCTTTTCCACGTCTTTCAGGGAAATTTTCGCCAGATCGGCGCCATCGGCGCCGCGCCGGATGCGAATATGCTCCGGGGCGACGGCCGCATCGGACAGAAGCGGCAGCACGCCGAGATCGCGCAGGATACGGCAGGCGTTTGGCGCGAGTTGCAAGCCGGCGCCGACTTCACGGAAAGCCGGCGCGCGTTCGAGCACCAGCGTCGCGCGGCCGACCTTGGCGAGGGCCAGCGCGGCGGTGAGTCCGCCGACGCCGCCGCCGGCGATCACGATGGGGTCTTGCGAAGTCACTTCATGCTCCGGCGACGCGATAAAGATCCGCCTTTTCGGCGGAGTGGTCAGGCGGCTTGCGCGGTCGCCTCGCATTCGGCCGGATCGGCGTGGCCGTGCAAGGATTCGTCATAGACGTAGTGGGTCGAGCAATAGGGGCAGATCGCCTCGGCATCGCCGCCCATGTCGATATAGACATGCGGATGGTCGAATGGCGGCAGCGCGCCGATGCACATGAATTCCTTGGCGCCGACGCGAATCTTCGGCAGCCCGGGCTGGTTGTGGAAATGCGGAATGGCGTGGTCCGACATGTTTTCGATCCTGGTGCGGGGATAGGCGCCGTCCGGCCGGGAAAATCCCGTCCGGATTGAACGGCGCGCACCATAGTCAATGCGAGTTGTTTTGGGTAGAGGGCGTTTCGTCGCCGACGCTCAGGCCCGCGCTTTCGATAACATTCGGGCGATCAGCGCGTCGAGCGAAACCGGACCCGGACCATAGGCGATGATCGCCAGCGCGGCCGACGCCCAGATGAGATGGAAATTGGCCCAGCCTTCCGGCTCGGTCAGCTGGATGATCGCGGTCATGCCGAGGAGGCCAAAGGCCGCCAGCCGCGTACCGAGCCCCAGCACCAGCAGGATGGGCAGGCAAATCTCCATGCAGCCGGAGGCGAAGGCCATCAGATGCGGCGCCGGAAAAGCATAGGCGCCGCCGAACAGGTGCAATTTGAATTCGTCGCTGAACAGGGCGTCGGCGCTGTCGCTCAATTGCAGGAAACCGTTCCATTTCGTGAGGCCGGACGTGTAGAATGGCACGGCCAGGGCAAACCGCAGGGCGGTCTGCGCGAGTTCGCCGATTTTTGGACGCAAAGCGCTCCAGAACGGCAATTGCAGCGGAAAAGTCTCGGTTTGCAGGCTCATCTGGCTCTCCATTTTTTTCACACGAAATCGATGATCGCCCCGAGGCGGACCAGTTCGACCAGGGTCTGGCCGAAATTGAAAATTTCTTGCGCTTCGCCCGCCGCGCAGGCCGCCTCGCCGAGGTTTTTTCCATCCGCGCAGGCGCGAAGGAAGGCGGCCACGCCGGGGGGGCAAGAATGGACGGCGAGTTCCGCGTCCGGGCGCAGCGCGAGCGCGGTCTCGCCGCGGAAATCCTGGACCAGCGTTTCGTGAGCGCTGGCGATGGCCAGAATCGGCCAGTCCGACGTCACCGTCGCCAGCGATGGATGCAGGATGATCCTGAGCCCGGCGAGGTTTTCCGGATCGAGTTGCGCGAGCCGCGCCATTGGGCACGGCGCGGCCTCCGGCGCGCGCAGGGCGACCAGTCGCGCCCAGTCGAGGCGCGCGCAATCGGCGAGATAGGGAGTTTCGTTTTCCATGGAATTGAGGAAAATCTCGATGAAGCCCGGAAAATCCTCGCCATATTCGCCAAGGACCGGCGAGCGCGGCGGATGGTTTTGCGCGTAGGCGCGGGCGAGGCCGCAAAAGGCCTCGTCGCCAACCAGGCGCAGGACGGTCGGGAACTGCTCTTTCAGGGCTTCGATCGCGGCTAAAGCCGAGTTGTTGCGATAAACCGCGAAGCGCGCGGCAGAATCGCAAGGCGCGAAGATTTTCGGCGCGGGCAAAGCCGGGTTTTGCAGCGCGGCGGCGAATTGCGCTTGCCAATCCGCGGCGCCGGGTATGTTTCCCTTCTCCCCTTGCGGGAGAAGATGGCCCGAAGGGCCGGATGAGGGGCAATCGGCGGGGCTATCGGGAGAAGGAAGGCGCCCGCCAGAATCGCCGCCGCCTTGCGCGTCTCCGCGTAAAGCGCGCGCCACTCCGGCACGTCATTGTCCCATTCGATCAGCGTCGGCCGCGGGCCGGCGCGGCAGATGACCTTTTTTTCATAAAGCTCCCAGACTTCGTCGCTGACCGCGCCGCCGTGATTGTCGATCAGGAATGGGCCGTCGGCGTCGCGCGCCTCGGCGAACCCGGCGAGGTGGATTTCTCCGACGCGCGCGAACGGAAAGGCGTCGAGATATTCGTCGGCGTCAAATCCATGGTTGACCGCGCTGACATGGACGTTGTTCACGTCGAGCAGCAGGCCGCAGCCGGACAATGCGCAAAGTTGTTCGAGAAATTGCGGCTCGGCGATGGAGCTTCCCGCGAAACGCAGGTAGGTCGCGGGGTTTTCGATCAGGATCGTCCGGCCGAGCGCACACTGCGTCGCGTCGATCTTTTCCGCCGTGCGGCGCAGGCTGGCCTCGTCATAGGGCAGGGGCAGGAGATCGGGGAAGGCGCGGCCGGAAAAGTCCGACCACGCCAGATGTTCTGACACCAGCGCTGGCCGGTAGAGCGCGACGACGCGGGCCAACCGCGCCAGCCTCTCGCGGTCGAGCGGCTCGGCCGAGCCGAGCGACAGGCCGACGCCGTGCACGGACAGGGGATAGATTTCGCCGATCGCCGCCAGCCAGCGATGGTCTGGGCCGCCGGCGCTCATGAAGTTTTCGGCGTGGATTTCGAAAAAGCCCAGATCGGGCCGCGTCGCCAGGATTTCCGCGTAATGGGCGGCTTTCAGCCCGGCGCCGGCAACGCCGGCCGCGAGACGAGGGATGTTAGGCGCTGCGTTCATGGCGACGAGGCTCCATCGACGAAAAATCAGGACTTCGGGCGGTCGCGATCGAGCGCCTTGAGCGAGCCCATGCGGTCGCCCGGCAGATGAATTGTCGCGCAGGTTCCCTTGGGGACGAATTTCCAGGAATTGCCCTGGTAATCGACGGCGGATGTGCCGGCGCAGGTGGTTCCCGCGCCAGCGGCGCAGTCGTTGGTTCCTTTCAGCGCCACGCCGAAACATTTTTCGTTCTTGCTTGCGGCCTGCGCGGGCGCCGTCGCGGCCAGCGCCGTCAAAAGGGAGGCCGCGAGGACGAGATCGCGGGAAAGATTGGCTTTGCTCATGTCGTTTGCTCCGGAAAGATCAGGCTTGGCGCCCACAGAGCCTTACGCGGTCGCCGGGCCGCCGTTACAAGCGGCGGGGCGTTTTTTGCGGCGCGATGAAAAAATTCGGAAAGCGGTGCAATTTGCCCGATTCCATTGTAACAATCCGCCGTCCTCGCGCGAAAAAGGTTGATGGATGCCGGATTTGCAGGCGCAGGATCGGGAGTGGAGCGCGGCCATGCGCGCCGCCATGGCGGGCGACAACGCCGTCTATGCCCGATTGCTGACAAGCCTTACGCCCTATCTGCGCAATCTGTGCCGCAAGGCTTGCGCCCGCGCCGGCCTGGCGGCGGGCGACGCGGAGGACGCCGTGCAGGAGACGCTCTTGGCCATTCATCTGAAGCGCCATACATGGGACTCGACGCAGGGCCTGACGCCCTGGATCGGCGCCATCGCCCGCAACAAGATCATCGATGCGGCGCGGCGGCGCGGCCGGCGCGCCGAAACCGACATCGCCGATTTCGAAGATGTCCTGGCGACGCCGCCGGAACAGGAAGATTTCGAGCGCGAGCAGGAAAAACAGGGCGCTTTGAGACTGCTTGGGCAGTTGAGCGGCAAGCAGCGCGAAGCGATCGAGGCTGTGTCGATCCGCGGCGAGAGCTTGCGCGAGGCGGCTTCGAGCCTGGGCGTCACCGAAGGCGCCCTGCGCGTATCCGTTCATCGCGGCCTGAAGGCGCTGGCGGAACTTTATCGAAAGAGCAGTTTGTGAAAAAGACGCAGCCATGAAGACCAACGACCTCATCGCCGCGCTTGCGGCCGACCTCGAGACGAAGCCGACGCCGATGCGCCGGACGTTCACGCTCGACGTCCTGGTCGGCCTCATCGCCTCCGCCGTACCCTTCTTTATCTTCCTTGGCCTGCGGAACACGTTCTTCGCCTCGCTCGATCAGCCGCGCTTCCTGTTCAAATTCCTGTTCACCTCGACCATGGCGGCAAGCGGCCTCGTGCTGGCCTGGAGGCTGGCGCGGCCGGCGGCGAAACTTGGCGCGGCGCGCCACGCGGTCTGGCTCGCCCCCGCCATGCTGGTCGTCGCCTGCCTGATGGAAATGGCGACGGTTCCCAGCAATCTGTGGATGTCGCGCATGATCGGCCATAACGCCGTGCATTGCCTGACCCTTGTGCCGTTGATGTCTTTGGCGCCGCTGGCGGGCCTTTTCCTGGCCCTGAAACATGGCGCGCCGACCGATCCTCAGCGGGCGGGCGCGGCGGCGGCCTTCGCCGCGGCGGGACTGGCGGCGACGCTCTACGCCATGAATTGCCCGGATGATTCGCCGTTCTTCCTTGCCGTCTGGTACGTGCTGGCGACGACGATTGTCGTCACCGTGGGCTGGTTCGCCGGCGGGCGCTGGCTGCGCTGGTAGGATCGGGGCTTTCCATGCAGGAGTTTTCTTCCGATGGGGTCCGCCTCGCTTATGCCGATTTCGCGCCGGAAGGCGACGATCGTCACGCGCCGATCCTGCTGATCCACGGTTTCGCCTCCAACCACGGCGTGAACTGGATGTTTCCGCAATGGGTCAAGACCCTGACGAAAGCCGGGCGGCGGACGATCGTCCTCGACAATCGCGGCCACGGCCGCAGCGAAAAGCTCTATGACCCCGCCCTCTACACGCCCTGGATCATGGCGCGCGACGCGGCCAACCTGCTTGATCACCTCGGAATAACTCGTGCGGATGTCATGGGTTATTCGATGGGCGCACGCATCGCCGCCCATCTGGCGGTGCTGGCGCCAGAAAGACTGAGAGGGCTTGTGCTCGCCGGACTTGGCATCCATCTCGTTGACGGGGCCGGCTTGCCGATCGGCATCGCCGACGCGATGGAGGCCATTTCGCCGCAAGAGCTGAAAGATCCGATGCAGATCATGTTCCGCTCATTCGCCGAGGCGACCAAAAGCGACTTGCGCGCGCTGGCCGCCTGCATGCGCGGCTCGCGCCACGCGATGAGCGCTGAGGAAGTGGCGAAGATCGCGGCGCCGACGCTGGTTTGCGTCGGATCGGAGGATGACGTGGCCGGCGATCCTTTCGCCCTGGCGAGCCTGATGAGAAACGCCCGCGCGCTGGTCATCCCAAACCGCGACCACAATCGCGCCGTCGGCGACAAAGTATTCAAGGAAGGCGTGTTAGCCTTTCTGGAGAGTTTGGGATGATTGGCGACGCCTTGTGCTATGATTAGGCTTGCTTGCAAGGAGTTAAGGCATGGCGACGATCGGCAATGTGCGTCCGCTGCACAAGAACGATCCCGATCCGGTTTTCTCGCAGATCCGCTTCGAGGCGGAGGAGGCCTTGCGCCGCGAGCCGGAGCTGGGCTGTTTTCTCGCCTCCTCCATCCTGAACCATGCGACGCTGGAGCAGGCGGTCGGGCACCGGCTGGCGGCGCGGCTGTCACATCCCGATTTTCCGGGCGACATTATCCGTCAGACCTTCCTGGAGCTCGCTGAACGCGATCCCTCGATAGGCGTGGCGATCCGCGCCGACATCCTCGCCGTCGCCGACCGCGATCCGGCATGCCAGCGGCTGATCGAGCCTCTGCTCTATTTCAAGGGTTTCCACGCCCTGCAAACGCACCGGCTGGCGCATTTCCTGTGGAACGCCGGGCGCAAGGACTTCGCTCTCTACCTGCAAAGCCGCTCCTCGGCCGCCTTCCAGACCGACATCAATCCGGCCGCGCGGATCGGCAAGGGAATATTCCTGGACCACGCCACGGGCCTCGTGGTCGGCGCGACCGCAGTGATCGAGGACGACGTGTCGATCCTGCATAGCGTGACGCTCGGCGGCACGGGGCATGAAACCGGCGACCGCCATCCAAAAATCCGCCATGGCGTGCTGATCGGCGCCGGCGCGAAAATTCTCGGCAATATCGAGGTCGGCCGCTGCTCGCGCATCGCCGCGGGGTCGGTGGTGCTGCAGCCGGTGCCCCCCAATGTTACGGTCGCGGGCGTTCCCTCGAGGGTCGTCGGCGGCTCCGGCTGCGCCGAGCCGGCGCGCGAAATGGACCAGATTCTCGCGTCCAAGGCCGCCGAGGAATAGCGGTCCGTCAATCGAAGGAAATCCCCGCACTTTTTTCGCCCCTTGCGCGAGGCGTCGGTTTTTGGCAAGCCTCGCGTCCCAACCAGTGGACGGAGACCGGTCTTGGACAAGAGCGAATTGCGCAAATTGCAGGAATTCCTGCGCACCTCCTTCGGCGCGCCTGGCATCAAGGTCGTTCTCGATCCCAAGAATGTCGAACAGGCGATCGTCAGCTTCGGCGAGCGGGGCATCGGAACGATCGCCGTCGACGACGAAGATGGCGACCGTTCCTTTTCCTTCGCCATGAAAATTCCGGTCGAACGCGCGGTCCTGCAGGATTATCTGCGTCGCCTGTTCGACAATGACGAATTGAAGATCGCGGCGCGGATGAAAAAGACTGATTCGGTCGAACTCAATCGCGGCGATGATTTTCTCGGCGTGATTTCCGCCGATGATGCGAAGGGCAAGTCCTACACGCTGCAAATGGCGATCCTCGATTTCGATCTCGACGAAATGTGACAGGACTGAGCGGCATAGCGCCCGTGATCGCAGTTCATCGCGTGACGAAACGCCGCCGGAGTTTCGCGCTGGCGCTGACTATTGCGTTCGGCGGCCTTGCCCACGCGGCGCCGGCTTGCCGGGTCGGCGACGCGGAGGCCGCAAGGGCGGGCGGCTTCGCCGCGGCGGTCGCGGTCGCACTGCGCGCAGCGCCAGATTGCGACCGGGCCTTTTCGACACTGCAGGAATGCCAGCTTGGCTCAAGGGCCGATAATGAGCTGTCCGAACTTGTCGTGGACAAATGCGAGCCGGAGTTCAAGCCCCGCGCCGGCGCGGCCTTGCTGAACGCTTACGCCAAGGCGCGAAACCGCTGCGAAAAGCTCGCGCGCGACAATCCGGGAAGCCTTTACCAATCCTTTGCGGCAATCTGCCTCGGCCGCGTCGCGCGGGATTTTTCGCACATTGGATCAGCAGAAAAGAGGGCCTATTCCCGACGAAGGGGGCGCGCCTCAAGGCTGGATGGCGCTGCGCACCAATAGCAACGTGTTGGCGCGCAAGCCTGACCATTGCCCGAGCCAAGCCGGATCGAAGCGGATCTGCGTCAAAATGCCTTCGACGCGAAATTCGGCGAGACAGCTATCGGGCAGGCCGTCGTCGGGGATTTTCGGACGTTCGCAAAGAGCCGAAAATTCTTCGCCGTCGGGCGGCGCCATATAGAGGTCGGCGCCGGCGAAAGGCGACTTGTCCTCGAAATGGCGGCGCAACAATCCGCCGTCGGCGATCAGCGCCTCGGCTGCGAGATAGGGGCCAAAGCGTTCGCCGGGGGAGGCGACCGCCGCGCCGGCTTCGATTTTCGGGGCCGGCGTCAACGTGACGAAGATCTGCGCGCGCCCCTTTTTCTCGCTTTCGCCGGCCGCGGGAAGGCGGCGAGGATCGTCTGCGGCGGGCGTGAAATCGGGCGCCAGGACCATCAGATCGACACGATCGGCGTCGGCGACTTCGCTGCTGCGCAAATAGGATGCGGCGAAGCGCAGCCTGTGGTTGGCAATGCTGAAGATAGCCTCTTCCGGCGGCGCCGAGGGCCACAGGCGCCAGGCCGCCAATGCCAGCAGCAGGACGAGGAAGGGGCCGAAGCCGAGGACGAGGAATATTTTCCGCAAGTTTGACGGGACCTGCAAGAAGGGCGCCTGCAATAGGGGCTTGCGCGGAGGCGATAAACGCGGCGAATAGGGACGACATTTCCATTGAGCCGATTGTGCCGGCTTTGGCAAGGGAGTCGTAATCGATGAGCCTCTATTCGCTCGACGGCGTAAGCCCGGAACTGCCGCCCGAGGGCCGCTTTTTCGTGGCGCCGGACGCTAATGTGATCGGCAAGGTGCGTCTTGGCGAGGACGCCAGCGTCTGGTTCGGCGCGACCCTGCGCGGGGACAACGAATGGATCGAGATCGGCGCGCGGACCAATATCCAGGATGGTTCGGTTCTGCACACCGACATGGGGGCGCCCCTGACGATTGGCGCCGACGTCACCGTCGGCCACGCGGTCATCCTGCATGGCTGCACGGTGGGCGAGGGGAGTCTGATCGGCATGGGCGCGACCCTGCTCAACGGCGCCAGGATCGGCCGGTTCTGCATTGTCGGCGCCAACGCCCTGGTCACAGAGAACAAGGAATTTCCGGATTATTCCCTCATCGTTGGCTCGCCAGCGAAACTCGTGCGCCAGCTCGACGAGGCGGCGGCGAAGAAACTCCTGGCCAGCGCCACCCATTATGCGGAAAACGGCCGCCGTTATTCAGCGGGGCTGAAGAAGATCGGCTAGGGATCAGCCGCCGGCGCGCTTAGTTGAGCCGCGAAATTTCGCGCCTGGCGGCGGCTTCGCGTCGGACGAAGGCCCAGTGGCTGCCGAAAGGATCGGTGACGACGACGAGGTCCCTGGAAATCGGAGGCTCCTTGAGCACCGCGCCGCGTCGCACGGCGCTGTCGGCTGCGCCGTTCGGATCGTCAACCGGCACGATGACAGCGAGGTATGGGACGCCAAGCTCGGTCGCCAGCCGCGAAAGCAAGGCCGGCTCCGACTTTTCCACTTCCGGCGATGAGAGAATGAACCGGATCGCTCCGGCGGCCAATCCCGCGCGGACCGTTACGCCATCGCCGGTGGCGCGACGAAACACCTCGCGCGCTCCGAGCACGTCGCGATAGAACGAGCTGGCCAACAGGACATCGCGAACCCGAATTTCAAAACTGTTGTCCGGCGCCGCAGCTTCCCAGTCGATGAGCAATTCCGTCTCCTTTCGGACAGCGCGCCGGATAGAGCGAATTGAGTTGATTGAGTTCCAATAATTCCTGTCGACAGGGCGCTTTCAAGCCTGCGCCGCCGCGGTTTTCTGACGTGTAAGCGCGCGCGAAACGGGTTCCGCCGCCAGGCTGGCGAAATAGATGATCGCCGACAAGGCGGTGATCCAGAAACTGGTCGGCCAGTCTGTGGCGTAAGCGAGAGCCAGCCCGCCCCAGGCCTCGACCAGGGCGAAGCCGACGGCGAGCGCGACGCCGTTGCCGACATGGGTCGTCAGCCTTTGCGCGGCCGCTGACGGACCTACCATCAAAGTGAAGACCAGCAGGACGCCGACGATCTGCGCGCATTCGGCGACGGCGATGGCGACAATGACCAGGAACGCGGTGGCGACGAACCGCGCCGGGACGCCCTTGGCCTCGGCCAACTCGGGTTGCAGGCTCAGGAACAGCAAAGGTCGGGAAATGCAGGCCAGCGCGCCGAGACTGACGATGGCGAGGCCCGCAAGCGTCCACAGCGCCGAGGCGTTGACGCCGAGGACATTGCCGAACAGCAGCGCCGTCGCCTGGCTGGCGTAGGCGGTGTAGAAATGCAGGAACAGGAGACCGAGGCCGAGCGCCAGCGACAGCATCATGCCGATGGCCACGTCGCGTCCGCTCAGCTTTTCGCCGAGCAGGCCCATGCCGAGGCCCGCCAGCACGGTGAACCCGACCAGGCCCCAAAGCGGCGGCAGCCCGAACAGGACGGCGCCGGTCGCGCCGGTGAAGCCGACATGGGACAGCGCATGGCCGGCGAAAGTCTGTCCGCGCAGGACGAGGAAGAAACCGACCACGCCCGCGAGCGCCGCCACGATGGTCGCCGCGGCGAAGGCGGTGCGCATGAAATCATAGGCGAACATCGGCGCTCCCTTCGTGTTCGTGTTCGTGTTCGTGGTCATGATCATGGTCATGACCGGCGTCCTGGCTATGTTGGTGGTCGTGCGCATGGCCGCCACCCTCGTCGCCGTGGTCATGGCAATGGGCCTGGCGCTCGACGTCGATGCCCCCCGCCATCACGAAAATGCGCCCGCCGAGCCGGACCACCTCGATCTCGGAACCGTAGAGACGCGACAGCACCGGGCCGGTGATGACCTCGTCGACGCCGCCGAGCACCGCCTTGCCGCCGCCGAGATAAAGCACGCGATCGATCGAATTGAGCAGCGGATTGAGTTCGTGCGCAGCGAAAATGACGGCGAAGCCCAGCTCCTTTTGCAGGCGCCGGACGATCTCGACCACGCCGCTCTGGCGGGTGGGGTCGAGATTGATCAGCGGTTCGTCGAGCAGCAGCAGGCGCGGGCGGCCGAGCAGGGCCTGCGACAACAAAAGGCGCTGCCGCTCGCCGCCGGACATCTCCGTGAGCGGGCGTTGCGCCAGGTCGCGCGCGCCGACCATGTCGAGCGCCCAATCGACATCACGCCGCTTCGCCGCGTCGAGGCGCGGCAAGCCCCAACCCTTGCCGCCGGCCGCGCTGGCGACGCAATCCCAGCCGGTGAAGCGGATATTGCCGAAACCGCCGCGCGCTTGCGGCATGTAGCCGATCGCCGGATTGCCGCGCGTCGCCGGTTCGCCGAGAACGCGGATGGCGCCAAATTCAAGCGGGATCAGGCCGAGGATGGCGCGGAGCAGCGTCGTCTTGCCCGATCCGTTTGATCCGAGCATGCCGACGAATTCGCCTTCCCGGATTGCGAAATCCACGCCGGAAAGGATTTTTCGTCCGCCCAGCGTCACGCTGGCCTTTTCGCATGAAACCGCCTTCATTGGGTCGGTCCAGTCAAAGCCTTGTCGAGGGCGCCGAGTTGGGAAAGCATCCATTCCTGATAGGTCTTGCCCGCCGGCTCCGTCTCGGTCACGCCCACTACCGGGATATTCTTGGCCTCGGCCAGTTTCACCAGCCTCTGCACGGCGGGCTCGCTCGCCTGGGCGTTGTAGAGCATGACCCGAACCTTGTGTTGCTCCAGATCATTCTCGAAGGCGGCGACATCGGAAACGCTCGGCTCGGTGTTGTTCATCACCGCGAGCTGAAATTTTTCATTGTGCATCTTGAGGCCCAGGGCCTGCGCCATATAGCCGAACACCGGTTCGGAGGCGGTGACCGGCGCGCCGGCGAATTTCCGCTTCATCTCGGCGATCCGGGCGTCGAGCGGCTTGAGCGAGACGAGGAAGGCGGCGTCGCGCTTCAGGTAATCCGCCTTGTGCGCCGGGTCGATGGCGACGAGATCGGCGGTGAGCCGGCTGGCCAGCGCCGCCATGGTCATCGGATCGTACCAGATATGCGGGTTGTCGCCGGCTTGTCTGTGAACCAGGTTGGCGACGACAATCTCCTTGCGGCCGGGGGCGCTGGACGCGGAGAGCAATTTTTCCATCCATGGATCGTAATCCGCGCCACTGGCGATGACGATTTTCGCGCCGGCCAGGTCCCTGGCGGTCGAGGGGCTGGCCTCGAACAGATGCGGGTCCTGGTCCGGGTTCGACATGATGCTGGTCACAGCGACATCCGCGCCGCCGATTTGTCGGGCGACGTCGCCGTAGAAATTTTCCGCCGCGACCACCGAAACGGTCGCCGGCCGCCGCGGCCGGCAGGACGGCGCAGCCGCCGATCAACAGCGCGGCCGCGAGAAGCTTGATGGATTTCATGGATGTCGCCTTCGAGTGGAACGGGCGTTGACGCGTCGGACAGGCTAGCGCACCGGCGCCGATCGTACAATATAACATTTCAAAGGCGGCGGCGTCGTGACGTCAGGCGACGAAAAAGCTAGGATGCGCGCGCAAGTTTTGAAGGAGAGAATTCGTGGTCAGGAATCCCAAGTCGCCTCCAAAGCCGCATGGCGAGCCTCGGGACTGGATGGCGCAGGTCGAAGGCATCTGCGCACAGCGCGGACTTCAGCTGACGCCCATCCGGCGGCAGGTGCTGGAGTTGCTGGCGGGCGCCAAGGCGCCGCTCGGCGCTTACGCGGTGATCGATCAGCTGTCGCGGACGCAGGCGAAAACCGTCGCGCCGCCAACGGCCTACAGAGCCCTGGAATTCCTGGTCGAAAACGGCTTTGTCTTCAAGATCGCCAGCACCAACGCTTACGCCCCATGCGATCATCTCGGCCATGACCATCACGGACTTTTGCTCATTTGCAGCCGCTGCGGCCGCGCCGACGAGATCGAGAGCCCGAAGATCGACGCCCTGCTGGCGGAAACCGCCGCCAGGGTCGGATTTCGGCCGCAACGGCAGGTGATCGAGATCGAAGGCCTGTGCGGCGCCTGCGGCGAGGCTGTCGGCGCGGCGGTCGCGACGCCCCACGTCCACGGCTGATTTGGGCGGTCGTCTGAAACGAGCGGCGGAGATTCGTATTTTATAACGTTGTCCAGCGACGGGGTCAGACGCCGCGCACGTCCCGCAAAAACCGGTCGAAAGCGTCGATGGTCGTGTCGGAAACGTGATGTTCGATGCCTTCGGCGTCGGCTTCGGCGGCTTCGGCGGGGACGCCGATGGCCCGGAGAACCTCGACCACGAGCCTATGGCGCGAGCGGACCCGCGCGGCCAGGGCCTGCCCGGCCTCGGTGAGGAAAATGCCGCGGTAGGGCCGGGATGTTGCGACGCCCGCCTTCTTGAGCCGCGCGATGGTCTTGATCACCGTGGCGTGCGACACGCCCAGCCGGCGGGCGATATCCGTCGGGCGCGCCTCGCCTTCGGTCGCCAGCAGGTCGCTGATCAGTTCGGCATAATCCTCGATCAGCGTCGAGGCCCGCGCCGCCCGCGCCTTGCCAAAACGTCGCGCCTGGGTGGTTTCGCTCGGAAGGTCGGATGCGGCGCCCATCTCGTCGACTGTCAGCTTGCCGCTCATGGGCCCCATTCTCGCTTGCGCCCTTTTTCGCATGGTTGCGCAACTTTTGTAGCACGGGCGACATTATCTAGCCATTGACAGAAAGCGGTCGCTGACACAAATTTGCTGGTGTAGCCATGGCTACAATCTGGACCAGCTGTTGCGAGGTTTGATTACGTCATGGGCGACACGGCGGCCAATACACTGAAAACGGGTTGGACGGACCGGACCATTGCGGCGGGCCGCGCGAGCATTGTCGGCAAAAGGCGGGGCATTCGGGCTTTGCTGCCGTTTGCCGGTCCAGCGGTCGTCGCGTCGATCGCCTACATGGATCCGGGCAATTTCGCCACCAACATCGAGGCGGGCTCACGCTACGGCTATCTGCTGCTCTGGGTGGTGGTGCTGGCCAATGTCGCAGCCATGCTGTTCCAGGGCCTGTCGGCCAAGCTCGGCATTGTCACGGGAAAAAGCCTGGCGGAACAATGCCGCGACCATTTTCCGCGGCCGATCGTCTACGCGATGTGGGCGGCGAGCGAAATCGCCGCCATGGCGACCGATCTCGCCGAATTCCTCGGCGCCGCCATCGGCCTCAGCCTGCTGTTCGGGTTGCCGATGTTTTGGAGCCTGGCGCTGGTAGGTTTGGCGACCTACGCAATGCTGATGCTGCAGGGCTCGGGCTTCCGCCCGATCGAGGTGTTGATCGCCGGCTTTGTCAGCATCATCGGCCTCGCCTATCTCATCGAATTGGCGATCGCGCCGCCCGACTGGAGCGCCTTCGCATTTCATTCCGTAGTTCCGGGACTGGCGGGACCACACAGCGTTACGCTCGCGGTCGGCATCGTTGGCGCGACGGTGATGCCGCACGCGATCTACCTCCATTCCAGCCTGACCAAGGATAGGGTGCCGCTCCACGACGATGTCGAACGTCATCGGGTGTTGCGCTTCTCAAATGCCGAGGTCCTGGTCGCGCTGGGTCTTGCCGGACTCGTCAACATGGCGATGGTCGCCATGGCCGCCGCTGTTTTCCATGGCGGCCACAACAATGTCGCGGAAATCGAAACCGCTTACCGCACGCTGATCCCGCTGCTGGGGGCCGGCGCCGCGGGCGTGTTCATGGTTTCCCTGCTCGCGTCCGGCTTTTCGAGCTCCGTCGTCGGCACGATGGCGGGGCAGGTCATCATGCAGGATTTCGTGCATTTTTCGATTCCGCTGTGGCTCCGTCGCCTGGTGACGATGATCCCGGCCTTCGGCGTTGTCGCGCTTGGCGTGAATGCAACGCAGGCGCTGGTGATGAGCCAGGTCGTGCTCAGCATCGTGCTGCCTGTTCCAATGGTTTCGCTGCTTCTTCTGACGTCGCGCCGCGAGGTGATGGGCGCCTTCGCCAACACGCGACTGACGATCGTCGTCGCGGTGATCGCGGCGGCGCTGGTGCTGGCGCTCAACCTGATCCTGCTGGCGCAGGCGGCGGGGATCGCAATACCCCATCTGCCGCTCGAATAGTTTTGGCGAAAACTCGCAAAATCAAGAGCTAGAGCAAGAGACGCTAGAGCAAGAGACGCTAGAGCAAGAGACCCTAGAGAATGACGTTTTCGTCGAACACGTCGAAGGACAGCGGCAGCGCGAACTCCAGCGCCATGCCATGGTCAAAGCAGCGCACGACGCGCGCCGGGCGTTTGCCGACATGCAGCATCGTACCCATCGGCGCCTGCGCCGTCGACGTCACGGCGGCGCCGGAAACCGAGATATCGACAATCTTCGCCGCGATCAGGCTGCCGTCGGGCAGGCGGATGGTGGTGTTGACCTCGTTTGGCACGATGCGCTCGTGGCGGCGGTCTTCGGGAAGGCCGAGAACCTTGCGATTGGCCAGCCACGTCAGCTGGTTGACCAGTTTTTCGCGCTTGTTCGCCGGCATGTTGGCGGTCATGGCGAAGCCGAATTCGAGATGGCGGATGATATTGCCCTCGATCCGGCCCAAAGCGTCGAAATAGGCGACGACCCTCTCGCCGAGGGCGCCGCGCGCTGGCGCGGTCACGGAAAGTCCGCCGACGGAAATGTCGACCGTCTGGCAAGGAAACTCGCGCCGGTCCTCGAGCATGTAACGCCCCAGAAGCGCGAGTTTCACCCGCGCATGGCGTCGCCGCTCCTTGGGCTTTGAACTGACTTTGGGCTGGAAATGCATTTGGCTCGCCGAACTATCCCGTCATTGGCGTCCAATATAGCAACGATGAAGTTAATTCGCTGTTACGACGGCGGATACAACGAATTTTTCAAAGCCTCATGGTTTCACTGGTCGCGGCCGCCGGGGATGACGAAAAACGAGCGGCGCCGAGTTTTCGCTCGGCGCGCCAGTTCGGCGGGCGTGCGGGCAGTCCCGCGGTGGGGCATGAGGGGCGCGGCGGGGCCTGCGACGCCGTCGTCGATGAAACGCATGGCGACCATGTGCAGGCTGGCCGCCTGCCGCAATCCAAGCCAGGACGGTATGGCGGTGGGCGTGAGGGCGCCGAGAATGCGCGCATGCGTCTTGCCGTGGTGGCGCAGCGGCAGCAGCAGCAATTCCAGCGTCGCCGCCTCGCCGTCCTCCGGCGCCGCGGTCAGGCCCGCGACGATCGGACGCGCGCCGTCGATCACCGACTGCATCATGGCGCTGGCGGCGGCCCGTTCCGCCGGCGCGAACAGGCCGACGAAAGACTGTCCCTTCTGCTCGCCAAGAAAAAGCGCGTTCAGCCGGGTGCCGGAAATGCGCACCGGAAACTGCCGCTCCGGGTCCACTTCGAGGATCATCGTGTCGGCGAGGATATGGCGGATCGCCGCCGGATCGATTTCCTCGCGTTCCGGCGACATGCGCGCGCCGCGCAATTTGTTCCAGTAGCTATAAAGCTCTTGTGTCGCCGCTTGTCTCATTTTTTCGCCCTTGTTGGGTTTTGGGTCGATTGCTGTGCGATTGCGGAGCAGATTTCTCTTTTCCGTCGCGGTTGCGAGAAAGACTGCGAGGTTCAGGCCACAACCCTGGCGTGTCCTGAGCCGCGGAAATTAACCTTAACAAGCGGTTGACATTGCAAAGTCGAAGGCCATTTGGCATCCTCCAATCGTTCCAACGAAACGCCGACGGTTAAGCGACCCGAATGACGTGACGTTCGAACTTCAGGCTAGGCATTGTTCCGGAAAAATTTTTTCCTCCGCTTTTCTCTTGCTCGGGAAGATGGCGGGGGCGACAGCTCCGGAATTCAGGCAAGCGCACAGCGCGCCGGCCGGCCAAGACGGTTAACGCCCGTCCAAAGGGGAGAGCTTGCTCCGGCTCTCCCCTTTCTTGTTTTTTTCACGCAAAACCCAAGATTATGCTAGAGCCGGTCCGGTTCGAGGACCTTCGGTTCAGGCGGAACGGACTCGGTTCGCGCAAAAGCGTCAAGCCGCCCGCAAAAGCGCCAAGCCGCCCGCAAAAGCGTCAATCCGCCGCAAACCCCGATCGAAAGTCATTCAAAGATGCGCGAGCCTGGACGCGAGCCGATTTTCAATCTTCCATTCGTCGTCTTGATGCTGCTGGCCGTGCTGACGCTTATCCATGCGGCGCGGGTGTTCTTCGTTTCTCCCGAGGCCGATCTGCAGATCCTCGCCACTTATGGCTTCGTTCCGGCGCGGTTCGGATTTCTGGTCGACCCGAGCGCCGTGCTCGGTCATTTGAACACGGTCGCGCGCAGTTCGGACATGCAGGGGCAGGTGGGACAATATTTCCTCACTTACGCGCCGCCCGGAAAGCTTTGGTTCACACCGCTGAGTTACGCCTTCCTGCATGGCGACTGGACGCATCTGATCTTCAACTGCGTCTGGCTCGCGGCGTTCGGGTCGCCAGTGGCGCGGCGCTTCGGGCCTGCGCGCTTCCTGCTGCTTGGCGTTGTCGGCGCCGTGGCGGGCGCCTTTTTCTATCTCATGTTCCACATCGTCGAACTGGCGCCGCTGATCGGCGCCTCGGCCGCGATTTCGGCGTATATGGGCGCGGCGGCGCGATTTGTGTTCCAGCCTGGCGCGTTCTTTTTTTCCGGTGAGGGGCCCGAAACGCCGCTTCTGAATACGCCGCCCTTGGCTTCGCTGCCGCAAATGCTGGCCAATCGACAGACCCTGGCTTTCGTCGGCTTCTGGTTCGCCGCAAATCTGCTGTTTGGCGTCGGCGGCCAGGGCCTGGGCTTTTCAAGCGCCCCGATAGCCTGGGAGGCGCATATCGGCGGCTTCCTCGTCGGACTGCTGCTTGCGCCATTGTTCGACCAAAGGCGCAAGGCGTGACGCACGGAGGCTCGCTTGCGCTCGGAAGGGTTCCGGCGCATCTTCTAGGTGACGATAGACGGGATAAAAAACCCGCGTCGAACTGGAGGGAGCCTTTGATGACAGTCGCACTTATTCTCGCCGCCAAGGGGAACGACGTGACCACCACGCAGCCCCACCGGACTTTGCAGGAAGTCGCCGCCATACTCGCCGAAAGAGGCATAGGCGCCGTCATCGTCACGGGCGGCGACGGCGAAGTGCTCGGCATATTGTCGGAGCGTGACATCGTTCGCGCGGTCGGTCGCCAGGGCGCCGGCGTCCTGCAGGATTCCGTTTCCAAATACATGACCAGCAAGGTCGTCACCGCGCGTATGGACGAGTCGATCGACCACGTGATGGAGCAGATGACCGCCGGCCGTTTCCGCCATCTGCCGGTGATCAACAACGGCCGTCTCGTGGGCGTCGTCTCGATCGGCGACGTGGTCAAGCACCGGCTGGAATCGATTGAATCCGAGCATCGCGCGCTGCGCGAATATATCGCCACCGCCTAAAACTTTATTTTTTGGGGAATTTGCGCCCGCCGGCTCGCCCGGCGGGTTTTCTTCGATGCGCTCAAACGCGATTGGTTCAAGCCGGCGCGCGGCCGTGCAATTGACTCTCGATCGCGGCGATTTCCTCGATTTCGTTGAGCGCGCGGCGTGCGGCTTCGCGGCCTATGGCGATCAATTCCTCGGCGCGGTGGAATTCGAACAGGCCAATCTTTGACAATCTGGCGTTGATCAGCACGTCCGGCGGGTCGCCGGCGAGTCGCGAGCGGGAGATGCGGTCCTGGGTGATGTTGAAGGCGTCGAGCATCGCCGCGGCTATGCCGGGAGCGCCGTCGGCGCCGCGCCCGAACTGCCGGCGCAATTGCCGCGCCTCGGCCGCCGCGGGACCGGCGCCTTCCGCGGCAATTCCCGGATCCGCTTCGGCTGCCGCTTGCGTTCCGTCGGCGATCAGGGCGCCGCGATAGGCGGTGTCGCCGACCAGATTGACCGCGATGACCAGGTCCGCCCCCATGGCGCGACAAAGCGTTACCGGAACCGGATTGACCAGCGCGCCGTCGAACAACCAGCGGTTATCGACACGGACGGGTTCGAAGATGCCGGGCAAAGCGTAGGAGGCGCGGACTGCCTCCACCAGGTCGCCCTTCCGCAGCCAGACTTCATGGCCGGAGCCAATTTCCGTAGCCACGGCTCCGAAAGTGATCGGCAGGCCTTCGATGCATCGCCCCGCGAGTTCGCGAGCCAATTCGTCGCGAAGCTTGCCGCCGCTGAGCATGCCAAGGCCGGAGAATGACACGTCCATCAGCGAAAACACGCGCCGCTTGGTCAGCGAGCGGGCAAACGCCTCGAGCGCGTCCAGCCTGCCGGCGGCGTAACAGCCGCCGACGACGGCGCCAATCGATGCGCCGGCGATCACATCCAGTTGCACTTGCCTGGCCGCCAGCTCCTGCAGGACACCGATGTGCGACCAGCCGCGCGCCGCTCCAGCGCCAAGCGCCAGGCCGATGCGCGGTCGCCGCCTGCGTTCGGGCAGCGCGCCGCCGCCGCTCGCCGACGAGAAAGATTCGCCCGATTTTTCCAAGGTCTTCCAATTGAAGCCGAACATGGCCCGGTCCTCGAATGATCCGCCGGCCAAGCTTTTCCTTGGCCAGGCATTTTTTGGCGCCGCCAGGGCCGATTTCGCCCTGCGCGGCGAATTGCGTCGGAAATTGCAAGGCTGCGCAAAAATCCTTGCCGGACCATTACCGAAGCGCCGCATTCCCATGACTTAAGAAGTCCTAGGGGAGAAATGCAGAGGCCACGCCGAAGGTTCCCATGGGAATACCCGCAAAACTTTGACGGCGCCTTCGAATTGCGTTAGCCCGGCGCCAATGCTGCATCCTGGGGCCGCCCGATGAATATCTACGCCGAATTCCATGCCCGCATCGCCGCCATTCTCGACCGGTACGGCAAGGAGGGACGCCTGCCGCCAGATCTCGATCCCGCGCGCTTCGTGGTCGAGCCGCCGCGCGACCAAAGCCTGGGCGACCTTGCCTGCAACGCCGCCATGGTCTTTGCGAAGGAAGCGAAGAGCTTTTATCCCAATCCGCGCCAGTTCGCTTCCGAACTGGCCTATGAATTGACGCAGGAGCCCGACGTCGACCAGGCCGAGGTGGCGGGCCCCGGCTTCCTGAATATCCGGCTGAAGCCGCGGGTCTTTGCCGATATCCTGCGTGTCATCCTTGCCGAAGGCGTTGATTTCGGACGCGGCGCCGCCGGCCGGGCGTCGGCTGGAAAGGTCAATGTCGAATTCGTCTCCGCCAATCCGACCGGACCCATGCATGTCGGCCACGGGCGCGGCGCGGTTTTCGGCGACGCACTCGCCGGGCTGATGGAATTCGCGGGATCGCGGGTGACGCGAGAATATTACATCAACGACGCCGGGGCCCAGGTCGATGTCCTGGCCCGTTCGGCCTATCTCCGTTATCTTGAGGCGCTCGGCGACAGCGTGACCATTCCGGACGGTCTCTACCCCGGCGACTATCTGAAGCCGGTCGGGGTTGCGCTGGCTCGTAAATATGGTGACGCGCTGCGCGGAAAACCGGAGGCCGACTGGATCGGCCCGGTGCGAGACGCCTCGATCGATGCGATGATGGCGATGATCCGCGAAGACCTCGCCGCGCTCAACATCACGCATGAAGTGTTCTTTTCCGAGCGTTCGCTGCATGTGAAGCAGAACGGCGTTTCCGACGTCGAGGCCGCAATTGCCGACCTGCGCGCTAAAAACCTGGTCTATGAAGGTCGCCTGCCGCCGCCGAAAGGCCAGTTGCCGGACGACTGGGAAGATCGTGAGCAAACCCTGTTCCGGTCAACCGGCTTCGGCGACGACGTCGATCGTCCGTTGAAGAAGTCTGACGGCGCCTTCACCTATTTCGCCTCCGACATCGCCTATCACCGCAAGAAGATCGAGGCCGGCTATGACGTGCTGGTCGATGTCTGGGGCGCCGATCACGGCGGCTATGTGAAAAGGATGGGCGCGGCGGTCAGCGCCTTGTCGGACGGCAAATGCGCGCTCGACGTGAAGCTGTGCCAGATGGTCAAGTTGATGCGCGACGGCGAGCCGGTCAAAATGTCGAAGCGCTCCGGTGATTTCGTTACATTGCGTGAGGTCGTGGATGAAGTCGGCGTCGACGCCGTGCGCTTCATGATGCTGACGCGGAAAAACGATGCGCCGCTGGAATTCGACCTCGCGAAGGTGATCGAGCAATCCAGGGACAATCCGGTTTTCTACGTGCAATACGCCCATGCCAGGGCGCATTCGGTGCTGCGCCAGGCGCTCGCGGCCTTTCCGGACCTCGACGCATCCCCGGCGCGGCTCGCCTCGGCCGACCTTGCGCTGCTGTCAGACGAAAGCGAACAGGGTCTGATCAAATATCTGGCGCAATATCCGCGTGTTATCGAGAGCGCCGCGGCGGCGCACGAGCCGCATCGTCTCGCCTTTTACCTGCACGAACTGGCGGCTTTTTTTCATTCGCACTGGAATCGCGGCAAAGATCAGCCACAATTACGCTTTGTTAATCAAGATCGTAGAGATTTGACGAGCGCCAGGCTGGCTCTTGTCACAGGGTTAATGACGGTTCTGGCGTCCGGATTGTCGGTTTTAGGTGTAAAAGCGCCGGAAGAGATGCGCTAAGCTATTGCTTGGCGTTGCGCCTGGTTGTAGCCATGGTCCTCTCGTTTCGGAAGCTTGGGTGATGCGAGGGTCCGCCATGGGTGAGTATGCCGCCAAGTTTCAACCGGAGATAGATCTGGACGAGTTCGAACGTCGGCTTCGCGCCGCGGCGCCGTCCGTCCGGCCGCCGCAAGCCGAAAAATCCGATCCGCTGGCCGAACTCGCGCGCCTGGTCGGCGGCGAAGGCATGGCCAAGCGAGAAGATCCCTTCGAGGCGCTGTTTCGCGCGCAGGCGGCGATCGCCGATCTGCGCAAGGACCACGCGGCGCCGCAAGAACCGCTTCATGCGCCGCACGAACCCTATTTCCCGGAGTTGTCGGCGTTGCGGACGTCGCACTATTCCCCCGAGCCTCCGCTTTACGGTGAGGCCGAGCCGCAATGGAGTCCGGAGCCGAGTTTCGATGCTCCGGAAGCGGCGGATTGGTCCGGCGACTTTCAAGACGGGGTGACCCCGGCCGCTTCGGCTGGACGGCGCAAGGCGGTGGTCTACGGCATGGCCGCGGTTCTCCTTGCCGGCGTCGCCGGCATCGCCGGCGTCTTGGCCATGCGCGGCAGGGTCGGTCCGCACGAGATCGTGACCATCCACGCGGACGCCGATCCGGCGCGCATCAAGCCGCAAGACGCCGAAGCGACTTCGAATTCCGGCGCGCAAGGTCTTTTCGACCGCAAGGTTGACGGCAATGTCGCCAAGGTGGTCAGCTCTGAGGAGCAGCCTGCCGATCTCGGCGCGACGGTGAAGGCTGCGCGCGTCACCAGCGCCGCGGCGGCTGTCGCCACGCCGGCTCCGCCAACGGCCGCACCCGCGGACGCTTCCCCGTCGCAGGAGTTGGATTTGATTTTCCCGCCGCCAAGGAAGGTCAAGACCATTGCGGTGCGCGCCGACGGCAGCCTTGTCGACAGCGCTGATGCCCCACCTCGGGCCGCGTCCGGGTTGCCGAGCATGGCGGCGGAATTCCCCACTCTGAATCCGCCGGATGGAGCGGCGCCAGCCGGGACGACGGCCGCGAAATCGAGCGATCGCGCCGTCTCCACCTCCGGGGCCGCGATGAAGGCTCGTCGGCGACATGAAGCCAAGCCGGTCAAGCTCGCTTCGGTCAAGCCTGATGCGGCCGTGCCGGCGGAGCCGGAAATCGCCGGCGCGACCGGTATCTACGCGGTGCAGCTCGCCGGCACTCCGGCAGCCTCGGAAGCCCGCGCGGCCGCCAATTCGCTGAGCGCCAAATATTCGGGAGCCCTGCATGGACGCCACGCGACTTTCGTTGAGGCCAAGGTCGGCGCAAAGACGGTCTACCGCGTCCGCGTCGGCCACCTGACGAAGGAAGTGGCGGCTACGATGTGTTCGGCGATCAAGGGCGAAGGCGGACGCTGCTTCGTCGCGCGCGACTGACGTCCAGGCATTTGCCCGCGGCTTGCCGTGGGCAAACCACGATTGCGACGCAAGGCGATCGCGGAGACGAGATTCAATGAATTTTCGCGCTTTCATCGCCGGTTGCGCCGGTCTCGCGCTCAGCGCCGACGAGCGCGCCTTCTTCAGGGAAGCGCGGCCCTGGGGCCTGATCCTGTTTCGGCGCAACATCGACAGTCCGGCGCAGGTGAAGGCGCTGACCGACTCCTTTCGCGAGATCCTCGGCGACGACGCCGCCGTGCTGGTCGACCAGGAAGGCGGCCGGGTGCAGCGCCTGACCCAGCCGCACTGGCCGGTCTATCCGCCGGCCGCCGCCTTCGGCAAGCTTTCCGGCGCTGATGAAAAATTCGCCGCGCTCGGCGCGCGGCTGATCGCCAATGATTTGCGCGAACTGGGGATTGATGTCGATTGCCTGCCGGTGCTGGATGTCCCCACGCCCGTCGCGCACAAGATCATCGGCGACCGCGCCTACGCGCAAAATCCCGCCGACGTGGCGCGGCTTGGCCGCGCCGCCGCGCAAGGACTGATGGCGGGCGGCGTCATGCCCGTGATGAAACATGTTCCGGGCCACGGCCGCGCCCTGTCCGACAGCCATCTTGAATTGCCGCGTGTCGCCGCTTCGCGCGGGGACCTGCAACAGGATTTCGCGCCCTTCCGCGCCAACGCCGGCCTGCCGGCGGCGATGACCGCGCATGTCGTTTACGAAGCCATCGATCCGCTGTATCCGGCGACGCAATCGCGCGTCGTAGTCGAGGAGATCATTCGCGGCGAGATTGGTTTCGACGGCTTGCTGATGAGCGACGACCTGTCGATGGAAGCGCTCGCCGGCCGTTTTTTCGAACGCGCGGCGCGGGCATATGCCGCCGGCGTCGACATGGCCTTGCATTGCAACGGCGATCTGAGCGAAGCTGGCGCCGTGGCGCAGGCGGCGCCCTGGCTCGCGGGCGGGGCGCTCAATCGCGTTTCGCGCGCGAGGACGCAAGTAGCGCGGGCCATGGCCGAAGCGGCGCCCTTTGATCCTGTGGATGCGCGGGCGCAACTCGTTTCGGCGCTTGCGGCCTTGGCCTGATTCCCCCACGCTGATTGTTGATTCGCAAGGCGATTGTGGAAGGACGATGGAGCAGCGCAACGACAGTGATGACCGGCGATTCGAGGCGCGCGGCGACGAATTCTTCGATTCGGAGCAGGGCGAGACGGATTTTCGCGTCGATGTCGACGGGTTTGAAGGCCCGCTCGACCTGCTGCTCGAATTGGCGCGGCGGCAAAAGGTCGACCTGAACCGCATTTCGGTCCTGGCGCTGGCCGAGCAATATCTGGAATTTGTCGAAGCGGCGCGGCGCGTGCGGCTGGAACTCGCGGCCGACTATCTGGTGATGGCGGCCTGGCTGGCCTATCTCAAGTCGCGGTTGCTGCTGCCGGCGCCGCCCAAGGCCGAGGAGCCGGACGCTCAGGAACTCGCCGCCAGCCTCGCCAAGAGGTTGCGCCGGCTGCAGGCCATCCGCGCGGCGGCGACGAGGTTGTTCGAACGGCCGCAACTCGACCGCGACCTTTTTTTGCGCGGCGCCCCGGAGGGACTGGAACTCGTCAACGCGCCGCTTTATCAGGCCAGCCTTTACGATCTTCTCGCGGCCTACGCGCGACAGCGGCAGAAACAGGCGCTGTCGATGGTTTCGGTCAAGCATCGGCAGGTCTGGTCGCTGGCGGAAGCGCGCGAAGTGCTGGAGCGGCTCGCCGGCGTGGCGCTGGAATGGACGGCGCTCGACGATTACCTCATCGCCTGGGTGGCGACGCCAGCCCAGGCGCGCACGGTCCGCGCCTCGACTTTTTCGGCCTCGCTTGAGATGGTGCGGGAAGGGCTGATAGACTTGCGGCAGGATCGCGCCTTCGCGCCCCTGTGGGTGCGACGCAAGCAGGAGGAGCCGCCTCCGGAGGACCTCTCGGTCGCGTCGGTCCTGGCGGCGGAATAATCCATGGCCGAACAGCAGCCTTTATTCGATCTCACGGCGCATGAAGCGGCCGACCATGTCGAGCGCGCGAAGCCCGACGCCGCGCAACGCGAGATCATGCGCATCTGCGAGGCCTTGATCTTCGCTTCGACCGAACCGCTGAGCGAAGAGGAAATGGCGAGGCGCTTGCCGCAAGGCTCGGGCGCGGACCTCGCGGCGGCGCTGACGTTCCTCAAGGCGGAATTTTACGGTCGCGGCATCCAGCTTGTGCGGGTCGGCAAGAAATGGATGTTCCGCACTGCGCCGGATCTCGCCTGGGCGCTGCAGCGCGAGAAGATCGAGCCGAAAAAGCTTTCCCGCGCGGCCATGGAGACTCTGGCCATCATCGCCTACCATCAGCCGTCGACGCGCGCGGAAATCGAGGATATTCGCGGCGTCGCTCTGTCGAAGGGCACGATGGACGTGCTGCTGGAGACCGGCTGGGTGCGGCTGCGCGGCCGGCGACGCGCGCCGGGGCGGCCCGTCACTTATGGCACGACCGAGAAATTTCTCCTGCATTTCGGTCTGGAGCAGATTTCCGACCTGCCGGGCCTCGACGAACTCAAGGGCGCCGGCCTGTTCGACGGGCGCCTGCCCAAGGGGTTTGGCGTGCCGCAACCGCGCGACGACGTCGGCCTGACCGAGGACGAGGAGCCGCTGGGCGACGAACCCTTCGAGGACGCCTTCGCCGCGGATCTGCCGGAAGAGCCGCCGGGCGCGTAAGCGTCCGGGGACGCCAACCTCAATGCTTTTTGGGTTTTTTCGGCGGCTTGACCGGAGCCGCCGCCTCGGCGCCGGAGGCGTCGAGCCGTTCGACGCCGATGCGGTCGCCGCCGGGGCGGCGCATGTTCTGCAGGAAAAGCCCGGCGGCGGCCGAGGCGATCTCCACCTTGGTCTCATTGGGGAAAATGCGGATCGCTCCGATGTCGCCGCGGTTGACGCCGCCCTTGCGGCAAAGCATCGGCAGCAGCCATTTCGGATCGGCGTTCTTCGAACGGCCGATATCGAGTTTGAACCAGACCGCCCCCGGCATCGGCTCTTTATGCGCCTTGGCCCCCTTGCCGGGCGCAAAATCGCGCGGGCCGCGCTTTTCCACCTCGAAACCGGGATCGGCGACCTCTTCGGCCTGCGGCAGGCGGGCGCGCAGCACGCGGGCCAGCGCCGTGGCGATTTTTTCAGCGCCGAGTTCCGACAGCAGCAGGCGCGCGATCTCGCTCTCCTCCTCCGACGGCGCCTCGTTCAGCAGCGGCTCCTGCAACAGGCGCCGGTTGTCGAGCTGGCGGATTTCCTCGGCGCTCGGCGGCGCCGCCCATTCCACCTCGACATGGGCCTGGCCGATCAGATTTTCGGCGCGGCGGCGGGCTTTCGGCGGCACCAGCAGGACGCTGACGCCCTTGCGGCCGGCGCGGCCGGTGCGGCCCGAGCGATGCTGGAGGGCTTCGGCGTCGTGCGGCAGGTCGGCGTGGATGACGAGGCCGACGGTGGGCAGGTCGAGGCCGCGCGCAGCGACGTCGGTGGCGACGCAGACGCGGGCGCGTCCGTCGCGCAAGGCCGCCATCGACAGGTTGCGCTCGTGCTGGCCGAGTTCGCCGGACAGAAGGGCGGCGGAAAAGCCACGCTCCTGCAGGATCGCCTGGAGGTGGCGCACGGAATCGCGGGTGTTGCAGAAGACGATGGCCGTCGGCGAATTGTAGAAGCGCAGCAGGTTGACCACGGCTTTTTCGGTTTCGCGCGGATCGACGCGCACGGCGCGATATTCGATGTCGGCGTGGCTCTCCGCCTCGCCGGCCGCCTCGATGCGCAGGGCGTTGCGCTGGTATTTCTTGGCCAGCGCGGCGATGCTCTTCGGCATGGTGGCCGAGAACATCAGGGTGCGACGGGTTTCCGGCGTGGCGTCGAGGATGAATTCGAGATCCTCGCGAAAGCCCATGTCGAGCATCTCGTCGGCCTCGTCGAGCACCACCGCCGCGAGGCGCGAGGCGTCGAGCCCGTTGCGGTCGATATGGTCGCGCAGACGACCCGGCGTGCCGACGACGATATGGCAACCGGCCTGCAAGGCGCGGCGTTCGCTGCGCTGGTCCATGCCGCCGACGCAGGTCACGACGCGGGCGCCGGCATGTTGGTAGAGCCACTGCAATTCACGGGCGACCTGCAAGGCCAGTTCGCGCGTGGGGGCGATGACGAGAGCGAGCGGCGCCCCGGCTTCGGGAACCTTTTCGGCCGCGCCGAGCAGTTCGCCGCCCATCGCCAGACCGAAAGCCACGGTCTTGCCCGAGCCGGTCTGGGCCGAAACGAGAATGTCGCGCCCCTCGGCTTCAGGCCGCAGCACGGCGGCCTGCACGGGGGTGGGCTTCTGGTAGTCGCGCTCGGCGAGGGCGCGGGCCAGCGCCGGGCTGGCTTTGTCGAAGGTCAATTCAGGGTTCCGTTCGCTTTTGAATTTTCAGGCGTGGCGCCCTTGTAGCTTGTGATGCGAACATTTTGCGAGATTTTTTGCTCCGGCGCGCGATTTCGTGAAAGTGAAAGTTGAAAAACAACGCTGTTGCGCCGCTTGCGCCAGATCGATCAAGCAGCACAGGCGCTCGGAACGCGCTCGAAACGCCTGCAGCCCGGGTGTGTGTCACTCGGGAAGTTGATTGCAGGCGTCCTGGGCGCCGTCGAAAAGCTGCGCGCCGGCTTTGCCCGTCGCCATATAGTCGGCGGGCGAGCATCCGGCCGCGATGTCGTCGTAGCTGCGATTGCCTTCGCCGCTGGCGTCGCTTGGACTCCACTCGACGCCGCCGACGGCGCATTGGGCGAGCTCGCTCCAGATTTCATTGCCGCCGGCCGCTTTGCCCTTGTGGACTCCGTCGCGGATTTTTTGCGCGTGGGCGCTGCTTTTCTGCATGCATCTGGCGGCGAATTCGCAGGTTTTCCGCGCATCATGGCAATGGGCGAGCGCCGGGGCGGCCATCAGCAAAACCGCCAGCGGCGCCGCGAAGGCGGAAATGAATTTCATCCTCATGCGTTTTCCTTCTTTTGACCTGAGCCTGCCCGCGCTGAACGGCGGCGCTCGAGCAAGGGCGCCGGGTCGTCTGGGTCAGCTTTTTTTCGCCCAGCGTCAAAGGAAATTGTTGCTGTCGGCAGTTGTTTTTTGCGCGTGCGCCTTGGGCGCCCATGACGAAAACCATCTCGGTGTTTTTACTGACACGCGCCATATCGTCTCGGTCAAGAAAGCGTCTTCGCCCGACTGAACCCGCGCGCGGCGCCGAGCGCGCCACGCTCGATGGGCAAAGTTGAATTCGTATGCAATCCAGTTGGTTGCAGATTATGGCTCTGGCGCTGCATGAACTGGCGGTCAATGCCGCGCGGCACGGCGCGCTGCGTGGCGAAAGCGGCCAGCTAAAAATCCGCTGGCGAATCCGGCGCAACGGCGGGAACAACAGCTGGCTCGAGTTCGACTGGCTGGAAAGCGGCGTCCCGACGCCCGCGTGCGGTCGCCGCTCAAGGGGCGCGCCCGCGAGTTGATCGCGAAGGCGTTGCCCTGACTACTCGGGGCCAGGACGTCGCTGGAGTTCACCGGCGACGGCGCGCATTGCGCCATCGCGCTGCAAGCGCTGGGAATGAGCCTCGATCCCGCGCCGGCGCGGCCTTCATTCTAAATCGTGGTCGCCGTCGGACGCTTGTTCCGCCTCGAGCGCCTGGTTTTCGTCGATCGCCCGGGGCATCTTGGCTTTCCTGTGCCGGCCGCCCTGGTGCAGCATTTCGATCTGCACCTGCTGGATTTCCGACAGGCGCTGCCATTGGCGCGAGATGAGGTAGTCGATCTTTTCGTGCAGATGCCGGATTTCCAGTTCCGCCTTGAGATTCACGCGATAGTCGTTGAAGGAGCGCGCGCGGTCTTTTTCTTCCTGCCGCTTCTGGCTCATCATGATGACGGGGGCCTGGATCGCCGCGATGCAGGACAGGACGAGATTGAGCAGGATGAAGGGGTAGGGGTCGAACGCCGCGCCTTCGCCCTTGACGACGTTGAACGCCATCCAGATGACCAGCACGACGGCGAAGTATATGAGAAACGTCCAGCTTCCACCGAAGCTCGCGAGGTGATCGGAAAGACGTTCCCCGAAGGTGCGATGCTCGTCGTATTCGTCCTCGGTGTTCTCGGCGATGGTTTCCTGGTTGGCGATGCTTTCGGCGACCTGCCGGTCGAGCTCCGAAAACTCGCCGTGTTCCTGTTGCAGCAGCTCTTCGACGTAAAGCATCTGATAGCGGGCAAGTTCGCCATAGCTGATCTTGGCGGCCGGCGGCAGGTCGGGATAGTCGCGCCGGATGCGGTCGGACAGCGAAGGCCGCAAACTGTCGATGCGCACAAGCTGGCGCTTGCGGTACGAGCGCCCGCTGATCGCCGAGGTCGCCTTTTTCATGCGCGTCTTGGCGCTTGCGGCCTGGTCGTCGCCGTCGCTGAAGTCCTGCTCCTCTTCGACGTTGTGCTCGTCCATCTCGTGATCGTCGAGCGAGTCGTCGAGGCCGTCGTCGAGCGGAAGCTTCTGGCTATCTGGCGTCTCGGACATGATCGTCTCCGCAACAAATCAACTGGGCGGGCGCGAGTTCGGCCGCCGGAGGGCGTTAGCACAGAAATCGCCGACCGGCCAAAACAGTTTCCGCCTGGGCGGGAAGGGTTTGAAGTTTAGAAAGCTCTTACTGCCCGCGCTTCACCGTCGAAGCGAAGCGCAACGCCTCCTCCGCCGCGCGAAAAAGCGCCCGCGCCTTGTTGGCGCATTCCTTCTGCTCGCTGGCCGGGTTGGAATCGTAGACGATGCCCGCGCCGGCCTGGACGTGCATCTTGCCGTCCTTGACCACCGAGGTGCGCAGCACGATGCAGGTGTCCATCTCGCCCGAGGCGCCGAAATAGCCGATGCAGCCGCCGTAGATGCCGCGCTTGTCGAGCTCCAGTTCGTCGATGATCTCCATCGCCCGCACTTTTGGCGCGCCCGATACGGTTCCGGCCGGGAAGCCCGCCGAGAGCGCATCGATCACGTCGTGCGCGGCGTCGAGCTTGCCCTCGACGTTCGAGACGATGTGCATGACATGGCTGTAACGCTCGACGACAAATTTCTCCGTCACCTCGACCGAGCCGATCTCGGCCACGCGGCCGACGTCGTTGCGGCCGAGGTCGAGCAGCATCAGGTGCTCGGCGCGCTCCTTCTCGTCGGCGAGCAATTCGCGCTCCAGCGCCAGGTCCTGCTCGCGGGTCTCGCCGCGCCAGCGGGTGCCGGCGATCGGCCTGATCGTCACCTTGCCCTCGCGCGCGCGCACCAGAATTTCCGGGCTGGAGCAGACGATCTGGAAGCCGCCGAAATCGAGATAGCAGAGATAGGGCGCGGGATTGACCCGGCGCAGCGCCCGGTAGAGCGCGAAGGCCGGCAGCTGGAACGGCGAGGTGAAGCGCTGCGACAGCACCACCTGGAAGATGTCGCCGGCGCGGATATAGGATTTGGCGCGCTCGACCATGCCAAGGAACTGGTCCTCGGTCGTGTTGGAGACCGGCGCGTGGGTCTGCAACAGCAGCGCGTCCTCCGGCTGGCCTAATCGACTCTCCCCCCAGGCGCAGC
The DNA here is from genome assembly GCA_963828185.1 of uncultured Alphaproteobacteria bacterium. GTDB lineage: Bacteria > Pseudomonadota > Alphaproteobacteria > Rhizobiales > Beijerinckiaceae > Rhodoblastus. The sequence continues at coordinate 33,431 of CAWHDV010000012.1, read as the reverse complement.
GGCCCTTCCAGCACCTCCACCAGCGATTCCAGGCGCGCGATGGCGCTCTCGTAGGCGCTCCTGGCGCTGACGCCGGGCTTCGGCCGCACGGGCGTGACCAGCGAAATCTCGTCGCGCACCGAATCGAACACCGCCATCAGCGTCGGCCGCACCAAAAGCGCGTCCGGCGTGCCGATCGGATCGGGCTTGGCTGGTGACAGCCGCTCCATCTCGCGCACCATGTCGTAGCCGAGATAGCCAAAAACGCCGGCGGCCATCGGCGGCAGGCCCGAACCCTTGTCGGCCGCGGCGGGAATGGCCGATTCGTCGAGCAGTTTCCGCAAGGCGTCGAGCGGCTTTTCGTCGCAGGCGACGAAGGCGTCGCGATTGTGGCGGGCGTCGCGGTTGATCGCCGCATTGCCGCCTTCGACGCGGAAAATCACATCGGGATCTAGCCCGATCATCGAGTAGCGCCCCCGCGCGGCCCCGCCTTCGACGGATTCAAGCAGGAAGACGTCGCCTGCGCGCCCGCGCGACAATTTCAGGAAGGCCGAAACCGGGGTTTCGAGATCGGCCACCAGCCGCAGGCTGACGAGCGCTGGCTCGCCGGCCTCGTAAACCGCGGCGAAAGCGTCGATTTCGGGCTGGAACATCGACGCGCCCCTCACTGTTGCGAACCGGTGGCGGCGCTCAGGGCGGCCTGGTTCACTTGCAGCCCCAGTTGCTGTTGCAGGCCGGCAAGATATTCGTTGAGCAGATCGTCGGAGGCGAGCGACTGGAGCTGCGGCAGCAGTTTTGCGAGGCTTGGCGATTGCGCGTCGAGCGGCGGCGTCGTCGAGCCCGTGACCTTGAACACCACGCGGCCCGACTGGTCGGCGAGGGCGACGCCCGCGCCGCCGACCGGCGTGCCGAAAACCTGCGCGACGGTCGCTGAGGTCAGCCCCTGGCCGCCGCCGCGGAAAATCGCCTGCGCCTGTTGCGGCCGGGCACCGTTGGCGGCGGCGAGTTCAGCCAGGCTCGCGCCCGCGTCGATCTTGCGGGCCAGGGCGTTGGCCTTGGCCGCGAGCGCCTTCTGCACGTCGCTTTGGCGCAAGGCGGCGACCACCGCGGGCTTGACCTCGTCGAGGGAGAGCTGGCGCGAGGGATCGACGGCGGTGATCTCGAACCAGGAATAGCCGCCATCCTTGCGCGACACGGCGTCATTGTCGACGCCGACATCGGAGGCGAAAATCGCCTTGAGCAGGGCCGGCGAGCCCGCCAGCGCCGCGATGGGCGCGCCGGGCTGGCCGTTCTCGCCCTTGCCGGCGCCGGCGGCGTCGGTGACCAGGGTTTCGCTGTGCAGTCCCAGCGGGCCGGCGGCGTCCGCCAGCGTCTTGCCGGAGGCGCGCTGGTCTTCGACCTTGTCGTGCAGCTTCTGCACGTCGTTGCGCGCCTGGCGCTGCGCGATCTCGGACTTGATCTGGTCCTTGACCGCGGCGAAAGGCTGCGTCTGGGCCGGCGTGATCTGCGTGACGTCGGCCAAGACCCAGCCGAATTCGCCATGGATCGGCGCGGTCACGCCGGTCGTCGGCAGGGCGAAGGCGGCGTCGGCGACAGCCTTGTCGAAAATCGCCGATTTCGTCGCATCGCCTAGATTGGCGAGGACGCCCCCCGCCGCCTTGTCGGCGGCGACCGCCGCAAAAGCCTCGCCGCCCTGAATGCGCCGCGACGCCTTGTCGGCGGCTTGCTGGGTCGAAAAGGTCAATTGCGCCACCTCGCGCTTCCCGGGCTTGGAAAACCGCTGCGCCGCGGTCTGGTCGTAGTCCTGCTGCGCGGCCTCGTCGGTGATCTGCGCCGCCTTGGCGAGCGCGACCGGGGAAACGGTCAGCACATTGACCTTGCGATATTCCGGCGTGCGATACGCATCCTTGCGCATGTCATAAAAGGTCTTGACCGCGGCCGCGTCGGGGGCGGCGACCGAATCGGGGCCGGGGGCGGGGAGGACGAAATAATCGGCAGTGCGCGTCTCGTTGGTATAGGTGTTGATCGCCGCCAGCATGACGTTCGGCAACCTGAACGAGCCGCCGATCGCCGAGCCGATCTGCTGGCGCAGCGCCGTCGCCCGCTGTCCGCTCACATAGGCGTTCTCGGTATAGCCATTGTCGCGCAGGATTTCGTCCAGGCGGGCCTGGTCGAAGGCGCCGCTCGGGCCGGCGAACATCTTGTCGGCCCTGATGACCTTGGCGATTTCCGCATCCGAGATGGCCAGTCCGAGCTTTTGCGCCGCCTGGTCGAGGGCCGAATCGGTCAGCAGGCGGGCGAGGACCTGGCGGTCGAGGCCCATCCTGCGCGCCTCGTCATTGGTGATGGCGCGCCGGGCCTCACGCTCGGCGCGCTGCAGCTCGTTCTGGTATTCCGTGCGATATTGCTGCGCGCCGATTTCCACGTCGCCGATCTTGGCGAGCTGGTTGGCGCGGAAATTGACGAAGACGTCGCGAATGCCGAAAAAGCCGAAGCCGACCACGATCAGGCCGGCGAAAACCATCAGGATCGCCCGGCCCCAGATATTCTTCGACATGATCCGCAGGCCGTCCAGCATTTTTCGTTCTCTTGTCTTGGCGCCGCGGGGCGGCGCGAATGTGCGTCGGAAAAGTCGACCGTCCTTATAGAAACCCCGTGCTTACGGCGCAATCGTCTTGACAGGGCGAGCCCGGCGGCAAACGCCGGGCTATTCCCTGCTTCAATCCGCCCCCTGTGCAACTGTCTGGCGCTCTGCTATCGCAAACCAAAGGAATTTGGGGGAAATCGCGCATGACTTCGATCCGACCGCTCGCCGCCGGCAACTGGAAAATGAACGGGACCAAGGCCTCGCTCGCGGAAATCGCGGCGATTGCCGAGGCCGCTTCGACCGAAGCGGGCGGGGCGGAGGTGCTGATCTGCCCGCCGGCCACGCTGATCGCCGCGGCGGCGGAAGTCGCGGGCGGAAAAATCGCCATCGGCGGCCAGGACTGCCACGCCAAGGCATCGGGCGCCAATACCGGCGATATTTCGGCTGAACAATTGCGCGATTGCGGCGCGACTTTTGTGATCACAGGCCATTCCGAGCGGCGCGCCGACCACTGCGAGAGCGACGAGACCGTGCGCGCCAAGGCCGAAGCCGCGCTGCGAGCCGGCATGACGGCGATCGTCTGTGTCGGAGAGACGCAATTGCAGCGCGAGGCCGGGCAGACATTGGCGGTGGTGGGCGGCCAACTGTCCGGCTCGCTGCCGCATGGAGCCACAGCGGCGAATCTCGTCGTCGCCTATGAGCCGGTTTGGGCGATCGGCACCGGCCTGACGCCGACGCTCGCCGACGTTGCGGAAGTTCATCGCTTCATCCGGCATGAACTGATTGACCTGATGCCGGGCGAGGGCGCGGGCGTGCGCATCCTTTACGGCGGCTCGGTCAAGCCGGCCAATGCGCGCGAACTGATGGGCGTCGAGGACGTCAATGGCGCGCTGGTCGGCGGCGCCAGCCTGACGGCAAAGGATTTTCTCGGCATCGCCGGGGTTTACAAGTAAGGCTTCGGCTGCGAGTCGAATCCGTCGACGCTTCCCCGATCGGGGTTTCCATCGGCGGGCTTTTGCGTTAAGACGCGCCCCAATACGCCGCCGGGCGCCTGCGCCGGCGGTTTTCGCGGTTGGACCTGATAGGACAATGAAAAATGCAGACGGTTCTGATCGTCATCCATCTCCTCGTCGTCGTCGCCCTGATCACCGTGGTCCTGCTGCAGCGCTCCGAAGGCGGCGCGCTTGGCATGGGCGGCGGTTCGGGCGGCTTCTTTACCGGACGCGGCCAGGCCAACGCCCTGACGCGGGCGACGGCGATCCTCGCCACATTGTTTTTCATGACCAGTCTGGCGCTGACGGTCTGGGCTTCCTACAGTCGCTCGCAGAAGTCGATTTTCGAATTGCCCGCCGCGGCGACCGCGCCGGCCGCTCCGGGCAAGGGTCTGGAACAGCCCAAGGGGACCGTGCTCGACCAGCTGAAGGCGCGGGAGCAATCCGCTCCGCCGGCGCGCCAGCCCGAGCAGGCGCCGCCGCGTTCCCAGTAAGGCGTTTGCGCTAAGGCGTTTGCGGTAAAGGCGTTCGCGACAGGACTTTTTGGGCGCATGGCCTGGTGGCCATGCGGACCTTCGTTTCATGGCTGGGCCGGTTCGCCGGCCCGAGCATGGCCTTTTGGCCATGCTGACTTTCGTTTCAAGGCCGGGCCGGAGAAACCGGCCCGGGCATCGGCAAAAACGGCGGTCGACCGGCGCATCCTCGCGGCCGCGTCCCGCGCAGAACACGAGGCGACCTCCGCATGGCGCGCTATATCTTCATTACCGGCGGCGTTGTCTCCTCGCTCGGCAAGGGGCTCGCCTCGGCGGCGCTCGGCGCGCTGTTGCAGGCGCGCGGCTATACGGTGCGGCTGCGCAAGCTCGACCCCTATCTCAACGTCGATCCCGGCACCATGTCGCCGCTGCAGCACGGCGAATGCTTCGTCACCGACGACGGCGCCGAGGCCGATCTCGACCTCGGCCATTACGAGCGCTTCACCGGCCGCTCGGCCAACCGCAGGGACAATGTCACCACTGGCCGCATCTACAGCGAGATCATCGCGCGTGAGCGGCGCGGCGATTATCTCGGCGGCACCGTGCAGGTCATCCCGCATGTCACCAACGCCATCAAGGAATTCATCCTCGAAGGCAACGAGGGCAATGATTTCGTGCTGGTGGAGATCGGCGGCACGGTCGGCGACATCGAGGCCATGCCTTTCCTCGAGGCGATCCGCCAGCTCGGCAACGATCTTCCGCGCCAGCATTGCGTCTATATCCACCTGACGCTGCTGCCTTACATTCCCTCGGCCGGGGAGGTGAAGACCAAGCCGACCCAGCATTCGGTCAAGGAATTGCGCTCGATCGGCATCCAGCCCGACATATTGCTGTGCCGCGCCGACCGCGAAATCCCCGCCGAGGAGCGCAGAAAACTCAGCCTGTTCTGCAATGTCCGCGAGACCGCGGTGATCGAGGCGCGCGACGTCGCCTCGATCTACGACGTGCCGCGCGCCTATCACGCCGCGGGCCTCGACCACGAAGTGCTCGCCGCCTTCGGCATCGAGCCGGCGCCGCGCCCCGACATGACCCGCTGGAACGAGGTCATGCGCGCCGTCCACAACCCGGAGGGCGAGGTGACCATCGCCATCGTCGGCAAGTACACTGGTCTCAAGGACGCATACAAATCGCTGATCGAGGCGCTGGCGCACGGCGGCATTTCCAACCATGTGAAGGTCAATCTCGACTGGATCGAATTGGAAATCTTCGAAAACCAGGACCCGTCGCCCTATCTCGAGCATGTGCACGGCATTCTGGTGCCGGGCGGCTTCGGCTCGCGCGGTTCGGAAGGCAAGATCGCCGCGGCGCGCTTTGCGCGCGAGCGCAAGGTGCCCTATTTCGGCATCTGTTTCGGCATGCAGATGGCGGTGATCGAGGCGGCGCGCTCGCTGGCCGGCGTCGAGAAGGCCGGCTCGACCGAATTCGGCCCGACGCCGGAGCCGGTGGTCGGCCTGATGACCGAATGGCTGCGCGGCAACGAGCTGGAAAAGCGCGAGAAGAGCGGCAATCTCGGCGGCACCATGCGGCTCGGCGCCTATCCGGCGATGCTGAAGCCCGGATCGAAGATCGCGGACATCTACGGCAAGAGCGAAATTTCCGAGCGCCACCGCCATCGCTACGAAGTCAACATGGGCTACCGTGACCGGCTGGAGAAATGCGGCATGGTCTTCGCCGGGACCTCGCCCGACGGCCTGCTGCCGGAGACGGTCGAATTCGAAAACCATCCCTGGTTCATCGGCGTGCAATATCACCCCGAATTGAAGTCGCGCCCGTTCGAGCCGCATCCGCTGTTCGCCAGCTTTATCGCGGCGGCCAAGGCGCAGAGCCGGCTGGTGTGAGGACGACAAGTCCTCTGGCTGTCGAGGTGGTCTGCGCTTGGAGGAAAGAGCTATACCTCGGGCAATGCGACGTCCTGTCTCGGCATTTCACTTGTTTGTTGCTTGGGAAGCTGTCCGCCAACAACGACGGCGGCCGGCGCGTCGCGCCAGTTCAGGCTTGCCCGCTGGCGCAAGCGCTCGTAAGGCGCCCGTCTTCGACGGGCTGCGGATTGCGTCTCGAACCATGGGCAACACGCCGGCGGGGCGTGTCCCGGCAGATGTCGGGATAGGCCGCAGGCCCCGCCGCCGTTGTCGTCAGAACGAAGACATCACCAGGACGATGAGGCCGGGGATCGGCAGGCCGAGCAGCACGCCCGGCACGAAGCGGTCGCCGGTCTTGCGCATGAAATAGGAAAAGAAGGCCAGGCAAAGCAGGTAGGGCGAGAAGTCCATCAGCAGATGGACGTATCCCGGTTCGATCCGGTTGCCGTCGCCAAGCAGGGACAGCATGATCTGGCCAAGGCCGCTGGCCCCGGCGATCGTCGCGACGACAAGCGGATGACCGGCAGCGAGGCCGATGGCCAAGCCTAGAATGAATCGTGATGCCTTGGGCGTACTCATCGTCACCAATCCTGAGAATACAGCGCCGAGGTAGTGTGATCGGCAATCGTTAAGGAATATACATTACGTTGCGGAAAAATTTAATATAGCGAAGAAAAAACACGACGATGTGAAGATGTATATTTGTGCGATTACGAAGATGGGTAATCCAAAGGTGTTTATGACGGCCGTATAGAGGTCCGGCGCTCAGTCGGTTGTTTCGCTTCGGCGCGACCTGTTTCAATCGGCGATCGGCGCGGCGTGCGCTTCGGCGAAACCCGCTGCGGCGAGGCGGTCGAGCGTCTCTTTGAGACCCGTGGTGTCGGGGCATATGGCGAGATAGGTCGCGCGTCCCCAGGCGAGGCGCACCACGTGGCAGCCGAAATTTTCGGTCGGCACGCCATCGGCGCCTTGATTGGATTCGCGCCATTCCACCACCGCCAGCGTGTTCCAGGGCGGTCCGCTGACGATCATCCGGCCGAGATCGAATTTTATGCCAGGCAGCAGACGGTAAAGCCGCTCGTACCAGGCCTTTGTCGCCTCGAGTGAATGGCGCTCGCCGCCCATGGCGCTCTGGCCGAGAAATTTGTGGATGAAACGCGGCGCGAAGCACTCCAGCAAGGGTTGCGCGTCGCCGCGACCCACGGCCTCAAACAGCGCGACGATCTTTTTGCGGACGATGGCGTGATACATCGCGGCTCCTCCGATTATAGTTCAATAATTGAACTAAATCAGACTGCCTGATTGCATTCAATCACGCAACTCACTAAATTGTCAGTCATGGAAAGAACCAGTTTCGCCGACATGCGCTGTTCGCTGGCGCGCACCCTTGAAAAAATCGGCGACTGGTGGACGCCGCTGATCCTGCGCGATCTTTTTCTGGGCGTGGCGCGTTTCGACGCTTTGGTCGAGGATCTCGGTCTCTCGCGCAATCTGCTCACAACACGGCTTAAGTCACTGGAAAGGCATGGAATTATTTCTCGTCGCGCCTATCAGCAGAAGCCTGTCCGCCATGAATATGTCCTGACCGAAGCCGGGCGCGACCTCGTGCCGATCCTGCTGGCGCTCACCGCCTGGGGCGACCGCTGGGCGCCGCCGCCGGAGGGCGCGCCGCTCAAGTTTCGCCACAAGGGCTGCGGCGAAATTTTCGAAGCCCGCATAACCTGCTCATCATGCGGGGAGTTCGATAACGGACGAGGACGTCGAGGTTTTGCCCGGACCTGGCGGGGCGGCGGCGCCCGGCACGAAAATCGTCGGGCGACTTGTCGGCGCGCAACAACCGCGCGGGCCGGATCGACCTTGACCGCTCCGGCCTGTTGACGCGCAACCAAATTTGGCTTCAATAAGGCAAACGCGTGTCGGGCGTTGCGGGGGCTTTCTTGTTTCAGCGGCTTGCGAGGAAAGAGCAGGGAGGTTTGTGGCGACGGATGGTCGTCGGCCTGGCCGCGCTCGCCTTGATCCTGCAAGGGCTCAGCCTGTTCGCGCCGATGGCGCGGCTTTCGCCGGCCGAGGCCGCTTTCGTCCAACTTTCCAGCCTGCCCGGCGCGAATAACGCCGGGACGATCCTCTGCCTGAATGTCGGCGCCGAGGACGCCGGGACCGCTCCGGTTCATCACCATCCTTCGGGCGCCTGCCCGATGTGCCAGCTGATCGGCTGCAGCCTCGCCGGCGCGGACGCCCCGGCAAAGCCCTTGCTGCTCGACCAGCGCGTGGCCTATGCGCTGCAACTGCTTCAGGCTGACAGCGCGCCGCGCGCGGCGCTGCTGATCGCCGCGAAACCGCGCGGTCCCCCCGCTCTCGCCTGACCGCGTCTTTTTCGGCGCGACCTGCACGGCCTTCAGGCGTCTTGCGCGCCTGCCTTCAGAAAAATCTCCCGCTTTCCGCGTCAGCGCCATTCGCGCGTCGCGCGGTGTTGCGACTTTCCCTTCGAGGAACAACCATGTCTCTTTACCCAAAATCTCGCCTGGCCGGCGCTTTCGCCGCCACCCTGGCCGCCGCGCTCATCGCCGGCGCCCCGGCGGCGCGGGCGCACACCATCGTCGGCGATCGCATCTTTCCCGCGACGCTCACCATCGACGATCCCGGCGTCAACGACGAGCTGACGCTGCCGGCCTTCTCATACATGACGGCCGCCAATCCCGACGGCTCGCCGGGGGCGATTTCTTACACGCTCGGCTGGGAATACGCCAAGACGATCACCCCGGACCTCGGCTTTTCCGTGGGCTCGGATGGCTATACCTGGCAGAAGCGGCCCAACGCCGAGGGCTGGGCCAATATCGAGACCGAACTCAAATATGTGATCTGGCAGGACGCCAAATCGGAATTGATCGTCGCCGGCGCAATCGATGTGGAATGGGGCAATACGGGCAGCCCGCAAAGCGCGTCGCTGCCTTCGGACCCGTTCACAACGGTCACCGGAAAGCTCTTCGCCGGCAAGGGCTTCGGCGACGCCCCCGCCGACTGGATGCGGCCCTTCGCGATCACCGGCGAAGTGGACTACAACATGCCGACGGTCACGACCAACGCCGACGGCAGCGTCAACCCCACCACGGTGACTTATGGCGGCTCGGTGCAGTACAGCCTGCAATACATGAACTCGCATGTGCAGGAAGTGCCGGATCTGTTCAAGAAGCTGGTGCCGACCTTTGAAGCCATCTTCACCACGCCGGTCTCGAACATCCCGCCGTCAATCCCCGGCAATTTCTCGCCGAATGTCACGACCGGCGTGTTCGGGCCGTCGCTCTACTATATCGGCCAATATTACGAAATCGGCGTGATGGCGCAAATTCCGATCAATTCGGCCAGCGGCAGCCATGTCGGCGCGATGGCGATCGTCGACTTCTTCCTCGACGACATCGCGCCCGACAGTTTGGGCAAGCCGCTGTTCGGGCGCCGCAGGCGCGCGCGCGTTATTGAGGAAAGAATGGAGGACAACACCATGCAGAAAATCCGCAATCTCACGCTCGCCCTCGTCGCCTGCGCCTTTACGGCGACGGCGGCGCTGGCTCACGCTTTCCTCGACCACGCCGTTCCGTCCGTCGGCTCGACGGTCAGCGCCGCGCCGCATGAACTCGAACTCAGTTTCACGGAAAATATCGTTCCCGCCTTTTCCGGCGTGACCATTTCCTCGGCGGAAGGCGGTCCGGTCGCAACCGGCAAGCCGACGGCCAGCGCCAACGTTTTGCGCGTGCCGCTCGGCCATGCGCTCAAGCCCGGCGTCTATGTCGTGCATTGGCATGTCGTCTCGGTCGACACGCACCACACCTCCGGAAGCTACAAGTTCACCGTGGCGCCCTGAGATCGACGAGGACCGGGCCTGCCTCATGGCGGCCCGGTCCGCCGGAAACAACCCGCGGGATGACTTGGCCATGGAGGGAATGGAAACGGGCGGTTTCGTCACGATATTTCGCGCGCTGGTTTTCGCGCGCTGGATTCATTTCGCGTCGGTGTTCGTCCTGTTCGGATCGGCGTTTTTCCGTTTTCATATGGGCGCGGGCAACCCGCTGCCTGCGGCCTTGCGCGCGACGCGGCGGCTGATCACGGTCGCCGCGCCGGTCGCCGCGCTTTCGGGCGCAGCCTGGCTCGTCTGCATATTGGCCAATATGACGGACGGGTTCGCCAGCGCCATGGACGCCGCCAATTGGCGGCTGTTCTTCCTCGAAACGCAGTTCGGACCGGTCGCGATCGCGCGCCTCGCGCTGCTGGCGGGCGGCGTCCTGCTGGTCCTCATGCCCTGGCGCGGCCGCGCCTGGCATGGCGCGATCGCCTCGATCGGCGCATTGCTGCTGGTCGACCAGGCCTGGCTCGGCCATGCGGCGGAGGGCGGCGCGGGCCTTTATGGCGCGACGATGATCTTCGCCTACAGCGTGCATGTGCTGGCGGCCGGGGCCTGGGTCGGCGGCCTGCCGCCGCTGCTGTTCGCCCTCGTCGAGACCGGGCGCGCGGCGCCCAAGGAGGCAAGCGAAGGCGCGCTCCATCTCCTCCAGCGCTTCTCGATCATGGGCATGGTCGCGGTGGTCCTGATCGTCGCCACCGGCGCCGCCAACGCCGGCTTTCGCGTCGGCTTCACCTTCGACGAATTTTTTGGCGCCGAATATGGCCTTGTCCTGGCGGTGAAGGCGGCTCTGGTGGCCGCCATGCTGGCGCTGGCCTTCTTCAATCGCTTCATTTTCATGCCGCGCTTGTGCGCGGCTTCCGACCCAAGCCTGGCGCTCGTCGCCCGCCTGCGCGCTAGCGTGGGGCTCGAACTGGCGCTAGGCGTTCTGGTCCTGGGCGTCGCGGCCGTGCTGGGCGTCACGCCACCGCCGCAATGACGCGCCTCCTGGTGCGCCCCTTGAATGCGCCCTTTGGAGGCGCCCCTTGCGGCGGCGGCCTGCTTGACGGATAAGGCTCGTGTTCGCCAGCCGTGTTCGCCAGCCTGGTTCTCAAGGAATTCCCCGCCACATGTTGCGCAGGATCGTCGCCCTCACCATCGCCGCCGCGCCGAAATCCGGGCTTGCGGAGGCCTGGTCGCGGCTCGGCTTCTCGCAGGAGGACGGCGCGATCACTCTTGACGACGGCGTCACGCTCGATTTCTTCGCGCCGGACACTGTCGCGGCATCGCGCGTCGAGGATTTGCAGGCGCGCGCCTTCCTCGACCATAGCGCGGCGCGAGGCGGCGGCGCCGTGCTGGTCGGCCTTTCCGGGCAGGCGGACGAATTCGTGTCCGCAAGGCCGCAGTTTTTCGGCGGCTCGGATTGTCTTTTCCGGCTTGCGCTCCCGGCCAGGAGGCAAGCGGCCGCCAGGGCCCATGCCGCCCTGGGCCTGAAATCGGTCGTGGCTCTGGCCGAAGATCCGGCCGACCACGCCGAGCTTTTGACCAAGCTGACCGGCCAGCGCGAAATGCTGGCGACCTCCGCCGGGCTGGAGTTGCGGCTCGAGGACGGCGCTCGGCTCGACGTGCTGACGCCGGCCGCCTTTGCGTTCAGATTTGGCGGCGCGGCGCCGCAACCGTCCGGTTTCCGCCTGGCTGGACTGGTGTTCCGGGTCGCCGATCTGGCGGAGACGGAGACGCGGCTGCAATCGCGCGGCGTCGAGACGGCGATGCAGGCCGGGCGGCTTGTCGCCGGCACGCCAGAGGCCTTCGGCGTCGCCGTGGCCTTCGAGCAGGATTAGAAAGGGTTTTTTCTCATGTCGGAAGCGCTGAAAAAGACGTCGCCGGTGGTGACGATCGGCGAGGGCGCGCGCGCCGCGCGGTTTGGCAATGAGCTGCCCTTCGCGCTGATCGCCGGCCCCTGCGCCATGGAAAGCCGCGACCACGCGCTGTTCATGGCGGAAAAGCTCGGCGAGTTGGCGGAAAAGCTCGGCGTCGGCCTGGTGTTCAAATCCTCGTTCGACAAGGCCAACCGCACCTCGGCGTCGGGGCGGCGCGGCATCGGCCTCGACGCGGCGTTAAAGATCTTTGGCGAGATCAAGCAGAAATTCGGCCTGCCTGTTGTCACCGACGTGCACGAAAAGGAGCAATGCGCTGTGGTCGCCGAGGTGGCCGACCTGTTGCAGATCCCGGCCTTTCTCTGTCGCCAGACTGATCTCCTGCTGGCGGCGGCGGCGACGGGAAAGCCGGTCAATGTGAAGAAAGGCCAGTTTCTCGCGCCCTGGGACATGAAGAACGTCGCGGCGAAGATCTACGACGCCGGCAATGCAGGCGTGATGGTGACCGAGCGCGGCGCCTCGTTTGGCTACAATACGTTGGTGACGGACTTTCGCGGCCTGCCGATCATGGCGCAGCAGATCGGCGCGCCGGTGATTTTCGACGCCACCCATTCGGTGCAGCAGCCGGGCGGGCAGGGCACGTCATCGGGCGGCCAGAGGGAATTCGTGCCGGTGCTGGCGCGGGCGGCGGTGGCGGTCGGCGTCGCCGGCCTGTTCATCGAGACGCACGACCGGCCGGACGAGGCTTTTTCCGACGGGCCGAACATGGTGCCGCTCGACGAGATGGAAGGCCTGCTGACCCGGTTGATGCAGTTCGACCGGCTGGCCAAGGGAATTTGATGCAAAAAAAGCGGCGGCGAATGAACGCCGCCGCCAGAATGCCAGGGCCTGTCGCCCCGGTCACCAATGGCGGTGATGATGGTGGTGGCAGCGCCAGCAATCGTGATGATGGCGATGGAAGCCATAGGCAGAGGCGGGCGTGGAGAAGGCGGCCAGCGTGGCGACGAGCGCGGCGGCGGCGAGAATGGACTTGAGCATCTTGTACTCCCTGTTCCGGCTTGGAGGAATTTCAGCGCCGGAAGCCCACCATCGCGCGAGCCGGATGAACGGAAGCTGAACCGTGGCGGCGCCGCGCAACGAGCGGAAGCCAAGGCTTCAGTAAATTCACGCTCAAGCCCAAGCAATAGCTGAGACATATTTTTGCGATGCGGCATGACGTAGCGTAATCAATGTGACGCAGGGCCATGAAAAACCAAATATTAACCATGTTTTTGGTTGATATTAAGCATTAACGCTTGTTTATACTAGTTGGTTGAAATTGCATGGACTAATCCTTTGAGGGGGGCGTCCAATGAATATCGCTTCGGTTTTTCTAATGGGAATACTCGTCGTGGCCAGTTCAGCCCTGGTCACCTACGCCATCAGCGTTTCGAGAGAGCGCCTGTGGCTGCGGAGCAAGAAATCCGAAGAGCTCTATCACAAGGCCGAGGAGACCTATCTCGACTTGTGCAACTATTTCCGGGCGCATTACGAACTCAGCCGCACCGTGGTGAACCAGAACAATGCGCGCGACATCGCCGCGCTCAATCGGCACATCGTCGACCTGAAGATCCTCGTCGGCATCTATTTCCCGTCGCTCGGCGCGCAGCTGAACGGCTGTGTCTCGGCGACGGCGACGGCTTTCGACATGCTCAGGCTGGCCGAAGCCGCCGATGAAACCAATCGCGACCGGGCGGTGCATTCGCTCGATTACGCGGTCGCCAACGTCAAGGACACGTTCGACAAGTTCAAGGCCGGCGTGCTGTCCTGCGGCCGCGTCGACCGGACCGGGCGGTTTTCGGATGCGGTGATGAATCGCGGCCACCGCGCCCAGTCCGAGCGCGTCCTGTCGGTCGCGGCCTGAATTCGCCGGATTCGCTGGCGCGCGGCTTTCAGCGAAAGTACGTGCGCCAGAAGATGAAGGCGGTCATGCCGGCGTTGAGGCAGGAAATGACGATGCGCGCGGGGCCGGCCGGGATTTTTCGGCCGTAATGCGCGCCGAAATAGCCGCCGACCAGCGCGCCGGCGAACAGGATCAGCGTCTGCCGCCAGAACACCAGGCCGCCGAAGATGAAGATGACGGCGGCGACGGCGTTCATCGCGGAATTGAGCAGGTTGCGCGCCGGCTGCATGGCGGAGATCGGCGCGCTGGTGAGAAGGCTCCACGCCGCCAGCATCATGATGCCGACCGCGCCGCCGAAATAGCCGCCATAGACGCCGAGCCCGTACTGGCTCACCAGCATCATGCGGGGCGTAATGTGGATTTTATCCCGCAGCGCCGCGCCGATCTGACGGCCGAAGGCGAAGGCGATCGTGCCGAACAGCAGCAGGAAGGGGACGAGCGCCGCGAACACGCTTTGCGGCGTCACCATGAGCAGCACCGCGCCCGATATGCCGCCCGCAACGCTGACGAGGACCATCGAGCGGAAGGAGACCTGCTCGAAATCCTGGAAATCGTGGCGATAGGCATAGGCGCTGGCGAGCGCGCTCGGCACCAGCGCCACCGTCGAGGAGGCGTTGGCGTTGAGCGCCGGCACGCCGGAAGCGATCAGCGCCGGCAGCGTCACGAAGGAGCCGCCGCCGGCGATGGCGTTCATCGTTCCGGCCAGCAGCCCGGCCCCGGCGATGAGATAGAGGTCGGTCATCAGGCCTTGCCGAATACGCGGGCGAAAATCGTGTCCACGTGCTTCAAATGGTAGCCGAGATCGAATTTTTCCTCGAGTTCGGCGTCGCTCATCAGTTTCTTGACGTCGGGGTCCTTTTTCAAAAGGTCGAGGAAGTCGCCTTCGCCGCGCCATACCGGCATGGCGTTGCGCTGCACGAACTTGTAGGCGTCCTCGCGCGAGGCGCCCTTCTGCGTCAAGGCCAGCAACACGCGCTGCGAATGGACGAGGCCGCCGAGCAAATCGAGGTTCTTCTGCATGTTCTGCGGGTAGACCAGCAGCTTGTCGATGACATTGGTCAGGCGGGCCAGGGCGAAATCGAGCGTCACCGTGGCGTCGGGGCCGATCATCCGCTCGACCGAGGAATGCGAAATGTCGCGCTCGTGCCAGAGGGCGACGTTTTCCAGCGCCGGCGTGACCATGCCGCGCACCAGGCGGGCGAGGCCGGTGAGGTTTTCGGTCAGGACCGGATTGCGCTTGTGCGGCATGGCGGAGGAGCCCTTCTGGCCCTCGGAGAAGAATTCTTCCGCCTCCAGCACCTCGGTGCGCTGGAGATGGCGAATTTCAATGGCCAGGCGCTCGACCGAGGAGGCGACGACGCCGAGCGTGGCGAAGAACATGGCGTGGCGGTCGCGCGGAATGACCTGGGTCGAGACCGGCTCGGGCTTCAGGCCCATCTTTGCCGCGACATGCTCTTCGACGCGCGGGTCGATGTTGGCGAAAGTGCCGACCGCGCCGGAAATGGCGCAGGTGGCGATTTCTTCGCGCGCAGCGACCAGACGCGCGCGGCAGCGGGTGAATTCGGCGTAGGCTTCGGCCATTTTCAGGCCGAAGGTCACGGGCTCGGCGTGGATGCCGTGCGAGCGGCCGATGCTCGGCGTCATCTTGTGCTCGAAGGCGCGGCGCTTGATCGCCGCGAGCAGATCGTCCACATCGTTGATCAGGATGTCGGCTGCGCGAGTCATCTGCACCGACAGGCAGGTGTCGAGCACGTCCGACGACGTCATGCCCTGGTGGACGAAGCGCGAATCCGGCCCGATGAATTCACCGAGATGGGTCAGGAAGGCGATGACGTCATGTTTTGTCACGCGCTCGATCTCGTCGATGCGGGCGACGTCGAAGGTGACGTTGCCGGCCTTGGCCCAGATGTTTTTCGCGCTTTCCTTGGGGATGACGCCGATTTCGGCGAGGGCGTCGCAGGCGTGCGCCTCGATCTCGAACCAGATCTTAAAGCGGGTCTGCGGCTCCCAGATGGATACCATTTCGGGACGGGAATAGCGCGGGATCATGGGAACTCTTCTCTTGGTCGGATCAAAACGTTGTGTGCTTGGAGGCTAGACGACTTCCCCCCGCGCGAGCTGCGCGGCGAGGCGGATGGCGGCGATGTTGTTCCTGTAATGCTCGGGGCCGCCCTTGAAGACGGCCGAGCCGGCGACGAGCCAGTTGGCGCCGGCCGCGACAATGTCCATGGCGTTTTCCGCCGTCACGCCGCCGTCCACTTCCAGCTCGATTGCACGATCTTCGATCATCGCCTTGATACGGCGCAGTTTTTCGAGGCCAGAGCGGATGAACTTCTGGCCGCCGAAACCCGGATTGACGGTCATGGCGAGGATCAGGTCGAGATCGTCCATGACGTAATCGAGCACGTTTTCCGGCGTGGCGGGATTGAGCGAGACGCCGGCCTTCTTGCCGAGCCCGCGAATGGCCTGCAGCGAGCGGTGCAGGTGCGGGCCGGCCTCGGCGTGGACGACGATATAGTCGGCGCCGGCCTTGGCGAAGGCTTCGAGATAGGGATCGGCCGGCGAGATCATCAGGTGGACGTCGAAAGGCTTGTCGGTCGCGCCGCGAATGGCCTTCACCACATCCGGCCCGATGGTGATGTTGGGCACGAAATGGCCGTCCATCACGTCGACATGCACCACATCGGCGCCGGCGGCGACAATGGCGCGGATTTCCTCGCCGAGTTTCGAAAAATCGGCGGCAAGGATGGAAGGGGCGATTTTCAGCGGGCGCATGTCTTTTCCTGCCGGGCAAAAGTCGAGACCCGCTCCTACAGGATTGGCGCGGCGGCGTCCATATTGAGGAGACAATGGCGCCCATGTTGCACAGCCGAGTTATGGCTACAGGCCAAGATTGCGCCGGAGGAATGCGAAATGCGGAACACCGATGTGCTGGTTCTCGGCGCGGGCATTGTCGGCGTCGCCACGGCGCTGCAAATTTCCGCGACGGGACGGAGCGTGTGCCTGATCGACCGGCGCGGCGCCGGCGAGGAGACGTCTTACGGCAACGCCGGCCTGATCGAGCGCGCCTCGGTGTTTCCCTATCTGTTTCCGCGCGACTTGTCCGCGCTGGCGCGCTACGCCGTCAACGGCGCCAACGAGGCGCATTACCGCCTGCTCGATCTGCCGCATTTCGCCCCCTGGCTGGCGCGTTACTGGTGGGAGAGCGCGCCGGAGCGGGCGCGGGCGCACGCGCTGTCGGCGCTGCCGCTGATCGAGAATTGCCTCGTCGAACATGAAAGGCTGATGGCCGAGGCCGGCGCGGCAAGGCTGCTGCGGAAAACCGGCTGGCTAAAGCTGTTTCGCAGCGAGGCGACTTTCGCCGGGGGACGCGACGCCGCGCGAAAAATCGAGCCTTTCGGGCTGAAGACCGCCTTTTACGATGCGACCGCGCTGAAAAAGGTCGAACCGTCGCTTCAAGCCGGTTACGGCGCCGTGCATTATCTCGACCCCGCCTCCATTTCAGATCCTCTCGCTTTGACAATGGCTTACGAGAAACTGTTCGAGCAGCGCGGCGGCGTTTTTCTCCGCGGCGAAGCGAAGACGTTCCGCCCGGCCAGCGCCGGTTACGGCGTCGAGACCGAGCAGGGGCCGGTCATGGCGCGCGATGCCGTGGTCTGCCTCGGGCCCTGGTCGGATGTCGTCACCAGCCCGCTCGGCTACCGCTATCCCATGACGGTCAAGCGCGGCTACCACATGCATTTCGCGCCCGAAGGGGGCGCCGCGCTGGCCCATCCCGTGCTCGACGCCGACAATGGTTTTTTGCTCGCGCCGATGGCGCGCGGCATCCGCATGACCACGGGGGCGGAATTCGCGCTCAGGGACTCTCCGCCCGACTACGGGCAGGTGGACAATAGCGAGCGATTGGCGCGAAAACTGTTTCCGCTTGGCGGGCGGCTCGACGCAAGGCCCTGGATGGGCTGCCGCCCCTGCCTGCCGGACATGTTGCCGATCATCGGTCCGGCGCCGCGCCACCGGGGATTATGGTTCAACTTCGGCCATCAGCACCACGGGCTGACGCTGGCGGCGATTTCCGGCCGCTTGCTCGCGGAAATGCTGACGGGCGAGGCGCCTTTCGCCGATCCGCGGCCGTTCCGTATCGACAGGTTCGCATGAAAAAGCCGGCGTCTTTCGCGACGCCGGCTCCGTTTTGCGCATGACGCGCGGAAAAATTCAGCGCCGGCCGTTCCAGACGCAGCGATGCCAGCGATTCATGTGGTGGCGGGGTCCGCAGCGCCAGCCGACATGCGTGATCTCAGCGTTTTGCGCCACGCCAGCGAGGGGGGCGACCGTCATGGCGTTGGCTTGCCCGGCGGCGGCCAGGGTCGCGCCGGCGAGCGCGGCGGCGAGGAGAATGTTCTTCGTTGTGAACTTCATTTGCGTTCCTCCAGTTTCAGCAAGGTCAGTCTAGGTTGTCGCAATGAACCGCATGTGAACCCCACAATCCGCTCTGGCGGACGGGAAAGTTTCTGCTATTTTTTGGGCGCTTGCGGCGAATCGTCCCGACGCGGGCGGGGGGCGCCATCTTGTCCGACAATCGCAACATGTTTACGCCCGCGCTCGCCGTGCTGTGGCTCTGCGCCGCCGCGCCCGCCGCGGCGCAGACCGTTCCCGCCGCTATTCCGGCACTGCCGTCCCTGGCGCAAATGGCGCCGGCGGCGAGAGGCGACGCCAGCGCCGACGACGACTTCGAAACCAAGCATCTGTTCGGCTTCACCGAAGGCGTCGATGTCGGCGAGGTCGGCGGCCAGGAGGCGGAAACCGAGATCACCACCGCCATCGGCAAGCGCGGCGGCGGGCGCTACGGCGCGGAAGAACAGGAACTGGCGCTGGAATTCGTGCCGGTCAGCCGGTTCAGCTATGAATTGGGCCTGCATGGCGTGTCGCAGGTCATGACTGACGCGCCCGGCATGGCCAATCTCGCCCAGACCACCTTTTCCGGCCTGTCCATCAATTCGAAATTTCTGCTGCTGACGCGCGGCGTCGATGCGCCCTTCGGCCTTGCGGTTTCGGCCACGCCGGAATGGGACCGCATTGATCCGGTCACAGGAATCCACGCCAGCGAATACGGCATCGAGACCAAGATCCATCTCGACGCCGAATTGATCGCGCAAAAGCTCTATGCCGGCGCAAATCTGCTCTATTCGCCGGAAGTCGAGAACCAGAGCGGCGTCGCGACCAGCCTTTATTCGCTGGCCGGCGTCACCGGCGGCATGGCGTGGCGCCTGACGCCGAATGTCGGCCTCGGCGTCGAGGTCGAATATTACCAGGCTTACGATTTGCTGGGGTTCAACAAGGAGGTGGGGTCTGCGACCTATATCGGCCCGACCTTCGAGACGCAGATCACGCCCAAGGCCTTTCTCGCGCTGGCCTGGTCGACGCAGGTGGCCAGCCGGCTGCCCGACGCATCGGCCGTGGCGCTGGCGCAATACAACCAGTCGGACCTTGCCCGCCAGCGCGCCACCCTGATCTTCGAATACCAGTACTGATCAATCTATTTCCACAGCGCGAGGGGTTTTGCCGAAAAGACGGCGGTCGGCCGGCTGCGGCCGGTCTCGCCGGCGACATATTTTAGCGCGGCTTCGCGGCTCGAGAACAAGCCGCCCTCGCGGCCGTCCGCATCCATGGCGACCCAATGGCCCTGCGCATCCTGCCCGACGACGAAACGCGGGGCGGGGCTGTCGCGGAAATTTGCGGCGGGCTGCACGATACGAACAGCTGCGGACATGGGGTTTGGCTTTCCTCTGCGCGGTCCGAGCTTGGCCGCGATTTGACCCCCCTGTTGTAGGGGATCGCGGATGAATGCGGGATGACCGGAACGCCTATTCCTTGGCCGGAGGCCCGCCGCTTTCGGCGGCGATCGCCGCGGCGGCGAGGCGCCAGGCTTCCGCCGTGCAATCCTGCCGCAGATGCTGCAGGAAGGCCCAGGCGATCTCCTGCCGTTCGGCGCCTGCCTCGCTCAAGACCTCGCCAAGCTCGAAATTATCGCCGCGCACGCAGAGCAGAAAGGCCGGCGGCGGCGTTTGCGCCGTGACCTGCGCAAAAACCGCCAGCACGGATTCGGGCGCGAGCGCGTGGCTGGTGTGGGTCATGCCCGGGCGCGGAAAAATCTCGGCGAAGGAGAAGGGCGCCGGCGTGCCGTGGCCCGCGTCGATGAACAAGGCGAGATCGCCGCCTTCGAGATCAAGCGCATGTTCGAGCTGCAGCTGGTAATCCTCGACCAGCGCGACATCGTCCCAGCCCGCCTGCTCGATGCGCGCCAGCAGCAGCGGGCCGACGCCGTCGTCGCCGCGCGAAACATTGCCCCAGCCGAAAATGACGAGCCGCATGTCCACAATCTTCCCGACTGTTCGAATTCCACCCCTCATTGTGAGGAGCGGAGCGTCTCGAACCATGGGCAACCCCACGGACCTTCGTCAAGGCGTGAGGCCGCATGGCCGGGGCCGGCGATCCCCTCGCCGAGACGCCGTCGCTACAGGGCGAGGCTGGACGCCCGGCGCCGTGCGTGGCGGCTCCTCAGGGAGAGGGGCATGGTGGCGAACGGCGGCGGCTTAAGCCGCCGCGAAGTTCTTCCGCCCCCGGCTGACCAGCGCGCCCCCGGCGTCGACCAGATCGACTTCGAGCGGCATCTGGCCGATGGCGTGGGTGGCGCAGGACAAGCAGGGATCATAGGCGCGAATGGCGACTTCGATATGGTTCAACAGGCCCTCGGTAATCTCGTGCCCGGTGAGATATTGCGTCGCCACCGTGCGGATCGCCTCGTTCATCGCCTGGTTGTTGTTGGTGGTGGAAACGATCAGGTTGCAATAGCTGATGAGATCGTCCTCGCCGACCCGGTAATGATGGAACAGGGTTCCGCGCGGGCGCCTCGATCACGCCAAAGCCCTCGCTTTTCCGCTCGCCCTTGTCGGCCATGAGGTCTGTTCCGGCAATGTCGGCGTCGTCGAGCAGGTCGCGGATGGTTTCCACCGCGTGCAGCGCCTCGATCATCCGCGCCCAGTGGAACAGCAACACGCCATGCACCGGCTTGCCGCCGCCGAGCGCCAGCAGGTTTTTCCGTTCGGCTTCTGCCAGGGGAGTCGGGATGAAATCGCAGAGCTGCACGCGCGCGAGCGGGCCGACCCTGTACCAGCCCTGGTCGGCGCCGAGCGTCTTGATATGCGGGAATTTCATGTAGCTCCAGGGCTTGACCTCCTCCTGCAGCAGATCCTGGTAGGTCGCGTAATCGGCGTGGTCGAAGATCGGGCCATTGTCGGCGTCGCGCGCCCTGAGGCCGCCGTGGTAAAGGTCCATCGCGCCGCGCGCGTCGACCATGCCCATCATGTTGGCGCGGCACTCGCCGAAATGGTTGTAGAAGGCGGGATGGGAGGCGTGCAGCTTCTCCACCATTTTTACCGCGTCGCGGCTCCAGCCGAGCATCTGGTCGATATTTGCGCGCAATTCGTCGCGCTCGGCCTGTGACAAGGCCTTGTTGACGCCGCCGGGGATGGCGCCCGTGCCGTGGATGCGCTTGCCGGCGGTGTGGCGGATCACTTCCTGGCCGAATTTGCGCAGCAGCACGCCCTGCTTGGCGATTTCGGGATAATCGGCCGCCACGCCGATGATATTGCGCCGCGCCGGCTCGCTGTCGAAGCCGAGCAACAAATCGGGCGACGCCAGATGGAAGAAATGCACCGCGTGCGATTGCAGGATCTGGCCGTAATGCATCAGCCGCCGCAGCTTTTCGGCGGTCGGCGTGAGGGTCGAATAGCCGGCGATCCCGTCCATCGCCTTGACGGCGGCGAGATGATGGCTGACCGGACAGATGCCGCACAGGCGCTGCACCATGACCGGCGCTTCCCAATAGGGCCGCCCCTCGATGAAGGCCTCGAAGCCGCGGAACTCGACGATGTGCAGGCGGACCTGGTGGATCTTGTTGTCGTCGTCGAGCAGGATCGTCACCTTGCCGTGGCCCTCGACGCGGGTCACCGGGTCGAGGGCGATGCGGCGCAGTTTTGCGGGCGATTCGGCTGTTTCCAAGGCGGACATGATGACCTCAATCGAAGCGCAGGAGCTGATAGTCGAGGCGCGGCTGGCGCCCGCCGATCAGGTCGGTGAGATATTTCCACAAGGCGTCGCCGGAAGGCGGGCAGCCCGGAATGAAATAATCGACGCGGACGATCTCGTTGATCGGATAGACCTTGTCGAGCAGCAGGGGCAGCTCTGGATCGTTGGGCACATGCGATTGCGTTCCCGGCATGTCGTTATAGACCTTGCGCAGGATATCGCCGACATCGAGATGGTTGCGCTCCGCCGGCAGGCCGCCAGTGATGGCGCAGGCGCCGACGGCGACCAGCACCTTGCAATGGGCGCGCATCTCCCGCAGCACATGCACGTTTTCAGCGTTGCAGGCGCCGCCTTCGACCAGGCCGACGTCGCAGGGGCCGAAATGCTTGAGGTCGGTGATCGGCGAGCGGTCGAAATCGGCGATCTTCGCCAGTTCCAGCAACCGCTCGTCGATGTCGAGCAGCGACATGTGGCAGCCGAAGCAGCCGCACAGCGAGGTCGTGGCGATCTTCAGTTTTCTCGGCTCGACAGGAGCGTCCATCTTATTTCTCCCCGTCGTGCGCGTGCGCAGCCACATCGCCGATCGGATCGTGGTCGTAGAGGCGCTGGCCGATCGGCACGGCGAAGCCGACCCGCTTCGGCAGGATGGCGCCGACCGGGCAGATATGCGCCGCCTTGTCGGTCAAGGCGATGTCGGTGTCGCCGAGTTTGCCCGAGGGCGCGTTGACGATGATATGCGAGGCGCGGCCGCGCCCGGCCAAAGCGAAGACGTTCTTGCCGTCCACGTCGCGGCTGGCGCGCACGCAAAGCTCGCACATGATACAGCGGTTCATGTCGAGGAAGATGTCGGGATGCGAGGCGTCGACCTTCCGTTCGGGGAAGAAATGCGGGAAATGCGGATTGAGCATTTCGAGGTCGTAGGCCAGCGCCTGCAACTGGCAATTGCCGCTCTTTTCGCAGCCGGGGCAGAAATGGTTGCCCTCGACGAACAGCATTTGCAGCAGCACGCGGCGGCGGCCATTGAGTTCCGGCGTATTGCTCTGGATGTCCTGGCCCGGCAGGGCGGCGGCGGTGCAGGCGGAGAGGTTGCGGCCATTGACCACCACCGAGCACAGCTTGCACGAGCCATGCGGCGCAAATTCCGGATGGGCGCAGAGATGCGGGATGAACACACCCGCAGCGAGCGCCGCCGCCAGGATGGTCTGGCCGGGTGCGAAAGCGATCTTCTCGCCGTCGATGCTGATCTGGTTGGCGGTCTCCGTCATGCCTCGGCTTCCCAAAGCGTTTCCAAATGAAAACGCGTAAAAACAAGATCATGGAGGCGCTTTCGATCCCGCAGGATCTAAAACGCTTCCATGTGCGCGGCTGAATCCTCGCGCCCGGCGATTTCACGCGCCGTTTTCAGCGCGGCGTCGAGATCGAAGTCGGGTTCGAAGTCCTTCGTCGTCAGGCGCGATTTAAAGATGGGCGCGAATTTGTGCATCATGTCGTAGAGGGCGCTGGTCGCGGTCTGGCCCAGGCCGCAATGGCTGGTCCGGCGCAGCACCTGGTGCAGCCGCGCCAGTTCGTTGAATTCGTAGCGCGCGCCGTGGCCCGAGGCGATCTTCTCGACGATGCGCGCGACGAGCGCCGTGCCGACGCGGCAGGGCGTGCAGAAGCCGCAGGATTTGTGCTCGAAGAATTTCGCGAAATTGCGCGCCGCCTCGAACAGGTCGCGGTTCTTGCCGAACACCATGATCGAGCCGGCGGTCGGCACGTCCTCGAAGGCGATGCGGCGGCCGAATTCCTGCGGCGTCAGGCAGGTTCCCGAAGCGCCGCTGACCTGCACGGCGCTGGTGTCGCGGGCGCCACAATCGGCCAGCACCTGCGCCACGCGCACGCCGAACGGATATTCGTAAAGGCCCGGCCGCTCGCAATCGCCGGATACCGACAGGATTTTCGTGCCGGTCAATTCCTTGGTGCCGTGGCCGGCATAGGCCGTCCCGCCCTGGATGACGATTTCGGTCGCCTTGCACAGGGTCTCGACATTGTTGACCACGGTCGGCTGGCCAAGATAGCCGTGCGTAACAGGGAAGGGCGGTCTTATGCGCGGCTTGCCGGGCTTGCCTTCCAGCGATTCGATCAGCGCCGTCTCCTCGCCGCAGATATAGGCGCCGGCGCCGAGATGGATGGCGATGTCGAAATCGAAATTCTTCACGCCGCAGATGTTCGCGCCGAGAAGTCCTGCGCCGCGCATTTGCGCGAGCTTGGCCTCGAGCGGCGCCAGCAGGTAGAAATATTCGCCGCGCAGGTAGAGGAACCCCTTGCGCGCGCCGATCGCGAAAGCCGCGATGGCCATGCCCTCGAACACGCGTTCGGCGAAGCTTTGCAGCAGCACGCGGTCCTTGAACGTGCCGGGCTCGCCCTCGTCGGCGTTGCACACGACATAGCGCTCGACGCCGTCGGCGTTGCGGCAGGCCTCCCATTTGACGGCGGTGGTGAAGCCGGCGCCGCCGCGTCCGCGCAGGTTGGATTTCCTGACCTCGGCCAGCACGCCCTGCGGCCCGAGTTTTGTCGCCGCGCGCGTCGCCTCGCCGGTCTTGAAGGCCGAGCCGAGCAGCATGTCGGCGCGGCGGATATTGTCCTCGACGTGGAAATAATGCGCCGGCCAGTCGGCGAGCGGCGCCAGCGCGCGGATGAGGTCGCAGATTTCGTCGATGCGGCGCGGCGTCAGGCGGGTGATGGCGCGATTGTTGACCAGCAGCGCCGGGCCCTGGTCGCACATTCCGGTGCAGGAGGTAAAATCGACGCTGACCAGCCCGTCGGCCGAGACCTTTCCGCGCTCAAGCTTCAGCCTTTTCAGCATGTGCTCCATCAAGGCGACGGAGCCCGCCATGCGGTCGGTGATGTTGTCGGAAAACAGGATGCGGTATTTTCCGCGCGGCTCGCCGTAAAGGTGGGCGTAGAACTGCACGACGCTCTCGACCCGCGCCAGCGGGATTTTCAGCGCCTCAGCGATAAGGAGCCGGACCTCGGGCGAAATCCAGTCGAGCGCCTCCTGCGTCTCGCGCAGGATCTGCAGCAATGCCGAGGGATCGTGGCGATATCTGGCGAGGATGGGTTCGACGGCTGCTTGCAGTGGCGCCATTTGCAACTCGCTGTCCCTTGCGACGAAGAATGCGCCTGATTACACGCGAAAACCGCCGTCCGGCTTGATCTCGGTCAAACCGCGTCGCGGAACGAACAATGAAGACAACATATTCACGAGTGTAAATACTCGCGCCAAGGCGCACCATTCAACGCCAATACGAAAATTTTAAGACCAATCGAAAATATAGCATGGCGGCGCAGCGATCCGCGCATGGGAGGCGTGCGTTCGTCAAGCGTCTTCGTCCGTCCACAGCCGGTAGCCGATGCCGGGTTCGGTCAGGACCAGGCGCGGCTGGTCCGGGCTCGTCTCGATTTTTGCGCGCAATTGCCCGACGAAGACGCGCAGATATTGCGTGTCGTCGGCGTGGGCCGGGCCCCAGACGGCGGCGAGGATCTGGCGATGGGTGACGACCCGCCCGGCGTGACGCACCAGCACCGCCAGAAGGTCGAATTCCTTCGGCGTGAGCTTCACCGGCTGGTCGTTCTTGACGACGCGGCGCTTTTCCAGATCGACCAAAAGCCCGTCCGCCTCGAAGCGCGGCGTCGGTGCGGCGTCGGGCGAGGCGTGGCGCAGCGCCGTGCGCAGCCGGGCCAGAAATTCGCCGATGGCGAAGGGCTTCTCGACATAATCGTCTGCGCCGAGATCAAGCGCGGCGATCTTTTCGCTTTCGCGGTCGCGCGCGGAAAGCACGATCACCGGGCTCTTGCAGAAGTGCCGCGCCTGCGCCAGCACGTCCTTGCCGTCCATGTCCGGCAGGCCCAGGTCGAGCACGATGACGTCGGGCGCGGCGGTGGCGATCAGGCGCAGCGCTTCCGCCCCGGTTTCGGCGCTGAAAACATCATACCCCGAAGCTGTCAAAGCTGGGCGCAAGAATTCGCTGGATCGGCGCCTCGTCGTCGACGACCAGCACGCGCGTCTTCATGTGGTTTTTTCCTTGTCCATCGCCGCCGCCGGGAAACGCAGCAGCAGCCGCGCGCCGCGCCGGCGCACCGCCGGGCTTTGCGCCTCGATGCTGCCGCCCATCGCCTCGACCAGCCCCTTCGAGATCGACAGGCCGAGGCCGGTGCCGGCCTTGCGCCCGTCGGCGCGGCCGCCGCGATAGAATTTTTCGAACACTTTTTCGAGGTCGGCGGGTTTTATCCCCGGCCCCTCGTCGGTGATGGAAATCACCACGTGTTTCCCTTCTTGCCTTGCATGCACCGTCGCGCCGGTCTCGCCGCCGTATTTATGCGCGTTGTCGAAGAGGTTGAACAGCACCTGTTCGAGCAGGCCGGCGTCGCCGCGAATGAAGGGCAGTCTTGTCGCGAGCGAGGTCTCGATCCGCATTTTCGGGAAGACTTTTCGGCTGCGCTCCACCGCCGCGCGGACAATTTCGGCGGGGTCGAGAAAGTCGCGCCGCACTTTCACCGCGCCGGATTCGAGCCTGGACATGTCGAGGAGATTGGCGACGAAGCGCGAAAGCCGGGCTGCCTCTTCTTCAATGGTGGCAAGGAGATCCTGGCGGTCGTCGGCGGGCATTTTGTCGCCGAGCTGGCGCAAGGTGGTGACGGCGCCGGTGATCGAGGCCAGCGGCGTGCGCAGGTCGTGCGACAGCGACGACAACAGCGTCGTGCGCAGCTTTTCGTTTTCCTCCAGCGCCGCCGTGCGCACCGCCTCGCCGACCAGCAGCGAACGGTCGATGGCGATGGCGGTCTGCTCCAGCATGGCGGTCAGCGCCCGCTCGTCCTCGGGCGAAATCGGCTCGTTTGGCGCTTTCGGCTGGAAGCCGCAGACGCCGACGACGCCGCGTGGCGTCATCAGCGGGCGGAACTGGAAGACGAGGTTGGGCAAGGTGTCGGTGCGCCAGCCGGCGGCCTCGCGCTTCAAAAAAGCCCAGCGCGCGGCGCTCATCTCGCCGGCGGAGAATTCGTCCATCGGCGGCCAGACCGTCGCCAGCCGCAATTCGCCGCCGTCCGGCAACAAAAAGGCGATATGGCCGCCCTGCGCCTTCTGCAAATGCGCCGCCGCCGCCCACAGGGCGTCGTCGAGTTTCGCCGCGCCCGAAAGTTTTCGCGAAAAATCGTAGAGCAGTTCGGTGTTGCGGGCGCGGTCGCGCACGGCCAGCGTCTGGTCGTGGACGCGGCCGGCGAGCGAGCCGGTCAGCACCGCGACGACCAGGAACACCAGCAGCGACAAAAGCTCCTGCGGCTCGGCGATGGTGAATGTATAGACCGGCGGGATGAAAAAGAAATTGAAGGCGAGAAACGACAGGAACGAGGCGACGATCGCCGGCCACAGCCCGAAACGCTCGGCGCAGACCAGCACGGCCAGCAGGAAGACCATCGACAGGTTGGGCGGATGCAGCCACGCCCGCAGCGCCATGGCGGCGACCACCGCCAGCGCGACCGCGCCGATCGACGCCGAAAACCCGGCCCATTGCCGTCTCGGTGGGCGAAGCTTCGGCCGGAAGGGCCGCGATTTCGCCGCCGCTTCCGGCGCGCCGATGACATGGACGGGAATGTCGGTCGAGAGCCGCACCATCTGATGCGCGAAGTCGCGGCCGCTCAGGCGGCGCCACAATGTTTCGCGCGCCCGGCTCAGCACGATCTGGGTGACGTTTTCGCGATGGGCGTACCGCAGGATTTCGGCGACCGCGTCGCTCGAGGCCAGCCTCGCCGTGTCCGCGCCGAGGCGTTCGGCCAGCCGGAACGCCTCGTCCACGCAGCGCACCTTTTCCGCGTCGCTTTCGCCGGCGCCTTCAGGGGCGACATGGACGACCACCCAGGAGGCGTTGAGCCGCGTCGCCAGGCGGGCGCCGAAACGCACCACCATTTCCGCCTGCGCGTCGGCGCCGACGCAGACGAGCAGGTGGTCCGACGTGTCCCAAGGCCCCTCGATGGCGTTCTGGCGCAGATAATCGACCATCTGGTCGTCGACGCGGTCGGCGGTGCGGCGCAGGGCCAGTTCGCGCAGCGCGGTGAGATTGCGCGTCGTGAAGAAATTCTGCGTCGCGCGCCGCGCCGTCTGCGGCAGATAGACCTTGCCCTCGTTGAGCCGCTGGATGAGCTCGTCGGGCGTAATGTCGACCAGCACTACGTCGGCGGCGCGTTTCAACACCTGGTCGGGCACCGTTTCGCGCACAAAAACGCCGGTGACGCGGCTGACGACGTCGGCGAGGCTTTCGAGATGCTGGATGTTGAGCGCGGTCCAGACGTCGAACCCGGCGTCGAGCAATTCCTCGACATCCTGCCAGCGTTTGGGATGGCGGCTTTCGGGGGCGTTGCTGTGGGCGAGTTCGTCGACGACGATCAGCGCCGGCCGGCGCCTCAGCGCGGCGTCGATGTCGAATTCCTCGAGCTCGCGCCCGCGATAGGCGATGCTTTTTCGCGGCAGGACGTCGAGACCCTCAAGCAAAGCGGCGGTCTCCGCGCGTCCGTGCGTCTCGACGAGGCCGATGACGACA
This sequence comes from uncultured Alphaproteobacteria bacterium, assembly GCA_963828185.1. Lineage (GTDB taxonomy): Bacteria > Pseudomonadota > Alphaproteobacteria > Rhizobiales > Beijerinckiaceae > Rhodoblastus. Next base: position 5,134 of record CAWHDV010000012.1, on the reverse strand, counting down.
TCGACCCCCTCGGCCAAGACGCGCCGCGCGCCCAGAAGCATGGCGTAGGTCTTGCCGACGCCGGGGGCGGCGCCGAGAAAGACCTTTAGTTTGCCGCGCCCCTCGCGACCCGCCAGCGCCAGCAGCGCATCCGGGTCGGGGCGGCGGTCGAGATCGCGTTCCGACGCCATGCTCTCTAATGTAACGCATCAAGAGCCAAATTCAGCCTCAACACATTCACGCGCGGCTGGCCGATTATACCGAGGACAGGCCTTGCAACATGCGCCCGCACGAGATCGCGCACCTTGGCCGCGTCAAACCCGCGCGCCTTGGCGACGTCCGGCGCCTGGAGAAGGGCGTTTTGCGGCGAAATGTCCGGGTCGAGGCCGGAGGCCGAGGTGGTCAGCGCGTCGGCAGGCAGGGGGCCGCTCCAGCCCTGCCTGCGCTTGGCCGCGACGCCCGCCTTCACGCGGTCGATCAGCGCCTTGCTGGTCGGGCCGAGGTTCGAGCCGCCGGAATTGTCGGCGTTATAGGGCGCGTCCACGGTTTTGCCCGGGTCCTTGGCATCGGGCGCCGAGGTCGCGGAGGGGCGGGGCTGGAAATAACGCGCCGAGGTGAAGTTCTGGCCGATCAGGTTTGACCCGACCACATGGCCGTTGCGCGAAATCAGTTCGCCACTGGCCTGGAAAGGAAAGAGCAGGGCGGCGATGCCGGTGAGGGCGAGCGGATAGGCGAGGCCGGTCAGGAGCGTGAACAGCGCGACCAGGACCACGGCGGGACGAAGATGTTGCATTTTATGACCTCCTTTAGGCCAGGTGCAGGGCGGCGACGGCCATGTCGATCGCCTTGATGCCGATGAAGGGCGCGATGAGGCCGCCGAGGCCATAGATCAGCAGGTTGCGGCGCAGCAGGGCGGCGGCGCCGACGGCGCGATAGGGCACGCCCTTCAGCGCCAGCGGGATCAGCGCCACGATGATGATGGCGTTGAAGATCACCGCCGAGAGGATCGCCGATTGCGGCGAAGCCAGATGCATGACGTTGAGCGCGTTGAGCTCCGGATAAGTGGAAACGAACAGAGCCGGCAGGATGGCGAAATACTTGGCCACGTCATTGGCGATGGAGAAGGTCGTCAGCGAGCCGCGCGTCATTAAAAGCTGCTTGCCGATCTCGACCACTTCGATCAGCTTGGTCGGATCGCTGTCGAGATCGACCATGTTGCCGGCCTCGCGCGCCGCCTGCGTGCCGGTCTGCATGGCGACGCCGACATCGGCCTGCGCGAGCGCGGGGGCGTCATTGGTGCCGTCGCCGCACATGGCGACGAGCCGGCCGCCGGTTTGCTCCTTGCGGATCAGCTTCAGTTTGTCCTCGGGTGTGGCTTCAGCGAGGAAATCGTCGACGCCGGCCTCGGTGGCGATCGAGGCGGCGGTCAGCGGATTGTCGCCGGTGATCATCACCGTCTTGATGCCCATGGCGCGCAAGGCGGCAAAACGCTCGCGAATGCCGGGCTTGACCACGTCCTTGAGGTAGATCAGGCCGAGCAGATCGCGCCTTCTATGCGCAGACAGCCAAGGGCGTGCCGCCGCTGTGGCCGATCCGCTCGACGCCGGCGCGGAATTCCGGCGGCGTCGCCTCGGGCGCGAGTTGCAGGAAGCGCAGCACGGACTCGACCGCGCCCTTGCGCACCGAACGGTCGCCGACATCGACGCCCGACAGCCGGGTCTGGGCGGTGAAGGGCACAATGGTCGGCTTGGCCGAGCCAAAATCCGGCTCCGGCGCGCCATAGTCGGATTTGGCCAGGGCGACGATCGAGCGGCCTTCCGGCGTGTCATCGCCGAGGCTCGCGGCCAGCGCCGCCTCGGCCAGCGCCAGCGAGGAGACGCGGGGCAGCGGGATGAATTCGCTGGCCATGCGATTGCCGAAGGTGATGGTGCCGGTCTTGTCGAGCAAAAGCGTATCGACGTCGCCCGCCGCCTCGACGGCGCGGCCCGAGGTCGCCAGCACATTGAAGCGCACCAGCCGGTCCATCCCGGCTATGCCGATCGCCGACAGAAGCCCGCCAATGGTGGTGGGTATCAGCGTCACCAGCAGCGCCACCAGCACCACCACGCTGACCCGCGCGCCGGAATAGGCGGCGAAGCCCCAAAGCGTCACCACGGCGATCAGGAAGATCAGCGTCAGGCCGGCGAGGAGCGCCGACAGGGCCAGTTCGTTGGGCGTCTTCTGCCGTTCCGCGCCCTCGACCAGCGCGATCATGCGGTCGATGAAGGTCGAGCCGGGCTGGGCGGTGATGCGCACCTTGATCCAGTCGGACAGCACGGTGGTGCCGCCGGTGACGGCGCAGCGGTCGCCGCCGGCCTCGCGGATGACGGGCGCGGATTCGCCTGTTATGGCGGATTCGTTGACCGAGGCGACGCCCTCGACGATGTCGCCGTCCGACGGAACGAGATCGCCCGCCTCGACCAGCACCACGTCGCCAACTTTCAGGTCGAGCGCCGGCACGGTCTGGATCACGGCGGCGAGATGCGCGGCGCCGGTCGGGTCGATCAGGCGCTTGGCGATGGTGTCGGAACGGGTGGCGCGCAATGTCGCCGCCTGCGCCTTGCCGCGCCCCTCCGCCACGGCCTCTGCAAAAGTGGCGAACAGCACGGTGAACCACAGCCACAGCGCGATCTGGCCGGAAAAGAACGGCTGGCCGCCGCCCTGCCACAGCGAGCGCGCCCACAGGAAAGTCACGAGCGCCGCGACGACTTCGGTGACGAAGATCACCGGATTGGCGGCGAGATGACGGGGATTGAGCTTTTTCACGGCGTCGCGTGAGGCCGCGCCGATGATTGCCGGGTCGAGCAGGGCAAGCTGATGCTTGGCGACGGATTTGGAGGACATGAGCAAGGACTCCTCAGAAAGTCTTGCCGGCGAGCATCAAAAAGTGCTCGACGATCGGACCAAGGGCCAAGGCCGGAAAGAATTGCAGGCCGCCGACGATGAGGATCACGCCGACCACCAGGCCGACGAACAGGCCGCTTTCGGTCGGAAAAGTTCCCGCCGACGGCAGGGCCTTGCGCTTGGCGGCGATGGAGCCGGCGATCGCCATGACAGGCACGACATAGCCGAAGCGCCCCATCACCATGGCGATGGCGGTGGTGATATTGAACCAGGGCGTATTGGCGTTCAGCCCCGCGAAGGCCGAGCCGTTGTTGCCGGTCGAGGACGTGTAGGCGTAAAGGATTTCCGACAGGCCGTGCGGGCCGTTGTTGGCGAGGCTCGCCAGCGCCGTGGGCAGCACGACGGCGATCGCCGAAAAGCCGAGGATCGCCAGCGGCAGGATCAGCACCGCCAGCATGGCCAACTTGATCTCGCGCGATTCGATCTTCTTGCCCAAAAATTCCGGCGTGCGGCCGACCATCAGTCCGGCGATGAACACCGAGAGGATGGCGAACACCACCATGCCATAGAGACCCGAGCCGACGCCGCCGGGCAGCACTTCGCCGAGCTGGATCAGGAACAGCGGCGCGAGGCCGCCGAGCGGGGTCAGCGAATCGTGCATGGCGTTGACCGCGCCGCAGGATTCGCCCGTCGTCACCGCCGCGAACAGCGAGGACATGGCGGCGCCGAAGCGCATCTCCTTGCCTTCCATATTGCCGAGCGACGGGTCGAGGCCGAGCGACGTCAAAAGCGGATTGCCGGCCGTCTCGGCCCAGTAGATGACGGCGACGCCGCCGATGAGCAGGATGGCGACGATGGCGACCAGCGACCAGCCCTGGCGTTCGGAGCCGACCATCTTGCCGAAGGTCAACAGCAGCGCGGTGGAAATCGACCCCATCGCCCAGATCTGGATGATGTTGGACCAGGCGTCGGGGTTCTCGAACGGATGCGCCGAATTGGCGTTGAAGAAGCCGCCGCCGTTGGTGCCGAGCTGCTTGATCGCCTCCTGGCCGGCCATCGGACCGAGGGCAATGATTTGTTTGGCGCCCTCCAGCGTCGTGGCGTCGGCCGACGCGTGCAGGGTCTGCGGCACGCCGGTCGCGATGAAGGCCAGGGCGACGAGGAAGGCGATGGGCAGCAGGATGTAGAGCGTGCAGCGCGTCAGATCGACCCAAAAATTGCCGAGCGTCGAGGCGCTGGCGCGGGCGAAGGCGCGCGTGATGGCGATGGCCAGCGCGATGCCGGTCGCCGCCGACAGGAAATTATGCACCGTGAGGCCGGCCATTTGCGAGAAATGGCTCATCGTCGTCTCGCCGGAATAGGCCTGCCAATTGGTGTTGGTGAGGAAGCTGATGGCGGTGTTGAAGGCGAGATCGGGCGGCAAATTGTCGAAGTGCTGCGGATTGAGCGGCAGAAAAGCTTGCAGCCGCAGGATCGCGTAAAGCGACACGAAGCCAAAGGCGGAAAAGGCCAGCATGGCCAGCGTGTAGGACAGCCAGCCCTGCTCGCGCTCCGGCGCGACGCCGGCGGCGGCATAGAAGCCGCGCTCCATCGGGCCGAGGACGGGGGCGAGGAACGTGCGTTCGCCGGAAAAGACGCGCGCCATATAGAGCCCCAAGGGCTGCGCGGTCAGCGCGATAAGGCCGAGGATCAGGCCGATTTCCAGCCAACCGGACAGGGACATGATTGTTCTCCCAAACCGAGGTCAGAAGCGCTCGGGGTTGAGCAGGGCGAAGACGAGATAGGCGCCGAGGCCGAGGGCCACGACGAGGCCGAGGACAGGCTCGAACATGAGAAAACCCTCCTTCAGGCGCGGGTCAGCGCCTGGGCGTAGAGCGCCAGGGCTGCGAACATCACGAGGCCGAAGACGATAAATCCGAGGTCGGACATGGCTCATTCCTTTTGTTGCCGGGAAAGTGTGACGCAAGCCGCGTCAAGTTTCGATTGGGAAGGCGGAGCGCGGCCATAAGGACGGCATAAAGACGGAAGGGCCCGCGCCAAAGGCGGCAGGAGAACGCGTTTTTTCGTTTTGAGCGTCACTGCGCCGCATGGCTACATGAAATCATTGCAATAACAGGGCGTTGACGAAAAGGTGCGAGGGCTGCCGCCCTGTCGCGCCGCCGCGGCAATGGCCGCCCGCGACGGCGCAGGCGATTTGGCTCTTGAAGTTGCGCGTAAAGCCGCTTAATGAGCGCCCTCGTTGGAATCTACCGCCTGAAATTCGGAACGAGGG
>CAWHDV010000011.1:0-57296 GCA_963828185.1 uncultured Alphaproteobacteria bacterium | reverse complement strand
TGACCACACCTTCACATTCCCAGAAATCGCCGGAGTTCGAGCCTGGCGAGACCAGTGTGGCCGCGCGCCTTGCCCGCGGCCTTCGTCCAGATATCCGCACTGGTCCTGGCGCTGTTGCTCGGCTTCGCCATCGGCGTGACCTTCCAGTCCGATCACGACGCCAGGGCGCTGGCGGACGGCGGCCTGGCGTCGCGCAGCCCGGCGCCTCAACCTGCGCTTGCTCCCGCCGCGCCGCCTGCGCCGGCGCCGGAAAACGCTGCGCCAGGGCTGGCGGCGGCGCCACAAGCGACATTGGCGCCGACGTCCCGCGAACCGCTCGCGCCGAGCCGAGCTGCGGAACCGCTGGCGCCTGCGCCGATGGCGCCCGGAGGCGCGGACGCGCAACCCGCCCTCGTGCCCTACGCCTATGTTTATCGCTACGAGAAGGATGGCGAGTTCGCCTACCACACCAAGTCTGGAAAATTCGAGACTGTCGCCGCCGCCCGGACCGCGGCGATTTCCGAGTGCCAGGCGAATGGCGGCCGCAATTGCAAGTTCAATTTCGCGCCTTCCGGGCTCTGCATCGCCATCGCGCGGCCGCCGTCCGGCGAGTTCCGCGTCTCGACGCCCGAACCCGACATCGCCAGCGCCTCACGCAACGCCCGGGCGCAATGTCTGGAGGACCACGCCTCCGGTTGCCGCGTCGACAAGGTCCTTTGCCCCTGAAGCGCGGTGTAAAATTGCAACCTTTCTTGATCACGGCGGTTCTTTCCAAGGCGTGAGCGCGGCATGACGGCGCGCCGCTCCATATCGTGGGAGGCCGAGATGAAAAGCTTGCGTATTCCATTGCTGGCCGCGATCGCCCTGGCGGTGTGCAGCCTCGTTTCGACGGGCGCCGACGCGCGTTGCGCACGCTGGGGCGCGACCGGTTATCATTATTATCGTTCCTGCTTCGGTCCGAGGTTCCTCTATCCGCACCATCGCCGCTGCGACCGCGAGGGCATCTGCATCTATCATTGAGCCAAATCATACGCGCGAAAGTTGGAGCGGCTTCCGCCCGGCGGAACGCCGCTCTTTGCTTGTTTGCGGCTTGAATCTTCAATGCGCGCGCAAATGTGCGATTAGCGCTTGCGCGCGAGGCGCCGATCGCCCAGATTTCCGGTGCGTAAGTTGGCTTTGGGCGCAGGCGTTGCATGCGGCGGAATGTGTTTTGTCTTGGCGTCGCCATCGGGCTCGCTGCTTTGCAGGGCGCGCCCGGTTTCGCGATTCCGGCCGAGGCCGGCGCCTGGACGCCGGACGCCGGGCATGGCGAAATCATCGTCACCACCCTGTTCGACCAGGCGAATACGGCATTCGACCAGGCCGGCCGCTTCACGCCGACGCCGCATTACCAGAGCCTGCAAGCCACGGCGTTCATTGACTACGGCGTGACCGACTGGCTCGCGGCCTTGATCAAGCCGTCGGTGCAGGCTTCCTCGCTCGGCGCCCCGCTCAACCAGCGCTTCACCGGACTGGGCGACAGCGAGATCGGCGCGCAGGCGCGTCTGTGGCGCGACAATACGACCGTCGTGTCGGCGTCGGCCGAGGCGCTGCTGCCGACCAGCGCCGGGGCGGGCAGTTCAGGGTCGGGCAATTCCTGGTTGCCCGGCGACAACCACGCCGGTTACGATTTCCGGCTGCTGCTCGGCAAGAATGTCGCCGTCGGCGCTTTGCCGGGCTTCGTCGAAGTCGAGGGCGCCTATCGCCTGCGCGGCGGCCCGGCGCCCGACGAGGCCCACGCCGACCTGACCTTCGGCCTTTACGCGACGCCGCGCCTCATGCTCCTGGCCCAAAGTTTCAACGTGGCGTCGGGGCCGTCGAATGGTCCCGTTTTCCCGCATTGGGCGCAGTCCAAGCTCCAGTTGAGTTTTGTCTACCGGCTCGACGCCGCCTGGCGCACGCAGGTCGGCGGCTTTGCTGCCCTGGCCGGGGACAACGCCTGGCGCGAGAACGGCGTGCTTGTCGCGCTATGGCGGCAATTCTGATAGCAAGCAAAAGGCTCGCGCAAGCCACCGGGCGCCAATGGACGAGGAAACAATGACTTGCAGCAAGGCGGGTGAGGGGGAAATGGCGGCGATCAGTGAATTGTTCGACCTGGCGCAAGCGGCGCGGGCGCGCGCTTATGCGCCCTATTCGCGCTTTCCCGTCGGCGCGGCGCTGCGCTCGGGCGGCGGCGCGCTGTTTTTCGGCTGCAATGTCGAGAATGCGGCCACTCCCCTCGGCGTCTGCGCCGAAACGTCGGCGATCTCGGCGATGATCGCCGCCGGCGAGAGGACGATCGCCGAAATCCTCGTGCTCGGGCCGGGGCCGGCCAGGATCGCGCCCTGCGGCGCCTGCCGGCAGCGCATCGCGGAATTCGCGAGCGAAAAAACCTTGGTGCATCTTGCAGATAGCGCCGGGCTCGTCCTATCGTTGACCATTGCCGAACTGCTCCCCCATCCCTTCGGACCCGCCTCCCTCGCCTAGGGGCCGAGGGCCGGGATTTCACCAGGAACCGCCGTCATGTCTGCTGCTGTCGAACAATCGATCCAGGTCTTGCGCGCGCGCGGCGTCGTCGATCCGGTCGAGGTCGCGGTGCTGCTCGGTTTCGGATTGGGCGGAATGGCGGAGGGGCTGGCGGATGCGGTCGCCATTCCCTATGCCGACCTGCCGGCCTTGCCTGCGCTCGACGAGCCGGGCCAGAACGGGCGGCTGATCGTGGGCAGGCTTGAAGGCGTGAATGTCTGCTGCCTGCAGGGGCAGGCGCATTTCTACAATTCCGGCGATCCCGCCTGCATGAACGACGCGCTGGAGCTGGTCAAGGCGCTGGGCGCGCGGCAGCTGCTGATCTTCGGCGCCGCCGGTTCGGTGCGCCAGGACCTGTACCCCGGCAATCTCGCGCTCGTCACCGACCACATCGCCTTTTCCGGGCTCAATCCATTGATCGGCCTGATCGACCCGCGCGCCTTCGTCTCGCTCAACGAGGCCTATGATCCGCGCTTGCAACGCCGCCTGAAACGGGCCGCGGCGGTCGCCGGGGTGGCGGCGCACGAGGGCGTGTTCATGTGGCTTTCCGGCCCGACCTTCGCCACGCCGGCGGAAAGCAAGATGGCGCGCGCGCTCGGCGCCGATCTCGCAGGCTTCGGCGTGGCGCCGGAAATCATCCTCGCCCGCCGGCTCGGCCTGCGCGCCGCCGCCATGGCGGTCATCACGCATTTTTCGGCGGGCGTCCAGGCGAGCGACCCCAATGTCGTCGAGTGCCAGCAACAGGCGCTCGCCGGTTCGATCGGCCTGCGCCGGATCCTGCGCGCCTATCTGAAAACGGCCGACGCGCTGGCGTGACGAGTTTCCGCTGCAATCGGCGGAACCCCTCGTTCCGCCGTCAAATCATTGCGCCGTAGAGTCGGTCATTCCGCTGTCCAGGGCGCGACCCAGGTTTCGGTCAGGGAACGCGCCTTGACGTGCAGGAAGGCGCTTACGTTGGTGGTCTGGCCGGGATCGACCTTCACGTCGATCATGGCGCGGAAGCCGTCGATATGCGGATTGGGCTCGATGATCGTCCGCATGATCTTGCCTTGCGTCGTGGAGGCGGTGATTTCGACCAGGCTCGGATCGTGCTGATAGAAGCCGAGGTCGCCGCCGGCGAAATCGACGATGAAGCGGCGTTCGCCGACATTGACGGTTTCCGACGAGCCGAGCGCCTTGGGCGAAGTGTGCCAGGTATTGATGACGCGGCCGTCCGGCGACAGGTCCGGGGCCTCGAGCGCCGAGCGGATGCGGTAGGAAAAGCTGAAGGGCTTCGCCGCGTCCGGCGGGATTTTGGGCGTCCAGTAGGCGACGATATTGTCCGCCGTCTCGTCCTTGGTCGCGAGTTCGAGCAGTTCGATGCGGCCTTCGCCCCAGTCGGCGTGCGGTTCGACGAAATAGGTCGGGCGCGTCTCGTAGCTGAGGTCGAGGTCCTGGTAATCGGCAAAATTGCGGTCGCGCTGGACGAGGCCGAACCCCTTGATGTGGTCGCCGGAAAAAGTGGACATGGTGACGACGCGCGGCGCGCGCAGCGGCCGCCAGATCCATTCGGCGTCGCCCGTATGCATCAGCAGTCCGTCCGAATCATGCAGTTGCGGCCGGTAGTCGTCCGAGGCCTTGCCGCGATCCTCGCCGAGGTAGAACATCGAGGTCAGCGGCGCCATGCCGAACTTGACGTTGTCGACGCGCGGGAAAATCGTCGCCGTGACCTCCATCACGCTTTCCACGTTGGGGAACAGGTCGAACTGGTAGGCGCCGGTGACCGAGGCGCCGTCGAGCAGCGCGTAGATCGTCGCCTTGTCCGGATGCTGCTCGGACGTCTCGACCCAGAATTCGCGGAAGAACGGGAATTGCTCGTCGTCGCCGCCGGTATTGACCGACAGGCCTCGCGCGGAAAGGCCGTAGCTTTGGCCGCGGCCGAGGAAACGGAAATAGCTTGCGCCGAGGAAGGAGACGATCTCGTCGGAGCCGCGCGGCGAGTTGAGCGGATAATGCAGGCGAAAGCCGGCGAAGCCCAGATTGACCGGAAAGGTCCTGTCGAACTTGTTGCGGCCGTAGTCGAACATGTTGGAGGAATAGGGCACCGGGGCCGAAATGCCGTCGCGGATCGTGTTCACCACCACGGTGCGGTTGTAGATGAAGCCGGGATGGAACAATTGCAGGCGGAAGGGCCCGCTGCCCGGGCCAAGCGGCGACTTTTCCGGCTTGAAGCGAATGTCGCGGTAGGAATCGAAATCGAGCTTGGTCAGCGCCTCCGGCAGTTTCGGCTCCGCTGCGTCGAACGGCGCGCTGGCGAGGTCGCGCGCCCGTTTGACCACGTCGTCGAAGCCGAAGCGCGCCGCCGGCGGCGGCCCGCCATTCGACGCCCCGCCGGATGCTCCCTTGACGGATGGCCCCTTGGCTTTGGCGGAGGTTTGCGCGAGCGCGCCTGAGGTGAGCGCGGCGGCGCCGGAAAAGGCGAGGACGTTGATCAGGGCGCGGCGGTCGAAAAGCGGCCGATTTGGATTGGACATGAGAGGGTTCACTCGGGCAGGCGAAAAGCGCCGCGACTCCGGCGCGGCTTCAGCAGTTAGCGGCGATTTGCGGCCACCGCAAGGCGGCCGATTCCACTCTAGCGCGCGAAGGTGAATGTAACTTGAAAACCATGCCGGCCAAAAATATTGACCGCGCTGCATTTTTTTCTTGCGTTCGTGAATCGAATTCATATGTATGGTCCTGCCCAAATCGCACGTGCCTGTGGTCGTGTGTCGGTTGGCGGGTATCCGGACAAGAGGCCGGGGAACCGCCTGAAAAACAAACCGGCAGCCGGAGGCGAACCGGCGAACCCCGTCTGCACGGGGGATCGCGACTTAAAGCAACGACGGACCGGGCTTTTTCGTCTCTGTCGGCCCTCCAAAGGTCGGCTTACCGAAGAGGCTTGTCTTTCTTGCCGGGCGTGCGGAACAGGGAACTCCCTATTCCAATCGAAGGCCGCTTGAACGCTTGGATGGCGCATCCACGCGCATATTCCTGTCTGAAAAGTCTGTAACTTTTCAGGAATATGCGATTGCCCTCCAGGTTGATGGCGTCCACGGCGCAGCACCCGATCGTTGCGGTTTCGCATGACGCGAAATCGAAACGGTCCCGATGGCGTTGGCTCATCTGCACATCGCGTCTCCATCGCGCGAATGCGGACGGCTGCCGTTCATCCTCCGAAGCCTTGTAGCTCTGGCGCGAAAAACCGCGCCCTTCGAAGGGATGCCGCGATGACCAATCGTATCCTTGAATTCCTGCGCAACCGCCGCCAGGAAGATGCCAATGCCGGGCCGTGCCTTGTCGTCGACCTCGACGTGGTGCGCGAAAATTACGGAGCCTTCGCCAGGGCTCTGCCGGACACGCGCGTGTTCTACGCCGTCAAGGCCAATCCGGCGCCGGAGGTTTTGGCGCTGCTGGCCGATCTCGGCTCCTGCTTTGACTGCGCCTCGGTGGTGGAGATCGAACAGGCGCTGGCCGCCGGCGCCTCGCCCGAGCGCATTTCGTTCGGCAACACGATCAAGAAGGAGCGCGACATTTTTCGCAGCTTCGAATTGGGCGTGCGTCTTTTCGCCGTCGACTGCGAAGCCGAGGTCGAAAAGATCGCCCGCGCCGCGCCCGGATCAAAAGTATTCTGCCGCATGTTGTGCGACGGCGACGGCGCGGAATGGCCGCTTTCGCGAAAATTCGGCTGCGCGCCGGCTATGGCGCCGCGCGTGCTCGAACACGCGCATCGCCTCGGCCTGGAGGCGCATGGCCTGTCGTTCCATGTGGGATCGCAGCAGCGCAATCCGCGCATGTGGAACCGCGCGCTGAAATCGGCGGCAGGCGTGTTCCGCGATCTGGCCGAGCGCGGCATCGCGCTACAGATGGTCAATCTCGGCGGCGGCTTTCCGACGCAATATCTCAAGCGCGTCTCGACTGTCCGCACCTATGGCGACGCCATCTTCCGGGCGCTGCGACGCCATTTCGGCAATCAGATTCCCGAGACGATCATCGAGCCGGGCCGCGGCATGGTGGGCAACGCCGGGGTGATCGAGGCGGAGGTCGTGCTGATCTCGAAAAAGTCCGACGAGGACACGGTGAAATGGGTATATCTCGACATCGGCAAGTTCAACGGACTGGCCGAGACCATGGACGAGATGATCCGTTATCCCATTCGCACGGACTTCGATTCGGACCCGCGCGAGCCCTGCGTCCTCGCCGGCCCGACCTGCAATTCGGTCGATGTGCTCTATGAAAAGGAGCCGTATCTGCTGCCCGTCAGTCTCGAAATCGGCGCCAGGGTGCTGATCGAGGGGACGGGCGCCTATACGACGACCTATTCCGCCGTCGGCTTCAACGGCTTTCCGCCGCTGCAATCCTATGTGATCTGAGAGCGCGCTCCGCGTCAGTTCTGTTTTCCCGACATCGCGCGCCGCCCCTTTTTTCCGGGGCGGCGGCCTCCCATCCCGAACGCGCGGAAAAATCCGCGACGCGCGGAAAGACTCGACCCGATGGAGGTCCGCATGATCCAGTTCGCCCAGAATGACCTTGGCTTCGGCGACGTCGTCATCCGCCAGGAAACCGCGCCGGACTTTTCCGCACGAGAGGCGTTGCTTGATCTGTCGTTCGGCGCCGAACGCTGGCGGAAAACCTGCGAGCGGCTGCGCGAAAACCGGCTGCCGGCCGAAAACCTCGCCTTTGTCGCGCATGAAAATGGCGCGCTGGTCGGAACCCTGCGTTTCTGGTCGATCGCCGCTGGCGAGGATCATGACGCGCTGCTGCTCGGCCCCATCGCCATCGATCCGCTGCTGCGCTCGCGCGGCCTTGGCGGCCGCATGATCCGGCATGGCCTGCTTTGCGCCCGCGAACTCGGGCACAGGGCGGTGCTGCTGGTCGGCGACGCGCCCTATTACCAGCGCTTCGGTTTTTCACGCCACGACGCGGAAAAGCTCGACCTGCCGGGGCCAGTCGATCTCGCGCGCTTTCTCGCGCTCGAATTGCAGCCCGGCGCGCTTGCGGGCGCGAAAGGGCTGGTGCGCGCCACGGGCGCTCTTGCCAACGAGGCGGCGCTTCGCCTTGCGGCGTGAAAAACGTCGTCACGCCGTCATAAATCCCGTCAAATTGACGCATTGCGAAAAACCGGGGCCGTTCGGCTTGACCCCGGCCTTTGGCTTTGCGAGTAAAATCCCAAACTTCTCTCTTTCAGGATGAAATCATGACAGATTGGCCCGTGCACGGTCGTATTTCCGGCCCGATCGTGATGATCGGCTTCGGCTCCATCGGCAAGGGCGCGCTGCCGCTGATCGAGCGTCACTTCGAATTCGACCACAAGCGCCTCGTCGTGATCGACCCGACCGATGTCGACAAGTCGATCGCCGAGGAGCGCGGCTATGAATTCATCAAGTCGGCGGTCACCAAGGACAATTTCCGCGATCTGCTCACCCCGCTGCTGACCCGCGGCGGCGGCCAGGGTTTTTGCGTCAACCTGTCGGTGGACACGTCCTCGCTGGCGATCATGGAATTGTGCCGCGAGATCGGCGCGCTTTACATTGACACGGTGGTCGAGCCGTGGCTCGGCTTCTATTTCGACAAGAATCTCGGCCCGGAAAAGCGTTCGAACTACGCCCTGCGCGAGACGGTGCTGGAAGCGCGGCGCAAAAACCCCGGCGGGACCACGGCGATCTCCACCTGCGGCGCCAATCCCGGCATGGTGTCCTGGTTCGTCAAGCAGGCCCTGGTCAATCTCGCCGCCGATCTCGGCGATAGCCAGCCGGAGCCCAACACGCGCGCGGAATGGGGCGCGCTGGCGCAGCGGCTCGGCATCAAGGGCGTCCATATCGCTGAACGCGACACCCAGCGGGCGAAAAACCCCAAGCCGCGCGGAACCTTCGTCAACACCTGGTCGGTCGAGGGCTTTGTTTCGGAAGGCATGCAGCCGGCGGAACTCGGCTGGGGAACGCATGAGACGTGGATGCCGGATAATGGCCGCAGCCACAAGTTCGGCTGCGGCGCGGCGATCTACCTGCTCCAGCCCGGCGCGAACACGCGCGTGCGAAGCTGGACGCCGACGCCCGGCCCGCAATATGGCTTCCTGGTGACGCATAACGAGGCGATCTCGATCAGCGACTATTACACCGTGCGCAACGACCAGGGCGAGGCGGTCTATCGTCCCACCTGCCACTACGCCTATCACCCGGCCGACGACGCCGTGCTGTCGCTGCATGAAATGTTCGGCCAGGGCGGCAAGGCGCAGGAAAAGAACCACATCCTCGACGAGCACGAGATCGCCGACGGCATCGACGAACTCGGCGTGCTGCTGTTCGGCCACGCCAAGGGGGCCTATTGGTACGGCTCGCAGCTCTCGGTCGAGGAGACGCGAGAACTCTGCCCCTACCAGAACGCCACGGGCATGCAGGTGTCCTCCGCCGTGCTCGCCGGCATGGTCTATGCACTGGAAAACCCCAACGAGGGCATTCTCGAAGCGGACGAGATGGATTACAAGCGCTGCCTCGAAATCCAGCGGCCCTACCTCGGCCCGGTGGTCGGCGTCTACACCGACTGGACGCCGCTGCAGGGTCGCCCCGGCTTCTTCCCCGAAGACATCGACGAAAGCGACCCCTGGCAGTTCCGCAACATTCTGGTGCGGTAAGGGGCGGGGGCCAAATACGATCACCTTACGCTAACGCCTGTCATCGCCGGGACAGGCCTGGCCATGACGTCCGTAGGGCTGGTGCGGCAAGCGGGAAATCAGCCCAGCCACGAAAACGCCCGGCGCACGAAGGCGGCGCCGTCCTCATCGGCGCAAGCGCCGTGGGCGATGACGACTTTGTCGATCTCCCAATCCAGGATGCGGCGCAGGCTTTCGCGCGCGAGACGCCGGCGCAAAAAGCTGGCGCGCCATTCGCGCGGCGCGCCGGGGTTCGGCGCGACGATTCCGTCGAGTTGCGCGACAAAACCGCGCCAGCCGGAAAACCAGCCGGGCGGAAAGTTCTGGATCAGGTCGGCGAAAATCGCGGTCGCGCTGGCGCGATGGAAAAACACCGCCTCGGTCATGACAAGACTGCCGTGGAGAAACACCTGGTCGATCTGGCCGGCCCACAGCGCGTCGGGCCCATCATGCAGGTCGTCGTCGAAGGCGAGGTCCTTGCGCCGCCGCCGCAGGCCGGGCGAGGCGAACATGCGCGCCAGAGGGTAGGCCGCCTTCCATTCGGCGAGGAAGAGATGATGCAGGAAGTTGGGAGAGATGAGGCAGCGCACCGGACCGAGCGCGTCGATCTCGCGCTTGAGCGCCGGCGTCAGCGCCACGGGCGACCAGATGAACAAGCCGCCCTCAGTGAGCTTGATCGCCGCCATGCGGGTGGGATAGGCAAAGCCGCCGACAAACGCTCTCACCGGCCCCTCGGCGATCCATAATTGCGGCGCGAACAGGCGCAGGATTTCGGTCATCCGCCCATCCCGCGGCGATCAGGCGGCGATTTCATGCTTGCCTCGTTTTCGCCAGACTTGCGTCATTGATGGGCGCGGACGCACGATCGCGCCGAAAAAAACGAATCGCAAGGGGTCTCGGTTGACGGCTTTCACGAGGATCTCGGCTTCCGTCCTGGCGGGCTTGAGCCTTTGTCTCTGCCTCTGCCTGTCCAGGGCCTCCGCCCATCCGCATGTCTGGGTCGCCGCCCGCGCGCAGATCCTGTTTGACAAGGACGGCAAGATCACCGGCGTTCGCCATGAATGGGCCTTCGACGAGATGTATTCGGCTTTCGCCATGCAGGGGCTCGGCACCGACGGCAAGCTGCCGACCAAGGCGCAGCTGGCGCCCCTCGCCAAGACCAATGTCGAATCGCTGAAGGAGTTCCAGTATTTCACCGTCGCCAAGACCGGCGCGAAAATGTACGAATTCGGCGAACCGAAAGACTATGAACTCGAGGCGCAGAGCAGCAAGCAGGTGACGCTGCGCTTCACCCTGCCGCTGCAGCAGCCGGTCTCGGCGAAAAAACCCTTCATGTTCATGGTCTATGACCCGACTTATTTCGTCGACATCGAACTGGAGAAGAACGACCCGGTCACGATGAAGGACGCGCCCGCCGGATGCTCGCTCACGACGCTGCGCCCCGATCCGCTGACGACGGCCGACACGGGCAAGCTCAGCGAAAGTTTCTTCTCCGGCCTGTCGCCCGGCGCCGATTTCGGCATCAAGATGGCGACGCGCACCATCGTGGCCTGCCCATGAGGCGTCTTTTCAGTTTTGTCGTCGCTCTTCTGTGGAGCAGCGGCGCCTTCGCGCAATTCGCCAGGCAAAATCCGTTCTCGCTCGGGGTCAACGAGGGCGCGGTCGGCGATGTCGGCCGCCTCGGCCTGTGGCTGGTGCAACAGGAGTCGCGCTTCTATATCGCCTTGCGGCATGCGGTCGACGCGGCGCACACGAGTCCGGCGGCGGTTTCCTGGCTGGCGGCGATCGCCTTCGCCTATGGCGTGTTTCACGCCGCCGGGCCCGGCCACGGCAAGGCGGTGATCACCTCCTACATGCTGGCGAACGAAAGAGCGCTGCGGCGCGGCATGGCGCTGTCCGTCCTCGCGGCCTTGCTTCAGGCGCTGGTCGCCATCGCCATCGTCGGCGTGGCGGCGGTGCTGCTCGGCGAGACGGCGCAGAAAATGGTCGCGGCGACCCATTGGGTCGAAGTCGTGGCCTATCTCTGCATCGCCGTGCTCGGGGCCTGGCTGGTGTGGCGCAAGGGCGCGGCGCTGATGGTCACGTGCCGCGCGCCGCGGCTCATCAAGGCCTCGCGTTTCCAGTGCGACGACCTTGCGCATGAGGAGGGCTGCGCCCATTGCGTCGCGCCCGATCCCGCCATGCTCGGCGAGGATTTCTCCTGGCGGCAGGGCGCCATCACCGTGGTCGCGGCCGGGTCGCGTCCCTGTTCCGGCGCGCTGCTGGTGCTCGTCTTCGCCCTGGCGCAGGGCGCTTTTTCCATCGGCGTCTGGGCCACCTTCGCCATGGCGGCGGGCACGGCGCTGACCACCAGCGGGCTTGCCGCCGGCGCCGTCCTCGCCAAGGGCGTGATGACGAAATTTTTGGGCGCGCAGACGCGCCGCTCCGAAATCCTTTCGCGCCTGCTGGAGGTCGCCGCCGCCTGCGTGGTGCTGTTCGTCGGCCTGACGCTGCTGGTGGGCATGCTGGTTTCGAGCCATCCATGGACCCTGTGATCCTGATCGACGCCGACGCCTGCCCGGTCAAGGACGAATGCTACAAGGTTGCGGCGCGGCACGATCTGAAGGTTTTTGTCGTCGCCAACCGGTTGTTGCAGGCGCCGCGCCATCCGATGATCGAGCGCGTGCTGGTGGCGCAGGGTCCGGACGCGGCCGACGACTGGATCGCCGAGCGGGCCAATGCGCAGACCATCGTCGTCACCGCCGACATTCCGCTCGCCGCCCGCTGCGTCAAGGCCGGGGCCTTCGTGCTGGCGCCCAACGGCAAGATTTTCGACGAGGCGTCGATCGGCATGGCGCTGGCGATGCGCAATTTGATGGAGGATTTGCGCTCGGGCGGCGAGGTGACCGGCGGCCCCAGAAGTTTTTCCCCGCGCGACCGCTCCGCCTTCCTCTCGGCGCTGGAGCGTTCGATCCGGCTGGCGCGCAAGCCAGCCAACTGAACGATAAACTAGAACAGACAGTTGGATATTTTACCGGTTTTGCCGATCGTCGGACAGACTAGATTGCGAGCAAGCCTTGAGCTTCAGCTTCCTTTTCGGAGTTTCCTTCATGCGATCCGCCTATCTCGCCGCCGCCTTCCTTTCCGCTTCCACTTTGTCGTCGCTGGCCCAGGCGCCGGGTTTTACGCGCGACCCGGCCGCTGTCCAGCCGGGCGCCTACAAGGTCGAGCCGAGCCACACCCGCATCCTGTTCGCGGTGTCGCACATGGGCTTTTCCACCTGGTACGGCAATTTCACCGGCGCCAGCGGCGCGCTCACGCTCGATCCCGCCGCGCCGGCCAGGAGCGCCATTGAAATCCATGTTCCCGTCGCCAGCGTTTCGACGACCAACGCCAGGCTCGACGGCGAGCTGCAAGACGCCAAATGGCTCGACGCGGAAAAGTTTGCCGAAATGACCTTCAAGTCGGGCAAGGTGACGCCGACCGGCACGGATACGGCCGATATCGAAGGAGAGCTCACGCTGCATGGCGTGACGCGGCCGCTGACCCTGCACGCGACTTTCAACGGCGCCGGCGTCAATATCATGGACAAGCATTATACGGTCGGCTTCAACGCCACGGGCAAGATCAAGCGCAGCGATTTCGGCGTGAAGACCTATGTGCCGCTGATCGGCGACGACGTCGATCTGATCCTCAGCGCCGCCTTCGAGAAACAGTGAGGCGGCGACTTCGCGCGGCTTTTTCGAGCCTCGGGCGAAGCGGGCGCGTTTATGTCAAACTTCGGGCGTAAAAAGACCGCGCCCGATTCGGGCCTGACTTTCGCCTCGAAAACTGATTTTCGCTGGAAGACTTGTGGGACGCCATGCTGGACATACCGAACTCCTTTGCCGGCAAGCGGGTCGGCGAGTACATGACGGCGCCCGCCGTGACGATTCTGCCGGAGGCCTCGGCGCGGTCGGCGGCGGAAATCATGCTGCGCCTGCGCGTCAGCGGCCTGCCGGTGGTCGATGCGCAAGGCCGGCCGCTCGGCGTGGTCAGCGAAAGCGATTTTCGCTTTGCCGATGCGGCGACGCGGCAAAGGCAGCGCGACGCCTTTGTGCAAATCCTGTCCGGCGGACAGGACATGGCCAAAAACTATCTCGATACGCTGGAGCGGGAGTCCGAAAGCGTGCGGCAGATCATGGCCGGCCCGGCGATTTGCGTCGATGCGGCTGCCACGGTCGATGAGGCCGCCGCGCTGATGGGCGGGCAGCGCATCAAGCGACTGCCCGTTTTGCGCGACGGGACGGTCGTCGGCGTGGTCACCCGCGCCGACCTATTGCGTTTCTTCGCGCCCGAGGCGCCGCCGCCGGCGCGTCCGGTGACGCCTGATTTTTTCGAGGCGGCTGTCGAGCAAGCCAGAAGCGGCAAGAGCGGCAAAATTGGCAAGCCTGGGGCTGACGCGGCTGCGCCCCCCCCGTCGGCGGCCGTGTCGGTCACGGCGGCGGAGCTGAAAGGCCTCGTCGCCGAATACGAACGCGGCAAGCTTCGCGTGCATGACGAGGCGCAGCGCCAGGGCAAGGAAAAGCGCGCGGAGCAGGTCAAGCTGCTGCTGAAAAGCCGCTTCACCGACCCGGAAATGACGCAACTCCTGTCGCAGGCGCGCGAGGCGGCGCGGCGCGGCGAATCCGGCGTTCCCGCCCTGGTCTTCCCGGCGGCGCTTTGCACCGACGGCGGCCGGGCGATCAACCTGCCCGATCCTGACTGGCCGGCGAGCCTGCAAGGCAAGGCGGCGGATTTTTTTCGCCGCTGGGACAAGGAATTGCGTCCGCTCGGCTTCGCCCTGTCGGCGCGGATCGTCAGTTTTCCCGACGGTTTTCCAGGCGACGCCGAACTGGCGCTGGTCTGGGGGCGGTGAGGCGCTGATGGCGGGCTCGGATCGATCGCATCCGCGCCCGCGCAACTCCCGTCCTAGAGCGCGATCGGTGAACTTCCGTTCACCTAACGCCCTCTAGCTCTCTGTTTTTGCGCATTTTCTCATCCGAAAACCGGAACTGCTTTTCGGGAATATGCGTTAGGTGTTGTGGACTTTAAGGGATTCCCATAAAGCCGCAAATCAGATTTAAGGCTTCTTTTCAGGAGGCGGCCTTGGGTGTGATGGACCGATTGGAACTGAGCGATGCAAATTGGGAGCGGGTGG
Source organism: uncultured Alphaproteobacteria bacterium (assembly GCA_963828185.1). Classification (GTDB taxonomy): domain Bacteria; phylum Pseudomonadota; class Alphaproteobacteria; order Rhizobiales; family Beijerinckiaceae; genus Rhodoblastus. The sequence continues at coordinate 42,951 of CAWHDV010000011.1, read as the reverse complement.
CGCCGCTGATCATCGGGCGCCCGGACCAGAAGGGTTCGACGGGCCGCGACAACCGGATGTTCGTTGAGGGCGTCTTGTGGATCGTGCGCACGGGCGCGCCCTGGCGCGATCTGCCGGAAGCCTTCGGCGACTGGAACAGCGTGTTCCGGCGCTTCAGCCGCTGGAGTATCAAGGGCGTCTGGCGCCGTATCTTCGAGGCAATGTCCGATGATCCGGACTTCGAATATTTGATCGTCGATTTAACGATCGTTCGCGCCCACCAGCATGCTGCCGGGGCCAAAAAAGGGGGCCTGAAGATCAGGCCATCGGTCGCTCGCGCGGCGGACTGAGCACCAAGATACACATGGCCGTCCGGGGTTTGGGATGCCCTGTGCGGTTCGTGCTGACAGCAGGCCAGAAAGGCGATTCGCCGCAAGCCCCGGCCTTGATCGAGGGACTGCCCGCCGAAGTCGTCATGGCCGACACCGCTTACGACTCAGACAGGTTGCGGGGCGCCATCGCTGCGAAGGGAGCGGTCGCCGTCATTCCCAACAACCCGTCACGGGCGCTCAAATATCGGCTCGACAAGCACCTTTACGCGCAGCGCCATCTGGTCGAATGCTGTTTCAGCAAGCTCAAGCAGTTCCGGCGCGTCGCCACGCGCTACGAAAAGACCGCCCAGAACTATCACGCCGTCGTCACGCTCGCAGCCATCGTGCTATGGCTGCGGTAGTTGTCCACAGCACCTAGGCCGTCGCTTCTCGCCACAGGTCGAGCAGGATCGCCATGATGGCGGGCCCGAGGAACAGGCCGAGCATTCCGAACGCCTCGACGCCGCCGATGATGCCGACGAACACGAACAGGAACGGCATACGCGTCGCATTGCCGATCACCCACGGGCGGATGATATGGTCGGTTGCCGTTAGCACCGCCAGGCCCCACGCGAAGATTGAGGCCGCCGCGAACACCGACCCTTTGTAAAGCAGCAGCGCCGACGCAATGGAGAACATGGCGAACGCCCCGAACGGAACAATGCAGCCGATGGCGGTGGCCAGGCCCATCAGCAGAACCTGCGGCACGCCGGCCAGAGAATAAGCAACCGTCAGCACGAGGCCCTCGCCCAGGCCAACCAGCACCAGGCCGTCCACCGTCCCGCGCACGGAATTGACGATGCGCTCGCCGATCGTCCTGCCGCGCGGGCCGAAGGCGCGTTCGCTCAAGCGCCGCAACGACGCCGCCAATGCGTCGCCGTCGCGAAACACGAAGAAAAGCGTAAGAATGGTGAGCAAGAACACGACGAGTTGTTGCCCAGCGGCCATGCCGACATGCTCGCTGAGCGCGAGCAAGCTCGCCTTGTCGGCGCTCTTGATCAGGCTGGCCGCGCTTTGCGGATCGGCGAGATTCTGTCGCCACCATGCCTCAAGCGGCGATCCTACATAGGGGAGCTTGTCCAGGCCGTTCGGTGGGGCGATGCCGGTTTTGCGCGCCTCGTCCATCCAATGCAGCGCGACTTGTGCTTCGCGGCTCGCAAACCACCCGGCGCCGACCACAGGCGCGAGCACGACGAGGCCAATGAGAACCGTGAACAGAGCCGGCAGCGCGCGACGGAGCCTCCCCTCGCCGAGCCTCGTCCGCAGCCGCATGTAGAACGGCCAGACAGCGATGGCGATGACGCCCGTCCAACCGAGCGTGGGCAGATATCCGGCGAAGACCCACAGAGCCAACAGGACCATCGCCGCGGAGAAGGCCAGCCGGGCGGCCGCCTGCTGCGGGGCGGCGGAGCGCGGCGGCGGACGAAGGACGCCGTCTTCGGCGGTTTCGGGGGCGGGCGGCATGGGAACTGGCTCCGCCTTGTGGGCTGTCTCACTGCACATGGGGGTACTCGGCTTTGCTGCGAAATCGACGCTGGCCATTCGGTCGAGCGCAACATCGCTGCGATTGCGCGTGGAGGCAAGCGGTCCGGCGGTCCAGCCGGGCGGTTTTGGCCGGAGCCGCGGCGCCAGGACATACGGCTCGCGGTTCGCCGCAAAGCTCGATTGCTTCGCTCCGCCAGCAATGACGGGGTCGGGTCAGGACGGCGGCGAAATGCTCTAGCCCGCCAGCCGTTCGGCCGCCATCCTCGTCACGGCGGGATAATCGACCTTGCCGGAGCCGAGCAGGGGCAGGTGATCGACGATCAGCACCGTCGCGGGGATCATAAGTTCCGACGCGCCTTGCGCCTTGGCCTTGGCGATCAGCTCGGCGCGGTTAGCGGAACCCCGTTCGGTGCAAAGGACGATGCGCTCGCCCTTGCGCGGGTCGGGCTGCGCCACTACGGCGAGGCGCGCGTCGGGCCAGCACAGGGAGGCGAGGTTTTCCACCGCCGCCAGCGAGATCATTTCGCCGCCAATCTTGGCGAAGCGCTTGGCGCGGCCCTTGATCGCGACAAAACCTTGCGCGTCCAGCGTGACAATGTCGCCGGTGTCGTGCCAGCCGTCGGCCGGCGGCTCCAGCACGCCGGGGTTTTCCGCGCGCAGATAGCCGAGCATGACGTTCGGGCCGCGCACATGCAGCCGGGCGCCGTCGTCGATGCCGGGGACTTTTTCGAGCCGCGTCTCCACCCCCGGCACGATCCGCCCGACCGTGCCGAAACGGTTGAACATCGGCGTGTTCAAGGCGAGCACCGGCGCGGTTTCGGTGACGCCATAGCCCTCAAGGAGGCGGAGGCCGAATTTTTCCGCGTAGAGCCTGCGGGTCGCCTCCTTCACCGCCTCGGCGCCGGCGATGATGTAGCGCAGCGAGCGCAGGTCGTAAGGATGGGCCGAGCGCGCATAGCCGGCGAGCAACGTGTCGGTGCCGAAGAGTATGGTGGCGTTCGAGCCGTAGATCAGCTCCGGCACGATGCGATAATGCAGCGGCGAGGGGTAGAGATAGATCGGCACGCCGGAGACGAGCGGCAGCAGCAGACCGCCTGTAAGACCGAAAGAATGGAAGATCGGCAGGATGTTGAACACCTTGTCCTGCCGGCCGAAGTCGATGCGCGAAGCGGCCTGCGCCACATTGCACAGGATGTTGCGGTGCGAGAGGGCGACGCCCTTGGGCGCGCCTTCCGAGCCCGAGGTGAACAGGATGGCCGCGCAATCGTCCGGCGCCGCCGCAGAGATCGGCGAGCCGCTGTTAAAAAAGGCGCGCAGCTTGTCGAGACCAGAGATTTTTTCGCGCAGGTCCTCGAGATAGAGGAAGGCGACGCTTTCGCCGACGCGCTCGACCAGCGCCTGCAACTTGGCCTTGTCGATGAAGGCGCGCGAGGTGACGATGACCTCCACTTTCGCCGCCGCGCAGGCGGAGATTATATTCGCCGCGCCGGCCGAGAAATTGATCATCGCCGGCGGCCGGTTGGCCGAAATGAGCCCGAGCAGGACGGCGGCCGCGGCATTGGCGTTGGGCAGCATCAGGCCGACCGATTGGCCTTCCGGCGCGAGATCTTGCAGTTTTTCGCCGAGCAGCCGCGCGCCGATCAGCAATTTGCGATAGGTGAGCGAGCCCGAAACCGGGTCTTCCAACGCGACGCGCGAAAATCCGTGTTTTTTCGCGGCCTGGGCGATGGCGGAAAAAATCGTGCGGTTGGCGTCGGTGGTGCGGAAAATCAGGTCGGACATGATCTGGTAGAGCGCCGCGCCCGCCGCCATGCGCCGCGCCTTTCCGCGCAACGCCTGGTCGATCTCGAGTTCGGTCGGCTCCAGGATGGTCACCACCACCTTGGAAAACCAGCGGCGCGGCGCCTGCTGGCGCGTCAGCCGCGAATACATGGTGGCCTCCAACCCGTCGATGCGGATGGGCACGATCTGCGCGCCGGATTTTTCGGCGATCAGTCCGGCGCCGTCATAGACCTTCATCAGGCTGCCGGTGACGGTGAGGCGGCCTTCCGGGAAAATGATCAGCCGCTCGCCGCCTTTCACCAGGTTGATCAGCGCGCGCGTCGCCATCGGCCGGGTCGGGTCGAGTGGGAAGGCGCGGGCGAGGCGCAGGAACGGCTTGACCCACCAGCGTTGGGCGATGCCGGAATCGATGGCGAAGACGGGCGCGCCGTCGATCAGCGACAGGGCCAGGGCCGCGTCGAGGAAGCTGACATGGTTCAGCGCGAAAATAGCGTTCGGAGCGGCTTTGGCGAGATTGTCGCGCCCGCGCACGTCAAGGCGATAGAAGGCGCGGAACACGATCGACAGGAAATCCTTGAGCGGATTGGTGGGCAGGAACCGAAACATCCACACCGCGCCGGCGACGCAGATGAGGGACGTCACGGCGAAGGCGCCTGAGAGGTCGAGGCCCATCGCCTGCAGGCCGCCGATGGCGAGGGCGCCGCCGACCATGAAGGCGGCGTTCAGCACATTGATCGCGCCGACGACGCGGGCGCGCTTGTCGATCGGCGCCCAGGCCTGGGCCGCCGAAAAGCTCGGCACCGCCAGCACGCCGCCGGCGAGCGCCAGCCCGGCGAGATCGACGCCGGCGCGCCAGGCGATGGGCGCGGCGAAGAATTGCGCCAAAGTTTTAGCCGCCAAGGTTTTCGTCGCCGTCGCGGGCGGAAGGCCATGCAAGCTCCAGGCGAGATCGGCGGCGAACAGCCCCATGACGAGGGTGGCGATGGGCGCCGGCAGCAGGACGATCCGGCCGCTGCACAGGAAGGAGCCGAGCGCCGAGCCGAGCGCCACGGCGACGGCGAAAACCGCGAGATAGAGGCTGACCGCCATCTCCTCGCCGCCGAGCTGCATCTTCACCAGAGGCGGCAGCAGCGAAAGCGCGATGGCGCCGACCATCCAGAACACGCTCACCATGACGCCCGTGCGCCAGAGTTTTTCGTCGGCCCAGAGATCGGCCAGCAATTTTCGTGTCGAACGGAAAATGTTGGCTTCCACCACCAGGTCGGGCGCGGCTTCGCCGGTCGGCGGAATGAAGCGGCTCGCGCCGTAGCAGGCCGCCGCGACGAAAATCATGGCCAAGGCGAAATGCGCGGGATTGCCGCCCTGGCGCGAGGCGTAGCCGCCGGCCAGCGTCCCGAGCAGGATGGCGACGAAGGTCGCGCCTTCGATCAGCGCGTTTCCGGCCGGCAATTCGTCGCGGCGCAGGCAGTCTGGCAGGATGCCGTATTTGATCGGGCCGAACAGCGCCGAAATGATTCCGAACATCAAGAGGGCGGCGAAGAGCAGCGGCACGGATTGCAGCCAGAAGCCGGCGACGGCCAAAGCCGCCGCGCCGAATTCCGACAGTTTCAGCCTTTGCGCGACGTGCCCCTTGTCGAATCGGTCGGCCAACTCGCCGCCGAGGCCGGAGATGAGGAAGAAGGGCAGGATGAACACGCCGCCGGCGAGCGTCACCAGGGATTGCGCGCCGTCGCCGGGCATTTTGTACATGATGAGGAAAATCAGGGAATTCTTTAGAAAATTATCGTTGAAGGCCGAGAGGAACTGCGTCCAGAACAGCGGCGCGAAACGTTTTTGGGCAAGCAGCGACAACATCGCAAATCTCCAGATCTTGCTCCCGCATAAATCCCTGGCGCGAAAATCACAAATGCTGTTGCGCTGCGCCCTCGGGCGCGCTCAACTGGCGCCAGCCAAGCGAACAACAAACTGGAGCGCGCGCATGGAAGCCGACGGGGCCGCAACGGTCGCGCCAAAAGAGATGGCCACGCCAGACAAGACCATGGCGCCGAAAAAGCCGTTCTACCGGCTGCTGTATGTCCAGGTCCTGTTCGCCATCGTGCTCGGCGTCGTCGTTGGGCTGGCTTTCCCCGGCTTTGCGACGACCCATGGCGTCAAGGCGCTCGGCGACGGGTTCATCAAGCTGATCAAGATGGTGATCGCGCCGATCATCTTCTGCACCGTGGTGTCGGGCATCGCCCATATCCAGGACGCGCGCAAGGTCGGGCGCGTCGGCGTCAAGGCGCTGGTCTATTTCGAGGTGGTCTCGACTTTCGCGCTCCTCATCGGCCTCGTCCTCGGCAATGTGCTGCGGCCGGGCGCCGGCTTCGGCGGCAAGGCCGACGCCGCCGCGGTCGCCAAATTCGCCAATGCGCCGCACCAGAGCGCGGTCGATTTTGTCCTCGGCGTGATCCCGGATTCGGTGGTCGGCGCCTTCGCGCGCGGCGACATCCTGCAAGTGCTGCTGTTCTCCATCCTGATGGGCTTCGCCCTGCTGGCGATGGGCGAGCGCGGCGCGCCGCTGCGCCGGCTGATCGACGACATGGCGCACGCCATCTTCGGCGTGATCGGCATCGTCATGCTGGCCGCGCCCTTCGGCGCCTTCGGAGCTATGGCCTTCACCGTCGGCAAGTTCGGCGCGACGGCGCTCGGCAGCCTCGCCGGGCTGGTCGCCACCTTCTACCTTGCCTCGGGCCTGTTCATATTTTTGGTGCTCGGCCTGATCGCCCGCGCGGCCGGGTTCAGCATCTTCCGGTTTCTGGCCTATATCAAGGACGAGTTGCTGATCGTGCTCGGCACGTCGTCATCGGAAAGCGCGCTGCCGCAACTCATGGCCAAGCTCGAAAACCTCGGCTGTTCGCGCTCGGTCGTCGGCCTGGTGGTGCCGACCGGCTATTCCTTCAATCTCGACGGCACCAACATCTACATGACCCTGGCGACGCTGTTCATCGCCCAGGCCTTGAACATCCCGCTCGACTTGCCGCAGCAGCTGGTCATCCTCGGCGTGGCCATGCTGACGTCGAAAGGCGCCTCGGGGGTGACCGGCGCCGGCTTCATTACCCTGGCCGCGACGCTCGCGGCGGTCGATCCGCGCCTCGTGCCGGGCATGGCCATTGTCTTTTCCATCGACAAGTTCATGAGCGAAAACCGCGCCCTGACCAATATCATTGGCAATGGCGTGGCGACCGTCGTCGTCTCCTGGTGGGAGGGCGAACTCGACCGCGAAAAACTCAACGCGGCTCTGGCCGGCCCCTCCAACTCGGTTGCGGCGCTGAAGGCGGCGGAAGAAGCGGCGGACTGATTGCATCCCTGCCGTAACATTCCGACTTTGCCCCGCGTAACTCGAAGGACACGGGTTTTCGCGGGAGACACGCCATGCAAGATCGACGTATTTTTGTGCTCACGCTCGTCGCCGCCACTTTCGTCGGCGGTGGCGCGCGTGCTTTTGAAGTAAGGCCTTATGACAAAGAGGCGGCGGACAAGGCCATCGCCGCGGGCAAGACGGTGATCCTGGAAATCTACGCCTCCTGGTGCCCGATCTGCCATTCGCAGGCCACGGCAATCGACGCTATGAAGAACGAGCCCGCCTATCGGAACATTGTCTTCTTCCGCGTCGATTACGAAGCGCAGAAGGATGTCGCGAAAGCGCTGCGCAGCCCACGCTCCACCTTTATCATTTATCGCGGTGGCAAGGAAATGGCGCGCCAGTCCTGGGGCGCGACGGACGAGGATGTCGCGGGAATGTTGATGAAGGCGGTTGAATGATCCGGCTTTGCCGGGCCGCCGCTCAGCCGTTGAGCCGCCAGATCGCGAAATTGAGCAGGCCGGCGCAGAAAACCCACAGGAGCAGGGGCGCGAGGCACAGCCCGGCCAGCCGGTCGAGCCGCCAGAACAGCGCGAGCGCAGCCGCGACCAGGACGATTTGCGGGACGATGTCGACGAGCCCGAGCAAAGGGCTTTCAGCCGCGAAAAACGCGTAGGACCACAACACATTCAGCGCGAGCTGGGCGAGGAACAGGCCAATCGCCCATTTGCGGCCGTTTTGCTCGGGCAGGATGAGAATGCGCCAGAACGCCAGAGCCATCAAGGCGTAGAGCAGCGTCCAGATCGGGCCGAAGACGGCGTTGGGCGGGGTGAACCCGGGTTTGGCGAGGCCGGCGTACCAGCTTGCGAGCTTTGGCAAGGTCGCGAGCTGGCCGAGAGCGGAATCGACGAACACCAGCGCCACGGCGATCAGGGCGGCGCGGCGCGGCGGCAGCCCCGGCCGCGGACTTTCCGCTCCGCTCACGCCACCTCTCCGCCGGCCTCGGCCGGTTGAGCGCGGAAGGTCCACATGCGGTTGGCGCCGAAATTCCAGAACATGACCGTGCCGGTGGTCACGGCCTGCGCGACATAAGGAAAGAGTTTTTCGCCCAGCAGCGCGATCAGCCCGCTCATGGCAGCCCAGTTCATCAGCGTGCTCATCATCAGCCAGGTCAGGAAGAAGCCGACGGTCGTCACCGTGACGAAGCGCCAGCCGGCCTCCGCATGCGGACGGTCGCTGGCGAAGGTATGGCGCCGGTTGAGAATGTAGGAAGTGACGCCGCCGACGCAAAAGCCGGAGAGGGTGGCTGGGATGACCGGCCAATGCGCCAGCTCCAGCAAGCTGCTCATCACGAGGTAATGGAAGGCGGTGCAGATCAGGCCGACCACGAAAAAGGTTGAAAACTGGCGATGCAGCGACATGCGATGGTCGACTCCCGGTTTCAGCGCGGCGGCAGGGCCGCGAAATAGGCGGCGAGCGCCCGCATCTCCTCGTCCGTCATCTTGCGGCTCATGTAGTCCATTTCCTTGTGCTTGCGGCGGCCCTCGTGGAATGCGCGCAGCTGATTGAACAGGTAGGCCTGGTTCTGGCCCGCCAGATTGGGGATTTCGTCATCATGGCCAATGCCGTCCAGTCCGTGGCAGGGAACGCAGGACGACAGCTGGTCCGGGCTGCGCGCCGCCGGGCCGGCCAGGGCCGGCGAGGCGGCGGCGAGCGCCGCGATGACGACGAGACTTTGCAATCGAATGGCCAAGGACGGTCTCCGCAGACGTTTTACTTTCCTTCCGCGAGTTCGGGAGGCGCGGCAGGGACGGCGCAAGCGACCGGCTATACCCCTGGGGAATGCCGATCCTTGCATGAACACGGTTTATAATATCTCAACCTTTGCCGCTTGTTAAAACCGGGTCGCGCCGCTGCCGGCGCGCCTCCATCGAAAGGGGTTCACAGGGCGGGAAAACTCGTTTAACACGGGCGGCACGTTTTGGGCGGGTCGCCTGCCCAAACCAGAGGTTCTCGCCCGTCACGGGACGGTCAGTGGAGGGCGCGCTCCGGCTTTTCAGCCGAAAGTGCGGCCTTTTTTTGTGCGCGTTGAAGGCTGGGCCGTGGCTTGTCCGCGGCGGTTTTCTCACGAGGCGGCAAAGAGCGAAGAAGAGCGGAAACATGCCGAAGCGGACAGATATCCAGACGATCATGATCATTGGCGCCGGCCCGATCGTCATCGGCCAGGCGTGCGAATTCGATTATTCCGGCACTCAAGCGTGCAAAACGTTACGCGCGGAAGGCTATCGTATCGTCCTGGTCAATTCCAATCCGGCGACGATCATGACCGATCCCGATCTCGCCGATCGCACCTATGTCGAGCCGATTACCCCGGAAATCGTGGCCAAAATCATCGAAAAGGAGCGCTACGCCGTTCCCGGCGGCTTCGCCCTGCTGCCGACCATGGGCGGCCAGACCGCCTTGAACTGCGCCCTGTCGCTGAAGAAAATGGGCGTGCTCGACAAGTTCGGCATCGAGATGATCGGCGCGACGGCGGAAGCTATCGACAAAGCCGAGGACCGCGAGCTTTTCCGTGAGGCGATGACCAGGATCGGCTTGGACACGCCGCGTTCGCATCACATCAAGACCCTGGGGCAGGCGCTGGACGCGCTTGACGACATCGGCCTGCCCGCGATCATCAGGCCGTCGTTCACGCTTGGCGGCACCGGCGGCGGCATCGCCTACAACAAGTCGGAATTCATCGACATCGTCGAGCGCGGCATCGACGCCTCGCCGACCAACGAGGTGCTGATCGAGGAAAGCGTCCTCGGCTGGAAGGAATATGAGATGGAGGTCGTCCGCGATCGCGCGGACAATTGCATCATCGTCTGCTCGATCGAGAACATCGATCCGATGGGCGTGCACACCGGCGATTCGATCACCGTGGCGCCGGCGTTGACGCTGACCGACAAGGAATACCAGATCATGCGTGACGCCTCGCTGGCGGTTTTACGCGAGATCGGTGTTGAAACCGGCGGCTCCAACGTGCAATTCGCCATCAATCCTGCCAACGGCCGGATGATCGTCATCGAGATGAATCCGCGCGTCTCGCGCTCCTCCGCCCTCGCCTCGAAGGCGACCGGCTTCCCCATCGCCAAGGTCGCAGCCAAGCTCGCGGTCGGCTACACGCTGGACGAGATCGCCAACGACATCACCGGCGGCGCGACGCCGGCCTCGTTCGAGCCGACCATCGATTACGTGGTGACCAAGATTCCGCGCTTCACCTTCGAGAAATTCCCTGGCGCCGAGCCGATCCTGACCACGGCGATGAAATCGGTCGGCGAGGCCATGGCGATCGGCCGCACCTTTGCCGAATCCTTGCAGAAAGCCCTGCGTTCGCTTGAAACCGGGCTGTCCGGCCTCGACGAGATCGAGATCGACGGCCTGGGCAAGGGCGACGACATGAACGTGCTCCGCGCAGCCCTCGGGACGCCGACTCCGGACCGGTTGCTGGTGGTCGGCCAGGCCATGCGCATGGGCATGGGCGACGAGGAGATCTTCGACGCCTGCAAGATCGACCCGTGGTTCCTCGCCCGCATCCGCGAAATTGTCGCGCTCGAGCGCAAGGTGAAGGATTTCGGCTTGCCGGCCGACGCCGCCAATCTCCGCGTCCTCAAGGCCGCGGGTTTTTCGGATCTGCGCCTGGCCTCGCTGACCGGCAAGTCCGAGGCGGACCTGGCCGACCTTCGGCGCGCCTTGGATGTGCGTCCGGTCTTCAAGCGCATCGACACCTGCGCGGCCGAGTTCGCCTCGCCCACCGCCTACATGTATTCGGCCTATGAAACACCCTTCGCCGGCGTCCCGGCCTGCGAGGCGCGGCCCACGTCGCGTGAAAAAATCGTCATTCTCGGCGGCGGGCCGAATCGCATCGGCCAGGGCATCGAATTCGACTATTGCTGTTGCCACGCCTGTTTCGCCCTGAGCGACGCCGGCTATGAAACCATCATGATCAATTGCAATCCGGAGACGGTCTCGACCGATTACGACACTTCGGACCGCCTCTATTTCGAGCCGCTGACCCGCGAGGACGTGCTGGAAATCCTCGCCAAGGAACAGGAGGCGGGGACGCTCAAGGGCGTGATCGTGCAGTTTGGCGGCCAGACGCCGCTGAAACTGGCGAAGACCTTGCAGGACGCGGGGATTCCCATTCTCGGCACGTCGGTCGATTCGATCGACCTCGCCGAGGACCGCGACCAGTTCAAGCGCCTGCTCGACAAGCTCGGCTTGAAGCAGCCGAAGAACGGCATCGCCTATTCGGTCGAGCAGGCGCGCATCGTCGCCCAGGAACTGGGCCTGCCGCTGGTCGTGCGCCCCTCCTACGTGCTTGGCGGCCGCGCCATGGCCATCATCCGCGACGCTGGCGCGCTCGACGATTATCTGCTCGACACGCTGCCGGGCCTCGTGCCGTCCGACGTCAAGGCGCGCTATCCCAACGACAAGACCGGCCAGATCAATACGGTGCTCGGCAAGAATCCGCTTTTGTTCGACCGCTATCTCGCCGATGCGGTCGAGGTGGACGTCGATTGCCTGTGCGACGGCCGGGATGTGTTTGTGGCCGGCGTGATGGAGCATATCGAGGAGGCCGGCATACACTCCGGCGATTCGGCCTGTTCGCTGCCGCCGCGCTCGCTCTCGCCGGACATGATCGCCCGGCTCGAGCAGCAGACGCGCAAAATGGCGCTGGCGCTGAATGTCGGCGGCCTGATGAACGTGCAGTTCGCGCTCAAGGGCGAGGAAATCTACGTGCTTGAGGTCAATCCGCGCGCCTCGCGCACCGTGCCCTTCGTCGCCAAGGTGATCGGCCAGCCGCTGGCCAAGATCGCCTCCCGCATCATGGCCGGCGAAAACCTCGCCAGCTTTGGCCTGAAGCCGTGGACCGGCGGGCATGTCGGGGTGAAGGAAGCAGTCTTCCCCTTCGCCCGCTTCCCGGGCGTCGATACGGTTCTCGGGCCGGAAATGCGCTCGACCGGCGAGGTGATCGGCCTCGATCGTTCCTTCGATGTGGCTTTCGCCAAGAGCCAGCTCGGCGCCGGAACCAAGGTTCCGACCTCCGGCGCGCTGTTCGTGTCGGTGCGCGAGGTGGACAAGCTGCGCGTGCTCGACGCCGTGCGCCTGCTGGCGCAACTCGGCTTCAAGGTGCTCGCCACCGGCGGCACGGCGCGCTTCCTCAACGAGCACGGGATACCCGCGCAGAAGATCAACAAGGTCTCGGAGGGACGCCCGCACGTCGTGGACGCCATCAAGAACGGCGGCGTGCAGCTGGTGTTCAACACCACGGAAGGCGCGCAGGCGCTCGCCAATTCGCGTTCGCTGCGTCGCGCGGCCTTGCTGCACAGGGCGCCTTATTACACGACCCTGGCCGGGGCGCTGGCGGCGGCGGATGGCGTCAAGGCCTTCATGGCGGGCGAGCTGGAAGTGCGCGCCTTGCAGGATTATTTCGACTGAAGTCCGGCGCCCGCGGGCGCCGGCCCGCGAGAGGCGGCGCACGAAAAAAAGAGGGGGCGCGCGGGAATTGACCTTAGCGCCCCTCTGTACCATCATGAACGTCCGGCTCGCCAACAGCCGCCGACGCGCCCCATCGGGCGCGTTACGCATTTTGTCCCCGGCGGCGTCTTCGCAAACGCCCTGGCCGGGAAAAATTGAAAGAGTTGCAGGATGGAAATGCTGCCCATGACCGTCGGTGGATATGCGGCCCTCGAAGCGGAGCTGAAGCGCCGCCAGCAGGAGGAGCGTCCGCGGATCATCCAGGCCATCGCCGAGGCGCGGTCGCATGGCGATCTGTCCGAAAACGCCGAATATCACGCGGCCAAGGAATCGCAATCGCTCAACGAGGGGCGCATCGCCGAGCTGGAGGACAAGATCTCCCGCGCCGACATCATCGACGTCTCCAAACTCTCGGGCAACACGATCAAGTTCGGCGCCACCGTCACCCTGATCGACGAAGATACAGAGACCGAAAAGCGCTACCAGATAGTCGGCGACAGCGAAGCTGACGTGAAAGCCGGCAAGGTTTCGATTTCCTCGCCGATCTCGCGCGCCCTGATCGGCAAGAAGGTCGGCGACGCCGTGGAAGTGAACACGCCCGGCGGCGGCAAGAGCTATGAAATCGTGAAAATCGATTTTCTTTGAGGGTAAGCATGTTTCATTACGTTAAAAAAGCGCAACAGTTCGTACCTATCAAAGGTTTTTAGTATTAATATACATAGGCTTTTATAGTGCGAATTGATTGCATAGATGCTTGGATTGATCCAAATTTATATCTATAATGTAATATAAGTCATCGGAATAATATTGATATGTATCCAGTAATCATGTCTGACGACGTCGTCGCGCGCTATGGCGAGTGCTTTCTTACGGAATCTGTACTGGGCATCCAAATTTTTCGCAACAAGCATCTTTGGCCAAGCAGGCTGGAATGCAATTAGGTTGGACGGGAAAACGTTGTTTGTGTTACGGAAAGCCGAGAGTTATTTTTTTGCCGGAAAATGGGGCGGATGGGAACAAGTTCAGAGACGCTTTCGACGCCAGCGTCCGGTTTGGAGCGTCCGCACCTCATTTGGTGGCTTCAGGACCAAGAGCGTCAAAATTTCGGCGACTACCTGACCGAGTTTCTATGGTCAAATCTCGGCGGCGAAATGCGCTTGCCGGCGGACGGGTATCACCTCATCGGAAGCGTAATCGCCGATTGGATGGTGCGCGACGATCTGTCGAAATTGGGCAAATGGGAGCGTGGCCAGATCGTTTTCTGGTGTTGTGGTCTGCGCGACCAAAACGCTCCCAAAGTTGAGACTTTGGCGCGCAGCATTTTTTGCGGCGTCCGTGGCCCCTTGACCCGAGACGTTCTTCAACTGCCCAAATCGACGGTGATCGGCGACCCTGGGTTGCTCTTGCCGCTTTTGTACCAACCGCGGCGCGCTGAACGGACAGCGGGCAAGACGATATGCGCGCCACATATCCATGAACGAGCAACGGACGATGATTTGCGGAAATTGACGGGAGCCGACGTGGTGGTTCGTCCTTCAATCGACAAGTCATTCGCTGCGCTGGCGACAATATTGGATGAGATCGCTTCGGCTGAATTCGTGCTCGCGGGATCTCTCCATTCTGCCATCGTCGCCTGCGCTTACGGCGTGCCATTTTGCTATTTCGACTCCGGTTACGTCGATTTGCCTTTCAAGTGGCGGGATTTCAGCGCCTCAATCAATATAGGAACCTTTTTTGTCGATAACGTCGCCGAGGGGCGGCGGACATATGACGCTTTGATTGGGGCCAGGTTGAGCAAACCGTTGCTCTTCCCAATTCTTGCCGCGGCGCCTTTTGTTGTGGGGACGCAACATTTACTCAAGGCGGCGCTGCATGATTCGCAGCAAATCGGCGCCGATCGACCGCTCGAAACCGCAGCCTTCGAAAAGTTAGTGGATCTCGCGAACAAGGGAAAACCGATTCTTGCCGACGAAACGGCGTCGAGGGCGCTGGCGAACGCCCAGTTGGCTCTGAAGACGGAAATGGGCGCCCATGCCGAAACCTCGCGTCGACTTGAGGTCTTGCGCGCAGGAGGCGAGACTCGGGACGCGGAACGAACCGAATTGCATCAAAAAATTGCGCAACTCAGCGAAGAACGACTCCATTTGGCGCGAAGCCTGGACAAAGCCCATAGTCGTCCATGGAGGCCCGTCAAGCAGTTGGCGCAGTTTTGCCTGCTGGTGTTGCTGGCTATTCTATTGGCGCCATTTTCGTCGCGCGCTTCCGCTCGACTTCGGCGATCAGCGCAAAAACGCGACCCCAGGCGCTACCAAGCATTGGTTGCACTTCCCGAAGACGCGTGCGACGCGCCGGAACTCGAGGCTCCGCAGACAGCCAGGGCGCGATCGTTATTGACGCGCCTTGTTTTTCGTCGGAATGGTCAACCGCAGCAGCCGATCCGCCGTTTGTTTTTTCATGCTTCTGGACGGCCTCGGGATATCTTGAAAAAATGCGTGGTCTTTGCCGATGGCCGTCCGCGTGGGGCATTCAAAGCATGGATGACGTCGCCAGAATATCTAGACCTGCCAGGAATCGTTGCGGGACGCCTCTCGAAAATTGGAAACAAGGTATTTTTTGTTGACTATGATTTTCCAAATCCTAAACGGGACAGTGGTTCTGTCGACACGTTCAACTACGTTAGCTAGGGCGCCTCGATCGCCACCGGCCAGTTTCTGCTGCTGCTCAACAATGACGTCGAGGCGCTCGGTCCCGGTTGGCTCGACGAAATGCTCGGGCGAATGGCCGAGCCGGATGTCGGCGCGGTCGGCGCGACGCTGGTCTGGCCGAGCGGCGTGGTGCAGCACGGCGGGATAGCCCTCGGCCCCAATTTCGACGCCAGCCACGTCTTCAACGACCGGATCGACGGCGATCCCGGCTATGGCGATCTTTTGCGCGTGGCGCATGAGGTCAGCGCCGTGACGGCGGCCTGCCTTTTGACCGACCGCAGCCTGTTCCTTGCTGTGGGCGGCTTCGATGGAATGCATTTTCCGGTCAATTACAATGATGTGGATTATTGCCTGAAGCTGCGGGCGCGCGGATTGCGGGTGGTGCAGACGCCGTACGCGAAACTGTTGCACCGCCAGTCCGCCAGCCGCGGCCTCGATCTGCGCGCCGATCAGCACGAAAGGCTGCAACGGGAAATCCGCAACCTCCGCGAGGCCTGGGGCGATGTCCTGCTCGCCGATCCCTATTACAGCCCGCTCCTGTCGCTGGACAACATTCCCTTCACCGGCCTCGCCTGGCCTCCACGTCCCGTTCGCCCGCGCCAGAATTCTTCCGCGCCGCCGCGAGCCTTGTTGCCGGGGTTTTGACGTTTTTTCCGGTAGCTTGGGCGCAACGTGCATTCGCGCAAGGCCGCCATTCCAAATTCGCGCGCCGCGAAATCTTGCCGGCGAACCGGCGGCTGCCTATCTGGCGAAGCAAGCTCCTCCAATTTCCGGGATCGCAGCATGACCAAAGTGAAAGCCTACGCCACGCCGGCTGCGGACGCGGCGCTCGCGCCTTTCGGCATCGAACGGCGCGATCCCGGTCCACACGATGTGCAGATCGACATCCTTTATTGCGGCGTTTGCCATTCCGACCTGCACCAGGCGCGCAACGACTGGAACAATTCGACCTATCCCATGGTCCCCGGCCACGAAATCGTCGGCCGCGTCACAAAAGTCGGCGAGCATGTGACGAAGCTCAAGGCCGGCGATCTCGCCGGCGTCGGCTGCATGGTCGATTCCTGCCGCGCGTGCGAGCCTTGTGAAGCCGATCTTGAGCAATATTGCACTGATGGCTGCACCCTGACCTATAATTCGCGCGAGCGCGGCTCGAAGAGCCTGACCTTCGGCGGCTATTCCGAAAGCATTGTCGTCGAGCAGCGTTTCGTCGTCAAAGTGCCGGCAAATCTCGACCTTGAAGGCGTGGCGCCGCTGCTTTGCGCGGGCATCACCACTTATTCGCCGCTGCGCCACTGGAAGGTCGCGCCGGGCCAGGAAGTCGGGATCATCGGCCTCGGCGGCCTCGGCCACATGGGCGTCAAATTCGCGCATGCGATGGGCGCGCATGTCACGATGATCACGACATCGCCGGAAAAGGGCAAGGACGCCCTGCGCCTTGGCGCCCACGAAGTGCTGGTGTCACGCGACAAGGAGGCGATGGCCAGGGCGCGCGGAAAATTCCATTTCCTGCTCAACACCATCCCGGTCAGCCATGACATCAACCCCTATCTGGGACTGCTGAAACTCGACGGGACGATGGCGCTGGTCGGCGCGCTGACGCCGCTCGATCCTGTCATGGGGGCCAACCTGATCGGCGGGCGCAAGGCGGTCGCCGGCTCGCTGATCGGCGGCATGGCGGAGACGCAGGAAATGCTCGATTTCTGCGGCAAGCACAATATTGTCAGCGATATCGAGACGATCCGCATCGAGGACGTCAACAAGGCCTATGAGCGGCTGCTGAAGAACGACGTGCGCTATCGCTTCGTGATCGACATGTCCTCGCTCAAGGCGACGTGAGTTTATTTTCGCAGGGGCAGGAAAGGTGACATGACGATGATCGACGCCGGCAAATCCTTGCTTCTGCTGGTGGATTTCCAGGCAAGGCTCGTTCCGGCCATCGACCAGGGCGGGGCGGCGGTTGAAAACGCCCGGCGTCTGGTCGTGGGCGCGCGCCTGCTCGGGGCGCCGGTGGTTTTTACCGAGCAGAACGCGGAAAAACTTGGCGCGACCGTGCCGGAACTGGGCGAAAAGCCCGGACCCGCGGTTGCCAAAATGTGCTTCGACGCCCTGGCCGCGCCGGATTTTCCTTCGCATCTGCTCGACGGGCGCTCGGTGATCGTCGCCGGCTGCGAGGCGCATGTCTGCGTGTTGCAGACGGCGCTCGGCCTGATCGACCGAGGCGTCAAGGCTTTTGTCGTCGCCGACGCCATCGGCTCGCGGCGGCCGGATAGCAAGGAGCTTGCGATCCGCCGCATGGAGCGTCATGGCGTGGAGATCGTCACGACGGAAATGGTTCTGTTCGAATGGTTGGGAACGGCGGCGCATCCAGGCTTTCGCGAGGTTTCGAAGCTGATCAGGTGATCGACTTCCCGCCTGCTTCGTCCGGCCGGCTTGGTGGGCCGGGCAGGACTCGAACCTGCAACCAGACCGTTATGAGCGTGACTAACGTCTCTTAGCATGTTGAAACCACTCATGTTTCTGTGCCGCTGTGTTCAACGTCGTTCTGTCTTGATTTAGGCTTTTCTTTGGGTGGGCGTTGGGGCCGCGTACTGGCGACGGCTTTGAGAAAGACGGGGTCATGATGGCCGTAATGCCTCTCGATCATCGCCTCGGAAGTGCCGATAAAGCCGCCGACTTGCCACGATTCATGGCCAGCTTGTTTCTTCCAGGTCGCGCAGGTATGGCGCAGCGTGTAGGGGACGATCTCGCCGGGCAATTTTGCGATCTGAACGAGTCTCGCGAATGCCGTCTTTACGGACTTGATCTTTTTGCCCTCGAATTCGATCACGAATTCCGACCCATTTTTGCGCCATCGCTTCAAATGAAAAAGAAGCTCCGGCGGCAGCGGGGTTGTCGGTTGACGCTTTTTCGTTGTTTTTTTGTTTGGCGGCCTGCGCACAAATAGACCTGTATCAAAGTCGATAAAGCCGCGGTCATCGCCTCTGACGAATGACGCGTTAAAGGCGTCGTTTGGTCGCGAGCCGGTATGCACGGAGAACAGGATAAAGCGTGCAAGGTGGCGCAATGGCCTTTTGTCGGTCGGTCTGCCCTCTTGGATTTCGGGCGTGTGGAGGCAAATTCGGATCAGTTTCGCGACTTCGGCGCGCGTGAGCCACCTTTGTCGGGCCTCACCTGCGGGTGGCAGGGTGACGAGGACGTATTCGCGATGCAGGCCTTCACGGTGATGGTAGTTGATCGCTGCTTGAAGGTCCTGCAATTCGCGTCGGGCGGCGCCATTGGATCGCTCGGCGGCGAAACGGCGGCAATTTGATCCTGTCACCTCATCGAGCATCATGGCGCCCCACCAATCCAACAAGCGGTCGATGCGACCTGCCGCCTTGTGCGCGGTGGCGAGCGAAGGGACTCGATCTTGAAGATATAAGTTCAGCACGTCGGCGATTGGGATTTCCTCTATTTCACGACGCTTTTTGGGAATGACGTGTTTGGCGGCGAAGAATTCCGCAATTGCCTTTTCAGCGCCTTCACGGTCGCCTTTGCCGCATCCCGTGCTGTATTGGCGTCCGTTGGCGAGGATGACGTAAACGCCCTTTTCCGCGCTCCGGCCATTTTGGGCTTTTCGTGGTTTTCGGAACCATAGGCGGGGCGGCTTGGGCTCACGCGGCATTTTTCCAACATCCTGTCCATTTCGATCAGGGAAGTGAACTGTTTCCCTGCAATTTCCCAGGCGACCAAACGGCCCGCTTTAATTTGCTCTCTCAGGGCTGGAACTTTGAGCGAGCCGTCAGGGAAGACCAATTTCACGGCGTTTTCGAGCCTAATGGGAGCGTCACGTGAAGGATGTTCCATTCTGAAGCCTTCGTATGTAAAATATGGTCGAATCGGACACCGTAGAACGGTATTGATGTAAATGACACATTTTTGCCGAACCGGCAACGATCATGAATGACGCGGAAATTGGCGAGCGCTTGCTACGCCTTCGCCAAGAGCGAAAAATGTCGCAGGCCGATTTCGCGGAGCGTTTGGGCTTTTCTCCGGGCGCCTACAAAAATTACGAGCGTGGCGAACGAGAGGTCCCGTCGTCCTTGGTGTTGGCCGCGTTTAAGGAATTCGACGCCGATCCGCTCTGGCTATTGAATGGCGAGGCGGTGCGACCCAGTCAAAATGCCAAATTGCTTGCGGCTGTCGGGGAGACCGTTGAAACGGCCATCCAAAAGTCAGGCGTTGAAATCGGAATGGCCAAGAAGTGGGAAATGATCAGCTTCGTTTATCTGGAAGCGATCCGTGAGGGGGCCGTAAATCAATTGCTGATTTCGACATTGGTTTCAGTTGGAGGAACGAAATAATGAATAATCAATGGATTGATGCATTTAGCAAGAAGGTCGGCGCTGAATTGTCCTCGGCGATAAGGCTTTCAGCTTCTCTATCCGCCCAGTTGCATAAAACGTTTCTGGAGCATTGTGACGATTGGAGCACCCGTCGAGCAAGGCAAGGGGCTTTGGTCGCTCTTATTGGCGTCGCAGGCGTGATCTACGCCAAGCATATTGCGGCGACGATTTACGCAGCAACACCGCAGGTCGTTCTCGGTGTGCTTGCCTTTTTCGGGATCGTAGCTGCCTTTGGATTGGGCTCGTTGAGCGCGGCGATTGCTCACCAGCGCTTCATTCGGGCAAGCCACGCTCCACGGCCCTGAATCATCGCCTACGAAGCTTGAAAAAGCGGCTTGCGCTGGTTCACGCCACAATCTTAAGTCAGCGCCGCGCGGCGGCCGTCGCATGGACTAAAGGGATCACGGCGCATGAATGCCGTCGAAATTGAAGAAGCCGTATCCAATCTCGCCGCGGCGCCGTTCGACGCGGTCGAGTTTCCCTATGCCTTTCTCGCGGCTTTCGGGAACAAGGAGACGACGCTCAAGCGGCTGCGGGCGGGTTCGTCCAATGCGTCCGACATTCCCGGCGGCGTTCTCCAGCGCAGCAATATCCATCTGGCCGTTTGCGCGCCGGGCGAGGTTTCCGCGACCCTGACCAGGCTGCGTAACAGCCCGAAGACAGCCGCAGCCAAGGCCAAATTCGTGCTGGCGACGGATGGCGTCGATTTCGAAGCCGAAGATATCACCTCCGGCGAGACGGTCGCTTGCGCCTTTGGCGATTTTCCCGACCATTTCGGCTTCTTCCTGCCTTTGGCGGGCATCACCACGGTCAAGCAGCTCCGCGAAAGCTCGTTCGACATCCGGGCGACCAGCCGCCTCAATCGGCTTTATGTCGAGCTGCTGAAGGACAATCCCGAATGGGGCAAAGCCGCGCGCCGCCATGACATGAACCATTTCATGGCGCGGCTGATTTTCTGCTTTTTCGCTGAAAGCACCGACATTTTTCTCGGCGCAGGCCTGTTCACCGCCACGATCGAGCAGATGAGCGCGCGAGACGCGTCCAACACCCATGAGGTGATTGGTGCGATATTCCGCGCCATGAACACCAGGATCGACGCGCGCGCCGCCTGGGACTGTCCGCGTTGGGCGGACGCTTTTCCCTATGTCAATGGCGGGCTGTTTTCTGCCGCCACCGATGCGCCGCGTTTCAGTCGCATCGCCCGGTCCTATCTGCTTCACATCGGCAATCTCGACTGGAAGAAGATCAACCCTGACATTTTCGGGTCGATGATTCAGGCCGTGGCCGATGATGAGGAGCGCGGCGCGCTCGGCATGCATTACACCAGCGTGCCTAATATTTTAAAAGTGCTGAACCCACTATTTCTCGACGAGCTGCGCAAGGCGCTGACGCAAGCCGGCGACAACGCGCGCGTGTTGCTGAACCTGCGGAAGCGCATGGCGAAAATAAGGGTGTTTGACCCGGCCTGCGGCTCCGGCAATTTTCTCGTCATCGCCTACAAGGAAATGCGGGCCATCGAGGCCGAAATCAATCGCCGCCGGGACGAAGCGCATTTGCGCAGCGAAATCCCCCTGACCAATTTTCGCGGCATCGAATTGCGCGACTTTCCGGCCGAAATCGCGCGACTCGCGCTCATCATCGCCGAATACCAGTGCGACGTGACCTATCGCGGCCAGAAGGAAGCGCTGGCAGAATTTTTGCCGCTCAACTCGCAGAACTGGATCACCTGCGGCAATGCGCTCCGGCTCGATTGGCTCAGCATCTGCCCGCCGACCGGAACCGGCGTGAAGCATCACGCCGACGACCTTTTCGGCGCGCCGCTTGATCAAGCGCAGATCGACTTTGAAAACGAAGGGGGCGAAACCTACGTGTGCGGCAACCCCCCGTATGTTGGCGACAAATTTCAAACAGCGCCGCAAAAGGCTGACCTGAAGCTTCTTACAAAAGGCGGCGCAAAAGCTATCGACTACGTCGCTGGCTGGATTTGGAAGGCATCCGACTTCATCCGAAACGGTGGTGCATTCGCGTTCGTTTCGACCAATTCGATTTGTCAAGGCGTACAGGTTCCGCTGATTTGGCCGTCCATTTTCCAAAGCGGCCAAGAAATCAGTTTTGCACATAAAGACTTCTATTGGGCGAATAATGCCAGCAACAACGCCAATGTGATTTGCGTCATCGTTGGGGTGACAACGAGACCGCAGGGCGAAAAATTTATCTACTTCGAAGATCAAAGGAAGGTGGCGAAGTCGATCAACGCGTACCTGACCGATGGGCCGAACATTATAGTCGAAAAGCACCCAAAGCCGATCTCTAAGCTTCCTGATATGGTGGCAGGCAACATCCCGAGAGACAAGGGGCAATTCATGCTGAGCCTAGAGGATCGGGACCAAATCGTAGCCAACTATCCGGAAGCGCATCAATTATTTCGGAAGATTGTAGGGTCATTCGAGCTAATTAACGGCGTCGAACGCACTTGTCTCTGGATCAATGACTGCCAAGCCACCCTCGCAGCGTCCATTCCCATGATCAAGCAACGGCTTGAAGTCGTTCGCGAGTATCGAGAAACTGGCAGTGAGCGGGGTAAGCTGGGCATCGAAACGCCGTACAAATTCGAGCGCACCATCACGGGTAAAGTATCTCAGATAGTTGTGCCGCGTGTTTTTTCAGAGCGCCGACCATACGTAACTGCCGCTTATATGAATAGCGACACCATCGTGTCTGATGCCGCCCAGGCTGTGTACGATGCGCCAATATACGTACTTTCGATAATCTGCTCACGCTTGCATCTAGCCTGGATCAGCGTGACCGCCGGCAGAATGAAGTCGGATTATAGGTACTCGTCCGGTGTTTGTTACAACAGCTTCCCCGTTCCCAGGCTAACGGGAACGAACGTCAATGACCTGACCCGCTGCGCGGAGGAAATCCTTCTTGCGCGCGAAAATCATTTCCCCGCGACCCTCGCCGATCTTTATGATCCAGAGACCATGCCCGCCGATCTTCGCGCGGCGCATGAGCGCAATGACGAGGTGCTGGAGCGCATCTATATCGGCCGCCGCTTCAAGAACGACACCGAGCGGCTGGAAAAGCTGTTCGACCTTTATGCCAAGATGATTGCGGGCAGGGGCGACCAGCCCAAGGCGCGAAAGGTCGGAAAATGAGCGCCGAAGCCCCCCCGGCAAGCAACGGTCGTACCCTGGCCCTCATCGACGACCTAAGAAATCTGCCGGCTGAAACGGCCTGGATCGAGTTCAAGGAGAACAACAGCGATCCGCAGATGATCGGGAAGCTGATTTCAGCGCTGTCAAACGCGGGCCGCCTCGCCGATCAGCATTTTGCCTATGTGGTCTGGGGCGTGCGGGACGCCGATCATTCGATCGTCGGCGCCACGTTCGAGCCCAGCAGCCAGATGCAGCAGGGGCAGTCGCTCGAACTTTGGCTCGCTCAACGTTTGCAGCCGGATATCGCCTTCTGTTTCAAGGCCGTTGACTATCACGGCGCAAGGCTTGTCTTGCTGGAGATACCATCGGCGGCGACCAGCCCGGTGGAATTCGAGCGGGCGGCCTTTATTCGCATTGGCAGCGCGACGCCACGCCTTTCCGACCATCCCGAACGCCTCAAGGCTCTATGGGCGAAGTTGCAGCCCTATGCCTGGGAAACAGGGGTTGCCGCGCAGTTCCAAACCGGCGACGAGGTTTTGGCGCAACTCGACTATGCCAGCTATTTCGACCTGACCAGCCAGCCCTTGCCGGACAACCGGAACGGCATTTTCGACAGGTTGACAACCGATCGTCTCGTGCAAGGGGATGTCGGCGGGCGCTGGAACATCACCAATCTGGGCGCCGTTCTGTTCGCCAAGCGCCTAAGCGACTTTTCTCCTTCCATCGCCCGAAAATCCGTTCGTTTTGTCGCCTATGACGGCTTGAACCGCGCCGATATCGTGACGCACAGGCAGGATGGGCAAAAAGGCTACGCCTGTGGTTTCAAGGGACTGATCGACTACATCGATGGCCTGTTGCCGCACAATGAACATATCGGCAAGGCGTTCCGGGAGGAGCGTCCACTTTATCCTTCTATAGCCATCCGCGAACTGATCGCCAACGCCCTGATCCATCAAGACATGACCATCACGGGTGCGGGGCCTCTGATCGAATTGTTTAAGGATCGCCTGGAAATCACCAATCCTGGCCGGCCGTTGGTGAGTCCCGAGCGATTTCTGGATTCTCCTCCCCGATCCCGCAATGAGGCGCTGGCTTCGCTGATGCGCCGCATGCGGCTTTGTGAGGAGCAGGGAACCGGGATTGACAAAGTGATCGTCGCTGTCGAGTTGCACCAGTCGCCTCCTCCTGACTTCAGAATGGAAGGCGACGCCGTCCGGGTCGTGCTGTTCGCCCCCCGGCGTTTCGCCGACATGACGCCGCAAGAAAGGGGCCGCGCCTGCTATCAGCATGCGGCCCTGAAATATGTCAGCGGCGAGCGTATGAAGAATTCAACGCTCTGCGAACGATTTGGGATTGAGCCACAGAATGCGGCTCAGGCGTCCGGGGTCATCCGGCTGTCGCTCGAAATGGGGCTGATCAGACCGGCGGACCCAGCCCATCCGAGGGCAGGTTATGTTCCGTACTGGGCCTAGCTCAAGGAAAAAGGTTTTGATCGGGTTTTGATTTTGGCTGTCAGAAGACATGGGGGCGCGGCGCAAATGTCATTTTTTTCAACTACTTACTCAGTTATGCCGGACCGAGTCGCTCTTGATCGCGTTTTGACCGGGCAAGCAATAGGGAGCGTTTCGTCAGCTTCCGTGAGGGGCGTAAAATGACCCAAATCTTCCCTACCGTCGCACTGACGTCGGCGCGCTCGGGCGCCTCCACAAAACCCAACGAACTCGGCATGCGCGTCATGCAGGAGCGCGCCTATGACAAGCGGGGCGAGCAATATCTGCTGATCAAATCGCCGCCGGCCTCGGGCAAGAGCCGCGCCTTGATGTTCATCGCCCTCGACAAGCTTCACAATCAGGGGATCAAGAAGGCGATCATCGTCGTGCCGGAACGCTCCATCGGCGGCAGTTTCGCCGATGAGCCGCTGTCGCAATTCGGCTTCTGGGCCGATTGGACCGTCAAGCCGCAATGGAACCTGTGCAACGCGCCCGGCGCCGACGAATCGACAGTCGCCAAATCCAAGGTCAAGGCGGTGGGAGAGTTTTTGCGCAGCGCTGACCGGGTTCTGGTCTGCACCCATGCGACCTTTCGCTTCGCCGTGGACGAAATGGGCATCGAGCCTTTCGACAATTGCCTGATCGCGGTCGATGAATTCCACCACGTTAGCGCCAGCCAGGACAATAAGCTGGGCGCACATCTCAATGCGCTTATCGCCCGCGACAAGGCGCATCTCGTCGCCATGACCGGCTCCTATTTCCGGGGCGACGCGGCGCCGGTGCTGTCGCCGCAGGACGAGGCCAAATTCGAGACCGTCACCTATACCTATTACGAGCAGCTCAATGGCTATGAGCATCTGAAATCGCTGGAAATCGGTTATTTCTTCTATTCCGGCTCCTATCTCGACACGATCATGAAGGTGCTCGATCCGGCGCTGAAGACCATCATCCATATCCCCAATGTCAACGCGCGCGAGAGCACGAAGGACAAGATCAAGGAAGCCGAGCACATCATGGAGGCGCTCGGCGAATGGCGGGGCGAAGATCCGGTCACCGGCTTCCATCTTATCGAGCGTCCTGATGGAACGAGGCTCAAAGTCGCGAATCTGGTCGAGGACGACGCCCGGCGCGAAACGGTGATCAGCGCGCTCAAGGACCCGAAACAGCGCCAGAATCGCGACCATGTCGACATCATCATCGCCCTCGGCATGGCCAAGGAAGGGTTCGACTGGATTTGGTGCGAGCACGCGCTGACCGTCGGCTATCGCGCGAGCCTGACCGAAATCATCCAGATCATCGGCCGCGCCACCCGCGACGCGCCGGGCAAGACCAGCGCCCGCTTCACCAATCTCATCGCCGAGCCGGACGCCGCCGAGGATGCGGTGGCCGATGCGGTCAATGACACTTTGAAGGCCATCGCCGCGAGCCTGCTGATGGAGCAGGTGCTGGCGCCGCGCTTCAATTTTACGCCAAAGGCCGCGGGGCCTATCGAAGGTTTCGACTATGGCGAAGGGGGGTATGATTCCGAAAAGACCAATGTCGGCTTCAATGAAGCGACCGGGCAATATCACGTCGAGGTCAAGGGGCTGGTGACGCCGCAAAGCCCGGAAGCCCAAAGGATTTGCAGCCAGGACATCAATGAAGTCATCGCCGCCTTCGTACAGGACAAGCCGACGGTCGAGCGCGGCCTGTTTGACGATGAGGTCGTGCCGGAAGAGCTGACCCGGCTGCGCATGGGCGCCATCGTGCGCGACCGCTACCCGGACCTCAGCGAAGTCGATCAGGAGGCGGTGCGTCAGCACGCTGTCGCCGCGCTCAATCTGACCCAGCAGGCCAAGGCCATCGCGTCAGGGCAAGGGAGCGACGACGAGAAGCCGGCCAATACCGCGTTGCTCGACGGCGTGCGGCAATATGCCATGAACGTGCGCGAGCTGGACATTGACCTCATTGATCGGATCAACCCGTTCGAGACGGCCTACTCCATCCTGGCGAAATCGATGAGCGAGCAGAGCCTGAAACAGGTTGCCGAGATCATCGCCGCCCGCAAGATCAATCTGACCCTCGACGACGCCCGGGCTCTGGCCCGCCGCGCCCTGCAATTCAAGCAGGAGCGCGGGCGCCTTCCGGAGCTGACATCGCAGGATGCCTGGGAAAAACGCATGGCGGAAGGCGTGGCCTTCCTCGCCCGCAAGAAAGCCGAGGCTGCGCGTGGCTGATTTCAATGATGATGATGACGAACTGCTGGCGGCCCTCGGCGTCACGGCCGAAACCAAGCCGGTCGGCGCCCGCACGGCAGTGCAGGAGCGGGTCATCGCCGGGTTTGAGGACATCGTGAACTTCGTCAGGAAGCACGGCCGGGCGCCGGCCCACGGCGAGAACCATGACATATTCGAACGCCTCTACGCCGTGCGGCTGGAGCGGCTGCGCGAGCAGGCCGAATTCCGTGATCTGCTGACGCCCCTGGACGAGTTTGACCTTCTGTCCGGCGCGGTCGACCCGGCCGCTGCCATCGACCCGGAGGACGACGACGCCTTGCTGGCGGAATTGGGGATCGAGATTGAGGAGTCCGACGGCCTGACGAATTTGAATCACGTCAAGCCCCGAGCGGAAATCAGCGCCGCTGAGGAAATCGCCAACCGGACGGTTTGCAAGGATTTCGCCGAGTTCAAGCCGCTGTTCGACCGGGTGCAAAAAGACCTGGATCAAGGGGCGCGCCAGACTCGCCGCTTTCAGCGCGACGCGGAAATCAAGGCGGGCGACTTCTTCATCCTCGGCGGACAAAAAGCCTATGTCGCCGAAATCGGCGAGGAATTCCGGACGGAGCAGGATCGCCGCAACGCCCGGATGCGGGTGATTTTCGACAACAAAACAGAGAGCAACGGGCTGCTGCGGTCGTTCCAGCGCGCCCTCTACAAGGACGAACTCGGCCGCCGTATCACTGAGCCGGACGCCGGGCCGATGTTCAGGCAGGTTGAGACGGCGGAAGGCGAAGAAAGCGGCACGATTTACGTGCTGCGCAGCAAGTCCGACCATCCGCAGATCGCGCCGCATCGCGACCTGATCCACAAAATCGGCGTGACCGGCGGCGACGTGAATAAGCGCATCGCCAACGCGGCGCTCGACGCGACATTCCTGCTCGCCGATGTCGAGGTGATCGCGACCTACGTGCTCTACCAGATCAACCGGACCAAGCTGGAAAACCTGCTGCACCGCTTCTTCGCGGCGGCGCGCCTCGATCTGGAAATCAAGGACCGCTTCGGCAACCCGGTGAAGCCGCGCGAATGGTTTTTGGCGCCGCTAAACGTAATTGACGAGGTCGTGAGGCGGATACAGGACCACACCATTGTAGATTATGAATATGATCTTGCGACGGCGTCTCTCCAGCACACGGGCCCGTTGCCGCCCGAGCGGCTTTGATTCATGTGATGACAGCCGCCTGAACCTTGCTCCCGTTCACGGCGAGTGTGTTGACGTCAAGCATTGTCGTCATTGAAGTCGAATGACATCTGAGATCCGAAATATGCCTCCAAATGCCTGCCAAAATCCGCCTTTGACTTTGAAATTCGGAGCAGAGTCATAACAGTTATGACTTGGGATCGGAAGTGATCCAATCCCTGCCTGTCTGTGAGGAACTGATGATGCCTGTGCTTACGCTGATATTTCTTGTTCGTAGGGTTGATTTCATCGAGTGCAGGCAGAACGGGCTTGGGAAGCTTTTCGTAGATCAATTGTCGGATTAGCTTCCCAGCATAGCGTGGACCTCGATTATTAGCCTGTCGTTTCCACCCGTAAACCCGATAGATTTCAGCGGTGAACTCTTCCGGAATTGTCTGCATCCATGGTCGATGTTCAGGCAAGAGATACGCTGATAATATTTGTTGAAGCTCGTCTTTATCACGCTTTATTTGATATCCGGTTGCTTCGTCAATGAGGGCTATGAGGCCGAGGCGCGTCAGACTTGAAGTAATAACGCGGCACTGGTGGGCGATTCCAATTTGCTGTTTCTGCAACTCCCCAGCGGTATCCGCCTTAATCACCGCCTCGGCGATGTCTATTAGGGTGTCTGAATTGTATCCGTAGGCAATATTTGGGCCGATACGGAACTTAATTGGCGAGCGGACTCGCGCCAACAAGTCATCGGAAATGAACGGCTTTATGAGCTTTCCAGAGACAAAAAGCTCAAGCCGACTCATGCCCCCCTTCATCGCGCCGCCTCGCGCGATATTGAGGGTATCTAGCATCCCATTAGTTGCGATTACTCTAGACCCATTATCAAGAACATAGCATGGGACATCAATATCGGCTATGCGGATAGGCCTATCGTCGCCGCCGGAGACCGCTTTTGGAAGTTCCCCTGACCATCGCGCCTTTGCGGCTTCGCGCGCAATTCTTTGGCGCTCCGATGGGGCTAAAATCTCAGACCGGGCCTTACCGCCTTTACTCTGTGGTGTCTGCTCGTCGCTCATAACGAATCGCCCCATGCTTGCTGCGCATGGTTATGCTATGCTTGCTGAACGGCGATAGCAAGTATCATCATGATCGCGAATTTGATGCTTGCTAAATTCCCAACTTTTCGCAGCCTTCTTCTTGGCGATCTCCGCGCGCCGTTCGGCTGTCATGCGCTCGGCGCGCTTTTCCCTTTGACCTCTGGTCTGCCCCGGGGAATTCCCTTCGGCATATCTGTCGGCGATTCAAGGAAAGCTGGTCTGTGTGTTGACATAATTCTGCGGATCATGGGTTAGGAGCAGAACGACTTCAAGAAATTGCCTGGTAACGAGTTTAAGAGAATGCGTCCCTTCCGGTCATGAGCCCGCTTCTGCTCAACCGACACGTCGCGATGGCACTACGCCAACGCTTCTGCTATGGATTTGAATCAAATTGTGACTTAACACGTTGCGCGATTCCATGTTTTGCATTTTGCACATCACCGACCTGCACCGCGCCGTCACCGATCCCATCTCGAATGCGGAGCTGATTTCGGCGCTGGTCTGCGACCGCGAACGTTATTTACGTGAGGAACCGCCGATTGCGCCCCCCCAAGCGGTTGTCGTTAGCGGTGATATCATTCAGGGCGTCGGTGTCGGCCACCCGAACTTCGAGGCCGAATTAACCGCGCAGTATGAGGTGGCGCATTCATTCTTGGTCGAGCTTGCCGAGCGATTTTTCGACGGCGAAAGAGCTCGCGTCATTATTGTCCCTGGAAATCATGACATTGACTGGAACCGAGCGCGCGCATCTATGGTCAAAGTTCCGCCTGACGCGATGCCGCAGGCTTTGCCGCGAGCGCTACATGAGCCTAACTCTCCCTATCGTTGGGACTGGAGCTCGCGCGAGCTCTACATTGTCGAGGATAAAGAGGGTTACCGAAAGCGCTTCGACGCATTTTGGCGTTTCTTCGAACGTTTCTACCAGGGAGCGACGGGGCTTTTAAGGGTCGCACCTTGGTCTGACGCTAATCTTTACAGCTTGGACGACGGCCGAATTGGAGTCGCGGCGTTTAATTCCTGCGCCAACAACGATTGTTTCGCTTTTCACGGCGAGATCCCACGCGAAGTCGTCGCGCGAACGCACCTCGATTTGCAGGCGCTCGGTCCCTGGCGGCTCAGGATCGCCGTGTGGCATCATGACATAGAAGGGCCGCCGCACCGTTCTGACTACATGGATCCCGATATCGTCCGCGGCATGATTGGCAGAGGGTTTAGGCTTGGCCTCTATGGTCATCAGCACCGCACTCAGATCACACCGCAGCACGCTTATCTTCCCGATCAGGAAACGATGGCGGTGGCCAGCGCGGGGTCGTTGTGTGCGGGAGCGCGAGAGCTACCGCCCGGCGCACGTCGCGGTTACAGTATCATAGTGATTTCCGATGATTATCAGAGCGCCCGAGTCCATGTCCGCGAGATGGCAGTTTCAAACCTCTTTTCACGAGCCATGCTGGCCGAGTTCGGTGGCAGTAGCTTTGTCGACCTCAATTGGACGACGCCTACTGATGCTGGCGGAAGACCGGAGAATCCGGTGCGTGACAAGTTTGCGGCGACGATGCAAGCAGCTGAGGCCGCGCTCGTCGAGCGCAATGACCCAGCTGAAGCGCTCCGCCTGCTCTCGTTTGTCGACGCCGCGCGTGACCAGTTTGGCCGCCGCTTGCTCTCTGGTGCCGCCGAGGCGGTTGGTGATTGGGATCTGATTATCGCGATAACGCGAGTGCCGTGGTCGATCGAAGAGCTGGTGCTCGGCGTTGACGCGTGCCTTCACCGCTCCCAATGTGATGAGGCCTCTGCGTTGCTCGATAACCATGCGGGCCGCTTGGCGCTGCCAGAGGCCATGCTCGATGAAATGCGGAAGCGGATCGAATTGAAACGGCGGATTAAATCATGAGCACAGGCCAAGACGACGCCATTCCGTTCAGCGTAGATATCAGCCGTATGATCGAGCTGCTTGCAGCGCAGATATACCCCTCACCATTCGCTCTTCTTAGGGAGAATGTGCAGAACGCTTTTGACGCGATCATGCTGCGCAAGCATGCTGGTCAAACATTCGAGCCCCTAATCGAGGTGACGATCGAACCACGATGTATCCGGGTGCGAGATAACGGGATTGGGATGTCTCGCCAAGAGCTGCGCGAGCATTTCTGGCGCGCTGGGTCGAGCTCCAAGAACACCGCTGACGCCCGCGCCGCAGGTGTGGTTGGCACCTTCGGGATTGGCGCGATGGCCAATTTCGGTATTGCCGACCGGCTTGAGGTGGTGAGCGAAAGTGCTTGCGCGCCGGAGCGTACGCGCTGCGTCGCCGATCGAGCGACGCTGTCGGTCACGGACGATTGCATCCGCTTTGCGGGCGAAGAGGTGACCGGAGAGCCGGGCAGCACGATTGTCGCAACTATGCAGCCGGCCAAAGCCATCGATGTCACGCAAGCGACCAACTATATTCGTGACTTCGTGTGTTTTGTCGATCTACCGGTTACCGTCAACGGCGCAATGGTAAGTCAAGTACCGTTGGAGCAGGCTGTCCCAAATCTGACTGAAAGCTGGCGATGGCATGGAGAAGCCGTCGCGCTTGGTCACGATCTAGTTGCTGACGTAGCGCTGACCGGCGCTGGTTCGGGCGAGGTGCGCGTCGACCTGTCTCGAATTATGCTTGGTGGGATGCCTTTTCCTGGCCGCCTCATCCTCCGACAGGGCGCTGGGGCGCTCCGCACTTTCCGTAGCCGCTTCGGTCTTGCCGCCGCGTCGATACCCTCAGTTTACCAGCTTGGCGGCGTCGCTGATTTTCTCGTCCTTCAACCAACCGCAGGACGTGAAGCGCTGACTACGCAGAGCCTCGAATTTCTTAATCGCTTCGCCGCACCGGTAGATGCGCTCATCTCCAAGCATCTGGCCGGGCGGCCTGAGGCGAATGTGAACCAAGCCTTTATCAATTGGGCCGCAGCGCATCGTCAATGGGATTGGTGCGGAATGCTGCGCGCGCGGATCGAGCCGGGGGATTCAGGGACGCTAAAGGATCTTGCGCGTATGAGTCAGGCCGCCTCGCTCCTCGTCTATGGAGGCAGCGATCCAAGCATTGTCGCGCATGCCTCCGCCGAACGGCCGCTGGTTCTGCTCGCCCGCAACGCGCAACGTCGACAGTGTGAGCAAAACTTTCTGATGCGCAATGGCCGTGTCGAGGAGTTGTCGGACGTACCCAACATCCTCAAACGGCTTGTTTCCGCAGAACTCACAATGGCGCAGTCTTCGCTGGCGTTCCGCCTGACTCAGATTTTAAGCTCAGACTATTTTCTCTCCACTGAAATTGGCTTCGGCACGATCTCGCACGGCTTGCCGATCTTGGTTCAGGGCGTCAACCCGGTGGTCATCACGCTTGATCCGCATGCCGCGAATGTTTCCGTGATGCTCCAGCTCTATGAGAGGGAATATGGCGCATTCGGCCACATGGCAAAAGATTTCGTTCGAAACATAATCTTTCCCAAAGTGTCCGGCTTGGTGCCTAGCGCGACGCGCCAAGGTGCCGAGGCTTTCTTAAAAACGCTCCAACGCACGCGCGATGTGTTCGAATATGAGAAGGCTGATCTCGCCAGTCTGACATCTCTGTGGACCGACTATCTCGCAGGCA
This sequence comes from uncultured Alphaproteobacteria bacterium, assembly GCA_963828185.1. Taxonomy (GTDB): domain Bacteria; phylum Pseudomonadota; class Alphaproteobacteria; order Rhizobiales; family Beijerinckiaceae; genus Rhodoblastus. Next base: position 10,627 of record CAWHDV010000011.1, on the reverse strand, counting down.
AAATCTCGCTGAACCAGGCTGCGACTAAAGAGATGTCCCTGCGGAGAAGTTATCAAGTACTCGACCGGGCGACGACTGGGCAGGTGCGTGACGTGGTTCCCGATGTGACCGAATTTCGCGAGCAGCAAGTCGCTGTCGAACAACTGGAACCGAGCTTTGAGGCGCTGCCACCAATACAGCGGCTCGATATAGCGACCGACCGCAAACTGCTGACGATCGACGCTCAAGATTCTCCCCTCAAAGGTTATCGATGCTTTTTGGCACTCAGCAAGCGCATCCGTGAGGAACGTGGCGAGTTCTTCTTGCAGCCGCACCGCACTTCGGTTGTATGGGGTGGACAAAAGGCACTGTTTATCTTTGAACATCAATCTGGCGAAGTCGGGCTCTATTACGACGTCCAAATGAACTCACCCATGGCGGCGACCTCAGGCGGCGGGGCGTTTGAATCCTGCACGATCGTCATGAAGAACCAGACCTTCATCCCTATACCAGAGCCGTTGCGCGAAGCGTTTCTGCCTTCAACCGGTGAAACTAAGCGTCTTGAGGTTCGATGCGACCTGCTGTTCATTGACGGAGACCGGTGACGGAAGGTGGAGCAATCCCCTCGAATGCGCTTCGGCGGCTTTCAACCGCGCCTGAACCTTGGCGAGGTCGGGCTTCGGCGTGGCAACGCCCTTCGTTGAGTTTTTCTGGATGTTCCCGATCGATAACGATTGCAGGATTCGACGAGAATGTTACCGATCAGGAATAATCGGTCAAAATGCGCTTGACGTTCCTGATCGGGAACATGTAGTTTTCCAATCTGGATTATTCCCGATCGGTAACATGAGGTCTCCATGCTGCGCAACGCCGAGGATTTCGGCCGCCTCATTCGTCAACGCCGGCGCGCCGCCGGTTTGACGCAAGAGCAGCTCGCCGCGCGGTGCGGCGTGGCGCGGCGTTTCCTCATCGAGCTGGAAGCCGGCAAGCCGACTTGTCAGCTTGGCAAGGCCCTGACCGCCGCCGTCGAACTCGGAATTCAACTCGGCGATGTCGCGGAAGCCGCGCCGGCGCCTTCCGAGGCAACGGACGGAGACGATCCGCTCGCCTCTTTGCCGCGTTTCTGAGGCTCAGATGACGATCGATCTTTTCTTCGAGACGATCCGGGTCGCCTCGCTTCGCGACGGCGCGGCCGGGGTCGAACTCGTTTACGATCCGTCCTGGCTGGCGCGCCGCAACGCCTTTCCGGCTTCTCTCTCCATGCCGCTTGCCGCCGCGCCCTATGGCGGCGAAAAAATCCTGCCCTGGCTCGCCAATCTCCTGCCTGAATCGCATCTGACCGAAATCGGGCAGATCATTGGCGTGGCGCCGCAAGACATTCTCGGCCTCATCCGTCAGATGGGGCGCGACACCGCCGGCGCTCTTTCCATTGGCGCGCCGCACAGCGGCGCTACTGAGTTTCGCCTTGTCGGCGCCGCGGCGAACCTCGAGCGGATCATCGAGGAATTGCCGCAAAGGCCGTTCCTGGTCGGCGACGAGGGCGTCTCCATGTCCTTGGCCGGCGCCCAGGAAAAGCTCGGCGTCGTCCTGGTCGAAGGCGAAATTGCCATTCCGCTCAACGGATCGGCCTCGACCCACATTTTGAAGCCCGACATCAAGCGATTGCCGGGCAGCGTGCAAAACGAGGCTTTCTGTCTTGCGCTCGCCCCTCTCATCGGTCTGAGCGCGGCCAAGGTCACGACCGGCGTCGCCGGCGCGCGCGCCTATCTTCTCGTCGAGCGTTTTGACCGGCGGATCACGCCGCAAGGGGTCGGCCGCATCCACCAGGAAGACCTGGCGCAGACGCTCGGCGTCTTTCCGAAAGACAAATATGAATTCGGGGCGATGGGCCAAAAGGTCGGCCCGGGGCTCAAGCAATTGTTCGGCGCCGTCGCCGAGCGCGTATCGCCCGGCGCGCGGCTGGCGCTGCTCGATGAGCTGATCTTCAATGTGGCGGTCGGCAATTCCGACGCGCATGCGAAAAATTACGCCCTGTTGATCGGCGCCGGCGGCACGACGAAGCTCGCCCCGCTTTATGACGTTTTGTGCGCCCTGGTCTGGCCGCGGGTGACCAAATTGCTGCCGCAAGCCATCAACGGCCGCCGCGACCCCGCCAATTTGAACGGCGCCGACTGGCAGGCGCTCGCCAAGGAAGTCGGCCTGAGCCCGACGCGAACCGTTAAACGCGTGGAAGCGATCTGCGCTCTCGTCGATGCGCGCGCGGATGAAGCGCGCGATCTCGTCGCGGCCATGCCGGCTGGGGGGCACGCCATTCTCGATCAGGCCTGCCACGAGGTGAAAAAAAGAAGCCGTCGGCTGTCGCGACAATCGGCGGCGTCCGCTGGGAACGACGATGCGCGCCACGAAAATGATGGTGGCGTCCCTATTGATGCTGAATTGAACTAGCGGTCAAAATCGAATGCCTAAACTCCTGGCCGCGGATGGTCGATGACGGCGGCGTTGGCCAAAAAACAAATTGTTGTGTGTAGCGCAACGCGATACAGTGCGATTCTCATTTCGCGATTCGATTGGGAATCTCATGGTGACGCCAACGAATGCCACGCATCCAGGTCAACGGATCAAGGCCGAAGTCATTCCGAAGGGAATGTCCGTTACGAAGGCCGCACAGATCATCGGCGTCGGTCGCCCCGCATTATCGAATCTGCTTAACGGCAATGCCGCCTTGTCCGCTGACATGGCGACACGCATTGAAAAAGCGTTCAATCGCCCGCGCAAAGACCTGATGGAAATGCAGGCGCAATACGATGCCTCTCAGGCACTACAAAAAAGCGCGCCGGCCAACACAAAGGCCTATGTGCCACCGTTTCTCGCCCTCAAAGCAAACGACATCGAAAGCTGGGCCGATCACAACATACTGGCGCGATGCCGGCTAGCGGTCTTTTTGCGCACGCTTGTCCACTCGACTTGCATCGGCTTGGAGCATGTGGACTTTCCCGGAAATGACGATGCCGAACGCCCCGGATGGGACGGTTTTATCGATGCGAAGTCAAGGAACCGCATGGGTTCCGGCCGGTCGGTCCGGATGGGAATTCGGGGTCACCGAGGACAGCAAGAAAAAGGCTGACGGCGATTTCGACAAGAGTGTGAAGGCGCTGAGCAAGCAAGAGCGCCTCGGGATGGCGTTTGTTTTCGTTACGCCTCGTCGTTGGGTGGGGAAGACTGCTTGGGCGGCGGCTGCGCAGGAGAAAGGCTTGTGGAAGGGCGTCCGCGCATATGACGCAAGCGACCTTGAGCAATGGCTTGAACAATCATTGCCGGGCCAAGTTTGGTTCGCCAATGAAACGATGGTCCCGACCCAGGGTGTTCGCTCGCTCGACAAATGCTGGGCGGACTGGGCCAATGTTGCATCGCCGCCATTGACCGGCGAATTGTTCAATTCGGCGATAGACGCGTCCAAACGCGCCATGATTTCCTACCTGTCGAAGCCGGCCGAGGGGCCGCTCGTCATCGCCGCCGATTTGACTGACGAGGCGCTTGCCTTTCTGGCCCAACTGCTCAGCGATCGTGGTGGCTCAGAACTCGCCGCCCACCGCGATCGGGTAATGGTTTTTGAGAGGACGGGCGTTCTGCCGAGCTTGGCCGAGGGGGCGCAGGCTTTCATCCCTGTCGCATATACGCGTGACGTCGAGCGCGAACTGGCGCCCTATGCGACGACGTTGCACGCGGTGGTCGTTTATCCCCGGAATGCGATTAGCACCGCTCCCCAGATCATACTCGAACCGGCCAGTTTCGAGACCTTCCAAACGGCGCTAAAAGAACTGGGCAAAAGCCGCGATGAGATTTTTCGGCTGGCCGACGCGTCAGGGCGATCTCTGACTGTGTTGCGCCGCCAGCTTTCGACGATTCCTGCAGTCAAGGCGCCGGTATGGGCCGAGGACCGCCAGACGGCTGCGAGCCTTGTGCCATTCGTATTTGTTGGCGCATGGAACAGCCGGAACAGCGCCGACATGGCCGCCCTGTCGCTCTTGGCAGGTGATCGTTCGTACGATGAGCTTGAAGAGGAATGCCAAAGCTTGGCTCGTTTAAACGATACGCCGGTTTGGTCCATGGGCGACTTGAGGGGCGTGATTTCGAAGATTGATCTGCTTTACGCCATCGCTGGTTCAATAACGCGTGCCGACTTAGATCGGTATTTTTCGTTGGCGCGCATGGTGCTTGGGGAAGACGACCCTTCGCTGGACCTTGAACAGCGCAAGCGTTGGGCCGCCGCGATTTATGGCAAAACACGGGAATTCTCCAGTGTTTTTCGGGAAGGCATTTCTGAAACGTTGGTGCTTCTCGCAGTTCACGGCGCAGGCCTTTTTAGGCAGCGACTTGGTGTCGATCCTGAAACTGCGGCGACATTGGTCATCCGCGACTTGCTTCCGACACCGCTGACGACACGCGTGCTGGAGGCCAATGATCGTGATCTTCCAACATATGCTGAAGCTGCGCCCGATGAGTTTCTGTCAATTATCGAGCGTGACCTGAAAAGGGCTCAGCCTGCGGTGCTTGGGCTTTTGAAGCCAGTAGAGTTGGGCATGTTTGGGGGAAGTCCGAGCCGAACCGGCCTGCTTTGGGCACTCGAGACTCTTTCATGGAGTTCAACGACTTTACCGCGTGCGGTGACCATACTTGCACGACTGTCCGAGATCGAGATTGACGATAATTGGGTCAACAAACCAACGCATTCGCTGGAGTTGATCTTCCGAGCATGGATGCCACAGACGTCCGCCAATGTTCAGGACCGTATCGAGTTGGTCAAAATCCTGGCCAGGCGGTTTCCGGATATTGCGTGGAAAATTTGCGTCGCACAGTTCGGCAAACATCACGACGTCGGGGACTATAGCCACAAGCCGCGCTGGCGCCCCGACGGTTACGGATTCGGTGAACCAGTACCGACCAGGGAGCCTATCATCGTCTTCATGCGCGAAATGGTCGACATGGCGCTGGACTGGAAGGATCATTCACTTGTCCAGCTCTGCGACCTCGTTGAACGGCTGCACGATCTTGACGATGTTCGCCAAGCACGGGTCTGGGAATTGATCGAACATTGGGCGAAAGACAAGGCCTCTGACGTGGACAAGGCGATATTGCGCGAGAAAGTCCGCACCTCGGCACTCTCGCGGCGGGCGGCGATTTAGGCGAAAACGAATTCAAACGTCGCGGCTTTGGCAACGAGTGCCAAAGCCGCTTACGCGGCGCTCGAGCCGAGCGACGTGTTGAACAAACATGACTGGTTGTTCCGTCAAGGATGGGTCGATGAATTTGCCGACGAAATTGAAGGCGTCGAGCCGATCGACTTTGAAGAACGCGACAGGCGCATCCAGAAACTGAGGATCGACGCTCTGCGAGAAATTCTCGCCCATTACGGTGTCGACGGGATTTTGGACATGGCGGCGCGCGGCAAGGCGGCGCGACAAATTGGCTGGTTGACGGCGAATGCTTTGCTGACCGAAGCCGAGCTCCAAGAATTTTTGCGAAATGCGTTCCTGCGAATTGCGTCGGCTGGAAACATTGCTTACCAGTTCAAGGGCGTAATAGCCGGCGCCATGCTTTCTGTTGTCGACGACCAAAAGCGTGAGCGGGTGCTCAATGGCGCGATATGGGATTTTTCCGACGACGCAAAGGCTCATTTGCTTGTGCTGGCGCCGTTCCGTAAATCAACTTGGAATCTGGTCGATACTCTGGATACGACTGTCCAGTCGATTTATTGGGAACAGGTGGCGCCAGATTGGATTAACGACTCCGATGTCGAGAATAACGAGGCCATCGGACGCCTTTTGAAGGCTGGCCGACCGCGCGCTGCTTTTTCGTGCGCCCGGTACAAACCGGAAGGTGTCGATCCGACGATGCTTTTTCGCCTATTAACAGAGATCGCGCAGGGCGGCCAAGATCAGCCCGAAGAAGATAAACTGGCCGAATATGACATCGAAAAAGCGTTCAGGCACATTCACGAATCCACAGGGCTGACGCTCGATCAAAAGGCCGGTTTGGAATTCGCCTATCTCGAGGTGCTTGCGCGTCCTTGGGATCGCCGTCCTGGCTACGGCATCCCCAATCTTCAAATATATATCGAGGCTCATCCTGAGCTGTTCGTCCAAGCCATTGTGTGGCTGTACAAGCGAAAAGATGGCGCGATCGATCCTGCCGAACTCCTTCCACCGAGTGATCGGGCAGCAGGTATGGCCGAACGCGGCCATAAATTGCTCCAAGCGTTAAGTTACATTCCTGGTCATAACGACCTTGGCGAGCTTGAGGTTAATCGCCTTGCGAAGTGGATTTCGACGGTGCGCAAATCTTGCTCGGACCTGAGCCGCGCCGAGGTGGCTGACGTATGCATCGGAAAATTGCTGTCGCACGCCCCGGTCGGGGATGACGGCGTCTGGCCCTGCGGTCCGGTGCGAGATGTTCTAGAAGCAATCGAATCCGAACCGATGGCGAGAGGCGCACAAACTGGCGTCTATAATTCGCGCGGCGCACATTGGCGCGGAGAAGGCGGCAATCAGGAACGGGAATTAGCCGAAAAATATCGGAATTGGGCCCAAGCGCTGCGCGTTTCGCATCCCTTCGTTGCATCAAAACTTCTGATGGCGTTAGCCAACACCTACGAACGCGAAGCTAGCCACGAAGACACAAATGCAGGCATCCGCCGCAGGACGCGCTAAGATGCTGGGGGTTGCCAACTTGCGATGTGCCAAGCGGGCCCGAACTTCCGAAATGGGTCGTCGTGAGGCGACCTTTCGCGATGTGGGGAAGGTCTCTTCAATTCCTACCACGGTTGTTGCGTCAGGGTACCAAGCGTGTGGTTTTCACCACCCGACTTGTCATTTCGCCCGTCGGCGCCTGGACAATCCGCCGCCGGCGGAGTTGAAAGCGGCTCAGCGCCTGGTCGTGTTGGCGACTTGCTGGCCTTTTTCATCGCAACTGAAAATGGCGTCGCCCTTGCGGACATTGACCATCCCGGCCGCATCACCCTTCAAGCCGTCATCAGCCCCGATCCCGCCACAAGCGCACACCGCCTCACATCGACCAGGTCTGGCCCCAATCTTCCGTATCGAGCTGTTGATTGTCAGGCTTCTGTCGGGCGCGCCGTCCGGCCCTTACTTGGGCTTCGGCGCCATTTGCGCCGCTTGGCCGAGAGCTGTTGCGCTCGCGCGCAAGGCTTTCTGCGTGGTCTCTGATCCAGGCGGCAGTTTGGCGAATGCGCTCAACGCTTCGATCAACAAGGCCTGAGACGCCATCAGCGATCTCACGCAATGATCGAGTCCGTTCTGTCTCGCCGTGATCGAGCCGGTCGAACGCCTCTCCAGCGCGATGAATTGCTCTGCTGAGGTTTCCGAGGCTGAAACCAACCGTTCGACGCAGCTCAGCAATTCGCGCTCCAATGCGGTCAAGGTCCCATCCGCCTGATTCTTGTTGGTCGCCTGGGGCTGTTTCTGAGTTTCATGGCTCATTTCCTTCCGATCGGCGTCAGGCAAGGAACCATCTGCAAGCCCGACCGACATTCGTTGAGCTTGAGCTTGGTGGGCTCCCAACTCAGAACCATTCCGGATTTGGTCGGATAGCCCGTGACCCCGATTTGCGCCAGCGAGTAGTCCCGCATTTCCGTGATGAGCGAGCTCTCCCAGAACCAGCTGGCGGCGAAGGTCGTCGCGATCAAGGCCGTCACCGTGATCACGACCACCCAAGGCCCGAATTGCGTCAGCCGCCGGATCAAGTTCAGGTCCTGTTCGATCTCGTCCATGGTCCGGGAGCAGGCGCGACGATTTAATTCGATCAGGCTTTTCATATCTGCCTTCATTATATCGGCTGCGGATTTCAACGAACTCTCGCAACCGAGCCTGAAGCTCTCCAGCGTCGATTCCATCAAGGCGGCTGCTTCCGACGTCCTGTCCTGGGCCTCGCTCGCCTCTTGCAGGGCTTGCAGCCGCACGCTCAAGCGTGGCCTCTCGGGTCCAATCTTCATTGAAAATGCCTCCTTTCAGGCGGAAGCGTTCGCCCGTCTCGGGATCGAGCGCCGTGATGTAATTTTTCCCCGCGCGGGGGACTTCGAACCCCGCCGCCTCCAGGCTGGCGACGATGCCGCCGCGGTCCTCGATGGCGCCGGCCTCGATGCGGTCGAGCAACCAGTCGTGGATGACCTCGCGCGCCTCGCCGCGCCGGGCGTGTTCAATCACGCTGACGGCGTCGCGCGCCCGTTCGGGGGACAAGGGATCCGCCCATCTCTGTTCCTTGTTGAGCGTGTCCCGCAGGGCGTCGAACGCCGATTGATAGCCAGGGGGCGCGATGTTGAGGCTGCGCCCGCTCGAAAGCTCCATGCGCGGCGTCACGAAATGCAGCTCGACGCGGCCTTCGTGGGTGTGGCGGACCCAGAGAATATCTCGCTGGTCCGGCTCAAGCCCGGCGAAGGCGAGTTCTTCGAACGCGTCCATCGCAAGGGCTTGCTGGTGTTCGCTCGGCGCATCCTCGGCCGCGAAAGACACAACGCCCGCGCGATAGGTCCATTTGTGAGGCGTGGCGTCGATCAGCGCCTCGGTCCGCTCGGGCGCGCCCCGGAGGACTTCGGGCAAGGGCTCGCGCGCCCGCATGACCGTGGCGCCGTTCTCGTCGCGCAAGACGTCCCGATTTTCGGCATAGGCGACGACCTCGCGGGCGACGAGATAGTTGACAGGCCCCGCGCCGCCGCCCTGGCCGTTGGGAAAGAACTGGATCAGCATGGCGGCTGATCCGGTTCCGACGCGGGGCGGGCGGGCGTGGCGAGAACGGCGCTCAAGGCGCGCTCGATGGCGACCAGCTCGGCGGCGACGGCCAGCGCGTCGATTTCGCGCGCGAGCCCGGCCGCCGTCGCCGTGTTGAGCCAGCGGGCAATCTGATTGAGATTGCCGCCGATGCGCCCGACCTCGCGGATGAGCGCGGGGTCAGCCTTGGGGAGGGGACGCCGCCGCCGCGCGTCCACCAGCCCCAAGGCTTCGCGCATCAGGCCCGAAGCACGCACGCCGGCGCGTTCGGCCTTGGCGAGGAGGAGCGCCTTTTCGCGCTCCGAACAGCGAAACACGACGCAAGCGCCATAGCCCTCGGGCTTGGCTCGTTGTTTCGCATCGTCCTCCGACGATGCGCGGGCGGGACGCCCGTTGGTGGGGTTTGAAGGGGAGGCCTGCCTCCCCTCACAAGGCTCCGTGTCGTATGACACGGGTCGCCTTGCTCCCTGCTTCAAACCGACGCGCATCATCGGCCCCCATTGGCTGAAACCGCCGCCGGGCCTTCTTGCCGCCATGGACGAAAGGAACGCCGTGACGCGCTGTTTCTTCTCGATCGCTGGTCCGTTTTGCCGCCGCCATGTCGCCAACCTTCAGCCGATGGATGCCCCTCGGGCCAACGTGTTCGCCTGAGGAAAAAGCCCGTCCTCCGAGCCGCCTCGACGCCCTTCTCGCCGAACATCTCCCGAGTCTGCTCGATCCAGGCCGACCATTCCGCTCGGTGCGGCTTGATGATGAAATAGCCCTCACGGTCGATTTCCGGGCCGCCGTCGAATTCGAGAAAGAGGCGTTCCCGGAGATAGGTGATCATCGGCGCAAAGCTGCCCTGGCCGGATCGCACCGTTCGAAACGCCTTGGCCAGCTGGACAGATTTTCGACGGTCTTGCGCCGTCAATTGCTCGAACAGGCGCGCCGCATATCGACGATTGTCGGGACGCTCCGCTTCCGGCCATGCGTCCCAAAGATTTCGAAAATTCGAAAACCCCTCCCTCCTGCTTCTCGACGGCGCATTCGGGCTAGCTGGGGGGCGGAGGGGGAGGATCAGTAATTTGTTTCTTTCCGTCCTTTTTAATGTGCCGATTTTCGGTATCCCGGATTTCGGGACACGGTGGCGCGACCGCATCCCGAAATCCGGGATGCGGCTGAGACGGGCTATTTTCCGGTGGTTTCGCGCTTTCGTCCGGCTCGGCGTTTTCATGGTCCCGCCCCTCGCGCATCGCTTCCGCAAATCCGCCGGGGTCGTGATGGGGCTCGTCGAAAACGTAATATGTCAGGCGAAAGAATTGCCCGCTGCGAAGCTCTTCCACCGCGATGACGTGGGAGCAGCTCTTCAGCTCCTTGATGACCTCATAGGTCTTGTTCCGGCCGCAAGCCCTCGGGCCGGTTCCAAGCAGTCTGCGAATATCGGGAATTTGCAGCGCCCAGTTGTCGGGTCGCGACAACAAATAAATCAGGACGATCCGCGCCTCGGGGCTGAGGGCGGGATGATCGATGATGTGATTTGAAATCGCCGTGTATCGCGCATTTCTATGGCCGCGCCGCACCAGCGGAGCGGGGCCGTCAGACATGACAGCCCCTGGCAAAACTCGCAAAACGGCGCGCACCCGGATCAAACAAGATCACGAAGCGCGCGCCGTCCAACGGTGACCAAATCCCCGCACCATTACCGCACCGAAAGGCCGGAACATGGCGGGAATATCGCTTGATTTGACCGGGCTGAGTCCTACGGATTATATGGCGTTTCCGGGTTTTTCCAGCACTCATAACGGTCTGGTTGCAGGTTCGAAGTCCCGCCCGGCCCACCAACTTCAGCGCGATCCACGGCTAAGGCCTGCGTTTAAAGGGATTTG
>CAWHDV010000010.1:0-73074 GCA_963828185.1 uncultured Alphaproteobacteria bacterium | reverse complement strand
TAGGAATAGTACATGTCGAATTCGACCGGGTGCGGCGTCATTTCCATGCGCATCACGTCCTGCATCTTCAGCTCGATATAGCTGTCGATGAAGTCGTCGCTGAACACGTCGCCGGCCACGAGGAAGGCGCGGTCCTTGTCGAGGTTGCCGAGCGCTTCGCGCAAGGAGCCGCAAACCGTCGGGATCTTCTTCAGTTCGCGCGGCGGCAGGTCGTAGAGATCCTTGTCCATCGCGGCGCCCGGATCGATCTTGTGGGTGATGCCGTCGAGGCCGGCCATCAGCATGGCGGCGAAGGCCAGGTACGGATTGGCGGTCGGATCGGGGAAGCGGACCTCGACGCGCTTGGCCTTCGGATTGTTGGTCCACGGAATGCGGCAGGAAGCCGAGCGGTTGCGCGCCGAATAGGCGAGCAGCACTGGGGCTTCATAGCCGGGCACCAGGCGCTTGTAGGAATTGGTCGAGGGATTGGTGAAGGCGTTGAGCGCCTTGGCGTGCTTGATGATGCCGCCGATATAGTACAGGCATTCCTGGCTCAGGTCGGCGTATTTGTCGCCCGCCATCACCGGCTTGCCGGATTTCCAGATCGACTGGTGGACGTGCATGCCCGAACCATTGTCGCCGAAGATCGGCTTGGGCATGAAGGTCGCGGTCTTGCCGTGCGCGTGGGCGACCTGATGGATGGCGTATTTGTAGATCTGCAGATGGTCGGCCATCGTCGTCAGGGTGCCGAACTTCAGGCCGAGTTCGTGCTGCGCGGACGCCACTTCGTGATGGTGCTTCTCGACATTGCAGCCCATGGCCGCCATGGCGGCGAGCATTTCGCCGCGCATGTCCTGGGCGGAATCGACCGGCGGAACCGGGAAATAGCCGCCCTTGGTGCGGACATGGTGGCCGAAATTGCCGCCTTCATAGGGCGTGTCGGCGTTGCTCGGCAATTCGCGTGAATCGAGGACGAAGCCGGTGTTGTAGGGATCGGCCTTGAAGCGCACGTCGTCGAACACGAAGAATTCGGCTTCCGGGCCGAAGAAGGCGGTGTCGCCGATGCCGGTGTGCTTCAGATAGGCCTCGGCCTTCTTGGCGATGCCGCGGGGGTCGCGATGGTAGGGCTCGCCGGTCAGCGGCTCGAGCACGTCGCAGACGATCGACAGCGTCGCGGCGGAAAAGAAGGGGTCGATGGTGGCGGTTGCGGGCTCCGGCATCAGCTTCATGTCGGACTCGTTGATGGCCTTCCAGCCGGCGATCGAGGAGCCGTCAAACATCATGCCTTCGGAAAAGAATTCATCATCGACGAGCGCGATGTCGAAGGTCACGTGCTGCCATTTGCCGCGCGGATCGGTGAAACGCAGGTCGACATACTTGATGTCTTCGTCCTTGATTTTTTTCAGGACATCCTTGGCAGTCTTCATTTTACGCCTCTTGACTGTTGGGTAAACGGGATTTGGGTTGGGAAAAATGCAGTGAGGACAGGATTGACAGCGCCTGCGCCCGATTCCCCTGGCGCTGTTTCCATCCATGCGGCGATGAAAGCAAATGCCTTGCCACGAAAGCCGCCGATCGGCCGGATTTTTGACGCAACAGGCGGCGAACAGGCAACGTGATACGTTCGGGAAGTCGAGGCGGCGCTATCGCTCGATGCGGCGCCGCTTCAGCAATTGTCCTGGTTGAAAAAAATGCCGCAGCGTTTTCCTGACGCGACGGCGCAAATAAATGCGGCGGGCGACTTTTCGGTTTTGTTTGCCGCCGAAGCGTTTTTCGCTCCCATCCGGACTTTATTATTTTCAGCGCGCGCCAGTCGCATGGCGATGCTCAAGACGCCTCCGGAGCGACCAGTGCGGTTGAGGTCGGCAAATCTGAGCGGCCGAGACAGGTTCGGCGCCAGCCTGCCCAATTCACCTTCAAATTGCATTGTTTAGGGCAATGATCGCCGCATATTTGGGCAAATTCCGTGTTCAGCCTCTTCGCCGCCGACCGCACAAAAAAACGCGCCCGGCCGAAGCCGGGCGCGCCCTGTAAGTCTGTCATGGCGCCGCAGGGCGAAGCCCGCGGCTGTCAGATCACTTCAGATCCTTGGAGGTCAAGTCGAAGGAGATCGTGCCAACGACCGCGTCGCGGCCGTAGCTCGACGTGGTGCTGTAGGCGGTGCCACCGACGATGCCGTTCGGAATGCCCGTGAGCGTATAGGCCTCGGCCTTGCTCAGGTCGGTGCCGTAATAGCGGAGGTCGAGGGTGACGAACTTCCAGGTATAGGACGCGCCGACATTCCAGGCGTCATAGCTGGGGAGCTGGCCGAGGGCGTTGCCGATGTAGACGTAGCCAGCCGGATTGTTGCCGGAATAAACCGAATCGACCTTGCCAAGGAACTGGTGGCCGAATTCGCCGGAGAGCGAGAAGGCGGAGAAATCGCCCGAACCAGTGAACTTGGCGGTGCCGGAGATGTATTCGCCGTCAGCGCCTGTGTTGAGGAAGCTGGGCGAATAGAAGAAGTTGCCGCCGATCGTCACATTGTCGTTAACCGTATAGGACGGCTTGATGTAGATTTCTTCAAAAGTCGGATTGCGCGGCGACAGGCCGATGGTGTTCGGAACGCCGTTCAGCAGGACGGTCTTCGTGCCGGTGGGCGAATCGGGATAGCCGTAAACGATGCCGCCAAGGTCGAACGAGAAGGCGCCGAAGGTGCCGCGCACGCCGGCGTCGCCATCGACTTCCGCAGCCGGGCTGCCGACGGGGAAGTCGTTCGGCGAAAACTTGATCGATTCACTGGACGCGCCGAGATAGAGCTGCCAGGTGCTGTCGACATTATAGCGGACTTCGCCGTGCGCCCAAACGCTCGGCTGATGATTCGACTGGGTGATGCCGCGGAAGATGTAGTCCGAAGTCAGCTCTGCGCCGATATCGAAATCCCAGGGGCTGGCGACGACGGGAGCCACGGGCGCGCTCTTCGTGCTGGGCAGGTCGGCGGCGAAGGCCGTGCCAGCGGAAGCGGCGACGAGGATCGCGGCGAGGGAAATAAGCTTCATGTTTTGCTCCACCTGTATGCAAACTCAGTGACGTCAAAATGCCCTGGAAAAGCTGGATTTCACAAGGTCAAGGCTTAGGCAAGTGCCTAAGTTTTGTGCAAAAAACACATGAAAAACTTGAAAAAAACATGCTGTAGCAAATATGTAACAACTATTCGCGCGTCGCCTGCGCAAACATGACCCCCTCCTTCAGCCAAGAAGCGCCCGGAGTCTTGCCGGCTCGCGGCTATCGACGGTCAAGTGATTTGCCTGCTCAAGGCATGAACGTCCGATCAGCCAGTATTGCCTGGCGAAAATCGACGTCCGGAGCCCCGATCTTCAGCGCGCGGCAATAACCGGCCATCTCGGCGAACATAAAAAAGCGGCGGGTTGCCCCGCCGCTTTGCTTTGTCTGCTGCTTTCGCGCTGTTTTCAGTAGTTGTAGGCGCGTTCGCCGTGGTCGGCGATGTCGAGGCCTTCGCGCTCCTGCTCGGGGGCGGGACGCAGGCCGACGACGAGGTCGACGACCTTGTAGAGGATCGCCGAGCCGATGCCCGACCACAGCAGGGTCGTCCCGACCGCCTTGGCCTGGATGATGAGCTGGGCCACCATGTCGTAGGTTCCGGCGTTGTTGTGGGCGAAGTTGGTGTAGTCGGTGATGCCGACGCCGCCGAGCGCCGGAGCGACCAGGATGCCGGTGGCCAGCGCGCCGGTGATGCCGCCGATGCAGTGGACGCCGAACACGTCGAGCGCGTCGTCATAGCCGAACTTGCTCTTCACCGTGGAGACGAAGAACAGGCAGAGCGGGGAGACGACGAGGCCGAGCACGACCGAGCCCATCGGGCCGGCGAAGCCGGAAGCCGGCGTCACCGCGACGAGGCCGGCGACCGCGCCCGACACCATGCCGAGCAGCGAGGGCTTGCCCTTGACCGCCCATTCGACCAGCAGCCAGGACATGGCGGCGGCGGCGGTGGCGACCATGGTGTTGACGAAGGCGAGCGCCGTCACGCCATTGGCCTCGAGGTTGGAGCCGGCGTTGAAGCCGAACCAGCCCACCCACAGCAGCGAGGCGCCGATCATGGTCATGGTCAGCGAGTGCGGAGCCATGATTTCCTTGCCGTAGCCGATGCGCTTGCCGATCATCAGGCAGCCCACCATGCCGGCGATGCCGGCGTTGATGTGCACCACGGTGCCGCCCGCGAAGTCGAGCGCGCCGAGCTGGAACAGCTTGCCGGCGTCGGCGTTGGCCAGATCGAGCTTGTGCTGCGCCGCGGCCTTGGCCGCTTCGCCGGAAGCCGCCGCCAGCGCCTTGGCCGCATCGCCGATCTCATCCGGGCCGCCCCAGTACCAGACCATGTGGGCGATCGGGAAATAGATCAGCGTGACCCACAAGAGGACGAACAGCATCACCGCCGAGAATTTGATGCGCTCGGCGAAGGAGCCGATGATCAGCGCCGGGGTGATCATGGCGAAGGTCATCTGGAACACCATGTAGGCGTATTCCGGAATGACGACGCCGTTCGAGAAGGTGGCGGCGGTCGAGTTGGAGTCGACGCCCATCAGGAAGGCCTTGGAGAAGCCGCCGACGTAATCGTTGAGCGAGCCGCCGTTGGTGAAGGCTTCGGAATAGCCGTAGAGCACCCAGATGACGCCGACCATCGAGACGATGGCGAAGACCTGGGCGAGGACGGACAGCATGTTCTTGGTGCGGACGAGGCCGCCGTAGAACAGGGCGAGGCCGGGGATGGACATCATCAGCACCAGGGCCGAGGAGACCAGCATCCAGGCGGTGTCGCCCTTGTTGGGGACGGGGGCCGGCGGGGCTGCGGCGGGCGCGGCCGTCTGCGCATAGGCGGCGCAGGCGCACAGCGCCACGCCCAGGGCGCCGAGGCCCAGCGCGCGCAACGCGGTCTTGCGGGTGGGGATCAAGTTCATTTGCTTACTCACTCCTTCAGGGAAATGGGGGAAGGCCTGTTCGTCACAGCGCGTCGGAATCGCGCTCGCCCGTGCGAATGCGGATCGCCTGCTCAAGCGGGCTCACGAAAATCTTGCCGTCGCCGATCTGGCCGGTCTTGGCGGCCGAGGAGATCGCCTCGATGGTCTTGTCCACGAGTTCGGCGGCGACGCCCACCTCGATCTTCAATTTCGGCAGGAAGCTCACGGCATATTCGGCGCCGCGATAGATTTCGGTATGGCCCTTCTGGCGGCCATAGCCTTTCACTTCCGTCACTGTCAGGCCGTGCACGCCGACCGCGGTGAGCGCGTCGCGCACCTCGTCCAGCTTGAACGGCTTAATGATAGCCATCACGATCTTCATCTGCTGTTCCCTGTTTTTTTGGCGAAATGGATCGCATTTCGTCTTTTTGGGCGGGCTTGCCGGGCCAAAAAGGGCCGGCCGGCGCGCCCTCGCTTAACAAGGACCGTGCCAGAGGCGGCCGAATTGGCGCGCCCGGCGGAAAACAGGCGATTCCGGGGCATTTGTGGCGGAATTCGCACGAGCGGCAGAGGACAGAGGAGTGAGCAAAAATTAGGCATAAAATGAGGTGGAGGCGCCGCCTATTTGATCAGGGCTTGTCCGGGACTGCCTTCAAATCGCGCCGCAGGCGGATCAAACCTTCCTGCGCCACCGAGGCGATCAGCGCGCCGCCGCGCGAATAGAGCGCGCCCCGGCTGAAACCCAGGGCGCCCGAGGCATTGGGGCTGTCCTGCACGTACAGCATCCATTCGTCGGCGCGGAACGGCCTGTGCAGCCACAGCGCGTGGTCGAGGCTGGCCGCCTGGATGTCGGGATGGAACACCGAGCGGCCATGCGCCACCAGCGAGGTGTCGAGCAGGGTCATGTCCGACAGATAGGCCAGCGCGGCGCGATGGAGGGCCGGATCGTCCGGCAAGGGCGCGGACGTGCGCACCCAGATCTTCTGCTGCGCCTCGGCCTGGGCGCCTCGGGAGAGATAGCGCCCGGCGTCGATGGGCCGCATCTCGATCGGTCGATCGCGTTCGAAATAGCGGCGCACGGGTTCGGGCATGCGCGCGCCGTGCAGGGCGAGGAACTGGCTTTCGTCAGGCAGGTCTTCGGGCTGCGGCGCGTCGGGCGCGGGATAGGCGTGCTCCAGTCCCGGCTCTGCATTGTGGAAGGAGGCGGCCAGCGAAAAGATCACTCGTCCGTGCTGGATGGCCTCGCATCGGCGGGTGGCGAAGCTGCGGCCGTCGCGCAGGCGCTCGACCTCATAGACGATGGGGACGGCGGGGTCGCCGCCGAGCAGGAAATAACCGTGCAGCGAATGCGGGACGCTGGTCTCGACCGTGCGCTGCGCCGCGACCAGCGCCTGGGCGATGACCAGTCCGCCGAAGACGCGCTGCCAGCCGACCTGCGGACTGCGCCCGCGAAAAAGGTTCTCCTCGATCCTTTCGAGATCGAGGATGGCCAGAAGATCGGTGATCGCCTTTGACATGCCGGGCCTGAACGCGCGCGACCGCGGCGAGGAAAGCCGCGGCCCGGAAATTAGTTTACAGTTGAACGCTTTTTTGCCGCCGCGTCAACCGCACAAGTTTCCGTGTAAAAGCCTAGATCGCGTCGTTGTCGGTTTCGCCGGTGCGGATGCGCAGCGCGCGCTCGATCGGGCTGACGAAGATCTTGCCGTCGCCGATCTGGCCGGTGTTGGTCGCCGAGCGAAGCGCCTCGACCGCGGCGTCGACCGCCTCATCGCGGACGACGATTTCGATTTTCAGTTTAGGCAGGAAACTGACGACATATTCGGCGCCGCGATAAATTTCGGTATGACCCTTTTGCCGGCCATAACCCTTGGCTTCGCTGACGGTCATGCCGTCGATATGCTGCGCCTGCAGTTTTTCGCGCACGTCGTCGAGCTTGAAAGGTTTGATGATTGCGGTGATCAGCTTCATGGAATTTGCCGAAAAGATACGCCTGCGCCGATTGCGCAAGCGTATCTGTGACAGTTATAGGCAAATTGCACAAGTAAGCATCATTTGCGGGGCGGCGTCGTCAGCCGCGACCGTGTCACTCGTCGACGGGGCGCGCCTCTTCCGGCAGCATGATCGGAATGCCGTCGCGGATCGGATAGGCGAGGCGCGCGGCCAGCGACACCAGCTCATTGCGGTCGCGGTCATAGCGCAGGGTGGTCTTGGTCACCGGGCAGACCAGGATTTCAAGCAGGCGCGGATCGACGCCCGCCGCCTCGGCGAGGTTTTTCGGCTTGCCGTCTTCAATGGGCTGCGGGGAGGGGGCGTCGTTCATGCGAAAAAATTCCTATTGCAGCGGCTTGCCCGCCTTGGTGACGCGCGACAACGCCACTTCGGCGAGGGCGAGCAGCAGATCGGCGCGGGCGGCGAGATTGGGCGCTTCGAGCAGGGCCTGCTTTTCGGTCGGATTGAACGGACCGATCATGGCGAAAACCGCGATCATGTCAAAATCGGGCATGGCTTCGATATCCTTGCGGGCGATATCGAGCTTCAGCGCCTGCGCCAGTTCGAAGGCGATGACGTTGAGGTTTTCGCGCCGGCCTGGCGACACCGTTTCCTCCGGCGCGAAATCATCGGCGAAGCCGTCGTAATCCACGCGCGCCTGGCGGTAAGGGGTCGGAGCATCGATCTCGGCGACGAGGCGGAAACGCGCAATGCCGCTCAAAACAGCGAAATAGCGGCCGTCGCCGGTTTCCGTCAATTGCGTAATGCGCCCGGCGGCGCCGACCTTGCGCAGGGCGGGGGTCTCGCCCGGCGCGCCGTCGTGGCCCGACGCCGGCTGGACGACGCCGATGATTCGCTCGCCGCGCATGGCGTCGTCGAACATGGCGAGATAGCGCGGCTCAAACACGTTCAGCGGCAATTGTCCGCCCGGCAGCAGGATCGCGCCGGACAGCGGGAACAAGGGAATGTCCTCGGGAAGATCGGAAGCCTGCGTATAGGTCTTGTTCATCGCCATGGCCGGTCCGATCAGGAAAAAAGCAGCGACGACAGCTGTCTGCGGGCCGAACGCGTCGTGGGATCGAGCGGCCCCCAGCTCTCGAACAGCTGCAGGAGCAACTTCCGGGCCGCGTCGTCGTTCCAGCCGCGGTCGCGCCGCATCAGATTCAGCAATTGCTCGGCGGCGGCGTCGCGGCGGCCGGCGGCGTTGAGCGCCACGGCGAGTTCGTGGCGCGCTTGATGGTCGTCCGGCGCTTTTTCAACTTGCGCCAGCAGGGACGACAGGTCTCCGACCGAGCCGGCCTGCTCTTCGAGCGCCACGGCGGCCCGCGCGGCGGCGACCGGCGCGGCCTGCGCCTGGTTGGCCGGGATGGCGTCGAGCAGCGCCTTCGCCTGCTCCAGTTCGCCGCGCGCGATTTTTACGCGCGCGAGACCGGCTTGCGCGCCGACATGCGCTGGATCGGCGTCGAGGATGGCCAGGAACGCCGGCTCGGCGGAATTGGGGTCGCCGGCGTCGAGCAGGCCTTGCGCCTCGGCGAAAATCGCTTCGACATCGACGCCTTCAGGGCCGCCGCAACGGTCGATGAAGGCCTTGATCTCGCTTTCCGGCAGGGCGCCGACGAAGCCGTCGACCATCTGGCCGTCGCGAAATGCGACCACCGCCGGAATCGACTGGATGCCGAGTTTCTGGGCGATCTGCGGATGGTCGTCGATATTCATCTTGGCGAGGCGGAACGTCCCTTGCGCCGCCTTGGCGATCTTTTCCAGCACCGGGCCCAATTGCTTGCAGGGGCCGCACCAGGGCGCCCAGAAATCGACCAGCACCAAACGGCGCATGGATTCTTCCATGACCTCGGCGCGAAATCCCTGCATGGTCACGTCGATCAGATCGGCGCCCGAAGCGTTCTGGGCTTTGGCGTTCTGCGCCTGCGAAGAAAGGGTCGTGTCCGCCTGCTGCATTGCATGTCCTGTTGATTCGGGCGTCGATCCGGCGAGCCGTGAGGAGGGATTTCGAGTAAAATGGCGGCGCTTGCCGCCTTTCGCAACTGTTTGTGCGCTTTTGTCGCGCGGCGCGGCGGGAAAAAATCGCGGCAGGACGAATTAGCGAAAAAGAACGTCGCCGCCCTGTTGCAATGTCTGGGCGATTGCGGCATATAGCGCCCACGACGCGCAAGCGCCGTCCCACGGATGCGGGTGTAGCTCAGGGGTAGAGCACAACCTTGCCAAGGTTGGGGTCGAGGGTTCGAATCCCTTCGCCCGCTCCAGTTTCTCTCCTTACCTCGAGAGAAAAACGAAAGGCCGCCGAAAGGCGGCCTTTGTCGTTTTGGCGCGCTTGTCGTTTTGGCGCGCTTGTGGTTTTGGCGCGCTTGCCGTTTCAGCGAGCAGACCGAAAAACCGGACCCGCTTTCCGCAAAAAAAATGCTCTGGCGTCAGCTGTCCATCTTCAAGGCGGCGATGAAGGCCTCCTGCGGAATGTCGACCTTGCCGAACTGCCGCATCCGTTTCTTGCCTTCCTTCTGCTTTTCCAGCAGCTTGCGCTTGCGCGACACGTCGCCGCCGTAACATTTGGCGGTCACGTCCTTGCGCAGCGCGCGAATCGTCTCGCGGGCGATGATCTTCGCGCCAATCGCCGCCTGGATCGGTATCTGGAACATGTGCTGCGGAATGAGCTCGCGCAGCTTCTCGCACATGGCGCGGCCGCGCATTTCGGCGCGGGTGCGGTGAACGAGCATCGACAGCGCGTCGACCGGCTCGGCGTTGACCAGAAGCGACATCTTCACCAGGTCGCCGGCGCGATAGTCGGTGATCTGATAGTCGAACGAGGCGTAGCCCTTGGAGATCGACTTCAGCCGGTCGTAGAAATCGAACACCACTTCATTGAGCGGCAATTCATAGACCACCATGGCGCGCTTGCCGACATAATTCAGGTCAACCTGCACGCCGCGCCGATCCTGGCACAATTTGAGGACCGAGCCGAGATATTCGTCCGGCGTCAGAATGGTCGCCTTGATCCACGGCTCCTGGATTTCGGCGATCTTGACCACATCCGGCATGTCCGCGGGGTTGTGCAGTTCGATCACGTCGCCATTGTTCATGTGGATCTTGTAGATCACCGACGGCGCCGTGGCGATCAGGTCGAGATTGAACTCGCGCTCCAGCCGCTCCTGGATGATTTCAAGATGCAGCAGGCCCAGAAAGCCGCAGCGGAAGCCAAAGCCCAGCGCGGCGGAGGATTCCATCTCGAAGGAGAAGCTGGCGTCATTGAGCCGCAGCTTGCCCATGGCGGAGCGCAAATCCTCGAAATCGGCCGCGTCCACGGGAAAAAGCCCGCAGAATACCACGGGCTGCGCCGGTTTGAAGCCGGGCAGCGCCTGGTCGCAGGCCTTGCGCTCGTCGGTGATGGTGTCGCCGACGCGGGTGTCGGCCACCTGCTTGATCTGCGCAGTGATGTAGCCGACCTCGCCGGGACCGAGTTGCGCGGCGTCCTGCATTTTGGGACGGAACACGCCGATGCGGTCGACCTCGTAATGGGCGCCGGCGGCGAGCATCTGGATTTTCTGGCCCTTCTTCAGCACGCCGTCGAAAATGCGCACCAGCACCACGACGCCGAGATAGGCGTCATACCAGCTGTCGACCAGCAGAGCCTTGAGGGGAGCGTTTTCGTCACCCTCGGGCGGCGGCAGTTTTTTTACGATCGCTTCCAGCACCAGATCGATGCCGAGCCCGGTCTTGGCGGAAATCGGCACGGCTTCGGAGGCGTCGAGGCCGATCACTTCCTCGATCTGCGCCTTGATGCGGTCGGGCTCGGCGGCCGGCAGGTCGATCTTGTTGAGCACCGGCACGATTTCATGGCCGGCGTCGAGGGCGTGATAGACATTGGCGAGCGTCTGCGCTTCCACGCCCTGCGAGGCGTCCACCACCAGCAGCGAGCCTTCGCAGGCGGCCAGCGAGCGCGAGACTTCATAGGCGAAATCGACGTGGCCAGGCGTGTCCATCAGGTTGAGGATATAGGTCTGGCCGTCCAGCGCGCGGTATTCGAGGCGCACCGTCTGCGCCTTGATGGTGATGCCGCGCTCGCGCTCGATATCCATGGAATTGAGCATCTGCTCGCTCATGTCGCGCGCCGCCACCGTGCCCGTCTCCTGGATCAGCCGGTCGGCGAGAGTCGATTTGCCATGGTCGATATGGGCGACGATGGAGAAATTGCGGATATTTTGGAATTTATGCGCGCTCATGCGCGGCAGATAGCAGGGGAGCCGGGCGAAAGAAAGGGAGAAGCGGCAAAAATCCGCCTTACGCTAGGGAGTTGTTCACCGGCGCGGGTTAAGTCTGGTCGGATTGACCTGCTTGAGCCGGATCGCGCCGCAACATGAATTCGACCCCAAAACTCTGGGCTTTGTGGTGCCTGCTGGTGTTCGGCCTGTTCAACGTCTACGGTCCCGCGCTGAGAAGCTACCGGACCGCCGCCGATCCGCCCGACATTTCCGTGCAGGACATCGCGCACAGGCTGACGCCGCTGCAATTCCTCGGCGTGCTGCAACGCGCCGACAGCGATACGGCGCGTTATTACTCCTATGCCGACGCCATGCTCGGGCGCTCCTACTCCCCTTATTACGTCCGCACGGCGCAGGACTGGCAAAAAGCCGCGCCTCAAGACGAGGCCGACGGCCGCGCCCCCGCCAATGTCGTCCCCGCCCGACCGCTCCTGCCCTGGCGCGATTTTTCCATGGAATATCCGCCGGGCATGGTGATCTTCGCCCTGCTTCCCGCTCTTGTGACGCAGGATTTTGGCGCCTATCACCTGCTGTTCGGCCTGGAGATGGAATTGTTACTGACCCTGTCGGTGTTCTGCGCGGTCAAGGCGATGGAGGGGCTCGCGCCGGGGCAGGGCGCGAAAACCCTGGCTTTGGCGCTGGGCGTGACGGCGGCGGTCGGCTTTATCGCCGCGCGTCGTTATGACGCCTGCGTCTCCGCCTCTTTCGGCCTGACTTTCCTGGCGCTTGCGGCGGGCCGTCCGGCCGGGGCGGGCGCGTCGCTGGCGCTGGGCGTGATCGCCAAGGGCGCGCCGATCCTGGTCGCACCTCTCGGCGCCATCCATTACGCCGCGACCAGACGCTGGCCGGCGTTTTTTGCCAGCCTTGGCGCCGCCGGCGCGGTCTGCCTCCTGGCGGGCCTAGCCTATCTGATACTCGCCGGCGACCATTGGCGCGACGCTTTCGCCTATCACGGCGCGCGTCCCTTGCAGGTCGAAAGCACCTGGTCGGCCCTGCTGATCCTGCTCTCCGCCTTCAATCCGTCGATCGTTTCCGGCTCCGTCTACACATTCGGCTCCGACAATATCGTTTCCGCCTACGAGCCGTTGCTGCGCCCGTTTGCCGAGACCGCGCCTTTCCTGGCGACGCTCGCCGTCTGCGTCTGGTTCTGGCGGGCGCAACGCGATTGCGCCAGCGAGTTCGATCGGATTGTCGCCCTGGCCAAGGGCGCCTGCGCCATTATCGTCGCCTTTTCGGCGCTGGGGAAAGTATTTTCGCCGCAATATCTGGTCTGGCTGACGCCGGCCGCCGCCATCGCCAGCCTGAAATCGACGCGCGAGACGAAAGTGCTGCTGTTCGCCGGCCTGGGCCTGAGCCAGCTTGAATTTCCCTATTTCTACACATTTCTGGCGGGCGGCTTGCCTCCCGCCTTCGGCCTTCTGGCGCTGCTGCGCAATGGCGCGCTGATCGCCTGGGCGGCGCGGCTTTTGCTCGCGCCGGCCATAACCGTTCCGGTCGCGGCGCCGGCGCTGGAGGCGGGAGCGGCGTAGGGTCCGGCGAGGCCGGAGTGAAAACTCTGCCCCTTTTTGCAAATATGCTCTAAAAGCGCGGAATCAATCGAGGAGATTCCATGCGTCCTTCCAACCGCGCGCCCGACGCCATGCGTCCCGTTTCGCTGCAGCGCAATGTCGCCCGCTACGCCGAGGGCTCCTGCCTGGTGAAATTCGGCGAAACCCATGTGCTGTGCACCGCCTCGCTCGAGGACAAGCCGCCGATGTGGCTGCGCGGCCAGGGGCGCGGCTGGATCACCGCCGAATATTCCATGCTGCCGCGCGCCACCCACACCCGCACGCGGCGCGAAACGCAAAAGCCTTCCGGCCGCACCCAGGAAATCCAGCGGCTGATCGGCCGGTCCTTGCGCGCCGTCACCAACCTGCAGGCGCTCGGCGAACGCCAGATCACCATTGACTGCGACGTGTTGCAGGCCGACGGCGGCACGCGCACGGCCTCGATCACCGGCGCCTGGGTGGCTTTGCACGATTGCCTGAAATGGATGCGCGGGCGCTCGATGATCAAGGACATGCCCTTGCGCGACCATGTCGCCGCCGTGTCCTGCGGCATCTACAAGGCGGTCCCGGTGCTCGATCTCGATTACGCCGAGGATTTGGCGGCCGAGACCGACGCCAATTTCGTCATGACCGGGACCGGCGGACTGGTCGAGGTGCAGGCGACGGCGGAAGGCGCGGTGTTTTCCGAAGCCGAACTGACTTCGCTCCTGACGCTGGCGCGCGGCGGCGTCTCGATGCTGGTCGGCCTGCAGAAGCAGGCGATCGAGGAATGACGGATTTTTTGCGCGGACGTCTCGTCATCGCCACCCACAATGCCGGCAAATTGCGCGAAATGCGCGAGTTGCTGGCGCCGCATGGGGTGGAGGCGGTTTCCGCCGGCGAACTTGGCCTGGCCGAGCCGGAGGAGACGGGCGCGGATTTCGCCGCCAACGCCCTGATCAAGGCGCGGGCGGCGGCCAAGGCGGCGAATTTGCCGGCGCTTGCTGATGATTTCGGGCCTGTGCGTCGATGCGCTCGACGGCGCTCCGGGCGTTTATTCCGCCCGTTGGGCCGGCGAAACGAAAGACTTTGCGCAGGCCATGGCGCGCATCGAGAAGGAGCTCGCCGAGACCGGCTCACCTTCGCGCCGCGCCCATTTCGTCTCGGCCCTGGCCCTGGTCTGGCCGGACGGCGCTGAGCGGGTTTTCGAGGGCAAGGTTTTCGGCGACCTGACCTTCCCGATTCGCGGCGGCCAGGGCTTTGGCTACGACCCCTGCTTCACGCCTGATGGCCACGCGCGCACGTTCGGCGAAATGTCGCCTGACGAGAAGCACGGCGTTCCCGCCGACGGGTCGCAGGCGCTTTCCCACCGGGCGCGGGCTTTCCAGATGCTGGCCAGCGCGCTGTTAACGCCAACGCAAAAGAAGTGAATATTGCGTTAAGCGTGGCGTGACCTCACCTTCAAGCCGTGGCATAAGGCGACATGGCCAGCATCGCCCCCATCGTTCAAGACCCCGGCTTTGGCGTTTACGTCCATTGGCCGTTCTGCCTGTCGAAATGTCCCTATTGCGACTTCAACAGCCACGTCCGGCGCGGCGGGGTTGACGAGCCGCGCTTTCTCGCGGCGATGCAGGCCGAACTGAAGCATCGCGCGACGCTCACGCCGGGGCGGCAGG
This sequence comes from uncultured Alphaproteobacteria bacterium, assembly GCA_963828185.1. Classification (GTDB taxonomy): domain Bacteria; phylum Pseudomonadota; class Alphaproteobacteria; order Rhizobiales; family Beijerinckiaceae; genus Rhodoblastus. The sequence goes on along the minus strand of CAWHDV010000010.1, from coordinate 58,681 downwards.
TGCGCTCGATCTTTTTTGGCGGCGGCACGCCGTCGCTGATGGCGCCGGAAACGGTTGCGGCGATCATCGAAACGATCGGAAAGCTCTGGCGGCTCGACCCCAAGGCCGAAATAACGCTCGAAGCCAATCCGACCAGCGTCGAGGCGGGGCGGTTCAGGGGCTATCGCGACGCGGGCGTCAATCGTGTCTCGCTCGGCGTGCAGGCGCTGAACGACGTCGACCTGAAGGCGCTCGGCCGCATGCATTCGGCGCAAGAGGCGATGCGCGCCCTCGACATCGCCGCCTCGACCTTCGACCGCTCGTCTTTCGATCTCATCTACGCCCGCCCCGGCCAGTCGCCGCAGGCCTGGGCGAAGGAGCTCTCCGAGGCTTTGGCCCGGGCGCCGGAACATCTGTCGCTCTATCAATTGACCATCGAGCCGGACACGATGTTCGAGCAGCTCTACCGCGCGAAAAAACTGAAGATCCCCAATGCCGATACGGCGCGCGCGCTGTGGGACGTGACGCAGGAATTGACGGAGAAGGCCGGCATGCCGGCCTATGAAATCTCCAATCACGCCCGGCCCGGCGGCGAAAGCCGGCACAACCTGATCTACTGGCGCTATGGCGAATATGTCGGCGTCGGTCCGGGCGCGCACGGGCGCATCGTCACCCCGAAAGGCGCGCGCCGCGCCCAGGCGACCGAGCCGCATCCGGAAATGTGGCTGACCGTGGTCGAAACCGAGGGCTCGGGCCTCGTCGAGGACGAGACCCTGTCGGTCGAGGCGCAGGGCGACGAATTCCTGCTGATGGGCCTGCGGCTGTCCGAGGGCATCGACCCCGCGCGCTTCCAGGCGCTGACCGGCAAGCGCTTCGAGGCTTCGCGCGTCGCCGACCTGATCGCGCATGGCATGGTCGAATATACCCGCCAGGGCCGCATCCGCGTGACGTCCGAAGGATTTCCGGTTCTCGACGCCGTGGTCGCCGATCTCGCCGCCTGAAACTCGAGCTTCGCCAAGGCCTTAATTTGACCATACGCGTTTGGCGTTTGGGCGGCTAGGTCACAGGTTGAAGGATTCGCACAATGATCGGAAGAACGCTCGCCGCCGCCGTTGGTCTTTCGCTGATCGCCTCCGCCGCCTATGCAGACAGCCGCGTGGTGGACGGGGTGCTCGGCGCCGGGGCCGGCGCGCTGGTCGGCGGGCCGGTGGGGCTCGTCGCCGGAGGCGTCATCGGCTTCTCCGCCGGTCCGCATATTTCTTGCGGCTTGCGCGGCGGCTGCCGTCATCATCGCCGCCATTACGCTCGCCGCCATTATTGACCGGGGCGGGGCGGCGGCCAGATCAAACGCCGCCGCCTTTCGGCGCGTGCGGGGCGAACCCTTCGAAGAAGAAGCTCGGTGGGACGTCGAGGATCCGCATGATGTCGCGAAAACGATAGGCGTCGATCCGCTCGAGGCCGGCTTCGAAACGCTGCAACAGCGCGAGCCTTGCGCCGAGCGACGCGGCCAGCTGTTCCTGGCTCAGGCCACGTTCGGTCCTCAGCGCCGCAAGGCGTTCCCCGACATGCCTGTCGATCGGATTCGCCAGTTTCGCCGTCGCTTTTTCTTTGGGGAAAAGCCTGACGACCTTGCGCCCGTCGCGCCGCGCGACCGGCCGGCTCCACCGGAGAGCCGCCTTGGTCGCCGTCGATGGCTCAGTGTTTTCGGCCACATCAAACTCACTGGTTACGTCGCTATGGGGAAGCTATAAAGCCCGTAGCAGGGTACGGGAGCAACAGCGTAGTTAATGCAAAGTGAAATGACGATCGGTCGATTGGCGGCCTGTGCCGGCGTGAACCTCGAGACCATCCGCTATTATCAGCGGCGCGGCCTGATCGATGAGCCGCGCAAGCCCTATCGCGGCCATCGGACCTATTCGGCCGCGGCTTTGACGCGCCTTCGCTTCATCAAGCGGGCGCAGGCGATGGGCTTCACGCTCGATGAAATCGCCGAGCTCCTGCGTCCGGACGTCGAGAATTGCTGCGCCCACGCAAAGGCGCTGGCCGTGCGCAAGCTGGCCATGATCGAACAAAAGCTGGCCGATCTTGCCGCGATCCGCGACAGGCTGGCGGTCCTTGTCGACCGCTGCGAAAGCGAAAAGTTCGCAGTCCCTTGTCCGATTCTCGACGTCCTGGAACGAGATGCGTGAAAGCGGCGCTCACGAGCGAAGGCGATAGCCGGTCTTGAAGATCCAGATGACCATGGCGACGCAGACCAGCAGCATGGTCACGGTCAAGGCGAGGCAGATCGCCGGACCGACCGCGGCGACGCCGTAGAACGCCCAGCGAAAGCCGTCGACGAGATAGACGATCGGATTGAACAGGGCGACCTTGCGCCATAGCGGCGGCAGCATGTCGATCGAATAGAAGGTGCCTCCGAGAAAGGTCAAAGGCGAGACGACCATCAGCGGCACGATCTGCAATTTCTCGAATCCGTCCGCCCACAGGCCGAGGATGAAGCCGAACAGCGCGAAGGTCACGGATATCAGCACGAGGAAGGCCAGCGACCAGAGCGGATGCACGAGTTCGAACGAGACGAAAAGCCGCGCCGTGGCGAAGATGATCACGCCGAGGAGCACGGATTTCGTCGCCGCCGCGCCGACGAAGCCGATGAGCACTTCGACGGCCGAGACCGGCGCCGACAAGATCTCGTAGATCGTTCCGGTGAAGCGCGGCAGGTAGATGCCGAACGAGGCGTTGGAGACGCTTTCGGTGAGGACGGCGAGGAGGATCAGGCCGGGCACGATGAAGGCGGCATAGGGGACGCCGTCGATCGGCTGCATGCGCGAGCCGATGGCCGAGCCGAACACCACGAAATAGAGCGCGGTCGAAAGCACCGGCGAAGCGATGCTCTGGAACAGGGTCCGCCAGGTGCGGGCGAGTTCGAATTTGTAGATCGCGCGAACGCCCGAAAAATTCATCGGTTCTTTCCCACCAGGTCGATAAAGATGTCCTCGAGCGAGGAGCGGCTGGTCGTGACGCTCAAAAAATCGATCCCTTTCGCGGACAGCGCCTTCAACAGATCCGCCAAGCCGCTTGCGTGGCCGCTTTCTTGCGTCGCGTCGTCGCCCGTCTGCGTGAAGGAAAGGGAGAGCCCGTCCTCCGACAGGTCGAGACGCCGGTCGAACAGGTTTTCTGTGACGCCATCGAGTTTTTGCTTCAATCCGACGGTCACGCGCGTCTGGCCAAGGCGGCGCATGAGCGCGTGTTTCTCCTCGACGAGGATGATTTCGCCCTTGTTGATCACGCCGATTTGGTCGGCCATGTCCTCGGCCTCCTCGATATAATGGGTGGTGAGGATGATGGTGACGCCCTTTTCGCGCAGCTGGCGCACCATTTCCCACATGTCGCGGCGCAGTTCGACGTCGACGCCCGCCGTCGGCTCGTCGAGGAACAGGATTTCCGGCTCATGCGCCAGGGCCTTGGCGATCAGCACGCGGCGTTTCATGCCGCCCGAGAGCGCGCCGATCTTCGCATCCTTCTTGTCCCACAGCGACAGGTCGCGCAGCACGCGTTCGATATGCGCGGGATTGGCGGGTTTGCCGAAAAGGCCGCGCGAAAAGACGGTCGTGTCCCACACCGTCTCGAACATGTTGGTCGCCAGCTCCTGCGGCACGAGGCCGATCTTCCTGCGCGCCGCGCGATAGTCGGCGGCGATGTCGCTCCCGTCGACCAGCACCTGGCCGGCGCTCGGGCGCACCAAGCCGCAGACAATGCCGATCAGCGTCGTCTTGCCCGCGCCGTTTGGGCCGAGCAGGGCGAAGATTTCGCCGCGCCGGATGACGAGATCGACGCCCTTCAAGGCGGCGAAGCCGTTGTCGTAGGTCTTGGTCAGATTTTTGATCGAAAGCACTGTGTCCAAGGACAATCTTCCTGTCGAAGCGATAGCCGGAAACTTCGGCTCGGAATTTCCGCGTCTTTTGCCACGAAAAGCCTGTCCGCGCCATGCCGCCGGCGTTCCCGCCGCTGGCCGGGGCGCAAGGACGCGCTTGTTTTTTCGTTGCGGCTTCGTCCGCAAGACTTTGCTTTCCAGCCTCCAAAGCAATAATCAAGCTTATGGCGAATCCGCTCGTTAGAGCGTGAAAATGCAAAAGCATCGTTTGGCGAAATAATGTCAAAATACGGGATAAATCACGTTATTCCGTCCGCCTCATTTTCGTCGCAGGCAGGGGCTAGACGGTCGATGCTGGACACGAATTCGAGACTCGGATTTCGGAGCGAATCTTTGCTGTCGTTCAGCTTGGGTTTGACCCGGCGCGCAAGCCAGCCGAGAGGACATGATGCGAAAAATTCTTGTTTCCGCCGCTGCTTTTGCCGGTCTGGGCGCTGTTGCCGGATTTGGCGCGCCGGCGTTCGCCTCCGACCTGCCATCGAACAAGGCGCCGCCGGCCCCGGTGTTCACGCAAGCGCCGATCGCCTTCAGCTGGACCGGCTTTTACGGCGGCATTGAAGGCGGAGCCGATTTCGCCCGCGACCATGGTCAGTTCAACGTCAACGGCGGCGCCGCGACGCCCTACAATGTCAACCGCACGGGCGGCCAGCTCGGCGGCCTTGTCGGCTACAACCAGCAGATCGGCTCGTTGGTTCTTGGCGTCGAGGGCAATTTCGATGGGCTCATCGGCGGCAAGCGCACGAGCATGGCGACCGACGCGCTCGGCAACCATTACAATATCACAGGTTCGAGCACTTATGACGCGGATGTGCGCGGCCGCGTCGGCTACGCCATCGACCGCGCCCTGCTGTTCGCCGCCGGCGGCGTGGCCTTCGGCAATATCGACACTGGCCTCGCCGGGGCGAACCTGCCGGGCGTGACCACCTTCAACGCGCAGCGCGTCGGCTGGACGCTCGGCGGCGGCGTCGATTACGCCTTCACCAACAATATCGTCGGGCGCGCGGAATACCGTTTCACCGATCTCGGCTCCGCCACATTCACCAATGTGCCCGCGGGCGTTTCGGAAAAGATGCGCGGCCAGTCGAACGCCGCGCTGCTTGGCATCATGTACAAGTTCGGCGCGCCGTAATCCCCGCATCCATCGCCAGAGCGAAGCCCGGCGCGCAAGCCGGGCTTCTGCTTTTTTCCGCTCATCTGCCGTTATAAAAAATACGATAGAGCGCGCCTTCCAGGTCGTCCGAGACGATCAGCGAGCCGTCGGGCAATTCGGCGACGTCCACGGGGCGCCCGAGATAGGGCGTCTTGCCGGTGTTCCAGCCCTCGGCGAAGGGGATGGGCGCACCCGGCTTGCCGTCGTGAAAGGGGACGAAAACCACCCGCGCGCCAATCGGCGCCGGGCGGTTCCATGAGCCGTGCTGGGCGATGAAAACGCCCCGCCACTGCTGCGGTAACGCCTTGCCGCGATAAAAGACCATGCCGAGGTCGGCGGCGTGGGCCGGCAATTCGACCTCCGGGAAAACCAGCTCCGGCGGCGGCGTCTCGCCGGCGTATTCGCGCGTCCGGACATGCCCGCCGCCATACCAGGGAAAGCCGAAATTTTGACCCGCGCGCGGCGCGCGGTTGAGCTCTTCAGGCGGAATGTCAGCGCCCATTTCGTCGACCTGGTTGTCGGTGAACCACAGGACGCCATCGGCGGGGTTGAAGTCGAGCCCGACCGAATTGCGAACGCCGCGCGCAAACACCTCGCGTCCGCTTCCGTCAAGCTTCATGCGGATGATTCCGCCGAGGCCCCATTGGCTGAAAAGCGACTCCTTGTCCTTGGGCGGCACGTTGTAGGGCTGGCCAAGCGTCACATAAAGGCGCCCGTCCGGGCCGACGCGGCAGACGCGCAGGCCATGGCCGTGGCTCGTGACCTCCGCCGGGACGAGCTTGCCCCTGGGAATGACGGCTTTGGGATGGGCCTCGTCCCAGCCGCCGCCCGGGAGCGGCGCAAAACTCTCAATGCCGTCGAATTCTGCGATGAACAGGGTTCCGTCCGGCGCGAAACAGGGGCCGTTCGGCAATACGAAGGTCTCGTTTCGCGCAAATGCGGCGACTTTCGGCGGCGCGGCGAGATCGACGGAAACCTTGTAGACCTTGTCGGCGCGCGTGCCGACGATGATCGCCTTGCCGTCCGGCGCGACGGCAAGGCCGCGCGCGTCCGGCGTCAAGGCGTAAAGGGAGATGTGGAAACCCCGCGGCAATCCGATCCGCGCGAGTGTGGCGCGCAGGTTCGCCGCATGGTCGGCGCGGGCGGGTCCGGACGCGACCAGCGCCGTCGCCAGCAACAGGACTGAACCAAGCAGGGTGGAGCGCTTCATCTTGTCGCCTCCCGCCGTCGCGCGCCGATCGCGCCCGGTTCGGATTATGTCGCGCCGATTGCGGCGAAAAACAATTTTTTTGACCGTTCGCGCCGATTTGCCTCGCGCCGATTTTGATTCGTGAAGGCCTGAGGGAGATTTTTGTGTGTGCGCAGGCCAAACCCGGGGGCAGCAAAAAAACGGCCGCAAGCCGGCCGAATTGTGTTGCCGCGCCGTTGCTTAGGTTCGGGCGCGCGGCCTCGCGGCGCGTTCTTTCCAGCAGGTCATTGACAGGCGCGGCTCGCTTTGAACATCCTGCCGCCCGGCGCGACCAGTCATTGACCGGACGCAATCGAAAAGGGACGGCGAGCCGGGGCTTCGCCTGACGCACGGGATGTGAAGGAGCTTTCAATGACTAAGGGCGTGCATTTGGGAAAACTCGCGGCGCTGGCGTTCGCGGCCGTCGCCTGTCTCGGCGGCGAGGCTTTTGCCGCGCAATGCGGCAACGGCCCCGCGGGTTTCGACACCTGGAAGCAGGAGTTTTCCCAGGAAGCGCGCGGCAAGGTCGGCCCGGAGGCGATCTCCGCCCTCATGTCGACGCATTACGCGGCCGCCACCATCAACGCCGATCGCGGCCAGAAAAGTTTCCGCCTGTCGCTGAGCCAGTTCATGGCCAAGCGCGGCGGTTCGGTCATCGCCGCGCGCGGGCGCAAGATCAAGCAGTCGCACGCGGCGCTTTTCGCCTCCATCGAGCAGCGCTACGGCGTGCCGGCGGGACCGCTGATCGCCATCTGGGGCATGGAAACCGGTTTTGGCGCCGAGCACGGCAACCAGAACATGTTGTCGTCGATCGCCACGCTGGCGTACGATTGCCGGCGTTCGGCCTATTTCACCGACCAGCTTTTCGCGGCGCTGAAACTCGTCGATCGCGGCGTGTTCACGGCGGGAACGCGCGGTTCGATGCATGGCGAGGTCGGGCAGACCCAGTTCATGCCAAAGACCGTGCTTGACTATGGCGTAGGCGGCAGCCTGGAGACGCCGAACGGCGCGCTGATGTCGACCGCGAACTATCTCCACGCGCACGGCTGGAGCGCCGGCGCCGGCTATCAGCCTGGCGAGCCCAATTTCGCAGCCATCGAGGCGTGGAACGCCGCTACCGTCTATGAACAGGCCATCGCCATCATCGGCAAGCAGATCGACGGAAACTGAGCGTCTCTCTCAAGCCAAGGCCTTGCTTGACGATATCGCCCCTGGAGCCTCGATCCGTCTGAATCGGATCGGGGCTCTGGTTTTTTGCTCAAAACTCTTTAAGGACGCGGGACTATCGACAGGGCTCCGCGCGCATGATTCGACTTGAAAACATCAGCAAGCAGAATGGCAACCATCTCATCTTCATCGAGGCCTCGGCGGCGCTCCTGAAAGGCGAGAAAGTCGGCCTCGTCGGTCCCAACGGCGCCGGCAAGACGACGCTGTTCCGCATGATGACCGGCCAGGAGGACCCCGACGAGGGCCAGGTCGGCGTCGATCGCGGCGTCACCATCGGCTATTTCAATCAAGATGTCGGCGAGATGGCGGGGCGCAGCGCCGTCGCCGAGGTGATGGATGGCGCGGGCCCGGTGAGCGAAGTGGCCGCCGAATTGCGCGAACTCGAAGCTGCGATGGCCGACCCCGACCGAGCCGACGAAATGGACGAGATCATCGAGCGCTATGGCGAGGCGCAGGGGCGCTTCGAGGAGCTCGACGGCTACGCGCTCGATGGCCGCGCGCGGGAAATCCTGGCCGGCCTGAGCTTTTCGCAGGAGATGATGGACGGCGACGTCGGCTCGCTCTCGGGCGGCTGGAAGATGCGCGTGGCGCTCGCCCGCATCCTGCTGATGCGCCCCGACGCCATGCTGCTCGACGAGCCGAGCAACCATCTCGATCTCGAAAGCCTGATCTGGCTGGAGGATTTCCTGAAGAACTACGACGGCGCGGTGTTGATGACCTCGCACGATCGCGAATTCATGAATCGCATCGTCAAAAAGATCGTCGAGATCGACGGCGGCGGCCTGACGACCTATTCGGGCGATTACGAATTCTACGAGCAACAACGAGTCCTCAACGAGAAGCAGCAGCAGGCGCAGTTCGAGCGCCAGCAGGCGATGCTGGCCAAGGAGATCAAGTTCATCGAGCGGTTCAAGGCCCGCGCCTCGCACGCCTCGCAGGTGCAAAGCCGGGTGAAGAAGCTCGAGAAGATCGAGAAGGTCGAACCGCCGCGCCGCCGCCAGACAGTGCAGTTCGATTTTCCGCCGGCGCCGCGCTCCGGCGAGGACGTGGTCAGCCTGAAGGCCGTGCACAAGGGCTACGGCGAGCGGAAAATCTACGAGGGGCTGGATTTCCAGGTGCGGCGCAAGGAGCGCTGGTGCGTGATGGGCGTCAACGGCGCCGGCAAGTCGACGCTGCTGAAACTGGTGGCGGGCGCGTCAGCGCCCGACCGCGGCGGCGTGGCGCTCGGCGGCAGCGTGAAGATGGGATATTTCGCCCAGCACGCCATGGAGCTGCTGGACGGCGAGCGCAGCGTCTATGAATCCCTGGAGGATTCGTTCCCGCAGGCCGGGCAGGGGTCATTGCGCGCCTTGGCCGGCTGTTTCGGTTTTTCCGGCGATGACGTCGAGAAGAAATGCCGGGTGCTGTCGGGCGGCGAGAAGGCGCGGCTGGTGATGGCGAAAATGCTCTACGACCCGCCGAATTTCCTGGTGCTGGACGAGCCGACCAACCATCTCGACCTCCTGACCAAGGAAATGCTGATCAATGCGTTGTCCGCCTACGAGGGCGCGATGCTGTTCGTCTCGCACGACCGGCATTTTCTCGCCGCGCTGTCGAACCGGGTGTTGGAGTTGACGGACGACGGCGTGCATCAATATGGCGGCGGCTACACGGAATATGTCGCGCGCACCGGCCATGAGGCGCCGGGGCTGCGGAGCTGACAGCGCCAGATCGCTGGGCAGCGCCACGCCGGCGGATCGATTTCGGCGGCCGCGCGTTGTGTTCGGTGGCGGCCGGGGGTCGGATCCATGCTTCTCATATTGGTGCTCATCGTCGTTCTCCTGCTCATGGGCGGAGGCTTTTACGGACGGCGCGCCGGATGGGGGCCGCGTGGCTTCACCAGCCTGCTTGTGACCTTGCTGGTCGTCATCCTGCTGGTGTGGGTGGTCAACGAACTGATCATGCCGCCGCTTCCCGTGCCTGCCGGCGCGCCGCCGATCATCCGGTGAGCGAGCCGCTGGCCATGCCGTCCGGCGGGAATCATGCGGCGTCGCCGCGCATTTCCTTGCAACAACAGTGACAGGAGGGCACATGAAGGGCATCTCTGGAATTTCCGCCGCCGTGCTCCTTTTCGCGTCGATCGCCTCGGGTCAGGCGATGGCGAAAGGATGTATCAAGGGCGCCATCGTTGGCGGCGTCGCGGGCCATATGGCCGGGCATGGCAAGCTCGGCGCCGCGGCGGGCTGCGCCGTCGGCCATCACGAAGCAAACAAGCCCAAGCCCGGCGCGCAAGACAAGCCGGGAGCTCAGAAGTAACCGGCGAGCACGGGAGCGAGGCGCAATTCGCGGAGATCACGTGGCGTTCGCGCAGTGAAGCGCATGCGCCGGAGCGCGTCGCAATGGGCCATTCAGGGCCTTCGCGACGAAGCGCGATGCGCTTATCGCCTGATCACGTCGTCGGGGGTGAAATTGCAGTTCGGAGTCGAGAGCAAACAGATACGCGCCTGAATGGCGTCAGCGGCGGCCTTGGGCTAAGGTTCGGCAGATGACGCCGAGAGGAACGCCAGTTGAGCCAACCAGAATTCGACGACGCTGTCACCGGCCGGCTTTGGTCGATTCCCAATGCCGATCCGAACGCCTTCAACCGGGAGGATGACCCACCCGAAAGCGTCCCGCTTCGTATCCTGGTCGACGACGACCAGAGGGAATATGCTTTGCCGTGGGCTTGCGAATTTCGCGACGGCGACTTCTTTTCGACAGAGACGGGCTTGGCTCTGCATGAAAGCCTATCAGTTCGCGGATGGTTGCTCTGGTCATGAGGATCGGCCGCAACATGGCCTTCCTGCTCGCTCCGGGCGCCGGAGCGCCGTCAACCCATCCGCGAATGCAGGCGTTCGCGCGCCTTTTGGGCAAGCTCGGATCGGTCCATTCGTTCGACTATTCCTATATGATCGGGGGGCGGAAAAGTCCTGATCGCCTGCCGCGTCTGATCGAAGCACATTGCGCCGCCCTCGGCGCGCTGAGGCAAAAGCACGCCGGGCCGATCGTCCTCGTCGGCAAGAGCATGGGCGGCCGCGTCGGCTGTCACGTCACGCTCGTCGAGCAGGTGGCGGCGGTCGTCTGCCTCGGCTATCCGCTATGCGGCGGCAGCGATACGTCAAAACTCCGGGATCAGGTCCTGATGGAACTGAATACGCCGGCCATGTTCATTCAGGGGACGCGCGATCCTCTCTGCCCGCTCGACCTCTTCGAAGGGGTGCGGGGGCGCATGTCGGCGCCGACGGGCCTCCACATAGTCGAGGGCGGCGACCATTCGCTGCTGGCGCCGAAGACGGCGCTGAAGGCGCGCGGCGTCACGCAGGAAGAAGTCGACGCCGGCGCCTTCGAGGCGATCGGAGCCTTCCTCGGCAATGTATGAATGCCGGAGGTTTCCCAGAGCGATCCGGGCTTGGCCGAAGGCCGAGATTGGGGTGTAAACCTTGATTTAATGGGGGAAAAGCGAATAAGCCGCCATCTTCAAGACGCCAGGAATGATCCGGGCCGGCGCGCCATCGAGCGGCTGGGCGCCAAGACGACGTCATCGCCGACAAAGCATACTGAGCCATACGCGCATGGGCGTCTCCGCTCGACGAGCCTCTGATCGGAAGCGGATAAAGTGCGGGCGCGGCGGAAAATCCCGCGGAAAAAAAGGTAAACCCTAAGGCCATCTGGTCAGTTGCGGCCGGTGGTGGCGACGCCTGCGCCAGCGCATTGGTGGCCACCCGCCGTGACGAACGCGTGAATTTTGCAGCCCTCAGGAAGAGCGAGAAGAGCAGCCAGGGCCCTGTGATCTGGGCGGCGGCGGAGTCCGATCGCCGCCGCCGGGGTGGCGTCCGCTCAGGCCGGGCGCGCGCCGGTGTGGATGATCGTCCCGACATGCTCGCCACGCAGCGCGGCGGTAATCCGGCCGCCGCTAAGTCCGTTCACGACTTGCACGCGTTCGAGGTGGCGCGCGGTCGCCATGACCTCGATGAGCGCGCGATCGAATGGCAGAGAGCCCTCGAACTTTGCGAGGTCGACGGCGCTCGTCTCGCTGAGGAACTGCGCCTTCTCCCCGCCGGGTCCGTTGGGGTCAGTGGTGTAGACTCCATCCACGTCCTCCACGATCGTCAGGCCGGCCGCTCCGAGCGCGTCGGCGAGCAGGAAAGCGCCCGTGTCACCCCGGTGGGTCGGAATGCGTGAAGCCGGGAACTCGTGGTGGTGATAGGGTGGAAATGCGCTCCCAACCACCGCGCGAGCCGCCGAGAGGTGGATCGCCAGCTGGCTCGCGATGGTCGGATGCTCGATATAAGAGACGCCATCAGGCGCGAGCAGGGACGCGAGGATATGTCCGTTCTGGCCGGCCTCGCTCGCGGCGAGCGGGGCGAGCGACCCGACCGGCAGGCCGAGGTCGAGGCCGACGCCAAAGAGGTGACGGGCACGGATGCCAGCGCCTGTCAGGATCAGCAGACGGTGCTCGGGCAGGATCTTCCGCAGCTCGTCCACTACGGGCAAGATCGCTTCGGCGCCGCGATCCATTATGGAGCGGCCGCCGATCTTCACGACTTGCAGCCAGGGCAGGAGCCGGATCGGGCGCCCGCCAGCGACGGGGCGGGTGAGCTCGCCGTCGAGGAGGGTCTGGCGCGCTAGCGGCGAGGCGACGTGTTTGATGCTGCTGGTGGGTTCGGCCATGGCGGTGGTTCCTCAGCCCGCGGTGATGATGGTGCCGACATGCTCGCCGGCGAGCGCGCGGGTCAGGTTGCCGGGAACGAGGCCGTTCACAACCTGCACATGGCGGACGTGGTGAGCCGTCTTGAGCAGGTCGAGCATTGGGAATTCAAGGATCGAGTCGTGCAGCCCCCGCGCTTTCATTTCATCAACCGATATCTTGGGGATGAACTCGGCGTCCGTCGAGGTTTTCGGGTTCGCGGTGTAGAGGCCGTCTTCGTCCTTCACGAAGATCATCGCCTTGCAGCCGAACTGCTCGGCGACCAGGAAACATCCGGCGTCGGTGCGGTATGGTGGGATGACGCCCTCTGAAGGCGGGCGCGTCCAGAGCGAATAGGGCGGCATGCCGCTGAAGATGACGGCGTTCACTTCGGCGAGGTAGAGCGGCACGGACGAGAGCCCGGCGCTGCTGACCGCGGAGATGCCGTATTTCGAGAGAAGCTGGCCCAGCATCGCGGCGTTCTGATCGGCGACCGAGGCGCCGAGCTGCGTGAGCACCCCCGCCGGCAGGTTAAGCCCGGCCGCGATCGAGTAGAGGTGGCGGGCCCGTGTGCCTGCGCCGGTCCCGATCAGCAATTTGTGGTTCTTGCGGGCGGCGACGATCTCGTCCACCAGCGGGTAGACGGCCGCGCGACCACGGTCGATGACGCTCTGGCCGCCGATCTTGATCACCGTCGCATCCGGCAGGATCCGGAAGTCCGCCGCCGACTCAGCCGCCGCCAGAAGCTGCGCGTCGGTCAGCGATCGCTGCATGAGGAATGCCTCAAGCTCTGTCGTCGTGTTGGCCATGGGATTTCCCCTCGTCATTATCCATGTATTGATTTTCTTTCAAACAACTAAATACGCCTCACGGAACTACCCCACAATATGTGAATTGATTGCATATCTTACTTACAAAAAGAGAAAAATGACAAAGACTTTACTGGCGCGGAAAAAACGACAGAAAACACCCAAATACGCTCGGAAAATGATGCGCTATTTTCCTGGCGAAAGCAGACCGGCGTCACCGGTCTCGACAATGCCCGCCACGGCGAAAGGAAGTCAGCGACGCGTCGGGCTTGCAAATTGTCAAGACCAAAGCGGCGCAGGCTTTCGGTCGAACCGGGGGCTGGCGCATGTCGGATCAACAGTTTCGCCATAGCAAACGAGAGATTGGCTCGTGGGTTCATGATTTCGCCGCGCCGTGAAAATCGGCCCGCCGCCCCAGCGCTAAAAAACGGCGATGTGTCGCTTCAGCGTGGCAGATTTGAAGCTATGGACTAAAGCTCTGGACGCGGCGCCGCAGCGGCTCTCCAGCGCCGGCGTCGGAGAATGGCAAGCGCAGCGTTGCAGCATCCCGATTTATCGAAGAAATAAATTTTTGATTTTCGGAGTCCGCCGGCCCCGATGAAAAAGTCTTTTTCAGAAATTGCAAGAGCGACGCTCTTGGGCGGTTTTCTTAGACTTGGCGCGCCGTAGCGGGGCTATGGCGTCCATTGCCAATGTAACATCGCCCGTCTCCGCCCCGTAAGGGAAATTAGCCGCCTCGCGGCCTCAGAAGTCCGTCCCATGACAACCAGACGCAGACTCTTCCAAGCCCTGCTCAAGAGCGCCTCGTTCCATGCCGAGCCGCTACGCCGGACTTTCCGCGTACTCGCTCTACTCGCCGGCGCCGCCTTCGACCAATCGGAACAGGCCCTGTTCGGTCTGCTCCGCCTCTGAATAGCCCTCGACGACAGGAGACGAAGATGAAGAATGTGCTGCCGATTTCCTCCCCGGCGCTGACCCGCCGGCAAAGCCTCGGCGCGGCTTTCGTCGGGGCCGCGGCTCTAGCCCTGGGCGCCGGTCCCGCGCGCGCAGAAACGCTTGCCGTCGAGGGCGAAATGCCGGCCTTGGCGGGTGGCGGCAAATGGTTCAATTCCGCGCCGCTAACCCGCGAAGCCTTGCGCGGCAGAGTCGTTCTCGTCGATTTCTGGACCTATTCCTGCATCAATTGCCAGCGCACTCTGCCCTACGTGCGCGACTGGCATGCAAAGTATCACGACCGCGGCCTGACGGTGATCGGCGTGCATACGCCGGAATTCGCCTATGAAAAGATTTCCGGCAACGTCCGCAGCGCCATCGAGCGTTTCGGCATTCGCTATCCGGTCGTGCAGGACAACGACTACGCGATTTGGCGCGCCTTCGGCAACCAATATTGGCCGGCGTTCTATTTCATCGATGCGCGGGGGCGAATCCGCCGCCACCATTTCGGCGAGGGCGCCTATGAACTCAATGAAGAAGCCGTTCGTCAGTTGTTGACCGAAGCCGGCTATCGGACCGGACCAGCCTGACTCGAACGCCATGTATCAAGGACGGCGTTCAAGTCGACAGCCGCTGCGCCCTGTGATGAGCGGTCGTCGTCGGCGCATGCTCGCGTCCGGGCCTTTGCCGATTTTGGATGGTCGATGCTGATTGAGAAGCCTTGGCCGCGGCGTCGGCGCGCCGTGCCGTTGATTTTTTCGCGACGACGGTTTCGCGGCGACGGTCGAGGTTTTCAGGCCGCGCCCCCAAGCGCTCGGCTAGGCGACCGAGGGCCGCCTCGTTTGCCACCGCGAGACTTTCCGGAAGTCGTTAGTGCGCCGCGAGCGGCGTGAACAGGCGGCGCATGCGGCCAGCTTTGCGTTTTCCCATCCTGTTTTTGTAACATCGGCGCGCCGCGAACGAACAAGCGGAGGAACACCACGCCGCGCGTCACTTCCAGCACGGACCCGCTGTCCATGTTTTTCCCTGGATCGCGTCGAAGAGCAAGGCATGACGGCCCGTTATGCGCGCAGAACACGAAACAATTGAGGGTGTCGGTCCATGATGATTATCGCATCCTCGGTCATGAAAACCCTGGATTTTTTGTCGACGCTGTTCGTTTTCGCTTTATTTTGCTGCGCGCTGCTGGCTACGGGCGTCATTTTGCTTGACCGGCGGCAAAGCCGCGACGCCATCTTGCGCAACTACCCGCTGATCGGCCACATGCGGTATATTTTCAGCGCATTGGGCGAATTTTTCCGGCAATATTTCTTCGCCATGGATCGCGAGGAGCTTCCGTTCAATCGCGCCGAGCGCAATTGGGTCGAAAGGGCCTCCAAGGACTGCGATTTCACCGTCGCCTTCGGCTCGACCAAATATATCAAGGAAGCCGGGACGCCGATCTTCGTGAACTGCCCCTATCCCACCCTCGACGAGGATATCGAGTCCACGCCGCATTTCGTCATCGGGCCGGATACGCCAAACCCTTACGAGGCAAAATCCTTCTTCAATATTTCCGGCATGAGCTTCGGCGCGCTTTCCGCGCCGGCGGTGCTGGCCTTGTCGAAAGGAGCCAAAATGGCGGGGTGCTGGCTCAACACCGGCGAGGGCGGTCTTTCTCCCCACCATCTCGCGGGAGGGGCGGACATCGTCTTCCAGATCGGCACCGCCAAATACGGCGTGCGCAACGACGACGGGACGTTGAGCGAGGAAAAATTGCGCGAACTTGCGGCCGTTCCGCAGGTCAGGATGTTCGAGATCAAGCTTTCACAGGGCGCCAAGCCCGGCAAGGGCGGCATCCTGCCCGGGGTGAAAGTCACGCCGGAAATCGCGGCGATACGAGGCATTCCGGTTGGTGAGGATTCCATCAGCCCCAACCGCCACCCCGAGATCAACAATAACGAGCAATTGCTCGCATTCATCGACAGGGTCAAGAAAATCACCGGCAAGCCTGTCGGCGTGAAGGCCGTCGTCGGAGCCTACGGCTGGCTCGACGACCTGATGGCGCGAATTGTCGCGCGCGGCGTCGGGCCAGATTTTTTCACGCTGGATTCGGGCGATGGCGGCACCGGCGCCGCCCCGATGGCGCTGATGGACAATGTCGGACTTTCCATACGCGAATCCCTGCCGCTGGTGCGCGACATCGTCAAGAAGCACGGTCTGGCCGAACGCATTCCGATCATCGCCTCCGGAAAACTCACGACGCCGGCCGAAGTCGCTTGGGCGCTTTGCGCTGGCGCGACATTCGCCAATTCAGCGCGCGGCTTCATGTTCGCGCTCGGCTGCATCCAATCCCTGAAATGCAACAAGAACACTTGCCCCACCGGCGTCACCACGCATGACAAGAGATTGCAAAAGGGCCTCGACCCCACGGACAAGGCTGTGCGCGTGGCGAATTATTGCCGCAACATGCGGCATGACGTAGAGGTGATTGCGCATAGCTGCGGCGTGCCGCATCCAAGGCGGCTTCGGCGTTTTCATGTGCGAATTGTCGGTCCCGACGGCGCTTCCCGTCCGCTGAGCGAACTTTATCCGACCGCCGATCCAGCGGATTCGAATGCAATGGCGGCGCGCGCTTTGGCCGAGTTGTCGGGCGACGATCGTTCCTCGATTGGGCGGAAGCCCTGATGAACATGCCGGCAAAATATGGGGTCGGGTCGAGCCCGGAATATTGGGGCGAAGGCGTTGCTCATGCAGACGGAGCAAGGTCATGCGCCATTTTGAACAACGGATTGACGCCCAGGCTGTTGGCGTCGCCGCCGTCTTCATGGCCGGCGGCGATGCTTGAACTCGCCTCCTCCAAGTTTTAACGTCGACAGCCGGCGCGTATCTTATGCGAGCGAAATGCGATGCCGATGCGGATTGAAGATTACGCGCTGATCGGCGACTGCAAGACGGCGGCCTTGGTCGGCCGCGATGGCTCGATCGACTGGTTATGCTGGCCCCGCTTCGATTCAGCGGCGTGCTTCGCCTCGCTGCTCGGCGCGGACGACAACGGACGATGGCTTATTGCTCCGAAGGATTCGACTGCTTCGGCCAGCCGGCGCTATCGGCCCGGCACGCTGGTGCTGGAGACCGAATTCCGGACGGAGGGCGGCCGCGCCGCGGTCATCGATTTCATGCCGCCGGGAGACGGCGCCCATCTTGTGCGGATTGTCATCGGCCGGTCGGGGCGCGTGGACTTTCGCACTGAATTTGTGGTGCGTTTCAACTATGGAGCGACCGTGCCATGGGTGAACCGGCTCGACGACGGCGCCATCAACGCAATCGCGGGGCCGGAGCGTTTGGTCCTGCGAACGCCCGTTCCGCTCCGTGGCGAAGACCTCAAGACGCTCGGCGAGTTTACGGTCGAGGCAGGCCAGTCGGTTCCTTTCGCGCTATCCTATGGCGCCTCCAATCAAACTCCGCCGGCGCCGATCGATCCTTTCAAGGCGTTGGAGGATGCTGAGACGTTCTGGCGGCAATGGAGCGATCGCTGTCCCGATGTGGGGCCCTGGACGGAAGCGGTCAAACGCTCGCTCATCACCTTGAAGGCTTTGACCTACGCTCCCACGGGCGGCATCGTCGCAGCGGCCACGACGTCGCTTCCCGAGCGCCTGGGCGGCGTGCGGAACTGGGATTATCGCTATTGCTGGCTGCGGGACGCCACGTTCACACTGCTGGCCTTCATGCAACTCGGCTATTACGAGGAAGCTTATGCTTGGCGAGACTGGCTGGTCCGGGCTGTCGCCGGCAGCCCGGAACAGGCGCAAATCATGTACGGCGTGGGCGGGGAGCGTTGGCTGCCGGAACTGACTGTCCCTTGGCTGGCCGGATATGAGAAGTCATCTCCGGTGCGCATTGGCAATGCCGCCTACGATCAGGCGCAACTCGATGTTTTCGGCGAAATCGCCGATGCGATGTTTCAGACGCTCAAGGCCGGCATGGCGCCGCCGAACGCGCTCACGCGGTGCGGCCGATTATCATGAACTATCTGGCCAAGGTTTGGCGCAAGCCGGATGAGGGCATATGGGAGGTGCGCGGAGGGCGGCAGCACTTCGTTCACTCAAAGGTTATGGCCTGGGTCGCGTTCGATCGCGCCGCGCATGAGCTGAATACGCAAGCGTTTGGAGACTCGCGCCAGCGTTGGCGCAAGATCGCCGACAAAATTCATGCCGAAGTCTGTGATCGCGGTTTCGACCGCGACCTTGACAGTTTTGTGCAGGCCTATGGCTCCAAGCGGCTCGACGCCAGCCTATTGTTGATTCCGCTCGTTGGCTTCCTTCCCGCTGATGATCCGCGGGTGCAAGGAACGCTCCGCGCGATCGAGGCCAAGCTGCTGATCGACGGCGAATTCGTTCTGCGCTACGAACCCGATGACGCCGTCGATGGCTTGCCGGCGGGCGAAGGCGCTTTTTTGGCGTGCAGCTTCTGGCTTGTCGATAATTACGTCTTGCAGGGCCGCTACATGGAGGCGCGCGCGTTGTTCGAACGCCTGGTCCGCCGCTGCAACGACGTCGGTCTGCTGGCTGAAGAAGTCGATCCACTCACCGGACGTATGCTGGGGAATTTTCCGCAGGCCTTTAGCCACGTCGGTCTGATCAACTGCGCGTTTAATTTGACCCGCAAAACATGCCCCGCTGGAGAGCGCGCCGAATCGTAAAGTCGAAAATCGATATTGCCCACCGAAGCCGGCGCGCGCCCCTTTCTTGACGGCCTGCGGTTGAGCTGGCGCATCGCCGCTCATCCAATCGGGGCCACCGACGTCGCGACTGAGGGCGTCTGATCGGAGCAGGCGCAATCTTAACGTTACGCCTACGTCCGCTCGTCCGCTCAAACCTTCCGTTCAACCTAAGCCTGCATTCCGACCGTCAGCGCCTCTGAACGATGAGGACGTTTCACAGGAAGGTTGAAGCTAGCGATGGTCCTTCGTCGAGCGCATGCGCCATGAATTCCAGCGCATGGGCGAGCTTGGCGCGAGTGATCGGGCCGCCGAGGCAGATGCGCACCGCCTCGGGCGGTTGGCCGCTCACCGTGAAGGCGTCGCTGGTGACGACGCCCATTCCGGTCGAGCGCATGTGGCCGAGGAAGGCGGAGCGCGTCCAGCCCTCCGGCAATGGCGCCCAGAGACAAAAACTCAAGGGGTCGGCGCGGTAGCTGCCTGGCGGCAGGATGCGCGCCGCGAGCGCCTGTCGCGCGGTGGTCTCGGAGCGGTTGAATTGCAAGATGGCGTCGGCCGTGCCGTCCTCGATCCAGCGCGTCGCCAGCGCGACGGTGAGCGGGGAGGCCATGACATTGGCGGTGCGCATGGCGCCGACGAACGGCCAGCCCTCCCGCGCCGTCGGCGCCACGACATAGGCGGCGCGGAGGCCCGCGCCGATGCATTTCGCCAGGCCGGCCACATGCCAGGTCATGTCGGGCGCAAGCGCGGCGAAAGGGGGCGGCCCATGCGGCGGGATGAAACCATAGGCGTCGTCCTCGACGATGGCGACGCCATGATGGCGGCAGATCGCGGCGATCTCGGTCCGCCGCGCTGGCGGAACCGTCAGGGTGGTCGGGTTCTGCAAGGTCGGGTTGAGGTAAAGCGCCTTCGGCCGTAATTTTTGGCAGGCCTCGTTCAGCGCTTCCGGCTCGACGCCGTCGCGATCCATCGGCAAGCCGATGAGATTGAGCCCGAGTTGCGCGGCGATCGAGCGCGCGCCGGGATAGGTGATCGCTTCCGACAAAACCGTGTCGCCTGGCCGCGCGAGGACGCTGAAAATTCCCATCAGCGCGGCGTGGGCGCCTGGCGTGACGAAAATGCGCTCTTGCGTTGGCACCAGCGCGCGGCGGCCGAGCCAATTGGACGCCGCGTCCTTGTCGGCCGGGGCGCCGCCGAAGCGCTGATAGCGCATCAGCGCCAGGAGGTCGCGCCCGACTTCAGCCCACCCGCCGCGCATGCGCTCGATCAGGTCCGGATCGTCCGGCTCCGGCGGAAGGTTCATGGTGAAGTCCGGCGGATCGTGCCGCAGCGGGCCGGCAAGCGGCGGCTTTGTCACGGCGGCCTGCTTCTGGACGAAGGTGCCCTGGCCGACGGTCGATGAAATGAGGCCGCGCCGAGCCGCCTCGACATAGCCGCGCGCCACGGTGGTGAAGTCGATGGCGAGAAGTTTCGCCAATTTGCGCTGCGCCGGCAGCCGCGCGCCGGAAGCGAGGCGTCCGCTCCGGACGTCTTCCTCGATAGCGTCGGCGATGGCGATATAATGCGGCTTGTCGCTCGCGGCGATATCGGGGGTCCAGCCGTTCATGCGCTTCGATCCCTGGAACTTTGAGGCCGAATGACTGTATATTGTTGCGTTCATTATTGTCACGATCCGCGGGGCCTGAACTTTGGTCGCAACGAAGCGGATGCATGGCAATAACACGCGCAAATAATTAGCAAAATGCCTAATTTATATGGTCGCAAAACAGGCGCCAGCCATCTAAAATGACTGCATAAATGATTGCAATTTTGATGTGAGCGCTGATTTTATTGACTGGCCAAATGTTGGCACGCCGATTGCGTGAGAAACCCCCGCCAGGGGCGGCGGTCGCCGCCATTCATCGAGGGAGGCAGACCGATGCCAGCCGTGACCAGGCCCGCCAATCAAAAGGGCGAATTTCTCGTCGATTACGAAGAGAAGGTTTTTGAGGATGTGAAGGCCGAGCCAGGCGAAAAAGCGCTCGTCACCTTTCATACGGTGGCCTTCGAGGGGTCGATCGGCCTGGTCAATCTGTTGCAGGCCTCGCGGCTGATCCAGAAGGGCTTTGAAGTGTCGGTGCTGCTTTACGGACCGGGCGTGACGCTGGGCGTGCAGCGTGGCTTTCCGAAGCTCGGCGACGAAGCTTTTCCGGGTCATCAGAATTTCGCCAACCGCATCGATAAAATCATGACCGACGGCGGCAAGGTCTACGCCTGCCGCTTCGCCTTGCAGGCGCTTTACGGGCATGGCGAGGGCGCGCTGCTTCCGGGCATAACGCCGATCTCGCCGCTGGATGTGCTCGACATCGTGCTGCTGCACCGCAAGGCCAACGCCTTCATCCTCAATACCTGGACCCTGTAGGTCCGGGAGCGTTTGGACCTTGTGAAAGCGCCTTGCGAGGGGTTGACCATGGGTTCCTCTTCAATGATCCGCGTCGCGGCGGCGCAGATCGCGCCGGACCTGGAGACGGTGACCGGAACGCTCGACCGGGTGCTGGCGGCGATCGCCGAGGCCGCCGGCAGGGGCGCGAAACTGGTCGTCTTCCCCGAAACGTTCCTGCCTTGGTATCCCTATTTTTCCTTTGTGCGTCCGCCGGCGCTGACCGGCGGCGAGCACGTGCGACTCTACGAAAACGCGGTGACCGCGCCGGGTCCGGAGACCGAGGCCTTGTCGGCGGCGGCGCGGAAATTCGCCATGGTGATCGCGATCGGCGTCAACGAGCGCGATCACGGTTCGCTTTACAATGCGCAGTTGATCTTCGACGCCAGCGGCGAACTCGTGCTGAAGCGCCGCAAGATCACGCCGACCTATCACGAGCGGATGATCTGGGGGCAGGGCGACGGCTCGGGATTGCGCGTGGTCGAGACAGCCATCGGACGCATCGGGGCGCTGGCTTGCTGGGAGCATTATAATCCGCTCGCCCGCTACGCCTTGATGGCGCAGCATGAGGAAATCCATGTGGCGCAATTTCCCGGCTCGCTGGTGGGGCCGATTTTCGCCGAGCAGATCGAGGTGACGATCCGCCACCATGCGTTGGAATCCGGCTGTTTTGTCGTCAATTCCACGGGCTGGCTGACCGAGACGCAAATCGAAAAAATCGCCCCGGACGAGGCGCTGCGCAAGGCGCTGACCGGCGGATGCATGACGGCTATCGTCTCGCCCGAAGGCCGGCATCTCGCGCCGCCATTGACCCACGGCGAAGGGCTTCTGGTCGCCGATCTCGACATGAGCCTGATCGTCAAGCGCAAACGCATGATGGATTCCGTCGGCCACTACGCCCGCCCGGAGCTGTTGAGCCTCAATCTCGACAATCGCGCCGCCGCGCCTTTGCATGCGGCGGCGGAAAATTTCTCGGACACAGTCGGGAGATGCAAGCATGTCGCCGCTGATGATGAAAGCGCTCATGGCGCCGGAGGTCTCGCCGAGCGAGCGCCTGATCAACGAATTGCAGTCCTTTGGGGTTCGACTGGCTGATCCGGGCGTCGCGGCGCTCAGCCGGCGCGGTGGGGCGGGGCCGTCCGATCACAAGGCCATGACCATTGACGGCATGACGGTCATGGTACCCGTCTATACGGCCGCGGCCTTCGAAAGCCCGTATCTCATCGACCGCCCGGACGCCGCTGGCCGCGCCAGGATCAGCCGTGACGGCCTCATCATTGGCGAGGCGAGTTTTCCAGCGACGCCGAACTTTTACAAACTCAAGACCGCCGACGGCGTGCCCTATTCGCAGATCGCCACGCTGCACGGCCGCGACGTGCTCGCCACCACCGTGCTGCAAAGCTGCATCCGCTACCAGAGCCGCGTCAAGACCTGCCGGTTCTGCGCCATCGGCCAATCGCTGGCGGCGGGCCGCACTGTTTTGCGCAAGACTCCGGCGCAACTGGCCGAAGTGGCGCGCGCGGCCGTGGAGCTTGATGGCGTCAGCCACATGGTCATGACCACGGGCACCCCGCCCGGCGAGGATCGCGGCGCGGCGATCCTCGCCGAAAGCGCCGCCGCCGTGAAAGCCGCCGTCGATCTGCCGATCCAGGTCCAGTGCGAGCCGCCGGGCGACGACGCGTGGTTTGGCCGCCTGCGCGAAGCCGGCGCCGACGCGCTCGGCATGCATCTCGAAGCGGTTAGCGAGCCAGTGCGCCGAAAAATCATGCCTGGCAAGGCGCAGGTCTCGGTGGAGCGCTATTTTGAGGCCTTTGCCGCAGCGGCTCCGGTGTTCGGACGCGGGCAGGTCTCCACCTATATTCTCGCCGGTCTCGGCGACACGGCGGCGGAAATCCTTGGCGTCTGCCAACGCCTGGCGCACCTTGGCGTCTATCCATTCGTCGTGCCCTTCGTGCCGATTTCCGGCACGCCGCTGGAAAGCCATCCGCCGCCTGCCGCCGAATTCATGCATGCGATCCTTGGCCCGCTGTCGCAAATGCTCGCGGCGAACGGTTTGCGCGCGGCTGACGTCAAGGCGGGATGCAGCCGTTGCGGCGCCTGTTCCGCCTTGGCGACCTATGAGCGCGATTCTGCGCGGCAGGCGCGGCAGGAGAGCGGCGATGATTTTTGAGCCTTTCTCCCCTTACCGCCCTTGCGAATTCCAGCTGAAACTGGCGACGGAAGCGTGGGAGAAGCGCGGCGCCTTTGGCCTGCGCCGCAAGGTGTTTTGCGACGAGCAGGGCCTGTTCGGCGGCGACGACCGCGATTGTCTGGACGATGTCGCCATTCCGCTCGTGGCCCTGTCGATGATGAGCGTGATCGCCGATGACGTGGTCGGCGCGGTGCGCATCCATGAGGCCGAGCCGGGACTCTGGTGGGGCTCGCGGCTCGCGGTGGCCGCGGAGTTCAGGCGCATCGGCGCGCTCGGCGCGGGATTGATCAAGCTGGCGGTCGGGTCGGCGCGGGCGCGCGGCTGCGCGCGCTTCCTCGCCCATGTGCAAAGCCAGAACGCGCTGCTGTTCCAGACGATGCATTGGGCAATTCTCGACGAGGTCGAACTGCATGGCCGTCCGCATTTCCGCATGCAGGCCGACCTCGCGCATTATCCGCCGATCAGCCGGCCCGAAGTGGGGTTCCTGGCGATGAGAAAGGCCGCGTGATGGACGCGGGCCTCGACCTCGCCGAGTTCGACCTGGTGGCATTGGCTTCGATCTTGCGCGCCGGCCGCGGCCTCGCCGCCAAGGCCGACATTGGTCTTGTCGCGGCGCGGCTCGGACTGGATAGCGGCGCCACAAAAGTCGGCGACGATTGCGCCGCTCTTTCCGACGGCGAAGGTTTTCTGCTGCTGGCGATCGAAGGGTTCATCAACGAATTCGTCGCCGCCGACCCGTGGTTCGCCGGCTGGTGCGGCGTGATGGTCAATTTGTCCGACGTGGCGGCGATGGGCGGGCGGCCTCTTGCGGTGGTCGATGCGATCTGGGCGGCGGGCGTCGATCAGGCGGAGCCGATCCTCGCCGGCATGAAGGCGGCCGCCCAACATTACGGCGTGCCCATCGTCGGCGGCCACAGCAATCTCGCCAACGATCGAGGCCAGTTGTCGGTGGCCGTTCTCGGGCGCGCCGAAGCGCTGCTCAGCAGTTTCGACGCCCGGCCCGGCGACCGGTTGGTCATGGCGGTGGACCTGCGCGGTCGCTATCGCCAGGAACTTTCCAATCAAGCGTTTTCCAACTGGGAGGCTGCGATCGACGCGCCGCCCGAGCGGTCGCGTGGCGATCTGGCTCTGCTGCCGCGCATCGCCGTATCAGGGCTTTCGCGTGCGGCGAAGGACATAAGCCAGGCCGGCGTGATTGGCACTGCCGCCATGCTGGCGGACTGCTCCGGCGTCGGCGCCGTCATCGACGTTTCGGCTGTGCCCCGGCCGAAAAATGTCGCGCTCGCGCGCTGGCTGCAAACCTTTCCAAGCTACGGTTTCCTCCTCGCGGTGGCGCGCGAAAATGTGGCGACCGTCACGGCGCTTTTCGCCGCGCGAGAAATTGCCGCCGCCGATATTGGCGTGATCACCGGCGACGAACGCGTATCCATCACCGATGGTGTCGCGCAAAAGACGATATGGGATTTCGCCAAGGCGCCGTTGCTTGGCTGCGTCGCCCGCGAGGCGGCGCTATGACCGCTCCGCTTCGCGTCGCGCTGCTGACCCATTCCACCAATCCGCGCGGCGGCGTCGCGCATGCGCTGGCGCTTGGCGACGCGCTGGTCGATCTCGGCTTCGAAGTCGTCGTGCATGCGCCCGACGCCAGCGGCGCCGGGTTTTTCCGCCCGACCCGCTGCCGGACGGTCGCTGTCCCCGCAACGCCAGCCGGTTCCGACATCCACGCCATGGTCAAGGCGCGCGTTGGCGACTATCTGCGCCAATTCGAGGCCAAGGCCCATCGCGATTTCGACATCTTCCACGCGGGCGACGGCATTTCCGGCAATGCCCTGGCGCAGTTGAGGAAGGCCGGCGTTATTGCCGGTTTCGCCCGCACCGTTCATCACATCGACAATTTTGCCGACGCTCGCGTCGAGGCGCTGCAATCGCGTTCGATCGTCGTCGCCGAGGAGATTTTCGCGCCGAGCCGCGCGGTCCGCGACGAGATCGCGGCGCGGTTCGGTCGACCGGCCACCGTAGTCGGCAATGGCGTCGACCTGAGCCATTTTGGCGCCGCAGCCGATGGCCGCGAGACGGGATTGAAACTGCGCCTCGGCCTCAGCGATGGGCCTTTGTTCCTTTCGGTCGGCGGCGTCGAGCCGCGCAAGAACACCTTGGCGATCGTCGAGGCCTTCGCGCAAGTGCGGACTGTGCGGCCGCGGGCGCAACTGGTCATTGCCGGCGGCGCCTCACTGCTCGACCACGATCCCTATCGCCGCATCGTCGCGGCGCATCTGGCGGCAAGCGGCCTGCCGGGAAACGCCGTGATCGAAACAGGCCCGCTTTGCGACGCCGACATGCCGGCGCTTTATCGCATCGCCTCGGCGCTGGTGTTTCCATCCTTGCGCGAGGGTTTCGGCCTCGCGGTGCTGGAAGCCTTGGCCAGCGGGCTTCCGGTGGTCGTCTCGCACATCGCGCCATTCACCGAGTTTCTGGGCGAGTTGGACGCGCTCTGGTGCGATCCGCGCGCGTCGGCCTCGATCGCCGACGCCATGCTGATGGCCCTGGCCGAACCCTTGCGGTCGCGGCTGATCACGCGCGGTCATGATATCGCCGCAGCGCATGATTGGCGCGCTGTCGCCGCCGCGCATCTCGCCGCCTATGCGCGTCTGATCGAGTTCGCGCAGGGAGGCGCGCAAGGACTGGCTCATGCCTGAAATGCGTTTCCGCATCCGCTGGCCCGACGGCGTCGCCGAGACGTTTTACTCGCCTTCGCTCGTCGTGAAGGATTATTTCGCCGTCGGCCAAATCTATGCGTTGGCGGATTTTCTCAGCCGTTCACGCATCGCCTTCACTATCGCGAGCGAGCGGGTGCGGGCGAGATATGGCCATGCCTGTTCGAAGGCGCTGGCGCAACTCGCAATCATCGAAGCGCGGGGCGCCGATTTTATCGATCAACCGGAGGCGCGGGTGACCCTGGACGCTTTCGAGGAGTGAACGGGAGAGGCCAAATGCAGCAGCACGTTTTTGTCGCGGTGGTCGGCGGTGGTCAGGCCGGCCTGTCGCTCAGCGCTTTTCTGCGTCAACGCGGGATCGATCATCTTGTCTTCGAAAAACAGACGGCGATGCATGTCTGGACAAGCAAGCGCTGGGACAGTTTTTGCCTGGTGACGCCGAACTGGCAATGCCGGTTGCCCGGCCATGCCTATGATGGGCCGGATCCGCATGGTTTCATGCGGCGCGAGGAAATCCTCGCCTATCTCGACGCCTTCCGAAGAAAGGTTGACGCGCCGCTGAGGGAGGGCGTGGCGGTGCAAAAGGTGGCGCCGCGTCATGACGGCGGTTTCGATGTGCGCACCAGCGAAGGCGACTATATCGCCGAGCAGGTGGTTGCGGCGTCAGGCGGCTATTCGATTCCGATCATTCCGCGTTTCGCCGAACGGCTGCCGAAGTCGATCGCGCAATTGCATTCCGAAACCTACCGCAATCCGGCAAGCCTGCCGCCGGGCGCGGTGCTGGTGGTGGGCTCGGGCCAATCAGGCGCGCAGATCGCGGAAGACCTGCATCTGGCCGGGCGAAAGGTTCATCTGGCGGTCGGCCATGCGCCGCGCTGCGCCCGCTTCTATCGTGGCCGCGATGTCGTGGCCTGGCTGGCCGACATGGCCTATTACGACATGCCGGTGGAAAAGCATCCGCTGAAGCGAGGCGTGCGTGACAACACCAATCATTATGTCACCGGCCGGGATGGCGGGCGCGATATCGACCTGCGCAAATTCGCCGCTGGCGGCATGCAGCTTTATGGCGCGCTCGAGGATGCGGACGGCGGAAAACTAAAGTTCGGCGCCGGGCTTGAAGCCGCGCTCGACGAGGCGGACCGGGTCTACAACGGCATCAACGCGGCGATCGACAAATATATCGCCGACAGCGGCGCAGAAGCGCCGCCGCCTTCGATCTATGAGCCCGTGTGGCGGCCTCAGGAGGCGGTCACATCGCTCGATCTCGCCGAAAGCGGAATTGGCGCCATCATCTGGTCGATCGGCTTTCGCCCCGATTTCGGCTGGCTCGACGTTCCAGTTTTCAACGGCATGGGCCAGCCAGATCATTATCGCGGCGTCACCCGTTTTCCCGGCGTCTATTTCCTCGGCTTGCCCTGGCTGCACAGCTGGGGCTCCGGACGATTCTCCGGCGTCGCCCGAGACGCCGCATACCTGAGCGAACATATTGACGGAGCGTTGGCGAACCGCCACGCGCAGGCCCTGGTCGCCGAATGATCGCGAAAAATTTGCTGGTCGCGAAATACGAGGCGACGCCGCGGTCAGGCAGAAATCCACTTAAGCTACTGTCCGCTTTTCCGAGGCCGGCTCTCAGTGCTGCGTAAAGCCGCTATGCGGATTAGCTTTGGTGAACGAGGTAAGTCAGCAGTCCGGCATTCCACTCTCGTCGGAAGGCGCGGCGCGCAAAGACTCGGCGTAGCGCGCGGACGCCTGCCGCAACTCGCGGATCGCGAAGGGCTCGCTGCCAAACGGCGCTGCGGCCCCGGGGGCTAGGTTCGGATTCATGTCGACTACAACCTCCCAAACGCCGATTTGCCCGGACGCCAGCAGCGCCTCGGCATGGATGAGAAACACGCCGCTGGCGCCGTTTTGCTTGAAGTCGGAGGGAAAGCGCGGGTCGTCGCGATCGAGCGCATTGGGAAACGGCGCCTGGCGCAGCGCCTGTACGGCGTCTGGCGCGTAGCCCGAAAGCGCCGCGAAGAGAGCCGGCGGCGCAGCTTCGGGATTGACGCCGGCGCGGCGCGAATGAACCGTCACGAAAGGCAGCATGTCGCGAACCAGATCCTGGTTCAGGCCCTCGACCTGGTCGAGCTCGTATATGGTTTGGTACAATGCGTGCTTTGCGCCCGCTGCGCCGCCGGAAGGCGCATCCGCATTCGGGTCGCCGGGCGGCGAACGAAAGGCCGCAATCGCGTTCGCGGCATTATCCGCGTCGCGCACGCCGACGCCAAATCCTGTCAGCATGGCCTTCAACAGGCTCTGCGGCGCGACATTCAGATCGACTTTTCCGCCCTCGTCTTCGACGGCGATCAGCACCGCCGCGCCGGCGAGCCGGCAAAGGCGCGGACGGCCGTCGTGGACCGGCCTTTGCGCGACGGGCGCGGGAGGCAATCCGGTAACAATCGCGTTGCCGCCGGCTGCGATTTGGGCGGGAGGCGCGTCCGCGTTCGTTTCTTTCGCAAGCGACAGCATCGATTTATTGATCGCCGCCTGAGCGAGCAACTCCGCCTGCGCTGCGCCCGCGATATTGGCCGCGGCCTGCAGTCGCAATCGTGCAGAGGTCATGAAGGAGACAATCAGCAGGGCGATGACGCCAAGGCCCCAAATGACGATAATGAGCGCAAAGCCGGCGTTTCTTTGAGCGCCGCGCCGGTCATGGCGGCTTGCCCGGCCCCGGCCGCCGCTGCATGTTGCCGTGTTTTTCAACCTTCTTGGCACGCTCGTGCTTCCTTGCGGCAATTTCCTTGCGGCGCACTCAAGGCGGCGCCTGGAACCGGGACGTCGGCGATGGTCTCGAAACGTAGCGATGCTTATCGCAGTTCCGAACATTGAAATTCGGCGCCCAATATGGTCATTTCGTCGCTATGGACGTCCCGACGGCCTGTCCGGAGCGGCGCGCGGTTCTCATCGATTGCGGAGTTGAGTGATGTTGGTTCAAAAAAAGTGGCTTTCGATCCTCTCATTCGCGATCTGCTGCTGGAGTTTCAGCGCCACGGCGGGAGCTTTCGACAGGGACTTCGGCCCTGAAAACTCCGCCTCGGTCACCTCCGGCTCGCTGGCTTATTATGCCGATTGCGTCAACGAGGCGAAGGAACGCTGGGGCGGCGTCGAACATCTTGACCGCCGCATGCTCTATCGCTGTCGCGGCGACGTGGCCGTGTCCTATTTCAATTACCTCGGACGACAAAGAATACGGGACATCAGAGAAAGACAGATTGCGGGCGTTTTCATCTTCCGGATCATTCGTGGCAAAGGCCTGTGCTGGAACAAGATCGAGGACGAGCGCGGTCGTCCGATGTCTGTGTATGGATGCGACATCTTCGAACAAATTTAGATGACGGCTTCTTTCGATGACTGAAACGGTCCAGTCTTGCATGTTATTGCTCATGGCTGTTGCGCCTGCTGGCGTAAAGCCACGTTAAAGGAAACGTCGATCGGACGGCCGAAACGGGTGGCGCCAAACCGCACCGAAATTAGCAGCGGCAGGCGGCTGACGTTGATCCAGCTGTCGCTCCAACGCGGCGGTTTGCCATCCTCCAACATGCCGAAATAACTCAGGTTCAAATAGGAAACGTTCCGCGCCGCCTCCGTCTCTCGCATCGAATCGCGCGCGATCGACGCAACCGCCGCGTCGCGGTAGACCGCGCTCCAAACGGTGAGATCGGCGCCGGCGTTTCCGGGCTCCAGCCCGATCTCGGTGAAGAGCAATCCGCCCTGCTGCGTATCTCCATTGCTCAGGCTGACAAAGAAGCAGCTGTCGGGGCGCCCGACAAAAACGGGCTTCTGACCCTTGTTTGCGTCTACAGTGACAGCGGGATATGCGCGCGCCAAGAGGTTGGTCAGGGCGGTCGCCGCCGCTTCAAGATCGCCCGCGGCCTGATTGGCGCGGCCGGCGTCAAACACTTTTCGTCCCAGTTGGAGACCGCCCATGAGCGCGGCTATCAGGAGCGACAAAAGCGACAGCGCCAGCAGCAATTCGAGCAAGGTGAAGCCCGCGTCGACACGGCGCGGCGCGCGACGTCTCATCGGGCTCTCTCCTTTTCAATCGTGCGGATTTTGAAAGTGTCAAAGCCGATCGTCAAAGTCTTGCCTGTGACTTCGCCGGAGCGCGTTACATCGATATGCGCCCAATAGGCCATGATTTTCGGCGCGAATGGATTGGCAATCTGCGGGGAGTCGATGACGCTGACGGTCATGGCGAAGGCTAGCCCGTCGTCGGTCTGGCCCGTCGTCACGCCCGACGGCGGTGGCGTTTCGACGCCTAAGGCGTCAAGTTGCGATCTCGCCGCCCTTGTGGCGCGCAGCAGGAAATTGGCGCGGTCGTCGTTGCGGATTGCGCCCGATACGCCGCTCATCAAGGCCGTGAGCGCGATCGTCAAGATCACGAAAGCCGCCAGAACCTCAATCAGCACGAAACCGCCGCGACGACGGCTCGGGTTCCTGCGCCGCCGGCGCATTAACGCAGAATATTCTGGCCGCTGCGCCGCCATCACGAGATCTCGCATCTTGCGATGCCGGTCAGCCAGTTGACTTCGATGGTCGCGCGCCGGCCGCCTAACGACAAAGTGATTTCGCCGCCGGTCGCGGCGCCGCTCGGAAAAAACAGAATATCGCCTTGCCGCGCACCGCGGCGGCGATTGTCGGCTATAGTCAATTCGACCGCGGTCCTTGCTGGAAGAAAGGTTTCGGGAAAAGCCGGCGACGAATAGCTTTTGCGCCCGAGATCAAAGGTGAGGGGGAACTCACTGTTGCTGGCGATGGCGCGGGCGCGCGCATCGCGCAGCGCCGCGCATAGTTTCCGCGCGCTTGCCCGCAACTGAAGACCATCCGGTGGGGGGCGAAGCAGCGGCGAGGCGACGCCGATCGCCAATGCGAATATCATCAGCGCCACCAGCATCTCCAGCAAAGTGAAGCCGGCTTTGGCGACGAACTTGCCCTGCGGCTGGCGTGTCATTGCGTGGCCAGATCGTTGATGGCGAGCACGGCGTTCATGACGGTCAACACCAGCGCGCCAACCAATGTGGCGATCAGGACGGTCAGCAATGGCGTCAACAAGCTCATCGCCCGCTCGATGGAGCGTTCGGTCGCGCGTTCGAAGGTCATCGCGATACGCAACAGCATGGGCGCAAGTTGCCCCGCCTCTTCGCCAACAGCGGTCAATTGCGCGACGATGGACGGAATCTGTGGAATTTTCTCAAGGCTTCGAGACAGGCTGCCGCCATTGCAGACGGCATCAAGGACGCCCGCCAATTGCTCGCGCAAATAGGAGTTGCTGACCGCCTGCGCGGCGCTCTCCAGTCCCTGGGGCAATGGGACGCCCGCTTTGAGCATCGCGCCCAGCGTGCGGGAAAATTGCGCGACGTCATATTGCGCCTTCAACTTGCCGACGACCGGCATGCCGAGGAGGGCGCGATCGGACGCTGATTGCACCTTCGGTCGTGTCGACGCATAGGATCGAAGCCAGAAAGCGAAACCGACGAGAAAAACGAGAAATGCCAAAAACATCGGCCATTGCGCTTCAAGGCCCATGATGAATTGCAGCCCCGCCGGCATGGGTTTGCCGCTCTCGGAAAAAATCGGCGCGACGGCGGGCGCCAGCACGCCGACCACGATACTGGTCGAGATCAGGGCCAGCACAATCAGGATGGCGGGATAAATCAGCGCCGACTGGATGCGCGCGCGTAGCTCCTGACGGCGCTCCAGCACCTCCGCCATCTGCGTCAGCGCCGCTCCAACCTTGCCCATGGCCTCGCCGGCACGAACGACGCTGAGATAGCCTGAGCCAAACGCCGGCGATGTCGCGGCCAGCGAGTTGGACAGCGTCGATCCGTCGAGCAGGCGCTTCAGCGCGCCTTCGGCGAGTTGCCGCCGCGCCGCATTGGGGGACTGTTCGGCCAGGATCCGCAACACACGGTCGAGCGGCACGTCGGCCTCCTCGAGCATTGCGAATTCACGGGTGAAACTGGCGATGTCGGAAGGTTTTAAACGGCGCGCGCCGAAAAGGCCCGGCTTTTCCGTCGCCCCGTCCGCCCGCGCCGCGAGCGTCTCGAAGGGCGTAAGCCCTCGCGCCCAAAGCCTCTCCTCGGCGTCTCCGCTCGTGCGCGCGTCGACCTCGCCCTCGTCGAGTTCGCCTTCCGCCGTATAGGCCCGATAGCGGAACCTCGCCATGATCTTTCCCGTCAATCCATGCGGGTGACCCGCAGTACTTCGTCGACGCTGGTTTCGCCGCGCCAGGCCTTTCGCATGCCGTTTTGATACATCGACATCATGCCGGCTTCGCGGGCCGCGACGTCGAGCGCCGTGTCGGTTGCGGAGTTGCAAACCAGTCGATGCATTCGGTCATCCATGGTCAGGAATTCGGCGATGGTGGCCCTGCCGGAATAGCCGGTCTGGCGACATTTGGCGCAACCGACGGGCGCGCGCAGCAAATCCGGGCCTTCGGCGAAGCGTTCACCCGAAAGCCGTGCGCGCCATTGCTCGGTCGCCGCGTTTGGTGCGGCGCAGTGCGGACACAGCCTGCGGACAAGGCGTTGCGCCAGGACGGCTTTGACGGTCGAAGCGATCAGATAATTCTCCACGCCCATGTCAATGAGACGGGTGATCGAGGCGGCGGCGCCATTGGTGTGCAGGGTCGAAAACACGAGATGGCCCGTGAGCGCGGACTGAATGGCGATACGCGCCGTCTCGGCGTCGCGGATTTCTCCGATCATGATGATGTCCGGATCCTGGCGCAAAATCGCCCTGAGGGCCTTGGGAAAGTCAAGCCCGATGGCGGGCTGCACTTGCACCTGATTAACTCCGGACAGCTGATATTCGATCGGGTCTTCCACCGTAAACAATTTCACGTCGGGTTGGTTCAGTTCCTTCAGCGCGGTATATAGCGTCGTCGTCTTGCCGCTGCCGGTGGGGCCGGTCACGAGAATGATCCCATTGGGATGGTTCATGACGGTGCGCAACGGAGCGAGCGTGTCGGGCTCAAAGCCAAGTGTCTCGAAATCGAGCGCGACATGGCTGCGATCGAGAATGCGCATGACGATGCTTTCGCCATGGGCGGTCGGAATGGTCGAGACGCGAAAATCTATATCCACGCCGCGCACCGCGAGCTTGATGCGACCGTCCTGTGGCAGGCGGCGCTCGGCAATATCGAGTTGAGACATGATTTTGATGCGCGAGGAAATGGCGGCCTTTAGCCCCGGCGGCAATTGTTCGACGTTCCGCAACACGCCGTCGATACGATAGCGGATCAGGACCTGGTCCGGCGTTGGCTCAATGTGAATATCCGACGCCCGCGACTCGATGGCCTCGGCGACGATCTGGTTCACGCGGCGGATTACCGGCGCCTCATTGGCGATGTCGCGCAGTCGTTGCAAATCGAATTCGCTGGCGGCCTCGCCGCGCCCGTCGCTCTCGACCATGTTGCCGCGGCTCTGCGCCGCGCCATAGACAGCGAGCAGAGCTTTTTCCATTCGGGCCGGGGTAGTCAGGCGCAAGGCGATTTCGTACCCGGTCGAATAGGCCAGCGCGTCAGTCACCTCCAAATTGAACGGATCGACAAGCGCGACGGTCAAAACGTTGCGAACCAGCGATAACGGGATGAGCCCATTGGCGCGAATGTATCTTTCCGCGATCAATTCCGGAAGCACCGGCTCTATCGGCAAATCTTGATCGTCGACGGTCGTTATGTCCAAAAATTGCGCGAGATGATCGCAGAGCGCCGCTTCTGGAATGAGGCCGAGCTTTGTCAGCACATGATCGAAGCGTTCGCCGCTCTGGCGCGCGGCGCGTTGCGATCGTTGCAATGAAAGTCCGTCGACGGCGCGGCGCGAGAGAAGAAAGTCCCCGAAACTCTCGGTAAATTCGTTGCTGCGCGGATCGACGTGGCGCGGCGCCGGGACTTTCCCGCCGAGGGGTAAAACGTCACCGGGCATATTGGGCTCCGTCACTCTGACCAAGCCTCTCAAAAAAAGCCACGCCGCCGGGCGCGCTTTGTCGGGCCGGTCGCCGCCCACTGGGAAACCACTGCGACTGGAGTTCGCGCTTAATTTATGTCATAGTTGGCCGTCATTGAAAATAGCGTGGCTACGCCCTGTCATTGTTCTCGACCACGCCTCTCCTGTCAGCATTCTGCGAACGCCGGGGTACGGTCTGCTTGGTCCGCAGGGGATTGATCTTGTGCGCCCTCGCGACAAGCTCGAGCGGGACTGCGGCCGCCGAGAGGCCGATGTTTTTCGCCTCTCCTGAGGCCTGCGTCGCTTCCTTCATGTTCGAAAAGCGCGAATGCGCCAACGCATTCGCCAACGCCGCCAGCGAGTTAAACAGAATCGTCGGCAAGGGGATGGACAAAGTCGACTGCAGGATGCGCTTCCGTCTCTGCGAAACCCAAAGCGCTGCGCCCAAACGCGAACGGCTCGACCTCTATGTGCCGGCGATGTTGGGCGTCGAGCTGTCCAAGTCGAGGAAGGGCTGGCGCGCGACGCCCATCATCGCCGTCGAATTTCCGTCGGGGCTGCTCCGGCCGCAACCGATTTCGCATCTGGCTGTCGCGCCGCCCGCGCCGTCCCCCGCGGCGCCGGCGCCGCCGCCAAAATGGCTTGTGTCGGTCACGGCCGCCTTCGCGGATCAAGTCCAAATCGGCGCCCGCGCCAAGCGGTCGGCTGAAACAAAATCCACGGGATCAGCCCGTTAGAGATTGAGCGTCCGCGTTGCTTGCCTTCGCCAAGGGCGCCGGGGGCGCGCTTTCGTTCGCGCCCGTTGCCGCGCCTTAGTTCCTGGCTTATGATTTTTCGAGGCGGGACAATTGCTGCAAGGAGGCGGGGCGCCTCTCGTTGGCGGCGTTCGCGCGCCGCTTTGAACTGATATCGGCAGTTCGAGCAAACGTTGGATGGCGCACTTGGGCGACTCGATCTGGCGCAAGGAGATGTCAACGGAATCGTTCGTTCGTCTGGCGAGCGCTTTCTGGTATTGGTATTCTGCGGAGGCGCAGACACTACTGCCGCCGACGACAATTTCCTGGCTCCTCAATCGCGGCGAGCGCAAACTAATCATCAGGGCGCAGGCCGGCGGCGACGTCGTCAGCATGTTTGGCGACGAGGCGACGCCAGCCGGTGGCGATGGCGGCATGAACAATCCGGCGCCCTCTGCTCACGAACTTTTGATGCGGCATTCGAAAGCAAACAAGGCGACCAAACTCATCCTGGAATTGCCGCGAGAAAAGTTCTTCGTCCGCAGCTTCGAGGCGCCCGCAGCCGCCCGCGCCGCGCTGGCGCAATTGCTGCCCAGCGAAATCGAGCGCAAGACGCTGTTCAAGCTCGATGATATTTTCTTTGGACACGTGGTCGGCAAGAGCCTTGAGCATCCCGGCAAATTGCGTGTGACGCAATGGATTTTGCGCCGCGACATGGCGCAATCCGCGTTGGAGCAGGCCGGGCTCACGCTCGCTGACCTTGATATGGTGCGGCCGACGCCCGGGAGCGATGGAGACAATGAACTTCCGCAGATTGCCGTAAAACCCAGCGCGAAGTCTTCAACCTGGTTCCGTCAGACGCTGATGGCGATGGGCGTGCTCGGCGTTTGCCTCTTCATCGCCGCCGCCACTTTGAAAACCTTGAGCGTCCACAAAACAGGCGCGCAACTCGACGAGGAAATCGCGGCGGCGGCGCGGCAGGCTGGCGTCGTGCGCACCCTCGCCAGGCAGGCGACAGCTGAAAGCGCGCTCTTGTCCGGCATGCGGCGCGAGCGCGACGACACGCCGTCGCTTGCCGATTTGCTTGAGGAAACGGCGCGGATTTTGCCCGATTCCGCCTATTTGCGCGAATGGAGACTTTCCGAACAAAAGCCTGGCGAACGCCGTGTCGATCTTACTGGAATAGCGGATGCCGCCGCGGATCTGCCGGCTTTATTGGACAAGTCGCCAATGTTCTTCGACACGACTCTGACAACGGCGATCACGCCCGACGCGCAGGAAAAGCGCGAACGCTTCTCATTGCAAACGCGTGTAATTGTGAAAAACCGGACGAGTCGCCAATGAAACCGGAAAAGCCCTCGCCGGACAATCACATCTGGCTTCGCCGCTTGCCTTTCGTGGCTGTCAATCTTTTCTTCGCTGTCGGCCTGCTGTTCGGCGTGGCGGCGCCCTTGTTCCATTTTTTTGTCGATGGCGACGAAAGTCTCACGGAGCGGCGCGTGACCCTCGCGCGTTATCGGGCCGTGGCGGCGCAAGAAAACGCGGTGCGCGACTATGCCCGACAGGTCAAGGAAAGCAACACGCGCGGCGATCTCCTGGAAGGGACTACCATTGGCGTCGCGACCGCCGCTTTGCAGGCGCGATTGCTGGCGATGGCGCAAGCGGCCGGCGTGGCCGTCCTCTCCATCCAGGCGCTCCCGCTCAGGACGCTGAGCGCGGCCGGGCTTGACGCAACTTCGCGTCACCCGGGCGACGAACCGCAACTGATTGGCGCGCGCATCGACGTCTCCGGGACGCCGGAGGCCATGCATAGCTTTACGCGGGCGATCGACACCGGACCGCCGCTCCTTTTCACGACGGCTGCGGCAATGAGCCAGTCGACAATAGCCTGGCGCAAGCCGAGCGAAGATGAACAGCCATTGATCCAGGCGCAGATTGATGTCTATGGCGGCGCGCTAACGAAAGATCGACCCTGACGTGAGCGAACCATCCGTTGCAACCCTGCATCGATCGCGACTTTCGCCGTTGGCGGCAGCCGCATTGTTGGCGTTGGGATTGCTCGACATCACCGGCGCCGTCGCTTTGGGCGCGGCCCTATTGTATTCCGACGATGGAGAAAAGGAAGTTCACGCCGAGTGGCGGTCGCCAAGCTTGGCTCAAAGCATCAACGTCGCGCCAAAGTCTGCCGCTGTCGATACGCAGACGTTGACGCGCCCGATTTTTTCCAGGACGCGTAAACCATTCATCGCGCTGCAAAAAGCCGACACGAATTCCGCCACGCCGGTCTCCGTGGCTTCCTCCGCCGGTTTCACCGTTTCGGCGCTGGCCTTGTATCATGGCGGCCACCGCGCTTTTGTAACATCAGCGTCGGCGCCCAAGGGCAAATGGTGCGATGTCGGGGATCAGATTGACGGCTGGACCGTCAAAGAGATTCAAAGGACGGCAGTCGTTATGCAAAGCGGAGCAAAACTGGTTAAGCTTACGCTTTATCCAGATCGAGCGAAGAAGTAGCCAGGGTCAATAAGAGGGCTTCGTTTCGATCGCCGTGGACGCTTGATGGGAAAAGGCTTCGGAGTTCGGCCGCGGCCAACCATGGATTGGTCGCGGCTTTACCGTCTGCGACTCTGCGAAAGAAATCACGAAGTGATGGGACCATTGAGGCCTGCGGGGAAGAACAGGCCGTGCGAAGCATTCTGCGCGCCATAGACGATATTGAGGACTTGACGGGTTGTGCGATCAAAGGCGATCGCATTGTTGCCGGGAGGCGAATTGCTGGGGAAGCCGCCAAGGATCGTACTGCCATTGTTCGCATTGCTGCAATCAACGATTGACGGCATAGCCACCGTGCCGACGCCATAATCATCGACGTTGGTCGTGCCCGCGGTCCCATCAAGGGTCGCCCGCAGATTGGAGATCTGTGCGGTCGCCTTGGATTGACCGGCGGCGAAAAGCACCGTGCGGATGAGGCCCGCATGATAGGCTTCGACCGCAAGGATGCCGGCGGCCTTGTCAAGATAGGCCTTGTTGGTGATCAGGGGCGCCGCGCCGTGATAAGCGGTGACGCCGACATCCTCGAACACATAGGCGGCAAGGAGGAAGTTGCTGCTGTTTGCGAATGGATCGAACCCCCAGCCAAGACCCGCGGCCGCGGCAAGCGTTGGGAAGCTCGACTGGAAGTCGATCCGAGGGCGCGAAATCGCAGTGCCGGTGGCGGCGATCAGGGCGGCGCGGAGGAACTGAACGTGTTTTTGTTCCTCCTGCGCAATTTCACTGGCGTAGGCCTGTATCACTGGATTGTCAAAATCGACCCTCCGTCCTCCAGTCACTGCGCCCGGGTTGGAGCCAACATCTTGGGCGCTGAGCCCGGTGCCGAAAGCTGCCCGGAGATAAAATTCGGCCTCGAGATATTCCAGGTTCAAGGCGAATGTCAGGATAGCGCCGTCGATATCGGGCTGCGCGGCAGCGGTCTGCGCAAAAGCTCTGGTTGCGGCGGATCCCGCCATCCCCAGAGCTGTGGCGCCCGCCGCCCCAAGGCCGAGACCGCGGATGAAATCCCGACGGCCGGTTGCGACTTGCGGCTGCTCAGAGCTCGCCGCGCTGTTCATGTCATTGATTTGACTGTCCATAATGCGACTCCCTTCCACTTGCGACATCTTGGCTTATTTGCTATAGGCTAAGCTTAGATCAGCCCACGGTCCCAGCAACTGGATCCAGGGCAAGCAGGGGCATCCACGAAGACGAATTTCGTGAGTGTCAGTCATGGCCACATTTACATTGTAAATTTTTTTAACTATGCCGTACTACGTGTTGTCCAGCGTTCAAGTTTCAAAAAAAGTTAAAACTTTGTGAGGAATGGGCGACGCCCGGTTGACGTGCTTGAGCTTGTGTGAACATGATTTATGATCAAGCTTGGCGTTGCGGAGCAAATACGTGTTAACGCGCATAATTTTATATTTGCAGTTTGATTTAATGGATGTAATTACATAATGCATTGAATATAATTGCTAAATTTCCTATCTCGGGCGTTGTTTCGCGCTCAAAAAAGCCAAGTTTAAGCTTACCCAAATGGGGTCGACCGTCCTCGGCGTGTCCGAGCGTTACCAAGCGCACAAATCCGTAGTAAGCTTTCAACATATTGAAAATGCCGACTATTTTGTTTCAACCAGCTTATTGGGGCGTAGACGCCAAAAAATAGAGGTGGTCAATCGTGCGCCAGAAGCTGAACAGTCTTGACTTATTCCTTCATTGGTCATCAGGTTTCGCCCAGTGTTCGTTAGAGTGGTGGCATTGAATCCTCGCATCGTTAAATGGCTGGCTGTCGTTGCGTGCTGTGCTCTGAGCGGCGGCTGCGATCCTGTGCGCGGACCTTCAGTCGCTGAATGGCAGGCGGTAACCATGCCGCCTCAGCCCGGGTCGTTGCAAAAAGACAGGAATGGCGTCCTGGCCTCGCTCTCGACCGGACGCGGCGGTCGCGCTGAAGTGATCGAAGGAACCGGCCGCTTCGTCGGGCAGGCCCGTGGCTCGGGGCAGGGAAACACCGAACCCAAGACGCCCGAAGACGGGGTCACACTTAATCTCGTCAATTTGCCGATACCTCAGGCTGCGAAGATCGTGCTCGGCGACATTATGGGCGTCAATTATATCGTTGACCCCAAACTCGGAGGCCTGGTGACGGTCTATACGCCGCGGCCAATGACAAAGGCCGCCGCGGTCGAACTGTTTCAGCAAGCGCTGCGGACATCCGGCGCGGCGTTGGTGCAATCTGGCGGCGCGTACAAGATCGTTCCGGTGGAACAGGCGTCGACGGCCGGCGGCGATATCGTCGTCAACGAGCGCGGCGTGAACGAAACGCGCGTTGGCGGCGGCGCCGAAGTCGTGCAATTGCGCTACGTCTCTCCTGCGGAGATGAAGAACCTGCTGGATCCGATCTCGCCACACGGCGGAGTCGTGAGCGCCGACAATGCGCGCCATACCTTGACCTTGTCGGGCTCGCCGCAGGATATTGCGATTCTCAAAGAAGCCATCGCCGCCTTCGACATCGACACAATGCGCGGGATGTCCTTCGCCCTGGTGCCGGTGACAAGCTCCGATCCCGATGCGATGGCCGCAGACCTGCGCAGTGTCTTCGGCGCCGAGAAGGAAGGTCCGATGAGCGGCATGATCCGCTTCATCGGCAACAAGCGCCTTTCCGCCATTTTGGCGATTTCGCCACAGCCGCGATATCTCGAGCGGGCGCGCGCCTGGATCCGCCGCCTCGACGCCCGCGCGCAAGGCAACGAAAAGCAGTTTTACAGCTATCGCGTGCAAAACCGTCCGGCCAAGGAGTTGCAGAAGGTCCTGACGTCGATGTTTGGCGGCGCCGCAGGCGGCGCGGGTAGCAATGTCGCGCCGCGATTCGGCCAGGCGTCCATGTCCTCCGATGCTTCATCTTCCGCCGCATCACCAATCGGCACATTGAATAGCGCCGCGGGGCCGAGTAGTTCGGTCGGAATCGGCGCTGGCGTGCTCGGGTCCGGCGGCTTGGGCGCGCCAACGGGCGGCGCCCCGGCTGGCTTGGGCGGCGCGAGCGGCGGCAATGGCGGTCTCAGCTCCAGCGGCGCCTTTGGCGTGGGCGCCCAGGCCGCCAAGAGCGCCGAGACAAACGCGCTGGGCGATGAAAGCCGTTTCAAGATCTCTGTCGACGACGCCAAGAACGCGCTGGTGATTATGGCGACGCCCGACGACTACAAGCGCTTGCTGCGCGTCGTGCAGGCGCTCGACGTACAGCCCGATCAAGTGTTCATTGAGGCGACCATCGCCGAGGTTACGCTCAACGACCAGTTGAATTTCGGCGTGCGCTGGTTCTTCCAGAGCGGCAAGAGCGCCATCGGTCTCTCCGACCTCGCCGGCGTCACGCCCGCTCCCAACAACGGAAGCACGGGCAGTAACGTTCTCGGCGCCGCGGTAGGCAGCGCTTTTCCGGGTTTCTCCTACGCCCTGCAAACCAGCAACGCGATGGCGACGATCAATGCGCTGAACACCATCACCAAAGTGAATATCCTTTCGACGCCTTCGCTCACCGTGCTCGACAATCGACAGGCGACGCTGCAGGTGGGCGACCAGGTGCCGATCACGACTTTCTCGGCCTCGACGATCAACAGCAATGGCGCCTATTTCAACGGCACCCAATATCTCGCAACGGGCGTGATCCTCTCGATCACGCCGCACATCAGCGAGAACGGCACTGTGATGCTGGAACTGGAGCAGGAAGTCTCCAACGTGTCTGCGGACACGCCGGCCAACGCCACCAACCCGACCATTCAGCAGCGCCAGGTGAAAACGCAAGTCATGGTTGGCGATGGCGAATCCCTGATGCTCGGCGGCTTGATCCAGGATCAGCGCACCAAGGCCGCTACGCAAATGCCGATCCTGGGCGATATTCCGGTGGTGGGCAATGCGTTCAAGCAAAAGAGCGACCAGATTCAGAAGTCGGAACTGCTGATCATGATCACGCCGCATATCATCCACTCTTCCAATGACGCGCGCGAAGTGACCGAAGAATACCGCCGCAAAATGTTCCAGTTGGCTCGCGACAGCAAGACCGGTCCGCATACCATCGGGCAATCCGCACGGCGCATGTTCCTGGATCAATAAGAGAGGCTTTTTGCAGGCGCGGGCCGCAGCCGACCGCGACGCCGCCTCAGCGCGCCGGCGCGTCACGATTGCGCACGACAGCCATTCGACCGCCTTCCTGGCCATTCGGTCCGAGCGAGCCGATGTCGTAAGGTCCATTTTGCCCCGGCGAGCGATAGATATAGGCATGGCCCCAGGGGTCCAGCGGCACGCTGTTCGCCTTCAAATAGGGACCATTCCAGGCTGAGGCGTCGCTGGGCCGTTGCATCAGCGCGGACAGGCCCTCCTCGCTGGTCGGATAGCGGCCGGTGTCGAGGTAAAAGAGATCAAGCGAACTGGCGATGTTTTCGATCTGAATTTGTGCGGTCTTGACCTTCGCGCCGGCAAGGTAATTCAGGACTCGCGGACCGACGAGGCCGACGATCAAGCCGATGATCGCCAGCACCACGAGCATCTCGATCAGGGTAAAGCCGCTTTGCGCCCTGAGGTCGCTTCGCGTCCGGCGCTTGCGGAGAGTTCGTTTGGCGTCGATCCAGTTCGCCTGCTTGATGATGTCTAACCACGGCATGTCGGTCACCCGTTGGACCTGTGTTGAGAATTCGCGCTTTATCTCGCATTATGGTGTGCTTCGGCGCCGCCAAATCCTGTCGGCGCCATCGCTATGTCGGAGAGCGCATGCTGGCGAGGCGAGTTCGAGCAATAATCGGCACTGCTCCAACTTTCTCGCAACGCCGGCGTCGCAGGCGGATCGCGCAACTGGCGTTGTCAGCTTTGCGCGCATCGGGCGACGGCAAGCACCTGGCGCATGTGCTGTGGCTATTCATCATCGGCCTCGGCGGTCTGGCGCTGCGCGCGCCGGAGCTTGGCTGGACGTTCGCGCCGGCCTTGGGGCTGCTTTGGGCGCTGATCGTCACCGCCCTGTTCGACGCGATCTTCTTCATCATTCCCGATACCCTCTTGAGCGTAATGCTGATATGCGGCGTCGCGTTCCTGTTGCGCTTGAATACGTCGGAAATTTTGGCGCAAATCGCGGCGGGGCTCGGGGCTTATGGCTTCTTTCGCCTCGTCGCATTAGTTTACGAGCGCTGGCGCGGACGACCCGGTCTGGGCGCGGGCGACGCCAAATTGTTTGGCGTCGCCGGCTTGTTGCTGGGCGTGGACGGACTGCCGACCTGTCTTCTGGCGGCCGTCACGTCGTCGTTGGTTTCGGTCGCCATCGAGCGGCGCGCCGCCGGACCGCTAACTGGAGAACAAGTTCTGCCTTTTGGCCCCCATCTCGCCCTTGGCCTATGGCTCACCTTCGTGTTCGGTCCGCTGCAATGGCCCTGACGGGTCGATCGACAATCCCGGAAAACCAGCGGCGAGGAAGCGGCAATCGGGCCGCTCCCTCGCATTCTATAAAATTCATGATTTTGCAATCCTCACTGACTGACGCCCGGAAGCGCCTTGGCGACAGCCTCGGCGGCGGCGTTCGTCTGCCCGCAGGTCGGATGGCCATAGCCGCTGGCGCTGACCCCATTGGTGATGTCGAAGATGATGTTGTCGGGATGGGTTGGATCGCTGTTATATAAGGCGGCCACGCCGGCGACGGAGCCAAGGTGATCCAAGCCAAGGTTATGACGCAGATTCCAGGCGATCAGATGGTCGTCGCACGACGTATCGCCGCTGACGCCGAGCCCCCCGACCTTGTTGCCACCCGACGTGTATAGCCCAAGCCCGCCGCCGAACGTGGTGATGCCGCCGATTATTTGTCCGATCATCGGGTCGTTGGCCGTGCCATAAGTCTGGGTGTTGATGGGGCCTGAATACATCAACGCCGGACTCGACCCGCCCCCATAACTCGCATTTGACAC
Source organism: uncultured Alphaproteobacteria bacterium (assembly GCA_963828185.1). Taxonomy (GTDB): domain Bacteria; phylum Pseudomonadota; class Alphaproteobacteria; order Rhizobiales; family Beijerinckiaceae; genus Rhodoblastus. Next base: position 15,512 of record CAWHDV010000010.1, on the reverse strand, counting down.
ACCGTTGATGGTGGCGATCGTGTCGCCATAAGCGCCAGGCGCAAAGACGGGATTGCTTGTCGCCAAGCCCCACAGGCTGCCGCCAGGCTGGGTCGCCGAATAGAGATTGGCCGTCGAAAGCGCGAGCTTCCCGGTTGTCACGCCGGCGCCCGCGCCGGAGTTAGAGGTTGGGCCAAGGCTGAGACTGACCGCAGCGAAGGCTTTCTGCGCCGAAATGATGCGGCTGGCCAACCATTGGCCCTGGATCGCGTCCGTGCTGGAAAAGGTGACGGAACAAACGTGGCCGTCGGGCGCGACGACCGTCGCCCACATGTTCGTTCCAAGGCCAAGCTTTGCGCCCGCCTGCGCGATCGCTTGCTGCAGCGCCGCCTTGACGTTCTGTGCAGCGGGGCAGGAGGAGCTTCCTGAATTGATATTTTGTGAATTGAGACTTTGTGCTTGCGCGCCCGCCACATATACGCACGAAACTGCGGTCGCGATAAGGATTCGTTTTATCATAACTCTCTCCCTCTCTTCTTTTGGTTCGCTTTTCCACAGCACATAACGCTTTATGGCAGCCAGTTTCCTGTCTGTCTTTATTTTTAGCGTTGTTATCGGATTGCGAAAATGTAGAAATTGCATATAATTACAATATGTTTGCAATTGAATGGTGTAATTATAAAATATTATTGCGTTTTCATGGGCTAGCTGAAGGCTATCGCTGTGTTATATTCTTGCCTACACGTATCACATTATCAGTAAAATTACAATATAAGCCAAAAGAGGTACGTGACATTGGCAATTACGCGGAAAAAAGTATTTTGTCATGTTTTAGGCTGGTGCAATTTCTATTGTATATCAACAAACTTGCGGCGCCGCTGAAGGTCGAGGGGCCGGGATCGCGCGCGCCGTCATGCGGGGCGGGTTCTGGCGCGACGCTCGCCCATGTCTTGCCGATCTGCGACTTTGCGACCGCAGAAGAGATCGATTTGCCTTACGCCTCTGTGGCGGACCTGCCGGACAACGATGACGGGATTGCTGTCGAAGCTGTTTCGTCGTTCCGGTGAACGGCAGACGGCATTACCTGTCCATAGAAGCAACGCGCATCCGCGACGAAGCCGGCGCCTCGCGCCAAACAACAGGGACGTGACTGCGCGATTGTAAGCGGCGCGATGAGAGGCGAACGTTCTGTCACATTGGATAGCAAAGCAGATCTCGTACCTGCGCCAGCGCGCCCAGCCCGACAGAAGTGGAGTGATGGTTTATGTGTCGATCGGCAGTTCGATCTCGCAACGCACGCCCTCGGTCCGGAAATCCAACTTAACCTGTCCACGCAGCGAAACGAGGCTCGACGAGATGAGGCGCACTCCGAAGCCTTCGCGCTCAGGCGCATGGACTGCGGGGCCGCCGCTCTCCCTCCAGGCGATCCTGATCGAACGTTCGGTGGCGCGCGCCTCGGTAGTCCATCCGACGTTGAGAGCGCCATGATTGCAGGAAAGCGCGCCGTGTTTGCGCGCGTTGGTTCCCAGTTCATGCAGAACCAATCCGAGCTGGACCGCGCACCGTGGTTCAAGGAAAACAGTCGGACCACGCAAGCAAACTCGCTGATCTGCATCAGTCGACGGCAAGGCCAGCTGCTCCATGATCAACTCCCGAAGGTCCGCGCCTTTCCAACCAGAACGGGTGAGAAGCGTGTGCGCGCCGGCCAGCGAACGAATGCGGCCGCTGAAACTTGCAACGAAGGCTGCCGGGTCTGGCTGCGTTTTCAACGTCTGACTCGCCATCGCTTGAACCTGGGCGAGCGTGTTCTTGACGCGATGATCCAACTCGCCGATCAAAAGGCGCTGGGTTTCCGCCGCAAGTTTCCGGTCGGAAATGTCCCGCAGGATCACCGTGAACAGCTGGTCGCCTTCGACATGCGCCTGTGAGATCGACGCCTCGATGGGGAATTCCGCGCCATCGTGGCGCAAAGCGGTCAAGTCGCCCAAGCGGCCCATGGCCCGTGTGCTGACTCCGGTTTCTGCGAAGGCGCTCACATGCCCTTCATGCGCCGCCCGAAAGCGTTGCGGGATGAAATCGCTTACCGGCCGCCCTATTGCGGCGTCCCCTTGGCAGCCGAACATTCGTTCGGCGGCGGAGTTGAAAAGCACGATGCGCTGGGACGCATCGATCGAGATCACCGCGTCCATGGCGGTTTCCGTCACGCTCGCCAGCCTTGAGAGAACGGCAATGCGGCGCTCCTTATCCGACAGTTCGGTCCTTGCGCGCGCGAGCCGCACAGCCGCGTCGATCCGAACGACGAGTTCGCGCGCGCCGAAAGGCTTTTCGAGATATTCGTCGGCGCCCGCGGCATAACCCTCGATCCTCGCCGCTTCGCCTGCGCGCGCCGACAAGAGAATGACCGGGGTCGCCGCTGTGCGCTCGTCGGCGCGCAACCGCCGGGTGAGTTCGAGGCCATCAACGCCCGGCATCATCAAATCACTCAACACCAGCGTCGGCGGGGTGGCGACGCACGCCGCATATGCGGACGCGCCATTGGCAAACGGCTCCACGCAATAGCCGGCCTTTTCCAGCAAACCGGCGAGATAGGAGCGCATGTCCGCGTTGTCGTCCGCCAAAATTACCAACGGACGCTCACCCCGACCACCATGGCCTGCGATCGACGCGGCGGCGTGGCGCGATATTCGTTCGCCGTCATCCGGCAGCCAGAGCAAAGCCTCGCCGACAAAGGCTTCGGCGCGCGCGGAGCTGTCGTAGGTTTCTGGAGCGGCCCGCACCTGATCGGGCGGCAGGTGTGTGTTTCCGAGTGGGATCCGGACATGGAACGTCGAGCCAAATCCTGGCGCGCTCTCCGCCCAGATGGTTCCACCGTGCAATTTGGTCAGTTCCTGAGTCAGAGCCAGGCCAATGCCGCTGCCCTCAAAAGAGCGCCCCTGCGCGCCAGCTATACGGTGAAAGCGTTCGAAGAGCCGGGGCAATTCGGTTTGTGGGATGCCGGGGCCGGTGTCGCTGACGGTCAATTCGGCGTGGTCGTCCGTGGCGCGCAGGCGCACGACAATTTCGCCCGCGAGCGTGAATTTGAACGCATTGGACATAAGGTTAAGGACAATTTTCTCCCACATATCGCGGTCGACAAAGACCGCCTGGCCAAGCGACGAGCAATCGACCACCAGTCGCAACCCCGCCGATCCGCAAGCCGAGTCGAAATGACTGGCGATCTCGGTCGTGGCCCTCGCCAAATCTGTCGGAGCGAACGACGCCTCAGCGCGTCCCGCCTCAAGGCGGGCGAAATCGAGCAAAGCGTTTACCAGCTTCTGCAAGCGCAGGCCATTGCGGCGCGCCATTGCGAGGCGGCCGCGATTCCTCTCAGACAATGCCTCGTCGCTGTCGCCGAGCGTGTCGTCGAGCGGTCCCAACATCAGGGCGAGCGGGGTGCGGAACTCATGGCTGATATTAGAAAAAAATGCCGTCTTGGCTTGATCAAATTGGGCCAGTTTCTCGTTGGCGACCCGCAATTGTCGATTGGCGCCCCGAAGCTCCGCTGTTCGCTCTGCGACGTGAAGCTCAAGTTCGTCCTTCAAGCGACGCAAATCCTCCGTGTTTTGACTCTCGCGCAGCCGCGTTTCTCGCTGCATCTCGGCCAAGAAGCTGACGCCGATGCTGGCCGTCACCCAGATAACTTGCCGCGCCATGCCCCCAATGTCGGTGAAATTGATGTGGCCGAAAGCGAAGTTGACTAGGAACAGCGAACCAAATGTCGCCACCAGTCCCGGTCCAAGACCCCCAAGCGCTGCCGAGACCACGACAGCCGGATAAAAGCCAAGGTAAGGCGCCGGCGCCAGCGCCGCTGGCAAAATCCATCGCGCCAAAGCGGCGAGAGCGGTCGACCCTAAAGCCAAGCAGTAACGGGACACAAATCCAAGGTCGGCGGTTTTCTTATTCATTGCGCGCCATCTCCAGCGGCGCCAGCTTAGTTTATCGATGCAGTTTTCGCCAATGACCCTCCCAACACGAGTTCCACCCAGAGCGGATCGCACGCGTTCACCCCTCAGAGCCCATCCGAAGGGTTCTCGAATCACGTGAATCATTTGTGATTCAAGGGAGGCGATCTGAATCTCCGAGGGATCGCCGATGTGGACGAAGGAAAATCGCGGGCGCTACGACCGCCGCCGGCTTCGCTATCCCAGCGATCGGTGTGAGGCAAAACCTTGCCGGTCTATCTAATTGATTTTTAATCATCAAATTGTGATGGTGCCCCGGGGGGAATGAATGATTTCGATTTTCAGCAGCGGCAATGCGAGCCGGCGCGGCCTATAGCGCCGCCTCGATCGGCTTCACCATCGCATTTTCAGTGCGCCCAAGGACGATACGCAGCCCCGATCGGCGGGACCTTGGCCTTTGTCGTGCCGTCTGTTAAACGGCTCAGTACCTTACGTGGCGCGTCAGTCGGCTCGATTTCGTATTCTTTTTATGATGGCGCCCCGAGCCAAGCTATTGCGAGCACGAAATGACGATCACGCTATGGTCCGGTCCTTTCCAGCTTTTTTCAACATCCTCCGGCCCGATCACCGGCGTGGTCTGGGGGCAGAGCCGCTTCGATCAGACCAGCGACCCGGTGGTGCTCGACGCAGAAACCCCTTCAGCAACCTATGTTTCAGGCGGGCTGAACGACTATACCATTGATCTGACCGCGCAAAACTGGGACGGCGACCAGCAGTCGGCGACGCTTCAGCTGGCGACAACCGGCATGATTTCGCTGCCCTTTCAATACGCGGCCGGGACCGTATTCACGGCGGACGAGAGTGGCGGCGTCGATACGGGCGCTGCTCTTTGGTGGTCGGCGACGGCGACCGCAGGCGTCTATGACATCGACTTCGAAAATTACACTGACAATGTGAACTTGGTGTCCGGCGCGACGCCGGCGCTGACGCCTTCAGGAAATGTCGTCACGCTGGAAAGCGGCGTCGCCGATCCAACCGGTTGGGCCTTCGCCGCTGGTCCCAGCGATCTGGTTTTGCTATACGGCACATCCGCCTCGTCCACGACCAAGAATCTGAACGTCCAGATCTTCAGCGATACGGGGCAGGCGCTGACCTCGTCCGTCGTCGCCAAATCGGCCATCCCGCTTTCGACCGACGACAGCATTTTTTATTCGTCGGCGACGGGAAGTTTTATCCTTGTCCAGACCGCCACGGTCGACGGCGCGCCGGGGATGGAGTTCACCCCGATTGATACGTCCACCGGCGCGCTCGGGACGCCGGTCTATCAGGCGTTTCCGCAACCGACTCTTTTGGTTGGAACGGGTCCGATAACGATCAGCAGTTATAGTCTTGTGCCGCTGACGAATGGCGACATTTTGGAATTTATCGCCTGGCAGAACCTGTCGTCGGGCGTCGGCGAACAAGGAATCTCGACGCAACTGCTCAATTCCAGCTTTACTGACATTACAGCCTCGACATCAGCTTTTCAATCCGACGGCGAGGACAATATCGGCCAGGTTACCTCTTGGCATTGGGCGACAGCGAGGCTTGCCAACGGCGACACTGTGCTGGTCTATGCGGAAAACGATTCCGTTAATATTCTGACGTTCAACTCAAGCGGAAATATCAGCGGCCGGAGCTTGCTGGAATATGGGTATGCCGGAGAGGACGTTCCGACGGATTTCGACAGCGTGGTCGCCATGGGCAGCCGTTTCGAAATCACGTTTCAGGTTTACAATATTAGCACCGGCCTCGAAGATGAATACGCCATCATCTACGATACCGCGACCGGCGGCGAATCCTTCACCATCAACGACGCCAACGATCCGACTGGACAATATGTCGGCACTCCGTTCAACGACACCGTCACCTTTGGCGCGGGCGTCAACGAGATCAACGGCGGCGGCGGGACGGACACATTTGTCGCCACCAATTTCACGCCTTCGCAGGTGAGCATTGTCGTCGATGCGCAGGGAAATGTCGTCCTGTCCGAGGGCCAGGGCGATGTCGACACGCTGGAGCGTTTCACTACGATCACGCTCTCGGGCGCCACGATCACGATCAATGGGGACGTGTTGACGCAACAGAACGCCGATGGTTCGCAATCCGTTGCGACATTCAGCGCCGGCGCGCTTCAGTCCGAGAGCTTCTACAGCGCCGCGGGGGCCATTGTTCTAAGCTACACGAACAATGGCGTATCGGTGGCGACCTTCCTGGAAAATCAGTCGATATTGGACACCGTCCCCGGCGGGATCGTCATTGCTGATACGGCCGCGAATCTTGCCGCCAATGCGAACGTGCTGAGCGCCGACGCGCATGTGATTTCGCTCATAAGTGTGCCGAACGACGGCGCGCCGACAATCGCCGCGCCCGTTAGCGGCGGCGCAACCACGAGCGAGGAGCCAACAATATCGGGCGCAGGCGTCAACGTCGACGTCGTCAGCGTCACCATCGACGGGACCGCTGCCGGCACGGCGCTTGTCACGGCCGGCGTTTGGTCCTTCACCCCCGCGGCGCCACTATCCAATGGCCAGCACGTCGTCTCCGCCACCCAAGCCGCCGCCGGCGGCCCGACTTCGTCAGCCGCCACCGAAACTTTCACTGTCGCCGCGCCGGTGGCGGCGCCGATGATTACCGGGACGAAATCGACCGAGACGACGATGAAGCAGGCCCCGCTTGACCCGTTCGCCGGCATTACGATCGCCGATTCCAACGTCGACGCGACTGATATGCTGACCATCACGCTATCGGGCGGCGGCGGGATGCTGGCCGGGACCGACCTTGCGAGCTCCAACGGGGTTTACACCCTCGCCGGAACGCCGGCGGCGATCACAACCGCGCTCGATGCATTGGTCTTCACCCCGAACGCTGGATCCTCCGGCAGCGCATCCGCGACGAACTTCACCTTGAGCGATCTCAGCAGCGCCTACGCCACGCCGACCGTCGATGCGACCACTTCCTTGGTTAACGTCGATCCGGCGGGATCGACCGTTCACGCGAACAACATTGCGCTGAGCGGCGGCGTTACAGGGCCTTATAACTTCATCGACCTGCTCAATCTCGAAGCGAGCTACGGCGACCTGATCAGCGCGTTTGGCACGAACGAGCAGGCCATGCAAAACTGGTACAATGCCCGCGAGCCGATCGAGCAGCGTCCGGATACTTTCGACGGTCTCGATTACGTCGCGAGCTACAGCGACCTGATCGCTGCATTCAAGGGCGCGGGCTCGGAACAGGCGGTGCTGGACGCCGGCGCGACGCATTTCATCACCTACGGCGTCAACGAAGGGCGGGCGACGACCTTCAACGGCCTGGATTACATCGCCAGCTATGGCGACCTGATCAAAGCCTTCGGCGTCAACGGCGACGCCGGCGCCTTGCATTACATCGAGTATGGCGCGAGCGAAGGGCGGACGACGACCTTCGATGGGCTGGACTATATCGCCAGCTATGGCGACCTGATCAAGGCCTTCGGCGCCAACGAACAGGCGGGCGCGGCGCACTTCATCCAGTACGGATATAGCGAAGGCCGCGCGACGACGTTTGACGGTTTGGATTATATCGCGGGCTATACCGATTTGATGAAAGCGTTCGGCGCCAACAACGACGCCGGCGCGACGCATTACATCGATTACGGACTTGGCGAGGGCCGCAACGCCGACGCCTTCAATGTCGCCGCCTACGAATCCGCCCATACCGACCTGATCGGCAAATACGCCAACGACGACGCGTTCCTGACCGCCTATATCGACACTTACACGACGACAGGAAAATTCCTCACATGATTTGCGTCGGATCGACGCAAGTGAGCGAAAGGCAATATATCGCGCGGTCTCGGGGTTGAAACGACATTCTCCGTCCCACCGGATGAAAAGACCCCTCGGATCAAATATATGTCCTTGAATGCATTTGAGGATATTTCGATCCGGGGTCGCCCAATGCGGCTCCGCTGATCGAAAATGAATGCCGGCGCCCTTAGCGCCAAGAGTTCGAGAATGTGCTTCCACGCTGGCGGGCGCACTTGAATGTCCAGGTCAAGCTTCTGGTCCGGCGTAACCTTTCGTTAAACATAGCGCCCACGCGGGCCTGTTTTTTGATATTTGATAAAACTGATTCTAGCCGTCGAAAGACTAAGTTAGAAATTAAAGCGCAAGTCTTGCAAAGACTATTGGTCAGAACGGACCGTGATTTTTTGAGGTCGGCATGTCAAGCGATTTGGCCCTGTCTGGGCAAGACGACAAATTCGGGGACGAAACGCAGTCGTCCTTCGGATCTGCAAGCCAGGACGCGATTGGTCCGCTGTTCTTCCAAAACAGCCTCACCGCTCCACTGACTGCTGCGGATTCGGCCTCGACGACCGCCTCGAACGCGTTAGTGGCGACCACGTCTGCCGCGGCGTCCGGGATAAACTCATCCACCGGGGCGCCGACCTGGATTGCATCGCTCCATACGGCGTCACTTGCCGCCGACATGGCCGCCGCCGACGTTAATGGCGTCGTCACCGAGGCAGGTCTGGCCAAGATCCTCACCGATCTCGACGCGACCCTATCGTCGACATCGACGCTGACCACGAATGAATTCGCCGATCTCAAGACGATCGCCGCAAATCTCAACAACGGGGTCTCGACCTCCGGCTACCTCACCTATGTCTTCAACGCCTTGGTCAACGGTAACGCCGCCAACGCGACATGGGTGGGTGGCGACGCTTCCTCGGTGGCGCTCGGCGATCTCGCCGTCGGCTCGAACGCCACGCAGTTGGCGGAGCTGACCGGCAAATGGTTCCTGGGGACCGATCTGCCGAGTTCGACGGTTAGCATGAGTGGCTTTTCACCGTTCGATATTTCCTATGCAATTTCCGCCGGCCCGCTCTTCGGCGCCGCCGGCCCGAAGATGAGCGACGTTAACCAGGGAGATCTCGGCGATTGCTACTTCCTGTCGAGCTGCGCCGAGGTGGCGAACCAGGACGCGTCGATCATTTCGTCAATGTTTACTAATAATGGCAACGGAACCTATGGCGTGCGCTTCTATGTCGATGGCGTCGCCGACTATGTGACCGTGAACGCCTCGCTGGCCGGGGGAGGCGACGACTTCAACCAGGCATCGGATATTTGGGCGAGCCTCGCTGAAAAGGCCTACGCGCAATTCCAGACTATCAGCCTCGAAACCGGCAATTCAGTCAATTACGGCAACTCCTACAGCACCATCGGCAATGGCGGCGATCCCGCCGATGCGCTCGAGGCGCTCACTGGCGCCTCCGCTTTTGCCGATTATTATGCCTCCGGTTCAAGCTGGACGGCCTACGGCCAGAACGCGTCGCTGGCCTATACTAGCGAAACCGGCGATGAGACGTCGGCCAACGTATTGACTTCCCTGCTGAGCGATCTCGCCGCCCGTGACGACGTGATCCTGGACTCAAACACCGATGCAACGGATTCGTCCGGCCGGATCACGCTTGTCGCGGACCACGCCATGTCGATCTATGGCTACGACAGCTCGACGGGCATGCTGGAAATCCGCAATCCCTGGGGTTCGGAGGCAGGCCAGAACTGGGACACGACGTTCGAAGTCAGCCTTTCGACCCTTTTGTCCGACGGTGACTCGGTCACGGCGGACAACGCCGGAACCGGCGCGTCCAGCAATGACTCAAGCCAGCAAGTGGCGGTGACCGTTCACGCGAACAACATTGCGCTGAGCGGCGGCGTTACAGGGCCTTATAACTTCATCGACCTGCTCAATCTCGAAGCGAGCTACGGCGACCTGATCAGCGCGTTTGGGACGAACGAGCAGGCCATGCAAAACTGGTACAATGCCCGCGAGCCGATCGAGCAGCGCCCGGATACTTTCGACGGTCTCGATTACGTCGCGAGCTACAACGACCTGATCGCTGCATTCAAGGGCGCGGGCTCGGAACAGGCGGTGCTGGACGCCGGCGCGACGCATTTCATCACCCACGGCGTCAACGAAGGGCGGGCGACGACCTTCAACGGCCTGGATTACATCGCCAGCTATGGCGACCTGATCAAAGCCTTCGGCGTCAACGGCGACGCCGGCGCCTTGCATTACATCGAATATGGCGCGAGCGAAGGGCGGACGACGACCTTCGATGGGTTGGACTATATCGCCAGCTATGGCGACCTGGCCAAGGCCTTCGGCGCCAACGAACAGGCGGGCGCGGCGCACTTCATCCAGTACGGCTATAGCGAAGGCCGCGCGACGACGTTTGACGGTTTGGATTATATCGCGGGCTATACCGATTTGATGACAGCGTTCGGCGCCAACAACGACGCCGGCGCGACGCATTATATCGATTACGGACTTGGCGAGGGCCGCACCGCCGACGCCTTCAATGTCGCCGCCTACGAATCCGCCCATCCCGACCTGATTGGCAAATACGCCAACAATGACGCTTTCCTGACCGCCTATATCGATAACTATGTTACAACCGGGAAAATGCTGACTTGATCTTTGCTGCGCGGGCCTTGAGTTGCGACGTCAAATCCATGGAAAAGGTGATGCACGTCCGGACGTTTGTGCAAGACAAGTATTTTCGAGAATGAACGAAGGGGCGTTGATGGGCGCGTCAGGTTGGACCTCCTTCCAGGAGAATGCGGCCGAAAGGTTGGCTGATTCAGGCCTTCGGGCCCTTTGCGGCATAGCGTCCTATTATCGTATCGCCGCCGACCCGGCGCATCTGGCCACGGAACTGGCGCTGCATGGGGGCGAGGCCGGCGAAAAGGATCTCGTCCGGGCGGCGGCGCTGATCGGCCTGAAGGCGCGCATCGTCGAAAACCCCTCGGCGGCGCGTCTCGCCGCCGCGCCGGTTCCGGCGATCCTGCGGCTCAAGAGTGGCGGCTATTGCATTCTCGGCGGCGAGACGCCGGGCGGCCTGCTCCGTATCGTCGATCCCGTCACCCGCATAGCCCGCGAGCTGCCGCTCGATGAATTGCGCGCCGAAATCGAGCCCGTGCTCATTCTCGTCGCCCGCCATTTCCGCGGCGCCGGCATCAATCCTCGCACCTTCGGCTTTCGGTGGTTCGCGCCCTCGCTGTGGCGCTATCGCAAGCCGCTGATCCATGTGCTGATCGCCTCGTTCTTCGTGCAGATTTTCGCCCTGGTGTCGCCTTTGTTCTTCCAGGTGGTGATCGACAAGGTGCTCACCCATCGCGGCTATTCGACCCTGTTCGTGCTGGTCGGCGGCCTGGCGATCATCGGCCTGTTCGACGTCGCCCTGCAATATCTGCGCAACTATGCGCTGTCGCACACCACCAACCGCATTGACGTCGAACTCGGCCAGCGGCTGTTTCGTCATCTGACGCGCCTGCCGGTCGCCTATTTTGAGACGCGCCCGACCGGCCAGACGGTGGCGCGCGTGCGCGAGCTTGAGACCGTGCGCTCATTCCTCACGGGACAGGGCCTGTTTTCGGCGCTCGATCTGTTCTTCACCTTCGTCTTCATCGCCGTGCTGTTCGCCTATTCCTGGAAGCTGACGCTGGTCGTGCTGGCGACCATTCCGCTTTACCTGATCATCGCCGCCATCGCCCGCCCGCTGTTGCGCGAGCAGCTGAACGAAAAATTCAATCGCGGCGCGGAAAGCCAGCAGTTTCTCGTCGAAGCCATCGTCGGCATGCAGACGGTCAAGGCGGCGGCGGTCGAGCCGGTGGTGGCCAAGCAATGGGAGGAGCGGCTGGCGGCCTATGTCCGTTCCGCCTTCAGGACGTCGATGCTCGGGGCCAAGGGTCAGAACGCCATCCAGTATGTCAACAAGCTGTCGACGGCGGCGCTTTTGCTGTTCGGGGCCAAGGCGGTGATCGACGGCGATCTGACGGTCGGCGAACTGGTCGCCTTCAACATGATCGCCGGCCAGGTGGCGCAGCCGGTTTTGCGGCTTGTCGCAGCTGTGGCAGGATTTCCAGCAGGTGCAGGTGTCGGTCGAGCGGCTCGGCGACATTTTGAACGCGCCGGTCGAGCCGACCCCGGCCTTGCGCGCGCAGCTTCCCCCGCCGCGTGGAAAAATCGAATTCCGTAATGTCTCCTTCCGTTATCGTCCCGACGCGCCGCTGGTCCTCAGGCAGGTCTCGCTGCGCGTCAGCCCCGGCAAGGTGGTCGGCATTGTCGGGCCCTCGGGATCGGGCAAGTCGACGCTGACCAAGCTGATCCAGCGTTTCTACATTCCCGAAGAGGGGCAGGTCCTGCTCGACGACGCGGACCTCTCCCAGGTCGACCCCTCCTGGCTGCGCAGCCATATCGGCGTGGTGTTGCAGGAAAACCTACTGTTCAACCGCACCATCCACGACAATATCGCGCTGGCCAATCCCGCCATGCCGCGCGGCCAGGTGATGGCGATCGCGCATCTGGCGGGCGCCGACGAGTTCATCGGCAAGCTGCCGCAGGGCTATGACACGATGATCGAGGAGCGCGGCGCCAATCTCTCCGGCGGCCAGCGACAGCGCATCGCCATCGCCCGCGCGCTCTCGACCAATCCGCCGATCCTGATCTTCGACGAGGCGACCTCGGCGCTCGACTACGAGAGCGAGCGCATCATCCAGCGCAACATGCGGCAGATCGTGCAGAACCGCACGGTGTTCGTCATCGCCCATCGCCTGGCTGCGGTGCGCGACTGCGACGTCATCATCGGCATGATCGACGGGCGCCTGGTCGAAGCCGGCTCGCACGACGAACTGCTGAAGAACCCGCAAGGCCTTTACGCGCGGCTGTGGGCGATGCAAAGCGATCGGCAAAGTGACGGAGCTTTCGCATGAGCGAGGTAATTGAACCGCCGCCCAAGGCGCAAATCGCCCGCCGGAAGGAGCCCCATCTCGCCGACCGCGAGTTCCTGCCGGCCGACCTGGAGATTCTGGAGACGCCGCCCTCGCCAGTGCGCATGGCGCTGATCCTGATCATCGCCGCCTTCGTCATCGTCGCCATTGGCTGGAGCTATTTCGGCCGCATCGACATTGTCGCCGTCGCCCAGGGCAAGATCCAGCCGACCGGACGGGTGAAGGTGATCCAGCCGCTCGACGCCGGCAAGGTCGCGGGGGTCCACGTCACCAATGGCCAGCACGTCAAGGCGGGAGAAACGCTGATCGAAATGGACGCGGGCGATTCGACCGCCGAACAGGTCGACGCGCAGGACTCCTATAATTCGTTTCGCGCCGAGGTTTTGCGCCGCCGCGCCGCGGTTGACGCCGCCAGGGCGCGCAGTCTCACGCCGCTGCCGGCGGTCGCCTGGGACGCGGACATGCCCAAGGCGGTTCAAGCGCGCGAAGAGCGGGTGCTCGCGGGCGATTTGCAGCAACTCGCCGATTCCGTCGCCGATTACGACGCGCAGATCGAGCAGAAGCGAATCGAGCGCGACCGGGCCGACGGAACGGTGGAGGCGGAGAAAAAGCTCATCGTCACCTTGCAGGAACGCGTGACCATGCGCACGACCCTGGCGAAGTCGGGTTCCGGCTCGAAAAAGGACCTGATCGACGCGCAGGAGACGCTGGGCTACCACATGACGCAATTGGCGATCCAGACAGGCCAGCGCGACACGGCGGCGGCCAACATCGATGTGTTGCGGCGCGAGCGCGACAAGACATTCTCCGCTTTCATCGCCGAAAACGCACAAAAGCTCGACGAGGCGCAGAGGCAGGCCGACGACTGGCGCGAGAAACTGGCGAAGGCCAAGCTGAAATCGGCGCGCATGAACCTGACGAGCCCGATCGACGGAACCGTCTATGGCCTGTCGGTGACCACCATCGGCCAGGTCGTGGGCGGCGGCGAGGAGCTGATGCGCATCGTGCCGGAGGGCGCGGCGCTGGAAATCGAATGCTATCTCGCCAACAAGGACGTAGGCTTCGTAAGGCCCGGCGAGCAGGCGGTGGTGAAGATCGAGAGCTTCTCCTTCACTCGTTATGGAACCTTGCCGGCGACGGTGACGCGGGTGGCGAGTGACGCCATTCCCGAACCCGACGCGCAGCAGAACGAAGCGGACTCCGCGCATGCGACGAAGGACAAGACCTTCGCCGGCGCGCAGCGCACGCAAAATCTGGTGTTTCCGGTGAACCTGAAGCCGGGACGCGACTTCATGACCATCGACGGCAAGCAAGATTGCGCTGCGGCCCGGCATGGCGGTCACAGTCGAAATCGCCACCGGCAACCGCCGCATCCTCGAATATATCCTCTCGCCGCTGGTCGAAACCGCCTCGGACTCCATGAAGGAGCGATGAGGCTTGATTCCAAGGGCGTCAAGCTTCGCCTCGCCGTTCAGGGCCGGGGTGCTGGCCTTATACGCTAGCCGACGCGCGCTGGAGAAGCGGTCGATTGGCTCGATCACAGCGAGACAGAACGGACTCGATCATTGCGTGAGATCGCTGATGGCGTCTCAGGCCTTGTTGATCGAAGCGTTGAGCGCATTCGCCAAACTGTCGCCTGGATCAGAGACCACGCAGAAAGCCTTGCGCGCGAGCGCGACAGCTCTCGGGCAAGCCGCACAAACGGCGCCGAAGCCCAAGTAAGAACGGGCCAGCGCGCCCGACAGCAGCCCGACAATCAGCATCTCGATACGGAAGATTACGGCCAGACCTGGTCGATGTGAGGCCGCGTGAACTCGTGGCAATCAGGGATTTCGACCGAATCGAGATATTCATGGCGGCGCCGTTTCGGTTGAGGGGCGTGTGGCCCGCGAATTTCAATTGCAATTTATATCCATATAGGTATAACTATCATGGCGGGTGCTTCTGGAATTAAGCCGCTGATCTGGGTCGGCGGCTGCAAAAAAGACCTCTTGGAAATGCCGGACGACGTGCAAGACCTTTTCGGCTTTGCGCTTCACGAGGCCCAGGCCGGCAAGAAGCACGATCAGGCCAAGCCGCTCAAGGGGTTTGGTTCAGCGGGCGTTCTGGAAATTGTTGAAGATTGGCGCGGCGACACCTATCGCGCCGTTTACACGTTGAAGATTGGCGCGAGCATTTATGTGCTGCACTGCTTCCAGAAAAAATCGACGAAGGGCATCGCCACGCCGAAGCCCGACCTCGACAAGATTCAGGCGCGATTAAAAGCCGCCGAAGCGCATTCGAAGGGATTGCTTCCATGATCGAAATCGAAACGGGCAGCGCCAATGTCTACGCCGATCTTGGCCGCGCCGACGCCGACTCGATGCTCGTCAAGGCGCAGCTTGCGTCCAAAATCGGCGACATCATCAAACGCAGGAAACTGACCCAGGCGCAGGCTGCGGAGATTCTCGGCATTCCCCAGCCCAAACTGTCCGGCCTGTTGCGCGGCCAATTTCGCGGCGTCAGCGAAGCCAAACTGATGGACTGCCTCGCGAAATTGGGGCGGGACATTCGCATTGTCATCGGCCCCGCGCGCCGGGCGCCAGGGGTGGGCAGCGTCAAAGTGGTGTTCGGGTAGAAAGCGTTTTCACTTTTACAAGGTCTGATAGATTTTCAACGCCAAATCGACGTCGTCGAAGAACTTGCTGCGTCCCGCTTTGAGAACGAGCACCTTGGTGCAGAACTCACGGATGATATTGACGTCATGGCTGATCAGGATCATGGCGCAGTGCCGCCG
>CAWHDV010000009.1:0-16918 GCA_963828185.1 uncultured Alphaproteobacteria bacterium | reverse complement strand
GCGGCGAGGATTTTCCTTTCGCCACACGGGCGGAATTCGTCGAGGCGATCGAGGCGGGCGGGGTCGCCGCCATGGAGGTGCTGGCGCGCGACATGAAGGCGCTCGGCCTCTATGCCGCGCGTTCGCTCAGCTATGAAGGCGTTGAATATGACATGCTCGAACATCAGCTGACCGAAGAGCAGATCCGCATTTACGACGCCTATGCCGGCGCGTTCGCCATCATCCATAACAACCTCGCCGCCGCGCTGGAGGCGACCAACATCACCGGCGAGACCGGCACGCTGAACCGGCAGGCGAAATCCGCAGCGCGTTCGGCTTTCGAGAGCGCCAAGCAGCGTTTCTTCAACCACCTGATCACCGCGATGAAAACGCCCTCGCTGATCGCGGCGATCGAGCGCGATCTGGCCGCCGGCTCGCCTCGGTGATCCAGATCGTCTCGACCGGCGAAGCGCTGATGGAGCGCCGCCTGGCCGAAATCCCGACCGAGGATTGGGGCGACGTCCAGGTCGACATCACGCCGCGGGAGTATGTATTGGACTATCTCGCCCATAGTTTTCCGACCCAGCTTTATGAGCCCTTCACCGACAGCGAGGGCAATCTGTCCTCGCGCCCGGTGTTTCGCGAGGGACAGCCGGTGCAAAGCCGCGACGCCGTGGCGCGGCGCGACCGGCTGATCGAAAAGCTCGCCTCGCTGCCGCCGGTGCATGGCGCGCTCGACCAGATCGTTCAGCGGTTTGGCACGGAGCTGGTGGCGGAAGTGACGGGACGCTCGCGTCGCATCATCCGCAAGACCGGTTCGGACGGGATCAACCGCCTCGTCGTCGAGAACCGCGCGGGTTCGGCGAATTTGGGCGAGACCCAGGCCTTCATGGATGACGTCAAGCGCATCCTGGTGTTTTCCGACGCGGGCGGCACGGGGCGCTCCTATCACGCCGAACTCTCGGCGAAGAACCGCCGCCTGCGCGTCCATTATCTGCTTGAGGCCGGGTGGAAGGCCGACGCCGCCATTCAGGGGCTTGGGCGGACCAACCGCACCAATCAGGCGCAGCCGCCGTTGTTCCGTCCGATCGCCACCAATGTGAAGGCGGAAAAGCGCTTCTTGTCGACGATCGCCCGTCGCCTGGACACGCTCGGCGCCATCACCAAGGGCCAGCGCCAGACGGGAGGGCAGGGGCTGTTCCGGCCGGAGGACAATCTCGAAAGCTTTTACGCCCGCGACGCGCTGCGCCAGCTCTACCTGCTGCTGGTCGCCGGCAAGGTCGAGAATTGCTCGCTTTCCACATTCGAGGAGGCGACCGGACTCGCCTTGACCGACAGCAACGGGATCAAGGACGATCTGCCGCCGATCACCACGTTTCTCAATCGCCTGCTGGCGCTGACCATCGAGCTGCAAAACATCCTGTTCACGGCCTTCGAGCAGCTTCTGACCGCGCGCATCGAAGGGGCGATCGCCTCGGGAACCTATGATGTCGGACTGGAGACGCTGACGGCGGAGAGTTTTGTCGTCACCGACCGGCAGACGATCTACACCCATCCGGGCACGTCGGCCGAAACCACGCTGTTGACGATCACGCAGCGCGAGCGCAATCGCCCGGTTACCCTCGACGACGCGTTGGGCCTGCTTTCGGATCCTCGCGCAAAACTGCTGGTCAATAGTCAGTCGAGCCGCGCCGCCGTCCAGGTCACGAGTCCCAGCATCATGCTCGACGATGGCGAGGTCGAGCGCCGTATCAGGTTGATCCGGCCGATGGAGCGTCCCTCCCTTGCGCTCGCGATGATGCCGCAAACGCATTGGCAGGAGGCCGACCGCGAGGCATTCGCGCGCGCATGGCAGGCGGAGCTGGCCGACGTGCCGGAATTTACCGACAGCCAGATCCATATCGTCGCGGGATTGCTGCTGCCGATCTGGAAGCGGCTGCCTAATGAATCGTCCCGCGTGTACCGGCTCCAGACCGACGCCGGGGAGCGCATCGTCGGCCGCAAGGTCTCTGCCGCCTGGGCGGCGATCGCGCTTGAAACCGGCCCGACCGGCCTGTCGCCCGAAGGGGCCTTCGCGGCGCTGATGGAAGGCAAGACCATTCTCGATCTCAGCGAAGGCTTGCAGCTTCGCCGCGTGCGCGTCATGGGCGTCAACCGCGTCGAGCTGACCGGCTTCACCGACATGATGCGGGATCGCCTGCGGGCCTATGGCCTGTTTGGCGAGATTATCTCCTGGAAGCTGCGGATGTTCGTCCCGACCGACGCCGAAGGCCCGGAAGTGCTGGGCAAGGTGCTGGAGCGCTATCCGATCGAGCGCATCGGCGAGCGGGCGGCGGCCTGAACAATGGCGCCCGCTGCTGAATTGGCCTGCCGTCTTGCGCGCGAGGCGCAAGCGGTGTGCCGCCATTACCTCTCCAATGGCCGCCGCGAAGGTCGCTACTGGCTCGTCGGCGATGTGCGCAATACGCCGGGCCGCTCGATGTTCGTTCGGCTGAAAGGACCGGAATTTGGCAAGGGCGCAGCAGGCAAATGGAACGATGCGGCGACCGGCGACCACGGCGACCTGCTCGATGTCATCCGCGAGACTTGCGGCCTGGTCCGTTTCCACGACGTCGTCGATGAAGCCCGGCGGTTTCTGGCGCTTCCGAGGCCGGAGCCCAAACCAGGGCCCCGGCGGATTTCGGCTCCATCTGGTTCGCCGGAATCGGCGCGGCGTTTGTTCGCCATATCGCAGCCGTTTTTGGGCACGCTTGCGGAAGCCTATCTTCGCAGGCGCGGCGTCCTATCCTTGCATGGGGCGGAAAACCTCCGCTTCCATCCCCAGTGCTATTGCCGGCCTGATCGACGATCTCAGACCCAGACCTTGCCGGCAATGATCGCCGCCGTCACCAATCTCGACGGGGAGATCACCGGGGCGCATCGCACCTGGCTCGATCCTTTGGGGCAAGACAAGGCGCCGATCGACACGCCGAGGCGGGCGATGGGACATCTTCTCGGTCACGGCGTGCGGTTTGGCGTGGCGCGGGATTGTCTGGCGGCCGGCGAAGGCATTGAGACCATGCTGTCGCTGCGCTGCGTCTTGCCTGGCCTGCCGATGATCGCGGCGCTTTCGGCCGGCCATCTTGGCGCAATCCTGTTCCCATTGAGGCTGCGCCGCCTCTATGTCGCTCGCGACAACGATCCGGCTGGCGAGAATGCGGTGGCGAAGCTGGTCGAGCGAGCGCAAGCGGAGGGTATCGAGGCGATTGCGCTGTCGCCGAGACTGGGGGATTTCAATGACGATCTCCGCGCATTCGGCGCCGAGGGGCTGCGAGAGTCATTGCGCGGGCAGCTCGTTCTCGAAGACGTGGCTCGTTTCATGGAGATGGCCTCAGGCGTCGGAGCGGCTGCATGATTTGCGCTCTCGCGCGGGGTTGAATTTGCATTCGAGTGTGGCGGTTGCAAAAACTTCGGAGAGGACCGGACCCACGGCCTTCTGAGAGGGCGATCGAGCGGCAAGCGGATCGGACCGGCAATGACTCTGGCCAATTCTTTTCCGCCGGCGGACAAGCCGCCTTTGCATCGCGAAGCAAAAGAACCGGCCGCCGCCATCCTCCGCTGTGCTTCGGCTCCTCCGGTTCCCTGCGGAGTGCAGGTCCGCTCCGCCCGCCGCTTTTCGTCGCCACGAAGGCCGCGATGGGCGCGGTCGATCCGAGACAGGCAAGCGCCATGATCACCGAACGCGACGAATCCAGCTTCGAACCCCAGAACTCATCCCCGACCGAACACCTCCTCGCCGAACTCCAGCTCTATGGCCACCGTCCCTTCCAGGATGAGCCAGACGCCCGGCCGCTGCCCGAAGCCAAACTCGTCGCCGGCGCTGTCGCCGACATCTTTGACGCCCTCGTCTCCACCCTGGGCGACACGAGGCTCGAACCCGACCTCGAAGACTTGCTCTGGTCGACGGTCAATCTCTTCCACCGCGCCGCCGCCGAGTCGAACGCGAACTCGACGACAACGAGCAGGCGCAAAAGCGCAGCCAGAAAGAACAGGACGGCTCAGAGATCCGCTCGGTCGAGCTGGAGCGCCT
The DNA here is from genome assembly GCA_963828185.1 of uncultured Alphaproteobacteria bacterium. Taxonomy (GTDB): domain Bacteria; phylum Pseudomonadota; class Alphaproteobacteria; order Rhizobiales; family Beijerinckiaceae; genus Rhodoblastus. The sequence continues at coordinate 12,870 of CAWHDV010000009.1, read as the reverse complement.
CACCGCCGAAGGGCAGACGCTGATCGAGCGCCGCAACAGCATGGAGTTTTTTCGCGACCAAGCCGCCGACCAGTTCGAACGCCACCTTCACTCGGTCTGGCGCCCGCGCGCCGGATCGATGGTCAATCACCGCGCGCTGACTTCGGCCATGATCGACAGCCGGGACTTTCTCGCCGCCAAGCGCCGCTCCGAGAACGAAGTGCTCCTGCCTCCCGGCCCCAAGGTCGTCCTCACTGGGGGGCTGGACTTCAACAATCATCGCCTGGTCTGGGACAAGCTCGACCAAGTCTTTGGCAAACATCCCGACATGGTGCTGGTGCATGGCGGTTCGCCCAAGGGCGCGGAATTGATCGCAGCCCGCTGGGCCGATCATCGCAAGACGCCGCAGATCGCCTTCAAGCCGGACTGGACGAAACACGCCAAGGCGGCGCCCTTCAAGCGCAACGACCAGATGCTGGATATCTTGCCGATCGGCGTCATGGTTTTCGCGGGATCCGGCATCCAGGAAAACCTCTGCGACAAGGCGCGCAAGCTCGGCATCCCCGTCTGGAAGTTTTGAGAGGGGCGGCGCGCGAGCGCCGCGTCCGTATCGTTCGCTACGGATCCGCTCACTTGGGCCCGTTAGCGAATGTTGCAGAGGGATGGAGGAGCTCCGTTTCTGCGGTGGAATGCCTCAGATGGGCGGATTGTGTTGAAAAACTCAGCAGATGTGCCTTTGCGCTCCGGCTGGAGGCTCTTTTTCAATATTGAGGCCTGCCGCCCTATCGCGTGGGGCGGCCTTGCGGCCGCGTCATCGGCGGCTTATGCCGCCATGACCTCCATTGGCGGCATCACCGGCCGCAGTCGGGCGAGGCGCCGCAGATTCTGCGCGGTCGCCGCGAGCAGGAACTCATCCTTGACGCCGGACGGCCCACGCAGCCGCAATCGCCCGAGGCCCAGGATACGTTTGAGATGGGCGAACAGCATCTCGACCTTCTTCCGACGGCGGCATGCGACCTCAAATTCAGGCGTCTTGGCAAGAGCCCGAGCCACATCGCGCGCGTCTTCTTCAACGTGCCGCGGTATCTTGCGCCGGACATCATTTGGGCAGCACTGCGGTTTGAGTTCGCAGATGGCGCAATCCTTCTGGCTGGCGCGGTAACGGCGCATGCCGTCAGCGCCGATGCCGGTGCGCGGCGTGGAGAAGTTGCGTCGAAACTGAACCAGCTCCTTGCCCGCGGGGCAGATGTAGCGGTCCGCATCAGGATCCCACGTGAACTCCGAACGCGAGAACGTGCCGTCCGTCCGCGTCGATTTGTCGAACACCGGAATATGTGGCGTGATCTGCTTCTGTTTGACGAGCCAGGCGAGATTTTGCGCCGTGCCATAGGCAGTGTCGGCGGTCAGATAACCGGGTTTCAGGCCGAACCGATCTTCCGTTCGATCCAGCATCGTTTGGGCGGCGCCGACTTCGGCCTGGCGAATGGAGCGCGTGGCTTCCACATCGACAATCACGCCGTGATCTGTATCGATCAGATAATTGGTCGAGTAGGCGAAGAAGGCTGGCCCCTTGCGCTGCGCCGTCCACTGGGACGCCGGGTCTGCCAGCGAGACGAACTTCGGCGGGACCGGTGTCGCCGCGCCAAACGCGGCATCGTCGAGCGTCGCGAGGTATTCGCGCGTCGCGCGGCAGGCGTCGTCCGTGATCTCTTCAGGCTTCCAATCGCTGCTCCGAACTGAATATTGTCTGTTGGCGTCGGCAGAAATCAGGCTGGCGTCGACGGCGAAGCCCTCGGCGCTGACCAAGCCTTCGGCCATGCAGCGCGCGACGACGGTTTCGAAAAGATGCCGAAGGACGTTGCTCTCGCGAAAGCGCCCATGCCGGTTCTTTGAAAAGGTCGAGTGATCCGGGACTTTGCCGTCGAGACCGAGACGGCAGAACCAGCGATAGGCGAGATTGAGGTGAACCTCTTCGCATAAGCGGCGCTCCGACCGGATTCCCATGCAATAGCCGACAAGCAGCATGCGGATCGTCAGTTCCGGATCGATGGAAGGCCTACCAGTGCTGCTGTAGAACGGCTTCAGCCCGTTCCGAACCTCTTCGAGGTCAAGATGCCGATCTATGCCCCGGAGCTGATGGTCGGCGGGCACGTGGTCATCAAAGCAGAAGTCGTAGAACAACCGAGCCGCCGCCGCCTGCACACCCATCATCACCGCTTCTCCCGCAAATCAGCAGAAGAAGTGAATCACGACACCCGCATCGCCGCAACGGTAGAGTTTTTCAACACAATCGGCGGATTCCGGACCTTCAATCCGCCGGCTCGAAGGTCGCAACGTGCAAATTACGGACATTGTCGCTTCTGTCGTGACATTGACGCCGACAATATGCGGGGCCGGAGCGGCGCCACGCATATCGCTGTCAAGGTCAGCCAGCTGAGTTCAGTGGTCATGGCTTGCTCCATCAGCTAAAAACCAGGGCAACGGAAATCTGCCTCGTCGCCTTGATTTCAAGGGGCGGAAAACCCCACCCGCGCCTCCCGGCGTTGTTCAACAAGCTTCTGGCGCCCGTCCGGGGAAACCTTCGCCAGAGCCTGGACCAGCGCGTTGCTGAAATCGTCCAGGAACCGGCTCCACGCCGAGCGCCATGCCGCGAGCGCCTGTCGCGTCTCGTCCGGATCGAAGGGGTTCGCCTCGATCTGGCGATCGAGCGCCTGCCGGGCTTGCGCGATCTGCGCCGCCTGTTCGGAGAATTTTGGCGCGCCGCTTTGCATCACTGCGCGGAACGCCGCCGCGTCGGAGGGAGAAAGGCTGGCTTCGGCGTTGGCGAGCGCGCGCGTCAAGACCGTCCCATGGCGCGGCGGCGCCGTGTGGACGCGCAGCACGTGGCCGGCGATGACCGCGACGAGGAACAGGTTAAAGACGACCGAAGCAATCAACGCAATCGGCGGCCTTCCGGGCTTTTGGGTCGTGACGCTCATTCTAGTCCGCCATGATTGCGAAAGGCGCCGGCTGTAGCGCCGACAACAGATTGTCCGATGGCGCCGAAGGCACGTAAAGCGAGCCGATCATCAGGCCGATGACGACCGCCAAGGCCCCGCCGGCCGTCAAGTGGAACCAGCCGGAATGAATCGCGAAAACCTGCCGCGGCGCTTGCGCCAGAGAAGAAACCGAAAAACCGTGCGAGCGTCCAGGCGTGGGCGTCACGATCCGCGCCGCGACGCCCCGCCGCAGTCGTTCCAGCGCGGTCGCCTGTTCGCCGGGGGGCCAGAGCGCGGCGTCTTCCGCGCGACGCGCCGCCTTGACCAGTGCGTCCACCTCGCGCGCCTCCGCTAGAAAAGTTCGGGCTTGCGGCGAGACTTGCAGTAAAGCCTCGGCCTCGGAGCGGTCGTCGGGCGGCCAGCGCCGCAGATCAGCGCCAAAAGCCTCCGCCGAGGCTTTGAACCGGATAAGTTTCATCATGCTATTTCCCCCTCCCATCGCGTTGCGGCCGAAGGCGGTCCCGCAGCGCAGCGCGGGCTCGCGCCAGCAACCGCTCCACCGCCTTCGCCGAAAGCCCGAGAATCTCGGCCGCCTCGCCGCCCGAGGCGCCCTCGTCGTAAACGAGACTCAGCACTGCCCGCTGTCGGGGCGGCAAGTCCGCGATGGCTTGAACCAGAAGGGCGCGACTTTCGCACTCTTCCAGACGCTCGTCGGCCCCGGCGGCCGTGTCGGCAAGATCGAGATTCTCCGGCATCGGCTCGGGCTGGATGCGCCGCCGCTGATCGATGCATAGATTGACGACGATCCGGTACAGCCAGGTGGTGAACTTCGACCGGGCCGGATCGAATTGCGCCGATTTCATCCAGGCGCGCAGCATGGCTTCCTGCGCCGCCTCCTCGGCGAGGGCGCGATCCCCCACGACGCGCGCCGCGACGCGCAGGGCGAAGGCGCCGTGCCGCACGACGATCTGGTCGAAGGCGCGTCGGTCGCCCTCCGCGGACCAGGCGATGAGCGTCGCATCCGGCGATTGCGGATAGTTTCGCGGGGCGCCCACGGCCAGCTTACCGCACTCGGCCAAGGCCGAAGCGAACGGAAAAGACGTCGCCGCAGCCCATGTTTCGCCCGATAATACGCGCGCGCCGCCCATCGTCCTCGCATCCTCGCCCGATCATGGCGTGTCGGCTCTCGCATTCTCCGGCGACAACGCGCCATTGGCGAATCCGTCGCCCGGACGGCCGAAAATCTGCGCAAGCCGTTGCCGCCATGTCCGAGCCTGCGCGACATCGCGCACCATGGCGATCCATTCGCCAAAAATGATCTTGAGCGGATTGCGGCTGCCGATCGGTCGGGTCAGGCCGTAGATAATCCTGGTTTCCGGCCGTTCCTCGGCAAAAGTCCCAAACAGCCGGTCCCAGATGATCAGGACGCCGCCGAAATTCCGGTCGAGATATTCCGCGTTCGACGCATGGTGCACGCGGTGATGCGAAGGCGTGTTGAAGACCCATTCCAGCGGGCCGAGACGCCCGACGAGATCGGTGTGCAGCCAGAACTGGTAGAACAGATTGAGCGCCAGGGTCGCGCCGACCGCCACGGGATTGAGCCCCAGCAGATAGAGCGGCAGAAAGAACAGCCAGTTGCCGGACAGGATTTCGGTCGCGCCGAGCCGGAACGCGCTCGCCAGATGGATCTGCTCCGGTGTGTGATGCGCCATATGCGAGGCCCACAGCCAGCGGATTTCGTGGCCGGCGCGATGCATCCAGTAATAGGCGAATTCCTCGCCGACGAAGAGCAGCGCCAGGCCCCAGGACGTGTCGAGTGGAACGGTCGCCAGGCGATGCGACCAGACGAAAAACGCGACCGGAGCCGCGACCAGCGCCGACAGGAATTTCGCCGGTATACGCAAGATGAAGACCCCCGCGCTGGCCGCCATCTCACGCCAGGGATAGGCCCGCTTCTGGACGAAAACATACCAGATGATTTCGCCCGCGATGGCGGCGAAAATAAAGGGGGCGAACAGGAGCAGAAGATGCCAATGGGCGCGCATTTTTTCCTCAAGACAGGGCGCGGGCGAAAACCGCATGTCTCTTTCGATACGAAATCGAAATGACTTTCCCCCTTTTTCACAGCTCCGCGTCCGCTTGATTCAATGACCTCCCCGGCGCGCCCGCGTCGTTTCGATCGCGCGTTTGCACAGTTCGGAAAGCGTTTCGGCATTTTCGCGAAGGCAGTTCGCGATCCGCCCGCCGCCCGGTTGCACGCCGGGGCACAGCCGTTCGACGTCCGGGCGGCAGGCCTCGCGCGGCTTGGCCTCGTCGGCGCGAACCGGCGCGCCGGCCAGCGCGGTCAGGACAGCGAAAGAGAGCGTCATTCGCAAGTTCATTGTCGTCTCCAGCCAAGGTGAAGGTAAAACGGGACGTCCTAGTCGAGCCGCTTGATGGCTGGATAGCGGAACGCGCCGTCGAGCAATTCCTTCCGCGGTTGATAATTGCGCAATCCGATGCTGAAAGGCCCGTCCGGAATGGGCAGCCAGTTCGATCGCCATTCGGGCGGCGGAGGATCGCGCTGGATCAGGATGTCGAGGCTTCCGTCCTTATTGCGCCGGAGGCCAGGCGTGCGATCACCGATCGACACGCGATGCAGCGGGTTATCGGAGAAGAATTTTCGGCCGTCGGGCTGCACCGAATAGGCCGACAGCGACCAGAAACCCTCGACCGGCATCCGGGCGGGAAGGCGCAGCAGATAGCGACGACGGCCTTCGAGCGGCGCGCCCGTATTGTCGGCCGCCGCGCCGACAGACATATTTTCCGCCGGTCGGTTGGCGAACAATCCGGCGAGCGCCACCGCCGCTCGCAAGTTATAATGGGTTCCGAAATCGCCCTTGTCCGCGGGCGGATAAATCCAGCCGTTGACCACATCGCAACTCTTGCAATGCTTGATCCGCTCGGCCCTGTCGTTCACGGCGGCGGCGACCCCATCCCGCGCCGCTGCGAAATCATCGCGCCAGGCTTTTCGCAATTCGGGGTTCAACGGAACAGCGTCAGGTCCAACGCCAACCTCGCCGATGCGTTCGAGCACGGGCGCGTCAATTGCCGGCGGAGGAATTCTCGGCCATGGCCTGATTGACCATTGCAACGAAATTCTCGCCGCTGCCGGCGATCGGCGCGATCGGCTCGGGTTGCGGCAAGGGCGCGGCCAGCGGCTTCAGTTTGAACCCATCCTGCAAGGTATGCGCCGCGTCGAGGTCTTGCGGACCGTAAAGCAGGATGCGGATGATCAGCACGGCCATGGGCGTCGGCGAGCGGATGACCGGCGGATTATCCGGGTTTGGCGGCTGGCCGCGCGGGCCGGCGATCAGGAAACTCGCCGCTTTCGTCCCCGTCGTCCGCCGCCCGATGTAACCGAAGACATTGGTGTAGGCGTCGATCAGCTGGATCGAATAATAGCGGCCGCCCATGTCCGGGACGTCGATGCGATCAGGCCCGCCGCTCAAATCGAGGACGGCCAGCGAATAGAGCGTGTCGGCATTGGGCGCGGTGACCAGGCGGTCCTTGGCCGACGCCAGGTCGCGCTTGTTGACGAGCCTGTTCGGCTGCAGATGTTTTTCGCGCGACGGATCGAACTCAAGCTTGTAGCGAAGCCGGGCGATCTCATAAATCGGCAAGGCGTAGATATAGGCCTGATCAATCGTCGCCCTCGCGCCGTCTTCGGCTTGCGGCCGCCCACCTTGCGTTTGCGGCAGAGCTGGCGCGCCAGCAGTCAGGATCAGCGCCGTTAGCGCCGCAGTGGGAAGGCGACTCCAGCGCCGCCGTCGAAATGGCCGGCCGACCGAGGCCTGATCGATGGAACGCGCGTTCGCATCCTTGCCAAACATGCGGATAGCTCTCGAAATGACAGGGTCTGCTCGCGCCGCCAGCTCCGACACCCGCCTCCGAGAAGTGATACGGGAGGCTTCGCCAAATCCCCCGCCCGAAAAATTGAAAACGGCGAGACCGGCCAAATGAAACGAATGTCGCCGCCGCCGTGAGATATCGCCCAGCGCAAGCGATGATACGGTTGAAGGCTGCGGCGTCTCGATACGCAGACCAAATCCGCGCGGCCCGTAGCTTGGGGACGGTCCGCTGTCGGACCGAACAGGCGACGTTCATCTTGCACCGCCGAATTCCCGCTACGGGTCGACATGATGCGTCCGCAGGCGAAGCCAAGAAGGACACCTTTCGAGCCATGCCCGCGCCGCCGAGACCGGCCGCGTTTTCCGCATCGCCCGAGGGATCGAGCCCGCGAGCGACGCCGAGCGCAGGGAGGCCGCTACGAGGCTTGATGCAATCCGCCTTGAAAACCGCGCTCATTTTCGCGCGGCCGTCCTCGCACTTGGCGAGGGCGACGCACCTCGCCATATCGAGGCCACCCCCGACCTTTTCGCCGTCACCCTGTGCAGCGCACTTCCTTGTATATCGACCCCGTGATATACAGATATGCAACGAAGGATATCCAAATGGGCTTATTCATTCGGGATGACGGCGTTGACGCCCTCGCGAAAAAGGTTCAGCGGGCCCTGGGCGTCCGCACCAAGACGGAGGCCGTACGCCTTGCCTTGAGTCATGAACTGGACCGCGCGAACGCCGCAAAAGGCTTCGATGAACGTAACGCCGACCTCTTGGCCAGGGTGGCCAGCTTCGGCGAGGCTGACCCAGATTTCAATATGAAAGCGTTCACGGACGAGATGTGGGGCGACGTCTGATGTATATTGACGCTTCGGCTATCGTCGCGCTTCTCCTCAATGAACCTGACGCCGCATCGCTCAAGTCCCAGCTCGACGCGGCCACCTCGCGCTTGACGTCGCCGTTGACGATCTTCGAAGCGAGCATATCTTTGGCGCGCGCCAGGCTGGGCAAGATGCCCACCCGAAAGGCGACGCCGGATGAAATCCGCATAGCCCATGGATTTGTCCTCGAATTTGTCGAGCTCAACGCGATCAAGGAAATTCCTGTTGCGACTTCTTTGGCTCACCGCGCCGTCGAGGCCGCCGCAACATATGGAAAGGTTGTCGGCCAAGCCGCCGACCTCAATTTTGGTGACTGTTTCGCCTACGCTTGCGCGAAGGCTTATCATGCGCCCTTATTGTTCAAGGGCGACGACTTTACGCATACAGACGTCAATGATAAGTTCAGATGACGTAATTGTCTGTTCCTCGGTTTAAGTTCCATAAGATACATTATGCGAATAACAACTGACTTATCATAAGCAACGATCAGATGCTGACTTTATCAACGAAATCTGAAGAATCGGTCCAAGTCTTCTTTCGTCTCCTTTTTCGCCCATGCCCGGATAGACACGGGCCCATGTCTTGGTTTCGCCAACCCTGGCATCGAACCAGTCGCGCGCCACATCCAACCATCTTGACCAGCGACGCCATTGCATCGCTGAAATCCAAGCATCTTGTCATAAATCCGGATCAACGCCGCTTGCTTTCTACGAAAACGGTTGCCACGCGACGTGACGGCATTTTGATCCATGCCAAAATCATATTCCAACGGTTGCGCCTTGAGCAGCATCAGCGCCGACGTTTCGCCGCCAATACGATTCGCCAGATCGAGCAACCCCGGCGCCCATTCAACACCGTGAGCGCCCGGTTTGACGGCCAAATGCTGCAAGTGAACAACCGCGCCATAGTCCCAAGGCGCTTCTTCGCGCTTCCATAGTCGCCGCAGCGTCCTGGTCATATCGACGTTGTTCAATGAGCCGTTATCTGCCGCCGCTACGAAATCACCAAATCGCGGCGAGCCTCGCGCCGATCGGAATGCGTTCGCATATCCCACAGCGATTATCTCGCCGCCACGCGCGATCGCCAACCAGCCTTCCCGTATTTGGAAATACGGCTCGCATGGCGACCACCGACTAAACTTAACCAATGGGCCAGTACTCTCCCGCACCGCCTTACGAGTGAACACGCTTTCCGTCAGTGCCAGATATTTATCAAATACGCTGCGGCGCGCTTCTTCCCAATTCGTTGAACCGTCGGGATTTACGCCTATTAATTTATTTTGCGTCATTAGTCCTCACGCCCGCCGTGACCGACGATAAGCCTCTCCTGTTCTCGTTGCCAGCCGGTTTTCGCAAGAAAGGCGCGGCGGCTTTCGATGGCGGCGTCACAAGCCAGGACGAGACGAGACCGACAAGGCAAGCGGCGACCGCTTCATTCGGGCGCTCGGCGCGCATTCAACATCTGGCTCCAAACTGCGCGACGAACACCACCCCCGCTTCCAGTAGCGCCAATCCTTGATCCGGCCCATGGCCTGACGCCATCAACCCATTAAGGGTCCGCTACGCGAGCGTGCGGCCGCTTCGGCTGCGCCTTCGCGGTGATTGCGACCTTGCGCCGGCTTCATCGGGCGCCTGTCGAGCGGGGATGGTCCCCGCCTCCAAGACAGGAGCCGGAACAATGTCTCAAGCCCTCCGCACCGCGCACCTCCGCGCCTGGAACCTCGCCAACACGCTGATGGTCTGCATGATCGTCTTCCAGGACGGCAACGGCGGCTATTCGGTTATGCCGACCGACGAATACGACGGCGACCCGGCCGAAGTGATGCATGAGTTCGATCCCTACAGCTAACTTTTCGCCAAGCGCCGCTCCGAGAACGAAGAGCTCCTGCTCGCAGGTCCCAAGGTCGTCCTCACAGGTGGGCCGGACTTCAACGATCATCGCCTGGTCTGGGACAAGCTCGACAAGGTCTTTGGCAAATACCCCGACATGGTTTTGGTGCACGGCGGCGCGGGAGCGCCGCTTGTGTTCCTACGGGTCATCGCTGGTTGTGCCCGTCGTCACGCGACATGTTTGTCCGCAAGGGCGCTGAGCGGCTGGTCAAATTGTAGCCCAGCAAAACCATCCGTGAGCCATACCACCGTTGCTTGCGTCTGGGTCTGGTCCTCGAATTCCAGGACGAAGTGATCGCCTTGCCGGATCTTGCCGGCGACGGCGATTTTCGCGCCACTGTCGGAAATATCGAGCAATTTGGTCTTGATGCGGGCGCCGCCGGCAAGGACGGCGACCCCTTGGTCGGATTGGCGACGGACTGCCGTGCGACGGTTCTTCACGTCCTGGGCGAGATCGCGGAGGAAAGCGTCGACTGCTTCGGTAAGGCTCTTCGCTGAGCCCGACAAGAGCCCGGTAGCCTGGGCCACGCGATTGGCCTCATCATTGGTCTCGCCGATGACGGAGGCGACGCTTTCCACATTTTCCGAGGCGGAGGTCGAGCTTTTCGACGCTTGCGAGATGGCGCGGGCGATCTCGCCGGTGGCGTCGTTCTGCTGGGCGATCGCGTCGGCGACGCTGCGCGTCAATGTGTCGATTTCGGTGACCGCGCTCGAGATCGACCTGATGTCTCCAACTGCCTCCAGGGTCGATTGCTGGATGGCGGCGACCTGGGCCGCGATCTCGTCCGTCGCCTTGGACGTGTGTCCCGCCAACGACTTCACTTCGGAGGCCACCACCGCAAAACCCTTGCCGGCCTCTCCGGCGCGCGCCGCCTCGATGGTGGCGTTGAGCGCGAGCAGATTGGTCTGCTGGGCGATTGTGCGGATCATTTCGACAATGGCGCCCACCTTGTCCGCAAGCTCGGCAAGTCCCGAAATACGTCCGTCCGTATGACGCGCGATGTCGCTCGCTTGGCTCGCCCTTTCGCTCGTTCCCTGAATTCTGCCGGGAGATTTCGGCGATGGAGGACGTTAGTTCTTCAGCGGCCGCCGAAACAGCCTGGATATTGGCCGATGAATTGGAGGCCGCCATCCGCGCCGACCCCGCCGTCTGTTCCGCCCGCGCGGCGACATTGTTCAAGGTGCGCGCAGTTCCACTCATTGCGCCCGCCTGGGAATTGACCGACGACACGATTTCGCCGACGAGGCCGCGGAATTGGCCGACCATCTGCTCCAGCATTTTTTGGCGATGGATTTCGTTCTGGCGCTCGGCGCGTGCGACCTCCTCCTGGCGTTCCCGCTCGACGGCGTGGTCACGGAAGCGCTCGACCGCGCCCGCCAAGCTTCCAATTTCATCTTGCCGCCCGACATGCGGAACCGCATCTGCAAGCTCGCCTGCAGAAATCCTGGCGACACTCGCGGCGAGATCGGTGACAGGGCGGAGGATGCGTTTGGCGATCAGCATTCCGGCGACGCTGAACACGGCCAGCACAAACGTCGAGACGATCCCAACCGAGCGCATCCAAGCGTAGATATTGCCGTCGACGTCGCTCTTCTTCACGCCGACATAAAGCGAGCCAGAAATTTCGCCGTTCTGGCGATAAAGCGGCATATAGGCGGTGCGATAGCCGACGCCGAGAATATCGGCCTCGCCGATATAGGTCCGGCCGCCCTGCAATGCCGCCTGCACCGGTCCGGTCTTGTCGAGCATGGTGCCGACCGCGCGGGAGCCGTCCGCCTTGCGAACGCTGGTGGTTTTTCGCACGAAAGTGGCGGCTTCCGGGGAGAACGAGAAGACTGTCGTTGTCGCACCGGTGACGCGACTGACCTCATCGACAATGCCATGTTCGGTGAATTCCGGCACATGATCGAGGATGACTCGCGCGGGGTCGCCACTGGGCGACCATTCCACGCTAACGCCGGGAAGGTCTTTTTTCAGCACCGTCGCAGCGACGCGGAGGTTGAAGCGCTGGCGCACCTCGGCGGCGGAGGCGAAGGACGATAGGCTCTTGTAGGCGACGAAAATCTGCGCCGTAGAGGCCAAGGCGACCATGGAGACAATGGCCAGGGTCACGACGGCGACGAGCGAAAGTCTTCCACGAAAGGCGATGAAGCGAGGGAGGGGCATGAATAATTGCTCTCCATGGACGACGGCCCGTTCGAGCCGGCAAATTCTTGTAACAAATCGGCATCGTAAGTGAGCTGACCATCTTTCGATTACACTCTGGCCTTGTCCGAAGCTGGCCAGTCGGGTGACGAAACAGCTCAATTCGCGACATTAATTGCTCGTCGCCGAATTTCTGTAAGGCGCGCGAGTGCGCATTCAACATCTGGCTCCAAACTCCGGGACGAACACCATCCCCACTTCCAGTAGCGCTATCCTTGATCCGGCCCATGGCCTGTCGCCATCAACCCATAAAGGGTCCGCTACGCGAGCGTGCGGCCGCTTCGGCTGCGCCTTCGCGGTGATTGCGGCCCTGCGCCGGCTCCATCGGGCGCCTGTCGAGCGGGGATGGTCCCCGCCTCCAAGACAGGAGCCGGAACAATGTCTCAAGCCCTCCGCACCGCGCACCTCCGCGCCTGGAACCTCGCCAACACGCTGATGGTCTGCATGATCGTCTTCCAGGCTGGCAACGGCGACTTTGGCGTCATGCCGACTGACGAATATGACGGCGATCCGGCCGCTGTGCTGCATGAGTTCGATCCCTACAGCTAACTTTTCGCCCAACGCACCAACCCTCGGAGGCTTCAACCAAAGCCGTCAAAAGCCCAGGGTTGAAGCTTTCGCGCGCGGCTGCTTTATTGGGCGCGAAATGCAAAGCGCTCCACCCGTCCTCTCAGCCGCCGCCATCGCTGCCGCCTATCGCGGCATCGCCACCAGCGGCGGCTTCTTGATCCGCTGCCCTTGTTCCGGCCATGGCAAGGGACGCGGCGATCTGCATCCCTCACTCTACATCCGAGACGGCGAGCGCCGCCTGCTTGTCAATTGCTATGCCGGCTGCGAACCGGCGACAATTCTTGAAGCGCTCGGACAGGCCCCGCCAGCCTCGCCGCCAAATTCCACCGCGCCCGCCGATCTTGCCGCGAAGCCGTCCTTTTCGAGCGATACGGCGCAGGCGATTTGGCGCGGCTCGCGCGCGATCGGCGGCACGCACGCCGCCGCCTATCTCGCCGCGCGCGGCTTGCCGGCCCCTACCCTTCCGCTCTGCGCTTCCTGCCGGC
>CAWHDV010000008.1:0-192033 GCA_963828185.1 uncultured Alphaproteobacteria bacterium | reverse complement strand
ACGGCGACTTGTCCATTTTGGACGAGCGCGAGATGAAGGCCAACATCGACTTGCTGTGGCGGCGGCGCGGCCCCTGGATCGCGCAGCCCCGAGATGTCGAAACCTGGCTGGCGTGGGCCGAGGCCGAATGGAAGCCGCGCATCGCCGAAACGCGTGTTTGCGCCGCCCTGCTGCGCCATTTCAATCCCCGCCATCCCAGCACGGCGCTGGTCTGCGCTTGGGTCGCGGCGCGGCAGGATCTGCTCTGGGGACGGTTTGGCGATTTCGCCCGGCGCTGGGCCTTGTTCGACGGGCCGTCATCGGCGGAAAAGGCGGGCGCGGCATTGGCCTCGGGCGACATGTCCTTTATCGAGCAAGCCGAGCGAAACCTTCACGTCAAAATCCTGCTTCAGGCGACCGGCTTCTGGTCGCGGTTCCGCGCGCCTTTGCGCGCGCCTCCTCGCAACGGATCGACGCCGACGCCTGGATTGTCGCCGAAACCCTGTTGGATTTGCTGGGGCCGCGCGGTCTCATGGGCGCGCGGCCGCAATCCCTGCGCGTCGACGCCAAGCTCGCCACGATCTCCGGCGTCGTGGCCTGGGCCGTCGCGCAGGCCAGCGCGGAAGGCCGTCGCCGCGCGTTTTACCCTTTTTCCGGGTCGCTGGCGACCCCCGGGCCGATCTCGCCGATTGGCGCGACATACCGGAGGATCTACTCGCGCAAGTCGAGAATGGCTGGTGGAGCCCACGCTCGCCACGTCCTTTTGCATCGTCGCGGAACTGCAGACCGACGACCCGGCCTCACTGCAAAAACGCAATTTTTTCTGGCGCGGCTATCTTCCTCACGTGAGGCGAGCGCGGCTCATCGGCGCGCGCAAGGCGCAGCAGGCGGCGACCGTGCTGGGCCAGCCCTGCGGCGCGCTCACCACCTATCTCAGCGATCACTGCGGCTTGCTCCTTGAAATTCAACTGAAACGGGCCACGACTGATCGTCGTCGAATTGAACAATCTCGCCCAAACAATGTTTTGGCCAGAGGGACGCGCCAACGCGCCGACGTTCAACCAAAACACTTATGACGGCAGTCTTTTGCGCTCCAAATGCGAATTGTTTCTCAGCCATTTGCCGCCTGACGCGTGGCCCCAAAAATTCGCCGAACTCGTCACCGAGCACACGGGGATACTGGAACCGGCATAGCCGGCCTGCCTGAGAATGGCGCGTCCGGATTGGGCTTCAGGTTGTTCCTTGCGCATGGCGCCGCGTCCGGACGACGCGCTTTCGTCCGAAAACTCCGGATGGCGCGGTGAACCGCCCCCTGGGCGCGCCTTTCCTCATCGATGTCTCGAACCACCGCATCCCTTCACGTTCCCCCACGACTGTGTCCCGATGGCTACAGACTCGGCAAGCGGATTGAGATTATCTAAGCGCCATGAACTCGGCCCGCAGAGGTCGCGTCATAGCGAAACCGCCGTCTCGTTCGGGGGGCCGGGCGGCGGAGAGGCCCAATAAAAAAAACTCGGAAGCAAACTGCTGCCGGGGCCAAGACGCTACACACACAAAATCTCGACTAACCCGCGCGGCGCCGGATCGGGGGGCGACAGGCGTTGCGCGGGCTTGTTTCGACTCTACCGCCCAACCGCGACGAAGCCAGCCAATTTCACTGCCTATCAACAGGTTTTTGAATTTGCCGTCGCCACTGCGCTACGGGCGCAACGGCTCGCTCCGCTGGCCTGTGCAAATGGCCGCAAGCAGCGCTTCGCGCAACGTGTCCATTTCACACGGCTTGAGACAAAGCGGAATGAGCGGATAGCGCCGCCGCAGCGATTTAAGCGCAGTCGCCGTCACGAACACGAATGGAATTCCGCGTTGGGCGAGCGCGCCAGCCACGCGATCAATTTTTTCGCCATGCAGCTTAACGTCCAGCAGCGCCGCATCAATTGGCAGGCCCGACGCAATAATTTTCAGCGCTCCTTGCGCGGAAATCGGCGACCCGACAATCTCAGCTCCCTCGTCCTGCAGCATGTAGCAGAAGACCTCATTCAACATGATGTCGTCCTCAACCACCAAGACGCGCCGGCTCAACAGCGAATAGCCCATCAGGCCCCCCACAATTCCCGATAATCGCCGCAGCGGAGCGAACGGCCACGGCTGTGCAAACCACTGGATCGCTCGGATGTTCCCTGGCGAAATATAAAGAACGACGAAGGTTCGGCGGTTGCTGATCAACGCCGTCGCTCGGCGTGCTAAGCAGCGATCAGCCCACGCAAACCGCTCCCCACGAATTCCCCTTCCAGCCCCCGCTTGTCCGTTTTCCGCGCCAATCGCATGACGCTTGCTGAATCGACGCCCGCAGAGGTCGATGATCGTGTCAGGAGCTTGGCGAGGGAACATTTGCGCGTTCACGCAATGTCTGTCGCAGCGAGGAACCAAGGTTTTTGCAATGTTCCACCGGGAGTGGCAAAAGGGCGGCAACGACTTACCCGGCGCCGCAATGCCTCTTCGAGCGCTCGCGCCAAGCATAGACTTGAGCGCAATTTATCTTTAGCTGAGCTGTTCGCCGCAAACAAAAACCGGCCCAGGCCTATTGCCGCATCCTGCGTTCAATATCATGTGATCGCTGAAGTCGATTGCTACGATTCTGCTTTATCTCCTTGATTCAGGACGCGGTTTTATTTGTGACTGATTTGCTTTGCTGCACGATTTATGTGGATAGACACCGTACGTTAATTGACCGTTAACCACCTGGCGCCTCAACTATTGTCCATGCAGCCTGACGTCTTGAGTCCGCAGGGAGGATCGATATGGGCGCTATCTGTGTGATCGACGACGACGCCATTACGCGCAACGCCATAGAAATGTTGCTTGAGACCGAAGGCTACGAGGCAAAATGCTTTTCCTCGGCTTCCGAATTCTTCCAACACAGGGCGTCTATGCGGATTGATTGCATTCTGACCGATGTCGAAATGCCCGGCGGCCGCAGCGGTCTCGACCTTCTGGCCGAGGTTGCGAAGCTTGCTCCCGACTGCCCGGTCATCGTCATGACAGGACGGGGCGACGACGCTTTCCGGTCCGCGTCTTTCGCACTCGGCGCGCGCGACTATCTCGCCAAGCCGTTCTCCGCTGAAGGCTTGTTCGATTCCATTTCCAGGGCCACGTCGCCGGAAATGCGAGCCTGGGCGGCGGAGTGAAATTTGCCGCGGCGCGCAGGCTGACGCCTTCAATCGCCCAGCGCGACGATTTCTTCCCAATCGACATTGGCGCAAAGGGCGATAGCCCGCGCACGACTGTACACGCCCATTTTTTTTAGCATCGTCCCGACATGCGCTTTCACTGTCGTCTCGGTGATGTTCAACTGGAACGCGATGGCCTTGTTTTGCAAACCCTGTAACACCAGCCGCAAGACATGCTTCTGGCGCTCCGTAAGTTTGCTGATCCGCGCCTTCAGTTCCGCATCCACAGGCGCGCGACCAACATTCAATTTCACCACTGGCCGTCGCCCGGGTTCATTCTTGAGGACCGCGACCAAATCGTTCGCCGCGGCCAGGAACAATTCAAGTCGCTCGGCTGTCGCGTTCGAGAACGACGAGTCGGCGCCGCAATCCGCGTGAAGATCTTCGCCGCGGGAAAGATTGGCGATTTCATTGAGCGCGTCGAGGACCGACCGCTCGCAGGCGCAGATCGAAGCCGCCGCCCGTCCACGCGCCGCGCTGATCGCGCCCTTTGAGCCGCCGCCGCATCCAAGGTCAATGTAAGTCATGGCGACGCCTTTCGATACCTGAGCCCGCACATTGGCGCGGCCCGCACGCCGAGCGCTGATAAGCTATCGCATCAGAATCGGAAAGGCCGCGCGACCCCGCGGGATTTGGCGCGCGCGGCCGAAAACTGTCGAACAAAAGCTGAGGCTTAACTCGGTCTGTCCCGCAAATGCTGGCGTTCCAGTCGATCCAACTGGCTGCTGAACTTCACTCTCGCGCCGCAGGCTGGCGGGCGATCACAATTAATTGAATATCCTGGGCTTCCTTCTGCTCCAGCGCCGAGAGCCCGCAAACGCGCGCCTTTGCGCGGCATAGGCCGATCTTGCTGCGTCGCGCCCTTCGACGGCGCTGCACAAAATTGTTGCGCTGCGGCAAAGGTTTTGAAATGCATGCAGCCGGGCGTGAACGATACGCCCGCAAAATTTAGACAAGCACAAGGGTTCCATCACATGCAGAACGCCGCTATCCAAAATCACAATGAATTCGTCGAGAAGCAGGGCAATGCCGTCCGTGAAGCGGCGAAGAATGGACTGCAGCAGGGCCAAGAAGGCCTCGATAAATTCAATGCGTCCGCCAAGGGTGGCCTCGACGCTATTTTCGCCAGCTCTTCGATTCTTACGAAGGGATGGAATGAATTGGCCGCCAAGTCATTTGAAGCGGCGAAGGCGAACGCGGAATTGACGCTGGAATTCGCTGGCGCCCTTTCCAAGGCCAAGACCCTGTCCGATGTCGTCGCCCTGCCCTCGGCGCACGCCAACAAGCAGTTTCAGGCCCTGAGCAGCCAGGCGAAGGATATTTCGTCGCTGGCGCGCAAGATCGCCGATGAGGCTTTCAAGCCCTTGCAATCGCAGATCGAGATCGCCGCAAAGCGTTGATTTCAGGCGAGCGCCGGCAACTCCGCCGGCGCTCGCGCCTCGCCGCCAGTTCGATGCGGCGGCAATATTGCATTCTTACTGCGATGGGATGAGATCATGGGCCGGATACTGGTCGTCGAGGACGAGTTCCTTTTGGCGGATCACATCGCTGAATTGCTGGAAAACAACGGGCATGAGGTGATCGGACCTGCGGGAACGCTGGACGAAGCGGTGGCGCTCGCAAGCCGCGCGCAAATCGACGCCGCCCTGCTCGACGTCAACATCGTCGGCGGCCCCATCGACGCCGTCGCTGAAGCTTTGGCGGATCGCGGCATTCCGTTTTTCTTCGTGACAGCTGAGAGGCGCGAGCATCTGCCGTCAGGCTTCAGAGACAAGGGAATCGTCGCAAAGCCCTTCGAGGACGACCGGCTCATCGTGCGTGTCGGAAGCTTGATTGCTGCGGAACGGGCGAGCGCGAGATTGGTCGAAAGCCATTGAGGAATTTGCGCCTCGTCGCGACGCGAAAAAATCGGGGGGATAATGGCTTATATCGCGGAAGTGGTCGGCCGCCCTGGACTTTATCTCGTCATGTCGCATGGCGGTGAAGAGATCGGTTCCATCGAAGGTATTAACGAGACTTGGCGCTGGCAACTTCATAGTGAATCGCCGATGCCAGAAACGTCCCTGACGAGAGCCAAGGAAGCGGTTTTGAAGGCCGCACGGATGCTGGATCATGACCTAAGCGCGAGCGCCCCGTTTGACAGCGTTGAGGCCAGCCAGAAAACGTCCGCCCTCAAGGAGGCCTGCGCCGCCATCAAAATCCTGCTTCGCCGGCGCCGCCTTTTACGGTCGCGGCGCTGATGGCTCGCAAGTCAGCCGGTTAACGACGCGCAAATTCGCTCTGCGCTCTCCCCCGACAGGAGCGATATAATTGTCAATCGGCCGCGGAAAGCGGACGGACGCGAGAACTTTTTCATCCCTGTTTCGTACTCGCGTGAGACGCCTTCGACGGGGCGGGTTGTCGGTCGCTCATATTTCAGACAATTTGCGAGAAACCTCATGCCAAAAGGAAAGCCAGAGCGCGTCGTTTCAGGCATGGCGATCGCCTTGTCCGTCATCAACATGCGAATTCCAATTCAATCCGGCCACCTATTCCGACGCGAAGCCGGCCATGTATTCCGATTTGATGTCGGCCACCGTTCCGATCTGAAGCCGGCCACCATTCCGACGTGAAGCCGGCCACCTCCGCCGGCGGTTTTTTCGGAAACGGAGAAGTGTAAGAACGACGCCCCAAGGGTCAGCTGATCAGGCATTGCGGGAGCTTCCAACCAGGAGGCCCCGGATGCCGGCAAAGAGAGAGCTGACCATGAGACAGATGCGGCATTTGCTGCGTCTTCATTCGAACGGCGCGAGCGCGCGCGAAATCTGCCGCACAATCGGCGTGGCGCGCTCGACGGTTCAAGACGCAATCAAACGCGCGGCGGCGGCTGGCCTTTCCTGGCCATTGCCGGCGGAACTCACCGACGCGGTTTTGGAAGAAAGATTGTTTGCGCGGGCCGGCGTGGGCGCTGGCAAGCGCTTGCGCCCCGAGCCCGATTGGGCGGCGCTGGCGCGGGAGTTGAAGCGGCCTGGCGTCAACCTCCAGATTTTATGGGAGGAATATCGCGAGGCTCATTCGGCGGGCTATGGCTATTCGCGGTTTTGCGATCTGTTTCGCGAGTTCGAGCGGCGCCTGTCGCCGACCATGCGCCAGCGTCATGAGCCCGGCGAAAAAGTCTTCGTCGACTATTCCGGCAAGAAGCTTCCGATCGTCGATCCGGCCACCGGCGAAATCCGCGAGGCGGAGATTTTCGTCGCCGTGCTCGGCGCCTCGAACCTGACCTTTTCCGAGGCGACCTGGACGCAACAACTGCCGGACTGGATCGGCTCGCATGTGCGCATGTTCGGCTTTTTCGGCGGCGTTCCGAAGCTGATCGTACCCGACAACCTCAAGAGCGGCGTCAACAAGGCCTCGTTCTACGATCCAGAGATCAACCGCAGCTATGGCAAGATGGCCGACCATTACGGCGTCGGCGTGTTGCCGGCGCGGCCCTACAAGCCGCGCGACAAGGCCAAGGTCGAGGCCGGCGTGCGCTTCGCCCAGAGCTACATTCTCGGCCGGCTGCGCAACAGGACGTTCTTCTCGCTGGCCGAGGCCAACGCCGCCATCGGCGAGGCGCTTGCGCGGATGAACGGCGCCGTCATGCGCCGGATCGGCGTCAGTCGCCGGCAATTGTTCGAAACGATTGAGAAAGCAGCGCTTCATTCTCCGCCGGCGGAGGATTTTGTCGCCGCCGAATGGCTGCTGGCGCGCGTCGGCATCGATTATCACATCGAGGTTCACGGCTTTTTCTATTCGGTCCCCTATGGCCTGATCCGCGAGCAGGTCGACGCGCGCGTCACGCAGCGCACCATCGAAATCTTCCACAAGGGCCGGCGCGTCGCCGCTCATGAGCGCCGTTATGGCGGCGCGGCGCATGGAACCGATCCGGCGCACATGCCCAAAGACCATCGCGGTTATGCGTCCTGGACCACCGAACGCTTCCGCTCCTGGGCCGCCGCGACAGGGCCGAACATGGAGGCGCTGATCCTCGCCGTCATCGCGTCAAGACGCCATCCCCAGCAGGGCTTTCGCACCTGTCTCGGCGTGCTCCGCCATATCCGCGGCCTGCCGAAGGAGAGGGTCGAAGCAGCTGCCGCGCGCGCGGTGGCGATCGGCGCGCTCTCCTACAAAGCCATCGTCGGCCTCATCGACGCCAAGCCGCGGCGACCGCCGGCGAGCGAGGAGGCGCCGCTGCTGTTCCATGAAAACCTGCGCAAACCCGACTACTTCCAATGAAAGGGAACCTTATGTTGAACCACCCCACGCTCGATCAGCTGCATGAACTCGGCCTCCATGGCATGGCCAAGGGCTTTACGGATTTGCAGGCCAGTCCGGAAGCGGGCGCGCTGACCCACGCCGAATGGCTCGGCCTGGTGCTCGACCGCGAAGTTCTTCTGCGCCGGCAGAAGCGCTTCGAGGCGCGGGCCAAGGCGGCCAATCTGCGCCACGCCGCCAGCGTGGAGGACGTCGATTATCGCGCCGCGCGCGGCCTCGATCGCGCGCTTTTCCTCAAGCTCGCGGCATGCGATTGGATCCGCGAGCGGCGCAACTGCCTGATTACCGGGCCAGCCGGCGTCGGCAAGAGTTGGCTTGCCTGCGCCCTTGGCCACAAGGCGTGCCGCGACGACCTCTCGGTGCTTTACCGCCGCTCGCCGCGGCTCTTCTCCGAACTCGAAGCCGCCCGTGAAACGGGGCGCTACAACAAGGTCTTGCGTTCGATCGCGCGCTCCAAGCTGCTCATTCTGGACGATTGGGGGCCAGAGCCGCTCACCGCCGACCAGCGGCGCGATCTGCTGGAAATCGTCGAAGATCGCTACGATGTCGGCTCAATCCTCATCACCAGCCAGTTGCCGGTCGACCGCTGGTACGAAATTATCGGCAGCCCGACCCACGCCGACGCCATCCTCGACCGCGTCGTGCACAACGCCTATCGCATCGCGCTCGACGGCGAGAGCTTGCGAAAAGCCAAGCGAAAAGAGATCGCCGCTTGACGCGCTGAACAGGAACCAGCAACTTCAACCAACGACCCAAAGGGCGCTTCCAAGGTGGCCGACTTCGCGTCGGAACACCCGGCCGGCTTCAGATCGGAATCCTGGCCGGCTTCAGATTGGAATAGGTGGCCGGCTTCGTCGGAATCCGCAATCAACAGCCATCCCTCGGTGGCTGACCGCGTCAAGGAATATTTCCGGGGCATGACGCTTTCGGTCAAAGTGCGCGAAAAGCTATGCGAACTCGTCGACCATGTCGCCCAAAACGGCCTCTACGATTGAGCGATCGCCGCGGTCTACAGGCAACTTAAAATTCAGCCGCGATCGCCGGAACTGAGACGGGCCTGGGGAAACAGGCGCCCCCGCAGCGCCTGCGCCAGACGCTGCCGCAAATCCGCGGCCTCCACCGGTTTGTGCAGCATGACGAAGCCGCTTTTGTGGATCTCGGCGATCCGCTCCTTGGCGGTGTCTCCTGTCACGATCAAGGTTGGGATAGGCCGCTGCGCGCGACGCAGGATTTCCGCAGCCGCGCCGGCGCCGTTGAGACCGGGGCCAAGCCGATGATCGGCTAAAATGGCGTCGAACCGCCAGTCCTCCGCCTCGGCCCGAGCGAGAGCCTCGCCGGCGGTGGCGACGCTGAGCGTGGTATAGCCCCACTCGCTCAGCATGACCTCGAAGGCCCGGCGCAGATCGGCGTTGTCCTCGATGACGAGGACGCGTCCGCCGGGATCGCCGAGCACCGGCTTGATGCATTTCGCCGGCGGCGCGGCGTGGTCCCGCCGCAGAGACAGCGAGAAGCGTGAGCCACGCCCGAGGCGCGAGGCGACCTGAACTTCGGCGCCCAGCAGACGGGCGAGGCGGGAAACGATGGAAAGGCCGAGGCCAAGTCCCTGGCTGCTATCGCGCGCCTGGTTGTTGAGCTGGCGGAATTCCTCGAAAATCTCGGCCTGTTTGTCGGCCGGAATACCGACGCCCGTGTCGATTACGTCGATCCTGACGGTTTCGCCGCGTCGGCGAACGCCAAGGAGGATGCCGCCGCTGGCCGTGTAGCGCAGCGCATTTTCGAGCAGATTGCGCAAGATCCGCTCCAGCATCTCTTCGTCGGCGCACCCGCAGAGAGCGCAGGACGCGAGGCGCAAGGAGAGCCCGTTCGCCGCCGCGCGCGGGCGATATTCGTTGGCCAGCTTCTCGGCGAGCGCGCCCAGGTCGACGCTGGCGACGCGGGGCTCCACAACACCGGCGTCGAGCTTGGAAATGTCGAGAATGCCGGTCAGCAAGCCGGACAGGCTTTTCACCGCCATGTTCGCCATGGCTACGGCTTCGGCGGCCTTGGGCTTGTCGGCGACCTGGCGTTGCAGGACGGCCATCAACATGGTCAGCGATTGCACCGGCTGGCGCAGATCGTGGCTCGCCGCCGCCAAAAATTTCGATTTGGCTTCGCTGGCGCGTTCGGCTTCGGCCTTCGCGGCGGCGAGCGCGTCCTCGGAATATTTTTTCTCGGTGACGTCTCGCGAGGCGGCGACGAGACGAACGGGCGATCCATCCGGGCCGGGAACGGCGGTGATCATCACGTCCCACCATTTTGGCGCGCCTTTACACGTCGGGCAAAATCCCGAGAAATGCGCGCCGCGGCCTGCGCGGGCGTCGGCCAGCGCCGCCTCCATCGTCTTTCGCGCCTCCGTCGGCCACAGATCGGGCCAATACTTGCCGCGGACCGCATCGAAATCGTAAATCTCCAGGAGCCGGAGGCCGTTGTCGTTCATCCATTCGAGACAACCGTCGAGGCTGAGGATCTTGACGCAATCAGGACTCGCCTCGAACACGCTGCGGCTATAAGCCTCGCTGGCGCGCAACGCCTGTTCCGCGTGCTTGCGCTCGGTGACGTCGAGATTGGTCCCCACCACCCATTCTTTTTGACCTTGCGCATTGGCGCGGAGCGTCTCGCTGGCCTGGATATAGCGAACCTGACCGTCGGGTCGGCGAATGCGAAACTCGCGTTGGCTATTTCCGCCTTCGCGCGCCTGCTTTCGCAACATCGCGTCCTGTTCCGCGAAATCTTCCGGGTGGACGAAATCAGCCCAGTCCGCGTAAGTCAGAAGCCCATCCCTGGTTGTCGCGACGCCATAGATGCGAAACATCTGGGCGTCCCACAAAATTTCGTCCGTCGCGACATTCCACTCCCAGATGCCGACCTCCGTCGCCTCTGTGGCGAGCCGCGTCCGCTGCTCGCTTTCGAGCAGTTTCGCTTCAGCCTGCTTGCGGGAAGTGACGTCCGACGCGGCGGCCACGAGGCCGACGATTTCGCCGTCGCCGTCCCGCAGCGGCTCGGCGCAAATCTGGAGATGTTGTCGGGTCGGTTTTGCGAGGCTTTGCACGTCCTCGTCCTGACGAATTCCGACGCCCGTTTCGATCACCTTGCGATAGAGGGCGTCGAGCCTCTCCGCATCCGGCCTGGCGAAAATATCGAACAATGTCTTGTTCGTCATCTCCGCATCGCGAAGACCGACCCGGTTGGAATGCGCCCAGGTGATGCGCCGCTCCCGATCCATCGTGAAGGCCGCGGTTTGCCCGGTCGCCAAAGCCAGACGGAAGCGATCATCGCTGAGCTGCAAGGCGTCGCGCATGTTTTTCGCTGCGGTGATATCGGTCGCCGCGCAGATAACGCCAACGATCCGCCCCGATGCGTCGCGACGGGGCTCGACGTAGAGATCGTGATATTCCATCGGCGCGCCGTGAGCGGCCGAAGCCACTTCCCGGCGTTCGGGCTGGCCGGTGGCGATAACCCGGCGCTTGATCGCTTCCAGCGCCGGCGCGCAAGACGGATCCATGATGTCGGCGTCGGTCTTGCCGATGACCGCATCGGCGGCATTGCCGAGTTTGGGATTGTAAATCCAGGTATAGCGAAGATCGAGGCCCTGCTCAAAAAGAGCGGTCGGCGACTTGCCGAGCGCCACCCGGAAACGCTCCTCGCTTTCGAGCAGCTTCGCTTCGGCCCGCTTGCGCGCGGTAATGTCGGTCTTGACGCCGTCCGAGACAACGCTGCCGTCAGGCAGGCGACGCAGACGCGCCTGGATGCGCAGCCAGCGCAATTCGCCGTCTCTGTGCTGGATCGGCACGTCCATGGCGAAGGGCGTCAGGTCACGCCTGCTGCGCTCCATCGCCTGCAAGATATCGAGCAAATATTCGGGCGGAATTTGCCTGGCGAACAGCGTTCCATCGCGCAACAGCTCTTCGGCGCGGATGCCGGTCAGCTTCTCGATGCCGTCGCTGACATGAAGGTAGCGTGGTATGCCGCTTGGATCATGAGCATATTCGTAAATGGCGCTGTCGGGCAGATTGTCGCCCATGTTGCGCAGCCGCGCCTCGCTGGCGCGCAGCGCCGCCTCGGCCGCCTTGCGCTTGCTGACGTCGCGCGCGATCGTAGCTATGCCGCTTGCGCGCCCGTCGACGCCGATGATTGGCGAAACGCTGAGCGCGATATCGACCGCTGCGCCCGATTTCGTGCGGCGGACGACTTCGCGCCGCTCGGTTTCTCCCCGCGCCACACGACGAAACAACTCGTCGGCATTTTCTTGCTGATCTTCCGGGATGACCATGCGGATGTTGCGGCCGATCGCCTCTTGCGCCGTATAGCCGTAAAGCCTTTGCGCGCCGGCGTTCCAGCTCTTGATCGTTCCATCGAGACGCAGCGCGTAGATCGCATCCGCCGAAGCATTGACGACCGCTTCATGCAGGACGCGCAGCTCCTGCCGGCTGAGATCGGTCACAACCACGCAATGGACCGGCTCTCCCGCCGTTGTCATCGGCGTCACCGAGACGTGCGCGTGCTTGATCGCGCCGTCGTCGGCTTTCAGCCGGACAGCCTGCCCCGCCAATGCCGAGGGCGCGAAAAGCTTCTCGATTGACTTGGAATCGTCGCTCACGACAAAGTTGGCGATCGCCGTGCCGACCAGACGCTCGCGCGGACGGCCGATCATTCGGGCTAAGGCGGCGTTGCAATAGAGAATGAGGCCATCCGACGAAACCGTCAGCGCGCCTTCCGCCATTTGCTCGACCAGCAGCCGATAAGGGTCGGCAGCGCCTTTGAGGGTATAAATCGAAGGAGCGTGCTCGTGCGGTCCCTCGACGACGATGGCGTCGACTTCGCCGGCGCGAATGGCGCGCAGCATGTCCTCGGCTTCGGCCAGTTTTCCGCGCAGCGTTGCCAGTTCCTGAGGCGAGATCTGGGGCTTTTTGCTCATGTTTGCGCCAGACTTAGCAGGGAACTCCGCTTGTCCTTGTCGGACATGTCGCCGAACAGCAGCCGGACGGGTTTGGGATGCGCGCGCGCAAGGGTCGGCGAAACCACCACATTGGCTTGCTGCGCCCTTTCGGGATGTTCGTGGAGATCGACAATTTCGAGATCGTAGCCGCCGTGCAGCTCGCACTCGCAAAATGCGCGCACATTGGCGTCCGCGCGCAGCGAGCGCGGCGTGATCCCGGTCACGAACAAAGTCAGGGAATGGCGAATTTCGGACACTGCGCTTCCCCGGTTAATCCACCTTTATGCGCTTGCGAGCGGGCGAATGTCGAGGCCGACCAGAACGCGCTCTTCATTTGACAGATCGCCGATGATTCTCTTGATCGGCTCGGGCAGCCGACGCACCAGGGTCGGAATCGCCAGGATCTGATCGCCCTCCGCCAGTATGCTCGGCGCAAATCCGGGAGAGGTTCCTGATCGCCCGGATCGACTTGTCGGTCTGGCCCGCAACATAAAGCCGCAGGCTCCAGAGTTCCGCCGCCAGGGCGTCGCCGACTTCGGGAACGACCGTATCGCCACTCGATATTTTCTTGAGCTGGGGCATTCTGAAACTCACAAGACTTTAGGTCATAAAAGGCTACGGTTCAGGCATAAGCGTCAAGCTTGCAATCATTTCGGCTTGCGGCAAGCAAAGCCTAAGGCGATGCGGTTGGGAAGCGACAAGGCGCTGGGAGTCCGGCGCTGGCAAGTCAGAACTTTCCTGACACGGCGCCCCAACCGCGATCACAATCTATTTATTTCTCAATTTAGGCGCTTTGAGGCATCTCAAGTCGAGAGGACGTGGCGACCCACAACAAAAAAGGAATTGCAGATGCATTTCGAATTCCAGTCGAAAATTCATCAATCCGCTGCCGAAATGCACCGCGCCATCGCCCAAGCCTACCTCGCGGACGGCGGACTCAATGACATCGTCGATCAACAGTCGTATCTGGCGTCGCATTCCGATGAAGAATGCGCCGACGAAACGATCGAGCAATGGCTGCTCGATGAGCCGGAATGGGCGGCGCCGCGCGCCTTTTCCCGCTCAGCTTTGATCATGGCTTATGCCGATTTGCGCAAAAAGACCGGCTTCCCTGCTGAACGATATTTGCCCCCGTCCTACGTTGGCGCGTTTTGCCCGCGATAAGACGGCACGCAACTTTCTGTTAAATATTGCGAAAAAGCGATAATTCATGCAAAAAATGAATTTGCGACTGGTTACCTCCAACGGCGAAGTTCGTTATGAGGAGGCGGCTGTGTTTCCGTCGACTGCGGCAATATGGCGTGCTCTGGCCGACGTTGCGCAAGAACACGGTCGGCCAGGCGAGTCTCTGCAGGTGCTCGATCATCGCGGCGACATGATCATACGCGTCGGCGTCGCCACCGCGCTTTCTGCGGCTTCGTCATTGCGCCATGCGGCTTGGGCGTGAGGCGCTGCTGCGCCGCGTCCTTGGCCGCCGTTGTGAGCGCCGTCAGGCGGCCGCTCCGGCCGCGTCAATCGCCGACCGAAGCTCCTCATCAGTCACCGGCTTGAAAAGCACCGCCGAGGGATGATCGAGATGAATACGCGCCACCGTCGCCGGTTCGCGCGACCCCGTGATGAATATGACTTTCGAGCCCACGGTTTCATGGATTGCAAGCGCCGCATCGACGCCGTCCTTCTGGCCCATCAGACGCATATCCATCAGCACGATCGATGGCCGATATTTCTGGGCGAGCGCGACCGCCTCATCCGCGGTCGCCGCCGTGCCACAGACTTCCCTGCCCATATCCTCAACCTGCATGGACAGCCCCATGACGATCAAGAACTCGTCGTCGACGATCAGCACCTTGTCATGCAGTTCGTTCATGACGTTGCCGGTTCGTCGACTTGAATTTCAGTGCGCATGCCGTTCTCGCTCCTTGCGGTCATGACGCCATTGAGCTGGGCGACAAGACCCGCAATTATCTTCATTCCAAGACCCGGAGCGGCCTCACGCGAGGTTGGGCCGTTTGGCCGACCCTGACCATCGTCAGATATGATGAGGACAAGCTTTCGCGCTGCGTCCCGTCGCAGCAAGACGGAAATATGTCCTGTCCCGGTCGGGAAGGCATGTTTGAGTGAATTGGTCAGCAGCTCCGTCACCAGCAGTCCGATCGGAATGGCGAAATCCAGACCGACCGCCAACGGAATTGAGTTCACCGCGACGTTGACGCCTCGTTTTCCGGCGGCGCGAACAATCTTGTCGGCAAGTTCTCGCAGGAAGGGCGCAATGTCGAACGTTTTCAAGTCTCTCGATTCCATCAGCTGCTGGTGAACCAGCCCCAGCGCGTAAATCCGCTGACGCAGGCTGAACAAGGCGCTGGCCGCTTCTGCGTCGCCAAGATGTCGGGACTCCGCCACGAGCAGAGCATCGACCATCTGCAGGTTGTTCTTCACGCGATGATAAACCTCGCGAAGCAGGATATCGCGCTGCGCGAGCGCGCTGCTGCGCTGCTCAAGCGCGTCGGTCAAATAGGCGTTGGCGGCTCGAAGCTCTGCCGTCTGATCGCCTACGCGCCGCTCCAGTTCAAGGTTGATCGCCCTAACCCTCGCCTCACTCTCTTGCAACAAGGCAGCAATGCGAGTCTGCTCGGCGATATGCGCCTTTAGAGTTTCAGCCTCCCGCTCGATGGCGCGCTTGCGATCGGTGATGTCGCGAACAATTTTCGACGCAGCCACAATCTCGCCCGAGGCATTATAAATGGGCGAAATCGTCACGGAGACGTCAAGCTTTCGTCCATCCCTCGCAACGCGAACGGTTTCGTATTGGTCGAAGCGCTCGCCAGCCTTGAGCCGCGCCAGGATGACAATCTCTTCCTGGGCGCGGTCCGGCGGGATCAGCCGCATGATCGGCTGCCCGATCATTTCCTCGGCGCCGTAGCCGAAAATCCGCGTGGCGCCGGGGTTCCAGCTGAGGATCACCCCGTCGAGCGTCTTGCTGATAATGGCGTCGGAGGAGGCGCCGACGACCGCCGCAAGATGGGCGGCGGCGGCTTCGATTTCGCTCCTTGTGACGTGGTCGAATTTCGACATCCAAGCCTCAGATGCATCATGCCACCGGGAGGGAGAAGCGTCGAGAGCGGATTCTGCCTGACTCACGCATCGCCGGCACAATAGGCCGCGGCGACGATGACAGGTTGGAGCGCCCTGCACGGAATGGCCGAACTCGCGCGAACTCGACGAACACCCGACGAGCGCATCAAGGCTCCCGACTCTTCGATAAAGGCGTAAATCTCGCGCGCTCTCCTGCAAACGCAAGGGATCAAGGGGATTGGCGGCTGTCGTCCCGGCGTTTTGCGCTGATCTTGCCGCTTCTTTCCAGAACGGCTTCGCCGATTTCGTCCAGGCCGCCAAGGCCGGACTGCCTGGCGGCCTCCTCGAGATCCGCTGCGCCGATAGCTGCTCGTCGCATTTGCTGTTGGTCGCAGCGACCATTGCGCACCAGCGGGATGGGCTCGCCCTTGACCAGACGGCTGAAGCCGCGCCAGCGGATCGCCAGATGCTCCAGCAGCCAGAACAGGAAGGCGATCAGCGTCATGGCCGCGAGCGTGGCCACGAAGGGCGCGTTGCCTGTCAGCGTACGGCTGAGACTGGAGCCCATGACGATCGCCAGGACGATGTCGAGCGGCGTCTGCTTGCCAAAAGCCTTGCGCCCGAAAAGGCGGATGATGACCAGGCCGAACAGGAAGACCAGCGCGCCCCTCACGCACATCTGCCACCAGAGGATGTTGTCGCTGCCGCCGGCGCCGATCAATTCCTGAAGCTGATGCTGGATGTGGGTTCGATCCATATTCCGCTCGCGATGGAAAACATGTCGCCCTTGAAACCCGGCGAAGCCGTAGCGGTTCAGACGCGACCGTCTTTTTGTCCGCAGCGCGCCTCGAATGCTGACGGGTGTGGCGAGCGCCGCACAAGCTCAAGGTTCAGCGCGTGCCGGGTCATCCGGCGCCAATTCCGTCTGCCGGGTCTTTCGGAACGTTCATGCGCGCTGTGCGCGCCGGCGTTTCGGTCAAAAGCCGCGCCCCGCGCCCATAGGTAAACCAGGCCCAGGCCCAGTTGACATAGACGATCAGGCGGCTGCGGAAATCCACCAGCAGCATCAGATGGACGAGTGACCATGTCAGCCAGGCGATGAAGCCGGTCAGCGCCAGGCCGGCGATGCGGGCGACCGCGCGCGAGCGGCCAATGATCGCCATGATCCCGTAGTCGCGATAGCGAAACGGCAACGGCGCTGGGTCGCCGGACACGCGCGCGCGCACCAGCGCGCCGACATATCGACCCTGCTGCTTGGCGACCGGAGCGAGGCCGGGAAGCGGCCGGCCGGTCCCATCGTCGAAGTTGGCGACATCGCCAATCGCGAAAATTTCGGGATGGCCGGGAACGGAGCAATCGGTTGAAACCGTCACGCAACCGTTTTTCGCCGCCGCGGCCGCAAGCCATCGCGCCGCCGGCGTCGCCTCGGTTCCCGCGCACCACAGGATCGTCGAAGCCGAAATGAACTCCTCGCCGAGACGAATGCCCAAGCCGTCGATCTCGCTGACCATCGCGCCTAGCCGGACTTGCACGCCGAGCGACTGCAACGCCTTGAGGCAATAGGCGGATTGAGCCGCAGTGAAGGCGGGCAGCAAGCGGTCGCCGCCCTCGCAAAGGATTATGCGCGACGCGCGCGCGTCGATGTTGCGGAAGTCGCGCGCCAGCGTCGCCTGCGCCAACTCGGCGATTGTGCCGGCCAGTTCAACCCCGGTCGGACCGCCGCCGACAATCACGAACGTGAGAAGATGTTGCGTTTTTTGCGCATCGGCGCAGCGCTCGGCCAATTCGAACGCGAAAAGCAACACCGACCTGATTTCGAGCGCGTCTTCCAGCGTCTTGAGGACGCGGACATGTTTCGCCCAGCGATCGTGGCCAAAAAAACCATAGACCGAACCTGTGCCGATGATAAGAAAATCGAAATCGACAGCCGCGCCGTCATCGAGCCGAACGCGACGAGACTTCGTGTCGATTCCAATGACTGCCGCCATCAAGACTTTGACGTTTTTTCCGCGCCGCAGCAGCGCCCGCGCCGGCGCCGCGATGTCTGAAGGCGCCAGCGCGGCGGTCGCGACCTGATAAAGCAGCGGCTGAAACAGGTGATGGTTGGTTTTATCGATGAGCAAAACGTCCGCGCGGCAATTGCACAGCGCCTTCGCAGCCGCAATGCCGCCAAAGCCTGCTCCGAGGATCACGACTTTAGGAAGCAAGCGCTTGCTCCACAAAACCAACGGCGCGTTGGCCGCGTCAGTTCGCCCTGAAACCCGGCGCACAATGTGATGTTCCGCGCCGGAGCAAAAAAGGCGAGGGCAACGCTGGTGGTGAACAACCTGCTGCTCACGGCCGCCAAGCCCCGCCTTCGATGCGCCCCAGCGCGGTTCAGCGCGGTTACGGCGGAGCCTTCCCCGCCTGCGTCGGGAACGAAAACGTCGGCTTGGGAATTGTCGTGCGGGCAGCGCCCGGAGCGCCGGAACGCGAGGAAAGCCGAGTGGGAATCTTCGGCCCGAGAGCCAACCTGTTCATGAACGCGGCCCTCGTCGCCGCGGCGTGCGCAGGTCTCGGATTGATCGCCTCGATCTCGGTCGTTCCTTATATGAATTACAATACGCTGGTGGGGTTCGCGCCCCAACAACCCGTGCCGTTCAGCCATAAGCATCACGTCAGCGGCCTCGGCCTCGATTGCCGCTATTGCCATACGATGGTCGAGAAATCGTCCGACGCCGGCATGCCTTCGACGGCGATTTGCATGACCTGTCATTCGCAGATCTGGACCAACGCCGCAATGCTCGCGCCGGATCGCCAGAGCCTCGCCGAGGACAAGCCCCTGCGCTGGACGCGCGTCTATACTTTGCCCGACTATGTCTATTTCGACCACAGCATCCATATCGCCAAGGGCGTGGGCTGCACGGAATGCCACGGCCCGATCGGCGACATGGACCTCACCTGGAAGGCCAGCACGCTTTACATGGGGTGGTGCCTTTCCTGCCACCGCGATCCGGCGCAACGGCTGCGCCCCAAGGACAAGATCTTCGATCCGCATTGGCGCCGCACGCCCGCGACGCCATCCGGCCACGCCTTGATGGCCGCCTATCACATTCATCCAGATAACCTTTCCGATTGCGGGATATGTCATCGATGACGGAATCGCCGCGCACATACTGGCGAAGTCTTGAAGAACTCGCGGAGACCGAGGCGTTCGTCGCGTTTGTCGAGCGCGAGGCGCCGCGCTTCCGCGACATCGTCAATTCGTTCGACCGCCGTCGCTTCCTGCAACTGATGGCCGCGTCGATGGCGCTCGGCGGATTGGCGGGCTGCGGGCCGGAAGTCGATCGACGCCAGCTTCTGCCCTATGTCGAAGAGCCGGAAAATGTCATTCCTGGCAAAAACAGCTACTTCGCCACGGCGATGACGCAAGGGGCCTACGCGACCGGCGTCCTCGTCGCCCATCAGATGGCGCGGCCGATCAAGATCGAAGGCAATCCGGACCATCCGGCGAGCCTGGGCGCGGCCAGCGCGATCATGCAGGCCAGCATCCTCGGATTGTACGACCCGCGACGCGCGCAGACGATTGTCGGCGCTGGGCAAATCGCGACGTGGGAAGGCTTCGTCAGCGCTCTCCACGACCGCCGCGACGCGCTCTTGCACAGCAAAGGGGCGGGGCTTCGCATCCTGACCGGCGCCACGGGTTCGCCGCTGCTTCAATCGTTGCTCGCGGACCTGCAAAAGCAGTACCCGGCCATGGTCTGGCGGCAGTGGGAGCCGCTCCATCGCGACAACGAACTGATCGCGGCGGCGGCCAGCTTCGGGACCGCGACCGAAAGGATCTTCGACGTCGGCGCAGCCGAAAGAATCTTCGGCGTCGGCAGCGATCTCATCTCGTCGGCGCCCGGCTGGCTCGCTTACGCCCGCGCCTTCGCCGCAGCCAGGCGCCCGTTTGAGACCGGCGGCAAGATGAGCCGCGTCTACGCCATAGAAAGCACGCCGACCCTGCTCGGCGCCAAGGCGGACCATCGCCTGCCGCTGCGGCCGGACGACATCGTCGCTTCGCTGCGCCATTTGGCGGCGCATGTGGGCGCCGGGCCGCAGGAATGGGCCGGGCAAGAGCACCTGCAAGCGGACTGGCTTAAGGCCGCCGCCGACGATCTGCTCCAGCACAAGGGCGCCTCGCTGGTCCATGCGGGATGCGAGCAGCCTGTCGAAGTCCACCTCCTCGCGGACGCAATCAACAATGCGCTCGGCGCTTTCGGCAAGACGGTGCGACTGATCGCGCCCATCGACGCGGGCGCCGCGGCAAAGCAACAGCAACTGTCCGAACTCACGCAGGAAATGGCTGCGGACAAGGTGGACACGCTGCTCATCCTCGGGGCCAATCCGGTTTATGACGCGCCCGCCGACAGCGAATTCGCCTCGGCGCTGCGCCACGTGCCGTTTTCGGCCTGCCTGTCGCTTTACGAGGACGAGACCGCGCTCGCCTGCAAGTGGCGATTGCCTGCGACGCACGACTACGAAACCTGGGGCGACGCCCGCGCTTTCGATGGAACGGCGACCATCCTGCAGCCGCAAGCGCGCCCTCTCTATGGCGGCCATTCGCCGCGGCAGGTCCTCTCCGTCCTGCTCGGAAACCTGACGCCTGACGATTACGCCCTGACGCGCGATTTTTGGCGCCGACGCGCCCAGAAACAGCAAGAAGGCGATCCAGACGTTTTTTGGCGCGGCGCCGTGCGATTGGGCGCTGTGCCGAACACCGCATCGTCAGTCCTGAACGTCACGCTGAACGCCAACGCCGTCAAGGGCTTGCCGCCGCCGGCGACGGCGCGGCGGGGCGAGATTCAGGCGCTGTTTCGTCCCGACGAAGGAAATTGGGACGGGCGCTATGCGGATAATCCCTGGCTTCTGGAGATGGCGCGCGCCTTCACCCGGCTCACCTGGGACAATGCCGCGCTGATCGC
Source organism: uncultured Alphaproteobacteria bacterium (assembly GCA_963828185.1). Lineage (GTDB taxonomy): Bacteria > Pseudomonadota > Alphaproteobacteria > Rhizobiales > Beijerinckiaceae > Rhodoblastus. Next base: position 171,538 of record CAWHDV010000008.1, on the reverse strand, counting down.
GCCGGCCACGGCGAAACGGCTTGGCCTCGCGACCGACGATGTCGTCGAAATCACCGCCAACGGCCGGACGCTGAAGGCGCCGGTATTCGTCCTGCCGGGCCAGGCGGAAAATTGCGTCACCTTGCCGCTCGGCTGGGGACGCGCCGCCGGCGGCCTCGGCGCCGGAGCGGGATTTGACGCCTATCGGTTGCGGATCCGGTCCGATCCATGGACCGCCGTCCTGTCTTCGATCAGCAAGACCGGGGAGACTTGTCGGCTCGCCACGACGCAGGGGCACGATCACGTCGCAGGACGCGATCTCGTTCAAGAGGGCAGCCTCGACCAGTTCAACAGCGATCCCCGCTCTATCGTCAGGAAGCCGGAAAAGCCGGAGTTGCTTTATCGCGCTTACGCATATCCCGACCGGGCGTGGGCGATGGCGATCGACCTCAACTCGTGCATCGGCTGCCAGGCCTGCGCCATCGCCTGCCAGGCGGAGAATAACGTGCCGGTGGTCGGCAAGGACCAGGTGCTCGCCGAACGCGTGATGCACTGGCTCCGCATCGACCGCTATTATTCTGGTCCGAGCGACGATCCCGACATCGCCTTCGAGCCGATGCCCTGCATGCATTGCGAGGAGGCGCCGTGCGAGGTGGTTTGCCCTGTGCACGCGACGGTTCACGACCATGAGGGCCTCAATCTCATGGTCTACAATCGCTGCGTCGGCACGCGATTCTGCTCCAACAATTGCCCCTACAAGGTGCGCCGCTTCAATTTCTTCGGCTATGCGGACCAGAACGAACGGCCCGACGAATCCTGGAATCCGGAGGTCACGGTCCGCGAGCGCGGCGTGATGGAGAAATGCACCTATTGCATCCAGCGCATCCGCACCACGCAGATCGCCGCCGCGCGCGACGACAGGCCGCTTCGCGACGGCGAGATCGTCACCGCCTGCCAGCAAGCCTGCCCGACGCAGGCGATCGTTTTCGGCGACCGCAACGATCGCGCCAGCGCGGTGTCCCGGCGCAAGGGCTCGCCGATCGATTACGTGCTGCTCGAGGATTTGAACACACGGCCGCGCACGAGTTACAGCGCGCTGATCCGCAACCGGAATCCCGCCATCAAGGGCAAGCCTTCGTGACGTTCAGGGCAAGACATTGAGGAACTTGGCCGATGACGACGACATTCTCGGACGAACTGCCCAATGACGCGCCGATCATCGCGCCTGAGGTCACGCTTGCCTCGCTGAGCGACGAGGTCTCGAGCCGGGTTCTGGCGCCGCGCGCGCCGCGATGGTGGTGGGTGGGCTTCTCGGTTTCCTTCCTGCTGCTCATCGTGCTGCTCGTGCAAATGTTCTGGTTGTTCACCAGGGGCGTCGGCATATGGGGCGTGGAAATCCCCGTGGCCTGGGGCCTGGCGCTGTCGGAATACGTATGGTGGATCGCGCTCGCCAGCGGCGGCACGATCGTCTCGGCGCTGTTCTTCGTGACGCGCTCGCCGTGGCGCTCGGCGACCAATCGCATCGCCGAAAGCATGCTGCTTTCGGCCGCCCCTTGCGCGGGCCTGATGCCGATCATGCATCTGGGACGGCCGGGGTTCTTCTATTGGCTGTTTCCCTACGCGAACGTGATGGGCGTATGGCCGCAGGTGCGCAGTCCGCTGTGGTGGGATTTCGTCTGCCTGCTTTTCTACATCGTGATGTCGCTGATGTATTATTACGTCGGCATCCTGCCGGATCTCGCGACCGTCCGCGACCTCGCGCAGAGCCGGGGCAAGCAGATCTTCTATGGCGTCCTGGCGCTTGGCTGGCGCGGTTCGGCGCGCGAATGGGGCTCCCAGCGCGTCGTCTACGCCATCATGTCCGCGATCATGGCTCCAATGGTCATTTCGGTCCATAGCGTGGTCGGACTCGATTTTGCCGGCGGACTGACTCCCGGCTGGCACGACACGCAATTCCCGCCCTATTTCTTCTTCGGCGCGATCGTCTCCGGAACCGCCGTGATCATCATGCTCACCATCGTCGTGCGCTGGGGCTACGGCCTGCAAAACGTGCTGACCGGATATCACATGAACGCGATGGCAAAACTCATGCTCGCCGGAAGCCTGTTTCTCGCCTACGCCTATGTCTGGGAAGCGTTCGGACCGCTTTATGGAAGCAGCGTCGCCGACAAGACGGAATTCTTTCACCGCGTCTTCGGCTTCACAGCCGTCCCGTTCTGGTCCGAGAAGGTCCTCACCGTCGTCGTTCCCCAGCTCCTGTGGTTTCCGGTCGTCCGCCGCAATCTGCCGCTGTTGTTCCTGATCTCGGGCGGCGTCATCGTCGGCATGTGGCAGGAGCGTTTCGGTCTTCACGACGGCGAGCCTCGAGCACAACTGGATGCCCTCCTACTGGGGCCATTATTACCCCACCGCATGGGACTGGGCGGCGCTCGCGGGGACGATCGGGCTGTTCCTCACCCTGTTCTTTTTGTTCCTGCGGTTCGCGCCGATCGTCTCGCTGGCGGAGGTGCGCGAAATCATCGAAGAGGAGAAATCGCGATGAGCGATCTCTTCGGCGTCATCGGCGTTTTCGCGACGCCGGATGCGGTGCGGGACGCTGCGGCGAGCATCCGCGAGAGAGGCTATCGCGCCTTTGACGCCTATACGCCGCATCTGGTCGAGGGGCTGGAGGAGATCATCTATCCGGGACCTCGCCGCCTGCTGCCGCTGCTGATGTTCGCCGGCGCGATCGTCGGAGCGGCGCTGGGCTACTGGATTCAATACTGGGACGAGGCGGTGAGCTATCCGATCAACGTCGGCGGCCGTCCGCACGACAGCTGGCCGGCCTTCGCCGTCTCGACCTTCGAATTCATGCTGCTGTTCGCGGTGGCGGCCGGCCTGTTCGGATTTCTGGCGACGCGCCGATTGCCGAAGCTCTACCATCCGATCTCCGACGCCAAATGCTTCGCGCGCGCCTCGCGCGATCAATTCCTCATCTGCATCGAAGCGGGAGACCCGCGCTTCGAGGCGACCGCCGTGCGCGAATTGCTGGTGCAACTCGGCGCGGAGCGCATCGAGGAGGTCCGCGCATGAAACGCGCTCGGCTCATCGCTGCGGCGTGCGCGACGGCGGCCCTGGCGGGTTGTGACAACATGGCCAACCAACCAAGGCGCAATCCCTACGAACTGCCTTACGGCTCGCAAGCGCATTGGCCGATCACGCCGGTTGCGCACACGATCGCGCGCGATGCGCCGCTCAGGCCGCCCCAGGCGCCGGCCGTGACGATGGCCTTGCTCGAGCGCGGCCGGCAGCGCTTCGACATCAATTGCGCGCCCTGCCACGGCCGCACCGGCGCCGGTGACGGCGTGATCGTGCAGCGCGGCTTTCCGCCCCCGCCCTCCTATTACAGCAAGGCCCTGCGAAGCGCGCCCGACAAGCTGTTCTATGACGTGATCACGCATGGCTATGGCGTGATGTATTCCTACGCCGATCGGGTTGAGCCCGCCGATCGCTGGGCTATCGCCGCCTATATTCGCGCGCTTCAGGCGAGCGCCGGCGCGAAGCTCGAGGACGTTCCAGCAGACAGACGCAAGGAGCTGCAATGAACGCCGCCATGCGCGAAAGACAGCCGCCCGTGATCCTGCTCGCCGCAGCCGCTCTTGGAGTCGGCCTGCTCGGATGCGTCGTCGGCCTGTCCATTTCGCCGGGGGAGTTTTACCGCGCCTGGCTGTGCAGCTTTCTGTTCTGGCTCGGCTTGCCGCTCGCTGGCGTGACCTTGACTCTCGTGCATGACCTCACCGGCGGCGAATGGATGGAAGCCGCGCGTCCGGCGCTCAACGCGGCGATCGCGACCATGCCGCTGGCGAGTCTCGCCGGCATTCCCGCCTTCATCGGTCTCGATACGATCTATGGCTGGACGCATCCCGCGTCCGGTCTCGGCAATCTGTTCTATCTCAACAGGACGGATTTCTTCCTCCGCTATGGGGCCTATGTCGTCGTCTGGAATCTCCTCGCGGCGTTTGCCGTCTTGGGGCCGCGCCAGGGCCTGCGTCCGATCGCTCCCCGTCAGTCCTGGATCAGCGGCCTCGGCCTCGTCGCGCTGGCGCTGTCGATGAGCTTTGCCGCCATCGACTGGATCCTGTCGCTGGAGCCGAAGTTCTGGTCCTCCATTTTCCCGTACACGCAAGGGGCGAGCTGGTTCAACACGGGCATGGCGATGGTCGTGCTGGCCGTCGCTTCGGCAGGCCGGCAATTGGGCGAGCGGCGCGCGCATATGGCCGATCTCGCGCAAATCCTGCTCGCGATGACGATGTTCTGGGCTTATGTCGAATTCATCCAGTACCTGATCATCTGGGAAGAGAATCTCAGAACCGAAATCCCCTGGTACGTCAAGCGGCTGGATCCGGCGCTGGCGGCCGGCGCTCGCCAGCTCGGCGGGGCTTGGATTCGTCCTGCCGTTCCTCGTGCTTCTGTGGACGCCGGCGAAGCGCCATCGCGCCATCGTCGCAGCGATGTGCGTATCGATCCTGATCAGCCGCATCGCCGACACCTGGCTGCTGGTCATGCCGGAGTTCAAGCAAGGGACGCCAATCTGGCTCGATGTCGCCGCCGTGCTGGCGCTCGGCGGCGGCATGGCGATGATGTTCGCCTCGAGATGGCGCCACGCGCCGCGCGGATCGTCTCCCGGCGCGCCGATACGGGCGGCGGATCATGGCTGAGCCGGAGAAGACAAAAAGCCGGAGGGCGGTCTGGCTGAACCGGCTGTGGGCGGCGCTCGTTTTGCTGCTTGCGGTTGCGACATGGAGGATCACAATGGCGCGAAGCTCCAAAGACGCGACACGGCCCGGCCTCGCGGAGATCGAAGGCGCTCAGCGCGAGAATCCGGACACCGCATTCGAGCCTTCCGACTGGAGGCTGGCGCCGGTCGCGACGGTCTACGTCGGGACGCTGGCGCTGCTGGTCGTCTCCTGTTTCGCGCTGATGGCCGCCTATCCCAAATCGCTGCCGGACGTCGCGCGCACGCTGCGCTTCACGCCGCCGGGCCCCAACCTGCAAACCGACCCCCAGGGCGACCTCAGGCGCTTCCGCGCCGAAGAGGACAAGCGCCTCAACGGCTATTACTGGATCGACAGGTCGAAGGGGATCGTGCACGTCCCGATCGAGCAGGCGATGAAGAAACTCGTTGCGTCGGGAATTCCGGGCTTTGCGGGAACGCGCCCATGAGACGGACGAGAGGGATTGCGGCCCCTGTCTTGCTGGTTTCCTTCGCGGTGTGCGTCACCGCCGCGGTGTTCGTGCGCGCCTTGCCGAGGCCTGTGTCCGAGATTGCGAAGGACGACAATAACCTGGCCTTTTCACCGCATCCCGGGGCGCTCATGCCGCTGGGCGCGAAGCTCGTCGACGAGGCGGGGCGGCCAGTCGCGCTCGGTGATTTTTTCGGCAAGACGCCGGTCATCCTGGTGTTCGAATATCTCCGTTGCACGTCGCTGTGCGGCGTCACCCTGCGCGATCTCGTCACTGCGCTCGATCGCCTGCCGTTTGAAGCCGGACGCGATTACCAGCTTGTCGCGGTGAGCATCGATCCGCGCGACAAGGCGGTTGACGCCGCGGCGGCCCGGGCGCGCCTCGCCGCATTGCTCGATCGCGGCGGCGCAGCCGGCCTGCACTTTCTCAGCGGCGCGCCGGGCGCGGTGCGGGAGATCGCCGACACGGCCGGGTTTCACTACCGCTACGACGCCTTCCTCGACGCCTATATCCATCCGGCGGGCTTCATCATCGCCTCGCCCGATGGCGCGATCAGCCGCTACATGGAAGGCGTCGCGGTCTCGCCGCAGGAGCTGACCGGCGCCTTCGCCGACGCCGAGCAGGATAAATCGCCGGGGCTGCTCACCCGGATCGTGCTGCTGTGCCATATCCAGGGCGTGGCGCTCGGTCGCTTCACCGCCCCCGTCATGGCGGCGCTGATGTTGGCCAACCTGGCGGCGGGCCTTGCGCTCATCGCGCTGTTCGCCGCAATCGGAGCGTTCTCAAGCGAAGCGGACACCGGTTCGCGTGAAGAAAGCGCGTCAAAACAAAAACCTGGAGCCCTGATCCAATTCCATCGGATCGGAAAAGGCTCTGGACGGAAGGGCTAACTCCATGGGGCGCTGGATCCCGTTCTGGCCCGACACGGCCGCCATCAACGCCACGGCGGTCAATCGCCTCTTCGTCGCCGAACTGATGCTGAGCGGACTGATCATGGCGACCGTCGTCGCGATGATGCTGGTCTTCTGCGTCCGCTATCGTCGCGACAGCAGCGCTTCGCGCGCCAATCTCGCCGCGAAAACCTGGCGTTTCGAACTCGGCTGGACCACGGCGACGCTGGGCCTTTTTCTCGTCCTTTTCGTATGGGGCGCGGAGCTCTATGTCTGGCTGTTCCAGGCGCCCGCGGGCGACGAGGAGATCTATGTCGTCGGCAAGCGCTGGATGTGGAAGATCGAGCATCCCGGCGGCCAGCGCGAGATCAACACGCTCCACGTGCCGGTCAACAAGACCATCCGGCTGGCGATGGCGTCGCAGGACGTCATTCACAGCTTCTTCGTGCCCGCTTTCCGCGTCAAGCACGACGTCGTGCCGGGCACGCTCGAGACCTTGTGGTTCAAGGCCGACAAGACAGGCTCCTACTTTCTCGCCTGCACTCAGTTCTGCGGGCTCCGGCACGCTAAAATGCAGGGCGAGGTGATCGTCATGTCGGCGCCCGATTACGCGCGCTGGCTCACCGGGCAAGGCGTGCGCGCGTCGCTCGCCGAGCAGGGCGAGGCGCTGTTTCGCGCGCATGGCTGCAGCGGCTGCCACGATCCCGGCGGCACGGTGCATGCGCCTTCGCTCGTCGGGCTCTACGGCACGATGGTCCACATGGAGGATCAATCCGTCCGCGTCGCCAACGAAGCGTATATCCATGACTGCATCGTCAATCCGCGCAGCTTCACCGTCGCCGGCTACGCGCCGCTCATGCCCGATTTCGCTGGCCAGCTCAGCGAGGGCGATATCCTGAAGCTGGTCGCCTACATCAAATCGCTGGCAAAGGAGACCGTGCAATGACAGCGACCGCCGTCGAACGCGTCCCACCGGGCGAGGCGCCCGCATCGGCCGAACCCAGCTACCTGGGCGTGGAGAACACCATCGGCTCGTGGCTCCTGACCAAGGATCACAAGCGCATTGCGCTGCTCTTCTTCGCCTCGATCACGTTTTTCTTCTTCATCGGCGGCTTCGCCGCGACGCTGATGCGATTGAACCTCGCAACGCCGGGAGGCCTGCTGCAGCCCGCTGTCTACAACCGCATGTTCACCATGCACGGGATCATCATGGTCTGGTTCTTCCTGATCCCGTCGATACCCGCGACCTTCGGCAATTTCTTCATCCCCATGATGATCGGCGCGCGCGATCTCGCCTTCCCGCGCCTCAATCTGCTCAGCTGGTACGTGTTCAACCTGTCCGGGCTGGTCGTGCTTTACGCGCTGATCATGGGCGGCGCCAACGCCGGCTGGACGTTCTACCCGCCGCTCTCGACCATCTACGCCAACGGCTACATGTTCGCGGCGGCCTTCGCGGTTTTCATCAACGGCTTCTCGTCGATCATGACCGGGTTGAACTTCGTCGTCACGATCCACCGCATGCGCGCGCCGGGCATGACCTGGATGCGTTTGCCGCTGTTCGTCTGGGCCATTTACGCGGTGAGCGTGGTGATGCTGACGGCGACGCCGGTCCTGGCGATGGACACGTTTTTGCTCGCGGTCGAGAGGTTCATCGGCGTCGGGCTGTTCGACCCGGCCCACGGTGGCGATCCGCTGCTGTGGCAGCACATGTTCTGGTTCTACTCGCATCCTGCCGTCTACATCATGATCCTGCCCGGCATGGGCGTGGTGAGCGAGATCATTCCCTGTTTCGCCCGCCGGCCGATTTTCGGATACAGGGGCATGACCATCGCCTTGATGTCGATCGCCATCCTCAGCTTCTTCGTATGGGCGCATCACATGTTCGTGGCCGGAATTTCGATCTATTCCGCCATCGTCTTTTCCCTGCTGACGTTCTTCGTCGCCGTGCCCTCGGCGATCAAGGTGTTCAACTGGACCGTCAGCTTGCACAAGGGCAAAATCGTCTTCGACGCGGCGATGCTTTATGCGCTGGGCTTCGTTCTCCTGTTCACGCTCGGCGGCCTCACCGGCCTGATGCTGGCGACGCTGGCCATCGATGTCGACGTGCACGGAACCTATTTTGTCGTCGCCCATTTCCACTACATCATGGTGGGCGCCACCGTGAGCGCCTTCTTCGGCGCGCTGCACTACTGGTGGCCGAAAATGACGGGACGGATGTTTCCGGAAAGCTGGGCGCGGCTGGCGGCCATCCTCACCTATGTCGGCTTCAACCTCACCTTCTTCCCGCAATTCATCCTCGGCTATCTCGGCATGCCCAGGCGGTCCTACACCTATCCGGCCGAATGGCAGTCGTGGAACCTCCTGTCGTCAGCGGGCGCCTCGATCCTCGCCGTCGCCTATGTCCTGCCGCTCCTCTATCTCGGCTGGTCGCTGATCTGGGGCCGCAAGGCGACGGCCAATCCGTGGGGCGCCACCGGTCTCGAATGGACCACGCCGTCGCCGCCGCACAAGCACAATTTCGAACGAACGCCGGTCGTCACGCGCGGACCCTATGCCTACGATCCAGAAGATGGCCGTTATACTACCCAGGAAGGAGTCACGCATGCCGGCTGACGTCGTCCTGCGCCCCGAAGTGCAATATGCGAGCCTCGAGCAGCAAGGCGATACGGCTGAACTGGGCATGTGGGTGTTCCTGGTCAATGAAACGATTTTTTTCGGCGCGTTGATCTTCGCCTATTTCATCTACCGCCTGGCCTATCCGCATGATTTCGCCGTCGCGGGCAAGGAGGCCGTGCTGTGGTGCGGCAGCGTCAATTTTGCGCTGCTGCTGACCAGCAGCCTGACCATGGTGCTCGCCGTCAACGCCGCGGCGCAGGGGCGGCGCAAGACCATGGTCCGCTGGCTCGTGGCGACCGTGGCGCTCGGCCTCCTCTTCCTGGGGGTCAAGGGCTTCGAATATTATCTCGACTTTCAGGACAAGGTCGTTCCGGTCGTCAATTACGTGGCGAAGCCGGGCGAAGGGCCGGCCGGCGAATTGTTCTGGGTGTTCTATTGGGTCGCGACCGGGCTGCACGCCATCCATCTGACGATCGGCATCGGCCTCGTCCTCTATATCCTGCTGTGGAAAATTCGCAGGGGCGAGATCACGCCCGCCTATTTCGCGCCGATCGAAGTTGTCGGCATCTACTGGAGCTTCGTCGATACGGTCTGGCTTTACCTCTACCCGTGCATTTACCTGGTAGGCCGCTCATGAGCGCCGCGCCGAAAATCGAGACCGACGCGAGGCGCGCGCGGGCGGCGCCCTTCGTCGTCGCCTGGCTGGTCATGATGCTGCTCGGCGGCGCCAGTTTGTGGACGGCTTTCCTCGGGCTCGGCAAGTGGGGGCCGATCGCCGAGTTCTGCGTCGCTGCGACCCAGACCGCGATCCTGTTCAGCCTGTTCATGCGCTTGAAGGGGCCGCCGACGCTGAAGTGGATGTTCGCGGCCAGCGGCTTCTTCTGGCTGTTGTTCCTGTTTGGCCTCAGCATGACCGACTATTCCAACCGCCGGGGCTGGCCGGCGCTGTACAATCCCGCCGGGCAGAGTTTCCACGCTCCTCTGCAAGGCCGTTGAGCGGATGTCTTTGTCCGCGATATGCGGATTGCAAAGCTCCCATTCGCGTCCGTGCACATGGAGCAACGTGACGCGGTTGCTTTCCAATCTGGTCGCGAACGCCCTGACACATGGCGCGAAGGACGGACGCGTCGGGCGCCGCTAAAATTGAGCGTAACAGTCCAAGCAAACAGGGATCGGGGCTGGGGCTTTATATCGCCTCGGAAATCGCCCGCGCTCATGGCGGCGCAGGCCGAGTCCCGCGCCTGAACAGACCTCGGTTTCTCGTCATGATCGTCTGCTCGTCAGTCGGAAGCGTTCGCGCCTGGAAGCTGAAGCCGAATGCGCCAACGAGAACCATGGAACGATGGGTCGCCCCTGAATGTTGGATAGACCGTCGGCTTGGCAGGGGCATCAGATTGTCAGCAAAGATCGATCCGAACTGGACGGCGACGCCTCTTGACAAGTCATGGCGCCGCGCGCAGCCTAAGCGCCGTGGTGATGGAGTTCGCCATCTAACCGCCCCCAGGGCTGATGACTCCTGTCGAGCCAATTTTGGCAGATGGGAGTGTGCGCCTTGAAAGAGCGATTTCCCCTTGTCCCTGATCGTTCGCAGTTCGCAGCCATTTGGCGCGGCTTGCCGAGAACTGTCCAATGACCGTTCGGGACGTTCTTCTGCAGATAGCACAGGTTCTCGCGACGCTGCTGTTCGCTCCTCTCCTGCAGGGCGTCATCCTCCAGTTTGAAGAACGGGCGCAGAGAGGCCAGGGGCCGGGCGTCCTCCAACCCTATCGCGACCTCTGGAAGCTGTTCCACAAGCAGATCGTCTTTCCCGACACCGCGTCGTGGTTGTATTGGGTGGCGCCGATCGTCGCGTTCACCACGACCTTGACGGTTCCAATTCTCATTCCCGTCCTGACGAACTATCCGCTGCCGCTGTCCGACATGGGCGATATCCTTGGCGGCGGCCTGATACTCACGCTCGGCTCGTTCATGTTCACGCTCGCCGGTCTCGACACCCGTAGCGCCTATGGCGGCATCGGCTCGAGCCGGGCCGTCATGGTCACCATTCTCGCCGAGCCCACGCTGATTTTGGTCTTCGTCGGAATCACGTTGCTGGCGAAGGCGATGCTCCCTTTTGTCGTCAATCACCTGCTGGTGGCGCAGCCCTCGATCTACTGGGGGCCGACGCACTTGTTCCTGGTCGCCGCCTTCTTCGTCCTGCTGCTTGTCGAGACCGACCGGCTGCCGATCCATTCCAGCACGCATATCGAAATCTACATGATCGACGAGGCGCGCATCCTCGAATATTCCGGTCCGATGCTCGCCATCCTGAAGTGGGCCTCGATGATGAAGCAGTTCATCCTCTACACGATTTTCTCGAATGTGCTGCTCTTTCCCTGGGCCTTGTCCACCGAGGGAACGGCGCTCGGCGTCGTCGGATCGATCGCCGCACTTCTCGCCAAATTTCTTGTCGTCGGCTGCGTCGTGGTCTTTGTCGAGACCGTCCAGTCGCGCCTTCGATTTTACCGTTACCAGGAGCCGCTTGCCGCGTCGTTTCTTCTCGCAATCCTCGCCATCGTCGGCACGCAGCTGAGTTGACCCCATGCTTGCAGCGCACCTCGCTCCTCTTCCTGCTTCGCTGTTCAGCCTGTTGGCGATTGGCAGCCTGCTGCTCGCCTTCGTGATGCTCGGGTCGCATTCATTGCGCCATTACATGTTCGCCTTCGCAGCCCAGTCGTGGCTGATCGCTGCATTATCGGCCGCCGTCGGGTTCTATGGAAACTATGCCGAACTCTACATTGTCGCCATTCTCACTGCCGCATTCCGCGGACTGCTGCTGCCCTATCTGATCCTCAGGATCATCCGCCGCCTCGAGGTCAGCCGCGAAGCGCATGTCATCTTGCAGGCGAGTTCGAGCCTCGTCGTCGGCGCCTTTGCCGTGATCTTTGCGCTGGCCGTCTCCTATCGTATCGGCGAAGCGTTGGGTCTCGCCGGAACGGTCGCGGTCCTCGCGCTAACCGTGATGTTGTCGATGAAACTCATCGGCTTTTTGATGCTTTCGGTTCGCCATGAGGCGGTCAGTCAAATTCTCGGCCTGCTCGTCTTGGAGAACGGCGTTTTCCTCGGCGCGCAAATCCTCGTGCCGGGCATGCCGCTTCTGATCGAGATCGTCATCCTCTTCGATCTTCTCATCGTCGTGGCGTGCTTTGGCGTCCTGGTTCAGTACCTTTTGACCCACGTCGGCACGACCAGCTCCCTCCACCTCAAGCGTCTGGTGGGCTGATGGGCGCGGTCGGACCACTCGTTGCAACGATGACCCTGGCGCCCGCGGTCGCAATCTTCCTTATCGCGGTCACGAGAGGGCCGCGCGCCGCGGAACTGCTCAACCTGTCAGCGAGCGCCGTCTCGCTGGCCTCGATCTGCGCCATTCTGCTGATCGCGCCATGCGGGCCGACCACATTCCTGGATGGCTACATCGTCATCGACGGGCTCGGCGCCTGGTCGATTTTTTGTGCGGCGATCGTCTACTTCCTGGCGTCGATCTATGCCGTCGGCTACATGCGCCTCCTCGACAAACCCCAACGCCTCAATCGCTTTTACGCGATGTTCGCGGGATTTGCTCTGAGCACGTTGATCGCCCCGTTGATGAACAACGCCGGGCTTTACTGGATCGCGATCGAGCTGACGACCCTCATCAGCACTTTCCTCGTCGCATTCGAGCACGAGGCGGCCAGCATCGAAGCCGCCTGGAAATACATCATCATCGTCTCGGCGGGGATCAGCCTGGCGCTGCTGGGCACGGTCCTGTTCTATTGGAGCGGGACATTCGTCCTCGGCCCGACCTACGACATGACCTGGGATGTGCTGCGCCAGGTCGCGCCGCGCCTCAATCCCGCCCTGGTCTCGCTTGCATTTTTGCTTGTGCTCATCGGCTACGGCACGAAAGCCGGCCTCGCCCCCATGCATACATGGCTGCCCGACGCCCATAGCGAAGGTCCCGCGCCTGTGTCGGCCTTGCTGTCGGGCGCGCTGCTCAACACGGCCATGGTCGGGATCGTGCGTTACCTCGCCATCGCCGACGCCGTGGGAATTGCGGCGCTGGCGCGTGGCGCCGTCATCACATTGGGCGCCGTCTCGCTGTTCGTGGCCGCGCTCTTCATCGTTCGCCAGACCGGGATCAAGCGGTTGATGGCCTATTCGAGCGTGGAGCACATGGGAATGATCGCCATCGGCTTCGGACTCGGCGGCTCGCTCGGCGTCGCGGGCGCGCTTTACCACATGCTGAATCATTCCCTCAACAAGTCGGCGATGTTCTTCGGAGCGGGCAGCGTGATGCGCGCCTATGGCGCCAAGCGCATTCACGGCATTCACCTCGTCGGCGAGAGGCTGCCGGTTCTCGGCGGGCTCTGGCTCGCCGGAGCCGTCGCCATTACCGGGCGCCCCCTTCGGGCTGTTCCAAAGCGAGTTAACGATCATGCGCGCTGGTCTCACGCAATCGCATTGGCCGCTGGTCGCGCTGATCGCCGTCCTTCTCGTCGTGATATTTGTCGGATTCCTCAATCACTTCCGGCAGATGTATTTCGAGAGCGGCGGCGCGAGACGCAAGGCGCCGCCCCCGATCGACGCCTGGCGCCTCGCGCCCATGTGGCTGGCGATATTGCCGCTTTTTTTCCTGGGTCTGTGGTGGCCGCAGCAATTGTGGGACCATTTCGTCACCATCGCCCAAGCCCTCACGCCCGGCAACCCAATGTGAGCAAGCGATGAAAGGCGCGCGGATCAAAGCGATCACCACAGACGCGCTCGCCGCGCACGCGCAGGCGCTGCGCGATGCGGGCGGTCGCATGCAGTTCGCCTATGCGTGGTCGCAAGATGGCGAAATCGAAATCCGCTATGTCGTCGCGTTGCCCGGCCGGCAAGGTTTCGAAATCTGGATCCTGCCATCGGCGGCCACGGTCCCGAGTCTCGCGCAAATATGGCCGCTCCTGTCCTGGTACGAACGCGAAATGATGGATCTCCACGGTGTGCAATTCACCGATCATCCCGAGCCTTACCGGCTGGTGCTTCGCGAGGGCGCTGCGTCGCAGGTCAACGGGGAGGAGCTGGTTGAACGTAAGCCGTTGAACGGCCGGCAGCACCTTCCAGCCCTCGACGCAAAGGACGTGCAGCAACTCCCGTTCGGGCCGGTAAGGGGAGACGTTTTCGAATCCGCGGAATTTGTGTTCTTTTATGTCGGCGAGCACATCATCCACTATCAGCCGCGGCTTTTCTTCAAACACCGAGGGATGGAGACGCGGTTTGAAGGCTGTTCGCCGGGTCCTGCGGTCGTGGTGGCGGAACGCGTCTCCGGCGTCGGCTCCGTCGCGCATGCTTTGGCCTATTGCCAGGCGGTGGAAAGCGCGGCGGAATGCGAAATACCCGTTCGCGCCCGCGCTCTTCGCGTTCTGCTCGCGGAGCTTGAACGTCTTTACAACCATCTGCATTATTTCGGCCATCTCTGCCACACCACGACGCTCAAAGTCGGCGAGGCGCAGGGAAAGCTGCTTGAGGAAAAGGCCAAGCAACTGAACGCGCGGTTGACCGGCAGTCGCTTCCTGCGCAGCCTTCTCACGCCAGGCGGCTTGCGCCGCGACCTGGCGCCTGGCCAATGGCTGGGAGAGGCGCTGGAGGCGTTGCGGGGCGAATTCGTGTCCTATGTTGGTCGCCTGGAAGCATCGGAAAGCCATCTCGACCGCCTGATCACGACGGGGCGGCTTCGCCAGCACATCGCTTTCGACCAGGGCGCGACAGGGCCGGTGGAGCGCGCTTCCGGCCTCGATCGCGATCTGCGCCGCGACCATCCCTATGCGCATTACGCCGAGCTTCCCTTGACGGTGATGACGCTTGGCGAAGGCGACGCATACGCCCGCGCGCGAATTCGCATCGCGGAAGTCGAAGCGGCCTTTGTTCTCTGCCAGCGCGTCCTCCTCCTGCTTGAGCCGGGAGAGGTGCGCTCGCCCTGTGATGCGCCCGCCTTGTCCGAAGGATTGGGATGGGCCGAGGGACCGCGCGGATCGGTCTTCTACGCTATTCATGTCGGTACGGACGGCAAACTGGCGCGAGTAAAAATCAAGTCTCCCTCGTTCTCGAACTGGCGCGCCTTTCCCTTCACCGTGCATGACTCGAACATGATGGATTACGCAATCAACGAGGCGAGCTTCGGGCTGACCGTGGCAGGCTGCGACCGTTAGGGGGACGAGGATGGCGCTTTGGACCTTGTTTGGACTGGCGAGCGGCAAGGCCACCACGGCCTGGCCCGCTGCGAAGGGCGACGACGGGCAGGCCGGGTTTCTCGGCATGCCTCGAATTCAATCCCGAGGCGTGCCAGCAAGGTTGCGACGACTGCGCCGCCGCCTGCCCCACCCATGCAATCGAAGCGCGCGACGGCAAGATCGCGCTGGATTATGGACGTTGCGTCGTCTGCCAGCTTTGCACCGAGGCCTGTCCGACCGGGGCCATGGCGCCGTCCGGCGATTGGGCGTTCGGCGTCCGCAGCCGCGATGACCTCGTGTGGGCTGCGGACGCCAAGGCGCCGCAGGCCGCGGGCAAGCAAGAGCGCCAAGACCGTCAAGCGTTCCGCCGCAGCCTGCATGTTCGCCACGTTGACGCCGGCTCGTGCAATGGCTGCGAATCCGAGTTGCAAGGCCTGGACAATCCCTTCTACAACCTGCACCGCTTCGGCGTCTTTTTCACGCCTTCGCCGCGCTTCGCCGATTTGTTGCTGGTGACGGGGCCGGTCACGCGGCCAATGCTCGAGCCGCTCCGGGCGACCTATGAGGCCATGCCGGAACCGCGATGGGTCATGGCGGTAGGGACCTGCGCGGTGTCGGGAGGAATCGCCGGCGGGAATTATGCTTGCGGCACAGGACTTGAAGGCGTGCTTCCGGTCGATCTCTATTTGCCAGGATGCCCTCCGAATCCTGCGGCGATCATCGAGGCGCTGCTGATGTTTCTCGATCGCGCGCCTCAACGGGTCAGGGGAGGTCGCGTTGGCGGCTGACTGGCTCCTTCTGGCATCCTTCGTGCTGTGGGCAGGAGCGGCCGTCGCTGCGCTGTCGAAGCGTTGGGCTAGGCTCAGCGGCGTTCTGCTGGCCATCGGCGCCGTCGCTGGCGTTGCCGCCGCCAGTCTCGCGCTTCCGAATGCGGCCGACCCGGTTCGGCTGCCGGTCCGGCTCGCGGGGGAAGCCGTGGCCTTCCATCTGGCGCCGGAGGCCCTGTGGCTGCTCGGGTTCGGTTTGACGCCGGCCGTGTTCGCGTGTGCGTTTGCTAGTCCGTCGGAGCGCGGCCGAGGCGGCTGGTTTTTCGGCGCGGCCTTCAGCCTGCTCGGCGCGCTCGGCGTGTTCGGGCTGCAAAACGGAGCCGCATTGCTTGTCGCCTGGGAGGCGATAGGTCTCGGCGGCGCCGTGATGATCTTGTCGGAGCGGATGGAGCCGTCGCCCGGACGGACGATCCTGTTCATGCTTGCGCTGCTGGAAGTCGGCGCTGTCGCCCTTGTCCTTGCCGTCGCAATTTTAAGCCTTGGAGCCAATTCGCTCGGCTTCGCGGGCTTCGTCAAGGGCGCGTCGGGTTTGACGCCGGCAATGCGGCTTGGCGTCGGCCTTCTCTTGCTGGCCGGCTTCGGCGCGAAGCTCGGGTTGGCGCCGTTTTACGAGTGGTTTCCGGGCGCTTACGGCTCCGGCAGCGGCGCGACGGGCGCGATCCTTTCCGGGGTCGTATTGAATGCGGCGTTCTTCGGGCTATCGCGCGGATTGGTCGAATGGCTGCCCGCGGCGCCCGATCATTCGTTCCCGTTGCTTTCCATCATTGTCATCGTGGTTGGAACGATCAGCGCTATCCTGACCATCCTCTATGCGTTCCAGCAGGATGACTGGCGCCGGCTCCTGAGCTTTTCTTCCGCGGAAAACGCGTCGATCGCTGTCGTCGCCCTCGGCGCCGCGATGCTCTTTCGCCACTATCGCATGGCCGATCTCGCCGGGCTTGCCTGGACCGTCGCGCTGCTGCATCTCGCCGGCCATGCGCTGGCGAAGGGTTCGTTGTTCCTGGCGGCGGACGGATTGTATCGCTCGTCGGGAACCTATGCGATCACGACGAGCGGGGCGGGACGCAATTGGCTGTTCGGCGTCGGCGCCCTGTTCAGCGCCATGAGTCTCGCGGCCATGCCGCCGGTCGCCGGCTTCGTCAGCGAATGGTTCATGTTCCAGACGGTCTTCCAGGGTTTTCATCTGCCCGACCTCGCCGGCCGTCTCGTGCTGGCGCTCACCGGCGCCGGACTGGCTCTTACCGCGGCCATCGCATTCGCCACTTTCGTGAAGCTGTTCGGCATTGGCGCTCTCGGGCGAGACGCCAGTCGCGCCGCGCCGATCTCGCGCCCCTACGCGTTGACCGTCGGCTTGCTGGGACTTTCGGTCCTTGCCCTCGGGGCGGGCATGCCGATCTGGCTGGACGCGCTCGATGTGGCGACGGCGAACCATTTTGGCGCTTCCGTATCACGCCTGATGCACGACGGTCCGCTTCTCGTTCCCCTCACCGCGCATTTCGCGTTCATTTCGCCGACGCTGCTTGTCGTCGTCATGCCGCTTCTGGCGCTCGTGCCGGTGGGGCTCATCCTGGCCAGTCGACGCTATCCCGTCCGTCGATCCCGGGTCTGGTACGGCGGGCTCTCGCACGATCCGGCGCGGGCCGCGACGACCGCCCTGACTTTCTCGAACGCCATGCGCACATTCTACAGTTTCGTCTATCGCCCGACGGCGATCACCGAGCGGGATGCCGACGCCGGCGGCTATTTCGTGAAGAAACTCAGTTTCGAACACGACGTGGCGCCGATTTTTGGTCCCCACCTGTTCGAGCCCTCGGTGCGCGCCGTGCGCGCCGTTTCCGGCAAACTTCGATTGCTCCAGTCGGGAAGCTTGAACTTTTACATCGGCCTGATCGGCTTCCTGCTCGTGCTCGTGCTGGGATTGACGCTGTTTTAACCCGAAGGAATGGGACAAAATGGAACCCAGCGTCAGACCTTCATTTGGCCCGCATCAGAAAGACCGGGAGTTCCGCGTGGTTGAGAACGTCATGAGTGACGCCGCCAAGCAGGGTTTCCCATAGAGCGCTGCGCCGGAAGGCTCCGATCAACAGGCAGTCGCCGCCGAGGCGCTTCGTTTCGTCGAGCAATTGCAAGCCCACGCTTTGGCGACCCGGTTCAAGGCGGATGATATTGGCTTCGATCCCGGTTTTCGCGAAAAAGGCGCGCGCGCTTTGATCATAGGGTTCGGCGCCCGCCTTTGCCGTCCAGACGACGCTGACTTTTTCCGCTTTCCTCAACCAGGGCAGCGCGGCCTTCACCGTTTGCTCCGCCGCCTTTCCAGGCTTCCAGCCGACGACGATACGCCGCCCTATCGTTCTTTCCGCGCCGCCGACATCGCGAGGCGCCAAAAGCACAAGGCGGTGCGCGCCGAACAGCACGCTGTGGAAGGCGTCGGCTGCGTCCATGTGAACGGGGCGGCCGATGACGACGAGGCTCGCCACATAGGCTTCGAACACGACATTGGCGGCGATGTCTCCCTCGTCATTGCGCCAATCGATGTGCGGCGCGTCCGGCGACGAAATCTGGAAGGCGTCGACAATCGCCTTGATGCGGGCGGTCCGGACTTCCGGCGCGCCTTCGTAAATGTCCCGCAACTGCTGGACGTCCTGCTCTTCGGCGTCGACGAAGGTGTGTTTTGGGTCAAAACCGACGTGTACGGCGCAGATATCCGCCGCAAAGCCTTTGCTGGCGGCGACAGCGCATCGCAGCGTCGACAACGCGGTTTCGACCTCGGGTAAAAGCGCGCAGACATGCAGGCTGTCGGGAGGGACGGCGGATTCATGGGCCGAGCCGGACTTCTCAGCCATCGGAACAAACTCCAATATGCCAGAGAGCATCTTTCAAACGCCTGGACAACAGGTTGCGTTCACGCTTGCCAGGGAAAATTATCATTCGCTGTTCCCCGTCGCCGCGCCGCCAATATTCGGCTACGAGGCGAACCTCCCGCGGGATTGCGCGCTTCCAACGCCTGGTCGAGCGCTTCGATGGCGAGCTTGAGGCTGGCTTTCTGGCCAGCGAACCGCAACCAAACGGCCCTTTCCGCGTTCCCTTGCAAATATTTGCCGAGGCTTTGCTTGGAAGTGGCTGTTCGTGAATCGCGGCGCGTCGCAAGCGAGAGCGCCGGCACGCCGGAAACCGTCTCGCCAACCTCGATGGCGATTGCCGCCTTCTCGACAATTGTCGAATGGTACGATTTCACGCTCTATCTCTACATGATCACGGTGTTGTCGAGGGTCTTCTTCGAGAACGGCGACGCCTCGACGCTGGTTGCGCTCGGCGGCTTTGCCCTTGCCTATGCCATGCGGCCTGTCGGCGCGGTTGTGTTCGGGCACATCGGCGACCGCTATGGGCGGCGCCGCACGATGCTGATTTCCATGTTCCTGATCACCGCCGCCATGCTCGCCATGGCCCTGTTGCCCACGCGAGCCGAGATAGGCCCGGCCGCCGGCTGGCTTCTGGTCCTGCTTCGCTGCGTCATGGCGTTCTCGGTGGGAGGCGAGTACGCGGGTGTCGTGGTCTATCTTCTGGAGGGAGCGCCGCGACATCGTCGGGGCCTCATCGCGTCCCTGGCCGCCGCGGCCAGCGAAGTCGGCGGATTGATGGCGGCGAGCGTCTGCGCGGTCACCGCGGCGTCGATGAGCAGCGCGGAGCTGGCGTCATGGGGGTGGAGGATCCCTTTTTTTGTCGGCGCCGCGCTTGCGGGCGCGGTATGGATCCTTCGCTCGGCGATGCAGGAATCGCCGGTCTTCACGAATCAGCGAGCCCGGGGCGTCGTGCCGGCTTCTCCGCTCCGGCTCGCATTGCGCGATTACCGTGCGGCGATCATCCGAGGCTTTGCGATTTCAGCTTTGGGGTCGGTGACCTATTACGTCGGCATCACCTATGTCCCGGCGTTTTTGCTGGCGGCGCACTCGATGCATGAGGGCGATGCGCTCTGGATTTCGACGATCGCCGCCTGCGCGGTCGTCCTCGTCACGCCATTTGCAGGCGCGGCGGCCGATGCCCTGGGGCGCAAGCCGGTCCTGATCATCCTGTGCGGCGGCGCGGCCGTCTTGCCCATATCGATGTTCGCGCTCATGGCCAGCGGGTCGGCTGCGCAAATACTGGCAGGCGCGTTGATCCTGGCGGCTCTGGGCGGCGGGGTCAGCGCAGTCGGCGCCGTGACGAGCGCCGAGTTGCTGCCTGGCGAGGGGCGCCTCAGCGGGCTGGCGCTCGGATCGACGCTGGCGACCGCAATTTTCGGTGGTTTCACGCCCTTTCTCTCACAATACCTCATCGAGAGGACTGGCTGTCTCTTGATCCCCGGAGCGATGATTGCGGCGGTCGCCATTTGCGTCCTTCCAGTTCTCGCGACCTTAGGAGAAACGCGCGACCAGGCATGCTAGGAGATCGAAATGATCTCAAGCTCTTGACCGGATGCGCCGGCTTCATCGCCAACAGCCTTGCTCATCAGAAGCCGCGCCACTGGGGATACGAAGGAAATGGAGCCGGACTTGGGGTCCGCTTCGTCCTCACCGACGATGCGGTATGTCTGCACGCGCCCATCCTCGCGTCTAAACGTCACCGTGCCGCCAAAGGCGACGGTTTCGGTTGACACGGGATCGGCGATGACCTGAGCGGTCCGAACTCTCGCCACAAAGTAGCGCATATTGCGCAAGGGAATTGCCGCCTGCCGCCGTCGTTCATTCAGGTCCTCGATTTTCTGCGCCGTCTCGTACGCCTCGCGAGCCTGTTCGAGTTGCAATTCAAGAGCCTTCAATCCCGTTGCCGTAACAAGGTTCGGATGAGGCGAAACCGGGCGGTCAGGCAGCAAAGTCTCCGACGCCGTTTCCGCACTGTCTTCCTTGGTGAAGGCGACGCTCATCCTGGGCTCCTTTCAAGCCAGACGGACCGACCCGCCTCGTCAGCGCCCGTCAAACAGAGAAATCCGATTTTCTCCATGCGGGCAATCTACAGATTGCCGCCGCGGTTTGCGATCGTCAATGTGCGGACGCTTTTCCGCGCGACATCGCCGGCTTCGTCCGCCGCGTCATCGTCCGCTGTTTTCCTCAACGACCTTGGCGATGGCCGACCAATCGACGCCCTCGCCATGCCTGGCGATCGTGGTCACGAGCTGTCCGCGCAGGACGCCGAGAATTGGCATCGAAACCCTGGCGTCCAGCGCCGCCGCATCGACCAGGTTCATGTCCTTGAGGCCGAGGGGAGCCGCAAATCCAGCCGGTTCGAATTTCTCGCCGAGCAGGATAGCGCCGTAGGTCTTGAATATCGGCGCATTGAACAACGTGCTGGTCAGGACATCGAGCAGCACGGCCTTGTCCACGCCGGTCTTCGCGGCGAGGGTCATGGCTTCGCCCAGTGACTCGATGGCGGCCATGATCATGTAATTGCCGCATAGCTTGATCGCATTCGCGGCCTTGGGCGTTTCGCCGACGTTGAAGGTGCGCTGGCCGACCGCCTCGAACAGCGGCGCGCATTTGGCCAATGCGTCGGCGGAGCCCGCCGCGACCACGAAAAGCTTCGCCGCCTCGGCGGCGCTCGGCCGGCCGAACACGGGCGCTGAAATGTAAGCGCCGCCCAACTCGGCATGCGCTTTGGTCAGGCGCTCGGCGAGCGCGACGCCGATCGTGCTCAACGACACATGGATCGGCCGCGCCGTGGACGCCAGGACGCCGTCGGCGCCAAACACCACGCGTTCGACCGCCTCGTCGTTGGCCAGCATGGTGAAGACGATCGCGCCGCCGGCGGCTTCTCGAGGCGTTTCGGCCTTGCGCGCCCCGGCCGCCACGAGCGGCGCGATCTTGGCGGGATTGCGGTTCCAGACAGCAACCTCGTGCCCCGCCTTGACGAGATTATGAGCGATGGCGCTTCCCATCTGGCCAAGCCCGATAAATCCGATTTTCATGCGATTTCTCCAGTTTTGTCGCCTTCGCCCATGGCGTCGGGAGCCGGTCGGACGCGTTCGCGCGAATTAGAAATCAAATGCGTAAACGCGTCCATCGGCGCCGACATAGAGGCGGTCCGGCGTCGCGATCAGCGTTTGCAAGTGTCGTAGTCCACGCAAGGGTTCACTGGTGAAGATCGGTTCCCCCGTATCGCCGCGAAACGCGTGCAGCCGGTTGTCGCCCTCCGCGCCAAGCGCCCAGACGATCGGATTGGAACGCCCGTCCGTGGTGGTCGCAATTGCCGAGCCGCGGCCGCGGACGGCGCCGCACCAGGCTGTCGTCATTGTCGGTTGCTGGCTTCCGGTGATCTTGAGGACCAGCAATCCTTCACCTGAGTTTGGTTCCGGACAATGCGCTCCCGGCGTCTGCACCGCGACGAAGACATCCTTGCCCACAGGAAAGGCGGCCGGTGAGGTGATGATCCGCGATCGGGATATTGTTTCGGCGAGCAATTGGCCGCCGACGCCGCCGAGTCTGTCTTGATCGAGAAGATAGGCCTTGCCATCCTTGCCCAGCGCCAACATCAGGGGCGCCCGCCGCCAGCGCCGGAAATGTCGAGCGGAAGCGGATTGGCGCCTCCGAGGTCGAGATCGTCGGCGTCGAGCGCTTTCCAGTCCGACGGGACAAAATAATCCTTTTTGGCGTCGCCGCGGCGCAAGTCGGCGCCGACGCGGAACAAAGCTTCGCCATCGCTCCAGGTTGCGGCGCCGAAAGTGTTGCCGGTCGCGAAATAGAGATCATGTCCGACGGCGCTCATTCCGCCCGGAGCCCAGACGCCGCCACCCCGCGCGCGCGTTTCAAAACTGACAGGCTTGCCCGGAGCGCGAACCGGCAACCCGACCACCCAGCCATGGTAATCGCCGCAATCGCCGAAATGTCCGCCAAACGCCACATAGACGGTGTCGCCGAGAAGGCTGAGGGCCGCGCGCTGGTTCTGGACGCGCGGATCAAAATGTTTGCCGCTTTTCTCCAAGGCTTCGGCGACATCGACCGGCCAGCCGGGCAGGACGGCGCCGTCCGTCAACGAAAGCCCGTATATCTCATGGCGAGGACCGTTCGCGCGCTCGACCGCCGCGTCGAAATAGATCGCCTGCGTCGCGGGGTCGATCACCGGCGTGCCGGTGATCCCGAGTGGATCGACGTTTCCGCATGGCAAGGACGAACCGGCGACCGGCCGCCCAATCGCGCGTCGCCACAATTCCTTGCCGCTTTTCGCATCGAAGGCCTGGACGACGTCGTCCTCCGTGGCGACAAGCAGCATCGCCGCAGTCGACTCCAAAGCATGCCAGTAGAGCGGCTGGGCATAGAGATGTCCTGCGACATGGGCGTCAAAGGCGCGGTCAAGGCGCGCGGACCTCGCCTTGTCGAATGAAAGCCCCGGCGTGACAAACAGGCCGCTCCGGCTGCCGGCGCCATGGTAGGTCAGGACCGAATTGTCCTGGGCAATGGCGTCTTGAGGCGAGAGGGCGGAAAAAGCCCATAACGCCGCCGCCATCAGCAACCGCACCCACCCCGTCATCCGCATGCCCCTCGCCCACATTCAGGGCGCTTAACATTGCCGCGCCGCATCGGTTCCTCCGGCAAGGCGTGATGATGTGATGGCGTCATCGTCAGGCGAAAGGAACGAGCACGCCTCGCGCGGCCGAGCGAATGAGCCTTCTCTCCGCCTCCGCCCGGCTGGCGCCGCCGAGCGGGGCGAAAAACTGCAACCTTCCGCCTGAAAGCGCCGCGACGGGCAGTCCGTCGCGAAAGACGATCCGGTTGCCGGTCAGCGCCGCCAGCCTTTCCCCGGGGGTCAGAACGCCGACAAGATTGAGCGGATCGGCGCCCGACAGCGATATCCATTCATCGGCGGCGGGTTTCCGGCGGATCTGCCGCAGCAGGCCGATCGCCTCGGGCAACGCGAATTGCTCGCCCGAAAAACCGGCGACGAAACGGCCGCCGCGAATTTCTCCACGCGCTTCGAGGCGACGATAGACGCGCAGCAGGTCGCGCCAGGGCGGCAGAAATCCGCTCTCGCGCGCCAGCATGCGGAAAAACACCACGCCATAGCGGCGCAACAGGGCGCGCGCGACGGTCTCGATCGCGCCCTGCTCCTCGATCTGGCCGTGAACCTCAATCTGGCCTGCCGGGGCGCGTCGAACCAGCGCCCAGCGCCCGCCGCTTTCCATGTCGAAGGCCAGCACCCGGCCGCGCCGCTTTGCGCCGTTGATCGGCTTTCGCTGGGCCGACGGCGTCAGCAGCGCGCGCAATCCGCCGAAACTGTCCGACGTCACCAGCCCCAACGCCACCAATTCGCTCAGCGCCTCTTCAACCTGCGAGCGCAACAGGCGCGCCGAGGCCGCAAGTTCGTCGAAAAACAGCGCGCCCTGCCCGGCCAGTTGCTCCAGCACGATTTTTCCACGCGGACTCGGTTGGGGCGCATCGATCCTTGAAGCGAACGCCATCCAGGCCTGCGCGTCGCGCCGATCCAGCAGCGCGATCGGCGTCGAGCGGATCGACCCGGCTGGGCGAGCGCGCCCAGCGTGAAGCTCCTTTGCGCCGGACGGCGGCGCAAGCCGCGCCCAAATCGTCCGGCCGGCGAGGCACTGGGCGTCGAGCCAGGACGGCTGGTAGGCCTTGATGCGCGCCGGCAGGATTTCCGTCTCCCAGGCGCGGGCCGGCGCCTCGAAACCGTCGAGAACCGCGAGCGCCGCCGGCAGCGCCGCCGGACCCTCCAGTTGCGTGTCCTCGGACACATGCTGCCACGCGAACAGGAAGCGCAGGAAATCGCGCGCGGCGACAGGCTCGATTTCCGAGCGCAGGCGCCTGATCGTCGCGTGGTGGATGCGGGCGAGCAGGCGCCGGTCGCACCATTGCTCGTCATTGACGCCGGGCAGGAAGCGTCCGCGCAGGATGGTCCCCTCGACTTCCAGCGCCGCCAGAGCC
The DNA here is from genome assembly GCA_963828185.1 of uncultured Alphaproteobacteria bacterium. GTDB lineage: Bacteria > Pseudomonadota > Alphaproteobacteria > Rhizobiales > Beijerinckiaceae > Rhodoblastus. The sequence continues at coordinate 146,870 of CAWHDV010000008.1, read as the reverse complement.
GCGCCGATTGTCAGAGGCTCGAGTCCCAGCCCCGCCGCGAGCGCCGTCGCTGTGACCGGGCCAAGCCCCTCGAGCCGGCCACGCAAGATTTCGACCAGCGCCTGCTCCTGCGTCCAAATCGTTTCGGCCTCGGTCGGCTGGACGACCGGAGGCTGCAGCCGCGCCTGCGGCCAGACGGCGACAAAATGCGCCGCTCGCTCGGCGGGGATCCAAAGGGCCGACCGCTGTATCCGCAAGCGGGCGACGCGCTTGTCGCGGGCCAGCGCGTCGAGCCAGCCTGTCCACTCGGGCGTCGCCTGCGCCTCCTTTTCGGTCAGCCAGCCGAGCCATAACAACGCGTCGTGCAATTCCTCGGCGTTGGCCGGGTCCGGCCAAGCTTCGGCGCGGATTTTTCAATCGCCTCGATGTCGAGGCGTCCGAGTTCGGAGGCGCTTTGCGGATCCTGCCAGCGCCGCGCCAGAACCGCCTGCGTCCGCCGTTCTTCCAGCGGCGCGTCGTCGAGGAAGGCGTAGGGGCGCGCCGACAGGGCCTCGAGCGCCAGCGGCGACGGCTGGGTGAGATCACGGGCGACAATCTCGATTTCGCCCGCTTCGACGCGCGCCAGCAGCCGCTCCAGCCCGTCAATATCCATCGCCTCGTGCAGGCAATCGTCGATCGCCTGGTTGGTCAGCGGATGATCGGCGCCTCACGCTCGCCGACGAGATTCTCGGCGCAGGCCACCTGGTCGGGGAACACCGCCGCCATCAGATCCTCGGCCTGCATGCGCATGATTTGCGGCGGAACCTTTTTGCCGGCCCGAAACCTCGGCAAGGCGAGCGCCACGCCGGCGACCCAGCGCCAGCGCGTCGTGAACATCGGCGCGGTCAGCATCGCCTGGATCAGCACGTCGCGCACGCTTTTCGCGTTGAGATAGCGCGCGACGTCGGCGAGTTCGAAACTATGCGCGGTGGTGAGCGACAGGATGATCGTGTCCTCGGTCGCCGCCGCCTGCAATTCGAAATTGAATTTGCGGCAGAAGCGCTTGCGCAGGGCCAGGCCCCAGCCGCGGTTGATGCGGCTGCCGAACGGCGAGTGGATGACGAGCTGCATGCCGCCCGCCTCGTCGAAGAAACGCTCGAAGACGACGGCGTCCTGGGTGGGCAGCTTGCCAAGGGCCGCGAAGGCCGAGGCGAGATAGTCGCGCAGCTGCAAGGCGGCGGCCGGGCCGAGGCCGAGCTCTTCCAGCGCGCGCAAGGCCTCTTCGCCCGAGGGATCGCAGCGCAGACGCGCCTCGACCTCGGCGCGCAGACGCGAAACCGAGGCGGAGAGCGCATCCGTTCGTCCCGGCGCCTCGCCGATCCAGAACGGAATGCTCGGCGGCTGGCCATGCGCGTCCTCGACCCGGACGGTCCCCCGCTCGACGCGCTGGATGCGGTAGGAGGCGTTGCCGAGCTGGAACACGTCGCCCTGCATGCTCTCGACGGCGAAGTCCTCGTTGACCGTGCCGATGACGTGGTTTTCCGGCTCGAGCACCACCTGGTAATCGGCCGTGTCGGGGATCGTCCCGCCTGATGTCAGGGCGGTCGTGCGCGCGCCGCGCCGGGCGCGCAGGATCTTGTTGACCGCGTCGCGATGGACCAGCGCTCCGCGCCGGCCGTGGCGGGTTGAAAATCCTTCGCCCAGCATGCGGACGACCGCGTCGAAATTTTTTCGCGGCAGCAAACGGAAAGGCCAGGCGCGGCGCAGCAGATCGTAGAGCGCATCTTCCGGCCAATCCTGCGCCGAAACTTCAGCCACGATCTGCTGGGCGAGCACGTCCAACGGCTGGTCGGGCATCGCCAGGCGATCGAGTTCGCCGCGCCGCACGCTGTCAAGCAGGCCTGCGCATTCGACAAGGTCGTCGCGCGACAGCGGAAACAGCCGCCCCTTCGGCGTGCCGTCGATGGCGTGGCCGGAGCGTCCGACCCGCTGCAGGAAAGCCGAGATCGAACGCGGGGAGCCCAGCTGGCAGACCAGATCGACCTCGCCGATATCGATGCCCAGCTCCAGCGAAGCGGTGGCGACCAGCGCCCGCAACTCGCCGCGCTTGAGCCTCTGCTCGGCGGCAAGACGCTTGTCCTTCGCCATGCTGCCGTGATGCGCCGTCACGGCGTCCTCATTCAGCCGTTGCGACAGTTCCCGCGCGATGCGTTCGGCCATGCGCCTGGTGTTGACGAAGACGAGGGTCGTGCGCTGCGCCTCGATCAGGCGGGCCAGCCGGTCATAGACCTCGCGCCAGACTTCGCCCGACATCACCGCCTCGAGCGGCGAGTCCGGAACTTCGACGCCGAGATCGCGCAGGCGCTGGTGGCCGCTGTCGATGATCGTCGCTTGCGGCGCCTCGCCGTCCGCGCCCGCGCCGACGAGGAAATGCGCGACGGCGCCGATCGGATTTTGCGTCGCGGACAGGCCGATGCGCAGCAGTCCGTCGCCGCACAGGGCCGACAGGCGCTCGAGCGAAAGACTCAAGTGCGAGCCTCGCTTGTTTGGCGCCACCGCATGGATTTCGTCGACGATCACCGTGCGCGTGCTCGCCAGCATCTTGCGGCCCGATTCCGAGCCGAGCAGGACGTAAAGCGATTCCGGCGTCGTCACGACGATATGCGGCGGGCGCCGGCGCATTTTTTCACGCTCGGACGCCGGTGTGTCGCCGGTCCTGACCCATGTCCGGATGGCGGCGTCGGGCCAGCCGCCAAGCCGCAGCTTCTCGGTTATTCCCTCGAGCGGAGCCTCCAGATTGCGGTGGATGTCATTGGACAGCGCCTTGAGCGGCGAGACATAGACGATCTGCGTCTCGTCGGTCAGGCGGCCCTCGACGCCCTGGCGAACGAGATCGTCGATCGCCGCCAGAAAAGCGGCCAGCGTCTTGCCCGAGCCAGTGGGGGCGGCGATCAGCGTGTGCTTGCCGGCCTTTATCGCCTCCCAGGCCTCGGTCTGCGCGGGAGTGGGCGCGACAAAACGCTCGCTGAACCAGCCCGCCACGGCGGGATGAAAAAGCTTTCGCCAGTCGCGCCTTGGCTCGTCCTGCGCCAGAATTGGCTGGAAACTGTCTGAATGAAGCAAAGGCGCCCTGTCCGGTTGCATGCCCGCCCGACGCGCTCGGACGCTGCCGATATGGTGTCGCGGCGCGCATTGTTGAAGCCGCGCCATGCATTTCGGTGATCCGACCCCGCAAGCGTCAGCGCTGCGTCTGCGGGCCGATCATTTGCCCGTTCGTTGCGTGGATGCTCATGTTGGCGTTGAGATTGGCCATGATGATCATCGAGCCGAACACGATCAGGCCGACCACGAAAACGCCGAAGGCCAGCGCGAGAAAGGAATTCACGCGATCCGGGCTGGAGGAGATGTGGAAGAAGAAGACCAGGTGCACGCCCATCTGCGATATGGCCAGCGCCGCAAGCAGCACGGGCAGGCCGGCGGGCCAAATCGAGTGCGTCATGACGCTCCAGAAGCTCGCAGCTGTCAGCAGGGCCGCGATGAAGAAGCCCGACAGGTATGAGCGCACGACATCGGGGGCGCGCTGCGCGTCGGGGGCGATGTCGAAATCGCCGTCGGGGTTTTTGGCGAATTGGTCTCGCGCTTCAGTCATGAGAAGGCTCCGAGATAAACGATGGTGAACACGCCGATCCAGACAATGTCGAGCGCATGCCAGAAGAAGGCGAAGGCGCGCAGGCGCCGCAGCACCATCGGGCGGAAGCCGAGCGTCGCCACCTGCGCCATCATCACGACGAGCCAGAGCATGCCCGAGGTGACATGCAGGCCGTGCGTGCCGACAAGCGTGAAGAAGGCCGAGAGGAAGGCGCTGCGCGTCGGGCCGTCGCCGCGCGCCACCATGCGGGAAAATTCCGAGATTTCGAGGCCAAGGAAAAGCGCGCCGAGCGCCAGCGTCAGCACCGCGAAGAGATAGAACTGCCGCGGGCGGCCGATATCGCCGGCGAGCGAGCACAGGCCGCAGGTCAGGCTCGAGGTCAGAAGCGCAGCGGTCTCGAGGCCGACATGGCGCAGGTCGAAGATCTGCGCGCCCCGGGGACCGCCGGCCGTCGCATGCGACAGCACGGAAAAGGCGGCGAACAGCGCGCCGAACACCACGATGTCGCTCAGCAGGAACAGCCAGAAGCCAAAGCCTGCGATCACCGCCTTCGCATCGGGGCGCTCGACAGAAATGTCTCCAGTCTCCCGGCTCGCGTCCAGTCCGTCGAAATCGACCCCGGCAACGCTCATTGCGCCGCCTCCGTGATGACGGGCCACGCATCGTCGCGTTCGCGGTCGAAGCGCGCGGCCTGTTCCGCAGGAATGGTCATTTCGACATCGGTGCGCCAGGCGTGGACCAGCACCGCGGCAAGCACGCCGGCCAACCCGCAAGCCGCCGCCCACCAGATATGCCAGACCATGGCGAAACCGAGAATGAAGGCGAAAAAGGCGATCACGACGCCCAGCGGGGAATTGCGCGGCATTTCGATATCGGCGTAGGCGTCGGGCTTCAGCATGCCGGCGCGACGCCCGCCTTGCGGCGTCCCTTCCGCAGGCGTTCCTGCCTCTTGTCCATTGCCGCCCTGCCTGCGTTTGGCGACCCAGAAGGCGTCGGCGGCGTCGACGCGCGGCGCGCGGGAAAAATTCCACGGCGGCGGCGGCGAGGGCGTCGCCCATTCGAGCGTGCGCCCGTTCCACGGATCGCCGCTGAGGTCGCGCCGCCGTTCGCGCGTGCGGATGCTGACGACGAGTTGCGCGATCAGCAGGCTGATGCCGGCGAGGATCAGCAATGCCCCGGCAAGCGCGACGAGATTGAGCGGCAGCCAGCGCGGATCGGCGTAATGCTGCAGGCGGCGGGTCGCGCCGAACAGGCCCAGCACGTAAAGCGGCATGAAGGCGAGATAGAAGCCTGTGAACCAGCACCAGAAGCTGGCCTTGCCGAGCCTCTCGTCGAGCGTGAAGCCGAACACCTTGGGAAACCAGAACATGTAGGCCGCGAAAGCGCCGAACAGCATGCCGCCGATCAGCACGTTATGGAAATGCGCCACCAGGAACAGGCTGTTGTGCACCAGGAAATCGACCGGCGGAATGGCGAGCAGCACCCCGGTCAGGCCGCCGATGGCGAAGGTGACCATGAAGCCGATCGTCCAGTGCATCGCCGCCGTAAAGCGCACGCGGCCGCCGTAGATGGTGAACAGCCAGTTGAACACTTTCACGCCGGTCGGCACGGCGATGATCATGGTGGCGATGCCGAAGAAGGCGTTGACGTCGGCGCCGGCGCCCATGGTGAAGAAGTGATGCAGCCACACCATGAACGAGATGACGGTGATGCCGAGCGTCGCCGCGATCATCGAGCGGCGGCCGAACAGCGCCTTGCTGGAGAAGGTCGCGACGATTTCGGAATAGACCCCGAAGGCCGGCAGGATGAGGATATAGACTTCCGGGTGGCCCCAGGCCCAGATCAGGTTCACGTAGAACATGGCGTTGCCGCCGCCGTCATTGGTGAAGAAGTGGAAGCCGAGGTAGCGATCGAGCTGCAGCATGGCGAAAGTCGCGGTCAGGATCGGAAAGGCCGCGATGATCAGCATGTTCGAGGAGAGCGCGGTCCAGCAGAAGATCGGCATGCGGGCATAGGTCATGCCCACCGCCCGCACCTTGAGGATCGTCGTCGTGAGATTGACGCCCGATAGCAGCGAGCCGACGCCGGCGATCTGCAGGGACCACAGGTAATAATCGACGCCCTCGTCGGGCGAAAAGCGCAACTCGGACAAGGGCGGATAGGCGAGCCAGCCGGTGCGGGCGAAATTGCCGACGACGAGCGACATGTTGACGAGCAGCGCGCCGCTCGCGGTCAGCCAGAAGCTGGTCGAATTGAGCACGGGAAAGGCGACGTCGCGGATGCCGAGCTGCAACGGCATGACGATGTTCATCATCCCGACCATCAAGGGCATGGCGACGAAGAAGATCATGATCGTCCCATGCGCCGTGAAGATCTGGTTGTAATGTTCCGGCGGCAGATAGCCGGGCGCGTTGTTGGCGGCGAGCGCCTGCTGCGTGCGCATCATCAGCGCGTCGACAAAGCCGCGCAGCAGCATGACGAGCGCCAGCAGCACATACATGGCGCCGATCCGCTTGTGGTCGACGCTGGTGATCCATTCGCGCCACAGATAAGGCCACCAGCCCTTCACCGTCGCCAGCGCGACAAAGCCGAACATGACGAGGACGACGAACGCTCCGGCCGCCAGCGGAATTGGCTGTCCCAGCGGGAGCGCGGACCAAGTCAGTTTTCCAAGCATGTCAGTTTTCCGAGCATGTCAGTTGTCCGGTTTGCAGGATTTCGCCGCCGCGAGGCAGGCATGGCCCGGCGGATCGAGCGCGGATTGCTTCGGCAAGTCCGCTCCCGGCGGCGGAACCTGGTTCCGCACGATCCTGTCGAACAGGTGCGGCGCGACCGCGCCATAAGTGACGGGATGCTCGATGACGCCCGGCCGGTTCAGGCTCGCATAACTCTGGTCGTCGAGCTTGTCCGTCGATTTGCGCGCCTCGTCGGTCCAGGCCTGGAAGTGGTTTTGATCGACGGCGTCGACTTCAAAGCGCATGTCGGAAAAGCCGTCGCCGCTGATGTTGGCGGAGAGGCCGGGATAGACGCCGGGATTGTCGGCGAGCAGGCTGATGTGCGTCGCCATGCCGTTCATGGCATAGATCTGGCCGCCGAGGTTCGGGACCAGGAACGAGTTCATCACCGTGGCCGATGTCAGCGTGAAGACGATCGGCGTCCCGGTCGGCGCCACCAGCCTGTTGACCGTGGCGACGCCGAGATCGGGGTAGATGAACAGCCATTTCCAGTCCATCGACACGACGTCGACGCGCAGGGGCTTGGCCTGGCTGGCGAGCGGCTTGCGCGGATCGAGGTCATGCGCGCCGATCCAGGCGACGCCGCCGAGGAAAAGCACGATCATCGCCGGAATGGCCCAGACGACGAATTCGATTGCGCCGGAATAATGCCAGTCCGGCCGGTAGGCGGCCTTGGTGTTGCCCTCCCGGAAATGCCAGGCGAAGGCGAGCGTCAGCACGATGACCGGCACGATCACCGCAAGCATGACCACGGTGGCGTTTTCCATGATCATCAGCTCGCCCGCGGCGACCGGCCCCTGCGGATCGAGGGCTCCGAGCGTCGCAGGAGGAAGCAGGCTCGACAGGATGCTCATCGAAGGCGCCCCGCTGCGGCGAACTACGGCTACCGCTAGAATGCCGCGCTGCGGAAAAAGTTTCGTCCACGCTGCGCGTCGCGATGCGACATCGCGTCGCGCATTTGCAATAAATCGCGCAAAACGCTGCGAAGCGTCAGACGTCGACGCCCAGCTTGATCGCCTCCGCAAAGCTCTCGGCCACGAGGCGGACGCGTTCGGTCTTGGCCACGTCTTCATGGATGACCAGCCAATAGGAGCGGGTGAGAGCGACTTTATCAGCGAGCACGGGCTTCAGGCAGACGTGGCGCCGGGCGACGAATTCCGGCAGGATGCAGACGCCGGCTCCGGCCAGCACGAATTGCAGCTGGACGATGAGGTTCGAACTCGTCAGGCGCGGATGCAGCTTGGGGTCCACCGAAGGAACGTAGTCGAGCTCCTTGTCGAAGATCAGGTCGGAAATATAGCCGACGCCATGCGCGCGCCGCAGATCGTTCAGCGTGTCGATCGAAGCGCGGGAGGCGAGGTATTCTTCATGCGCGTAAAGCTTCAGGCTGTAATCGGCGACCTTGCGCGACACCACCCGGCCGCGGTCGGGCCGCGACACCGCGATGGCGAGATCGGCTTCACGCACCGTCAGGTTGAACGTGCGCGGCACGGCCACGATCTCGATTTCCAGGCGCGGATGGCGGCGGATAAGATCGGAAGCAGCCTCGGCGATCAGGTAGGCGCTGGCGGCGACCGGCGCCCCGACGCGCACCGCTCCGGTCAACAAGGCTTCGGGCGACTGGCTTTCCGCCTGGGCGACGATGAACTGGCTCTCGATCTGTTCGGCGAGCGGCAACAGCCGCGATCCGATCTCGGTCAGCTCATAGCCTTTGGTGCTCCTGTCGAACAGAGGGCTTCCAAGCGCCTCCTCGAGAGCCGCTATCCTGCGGCCGACCGTCGCCTGGTCGACGCCGAGGTCCGAACAGGCGAGACGAAGCCGGCCCCGCCGCGCCAGAGCCAGGAAATATTTTAAATCGTTCCAGTTCAACGACGACAGCAAGACGGACCTCCGGCCCCGGATAATGATGCATTTTTGCATTCATATAATGCATTTTTATCCCTTGATGGCTGCATTTTTACGCCATAACTAACAAGCGGGACAAGCAAGCGCGGGCAGAGCGCAATAAGGGGCCTCAACGGCCCGGCAAAAGGGAGAGCGCGATGGAAATGGGTCATTTTGTCGGCGGCAAACGCGTCGCGGGCGCATCCGGCCGCTTTGCCGATGTCTTCAATCCGGCGACCGGCAAGGTCGAAAAGCAGCTTGCGCTCGCCAGCAAGGCCGAAGTCCGCGCGGCGGTCGAGAACGCCAAGGCGGCGCAACCGGCGTGGGCGGCGGTGAACCCCCAGCGCCGGGCCCGCGTGATGATGGCTTTCGTCGGACTGCTGCACCGTGACATGGACAAGCTGGCCGAGGCGCTTTCGCGTGAACATGGCAAGACCCTTCCCGACGCCAAGGGCGACGTCATCCGCGGTCTCGAAGTGGCGGAATTCTGTATCGGCGCGCCAAACATGCTGAAAGGCGAATTCAGCGACGGCGCCGGTCCCGGCATCGACCTCTATTCCATGCGCCAGCCGCTCGGCGTCGTCGCGGGCGTCACGCCGTTCAACTTCCCGGCGATGATCCCCATGTGGAAATTCTGCCCGGCGATCACGGCCGGGAACGCCTTCATCCTCAAGCCGTCGGAACGCGCCCCCTCCGTGCCGCTGATGCTGGCGGAACTGATGCAGGAGGCGGGCCTGCCCGACGGCGTGCTCAACGTGGTCAACGGCGACAAGGAGGCGGTCGACGCCATCCTCGACGATCCCGATATCGCGGCGATCGGCTTCGTCGGCTCGACCGCGATCGGCGAATACATTTACACACGAGGTTGCGGCAATGGTAAGCGCGTGCAGGCTTTTGGCGGCGCCAAGAACCATATGCTGATCGCGCCCGACGCCGACATGGACCAGGCGGTCGACGCGCTCATCGGCGCCGGCTATGGCGCGGCGGGCGAGCGCTGCATGGCCATTTCCGTCGCCGTGCCGATCGGGCGCGAAACCGCCGACCGGCTGGTGGAAAAGCTGATCCCCCGCGTCGAGGCGCTGAAGGTCGGTCCCTACAACGGCGGCGACATGGATTTCGGTCCGCTCGTCACCTCTGAAGCCAAGCGGCGCGTGCTGGGCCTCATCGACAAGGGCGTCGCCGAGGGGGCCAAGCTCGTTGTCGACGGACGCGGCCTGTCCTTGCAAGGCTATGAGGACGGCTTCTTCGTCGGCCCCTGCCTGTTCGACCACGTGAAGCCGGAAATGGACATCTACAAGACCGAAATCTTCGGTCCCGTGCTGTCGGTGGTGCGGGCCGACAATTACGAACAAGCGCTGGAACTGCCGATGAAGCACGAATACGGCAACGGCGTCGCCATCTTCACGCGAGACGGCGACACGGCCCGTGATTTCGCTTCGCGGATCAATGTCGGCATGGTGGGAATCAACGTGCCGATCCCGGTGCCGCTCGCCTATTACACGTTCGGCGGCTGGAAGCGCTCGGGCTTTGGCGACCTGAACCAGTTCGGCCCCGACGCTTTCCGTTTTTATACGCGAACCAAGACGGTGACGTCGCGCTGGCCGTCGGGCACGAAGGAAGGCGCCAGTTTCGTCATCCCGACGCATTAGAGAAAAACAATGCTGGATTTTGGCTTGAGCGAAGAGCAGTCGGCGATTTTCGACATGGCCAAGGCGTTCGGAACCGAACGCCTTGCGCCCGGCGCCGGGCTTTGGGACGAAAACAAGAAACTGCCGGTCGATGTCTTGCGCGAGGCAGCAGGCCTTGGCCTCGCCGCGATCTACGCGCGTGAAGACCATGGCGGGTCGGGTCTCGGCCGCCTCGACGCGGCGTTGATCTTCGAGGGCCTTGGCATGGGCTGCCCGTCGGTCGCGGCCTTTTTGTCGATCCACAACATGTGCGCCTGGATGATCGACGCTTTCGGCGGCGAAGACCTGCGCGCCGCCTGGGTTGCGAAACTCGCCGCCATGGAGGCCATCGCCTCCTATTGCCTGACGGAGCCGGGCTCCGGCTCCGACGCCGCCGCCTTGCGCACGAGCGCGGTCCGCGACGGCGACAACCTTGTGCTCAACGGCTCCAAGGCGTTCATTTCCGGCGCCGGTCTGTCCGATCTCTATATCGTGATGTGCAGGACCGGCCATGCCGGCGCCGCCGGAATTTCCGCCGTGCTGGTGGAAAAGGGCGCTCCGGGCCTCAGCTTCGGCGCCATGGAAAAGAAGATGGGCTGGAACGCCCAGCCAACGGCGGAGGTGCGGTTCGACGATTGCCGCGTCCCCGCCGCCAACCTTCTCGGCGTCGAAGGCGACGGCTTCAAATATGCGATGCAGGGGCTGAATGGCGGCCGGCTGAATATCGCCGCCTGCGCCCTCGGCGGCGCCCAGGCGGCGCTCGACAAGGCCTTGCGATACGCCGGCGAGCGCCGGGCCTTCGGCCACACGCTCGATCATTTCCAGGCGCTGCAATTCAAGCTGGCGGATATGGAGATCGCGCTGCAGGCCGCGAGGACATTCTTGCGCCAGGCGGCGTGGAAGCTCGACAATAAGGCGCCGGACGCCGCCAAGTTTTGCGCCATGGCGAAATGCTTCGTGACCGACGCCGCCTCAGAAGTCGCCAACGCCGCTCTGCAATTGCATGGCGGCTATGGCTATCTGGCGGACTTTGGCGTCGAGAAGATCGTGCGCGATCTGCGCGTGCATCAGATCCTCGAAGGAACCAATGAAATCATGCGCCTGATCACGGCGCGGGCCTTGCTGGCGGAGCGCAATCCATGAACGGAGATGTGAGCGAGGATGTCCTCATCCGCAAACAGGGTCGCGCCGGACGCATCACGCTCAACCGGCCCGGCGCGCTCAACGCGCTGACCTGGCCGATGGCGCTCGAAATCGAAAAGGCGCTCGACGCCTGGGCCGGCGATTCGAGCGTCCATGTCATCGTCGTCGACGCTACGGGCGAAAAGGCGTTTTGCGCCGGCGGCGACATCGCCGAGCTTTATCGTGAAGGCCGCAATGGCGATTACGATTACGGCCGGAAATTCTGGGCCGACGAATACCGGCTGAACGCAAAAATCCATCGCTACGCCAAGCCCTATGTCGCCTTCATGGACGGCATCGTCATGGGCGGCGGCGTCGGCGTCTCGGCGCACGGGTCGCATCGCGTCGTCACCGAGCGCTCGATGGTCGCCATGCCGGAAACCGGCATCGGCCTCATCCCCGATGTCGGGGGCACCTACCTTCTGTCGCGCGCTCCCGGACGATGCGGCGAATATCTGGCGGCGACCGCCTCGCGCATGGGACCCGGCGACGCTGTTCACGCCGGCTTCGCCGACCGCTACATGCCAAGCGCAAGGAAGGCCGAGGCGATTGCGGCGCTGTGCAAAACCGGCGCTCCCGAGACCATCGACGGCTTGTGCGAGACGCCGCCCGCGAGCGAGCTTTCGCATCGCGGCGACGAAATCGACAGGCTCTTCGCCACGCCGGACGCGCTCGCAAGCATCAAAACCATCGAGGCGAGCGAGACAGACTTCGCGTCCTCTACCGCAAAGGCCATCCGCCGTAATTCCCCCTTGTCGGTCGCGGTGGCGTTCGAGGCCATTCGCCGCGCCCGCTGCGCGAATTCGATCGAGGAATGCCTGGCTCTCGAATACCGCTACACCTACCGCTGCCAGGAGAGCGCGGAATTCCTCGAAGGCATACGCGCGGCGGTCATCGACAAGGACCGCAAGCCGCAATGGCGGCCGTCCCGGCTCGAAGATCTCGAATGGAACCGGGTCAGCGCGCTGTTGAGCCCGCTCGGGGCGGATGAGCTCAAATTCGAAACGCGGGGGGACGCAGCATGAAGACGATCGCTTTCATCGGCCTTGGCAATATGGGCCTGCCCATGGCCGGCAACCTGGCCAAGGCGGGTTTTTTGGTGCGCGGATTCGACACCGCCGCAGGCGCAGTCGCCGCCGCCGCGTCCACGGGCGTCGCCATGGCGTCCGAGCATAAAGGAGGCTGTCCGGGACGCGGACGCTGTCGTCACCATGCTGCCCAGCGGCGCCATCCTGCGCAAGGTCTATGACGAGGTCATCCCGGCGGCCAAAGCCGGCGCCTTGCTGATCGACTGTTCGACGGTCGATGTCGCCAGCGCGCGCGCCGCGCACGGGACGGCGGCCAGGGCCGGGCTCAATTCGGTGGACGCCCCGGTGTCGGGCGGCGTGGGCGGCGCTTCGGCCGCCACCCTGACCTTCATGGCCGGCGGCGCCGAGGATGCTTTCGAGGCGGCTCGCCCCGCCCTCTCGGCCATGGGCAAGAACCTCGTCCATTGCGGCGACGCCGGCGCGGGCCAGGCAGCGAAAATCTGCAACAACATGGTGCTCGGCATTTCCATGATCGGCGTGTGCGAAGCCTTCTCTCTGGCCGACAAGCTCGGACTCGACCGGCAGGCGATGTTCGACGTGGTCTCCACCTCGTCCGGCCAGTGCTGGTCGATCAACACCTATTGCCCGGCGCCCGGCGTCGGCCCCAAATCGCCGTCGGACAACAATTATGCGCCCGGCTTTGCCGCGCCCTTGATGCTCAAGGACCTGAACCTGAGCCAGGAAGCGGCGACAGGCGTCGGAGCAGAAACGCCGCTTGGCAGGCGCGCCGCCGAACTTTACGCTCGCTTCGTCAGCGAAGGCGGGGCGGACAAGGATTTTTCCGGCGTCCTGCCCTGGCTGGCGGCGATGACCCGCGTTTGATCAAAGGACTTTTTCGATGTCGGAAAATACGCAAGACGCGGTGGTTGTCGAAGAACGCGCGGGCCGGGTCGCCACCTTGCGCCTCAATCGGCCGAAGGCGCTGAACGCCCTCAACAGCGCGGTGATGCGCGCGATGGCGGAAAAGATTGTGGCGCTCGACGCGGATGAGGGCGTCGGCGCCATCGTCATCACAGGCTCCGAGAAAGCCTTCGCGGCCGGGGCGGACATCAAGGAAATGGTCGAACGCTCGGCGCCTGAAATGCTGATGCTCGACTGGTTCGCCGGCTGGGACGCGGTCGCCAGGTGCCGCACGCCGCTGATCGCCGCGGTATCGGGTTTTGCGCTCGGCGGCGGCTGCGAACTCGCCCTGATGTGCGACCTGATCATCGCCTCGGAGACGGCGAAGTTCGGCCAGCCCGAGATCAAGCTCGGCGTGATCCCCGCCATTGGCGGCTCGCAGCGCCTCACCCGCGCCATTGGCAAATACAAGGCGATGGATCTCATTCTCACCGGACGCATGATCGACGCCGCTGAAGCCGAAAAAGCCGGCTTCGTGTCACGCGTCGTCGCCGCCGGAACGTTTTTGGACGAGGTGATGGAGGTGGCGAAAACCGTCGCCCGCTTTGGCAAGCCTTCGCTGATCGCCGCCAAGGAAGCCGTGAACCGGGCGCTCGAAGTTTCCCTCGCCGAGGGGCTGTTGTTCGAGCGGCGCGCCTTCCACGCACTGTTCGCGACGCAAGATCAAAAGGAAGGCATGCGCGCCTTCGTCGAAAAACGGCCGCCGAATTTCAGGCATTCCTGACCAGCGGCGACGAAGCGCGCAAACCGCCGTTCCTGCAGGCGGCGAGGAAGAAGGCGATTCTTTGCGCGACATGGGCGTCGCTTTCCGCGTGCAGCGTTTTCAGGCTGTCGCCATACAGGGCGCGCATGAGCATGGGCAACAGGATCAGATCCGAGAAGATCCGCGCCGCGATAGCGCAGCGCTCCTGGCCTTCCGAAGCAGTGGTCCCGAATTCGCCGCATTCCGCCACATCGGCCAGCAGCTTCGCCACGGTGCCGGTTCCGCGCTCTCGCGCCATCCGGGTCAGGCTGGCGACGAGATCGGGAAAACGATGCGCCTCGGCGATGGCGAGGCGAAACAAACCAATGAACTCTTCCGTCAGCGTCTCGCGAATGACGGCGACGCCAATGCTCGCCAACCGCTGCTCGATGGTCGCGCCGGAAGGCTTCTGGCTTCCCACGCGCGCATTCTTGACGGAGATTCGATGCGCGAGGGCCGCGGCGAACAGCGCCTCCTTGTTGGGAAAGCGGGAATAGATCGTCGGCTTGCCGGAGCGAGCGGTTTCCGCGATCAGTTCGATGCTCGCGCCGTCGAATCCGCGTTCGAGGAAAACCTTGCCGGCCGCCTCGAGGATGCGCTCCTCGACTTCGCCCGCGCGCTCGTTCGACGGCCGGCCGCAGCGAATGCGTCCGCGCGTCGCGGCGGCCTTTCCTGTCGCCGCAGGTTTGTCTTCGATGTCCGTCGTCATGTCGCCGTCTCCCTGTGACGTCGTCCCTGCCTCTTAGATAGCGCAACCACCCCTTCTTGTAAAGAAAACGTTACCGTATCGTTTCGTTATTGACTCAAGCTCTCATGCGGCGTAATAAACAAAACAGTACCGTTTCGTTTCACCGCCAGCTTGGCCGGCGGGCGGGCGCCCAGTGTGGAGAAGCGTCATGTTGAAAGATCGCAGCGAAGACCGGGGCGACGCCGAGCGCCTGGAAATCGAAAGCCAGATCGCCGCCTCCGCGAGCCCGCGCGCCGAGCGGGAGCCCGCGCGCGAACGGTCGGAGCGCGACGTCGTAACCGGCCTGGCGAGCGACTTGGCGCCGGCGAAGGCGGAGCGCCCCGCTCGCGAAGAGCCAAAGCTCGAGGCGCCCGTCGAACAAGGGGAATTGCGAGACGTCGCCGAAAGCGGCAAGGCGAACAAGGGCTTTCTTCGCCGCCGTCCCCTCGCGTCGGCGCTTGGCGCGCTGATCGTGGCGGCGGCGCTCGGCGCCGGCTACGTCTGGTGGGATTACGCCAGCCATTTCGAGTCGACCGACGACGCTTTCATCGCCTCGCGCCAGTACGCCGTGGCGCCGAAGGTCGCGGGTTATGTGACGTCCGTATCCGTGACAGACAACCAGCATGTCGCCAAGGGCGCCCTGCTCGCCCGCATCGACGACCGCGATTACCGCGTAGCGCTCGACCAGGCGGATGCGCAAGTTGCCGCCGCCCAGGCCAGTGTCAAGAATATCGACGCGCAGACCGCGGTGCAGCGCGCGCAGATCGAGGCGAGCCAGGCCCAGGTCGATCAGGCCAAGGCGGCGTTGGCCTTCGCCCAGCAGCAGGCGGCGCGCTACCAGGAACTGGCGCGCAAGGGCGCGGGCTCGGTGCAGAACGCCCAGCAATATGGTTCGCAGCTCGATCAGCAGCAGGCGGCGGTCAAGAGCGCGGAAGCCGCGGCGGTCGTCGCCCAGCGCCAGATCGACAGCCTCAAGGCGCAGGCCGCGAGCGCCCAGGCGAGCCTGGCGCAGGCCTCGGCCCAGCGCGAACAGGCCCAGCTCAATCTCTCCTATACCAAGGTGATCGCGGCGGAGCCCGGACGCGTCGTCCAGCTTACGGCCGAGCCCGGCGAATATGCGCAGACGGGAACAAACCTCGCAATGTTCGTCCCCGACGAAATCTGGGTCACCGCGAATTTCAAGGAGAACGATCTCGACGCCATGCGGCCGGGCGAGCCCGTGACATTGAGCATCGACGCCTATCCGGAACGCGATATCAAGGGCCATGTCGCCAGCGTGCAACCTGGATCGGGAACAGCCTTCTCGCTGCTGCCGGCGCAAAACGCCACCGGCAATTACGTCAAGGTCGTTCAGCGCGTGCCGGTGAAGATCGTCATGGACAATCCGCCTGGCGATGTGGCGCTCGGCCCGGGCATGTCGGTCGTGCCGAGCGTGCGCGTCGATCCCGCCCCCTCGATCTACGAACGGCTGGTCGCCTCGTTCGACCGGCTCTGGAGCAAGCCATGAGCGCCGCCGGCTCCGATTCCCGCGCCATAGCCGCGCCGCCAAACCCTGCTGCGCAGAACCCGAGCATTCTGGCCGACGGCGTCAATCCCTGGCTGATCGCCATGGTGGTGGCGCTGGCCTCGTTCATGGAAATCCTCGACACAACCATCGCCAATGTGGCGCTGCGCTATATCGCCGGCAGCCTCGGCGTCAGCGAGGACCAGTCGTCCTGGGTGGTGACCACCTACCTCGTCGCCAACGCCATCATCGTCACGGCGACGGGTTTTCTGGCCAAGAAATTCGGGCGCAAGACGTTCTTCCTCTTCTGCCTCGGTCTCTTCACCGCGAGCTCGGTGCTGTGCGGCTTCGCCTGGAATCTCCAGTCGCTGCTGCTGTTCAGGCTGCTGCAAGGCTTTGCCGGCGGCGGCATGGTGCCGGTCGCCCAATCCATCCTCGCCGACAGTTTCCCGCCGGCCAAGCGCGGCCAGGCTTTCGCGCTGTTTGGCCTCGCCGTGGTCGTCGCGCCCGTCATCGGTCCGACGCTCGGCGGCTGGCTGTCCGACAACCTGTCCTGGCACTGGTGCTTTCTCATCAACGGGCCGGTCGGCCTCGTGTCGATGGCGCTGATCTTCGTCCTGGTGAAGGAGACGAAGACGGAAAGCGAAGTTCGCTTCGACCTCACCGGTTTCCTGCTCATCGCGGCCTTCCTTGGCGCGCTCGAGGTCATAATGGATCGCGGCCAGGTGGACGACTGGTTCGGATCGCGCTTCATCGTCGATTTCACCATCCTCTCCGTCAGCGCCTTCCTGCTGATGATCCCGTGGGAATTGACGCGCCGCAATCCCCTCATCGACATCAGAATGCTCGTCAGCCGTCAGTTCGGCGCCTGTTTCCTGGTGATGCTTTCGACCGGCGCCATCCTGCTGGCGACGACGCAGTTCCTGCCCGAGCTGGTGCAGGAGGATTACGGCTACACCGCGACTTGGGCCGGCCTCGCGCTTTCTCCCGGCGGCCTCGTCGCCATGGCGATGATGTTCGTCACGGGGCAGTTGTCGCGGCGCGTCCAGCCGAAATACCTGATCGCCGCCGGAGCCGCGATCGTCGCGCTGTCGATGTTTGGCCTGACCGACCTGACCGGCGATCTCGACTTCTGGTTCTTCGCCAAGTCACGCATGCTGCTCAGCCTCGGCCTGCCGCTGATCTTCATCCCGATCATGGCCGCGTCCTATGACGGGCTCAGGCCGAACCAGACCGACCAGGCCTCGGCGTTGCTCAACGCCGCGCGCAACACGGGCGGCTCGATCGGCGTCTCGCTCGCCTCGAATGTGCTGGCGCACCGCGAACAGTTTCACCAGAGCCGGCTGGACGAGGCGCTGGTCCCCTCGGGAGTTTCCTACCAGGACACGCTGCAGCAGGTGACGCATTATTTCGCTTCGCAGGGCAGCTCCATGTTGCTCGCCAAGCAGCAGGCCATCGCCTGGATCGGCCAGCAGGTGCAGCAGCAGGCGTCGCTCATGGCCTATCTGGACGTGTTCTGGACGCTGATGCTGGTGTCGCTCGCGGCCATTCCGCTCGCCTTCCTGCTTCGCAGGGTCAAGCTCGGCGGCCCCGCCACGATGGGACACTGATTTGGGGCCACTGATTTGGGGCCACTGATTTGGGGCCACTGATTTGGGGCCACTGATTTTGTGGCAATGACTTTGGGGCGCTGGGCTTAAGAACATCGATTTTGCGGGCGCGCCGCCGGTTCCGCGAACACTTGGAAAAGTGTCCGATTCGAGCCGGCGGCAAGCAAGAAAACGTATCGTTTATTGTAAAGCCATGGCCTGTGGCCGGACATTACAGCCAACGCAGGGAAAAAAGCTTCGTAGATCATCGCCTGCCGGCGCCGCGCTCAGCGCAGCGCAAGTGGATCGCATCGGGCATGCTTTGAGAAGTCGCGTCTGCTCGTATCTCAGGTCGGCCCGCGCGAATTGAAGGTTGATCCACTTGAGCCGCATCTTCTCGAGATTGTCGCCGACAGCCATCATTAACCTGTTGATTCGGAATTTTATACACGCATAAGTTGTTATAATCGCATTTGCTCGCAATGGTAAAGAAATCGTTTCACTTTCTCCCTTTTTTTCGGCCGGCGCGACGGCGCGAAATTTCCATACGAAATCAGCGGGGCGCGGACGACCTGCCCGCCCAAGCCAGCAAGCGTATTGATTCCGGTTATTCACACGCAATATACCCTTTGCAGGGAGTCACCACGGGGCGTGCGCGTGCCGATCTTTTCCGTCAACCATGTGACGACCTACACCTATGGCGCCCCGGTCCGCCTCGGCGCGCACCGCATGATGCTGCGTCCGCGCGACAGCGCCGACCAGCGGCTGCTCAAGTCGAGCCTGGCCGTCGATCCGAAGCCGCATCGCCTGCGCTGGATCCATGACGTGTTCGACAATTGCGTCGCCGTCGCGGACTTCACCGGCGTCACGCGAAAACTGCGCGTCGAAAGCAATATCGCCTTGGACCATGTCCCTTTCGAGGGCGCCGAATTCCAGCTCGATGACCGGGCGCGAACTTATCCCTTCGCCTATGACAACGAGGAAATGCCGGACCTCGCCCGCTCGATCGAGCGGCATTTTGCCGATCCGGCCGGCGAACTGGAGCGGTGGGCCCGACGCTTCCTCAATCCGAGCCATCCGACCGGAACGGCCGAGCTTTTGATGACGATGAACTATGCGATCAAGGAGAGCCTGTCCTACCAGCGTCGCTCAGCCAGGGGGACGCAGAGCCCGCTGCAGACGCTCGCCTTGCGGCGCGGCTCCTGCCGCGATTTCGCGACCCTGATGATGGAGGCGGCGCGCGCCCTCGGCTTCGCCGCCCGCTTCGTGTCGGGATATCTTTATGTTCCGGACCGCGACACGGGCGAATCCTATCGCGGCGGCGGATCGACGCACGCCTGGCTGCAGATCTATCTGCCCGGCTCGGGCTGGGTCGAATTCGACCCGACCAACGGCATTGTCGGCAATCGCGATCTTATCCGCGTCGCCGTCGCGCGCGAAGCGCAGCAGGCCATTCCGCTGCACGGATCCTTTTACGGCGAGGCGAGCGACGAAGACGCGATGGAGGTCTCGGTCCATGTCAGGCGCCTTCCCGAGAAGCAGGATTTACAGCCCTGACGGGGCGCGCGCTGGAACCTTGCGCGCGAAGAATGGTTCTTGCTCATCACAGGTTGGCGCCGCCCTCGCGCGGCTCAGGTTCAAGGCGCTCCGCATGCTCATCGAGGCCGGATTCGATATCGCGTTCCAGTGTCCGGCGGAAACGCCGATGCTGCTCCAGCTCAATGTCCATCCCTCGCGCGAGGGCGACTTGCGGTCGCCGGACACGCTCCGCAGCGATCCTTCGCTTCCCGCCACCGCCTATCTCGATATTTTCGGCAATCGCGTCACCCGCCTTGTCGTTCCGCCTGGGCTGGTCACTTTCAGCAACCGGTTCACGATCGCCGATTCAGGCGAGCGGGAAGCGACGCCGCCCGATACCGAATTGGCGCCGATCTCGCGCCTTCCCGACAAGGTGCTGCTCTACCTCGTTTCGAGCCGCTATTGCGACAGCGACAAACTGGCCGATTTCGCGTGGGAGAAATTCGGCAAGATAACCGGCGGTTATCGCCGCGTGCAGGCCATCTGCGATTTCGTTCATGGGAAGATCCGCTTCAGCTACCCGGACGCCCGGCCTACGCGCTGCGCCAGCGATTCGATGCAGGAGGGCATCGGCGTGTGCCGCGATTTCGCCCACCTCGCCATCGCGCTGTGCCGCTGCATGAATATCCCGGCGCGTTATTGCACCGGCTATCTCGGCGACATCGGCGTGCCGCCCGATCCGGCGCCGATGGATTTCAGCGCCTGGTTCGAGGTCTATCTCGACGGGCGCTGGTTCACCTTCGACGCGCGCCACAATGAGCCGCGCATCGGCCGGGTCGTCATGGGACATGGCCGCGACGCCGCCGACGTGGCGATCTCGACGGCCTTCGGCATAGCCACGCTCGCGCGTTTCGAGGTGGTGACGCATGAGTTGAAGCCGCAAGGGGTTGCGTAATTCGCCACTTGTTCGCGCCGGCTGAGCGCCGGCGGGTTTGCCGCGCCCAATGCCGAAGCGCCGCATCGGCGCCGCCTCGCGCAAAGCGTTCGAAATAAACGCCAATTGCGCTACTGCCGATCCTACATCCCTCTTGCGGCGTCGCTCACCTCCATTGGCCGTAGTCAGGCGTATGCCGCCATTCATGGCCTCGACAATAGGCGTGCAACGGGCGACGGCTCCATCCCCGGCGCAAAGCCGCGCCGCCGCATCAGCTTGGCAAGACGACGAAAGCAGCGCAAACTTGCGGGGTTAGCCCCCATCGGGAGCCAGGCGGGACAGGCGCATGCAAGTCGACCTCTTGATAGGCCCCGCCGCCTTGCGCTGGCAGGCCCACGTCAAGCATGCCTGCGAAAGGGCAGGTTTCGCCGCGACCGTAGTCAGGAGCGCGCAGGGCGGCGCGAGGATCGCCGGCCTCGACCTCCTGCTGGCGTTCGAACGGCTCGCCTATCGCGCGGGCCATTCGCCGCTGCAGCGCGTCGACCTTGACGCCGGGCCAGCGAGCGCCGCTTCCTTCGTTATCGATTTGTCGGGCGCGGCGGCGGAGACGCAGGGAAGCGACGGCGTGGCCGTGCTGCGTCCGCTTTTTGACGGATCGCCCGACCCTGCCGCCGCCGTTCTGGCGCTGCTCGATCGCCGCGCGCCAAAAATCGGCGTGGAGCTGCGTGACGCCCAGGGCTCCCGGATCATCGCGCAGGGGACGATCGGCATCCGCGATCGCCGCGTGCTGTCGCACGGCCTGGACGAGACTTTCGCGCGCGCCACAAGCCTGCTGGTGCGGGCGTTGCGCGACCTTCGCGACGGGATTTATCCCGCGGCGATTGCGCCCGCGCCGCGCACGCTCGCGTCAAATTCGCCGTTCGCCTTCGCTGCCTCCGCGCTCGTGGAAAAAATCGTCGCCAACCTCCTCACCCAGATGTCGGTTCGTCCAAACCACTGGCGCGTCGCCTGCCGCCGCCTGCACGGCGACGACATGATCGAGCGGCTGCAATGGCCCCGCTCGCCGTGGACGGTCCTGCCCGACGATGGCAAGCGCTTCTACGCCGACCCTTTCGTCATCGATCACGACGGGCGGACGCATCTTTTCGTCGAGGAATTTCCCTACGCCACGCGCAAGGGCGTCATCAGCCATGCCCTGATCGAGGCCGACGGCAAGATCGGCGCGCCAAGGCCGGTTCTCGAAGCGTTCGGCCATTTGTCCTATCCGTTCGTCTTCGAGCGCGACGGCCAGGTCTTCATGATCCCCGAAAGCAGCGCCGAGCGCCGCATCGCGCTCTATCGGGCCGAAAGCTTCCCCGACCGATGGACGCTCGATTGCGTCCTGGTCGAGGACATCGACGCCTCCGACGCGACGCTGGTCGAAGATGCGGGCCGCTTCTGGCTGTTCGCGTCGCTGTCGGAGGGTGGGGCGTCAAGCTGGGACGCGCTCGGACTGTTTTACGCCGACGACCTGCGCGGTCCCTGGCGGGCGCATCCGCGCAATCCGGTGCTGGTCGATGTGCGCGCCGCGCGGCCGGGCGGCGCGATCGTGCGGCAGAACGGCCATTTGCGCCGTGTGGCGCAGGACTGCTCGTCCAACTATGGCTCGGGCATGACCATCTGCCAGATCGACAGGCTCGATCCCGAACACTACGAGCAGAGCGTGCTGGCGCGGCTCGCGCCGCCCAGGGATCTCGGGGAAAAGGCCGCGCATACGCTCAATTGCTGCGCCGAATTCGAAGTCATCGATTTTCAGGCGCCGCTGGCGCGCCGCGGGCTAGGCTGGATATTCTCCCGGCCGGCCCAAGTCCTGGCGGGGTGACTGGCGTCTTGGCCCGGTGACTGGCGGAATGATTGGCCGGATAAACAGCATCACAATGGCGACCACGAGGCCGAATTCGGTCGTCTTGGCGCCGATCGATTCCGATGTGACGCCGACGACGAAGAACACCAGCAAGGCCGCGCCCGCGCCCCGCCCGCAGGCGCGCATGATCGCCGCGACGAAAGCGCCCAACCCGGCGAAAAGCAGCATGGCGACGAGCGCGCCATATTGCAGCATGAAGTCGATCACGAAACTCTCGATGCCGAATTCGAGTCCCTGGAGCCGTTGCTGGGTCGCAAGCACCGCCGGGTCAGGCCCGAGCAACAGGCTCTGCGCGTCGAACGCGCGAAACAGTTCGAACATTTTCGTCCGGGTCGCGGCGCTGCCGCGGTCATTGCTGAAGCGGCCGATCATGCGATCGAAAAAACCGGCTTCGATCAACGCGTAAAGGGCGCCGAACAGAAGCGGCGAAGCCAGCAGGACATAGGCCCAGCGGCGCAGGGAGACGCGAACGCCGCCGCCGAGGAAGCGCAACAGCCAGCCGGCGGAGATCATCGACACCACGATCAAGGTCACCACCAGCGCGGCGCGGCCGCCGAAGCAGAACAGGGCCAGCATCTCCAGCATGAGCAATCCGAAGCGGAGGCCTGGCGCGATCCATCCGGCGTCCCTGGCGCAGATCGCCGTGACGAAAACGCCGGTGATGTCGGCGTTGGTCAAGGGATGTCCGAGCAAGGCGGTCGGACGCCAGTCCTTGGCCAGGGCCGCGCGCCAGTCGAACACCAGCGCCGGACTGTGGCGCGGATCATCCGTGACATTGGCCGGCAGGTCGATCGGGATGAGCCGCCCGCCGGTCACGTATTCGACCAAACCGACGAGCGCGTTGGCCGCCAGAATGACGCCCACCAGCCACGCCAGCAGGCGTAGCGAACGTTCGTCCAATTTCTCCAGCAGCAGGAAATACAGCGCCGGCAGCATAAAGGTGTCGATCAGCGGCGTGATCGGCGTTTTCGACACCAGCGCCGCATGCGCCCCGGCCGCCAGCACGGCGAGGCCATAGAGCAGCAATTGCAGGGTGCGTCTCAGCTGTCCGCGCAACGATGCGAACGGCTTTTTTTCGGAGGCCATGCGCAGCGCCAGCGCCATCATCGCCATCCATGTCCCGGGATGCACCTTTTCGAAAATAGTGCCGCCGGAGGACGCGTAATGCGTCAGGCCGATCTGTTCGAGCACCAGCACCGAAAGCAGCAGCGTCAGGACGAGGGAGACGGCCGTCGCCGCGAAGGAGGCGCGCGCGCAAAGCCGGCGCAGCCATCCGTCGACGGAGCCGACGCTTTGCCGGACTGGCTCGAGTTCTCCGCCCCGGACGCTCATCGCCGTCGCTCCGAACCTGAAGGAAATCCGATCGCCGCAGCCGCCGATCCGGCAAGCCGCATCCTATCACTCAAGCCGCGCTGCGCCGAGGCGCGGCGGTTCATTCGGCGGTGGCGGATACCTCTTTCGACGATCATCCGCCGGAAGCATGCGCGGGACGCCGCGTCGCGCGTATAGTGCGGAGGCGACGGCGCAGCCTTCGCCGCCAACTTCGCCGCCACTGGACGCAAGCGCTCGATAGGCCCGCATGTTGCTGTCAGCCCCACAGATCGCGCATTTCCTCCGCTGCCCGCGCTGCCGGTCGCGCCTTGAACGCATCGGACGCAACGGCGACGGATTCGTCTGCGAAAATCCGCTCTGCGAACTGTCGCAAAAGCCTTTTGCGCTGATCGACGGAAGGCCGGTCCTGCTCGATTTCGAGACCAGCGTGATCGAGCAAGCCCAGTTCGGCGCCAGCGCGGGCGCCTCGGCGCAGAAGCGCGATCCCATGCGCGCCTCAATGAAGAGCCGCGTGCGGCGGGCGCTCCTTGGAGACAATGCGGCGGCGCGGCGCGCCAGCGAAAAATTCATCGCCGACGTGCGCGCGCAAGCGGCGTCGCCCATCGTGCTCATCATCGGCGGCGGCGAAATCGGCTCGGGGACGCAGGCGCTCTACGACCATGAAAGCGTCGGCGTCATCGGTTCCGACGTCTATGTTTCGCCCAATGTGACCGTTGTCGCCGACGGCCATCGCCTGCCGCTCGACGACCAATGCGTGGACGCCGTATGGATCCAGGCCGTGCTCGAACATGTGCTCGACCCGGCGGCGGTCGTCGCCGAGATTTTTCGCGTGCTCAAGCCGCGCGGACTGGTCTACGCCGACACGCCCTTCATGCAGCAGGTGCATGAAGGGGCCTATGATTTCACGCGCTTCACGCTGAGCGGCCATCGCTGGCTGTTCAGGCGCTTCGATCTCATCGAGGCGGGCTATGCCGGCGGCCCCGGCGTCGTCCTGAACTGGTCGATCCGCTATTTCGTCCGCGCCCTGACGGGAAGCGAAAGAATTGGCGCTCTGGCCGGCCTCGCCTTTTTCTGGCTGCGGTTTTTTGATTCCCTGGCTGCGGGCCGAAAGGCGGCGGACGGCGCGTCCGGCGTATTCTTCTATGGCAGGCGCGGCGAAACGACGCTGTCGCCCAAGCAGATCATCGCCTTCTACCAGCAGCAATCGAGGCTGATCGCGCGCACGCCGGAAGACGCCGGCGCCGCTCAAGGAGCGGCGGCCTTGCGTGAAACCTGAGGATCACTCCGCGATGGCCGGTCCACTTTTCGAACAAGAAAATATGGTCAGGGAGTCTTGTGGCTGGTCGAACGCGATCGAAGCCGGCAGGGCGCGCCGGCGAGGGGATTTCCGGGCATGCTGATCCGTCAGACCATCCTTTACGCGCCGGCGCAGGTGATCGGCCCGCTCATTCAATTCGTCGCGGCAGTGGTCTGGACGCATTGGCTGGCGCCAGAGGCTTATGGCGTCCTGACTTTCGTGCTCGCCGCGCAGGAGCTGGTGTTCCTGATCTCGCTGGCCTGGTGGTCGCAATTCACCATGCGCTATGTCGGCGCCTTCGACGACGAGGCGCGCAAGAACCTGTACCTGCAATCTGAGGGCTCCGTACTGGTCGTCGCCGCTGTTGTCCAGACCTTGCTGGCGCTGGCGGCCCTCGTTGCCGTCGCCCCGCATTTCACCCCTTCGCTCGCCTCGGCGACCGTCGCCTTTTCGGTGACGCGCGCCGCGACGGCGCATCTCTCCGAACGCGCCCGCGCCCATTCGCAGATCGCCGTCTATACGGTCGCCCAGACCGCCGGTCCCGTACTCGGCTTCCTGCTGGCCTTCATTCTCGTGGCGAAAGTTTCCGCCACGCCGGAAGCGGCCTTGTTCGGCTTCGCCGCGCCGCAGGCCTTGGCCCTCGCCTGGCTGTGGCGCCGGCTGGGCGTGATTGTCGCAATCAAGGCGTTCGAACCGGAGATCATCTCGAAAGCTTTGCGCTTCGGCCTGCCGCTGGTGCTTTCGGGCGGCATCGCCTGGATCGGCGCCAACGCCATCCGCGTCATCGTGCAGTATCTGGATTTACCCGAGGCGATGGGCCTGATCGCGGTGGGCTGGGGTCTCGGCCAGAGGCTCGCC
Organism: uncultured Alphaproteobacteria bacterium; assembly: GCA_963828185.1. Taxonomy (GTDB): domain Bacteria; phylum Pseudomonadota; class Alphaproteobacteria; order Rhizobiales; family Beijerinckiaceae; genus Rhodoblastus. The sequence goes on along the minus strand of CAWHDV010000008.1, from coordinate 121,403 downwards.
GCCAATGTCGCCATGCTGGTGACGGCGGCGGCGTTCCCGCTGGCGGTTCGCCACATGCACGACGGCGACAGGAAAGGCGCCCTGGAGCAGCTGGCCTCCAGCGGGGCGCTGCTGTTCGCCGTGATGGCGCCGGCCACGGCGGGGCTCGTCGTCATCGCGCCGAAGCTGGTCGATCTGGTCATCGCCGAGCCTTTCCGGCCGGTCACGCTTGCGGTCTTGCCGATTTCGGCGATCGCCGGCGCGGTCCGCAACATGCGGGTGCATTTTTCGGATCAATCCATGCTGCTGTTCGAGCGGACCGACCTGAGCATCTTTGTCTACACGCTCGAGGCGGCGATGGTCGTCGCCGGCTGTTTTTTCGGCCTGCGTCTTCACGGTCTCGTCGGCGCGGCGCAGGGCGCGCTGATCGGCCTGACGCTCGGCACGATCTTCGGCTTCGCCTTCTCGCACAGGATGTTCGGCCTGATCCTGCCGTTCGGGCGCATGCTGCGCATTTCCGCCGCCACGGCGGCGATGATCGCCGCCTTGCTCTGGACGCCCTGGGCGCCGGCGAGCCGCCCGGTCATCGGCTTGCTGGCCGAGGTCTTCTTCGGCGGGCTGGTCTATCTCACGGCGCTGGCGGCGCTCTATCCGGGGCAGGCCAAGGCGCTGGCCAGGCCCGGCCTCAAGTGGTCCGGGAGAAAAGGCCGCGAGGCGGTCAGCCGGATCCACGCGCGGCCTTAGGATTCATCCCCGCGTTGCGCGAAAGGTTTCGGCGATCGTGGCGGCCATTGGCTTCCGCCGCATCTCGTCATCGAACGGACAGGGACGCGCCACATGCGACAAGCGCTTGCGGCGCGTGAACCACGGATTGCGCAGCCAGGAATATTTGTCGCTCAGGCTCCAGGCGATGAGCATCTTGACTGCGGGAACCTTCAGCGCGACGGCAAGCAACCGGCGCGTGAGTTCGGCGACCTCTGTGTCGCGTTGGGCGACATCGCCGCGCAAGGGGTCGTCGACGACATCGAGCTCCGTGATGTAAATGTCGAGCTTGCGCTCCGCCAATCCGTGCAAGAACTCGGCGTAGCGGCCGCCGTCCCAGGGCTCCCCCGGCAGGATATGGCCCTGCAACCCGACGGCGCCGAGCTTGACGCCGGCATGCTGCAATCGGTCGATAAGCGCCAGGAGGGAGGCCCGCACCGCGCGTCCGACAGGACTGTCGCATTCCGTCCAGGCCTCGTTCAAAACGAGCGTGGCGCTGGGATCGAGCGCGGCCGTCCGCTTGAAGGCGCGTTCGACATAATCCTCGCCGAACGCCGTCAGCCACGGGCCGGGGCGGAACGTTCCAGGCCGGTCCCGTCCGAGCCAGAACGGCTCGTTGACGACATCCCAGGATTGCAGCCGTCCCGCGTAATGCGGCACGACGCGGTCAAGATAAGCGTCGAACAATCTGGCCAGCTCCGCGCCGCTCTTGTTGGCGAGCCAAGGCGGCGGATAATCGTTCCATACCAGCGTATGACCGCGCGCCAAAAAGCCGCTGCGCGCGGCGAAGTCGACCAGCGCGTCGGCCTTCTCGAAGCGGAAGACCCCCTCCTCCGGCTGCAGCGCGGCGAATTTCAGCGAATTGGACGGCGTCAGCAGCTCGCAATTGGCCAGGATCAGCGCGCGATAGGCGGGATCGGCCAGCACTTCGGAATCCGCCGCCACGCCGAAGACGATTTCGGCTTTTCGCGCGGCGTCGACCAGGCCGGTTCCTGAAGCCTCAGGCATGGACCGAACTGGCGCGGCGGCGAGCGAAACCGCGCCGGCGGCGACCAGCCCCATCGCCGCGCGGCGCGTGGGAAATGTCCCGCGCGCCCTTTCGCAATGGTCAGGCCGGCGCTCCATGCATCCGCTCCTCGTCTGACCTCACGGGACTCAAGCCTGGCGGCCGTCGAAATCCTCCGCCCCCACGCGCGCCAGACGCGGGCGGCCCCGGCGCTGGAGGCTCTCCTGCAGCAGCGCCGCGCCGACGCCGCCGAACAGGCCAGCGGCGAGCGCGATCAGCAAGGCCGGCTTTGCGCGCGGGCTCGCCCGCGAAGACGGCGGCCGGGCGGCCGCGACGACGCGCGCCGGCGGACTGTCGACCTGGTCCTGCACCAAGTTTTCCTGGACCTTGGAGAGCTCCTGCACCTTGGTCCGCAACAGCTCGGCCGAGCGCTCCAGGTCGCGCAATTCGATCGTGCTGCGGCCGATCGTGTTGGATTGCGCCTTGAGGCGGTCGATACTGCGCTCCTGCGCCTGTTCGCTGGCGAGAGCCGCCCGGTAATCCTTTTGCGCGCCCTCGGCGATGCGGCGCAATTCGTCGCCAAGCAGCGCCTGGATGCGGGCGGCGCGATCGCGCGCCTCCTGCAGCGCAGGGTGGCGGGCGCCGAGCGTGCGCGCGAGTCCCGCCGCTTCGCGTTCGGCGTCGGCCTGCTGCGAGCGAAGACGCTCGATCGTCGTCGACTTCAGCGCATCGCCGACCGAGCCGACGTCGCCGGCGCGGATGGCGGAGCGCACCTCGTCGAGCCGCGCCTTGGCGTCGGTCGTGCGCGAACGCGCGAGGCCAAGTTCGCGTGTCGCGTCGGCGACCTGCATTTCGTTGGAGCGAAGCCCCTCGGTGGCGATAATGTTGTGTTTGGTCTTGTAGGCCTGGACGGCGCTTTCGGCCGCCGCCAGCTCTGCGTCCGTCTTGTCGGACACCTGCCGCACCCAGCGGCCATCGCTTTCGGCGGCATTGACGCGGGATTCGACCTGGTCTTCGTTGTAGGCGCGCGCCAGGCCATTGGCCAGGGCCGCGGCCTTGTCGGGATTGGCGCTGTTAGCCTCGATCTCGACGAGATAGGTGCGCTCGGGGCGCTTGATGTCGAAGGCGCGCTCCAGCGCGTCGAAATCGATTCCTCGCGAATTTTCGGGTTCGCGTGCGAACAGACGCTCGAGCCAACCGCGCTTCGCGCCATTGAAATCCGGATCGTCAGCCAGGTTCTGCTCCTTCGCCAGCCTCGCAAGCACCGTCTCGGCGGTCATGAGCTTGACCTGGCTGTCTACCGCGGAAGCATCGGTGATCCCGTCGCTGCTCTGCGCCTGCAGCGTGCGCCCGAGCCGCGGATCGATCAGCAGCATGGCGCTGGCCTTGTAGCGGACTGGCATGAAGGCCAGATAGGCGGCGGCGACGGCCAGCGCGGCGAGCAGCCCCAGAACCAGCGTCAGCTTGCGCCGCCAGAGGATGCCCAGCAATTCGCCGGCGTCGGCGTCGGGATCGACGTCCGCCGTCTTCGCGCCGCGCAGTCCAAGGCCGGTATGGACGGTGCTCACGTGGAATTTCCCTATGCGGCGGCGCGCAAAAAAAAGCGCCGATGAGGTAAATCTGGCGAAGATCAGTTATTTCAGCGTCCTTGACGTTGCACGTTACAGCAAATTTCACCCGAGCTCCATATGGGTTTGGCGCAAGCGTGGCCGCACCCCGAGTTGACGCGGCGCGCGCCGCCGCCGCGGCGCCACAAATAACCTGTCGCTCATCCTTGCGAGGTAGGGCTACTTCCTTTGAACTCTAGCTCTACCGCCTTTTACAGTCGGGGCCTCCTCCCGTTTTGACCTATCATGCCGCCGTCTGAATTACCGGCGGCGCCTTCGATTTGCGAGCGAGCCAGCGCGAGCGGCTGGCGCCGCCATGACCGGAACCGATGCGGCCGCGCCCGCCGCGAGGGGAACGCAATGAGCCGACGCTATCGCATCTGCCTCATGCATCCGATAGACCCGCGCGGCGAAAAGGTCGGCGGCATCGAAACCCACGTGCGCCTGATCCTGGCGCGTCATCCAGCCGACTTTTCCGTTCTCCTTGTCGGACTCGACGAAGTTGGCGACTGCCGTCTCGGCGAGGTCCGCCGCCTGCAAGTCGACGGCCGCCCGATCGACTTCCTGCCGGTGGCGCGCATCGGCGCCGAAAGGGTCAATGTCGCCAGCCGGACCCTTTTGGGCTCGACCACCTTGCGATACGCGCTCGGGCTTTTCCGCCATCTGGCCTCGGTCCGCCGCGCCCTGGCCGGCGGCTCGGCCTCGGCCGACCTGCAACGCTACGAATTCGCCCTCGCGGCCAAGGCGCTGCGCCTTCCGGCGGTTCAGATGATCCATAACGCCGGCTCCCGCCAGGACAAGATGGACAGCCTGCTGAAGCGTTACTGGTTCGTCCACGACGTCAATGAACGGCTGGCCCTCCATGCCGCCAGGCGCATCCTTGGCGTCAACGCCGAAATCGTGACGCGCATTTCGCAACGCTGGCCAAAACTCGCGGCGCGCTGCGAATTGATGTCGGTGTCGATAGACACGCAGCGCTTCACGCCGACCGCCTTCGACTGCGCCGGTGGCGTCTTTCGCATCTGCTTCGCCGGACGCCTGGACGAATTCAAGGACCCGCCTCTGATGTTCGGCGTGTTGCGCGGTCTGCGAATTCGTCTCGGCGGCAGGGTCGAATTCCACTACGCCGGCGCGACCGATCCGCGCCGCTACGCCGAATTCGCCGCGATCGAGGATTTCACCATCCGCCACGGCCCGCTGGCGCCAGGCGCGGTCGCCGCGCTCATGCGCCGGTGCCATGCCGGACTCCTGACCTCGCATTACGAGGGCATGCCCTGCTATCTCCTGGAAATGCTGGCCAGCGGGCGTCCTTTCGCGGCGACAAGGCTGCCGCAATTCGACCCGTTGATCGTTGCAGGCGTAAGCGGAACGATGGTCGAGCGCAGCGATCCGGCGGAGATCTGCCAGCAATTGCTCGTCGACGCCCTGGTCGATCTCTGGGATGCAATCCTCGGAGGCGTCATCGAGCCCGCGCGCATCGCTGGCCTGGTCGAGCCCTATTCGATCGAAAACCAGATGCAGCGCCTTTTCGCGCATCATCGCGCCTTGCAGAGCGCGGCGCGCCCCTCGCCCGCGCAGCCTTCGGCGGCCGGCCCGTCGCTGCCCAGACCCGCCGGCGCCGGACAGCGGCAAGACTTCAATTGAACCGGGACCTTCGCAAACATGTGAAGCGGCGCGTTCTTCGCGGCGCGCGCCAATAAGACCCCTCGCCGAAAACCATGCTGGAGGAACTGCGGCCATTGACCATCCAGGTGGAATTTCCGCGCGCGAATGAGGCGCCTGTCTGGCCGGTGCTCGGCGTCAACGTCCGCGCCGCGTCGCTTGAGGAAGCCATCGACCTGCTCGATGACCGCGTATCCGCGGGCGCCCGCTCGGCGGTCGCCTTCGCCAACGCCAATCTTCTCAATATGGCTTTCGCCGACGACGAATTGCGGCGCGCGCTGCAAAAATTTGTCGTGTTCAACGACGGCGTCGGCGTGCATATCGGCGCCAAGATCCTGCACGGCGTGCATTTTCCGGCCAATCTCAACGGCACGGATTTCATTCCGGCCTATCTGCTGCAAACGAGAATTTCCCATCGCATCTTCCTGATCGGCGCGCGCCCCGAACTCGGTGAGCCGGGCGGCCTCGGTCGCCTCCGCGCGCTTTCCGCAACACAGGATCGTCGGCTGGCGCGACGGATATTCGGGGCTGGAGAACAGCAAGGCCCTGGCCAACGTCATGCGGCGGGCGAGGGTCACGCTGGTGCTGGCGGCGCTCGGCAATCCGGCGCAGGAAATGTGGCTCGACGAATGGCTGGAAGAGACCGGCGCGACGCTGGGCTTCGCCGTCGGGGGCCTGTTCGACTTCTGGTCGGGCGTGGCGACCCGGGCGCCGGTGCTGATGCGCCAGGCAGGCTGCGAATGGATCTATCGCCTGGCCCAGGAGCCGCGCCGGCTGGCGCGCCGCTATCTGGTCGGCAATCCGGTTTTCCTGGCGCGCATCGCCTCGGAGAAACTGGCGGTCGGCGCGCGGCGGCGCGCGTTGTAAGGCGTCATTCCGGCTGGAGCGGCCCGCCACAAGCGGCGCGCCGGCCTCTCGCGAAAAACCTCTCCGCGACGGTTGCAGCAGCGACCGTACCCTTGGTTGCAATTCGCGTTCGAGCAGGTGCGCGAGCAGCCAGCAAGCGAGGGCGAACAGGACCAATCGCAGCGCCGTGTGGGAGGGCAACTCATACTTCATCAAGAAGATGATCGGCATGTGCACCGCATATAATGCGTAGGAAATCGATCCGACATAGACAAGCGGCGCCCGCAGCGGAGCGAGCGCCGAGAGCAAGGCGTTGACGCTGGCGAGCAGCGCGACGGCGGCGGCCAGGTTGCCGCCCGAAAAATCCTGAAGCGCAATCGCCGCCAGCTAGAGCGTTCGCAAACGAAGCGGATACCGGTTCGTGTGAAGAAAACGCGTTAAAACAAAAAACCAGAGCCCCGATCCGATTCTATCGGATCGGAAAAGGCTCTAGGGAGCCACATTCCCGGCGAGACCGATTCCCGCGCGCGCATCGCTCGACGCGCACAAATCTTCGAACAGGGCCGCATAGGCGTCGAGCGCCGCATCGAGCGAGAACGCCCGCGCGCGCTCCCTGCCGGCGCCGTCGTCCGGTGGTTGCGCCAGAATTTCGGTGAGCGCGCGCGCGAACGCCGCTTCATCGCCCACGGCGACGAGACGTCCGTAGCGGCCGTCATCGAGAATTTCGCGCGGGCCGCCGCTATCGGCGCTGACCACGGCGAGACCGCAGGCCAGCGCCTCGACCAGGGCCAGGCCGAAACTCTCGCTGTTCGAGAACAGCGCGAAGCAGCGCGCCGCGCCGTAGCGGGTCCATGGCCGATCGACAAAGCCATCGAGGCGCACGCGCGATCCGAGCCCCAGCCGCTCGATTTCCGCCTCGATCGCCGGGCGTTCCGGCCCCTCGCCGAAGATCACGAGGCGCGCGTCGGCCGGTTGAACCCGCGCGAAAGCGCGCACAAGCCCGTTGATGTTCTTGCCCGCGACGAGACGACCCGCCGTGACGACCAGAAGCTCGCGACGCTCGGGCGCAAGCGCGTCGGCGCAAGCGTCTGCGCCGATATCGACAGGATTGTATATGCGCAACGTTTTCGCCGGCGAAGCGCGCCAGACCGACACGAGGTAGGCGCGCATCGCTTCCGAAACGCAGATCGTGCGCGCGGTCACGCGGGTCAGAATCGGAGTCAGGAGATAGGCGAGGCGGGACAGGAACTGCGGCTCCGCGGAAAAATGGCCGTGATAGCTCAGAACGGCGCGACGGCGGCGCCCGGCGAGGGCGGCGGCCAGCGCATGTTTGAGGTTCGAGACGCCGAGCGCCGACACCGAAACATCCGGTTGCTCGCGCGCGAGCAACCGGGAGAGACGCCAGGCGGCAAGCGCATGATTGCGCCCCAGCGTGATCTTGCGCACGGAACCGTCGAGCCAGCCGGCGTTCTCGCTGGAATGGAAATCCTGAACGAAGATCACTTCGTCGCCGCGCCGGGAAAAGCCCTGCGCGATCTGCGCCCACACGCGCTCGGCCCCGCCGCCGGCAAGCGTATGCGTGTAGAACATGATCTTGCGGTTCATGCGGAAGGCCTTGTCTTCAAGGGGAAGCGTCCTCAATAGGCGTTGTGGTAGGATTTGCGTGAAAAAGCGGTCATCAGCAGGATGCGCAGATCGAGCCAGGGCGTCCAGTTGTCGATGTAATGGAGGTCGTGCTCGATGCGTCCGCGCAACTTGTCGTCCGTATCGATTTCGCCGCGAAAGCCGTTGACCTGCGCCCAGCCGGTGATGCCCGGCTTGACGTTGTGGCGACGCGCCGACAGGGCGATGCTGCGCTCGAACATGTGGTCGTGCGACATGATGTGCGGCCGGGGGCCGACGAGCGACATGTCGCCGCGCAGCACATTCAGCAATTGCGGCAGTTCATCGATATTGGCGCGCCGGATGAAGCGTCCGACGCGGGTGACGCGGACATCGCCGCGGGTCGCCTGGCGAAGTTCCGCATGGTCGTCCATTGTCGTCATCGAACGGAATTTGAAGATGCGGAAAGGCTCCTGGTTGAAGCCGTAACGCCGCTGCACGAAGAACACCGGCCCGCCACTGTCGAGCTTGATGGCCAGGGCGACGATCAGCAGCAGCGGCGACAGCATGACGAGGGCCAGCGCAGCGGCCACGACATCGAACACGCGCTTGAGGCTGACCTCGATGAAACTCAGCGGCGGGGACGCCAGGCGCAGACTGGCGAGGGCGCCGATCCGCGCGACATGGGCGTCCGAAAAACGGTCGAGCACGGGTTGCGGACCCATGTGGATCGACGCCGGCACGCGCATGAATGCATCAACGCAGGCTTCGATCGTCCGGGACTCATGCCAGGGCGCGAGAATGAAAATGTCGTCAGGACGGAAAATGCGCGCCGCGGCCGCCGCCAGCTTGAGGTCGTCGCGCATTGTTCCCGGCCCGCGCAGCACCGAGGCGCTGACGATTTTCACGCCTTGCGTCGAAGGCGGGAAACGGTCGTGGAAGAGCTCGATATCCTCGGCGTAGCCAACGAGAAAGATCCGGCGCAAAAACAGGTCGCGCGTGACGGCGGCCTTGCTCGCGATCTGGCGCATCACGCAATCCGCGCCCAGCAAGGCCCCGCCCGCGGCGGCATAGAGCAGGATGGCGGAGCCGCGCGAGACCGCGTCGCCGCTCTTGGTCACGAACACCAGGGCCAGCGCGCCGAGGAAGGCCAGGGACCAGGTTTCGAACCGGCGCGCCGCGGCGTTTTGCCGCCCGAGATAGTGATGAAAGCTGTAGCGGCCGCGCGCGAGATTCGGCGCCACGTGCATGATCGCCACCAGCGCGGCGAAACGCAGTGCGACCTCGAACGAAGTTTCGCCCTGGTAGAAGGTTCGATGCCAGCCATGTTCGACGATCGCCGCGACGGACAAAATCGCGGCAACATCGAGCGAAGCGGCGAAAGCCATGAACGCCGCGCGCGTCGCGTCATTGCCGCCGCGCGCGGGCGCGGCGCTGGTGACGGAGCCGCGGCTTTCGCGCCGCCGCCAAGGCCGCGGCGCGGGCGATGTCCGTTCAAACCGAGATTCGGCGCGCCGCTGGCGAGAACTCGACATGAGCCGCTCCTATCCGACGCTCGCGCGTCTTCCTTCAAGACCGCTTTGGCCTCGACTTCAGGGACCAGCAAAAACTTTCTTCATGAGTGAGGCCGCGCTTTGGCGACGCCCTGTGCTTGACCGGCAATTGTGGTGATTTTTCTTACGCAGCCTCGACGCTTCCGCGCACGTCCCCGCCACCGATGCGCGCGAGTGCATGGTAACGCCTTGCGGCGTCGCATGTTTTCTCGCGCGGGCGCCTCTTTCGGACAAATCGCATGCGTCGTTGATCAAAGAACTTATGCCCTAAAGGCGTAAGCATTAACGCTTTTGATCCCGAGCGAAGTCGAGCGCTGCGGTTACAAATAAACGCCAGCCGTTGATCCTCCAGAGTTTGCATCGGCTCTGGAAACGAGCGCTTCCGATAGGCCAATGCGGCGCGCGCGATGAGCGGAAACGGCTTTGGAACGGAATCGATTGTCGATGACTTCGACGACCTCGCTCGATCAAGCCGATCCAGCCCGACCTCGCGCCCTCCGCGCCGGGGGCGGAGGCGTCTACCTTCGCGTCGATCGCTGTGCGATCGAGGTTCACGCCGACATCGACTCGGTCGCCGACGCATGGCGGCGGCTGGAGCTTGGCGCCTCGATGACGCCTTTCCAGTCAATCGCCTGGGTTCGGCCGCTTTACGCGGAACTCGCGCCAAGCCTCGGCGCCCGGCCCCTGGTCGTGCTCGTGCGGGATCAACCCGGCGGCGCGCCCGTCATGCTGTTGCCCTTCTGCGCGCGGCGCAGGTGCGGGATCAGCGTGATCGAATTCGCCGACCTCGGCGTGAGCGACTATAACGCGCCGATCCTCGCCCCGAATTTCGCCCCCTCGCCAGCCCAATGGCGCGATCTCTGGCGGCGGATCCTCGTCGCCTTGGCGCCGTCGGGCGCCGCCTTGCGGCTGGAAAAGACGCCCGCCCTGATTGACGGGCGCGCCAATCCGCTCGTCGCCTTTGGCGGCCGGCTGACGCAAATGGGCTTTTCCGCCTGGAGCGTCGCCCTGCCCGGGTCCTTCGCCGAATTCTGCAAGGCGACGCTCGATCCGAGCTTCGCTCGCGAGATCGCCAAGAAATCTCGCCGCGTGGCGAAACATGGCGCGGTCGAATTCGTCTTTGCTGAAACGCCGGACGAAAAGCGCGTCGCCTTCGACATTCTGGCGCGGCAAAGACAGGAGCGCTTCGCCGAGTTGGGGCGACGCGGCAATGTCCTGGAGCAAAGCGATTACCGGCGGTTCTACCGCTCGGCGACGGTCGAATCGCCGCTCCCCCTGGCGAGGCTGGCCCTGCTGAAAGTCGGCGGAGAAATTGTCGCGAGCTTGTTCTCGCTTCAGCGGCGGGACGCCTTGCACGTCATCATGTCGACGTTCGAGGGAGGGGAATGGAAAAGCTGTTCGCTCGGCAACGTGCTGATCCAGACGGCCATCGAACATTGCATCGCCGAGGGCTTGGCGACGTTCGACCTCACCATCGGCGATGAGGACTACAAGCAGAAATTCGGCGCGCGCCCGAGCCCGCTTTACGCGACCTGGGTCGCGCTCACGCCGCTTGGCGCGGCGCTCGTCCTTGCGGCGCGGGCCGCCTCTCGCATCAGGAAGACGATCAGGACCATTTTCGGCGGAATGGCCGCCGCGAATTGATGACGCCCATGAGAGCGGCGACCTTCGCCGCCCTCGCAATCAAGGAGCATCGCGCATGTCTTCGACGCCGTTTCAGCCCTGTGACGACGCTGGCGAACCAAAAGCCCCGATATTGACGGAAGTGGCGATCGTCGGCGCGGGTTTCGCCGGATCGCTGGCCGCGATCGCGCTCGGGGAAGCCGGGCATCGCGTGACGCTGATCGAACCCAGCGCCACTGTCCCGCCAATGTTTCGCGCCGAAAAGATCGCCGGCGACCAATTGCTGCTGCTGCGCGAATTTGGGCTGCTCGACGCCTTCAAGGCCGCCTCGACGCCCGCGAGGAGCTTCATCAACATTCGCGGTCGGCTGATCGTCGATCGCCTCGATATCGAACAATACGACATGACCTACACCAGCATGGTCGAACTGCTGCGTTCGCGCATTCCGGCCAATGTCACTTTCAGACTGGGGCGCGTCGAAGACATCGACGCGAGCGACGACCTCCAGCGCATCACCATGACGAGCGGCGAAACCATTTGCGCGAGGCTGGTCGTCCTCGCCACGGGCGGCGGCGAGGCGCTGCGCCGCAAGCTCGGGTTCCAGCGCGTCCAGGCGCATGCGCAACCGACCATAAGCGCCGGCTTCTCCCTGCGTCCGCCGGCCGGCGGCTTCCGCTTTCCCGCCCTCACCGCCTACGGCGAAAGCCAGGGCGACGACGTCGATTACCTGACGCTGTTCCCGATCGGCGACACGATGCGCGCCAATCTTTTCCTGTTTTCACACATCCGCGATCCGCGCCTGCTGGCGATGAGCCGCCGCGGCTTGGGAGCGCTGTTCGATCTGATGCCGGGGCTGCGGCCCTGGCTGCGCGATTGCGAATGGGTGGGCGACGTCGCCACGTTCCCGGTCGAACTCTACAAATACGTCAATGTCGTGCGCGGCGGCGTGGCGCTGGTCGGCGATTCCTTCCGGACCTCTTGCCCGGCCGTCGGCACGGGTCTGAGCTGCGCCCTGGTCGATGTCCTGCGCTTGCGCCATCATGTTGCGGACTGGCTGAAGACCCCGGGCATGGGACGCGAAAAGATCGCCGCCTTCTACGCCGATCCCATCAAGCGCGCACGCGACGAGAGCACGCATGAACTGGCGTTCCGCCGACGCGACGCGGTCAAGAATGTCTCGCCCGCGCACAAGCTTTACCGGGCGGCGCATTTCGCGAGGCGCGGGCTGCGCGACCGGCTGCGGATCAACGCCTGACGCGGCGGCGCTCTTCGCCGCCAGCTTGAAAGAAAAGGGCGAGCGCCTCGACGGCGATCGCCCTGTTCGGACTCAAGCTTCGAGACGGCCCGGGCGTCCCGGCTGGCGCGCAAGCTCGGGATCCTCGTTGACCGCCCGCATGACCTCCGCGACAGCCCGCAACTTGGGCGCCTGCTGTTGCGTCGACTCGTCCTGCGCGGAAGCCGAGTCGCTTCCATTGGCGTTGCGCGCCAGCGCGTCGAGAAGCTGCCGGTTGGAGGATTCGAGGTTGCCGATATGGTCGATGTGGCGGCGGAGATCGTCGCGTTGGCGCTGGTTGGTCCGCGAGAGGAAATCCACCTTGGAAAGCAGCGCCGACTGACGGACGTCGAGATCGTAATATTGCTTCTCGCGCGCGGACAGCATTTCGGTCGCGCGCCGTTCCCGCTCCTCGGCTTCCTTGACCCGCGACAGGCTCTCCTTCTGCAGTTGCGAGAACTGGGTCTGGAGGGTCTCCATGATCGCCCTGACGCGGCTGTGCTCTTCGCATTCGTTGGCGAATTTCTTGGTGAGCGCTCCGATTTCGGCCTCGAGCCGCTCGACGTCGCTGTCGGAGGAAACCAGTTCGCCCCGCAGTTGCGCGGCCTCGCGCACAAAGGACTGCAACGCGTTGTCATGTTCGCGCAGCTTTTGCGAATAGGCCGCGTTCTCCTCGATGACCCGCTGGCGCGCGGCCTCGGCCGTCGCGGCCTTCTGGAACAGGTCGTTGATCGCGCCTTGCGACTTGGCGTGCTCCGCCTCGAGGCCGGCGGCATGCCGCTGGCTATCAGTCAATTGCGCGCGGATGTTGCGCAATTCGTCGTCAAGCTGGAGGGCCATGGGACGATAATGCGAGAGTTCGCGCTCGTTCTCGGCGAGACGGCGCTTCAGTTCCGTTTCGGATGCGGCGAGGCGCGTGATGGTCTGCTCGCGATCGGCATTCGAATGGAGCGTTTTCGAGAGCAGCGGCTGCAAGGTGGCCATGCGGCTGGTCAAAAGCTCGAGGCCGATCTGCCAATCCGAGATAACCTTCGCCTGCTCGCATTTAAGTTGCAGCGCCTGGTCCTTGACGGCGTTCATCAGCGAGGAAAGCTCGTCGCCGGGAGTGGTTTCCTGCGGCGCGGGCGGCGCAAGGAAATGCACCGGAGCTTCCTCATCCTCGACCAGATCCGGATTCGACGCCATAAACGAATCAATGGCGGGTAAAGGTTTAAGGGAATGATTTTTTTGCTTCGCCGGCGCTTGCGCGCGACCAAAGTAATTACCGATCAGAGTCATAATTGCCTCCGCTGCCGACCTGAACATCCGCCGCCTCGCTTAATTCCGGACGGCCGCATTAAATTCTTCATTTTTACGCATAAACTCGCCGCTATACGTCGATTCCCTAAAGAAACGCGACGACGCGTCGTTGATAAACGCCGTAACTGATTCGGTTGCATCTCAAGATGGGCGACAGGGCCGGCGCGTGTCAATTGCAAACACGAAAACAAATCAGCGATATCACTGTCATTCGACGCCGGGAGGCAGCGCGTACTCTACGTAATATCTGCGTCAAGAGCCATATTCAACACCCGGCGCATGACTTTAGTCACCAACAGCCAAATCGAACGATGTGGCGATCTTCGCTGGCGCTAGCCAAGCACACCGCAAAGCGCGGCGTCAGCCCTGCACATCGCGAAGGAAGGTGACGTGGCCCATCTTGCGGCCGGGCCGCGCTTCCGTCTTGCCGTAGAGGTGCAGGCAAGCCCCGGGCTGGGCGAGATATTCGCGCCAGCGCGCAATGTCGTCGCCGATCAGGTTGCGCATTTCCACCGGCCCATGCGCGCGGACGCTGCCGAGCGGGAAGCCGCAGATGGCGCGCACATGCTGCTCGAACTGCGACGTCGCCGCGCCATCGATCGTCCAATGCCCGGAATTGTGGACGCGCGGCGCGATTTCGTTGACAAGAAGCTTCTTGCCGCCGGGCGCATCGACCACGAACATCTCCACCGCCAGCACGCCGACATAGTCGAGCGCTTGCGCGATTTCGCGCGCCGTCTCGACGGCGCGGAGGACGAGGCGCTCGCCGATCCCCGCCGGCACCCGCGTGGTGGCGAGAATATGATGCTCATGCGCGTTCAGGCCGACGTCCCAGGCGGCGAAATCGCCATCGATCCCCCGCGCGGCCACGACCGAGATTTCGCATTCGAAGGGCACGAACCCTTCGAGAATGGCCGGCTGGCCGCCGATCGACCAGAAGGCCGCCGCGAGGTCGGAGCCTTCCCGGATCAAAGCCTGGCCCTTGCCGTCATAGCCGAAGCGCCGCGTTTTCAGGATCGACGGACGCCCGATATGCCCCACCGCGCGGGCGAGGCCGCCGGCGTCGTCCACCTGCGCATAGGGCGCGACCTCTATGCCGAGGCTGGTGATGAAATTCTTCTCGATCAGCCGGTCCTGGGTCAACTCCAGCACTTTCGGCGACGGACGCACAGGCTTTTCGGCCGCCAGCGCTTCGGCCGTCCGCGCAGGGATATTCTCGAATTCATAGGTGACGACATCGACCGAGGCGGCGAAGCGCGCCAGCGCCTGTTCATCGTCATAGGGCGCGACGGTCGCGGCCGAGGCGACCTCGATCGCCGGGTCGTTGTCGCGGTCGGTGAAGACATGGCAGGACAGGCCGAGGCGCGCGGCAGCGAGCGCAAGCATGCGTCCGAGCTGGCCGCCGCCGACAATTCCGACGCGGGCGCCGGGCTGCAGCTCCCGCCCGACCGGTCGCGGATCGGTCCGTCCGCCGTCAGCCATGGTAGGGACGCTCCGCGACCTCCGCCGTCTGGCGCTCACGCCAGGCGTCGAGCCGCGCCGCGAGCTGCTTGTCGTTCAACGCGAGGATGGCGGCGGCGAGGAGCGCCGCGTTGATCGCCCCCGGCTTGCCGATCGCCAGGGTGCCGACCGGCACGCCGCCGGGCATCTGCACGATCGAGAACAGCGAGTCCTTGCCGGAAAGCGCCTTGGATTCGACGGGCACGCCGAGCACCGGCAAGGGCGTCATGGCGGCGGTCATGCCCGGCAGGTGGGCGGCGCCGCCTGCGCCCGCGATGATCACCTTGAAACCGGCCTCGCGCGCGCCTTTGGCGAAAGTCACCAGCCGATCGGGCGTGCGATGCGCCGAAACGATGCGCACGTCCGCCTCGACGCCAAGGGCGGAAAGGGTTTCGCTGGCGTGGCGCATCGTCGGCCAGTCGGACTGGCTGCCCATGATGATGGCGACGGCTTTTTCTGTCTTGGACACGGAATCTGTCTTGGGCGCTGTCTTGGACACGGCTTGCGGTCTCGGCAAAGGCTCTGAGGGCGACGCGCCCTGCGGAAGGCGACGTGTCTAATGCAAAAGCCAAGCCGGCGAAACCGAAATCTACGCTATGATATCGGGCGTCAGCGCGTCCTCGAGGAAGGAAATGCGGTCGCGCAACGCCAGCTTGCGCTTTTTCAGCCGCTGCAATTGCAACCTGTCATTGGCGCCCACCGCTATCAGCGCGCCGATGGCGGCGTCGAGATCGCGATGCTCCTGCCGCAGACGCTCGACCTCGTTGGAGAATTCTGCCCGCTCGTCTTCGCTCAATTCTTTGCTCATCGAAAGCCGCTGGCCATTTCCAAGTCGGCGCGCCGTGCGCGCCTTTTTCGAAGTCGGCGCCCGTCGCGCCTTTGCGCCGATTATGTGCGCCTCGCGCGCCAAGAGCAAGGCCGCGCGACACAGCGCCGTGAGGAGCGCAAGGCCGTCAGCGCAAGGCCCCGAAAGGCGAAGTTTACTGGGCGCCCAAGGGTCATTCACGCGTCGGTAAGACACGACTTTCATAGCACAAATTTTCTCTTGCGGCTTCACGCGATCGTGTCACAATCCTGTCGTCGAAGCATCGATAGGAGTTGCGCATGTCCCTGCAAAGCCATCTCGCCGAACTCGAGCGCCGCCATATGTCGCTGCAACGAGAGATCGAGAAAGAGGAAATCCACCCCTCTGTAGATGAGCTGAAACTGCATGAACTGAAGCGACGTAAATTGCTGCTCAAGGACGAAATCGCCAAATTGCGCCACGATACCGTCGAGGAGAAAAGCGCCATGAAAGAAATGGTGCATTGAATTGGCGCGATGAGATTCGGCGTCCGTCGCCGTGAAAGAAACCGCCGGAACTTGGTTCCGGCGGTTTTTTTCATGCCGCTCCGGACGCGAGCGGGGCGGCGCTCGCGACATGGGCGAACGCGCCTGACTGTTCGGCGCGCACGCGGCGGGCCAGGGTGGCGAACAGCAGCGCCACAACGACGGCGCCCAGCGGCAGGTGGGCGTGTTCCCCAAGGGAACGGGCGAAGGCCGGCAAGGCGAAGGCGGCGAGCAGGATGATCTTTTCGTAAGGGAGGAATCGGGTCGCCAGCGCCCGCGTCAGCAGGTAAGCCAGCGGCAGCGCCAGCAGGGTCAGGTCGTAGTCGAGCACGAAAGGCGTGGCGAGCGGCGCGGCGGCGGCCATCAGCACGCCCTGCGCCACAGCGTCGGGCGTCCGGCGCAGCGTGGCGACCAGCGCGGCGCAGACCGCGGCTGTCATGATGGCCTGCCCCGCATAGGCGAGCGAAATGGAGCCGCCGAGCAGGCGAATGGCGGCGAACAGGCTTTGCATCTTCTCCGGCCCGACCAGTCCCTGCTCCAGCGTGGCGCGGGCGAGCGGCGCCTCGGCGAGAAAGGCGCGCCAGGTCGCCTCGCCGAAAACGCCAAAAGACAGGGCGGCCAGCGCCAGCGCGGTCGCGCCCGTAACGAACAGCGTCCGCCAGCGGCCAGTCACCGCAAGGCCGAGCGGAAGAACCACGGCCAGTTGCGGCTTGTAGCAAAGGGCGCCGAAAAAAACGCCGGCCAGCGCCGGCCTCTTGCCGAGGAAGGCCGCGCCCGCGCCGAACAGCGCCGTCGACAAAAAGGCGTTCTGGCCGTGTCCGATGGTCGTGAAGACAGCCGGAAACGCCAGGATCGGCAGGACGCCGACCTTTTTCGCGACAATATGCCGCACCGTCCCGAGATAGAAAAAGCCTGTCGCCGCCAGCCAGATCGCGAGGGAAACGAAATAGGGCGCGAGCGCCAAGGGCAGGCAGAGCAGCAGAAAGACCGGCGGATAGAAAAAGGCGCACCAGCCGAAACGGGCGCCGAAATACGCCTGTTCGGCGGCGTGATGGATGGATGGATCGTAGACCGAGGCCGGCGCGCCGGACCAGGCCAGCCGCGCCGCGGTCCAGAAACTGCTGAAATCGGCGCCGAGCGGCTCGCCGCGCAGGTCCGCGCCATGGCGCGACGTCACGATGAGGCCGATCAGTCCCAAAATCTCGATGGCGGCCAATATTCGCACATAGGCGCGCGCGCGGTGGCCATCGAGCCAGCGCGCCTCGCGAATGAAGTCGATGACCTTTTGGCGCGGCGACACGGCGGCTCCCGGCTGAAGTCCTCTTTCTGGCATTGCGGCCGTTAAAATTCACGCAACGGCGCCCGAGCGCGGCCGTATTAGCCGAAGGATTGAGCGCGCCATTCTGGACTTATCGCCCACGGCGGCGCAATTTCCGTCACAAATCCGGCCCCGCGTGGGGAATATCTGGCGCGGGAAACAGGAGCGAGGGGAAACAAAATGTCCAGCCGCTATCATGACGTCTATGGATTCTGGAAAAAAGATCCGCTCGCCTTCTGGGGCGAAGCGGCCAAGGAAATCGACTGGATCAAGCCGCCGAAGACGGTTTTCGACCCGCAGGCGGGCGTTTATGGCCGCTGGTTTCCCGATGGCACGCTCAACACCTGCTACAACGCGCTCGACCGCCACGTGAAGAACGGCCGCGCCGAACAGGCCGCGCTGATCTACGACAGCCCCGTCACCGGCTTCAAGCGCACCTACACCTATGCCCAATTGCTGGCGGAAGTGAACGCCGTCGCGGCTGTGCTGAAGGATTTCGGCGTCGCCAAGGGCGACCGCGTGCTGGCCTACATGCCGATGATCCCCGAGGCGGTGATCGGCGTGCTGGCCTGCGCCCGCATCGGCGCCATCCATTCGGTGGTGTTTGGCGGCTTCGCGGCCAAGGAGCTGGCGACCCGCATCAACGATTGCGAGCCGAAGATCATCCTCACCGCCTCATGCGGCATCGAGCCGAACCGCGTCGTCAAATACAAGCCCCTGCTCGACGAGGCGATCGACCTGGCGGCCGTCAAGCCGGAAAAGGTGCTGCTGCTGCAGCGTCCGCAGGAACAGTCCTCGATGATCGCCGGCCGCGACTTCGACTGGGCCAACCTGGTGGTCGCAGCGCTGGCGGAGCGCCGCACCGTCGAGCCGGAGGAAATGGCGGCCACCGACCCGCTTTATATCCTTTACACCTCCGGCACGACCGGCATCCCCAAGGGCGTGGTGCGCGACAACGGCGGCCATGCCGTCGCCCTGAAATGGACGATGAAAAACCTCTACGGCATCGAGCCGGGCGAGGTGTTCTGGGCGGCCTCCGACGTCGGCTGGGTGGTCGGCCATTCCTACATCATCTATGCGCAATTGCTGCACGGCGCGACGACCGTCGTCTATGAGGGCAAGCCAATCGGCACGCCGGACGCCGGCGCCTTCTGGCGCATGATCGAGGAATATGACGTCAAGGCCCTGTTCACCGCGCCGACCGCCTTCCGCGCCGTGCGCAAGGAGGACCCGAACGCCGAGCACCTGAAGCGGTACAACGTCGGCAAAAGCCTGCGCACGCTGTTCCTGGCCGGCGAGCGCGCCGATCCGGACACCGTCGCCTGGGCGGAGAAGGTTCTGGGCGTGCCGGTCATCGACCATTGGTGGCAGACGGAAACCGGCTGGGCCATCGCCGGCAATCCGGTCGGCCTTGGCGCGCTGCCGGTCAAGCACGGCTCGCCCACCGTGGCCATGCCCGGCTATGACGTGCAGATCGTCGACGAGGGGTGCCATCCGGTCGCGGCGGGCAAGATGGGCTCGATCGTGGTGAAGCTGCCGCTGCCTCCCGGCTGCCTGCCGACGCTGTGGAAGCAGGACGGGCGGATGAAGGAATCCTACCTGATCGACTTCCCCGGCTTCTACAAGACCGCCGACGCGGGCTTTGTCGACGCCGACGGCTATCTCTACATCATGGGCCGCACCGACGACATCATCAACGTCGCCGGACACAGGCTCTCGACCGGCGGCATGGAGGAAGTGCTGGCCTCCCATCCCGATGTCGCGGAATGCGCGGTCATCGGCGTCAAGGACGAACTCAAGGGCGAGCAGCCCTGCGGCTTCGTGGTGCTGAAATCGGGCGTGACGCGCTCGCCGATCGACATCGAGAAGGACCTGGTCAAGCTGGTGCGCGACAAGATCGGCCCGGTGGCGGCGTTCAAGATCGCCATCACCGTCAACCGCCTGCCCAAGACCCGCTCGGGCAAAATCCTGCGCGGCACGATGAAGAAGATCGCCGACCACGATCCCTGGACCATGCCCGCCACCATCGACGACCCCTCGATCATGGACGAGATCATGGCGGCCTTGGAAAACAAGGGCGTGTGAGGAAGCAGCCGCCAGCGGCGCGCAAAAAGCGAAAGGCCCCGGCGAAATTCATCGCCGGGGCCTTTTCATTTTGCGGAATGCAAAGTTCACGCGCCCATTTTCGCCATCAGCGCGTCGGAAATCTCGAAATTGGCGTAGACGTTCTGCACGTCGTCATTGTCTTCGAGCGAGCCGATCAGGCGCAGGATCTTTTCGCCTGCCTCGTCGTCCACCGCGATATTGTTCTGCGGCTTCCACACCAGCTTCGACTTCCTGGGCTCGCCGAACTTGGCTTCGAGCGCCTTGGTGACCTCGACCAGGTCTTCCAGTGTGGTGGTGATCTCATGGCCGTCCGGCGTCGAGGCGACATCCTCGGCCCCGGCCTCGATCGCCGCCTCCATCATCGCGTCGTCGCCTGCCGACTTGGGATCGAATTCGATCTGGCCGACATGGTCGAACATGAAGGAGACCGCGCCGGTTTCCGCCAAAGCGCCGCCGGCCTTGGTGAAATAGGAGCGCACTTCGCCCGCCGTGCGGTTGCGGTTGTCGGTCAAGGCCTCGATGATCACCGCCACGCCGCCCGGCGCGTAGCCCTCGTAGCGCACTTCATCATAGTTTTCGCCATCGGCGCCGGCGGCCTTCTTGATCGCCCGCTCGATATTGTCCTTGGGCATGTTTTCGACACGCGCCGCGATGCAGGCGGCGCGCAGGCGCGCGTTCATGTTGGGATCGGGCAGGCCCATCTTGGCCGCGACGGTGATTTCGCGCGCCAGCTTGGAAAACAGTTTTGAGCGGGCGGCGTCGGCCTTGCCCTTGCGGTGCATGATGTTCTTGAACTGACTATGCCCGGCCATGTGCGCCCCTGATGTCTCTCGAAAACGCCTTCCCGGCTCACTCGAGCGCGACGGAAGGATGAAAATAAGGATCCGCGCCTTATAGACGCGCGCGCAGCGCCTGAAAAGTGGGACGAGCGCCGGAGCCGTCCGCCGGCAAAAAACTTTTGGCGGCGGCCTTTCTGGTCTATCTCTCGGGCCCGAAAAAAGCCGGACGAATCATGGTCGTCGAAAAACAGCTCAGCATCCTGTCCATGCTCTTTTCCGTGCGCGGCACCGTGTTGCCGCGCATCGGCACGCATATTTTGCTGGTGAGCCTGGTCGCGGTGCTCGTCTCCGCCGCGCCGGAGCTTTGGCGCGCGCCGCTGCCGGAGATCACGCTCGCGCCGTTCAGCCTGCTCGGCCTCGTCCTTTCCATCTTCCTCGGCTTCCGCAACAACGTCTGCTACGAGCGCTGGTGGGAGGGCCGCAAGCAATGGGGCCATCTGATCGACCAGTCACGCAGCCTGGCGCGGAAAATTTCCGTCTATCTGCCGGCCAATGCAGCGCGCAACGCCCGCATGCTTCACCGCATCATCGGCTTTTCCGCCTGTCTCGCCGCGCGCCTGCGCGACGGCGACGAATGCGCCGCCGCTGGGCCGTGGCTGCCGGCCGATGAAGCCGCCGCCCTTCGCTCGCAACGCAACCGCCCGGCGGCGACGCTGAAAGCCCTCAGCAGCGAATTGGCGGACGCCCTGCGCCAGGGCGAGATCGGCGAAAACCTCTCCGTTTCGCTTGAGTTGCACATTGAGGAGCTGAATGGCGTGCAGGCCGCCTGCGAGCGCATCGCTTCGACGCCGACGCCGTTCTCCTATTCGTTGCTGCTGCACCGCACGTCATGGTTCTTCTGCCTGCTCGCGCCTTTCGGCCTCGTCGGCGCCTGCGGCTGGGCCACCCCATTCATCACCGCCCTGCTCGCCTATGCGTTTTTCGGGCTGGACGCGCTGGGCGACGAGTTGGAGCAGCCGTTCGGGCTCATGCCGAACCACCTGCCGCTCGACGCCTTGGTCCGCACCGTCGAAATTGAATTGCTGCAGGCGGCGGGCGCGCAAAAGCTGCCCGAACCAATGCAGCCGCGGGAATCGATCCTGACCTGAGGTTCAGACCGCCGGGATCGCCGGCGCCAGCCTGCCGCCGATGCGCAGCGGCTCGACCCGCGTCGCCAGTCCGCCCGGCTCGGTTTGCACGAACAGCCCGCAAAGCGTCGCCGCGCCATCGGCCGGCTCGAAACGCGAGCCCGGCGTTTTCCGGGTAAAACGGCGGATCGGCTCTTCCTTGTCCATGCCGATGACGGAATCATAGTCGCCGGTCATGCCGGCGTCGGTCTGAAAGGCCGTTCCATGCGCGAGAATGCGCGCGTCGGCGGTGGGGACGTGGGTGTGGGTGCCGATCGCCAGCGACACCCGGCCATCGGCGAAATGCGCCATCGCCTGCTTTTCGCTCGAGGCTTCGGCGTGGATGTCGAGAATGGCCGCGTCGCAGGCGAGGCCAAGCGGACAGGCGCCGAGCTCCTTCTCCACCGCCGCGAATGGATCGTCCATCGCGTCCATGAACACGCGGCCCATCACGCTCATGACCAGCACGCGCTCGCCCCTGGCGGTCTCGTAGAGCCAGGCGCCGCGCCCCGGCGTGCCCGGCGGATAGTTCAGCGGACGCAGCACGTGCGGCGCGCGCTCGATGAACACCAGCGCCTCGCGCTGGTCGAAGGCGTGGTTGCCGAGCGTGATGCAATCGACGCCGGCGTTGAGGAATTCCTGGGCGATGTTTTCGGTGATGCCGAAGCCGCCGGCCGCGTTCTCGCCATTGGCGACGACAAAGTCGAGCCCGAGTTTTTTGCGCAAGACCGGCACATGTTCGGCGATGGCGGCCCGGCCGGAGCGGCCGATGACGTCGCCAATGAAAAGAAGACGCATTATCGATCCAGGGTGAAATCCAGAAGTCTTTCTTCCGTTATCACGAAATCGAGTTTCGCGTCGTGCGGTTCGAGCGGAATGCTGTCGATTTCCTGAACGGCAAAAGCCAGGCCGCCGGCGGCGAGGAGGCCGGCCGGACGCAGACGCGCCAGCGTGGCGTCGTAATAGCCGCCGCCAAAGCCGAGACGACCGCCGCGTTGGTCGAAGCCGAGCAAGGGGGCAAGAAGGATTTTGGGCGTCATCTCCGGCGCGGAAACTTCAGGCTCACGCAGGCCGTAGCGCCCGGGGACCAGCTTTTCGCCGGGCCGCCACAGGAGGAAGCGCAGCGGCGTCGCGCGTTCGCCCGCGACCGGCAGCAGCGTCGGGAAGCCTTGCGCCGCCAGCTTTTGCAGCAGCGGCAGGCAATCGAGTTCGCCCGGCAGGGCGGCGTAGAGGGCGACGGGGCATTTCGCTGGCGCCAGCGAAACGAGGGCGCGCAGAAAGCCCGGCGCGGTTTCAGCCAGCTTTTGCGCGGCGGCTTGCCGCTCGCTCGCGGGATGAGCGTTCCGCGCCGCGCGCATTTTTGCGCGCAAGGCGCCTTTTTCACTGTCCATTCGGATTTCGGTGATCATTCAAACGACATCCGCGTCGCCGAACAGCGACCTTCCCTTCTCCCCTTAGCCCGTCGAAAGACGGGCGTTCTGTCGAACGCCCTTTGGCGGGAGAAGGGAGCGCCCGAACTTGACGCATCGGAGAACCCAGAAATCCGAGGGGTGCGGGCCACAAAAGCCGTGGGACGTGATCCCGGGTACCTACAGAGTAGGTGGGCGCCGTGTGCCAAGGTCCACGGACCAAGACAGGGACAGCTCCCTAGGGGATCGTAAGGCCCCGGGGAAAGATCCTCACGCACCCCGCAGCGCCGCTCGATCAATTTAGGCGCGAATGATGGACTGCGCCAGTCCTCCCTTCAAAGGTTTCGGTGAATTGCTTGCCCACCCATGGCGAAACTGCCGGGCGGGCGTATATATTCCCAACTGTTTCGGATCGCATCCTTTTCACGCCCCAGGCGATATCGGTGAGGAATTTCATTGACCGACCCTGCTTTCGTCCGGCTTTTGCTCGCTTCATCCGCCTTTCGGCAAAGACTTGCCGTGGCCCTCGTTCAGGCCTTGACGCTTTACCTCCTGCTGTCGTGGAAGGAACAACCGCAAGGCTGGTGGATCGACAATCCCGCCGCCTTCGATCCGCTGCTGCTCTGCGCCGTCTATCTGCCAATCATGGCCATGCTCGGCATCGGCCGGTTGCGCCTGCCCGCACTCGGCTTATGGATCGCCGGCGCGGGCCTGGCCGTGGCGCTGGTCGGCTATCACGCCGCGACGCGGGGAACGGTCACCCAATTTTTATGGATCGCCAACAAGTTCGACCTGCCGGCCGGCCTGTGGTTCTCGCTGACGGCCGCCCTTTTTATCGCCCAGGCTTTGGCGTCGGATTCGATCCGCGAAAAAAGCTGGAAGCCCACCTATTGCGCCTATTTCGAAACCGCCTGGCGCCAGGGCGCGCAGATTTTCATGGCTGCGCTTTTCATCGGCCTGTTCTGGCTGGTGCTGGTTCTCGGCGCCGGTCTGTTCAAACTGGTCGAACTCGATTTTTTCCAAAAGTTGATCCAACATCGCTGGTTCTATATTCCCGCCACCAATCTGGCCCTGGCGGTCGCGCTGCATGTTACCGACGTTCCAGCCGCAGATCATTCGCGGCGCCCGCGGTTTGGCGTTGACGCTTTTTTCTTGGCTGCTGCCGCTGCTCGCAATCATCATCGGCGTCTTTCTTTTTTGCCTGCCCTTTATCTCGCTCGGACCTTTGTGGCGGACCCATTTCGCCGGGGGCCTGCTGCTGACGGCGGCGGCTTTGCTGGTCTTCCTGGTGAATTGCGCCTATCAGGACGGCGGCGAAGCCTGGGCGGCGTCGAAAGTCAAACGTTTCGCCGCCGGCCTCGGCGCGGCGGAACTGACGCCTCTGGTCGGTCTCGCCGCCTGGGCTCTGGCACTGCGCGTCAATCAATATGGCTGGAGTGTCCAAAGAATTGAGGCGGCCGCTTTCGTCGCCGTCGGCGCGGTTTACGCATTTACTTATCTCGCCGCCATCGCCTCAGCGCCGAGGATGAAAGCGCTGGAAGACGGCAATATCGGCGCCGCCTATGCGATTTTGGCGTTGGTCCTGGCCTTTTTCACGCCTGTGGCCGATCCGGCGCGTCTGATGGTCGCCAATCAACTCGCCAGATTGCGCTCGGGCGTCGTCGCGCCGGATAAATTCGATTTCGCCGCGCTGAAATTCGACGGCGCCCGCTGGGGCGAAGTTGCCCTGAAGCGCTTGAGCGACGACCCTGAAGCGCCAATCCGCCTCGGGGCGACGCGGGCGCAGGCGATGAAATACCGCTATGCCTTTGCCGCGCCGGCGGCGCGGGCGGCAGCTTTGACCGTGGACGAACGTCTCGCCCGCATCGACGTGTTCCCGAAAGGACGCGCGCTGCCGCAGAACTTTCTGCCGGCCCTGAACGATCTGGCCCTTGCCACCGAGCCCTGTTTCATCTT
The DNA here is from genome assembly GCA_963828185.1 of uncultured Alphaproteobacteria bacterium. Classification (GTDB taxonomy): domain Bacteria; phylum Pseudomonadota; class Alphaproteobacteria; order Rhizobiales; family Beijerinckiaceae; genus Rhodoblastus. The sequence goes on along the minus strand of CAWHDV010000008.1, from coordinate 96,628 downwards.
TCCGAAGGCCACGCATTGCACGGCGCAATTCATCGCTCTGGAGGCCGGCAAGCCTGAGGCTATTCTCTTCAGCAACGGCGCCGCCATGGCGCTGCTGTTCGAACAGGATGAAAACCAGCAATGGCGGTCAGCCAATCTGTCCGGCCAAAGCTGGTGCACGGAAATTCAAAAGGCGCTGAAAGCTGGCGAGGTTCAGACCGCGCCGCATCCCGACCCCGATTTGATCGTAGCTGGCCACAGGCTTGTTGTTACGCCCAATATGCAAAGGTGCGCGCCGTTGCAAAAACGGTGACGCCAAACAAAGCCCGCGATCATGTCGCGGGCTTTGAAGAAATTAATTATCCAGGAACGACCGCAGCTTGCGGCTGCGGCTCGGGTGCTTGAGCTTTCGCAGCGCCTTCGCCTCGATCTGCCGGATTCTTTCGCGCGTGACGGAGAATTGTTGCCCGACCTCCTCCAGCGTGTGGTCGGTGTTCATGCCGATGCCGAAGCGCATGCGCAGCACGCGTTCTTCGCGCGGCGTGAGCGAGGCCAGCACGCGCGTGGTCGTCTCGCGCAGGTTCGACTGGATCGCCGCGTCGATCGGCAGGATGGCGTTTTTGTCCTCGATGAAATCGCCGAGATGCGAATCCTCTTCGTCGCCGATCGGCGTCTCCAACGAAATCGGCTCCTTGGCGATCTTCAACACCTTGCGCACTTTTTCCAGGGGCATGGCGAGCTTTTCCGCCAGTTCCTCCGGCGTCGGCTCGCGGCCGATCTCATGCAGCATCTGCCGCGAGGTGCGCACGATCTTGTTGATCGTCTCGATCATGTGCACGGGAATGCGGATGGTTCTTGCCTGATCGGCGATCGACCGGGTGATGGCCTGCCGGATCCACCAGGTCGCGTAGGTCGAGAATTTATAGCCGCGACGGTATTCGAACTTGTCCACCGCCTTCATCAGGCCGATGTTGCCTTCCTGGATCAGGTCGAGGAACTGCAGGCCGCGATTGGTGTATTTCTTGGCGATGGAAATCACCAGGCGCAGGTTGGCCTCGACCATTTCCTTCTTGGCCTGCCGCGCCTCGCGCTCGCCTTTCTGCACCATATGGACGATTTTTCTGAATTCCAGGATTTCCAGCCCGGTTTCCGTCGCCAGCGCATGGATGTCGCCGCGGAATTCGTGAATATCGTCCTTGGCGTTGGCGACGAATTCCTTCCAGCCGCGCGCGCCGAGTTTTGACACGCGCAGCAGCCACTTCGGATCAAGTTCCGAGCCGTGGTAATTCTTCAAGAAATCTTCGCGGCCCACGCCAAAGCCTTCCGCCAGGCGCAAAAGCTTGGTCTCGAGGCCGATCAGCCGACGATTGATGTCGTAGAGCTGCTCGACCAGAGCGTCGATGCGGTTCTGGTTGAGCGACAGCGATTTTACGTCGGCGACGATCTCTTTTTTGAGGGTCTTGTATTTGCGCTCCTGGGCCGGCGTCAGCGCCTCGTTCTTGAGCTTGTTCTCGACGTTCTGGTCCTGCAGGCGGCGCAGCTTCTTGTAAGCGTCGGCGACGCGGTCGAAGGTTTCCAGCACCTTCGGCTTAAGCTCGGTCTCCATGGCGGAGAGCGACACGGAATTTTCCATGTCGTCCTCGTCCTCGAAGGCGTCCTCGGCGACCGGCGGCTCGTCGAGCCCGGCGGGCGGATTACGCGGCGCGGTGGACGGCGCCTCGGCTTCGGCTTCCGGCTCGGCGCCCTCTTCCTTGACCCCGTTCTTGCTGTCGGGGCCGGCATAGGTCGCCTCGAGATCGATGATCTCGCGCAGCAGCACCTTGTTCTCGACCAGTTCGTCGCGCCAGATGATGATGGCCTGGAAGGTCAGCGGGCTTTCGCACAGGCCGGCGATCATCGCCTCGCGGCCGGCCTCGATGCGCTTGGCGATGGCGATTTCGCCCTCGCGCGACAGCAGCTCGACCGAGCCCATCTCGCGCAGGTACATGCGCACGGGATCGTCGGTGCGGTCGGTCGGCTCGGAGGTGCGCGTCGCAACCGCCTTGGCGGCGGGCGCTTCGGTCAGTTCGCCGCCCTCGGCCTCTTCTTCCTCAGGGGCGGCCTCTTCCTCGGCCTCATCGGTCTCTTCCGCCTCGACGACGTTGATGCCCATTTCGTTCAAGACGGCATAAACGTCCTCGATCTGGTCGGAGGTGACTTCCTCCGACGGCAGAACGGCGTTCAATTCGGCATAAGTGACAAAGCCCCGCTTTTTGGCGAGCTTCATCATGCGCTTGACGGCGGCGTCGGACAGATCCAGCAACGGGCTGTCCGTGGCCTCGACCACTCCAGCCTCGCCTTCCGGCTTCGCGTCGTCTTTTTTCGCCATGTCCACTCCAAACCGCAAATTTTTCCGCGAATCGCCGGCGCTTCCGCGAATCGCCGCACCCTGACCGGAAAATTTCTAATACTCGCTTAACCATGAAGCGGCGGAACGCCCATGCGACCCACCGTCAAACAGACTTGTCTTCCCGACCGGAATGAGCGCCAAAGCCTTCGATCGTCGCTTCCACGCCTTCCAATGCCGACAATTGCGCCCTTATATCTGCAAGCACGGCAAAATTCGCCTCGGACGGTTCTTCCGCCAGAACCGTCTCGGCCAGCCGCAATTCCCTATTTAACGCCCGCTGTTTGTGATGCAAGGCCAAGGCCTGCCGCAAAACCTCGTCCGCGTCGTTTTCGTGCGCCTCGGGCCTTACGCACCAAAGTGTCCAAATTGTGGCATTGCCCTCGAGAATCGTCAAAAAACCCTCGAATCCACGAGAAACAAGTTTTTCGCGCAAATCGTGCGGCGCCAGGTCCGGCTCTTCCAGACCCAGCAGCGCATCGCGCAGACGGCCGGCGCTTGCGCCCGAAAACTCGAGCCGGGCGATATCTTCGGAATGCCGGGCGATCAAGCCGGGATGGTTGAGCAGCAGCGCCAGCACGAGGGATTCGCGCGCCGCCGGCGTCTCTTTTCGCGCGGCGAAGAGGTTCGATTGCAGCAGGGCGGAACTCGGCGCCAGCGGCCCGCGCGAAGAATTGCCAAAAACTCCCGCATCGCGGCGGAAGCGTCCGTCCTGCCGGAAAGCGCCGCGATTGGGCGCAGCCTGCCGCGACCGCCCGAACAGATTGGCCAATCTTTCGCGAAAATCGTCAAAATAATGCCGGCGCAGCACTTCGTCGCGGATCAGCCCCGCGGCGTCGCGCAGGCGCCGCTCGAGCGCCGCGCGGCGCTCTGGCGTATCGAGCGGCTGCGCCTCGGCCTCGCGCAAAAACAGGATCTCGACCAGCGGCTTGCTCGCCTCCAGCACGGACTGGATCGCCGCGCCGCCGCCCGAACGCGCGAGATCGTCGGGGTCCTGGCCTTCCGGCAGCAGCGCGAAGCGCAGGCTCTTGCCCGCCCCGATCAGCGGCAAGGCCGTGTCCACGGCGCGGAACGCCGCCTTGCGGCCGGCTTTGTCGCCGTCGAAACACAGGATCGGCTCCTCGGCCATTTTCCACAGCAATTCGCACTGGTCGGGCGTCAAAGCCGTGCCAAGGCCGGCGACGACGTTGGCGTGGCCGGCCATGGTCATGGCGATGACGTCGACATAGCCCTCGACGGCGACGACGGTTCCGCGCTCATGCGCGCTTTTTCGGGCGTTATGCAGGTTGTAGAGGTTCGATCCCTTGTGAAACAGCGGCGTTTCCGGCGAATTCTTGTATTTCGGCTGAACGTCGCGCGCGAGCGCCCGGCCGCCGAAGGCGATCGGCCGGCCGGTGCGGTCGCCGATCGGAAACATCAGCCGGTCGCGGAAAAAATCATAGGGCACGGCGATTTCAGGGCCGTGGGTGAGAAGCCCGGCCTCGATCATGGTCTCGGCCGAACATCCCTTGGCGGCGAGCGCATCGCGCAGGGCGTAACGATCGGGCGGCGCATAGCCGATGCGGAATTTTTCCCGCGCCTCGTGGCCAAGGCCGCGCTCGGTCAGATAGGCCCGCGCCTTGGCGCCGGCGGGGCCGCGCAACTGCTGCTCGAAAAACGCCGTCGCCAGCTCCAGCGCCTCATAGGTCGTGGCGCGCCGTCGTTCCACGGCGGCGGCTTCGGGCGTCGCCACCGGCATGGGCACGCCAGCCATGCCCGCGAGTTTTTCCACCGCGTCGGGAAAGCCCAGGCCCGTCGTCTCCATGACGAAACTGAAGACGTCGCCATGCTTGCCGGAGGAGAAGTCATGGTAAAAACCCTTCTGGTCATTGACCGTGAAGGACGGCGACTTTTCCGCGTTGAATGGCGACAGGCCGATCCATTCGCGGCCCTGCTTCCTGAGCTTGACGCTTTGCCCCACGACTTCCGACACGGGAAGCCGCGCCCGGATCTCATCGAGAAAGGACGGGGGAAATTTCATGTCTTCCAAGCGCGCAAGAGTGTTTGTCAGAAGTGGGGAGGCAATCGGGCGAAGGCAATCCGGCGCCGGGGTTTGTCGCCGCTATCCACAGGTTTCTCGGCGAGGAAAGGCTGTTGCGCCGCATGATGGACGCCTCTGCCCGGCCGCGTTAGAGAGAGCCGCCGTCATTTTCCAGAGACTTTTCGCATGCGCGTTCTTGCCAGATTTAACGAGATGAAGCGCGGGGGCGAAAAAATCGCCATGCTCACCGCCTATGACGCGCCGCAGGCGCGGGCGCAGGAAGCGGCCGACATCGACGTGATCCTCGTCGGCGACAGCGTCGGCGTGAACATGCTGGGCTACGCCAGCGAGCGTGAAGTGACGCTCGCCGACATGGCGCACCACACGCGGGCCGTGCGGCGCGGCGCGCCCGACACTTTCATCATCAGCGACCTGCCCTTCGCCACTTACGATACGCCCGAACAGGCGCTCGCCAGCGCCGCGATCCTGCAGCAGGCGGGCGCCGACGCGGTGAAATTCGAGGGCGCGCATCCCGAACTGGTTGGCGCGCTGACCGCCGCCGGCATCCCCGTTTGCGGCCATCTCGGCTATGAGCCGCAGACCGGCGAAAGACGGGTGCATGGCAAGACCCTCGCCGAGGCGTCAAAAATCCTGGCCGACGCCAAAATCATGGACGAGGCCGGCGTATTCATGCTGGTGGTGGAGCTGGCGCCGCTGGAGCTGGCCGAGGCGATCACCAAGGCGATCAAGGCGCCGACCATCGGCATCGGCGCGGGACCGGCTACCGACGGCCAGGTGCTGGTGTTCCCGGACGTGCTCGGCTACGGCGAGCGGAATTTCCGCCATAACCGCCGCTACGCCGAAGTCGGCGAGACCATGCGCCAGGCGAGCGCGAAATATCTCGCCGACGTGCGGGCGAAAAGCTTCCCCACACGCGAAAATTGCTCGGCCATGCCGCCGGAGGTTCTGGCGCAATTCCAGGCAAGGTAATTCGACGCGGCCAAGCCCCGCCATCGTTCCGACGATAAAATATGGTTGTTCGCAATAACCCGACGCCGACAATGGCGATATCAGCCGCAGGCGCGGATCAGGCGAAGCTTCTGGGCGAAAACTTGGGGAGGTTAGCAATGTCGGACCAGACATTATCGGCCGCGCGGACGCGTCTCGACGGCGTGGTATTCATTCTCGCGCTGGCGCTGATCGCCGCGCCCTGGCTGCTCGGCTATTCTTCCGATGGCGACGCGACGGCCACGAGCCTCGTCGCCGGCTTGGCCATATTGGGTTGCGTCATCTCCACCTTCAGCGATTATACCCGCGCCTTCCGCGAAATTGACGCAGCGCTTGGCGTGCTGACGGCAGCGGCGCCGTTCTTCCTCCGGTTTGGCGGCGACCGGCGCGCGGTCATCGCCCATCTTCTGGTGGGCGGCGCGGTCGCGCTCATTTCGGCGGGCGAATTACTGAGCTGGAAGGCCCAGCCCCAGCATTCGGACGCCTTCTGGCATTTCTGGGACGACAAGCAGTAGGCGGTTCGGCGCGCGCGACGGAGCCGCGTGGCTCACGCCGCCTTGTGCTTTTCCATCATCTCGACAAAGCGCGCGAACAAGTAATGGCTATCCTGCGGGCCGGGCGAGGCTTCCGGATGGTGCTGCACCGAGAAGGCCGGGCGGTCGGTCAGCGCGATGCCGCAGTTCGAGCCGTCAAACAGCGATTTGTGCGTCTCTACCGCATTGGCCGGCAAGCTGGCGGGATCGACCGCGAAACCGTGGTTCATCGACACGATCTCCACCTTGTGGGTAGTGAAATCCTGGACCGGGTGATTGGCGCCGTGATGACCCTGGTGCATCTTGGTCGTCCTGGCGCCGACCGCCAGCGCCATCATCTGGTGGCCGAGGCAAATGCCGAAAGTCGGAATTTTCGCCTCGAGAATCTTCTGGATCGTCGGCACGGCGTATTTGCCGGTTTCCGCGGGATCGCCGGGACCGTTCGACAGAAACACGCCATCTGGCTTTTCAGCCAGAATTTCCTCGGCGCTGGCGGTGGCTGGCACGACCTTCACGTCGCAGCCGGCTTCCGCGAGCAACCGCAGGATGTTGCGCTTGACGCCAAAATCCAGCGCGACCACTTTTAGCCGCGGCGCCTGCTGTTTTCCAAAACCTTCGCCGAGCCGCCAGGTCGTCTCGTTCCAGCCATAGCCCTTTTGCGCCGTCACGCCGGGAACCAGGTCCATCCCGTCGATGCCCGGCCATCCCGCCGCCTCGAGCTTGAGCGCGTCGAGATCGAATTTTCCCTCTGGGTCATAAGCGATGACCGCATTGGGCATGCCCTTTTCGCGGATCAGCGCGGTCAGCGCGCGGGTGTCGATCCCGCACAGGCCGATGATGCCGCGCGTTTTCAGCCAGGCGTCAAAACCCTTTTGCGCGCGAAAATTGGACGGCTCGGTCACGGGCGCCTGGACGATCACGCCGCGCGCGCCGAACACGCGCGAAAAGTCGACCGTCTCGATATCCTCGTCATTGGCGCCGACATTGCCGATATGGGGAAAGGTGAAGGTTACGATCTGCCCGGCGTAGGACGGGTCGGTGAGGATTTCCTCATAGCCGGTCATCGCCGTGTTGAAGCAGACCTCGCCGACCGCCTTGCCCGGCGCGCCGAAGCCAAAGCCTTCGATCACCGTCCCGTCGGCCATGACGAGCAATGCGGTTGCGACGGGTTTTTGCCATCCGGCGGCTTTGGCTTGATCCTGCATTCTGGGCACTCTACAGATTTGCGCACGAGTCATCCGCCTTCGAGGAAGGCGTTCGCGGTCGTCAGCATTTAAGTGGGGTTTTGTCCGCGCGCAAGTGAAAGCGAGCGGACGGCGCCCAGCAGGACGCGCCACCAAGCACGGGAAGCACAGCATGTTGCGTGAAAATTTCACCTCCGAACTGAAAATCGCGATGAAGGCGGGCGACAAGCGCCGCGTCGAAACCATCCGCATGATCACCGCCGCGCTGAAAGACCGCGACATCGAGGCGCGCACCTCCGGCAAGGAGATGGGCGAAGAGGAAATTCTGGCGCTGTTGCAGAAACTGGTGAAGAGCCGCCAGGAATCGATGGAAATTTACGCGCAGAACGCCCGGCCCGAACTGGCGGAGAAGGAGCGCGAGGAAATCGCCATCATTTCCACCTTCCTGCCGCAACCGATGAGCGACGCCGAAGTTTTGGCCGCGATTCAGACCGCCATCGCCGAGACCGGCGCGGCGTCGATCAAGGACATGGGCAAGGTGATCGCGGTCTTGAAAGCCCAGCACGCCGGCAAGATGGACTTTGGCAAGGCCTCAGGACTGGTGAAGGCCGCGCTGGCGGGGTGAGGCGGCCGAACTGTCCCCCTGCTTCGGCGGGAGAGGAGCAGACGGCAGCGCGGCCCCCGCCTCGCTGCCGTCCGTAGCTGGTTGCATCGCAGTGGGTCATCGCACCTTATCGGACTGGCTCGAACCAGAACCGCAGCCGCCATCCCTTTGATAGGTATAATAAAAATCTCCTTTAATCTTTTTTGCCTCGTTAAATGTTCCAGTTGATGCTCCGTCCCCCTGATTGAAACTGCTTATAAAATCGTCGTCTTTGGAATAGACAATTGAAATCCTAGGCGCCGAAGTGATCGCCCACCCATTATCGCATTCAATAACCCATTCCTTGTAACCGAGCCCCGCGCTCGACACTTCGTTGAGATATTCAGTCTGATGATTGTATAGATAGACGTCAACCGGCCCCAAGCCCACTAGCTTGAGCGTGGCAAAGAACAGCCAGCACACAGCGGGAGAAAAAGCCAGAGACACGAATTAACCGTTCCGCCTAATAAGGTAATAGAAATTTGTGGCTATATAATATAGGATAAAAAAGACGATAAATAAAAATGACAACGCATCAATGCCTTCGGGAAAACGCAGATACGACACATATATGCCGCATAAAATCAACGCTATGCTGTAGCTCCATTTGATTTCATGTGTAATGTTTCGTACTTTATCAAACATTTGCGCGCCATGTCTCAATTATTCCGCCTAAAATATCGTATTTTAGCGAACTGAATTTTCCGTAAAGTCGCTATTTAGTCAGCGCAATCCCACCACCAACCTTCCGTAATCGGCTTCATTCCGGCATGTCATGCGGCGCTTAAACGTAACAATGCCCCGCAACATCACGACTCCTGTTCGCCCCTGTCGCGATGCACGATTGCACTACTGATTTCCGCCGACGACGGCCAATAGCCTCGCCGCTGTCCCGCGCGCTCGGCATAGGCCGTCAGGTTTTACGGATCGGGTCGGCGGCAAGTTTGATCACGCGGGCGCTTTCGCTGATCGGCGCCTGACCGCAGTCGCAACAATCATGCGGCGGCGGGCTTCCTCGGTCGGCCGCCCTTTCGGCCGTTCTCCCGCGCGGCGGAGGCCTTGGCGTCGCTACGCGCTCGGCCGCCCTTCGCGCCGAGGTGCTGCGCCATCCAGTTCTTGGAGCCCAATACGCCTTGCAGCAGCGCCGGAACGTAAACGTCCGCGTCGAGCCTTGGCCAATGCAAACCAAGCCCGGCGGGGCTGATTTCAATTTCGGCGAGGCTTTCCGGCGAAGCGCCGGCGAGCCCTTCGGTTAGCTTCACCGGAAACGCCAACTGGATTCCGGTGCTCAAGTTCACCACCACCCGGGACGTGCGGCGATCGTAACGGGCGGAGACGGCGTATCCTGCCTCCCGCAAGGCCGTCATTCTCACTTCAGCCTTATCAAGATCATGTTCAGCTTGCGCCATGAATCCTGCTCCATTCCGTGCATAGCGCGGTCAGCGCCTTCGCGACCGCTTCCATGATTGCGCCAAGGGCGCTTCGCTTGAAGCCGAAGCTTTCGCGCAATTCCGGCGGCCCATCGGGACACCGCAGAATGAAGACGGCTTCTTCCTCCGCTCCAATAACATGGACATGGGCGGGACGATGATCGGCCGGGTAGATCACGACCCGCAGGCCGCCTATGCGCAAGACAGTCGGCATCGACTGACCCTACCAAAAACCCAAGCGTTTGGGAATATCCGATTTCGCTCGAAGCCGTGCTCACTCGACAAGGCGGCGTCCGCATCGGCGGCCCGCGCTACTCTTTCCTCGCGGTCATGCAAGATGTCGATATCGTCGGAAAAGCGCGGCCCCTCCTGATTGAGCGCCGTCGCTCCGGCGACATAGCTTTCGGGGTCGCGGTGCGCCGCCAGAAGCGTCAGGATTTCCCGTTGGAGATCAGAGAGCGGCACGGCACGCGTCTTCGATCCGGACGGCCATTGCGCGCGCTTCCAGATTTCCTTCGGCCCGCAACGCATTGGCGATGACGAGCGCCTGCGTGATGGTCGGATGTTCGCTGGGTTTCCGGCTCCAGAGCGCGCGCGGCCCAACTTCATCGAAGGCTCGGCGATAGAGACGCACAACTTCGCCCGGCGCCGCTTTTCCGGCCCCGAGGTCCTTGAGTTGTTCGATACCGCGAGCGTTTGGCATGACCTGAGAACACTACCAGTTTCACGCGGCCCCAATCAAGAACGCGCTACCCCGCCAGCGCGATCCCCGCGACCAGCCTTCCGTAATCGGCTTCCTTGCGATGGGTCATGCGGCGATAGGAATAGAAACGCGCCTCGTCCTGGTAGGTGTCGAGCGCCAAGTTCTCGAAAGCGCCGATTTGCGCCTGTTCGGCCCGCATGGTGATGAAGCCCGGCAGGTCGAACATCTTGTGGTCCGGCTTGGCGGATTCCTCGAAGAATTGGGCAAATCCCGCGTCCTCAGCGCAAAATGTCCGATAAAACTCCGGCCCGACTTCATAGCTTTGCGGACCTATGGTCGGCCCCAGCGCGGCGCTTATGTTTGCCCGTCGCGCGCCCAAAACCTCCATCGCCGCGACCAAAGCCTCGACCATGCCGCCCAAAGCGCCCTTCCAGCCGGCGTGCGCCGCTCCGATCACGCCGGCGCTCTTGTCGGCGAACAGCAATATGCCGCAATCCGCGCCGGTGACGCCGAGCCCGAGGCCGGGCGCAGCCGTCACAAGCCCGTCGCAGCGGGGTCGCGCGTCATCTGGCCAAGGCGCCGAAACCGCCAGCGCGTCCGCCGAATGGATCTGGTAGGGAACGAGGAAGTTTCCCGGCAAAACGCCGAGAGTTCCGGCCATGCGGGCGCGATTTTCCGCCACCGCCGAGGGAATGTCATTGGAGCCGACGCCGCCGTTGAGCGAGGCATAGACGCCCTGCGACACGCCGCCCTGGCGGGTGAAGAAGGCGTGGCTCACGCCCTTGAGAACCTCGGACCTGATGGCGGCCCGGTCTATTTCCGCGCTCATGCCGTCACGTCTTCGCCGGAAAAGCCGGGCACATCCTTGACCCCGCGCCGCGTGACGCCCAGCACCTTGAACAGGACGCCCATTTCGTTGTCGCCCGAGCCCGTCAGCCGCGCCACGGCGGCGTCGATTTCATGTTGCTGTTCCGGCGTCGCGCGGGCCTTCAATGCTTCGGCGCGCTGCAATATGCCAATCTCGCGCAAAAAATCCCCCTGCCCGACCGGGCCAAAGGCCTGGGCGTTGGTCGACAGCGCCGAGCGCGCCAAAGCGGCGAAATCGACGTGGGTGGTGAGGTCGGCCTCGCCTGGCTCGGCCAGCGGATCGACGAATTCATGCGCCTTGACCGCCTGCAGCGTCTCGCCAAGGCCGGTATGGTCGTAGCCGTAGTCGATGGCCAGCAGCGCGCCGTTCTGGGTGACGATGCGGGCCGCGAGCGTGGTCATCATCCTCTGGGCGCTCGCGCTGACTTCGAGAATCGAGCCGTCCGGCGCCTGCGCCTTGAGATAGGTCTCGATCTCGCCGCTGAGGCCGAAGGAAAGGTTGCCCGCGCCGTCGAGGCCGATGAGCCTTTCGCGCCAGCCCTGCGGCGTCTTGACATAGTGCCGCACCGGCAGCGCGTCGAAGAATTCGTTGGAGAGGAAAATCGCCGGACCGGGCGGCAATTCCTCGACCGTCTTGCGCCAGCTCACGGAACGGCCGCAATTTTTCAGCCTTTCAGCCTGCTGTTCCGCCAACACGTCGCTGGCCTCGACAAGCTGCACGTCGATGGCGTCAAAAAATTCCGGCGCGGCTTTGGCGGCGCGCAGGGCGTCGGCCATCAGCACGCCGCGCCCCGGCCCGAGTTCGACCAGATGCACCCTCGCCGGCGCGCCGATCTGCCCCCAGACCTGCGCCGCCCACAGGCCGATCAATTCGCCGAACATCTGCGACATATCGGGCGCGGTGACGAAATCGCCCTGCGCGCCGAAGGGATCGCGCGTGGTGTAATAGCCCTTGGTCGGGTGGGTCAAGGCGAGGCTCATGTAGCGCTCGATGGAAATCGGGCCTTCCTGGGCGATGATTTCGCGGATTTCCGCGCCAAGATCGTTGTTTTGCGCTTCACTCATGACCGCCCTCCGGGATCAAATTCTTTTCCGCGTGCCGTTCGCGACGCAATGAAACAAAAATCAGTAAGCCGCCGACAAGCACCAGCGGCGCCGAGAGCAGCATGCCCATGGTGGCGCCGCCGAACAGGAAGCCGAGCTGCGGATCTGGCTGGCGGAAAAACTCGCAAAAAATGCGCGCCACGCCATAAAGGCCGATGAACATGCCCGTGGTCAAGCCTGGATGGCGAAAGGCGCCGCGCCGCACGGCGAAGGCGAGGATCAGGCCGAGGACGAGGCCCTCGAGCCCCGCCTCGTAAAGCTGGCTTGGATGGCGCGGCTCCGGTCCGGCGCCGGGGAAGATCATCGCCCAGGGCACGTCGGTCGGCCGGCCCCACAGCTCCGGCTTGATGAAATTGGCGATGCGCACAAGGAACAGGCCGAGCGGCGCGACGGAGCAACTCAGGTCGGCGACAGTCAAAAAGGGCGTCTTGACCCGCCGGGCGAAAAGCCAGGCGCCGATCGCCGCGCCGGTCAGGCCGCCGTGGAAAGACATGCCGCCCTGCCACAGCACCGGAATCTCCAGGGGGTTGTTCAGGAAATAGGAAAAATTATAGAACAGCACATAGAACGTGCGACCGCCGAGCACAGCGCCGAAGGCGACGAAGACGAGGAGATCGTCGAGGCTTTCCGCGGAAGGCCTGGGCAAGCCGCCCCACAGAGCGTCGTTGCGCACGAGGCGCGCTGCGATCTGCCAGCCTATGACCAGCGAGACGATGTAGCCCAGCGCGTACCAGCGGATCGGCAACGGCCCCAGATGGACCATCACCGGATCGATGACCGGGAAAGGCAGGAGGAAAAGCGGCATGTCGGCATCCTGTGGCCCGTTTGGGCATTTTTGGCGTTTCGGCCGTCTGGGCGTCTGAGGCGTATTAACCGAGGTAAATCGGCGCGCGCAGGACCGCAAGGGCCAGAATGAGCGCACGCCACGGAGACTTTCAACAGGTTTGTTGCGACAAAATTCTTGCGCCCGGCTCCTTTCGCGCCCATTTCTTGCGGTGAAAGACCCTTTTTTCGCCGGAGCTTAGAAAAAATGTCCTCGCCTCGCCCCCGCTTTTTCGACGACATGTCGCGCATTTTCAACGACGCCGCCGGCGCGGCGCGCAGCCTCGGCCGGGAAGCCGAAGCGGCGATCAAGACCCAGGTCGAGCGGTTGCTGGCCAATATGGACATCGTCAACCGCGAGGAATTCGAAGCCGTGCGCGACATGGCCGTCGCCGCCCGCAACGCCAACGAGGCGCTCGAGCGCCGCATCAGCGAGCTTGAAGCGAAACTGGCGGGCCAAAGCGAGGCGAAGGAGTGAATTTTTCGGCGCCTGCCGAAAAAAATGGCTTGCAAATATTGATTCCACTTTGCTTGCGCCGGCCCGCTTCGCGGGTCGGCTTTTTTGTCGTTTCTGACGAATAACTGTGGAAGCCTTGCCGCAACCTGTGGACGAAAACACGCGAATCCAGCACCTTGCCCCAGTTCCGCCGCAGTCGGGCTCGACTTTTGGTTACCGCGCAAATCTGACTATATTGGGTTTGCCGGGTGATTTGCCGACTGAAAGGTGGCTTCGCTCGCGGTCCAGTTTTCCGCACGAGTATTCGCCGCGTTCCCCCCAAGCTGTCGCGCCCGAAGCGCTCAGGACCGATCGATGCTGCACTCTGGAATTGATATGGACGACCGGGTCGAACACCCCGTCGATGTGGTCGAAAGGATCGCCAGTCTGAAGGACTGGAGTTTCGACCGCGACGACCCGGACGAAATCTCGATCTGCGTCGCTGGCGTCTGGGCCGATTATAACGTCGCCTTCACCTGGCTGCCGCAGTGCGAGGCGCTGCATCTCGCCTGCGCCTTCGACCTGAAGGTGCCCGAGCGCCGCCGCGTCGAGGCCGCCAGTCTCGTCTCCAAGATCAACGAGCAATTGTGGGTCGGCCATTTCGACGTCTGGTCGAAGGACGGCGTGGTGATGTTCCGCCACGCCCTGCTGCTGGCCGGCGGCGCGCAAGCCAATGACGCGCAATGCGAGGCGGCGCTGGCCAATGCGCTCGAAGCCTGCGAGCGTTACTACCAGTCGTTCCAGTTCGTCGTCTGGGCCGGCAAGAATACGGCCGAGGCGCTGGAAGGCGCCTTGTTCGACACGCGCGGCGAGGCGTAATGTCCGCGCCCCGTCCGCCAGGCCTGGAACTCGCTGGCTCAAGTCTCGCTTGCTCTGGTGGGCGCAGGCAAGATGGGCGCGGCGCTTCTCGGCGGCTGGCTCGCCTCGGGCGTCGATCCGCGCCGCATCGCCGTTCACGAGCCGCAGCCCAATGATGCGATCCTCGCGCTGGCGGCGGCAAAAGGCTTCGCCCTCAATTCCCTGCCGGCGCCGGCCGACGTGGTCGTGCTGGCGATCAAGCCGCAAATGCTGGAGACCGCCGCGCCAGGGCTTGCGCCGCTGTTTGGCGAAAACAGCCTGCTCATCTCCATCCTCGCCGGCAAGACGAGCGCCAATCTCGCCGCGCGCCTGCCGGTCTCGGCGATCGTGCGCGCCATGCCCAATACGCCCGCGGCGATCGGCCGAGGCGTGACGGGCGCCTACGGCTCCGAAAAAGTGTCGGCCGACCAGCGCGAGACGGCGCAACGGCTGCTCGAAGGCGTCGGCGCGGTCGAATGGGTCGCGTCCGAAGGCCAGATCGACGCGGTCACGGCGATTTCTGGCTCCGGCCCGGCCTATGTCTTTCATCTGGTCGAGGCGCTGGCGCAGGCCGGCGCGGCGCTGGGCCTGCCCATGGGCCTTGCCGCGACGCTGGCGCGGAAAACCATCGAGGGATCAGGCGAATTGCTGCATTGCTCGCCGGAGATCTCCGCGGAAACCTTGCGCCAAAATGTCACGTCGCCCGGCGGCACGACGCAGGCCGCGCTCGACGTGCTGATGGCCGGAGACGGCCTGGCCGCCCTGATGGCCCGCGCCACCGCTGCTGCGGCGCGCCGGGCGCAAGAACTTTCCGGCTGAAGAACTTTCCGGCTCAAGCAAGGTTCTTCCCTTGCCGCGCGGCGCCGCCTGGCGCATGGTTTTTTTCGCGCGAGATCAGGAGCACAGCATGGACGAGGCGCAAAAAGGCCCGGAAAAGCCGCAGGCTCCCGGCGACATGCGCGAAAAAATCGTCGATGCGCTGATGACGCTCGCGACGGAGAGGCTTTGGGAGCAGATTTCGCTCGCCGACGTCGCCGGCCGCGCCAGTGTCAGCCTGGCGCAATTTCGTGACGCCTTCCCTTCCAAGGGCGCAATTTTAGGCGCTTTTTCGCGGCGCATCGACAGAATCGTGCTCGAAGGAACCAGCGACGACCTCTCGGGCGAAAGCGAAAAGGACCGCCTGTTCGACGTGCTGATGCGGCGCTTCGACGCCATGGCGCCCTACAAGCCGGCGCTGAAGAACATCAACGACTGGGCGATGCACGAGCCGAGCGCTCTGCCCGCGCTCAACCAGCTGGCGATCAATTCGCTGCGCTTCATGCTGGAGGCGGCCGGCCTTTCCAGCGAAGGTCCACTCGGGGCTCTGAAATTGCAGGGCTTGGCGCTGGCCTGGACGCACGTCTTCCACATCTGGCTTAACGACGAGACGCCCGATCAGGCGGCGACCATGGCCGCGCTCGACAAGGAGGTTTCGCGCGGCGAGGCTTTTGTCGCCCGCGCCGAGGACGCGCGGCGACTGCTGGAGCCGTTGGCCGCGCCTCTCGGGCGGATCGCGGATCGGATTTTCGGCGGCCGCGAGTGAATTTTCAGTGCGGATAGCCAAACTGATCGAGAAACGGCGCGAAGAAATTTGTCAGCTTGATCTGGACGTCCTCGGGGAGGTCGCGCCATTTGCCGCTGAGCGTGTCGCCGATATGCGGCTCGAGAATCTGCGTCTCCCTGTCGATCCGGAACTGTGTGACCATGCCCACTTCCTCGGGCGGCCGGTCCTTCAACCCCTGCGCCAACGAACGCACGGCGTCGGTGCGGTAACGGTTGAAAATGTCCTGCGCCAGATCCGCCGCCGGAGACAGGCCGAGATGAGCGGCGATCCTTCCGACATTGGCCGACTGCTCAAAAAAGCGGTCTTCATAGCGCAGAACCGGGTGGCCGTTCCGGGCCAAAGCGCTCAGGCGACGACAATCTGCGGCGATCCAGCCGATGGTGGCGTTGAGCGGCGCCTTGAAGCGCAGGGTCATGGACATGCAGGCGTCGCGCGGGTCGCGCGCGCTCAGGACGAACACCGCCTTTTTCGCCTCGAGCCAGCCCATCAATTCTTCGCTCGGCTGATGCGACTTGATCACGAGGCGGCTCGCCTCACGAGTTGCCTCGTCCGGCAATTGTCCCATCTGTTCGGCGAAAAGCGAGAGCACGCGCCGGTCGGCGTTTGAGGCCGCGACCAGTTCGCGCACGACATTGAACACCCAGGTCGAAGCGCTGCCGTGCAGCCCGATCGTCACCACCGGCGGCGGCGGGGAAAGCCGGACGTTCAAAGCGCCGCTCACTCCGCGACAAGGCAGCATTTCTTGTATTTCTTGCCGCTGCCGCAGGGACAGGGATCGTTGCGGCCGATGGCGCGGTTGGGATTGGCCGCCGGTTTTTCCGCTTCGCCTTCTTCTTCCTCTTCGTCGAACGCCGACAGGGCCTCGAGCGCGTCGTCGATCGGCTTCAAGCCGCGCTCCTCCATCAGCGCGCGGCGGTCGGCGCTGGCGCGATTGGCGATCAGGTCGGCCTGGAAATCCTCGAAAGCCAGCACCTCCTTGTCGACAAAGCCCTGCCGGAAGGCGCGGACGACCTGCGGCTCCAGCTCGGAAAAGCCAAGCAGCGCAATGCAGCTCTGCCAGCCGAACCAGACGGGATCGGCGAAACGCGGCTGCAAAGTCTCGAAACATTGGGCGAAATAGGACCGCGCCTCGTCGATGGGCGTTTCGCCGCTCGCCGCCAGCCAGGAATAGGTTTCCAGCGCCGCGACCCGCGCCCAAGGGTCCGCCTCCGGCGCCTCGATCAGGCCCTTCAGCCGCACGAGATCGCCATCGTAAAGGCTGATGAGGATTTGCGGCAAGGTTTCGGTTGTGGCGTCGCCGATCATCTCATAAAGCGCTTCGCCTTCGAGGCAAAGAGAGACCAGTGGCGCGAAAGCCTCGGTTTCGCGTTTTTCCGCCAGCAAGTGCAGGGCGAAAAACACCGTTTCCGCGTTTTCTGGCGAACGGTCGGCGCCTGAAGC
Organism: uncultured Alphaproteobacteria bacterium; assembly: GCA_963828185.1. Lineage (GTDB taxonomy): Bacteria > Pseudomonadota > Alphaproteobacteria > Rhizobiales > Beijerinckiaceae > Rhodoblastus. Next base: position 79,573 of record CAWHDV010000008.1, on the reverse strand, counting down.
GCAGGCGCTGAGCCTTTGCAACAGGACCGGCCGCGCCTCGCTCCATTTCTGCCGCAGGGCGAGGATGGCGTCGAGCGGAAAGGTCTCCGCCCCCGCGAGGTCGGCCAAGGCCATTTCAACGAGATTCATGCAAAAACTCCAAGGTTCACACCGGCACGCGGACGCTGGCGCGCAAGCCCCCGGTCGGGCTTTTCGTCAGATAGACATCGCCGCCGTGCGCGCGGGCGACGTCGCGGGCGATGGACAGGCCGAGGCCGGCGCCGCCCTCGTCCTGGTTGCGCGCCTCGTCGAGCCGCACGAAGGGCCGGAAAACTTTTTCACGCGAATCCGAGGGAATCCCCGGCCCGTCGTCATCGACATGGATCAGCAGGAATTTCTGGTCGCATGAGCCTTCCAGGCTGATTTTCTCGCCATGCCGCAAGGCGTTGCCGAGGAGATTGGCGAGGCAGCGCTTGAAGGCGTCGGGCCGCACGGTGGCGATCGGCTCGCCCGCGTAGGTCACGTGGGTTTCGTGGCCGAGCCGTTCGGATTCCTGGCGCAGGGTTTCGAGCAGGGTGGGAATGTCGGTCGGCGCGGCGGCCTCGCCGATGTCGCCGCGCGCAAAAGCCAGATAGGCTTCCAGCATGCGTTGCATTTCATCGACGTCGCCGGCCAGTTCCTCGATCTCCGCATTGTCGCCGAGCAGGGCCAGCGACAGCTTGAACCGGGTCAGGATGGTGCGCAGGTCGTGGCTGACGCCATTGAGCATGGTGGTGCGCTGCTCCATCGCCCTTTCGATGCGGCGCTTCATTTCAAGGAAGGCGTAGGCCGCGCGCCGCACTTCGCGCGCCCCGCGCGGCCGGAACTCGACCTCGCGCCCCTTGCCGAATTCCTCGGCCGCGCCGGCAAGCGCCAGAATAGGCTTGATCTGGTTGCGCAAAAAGAGAATGGCCAGGACGATCAGCACCAGCGAGGTCGAAACCATCCAGACGATGAAAATATGGCTGTTGGAGGCGTAGGCCTGGCTGCGGCTAGCCACGACGCGCAGGATTCCGTCGCCCATGTCGATGCGCACTTCGATGAAATCCGATCGCCCGACGGTGTCGATCCAGTAGGGCAACCGGATCTGGCGCGCGATCTCGCTCGACATGGCCCGGTCGACCAGCGAAAAGAAAGGCTTTGGCAGCGTCAGCGGCAACGGTCCGGGGGGCAGGATTTCCGCTTCGAGGTTGAGCCTGTCACGGGCGATTTTTTCGAGTTTCGCATTGTCCGGATCGAGCTTGCCGAAATCGCGATGCATGTCGATCAAAGCGGCGATATCTTGCGTCACCGCGCTCGACAGGCGAAAGGTCACCAATTGCCAGTGGCGCTCCATGAAGACGAGCGCGATGGCCGATTGCAGGATGACCATGGGAACGATGACGATCAGCAGCGAGCGCGCGTAAAGCCCCTTGGGCATGACACCCGCGATTGCGCGCGTAAAGCCGCGCCAGAAATGACGGCCGAGGGCGACGAAATTCATCGGTCGAACACCAGTTTGTAACCTAGGCCGCGCACGGTCTGCAAATGCAGCGGATTGGCCGGATCGGCCTCGATTTTCCGACGCAGCCGGTTGACCTGGACGTCGATCGTGCGCTCGTTGGCCGCGCCGCCGCCGCCCAGCGCCTCGCGCGAAATCGTGTCGCCGGGATTTTCGACCAGGATGCGCAGCATGTCGCGCTCGCGTTCGGTGATGCGGATCACCTCGTCGCCCTGGCGCAATTCGCCGCGATCGGGATCGAAGGCGAAATCGCCGAAGCGCACGGCGTTCTGGCCGGGCGCGCTCTGCGCCCTGAGGCGCGGCGCGGAGCGGCGCAGGATGGAGGCGACGCGCAGGGAGAGTTCGCGCGGATCGAATGGCTTCGACAGGTAATCGTCGGCGCCCGCTTCGAGCCCCTTCACCCGGTCTTCCGTCTCGGCGCGGGCGGTGAGCATCAGGATCGGCGCCTCGGCCAGCGGCGAATTTTCCGCCCTGATCCGCGCCGCGAATTCATAGCCGCTCTGGCCCGGCATCATCACGTCGAGGATGATCAGGTCGAAATGCAGACCGCGCAAACGGGCATAGGCGTCTTCGGCGCTGTCCGCCGAAGTGATGCGGAACCCCTCGCCCTGCAGGAAGCGCGTGAGCAATTGCCGGATGCGCCGGTCGTCGTCGACAATCAGGAGATGCATGGCGTCGTCGGCCGGGGCCGAGATTTCGCTGGTGTTCATGTCGCATCCCCGGTGGCGGGATCGGTCATCGCGGCGAGGAAGGCCGCCGCCTGCTCGCGCGCGCCCGAAGGCAGGCTTTCCATGGCGCCGGCGAAACGCCGCGACTGCAATTGCGCCAGCTCCAGCGCCAAAGCGCGGCCTTTCTCGGTCGGATGCAGCAGGCGCTGGCGCCGGTCGGACAGGCCGGGCCTTTGCTCGAGGTAGTGCTGGTCGAGGAGGTCCTTGAGCACGCGCGACAGGCTTTGCTTGGTGATCTTGAGGAGGTCGAGCAATTCCGCGACCGCAAGTCCTGGACGGCGCTCGACGAAATGCAGCACGCGATGGTGGGCGCGGCCGAAATTGTAGCGCAAAAGCAAACGGTCCGCATCGCCCACGAAATCGCGATAGGCGAAGAAGAACAGCTCGATCAGGTCGTACATCGGCTCCGGCCCGGCCTCCGCCTCGCGCGGGACGAGGCGCGGGGATTTGCGCTGCAAGGCGTCTTCCATGCCCGAACCGAACCCCTTCCCCGAAAGCCGCGCCGGCAAAATATGTCAGTTCTATTGACATATTTCAGGTCGGTTGCTAGTCGTCAAGTTTCACGCACAAGCCGATCTATCGAGGAGCCCGCCATGTCTGTCCTGCCTTTTGACCAGCGCGACGGATTCATATGGATGAACGGTGCCCTGGTTGCGTGGAAGGACGCCAGGCTGCATGTCCTGTCGCATGGGCTGCATTACGCCTCCTGCTGCTTCGAGGGCGAGCGCGCCTATGGCGGCGTGATCTTCAAGTCGCTCGAGCATTCGGAGCGTTTCAAGAATTCCGCGCGCCTGCTCGATTTCGAAATTCCCTATTCGGTGGATGAACTTGACGCCGCCAAGGCGCTGGTCGTGGCGAAAAACGGTTTCGACAATTGCTATGTCCGACCTGTCGCCTGGCGGGGTTCGGAAATGATGGCCATTTCGGCGCAGAACGCCACCATCAACGTCGCCATCGCGGTGTGGGACTGGCCGTCGATGTTCGACGTCGAGACCAAGATGAAGGGCATTCGCCTTGACATCGCCGAATACCGCCGCCCGGACCCGGCCTGCGCGCCCTGCCATTCCAAGGCGGCCGGCCTCTACATGATCTGCACCATCTCCAAGCACCGGGCGGAGCGGCGCGGCTACGCCGACGCGATGATGCTCGACTGGCAGGGCCGCGTCGCCGAATGCACCGGCGCCAACATCTTCTTCACCGAGGGTGGCGCGATCCACACGCCGATCGCCGACTGCTTCCTCAACGGCATCACGCGCCAGACGGTGATCGGCCTCGCGCGCGCCAGGGGCATCGAGGTGGTCGAGCGCCGCATCATGCCGGAAGACCTGGCCAGCATGGACGAATGCTTTATCTGCGGCACGGGCGCCGAAGTAACGCCGGTCTCGGAGATTGGGCCGCATAAATTCACGCCCGGCGCGATTTCCCGTACGCTGATCGAAACCTATTCGACCGCCGTGCAGCCGAAGGTCGTGGCCGCGTAAGGTTTCTCCGGCCGCATCGGGCGGCAAGTGGCGCGGTTCGACCGCGCCTTTTTTGTCCAGCCTTTATCTTGTCCAGCGCTCCAGCGCCGCCTCGTCCTTGTCCTTGGCCTCGACCCAGGCGCCCGGCGCGCCGTCGGCGCGGTGCTCCTTTTTCCAGAACGGCGCGCGGGATTTCAGGAAATCCATCAAAAATTCGGCGGAGGAAAAGGCCGCCTGGCGATGGGCGCTGGCGCAAATCACCAGCACGATCGGCTCGCCGGGCAGGATCTTGCCGGTGCGGTGGATGATGGTCAGGCCCAGCAGCGGCCATCGGCTTTCGGCTTCAGCGGATATGCGCTCCATTTCGTCCTCGGCCATGCCGGGGTAATGTTCGAGCTCCAGCGCGGCAAGCGTTCCCGCCTCGTCGCGGCAGAGGCCGACGAAACTCACCAGCGCGCCAATATCCGTGCGTCCGCGCGCCAGCGCCTCGCTTTCGGCGGCGGCGTCGAACGGCGCCTGTTGCACCCGGATGGCCTTGAGCATCCTGCCCCCGCTCACCCGCCAGTCATGGGCGGGAAAAAGGCGATCTCTCGCGCCCCGGCGATCTTCGCCTCGGGCTTCACATGCCGCCTGTCGATCGCCGCGCGCGCCGTCCCGCCTGCAAAGGCCGCGGCGTAGACCTCATCTTGCGCCGACAGCCAGACGATCAGTTCACTGACGCTGCCCACCTCCGCCGGCGGAGCGACTTCTTCCTCGGCCCTGCCGATTTTCTCCCGCAACGATGCGAAATAGACGAGCTTCATTCCTCGACCACGTGCTTGATCCCCGCCTTCATATAGTCCCAGCCGGTGTAAAGCGTCAGGAGGGCGGAAAGCCAGAGCAGCGTCAGGCCTATCTTCACCGTGCCGGGCAGCACCAGTTCGCCCGCCCGCCCGGCGATGAGAAAGCCGAGCGCCAGCAATTGCGTGGTGGTCTTCCATTTGGCGACCTTGCTCACGGGCACGGACACCTTCAGCTCGGCCAAAAATTCGCGCAGGCCGGAAACCAGGATTTCGCGGCACAGGATGACGATGGCCGCCCATATCGACCAGCTCTTGATGGTGCCGTCGGCGACGAGGATCATCAGCACCGCCGAGACGAGCAGCTTGTCGGCGATCGGATCGAGCATGCGGCCGAGCGCCGATTGCTGCTCCCAGGCGCGGGCGAGGTAGCCGTCGAAAAAATCGGTCACCGCCGCCAGGGTGAACAGGCCGAGCGCCGTCCAGCGCAAGGCGAATTCGTCCGGCCAGAACAGGCAGGCGACGACCAGCGGCACGATCAGCACCCGTCCGAAAGTCAGGATGTTCGGCAGGTTGAAGGTTTTGCGCGCGCGAGCGGGAGTTGTCGTCATGCCGGCGAGGGAAGCTTTTTCATCTTGCCGCGTCAATAGCGCATTTCCTTCCGTTGGCCCGCGGTCACGCTTTTTCGTGAAAATGGTCGAACACCAGTTTCGCGGTGGCGGCGGAAAGGCCGGGCGTCTTTTCGAGATCGCCCAAAGCCGCTGCCGCCACGGCCTTGGCCGTGCCGAAAGCCTGGAGCAGCGCGCGCTTGCGCGTCGGGCCGACGCCGGCGATCTCGTCGAGCGGATTTTTGGCGAATTCCTTCTTGCGCTTGGCCCGATGCGTGCCGATGGCGAAGCGATGCGCCTCGTCGCGCAGGCGTTGCACGAAATAGAGCGCCGGATCGCGCGGCGCCAGCCGGAACGGTTCGCGTCCCGGCAGGAAGAACGTCTCCCGGCCCGCGTTGCGGTCCGCCCCCTTGGCGATCGAGGCCACCGTCACCCCGACCACGCCGAGATCGGCGACGACGCCGTTGGCCGCGTCGAACTGGCCGCGCCCGCCGTCGATCAGGATGAGATCGGGCCATTCGCGGAAAGGCGTCGGGATCGACGTTCTCCTCCTCCTTCGAGAGCCGCGCAAAACGGCGCGACAGCACCTCGCGCATCATGGCGTAATCGTCGCCTGGCGCGAGATCGGTCTTGATGTTGAAGGTGCGGTACTGGGCTTTGACAAAACCCTGCGCCCCCGCGACCACCATGGCGCCGATCGCCGCCGTCCCCATGATGTGCGAATTGTCGTAGATTTCGACGCGGCGGGGCGGCTTCTCCATGCCGAAAGCCAGGGACAGCGCCTCCAGCAGTTTGAGCTGGCTGGCGCTGTCGGCGAGCCGCCGGCCAAGCGCCTCGCGGGCGTTCTTCAGCGCATCGGCGATCATTTCGCTTTTTTCGCCGCGCTGCGGCGACAAGACCTCGACCTTGCGCCCGGCCTGCTCGGTGAGGGCCGAGGCCAGCAGGGCCGCCTCGTCGATCGCGTGCGAAAGCAGGACCAGCTTCGGCGCCGGGCGGTCGGCATAGAATTGCGCGACAAAGGCGCTCAACACGTCGGCCAGCGGCAGGGAACGGTCGGCGCGCGGGAAATAGGCGCGGTTGCCCCAGTTCTGGCAGGCGCGGTAGAAAACCGCCTCGACGCAGAACTGCCCGGCCTCCTCATGCGCGGCGAAGACATCCGCCTCATCGACGCCGCGCGGATTGATCCCCTGCTGCCCCTGGATCGCCGCCAGGGCGGAAATGCGGTCGCGCAACCGCGCCGCGCGTTCGAATTCGAGCGCTTCCGCCGCCGCGTTCATCTCGGCTGCCAGCCTTTCGCGCACCGCGCGCGATTTGCCGGTCAGGAAATCTTGCGCCTCGCGCGTCAGCTCGGCATAGTTTTCTGACGAGACCTCGCCGGTGCAGGGACCGGAGCAGCGCTTGATCTGGAACAGCAGGCAGGGACGGCTGCGGTTGTCGTGGAAGGAATTTTCGCAGGAGCGCAGCAGGAAGGCGCGCTGGAGCGCGTTGAGCGTGCGATTGACCGCCCAGACGCTGGCGAACGGGCCGAAATAATCGCCCTTGCGGCTGCGCGCGCCGCGATGCTTGGTCAATTGCGCGCCGCGTTCGTCGCGCGTCAGCAGGATGAAGGGAAAGCTCTTGTCGTCGCGCATCACGACATTGAAGCGCGGCTTCAACTGCTTGATGAGATTGGCTTCGAGCAGCAAAGCCTCGACCTCGGTGCGTGTCGAGGCGAAGACCATGGTCGCGGTCAGGGCGATCATCCGCGCGATGCGGTTGGTGTGCCCCGATAGCCTCGTATAGGAGGCGACGCGCCGGCGCAGGCTCTTGGCCTTGCCGACGTAGAGCACCGAGCCGTCCTCGGCCAGCATGCGATAGACGCCCGGCCCGGCCGGCGCGTGCTTGCAATGCGCGCCGATGGCGCGCAGGCCGCGTTGCAGCGACGCCGCGCCCGCCTCGCCGTCAAGATCGAACTCGACGCCGGATTCGGCCCCGGTCTCCACCGGCTCGGCAGCGAAATCCTCGGCCTGTTCGCCGTCGGCGATGTCTTCCGGCGGCGCGTCATCTGGGGGTGGGGTGGGTCTCATGCGGTTAATTTAGGCGGTACGGGGACGCGGCGAAAGGCGCAGCGCCTGTGGACAGGATTTTTCTCTCACGGAAATTTGATCTGGATGCTGGACCTGCGCATTTTTTGCGTTTAGCAAGTGAAGTTAACAAAATATCAACGATTCCGTCAGGGCAGGATACATGGCTGTGAAACAGGCGGTTTTTGGTGGCTTTCTCCGAATCGCCGGTTCTTGCGGCCTGGTTTTCGGCCTGTGTCTCGCCGTAGCCGGCTGCGCCGAGAGCGTCGGCGCAGCGCCGGGTTCGCTGACGGCCCAGAATGGGTCAAGCGCCAACGCCATCCGCCCTTCCGGCTACAGCCCCAGCCCGGCCGCCCTGGCCGTAACCCAGATGGAAGGCGCGCCGACGCCGCTGCAAACCCAGTTCATGGCGCTGTTCGACGCCGATGTCGCGCAGCAGCAGGTGACGCTGACTGACCAGGCCGGCGCCCGCTATCTGGCTCGCGGCTATATCTCGGCCTTTCCTGTCGATGGCGGCGCCAAGCTCACCTATGTCTGGGACATTTACGACCGGTCGAATCATCGCGCGCAACGGCTGAACGACGAGATCGCGCTGAAGGGCTCGTCGCCGGATCCGTGGTCGCTGGTCGACAGTTCGGCCATTGCGGCGCTTGCCTCGCGCAGCGCCCACGAACTCGCGGCCTATCTCTCCAATACGCCGGAAGCCATGGCCGCGGCCATGACGAGGGCGCCGGCGCAAGCAGCGACCGCGCCGCAAGCCATCCCGCAGGCCGCGCCGCAAGTCGCGGCGCCAGGGGAAACGGCCGCGCCCGCGCAGGCGCTCTCCTACGCCGGAGAACGCTGAGATTTCCGCCTCGGCGGCGCTCCGTCCTGAAGCGCTGGCGGCAGCGTCTCGATCGCAGCGAAAATTTCCTTTTTTAACAAAATCAAGACAAAGCCTTCGCATCCTTATTGTTCATCGTGGAACTGACTGCTAAGACGCGCCCATAATTTTCGGGCAATGCAAAGGCTGCGTCATGTCTGGGGCGATGAAAATTCTGGCGGGCAATTCCAACCGCCCGCTAACCGAGGCGATAGCGGCCTATCTCGGCGTTCCCTTGACCAAATGCCAGGTCCGCCGTTTCGCCGACATGGAAATCTTTGTCGAAATCCAGGAAAACGTGCGCGGCCAGGACACGTTCGTCGTGCAGTCCACCTCGGCGCCGACCAATGATCACCTGATGGAGGTGTTGATCATGATCGACGCCCTGCGCCGCGCCTCCGCCCGCCGCATCACGGCGGTCGTGCCCTATTTCGGCTACGCCCGGCAGGACCGCAAGCCGGGACCGCGCACGCCGATCTCGGCCAAGCTGGTGGCCAATCTCATCACCCGCGCCGGCGCCGACCGCGTGCTGACCGTCGATCTGCACGCCGGGCAGATCCAGGGCTTCTTCGACATACCGACCGACAATTTGTTCGGCGCGCCGGTGCTGGTGCGCGACATCCAGGAGCGCCTCGACCTTTCCAACGTCATGGTGGTGTCGCCCGACGTCGGCGGCGTGGTGCGCGCCCGCGCGCTCGCCAAGCGCATCAACGCGCCTCTCGCCATCGTCGACAAGCGTCGCGAACGCGCCGGTGAATCGGAAGTGATGAACATCATCGGCGACGTGAAGGGCAAGAACTGCATCCTGGTCGACGATATCGTCGATTCCGGCGGCACCCTGTGCAATGCCGCCGACGCGCTGCTCGAGGCGGGGGCCAAGGACGCGCGCGCCTATATCACCCACGGCGTCCTGTCGGGCGGCGCGGTCGCCCGCGTTTCCGCGTCGAGGCTGAAGGAACTGGTCGTCACCGACACGATCCAGCCGACGGAGGCGGTGCGCGTGGCGAACAACGTCCGCGTGATCTCGATCGCGCCGCTGATCGGCGAGGCCATCGCCCGCACGGCCAAGGAAGAAAGCGTCTCCAGCCTGTTCAACTGAGGGCGCGATTCGCCCCTGAAAGCGAGCCCGCCCATGAACGTCGATGCCAACTTCGAGACCAACGTCGAGACCAACGTCGAGACCGACCTCAAATCCATCATCCGCACCATTCCCGATTATCCCAAGCCGGGAATCATGTTCCGCGACATCACCACCCTGCTCGGCGACGCACGCCATTTCCGCCGCGCGGTGGACGAACTGGTGCAGCCCTACGCCGGCCGGAAAATCGACCAGATCGCTGGCATGGAGGCGCGCGGATTCATTCTGGGCGGCGCGGTGGCGCATCAGCTCTCGGCCGGCTTCATCCCCATCCGCAAGAAGGGCAAGCTGCCACACGCCAAAGTCTCCATCGCCTACAGCCTCGAATACGGGCTGGACGAAATGGAAATGCATGAGGATGCGGTCAAGCCGGGCGAAAAGGTGCTGCTGGTCGATGATCTCATCGCCACCGGCGGCACGGCGGAAGGCGCGGTCAAGCTTTTGCGCAAGATGGGCGCGGATGTGGTCGCCGCCTGTTTCGTCATCGATCTGCCGGACCTTGGCGGCGCGCAGAAAATCCGCGATCTCGGCGTTCCCGTGCGGGCGCTGGTGGAGTTTTCGGGACATTGACGCCAGGCGAGCGAAGCCGCCAATATCGCCAGGCTGCCGCTTTGCTCCACGATGCGGGCCGCCGATAGACAATGAAATTGTTCCGAGCGAAGAATTGCCGGCTGGCCCCCCTCGCGCTCTGCGTTTTCCTTGCGTCTTGCGCGGGAAGATCCGATGGCGGACTCACACCCGTCGTGGAGACCGCGCCAGACGCCAGCAAGGTCAGCCTGCTCGTCGCGACGACGCGCAAACCCTCCGACCTGCCGGGACAACTTTACTCCGGCGAGCGCGATTTCGGGCTCGGTTACGCCGATGTCACCATATCCATCCCTCCGGACGGCAATCGCACGATTGGTGAAGTGCAGACGGCCTCTTCCGGGGCTGGCGATCCCGCCAAAGACTTCGTGGCGCTCGACACGCAGCGCATTGACGAAGCGATAGTCCTGCGGCGACTGCATGAGCGGTTGCGCAAGAGCAACGGACAGGTGCTGATCTTCGTGCATGGGTTCAACACCCGATTTGGCGAAGCCGTCTTCCGGCTGGAGCAAATCGCCCATGATTCGCGATTGACCGCCGTACCCGTGCTGTTCACATGGCCGTCGCGCGGGCAATTGCTCGCCTATGGCTATGACCGCGAGAGCGCCAATTATTCGCGCGACGCGCTGGAGCGCATGCTGCAATCCCTGCAAAAGGACGGCGAGGTCAAGGAGATCGACCTACTCGCGCATTCCATGGGCAATATGGTGGCGCTGGAGGCCCTGCGGCAAATGACGATCCGCAACGGACGCATGGCGTCGAAAATCCGCACGGTCATGCTGGCGGCGCCCGATGTCGATGTCGACGTCTTCCGGCGTCAGATCGTCGACATAGGCGAAGACCGCCCGCCCTTCACGCTTTTCGCCTCGCGCGGCGACGAGGCCCTCAACGTTTCGCGCCGCATCTGGGGCGACACGGCGCGCGTCGGCGCCATCGATCCGCAACAGGAGCCCTACAAGACATGGCTGCATGATCAGCGGATCAATGTCATCGACCTGACCGATGTCGCCAGCCCGGATCGGCTGGGCCATACGACGTTCGCCGAAAGCCCGGAAATCGTGCAGATGATTGGCCGCCGTCTCGCCGAGGGCCAGAATTTCGACGACGGCAAGGCCGGACTGGGCGACAAGCTCGCCCAGGTGACGAGCGGCGCCGCCTCGACCGTCGGCGCGGCCGCCGGCCTCGCCATTTCGGCGCCGATCGCCATTGTCGACGGACGCACGCGAGAGAATCTCGGATCGCAGGTGGAGAGCCTGAGCGACGGCGCCAGAACCATCATGGGCGCGGCGGCGCATTGACGCGAGGCCTGTTTGGGCGGCTCGACCGCGGTGGCGCCTCAAAAAAAGGCCGGGATTCGCTCCCGGCCTTTTTATTCGTCAGCCGCGCGGCCCTCGCGAAAAGCCGTCGCGGTTGCGCTGGCCTTGCGCCGGGCGCTTGTCGCCCGCCCCGCTCGGACGCTCGCTGCGATGAGCCTCCTGCCTATGCTCCTGCCGGTGCGCCTCGTGCTGGCGCCCGTGCTCGCGCCTGGCGTCGCCATGCCGCGTCGGCGCGGGGCCGCGCCGGTCGTCCGGACGGTGCGCCGGGCGGCCTTGCGGTTTTCCACGCGGCGGAGGAGCTTCTTCCGGCGCATTCTTGTCGTGGCGCAGGTCGGTCACGGGAATGCTCTGCTTGGTCAGCTTCTCGATGGCGCGCAGATAGGCGCGTTCGGAATTGTCGCACAGCGAGATCGCCTCGCCCTCCGCGCCGGCACGCGCCGTGCGGCCGATGCGGTGGACGTAGGATTCCGGCACTTCCGGCAGTTCGAAATTCACCACATGGCTGACCTGGTCGATGTCGATACCTCGCGCCGCGATGTCCGTGGCGACCAGCACGCCGACCTGGCCGTTCTTGAAGCCGTCGAGCGCGCGAATGCGCTGGTTCTGGCTCTTGTTGCCGTGGATGGCGTCGGCGGTATAGCCCGCTTCGTTCAAAAAGCCGGCGACCCGGTCGGCGCCGCGCTTGGTGCGGGTGAAAACGATCGAGCGGCGGAAATCGGGATTGTTGAACAGGTCGATCAAGGCGTTGCGCTTGCCGGCGCCCTCGACCAGGATCACCCGCTGGGACACCCGGTCGGCGGTCTTGGCGACCGGCGCCACCGAAACCTTCATCGGATTATGCAGCATTTCGCCGGCGAGCGAGGCGATTTCCGTCGGCATGGTGGCCGAGAAGAACAAGCGTCTGCCGCGTCTTCGGCAATTTGGCGAAGATTTTGCGGATCGGCACGAGGAAGCCGAGGTCGAGCATGTGGTCGGCCTCGTCCAGCACCACGGCGGAAACGCCGTCAAGGCGCAGCGAGCCCTGCGAAATATGGTCGAGCAGGCGGCCGGGAGTGGCGACAAGCACATCGAGGCCGCCTTGCAGGGCCTTGAGCTGCGGTCCGAAGCTGACGCCGCCGAAGATCACGGCTGTACGGAGATTGGCGTGGCGGCCATAGACGCGAAAGCTTTCGCCGATCTGGGCGGCCAGTTCACGGGTCGGCGCGAGCACCAGCACCTTGGTCTGGTGCGGACGCACGGGTCGCGGGAATTGCTGCAGCCGGGTGATCAGCGGCGTGGCGAAGGCGCAGGTCTTGCCCGTGCCGGTCTGGGCGATGCCGAGCAGGTCGCGGCCCTCGAGGAGCGGCGGAATGGCCTGTTGCTGGATGGGAGTGGGGTTGACATAGCCCTCGGCGGTGAGGGCGCGTAAAACGTTCTCGGCCAGGCCGAGATCGGAGAATTGCGTCACTTGGATACTTTCTGTGGGTCCGCAACGGCGCGCAACGAAAAAAGCGCGTCCTATGAGTAGCGGCGCTGTCGAAGACGGCCCCGCATAGATTGGGCTGTCGGCCATTTGAGGCTGATTGGGCCGGGCGACGCGTTACCGTCCTATGCGCCGGCGCCTCTTGATGCTGCGATGCAGCGCGCCTGCTTTAGCCGTTTTGGCCGGAGAATGCAAACGGGGGAGCTCCTTTCAGCGAGGAATGTCTCGCGCAAGGTCATTTTCGTAGCCTGCCCATCGAACTGTCATTCTCGCCCGCTTCCCCTCCCGGACGCGGAAAAACGGCCGTCGTCGCAAAAGCGCGCCGACGCATGAGGCTGCACCCCTCAACGGAGCCGCGTCCTTGAAATCCGCCTCCCATTCATCCGCTGTTCCCTCTTCATCGCCGGCGCAATCGGCTGGCCCTTGGCGACCTCGTCATCGAGGTCGATGATCTCAGGAAGCGCTTTCCGCAATGCGCGGCCCCTGATGTCGATCTCGATTCCGTCCTGCGCCGGCTTTACGCCGGCGACAGCGCGAAGGCGCTGATCGCGCAGCTTCTGAAGCAGGGCGCGGAGGCGCCGGCGCTGGTCGACGCGCTGGACGCCGTGCTCTACGCCACCATGGCCAGGCTCGCGCGCAAAAGCCCGTTCGGTCTGCGCTCGAACGCCGGCCTGCCCGACCTCGTCAGGCGCCACGCCGCCGCGAGCGCGTGTCTGCACGGCGCCGTGGTCGATCATGCCATGGACGATATAGCCGCGGACCTGTCGCGCGAAGCCGACATCCAGAACTTGAAGCATCTGGCGCGCACCGTCGCTGACGTCAACGAAGCGGCGATCGAAATCGCCCAGCTTTCACGCAACATGAACGTCTCGTCGCAAGGCGCGCATTCCATCGCCTCGGCGACGCATGAACTCGTCTGCTCGATCGACGAAATCGCACGCTCGAGCCGGGAAGCGCTGGGACAGGCGAACGCCGCGAACGACACCACGGCGAAGGGGGTGGCGATCATCGGCGACGTCTCCGTCGCCATGGGCGACATAGCCACGGCGGCCAACGAGACGAACTGCAAGGTCGGCGAACTCGAAGCGGCCTTCGACCAGATCGCCGGCGCCCTCGGCGTGATCGACGCGATCGCCCGGCAGACAAACCTTTTGGCGCTGAACGCGACCATCGAGGCGGCGCGCGCCGGCGAAGTCGGCAAGGGATTCGCCGTGGTGGCCAATGAAGTCAAGGCGCTGGCCAGCCAGACCGCCAATGCGACGGTCGAGATCGGCCGGCGGATCGAAGGCATGCGTTCGGTGATCGGCGGCATGGCCGGGGCGATGCAGCGTTCCGAGCTGGCCGTGGCCAGCGGAGGATCGGCGATCGTCGAGGCTTCGGCGACCATGACCAGGATTTCCGGCATGGTGGCGACCGTGACCGAGCGGATGGACTCCGTCTCCATGGTGCTCGAGCAGCAGAAGCTCGCCAGCGAGGAAATCGCCTCCAACGTCGAGGCGGGGGCGAAGCTTTCGGCGGAGAATGGAAAGCTGCTGCTGAAAATGTCCGCCGGCATACAAGACATGAACGACCACTTTTTGACCAGCGCCAAGAAATGGTTCAACGCGAGTTCGCCGCGCGCCCTGTGCGAAATGGCGAAGATCGACCATGCCCTGTTCAAGAAGCGGGTCATCGATACGCTGCTCGGCCGCTCGCAATGGAAATCGGCTGATGTGCCCGACCATCATAACTGCCGGCTCGGCAAATGGTACGACGGCATGAGCATCGCGGGGATCCGCAACCTCCCCGCCTTCGCATCGCTGGTCGAGCCGCATCTGAGGGTCCACGCGGCAGCGCAGGCCATTTTGCGCCTGCACGAGGCGGGCGAGGCCAGCGAGGCCACAGCCAAGCTCCACGAACTCAACGCCGCCAGCCGCGACGTCCTGGCCTGTCTCGACGAATTGTCGAAGGCTCTTGAAAGCCAGCAGGGCGGCGTCAACCGCCGCGCTTATGAACGCCGCAGGCTCGGACGGCTCGGCAGACTGAGCAGCGCCGACGGCGCGCGAACCGTCGTCATCGAGGATATTTCCGACGGCGGCGCGAAGATCAGCGGCGTCGGCAAACTGGAAATCGGCAGCCAGGTCACGCTCAGCCACGGCGATTGCTCCACGTCAGGGGCCGCGGTCTGGTCGACCGAAAGGGAAGTCGGCATTCGTTTCGAGAAAAAATGAGCGTTGCTTTATCGCGACGCAACGTAACACAAGCGTTAACTATTTTGGTCGAGGATCGAGCCGTCGGATGCAAACGCGCGGGAAGGACCGGGAACCGCCATGTTTATCGAACGCCGCGCTTCGCCGCGCCAACCCGTCGTGCAAAACGTCGAGGCCGCGCTGTTTTGCGGCGATCAGCAATTGTCTGGCCGGATCGCCGACATTTCCGACGAAGGCGTGCGGGTGGTTTTCGCCGAGACCGGCGCTCCGCTGGCGTCATCGCTCGCGCCAGGCATGCGACTTTCGCTCCTCGTCAAGAGCGACCACCAGGCGTTCGAATGCGAAATCCGGCGCGTCGGCGCGCATGATCTCGGCCTGTTCTTCCTCGACCTCGCCTCCGGCGTCCGGCGGCGCGAACTGATCGCCAGAATCGCCTGACATGTCGAGAATCGCCTGTGTCAGCGCCTGAACGTCGCGCTGAAAAAGCGGCATGAAATGCTTCGGGCAACCTTCGTCTGGCAGAATGATGATAGGGGTCGAGCCAGATCATCTTCCAGGGCGCATCGCATGTCCTTCCGCCAAATTTTCAGCCCGACGCTTCGCGTCGCGGCCGTCATCGCTCCCATGCTTGCGTGCGCGCCGGCGCATGCGCTCGGCTCGTGCGAGGTGGGCGACCTCTGCACCATCCAGACCGCGCTGTTCGGCTGCAAGGACGCCAGCCTGATCAAGCAATGGATCGACACCTATGTCGATCAAGACAGGCAAGCGGCGGACAATTTCATCGCCAAGCAGGTGGACGCCGGGCAATGCGCCCAGTTCAAGGCCGGCGACAAGCTCAGGATCGTGCGCTACCTCGGCATGCGCCGCCTCATGGTGTCGCGCCCCGGCCAAACCGAGCGCTTCATCCTGCTGCTAAAGTGAATGCAACGAGGACCGTGACGAACAGTCACCCCAGTCCATCGCAGCCCGGCGCCGACAGGACGCGCTCGATTTGACGTCGCGGCCGGGTTCAATCAGCAGGATCAAGCAAATACGCGCGCGGCGATCGCCTTGGCTATCGCCAGCGGATGCGTCGCCTCAAAAGTCTTGTAGTAGCCCGCCGCGTAGAAATGGCGCGTCATGGCGATGCGCGTCGCAAGGGAGTGCTCGAAGGCGACAGCGAAAAAATCCGTCCCGACCCGCACGACCTTCGCCTTGATGGGAGTTTCGCCAAAGTCCAGCTCGATGCTTTCGCCCATTGCGCGCGTCGTGGCGCCACGCACGCGCGCTCCATTGATCGACACGTTTTGCAACTGCCGCGTCTCGCGTCCTGCAATGGTCGCGACGCACACCGTCTCGCTCGTCTCGTAGCGCTCGGCAGTTCGATGGCGCGGCCGTTCGACGCAGACGAAACTCGCGAGCGTCAGCACGACAATGTCGTACCAGCACCATGCCAGGGCCAGTCCGCCATAAACATTGACGTTCGAATTGCTTTCGCGGAAATACAGACCGACGGCGCCCAGGGTGACGATAAGCATGCCAGCGCAAAGCCTCAGCAAACTCCACTCGATGAAGCGCCGCGAACGATCTCCGCCCTTGGCGGTTACCGCGAATTTCTGATCGCGACGCCCGAACAAACCGACCAGGACGGCCTTGATGATCGTCGGCGCCGCGATCAATTGGGCGACGTCGCTGACAACTGGCAAAAGCCGCCCCGAACTGATCCAGCTCATCGCCGCCGTATGCCAGATGAAGAAAGGCAGGAAATGCGACAGCGTTTCGCCAACGTCGGCGGACACGATTTTTATGCCGAAAGCCAGGAAGAATAGCGGCGCGAACAGGCCGTAGACGCGCATCACGTAGCCCATCGACCATGAAAGGAAGTTTTCGACGAGCACGACGCGGTCGAGCATGCGGAGGTTGGAGCAACGTGAGAACGGTCCGCTTTTGCCCCTGAATATCTGCATGAAGCCGAGGCACCAACGCCCGCGCTGGGTCAAGTATTCTTTCAGCCCCTCGGGAGCGAGACCGAGCGACAGCGCCTCATTGAGATAGACTGTGGAATAACCAATTTCCTTGAGGCGCAGCGAAAGCAGAAAATCCTCGGTGACGCTGTCGGTCGGAAATCCGCCGATCCTGAGCAACGGTTCAAAGCGGATGATCGATGACGTGCCGCAGCAGAAGGCGGCGCCCCAGGCGTCTTTCGACGCCATGACGACGTCGAAGAAGAACCGCTGCTCGTCCGGCCAATGCGCGGCAAGGTTGAGATTGGTCTGGATGGGATCGGGGTTGACGAAATGCTGCGGCGTCTGGACGATTCCCACGTCCAATTCCCTGTGCAGCGCCATCGCGCGTTCGACGAATTTTGGGAATGGCACGAAGTCCGCGTCGAGAATGGCGACAAAGTCGGGGCGAACGTCCATCTCGTTCAACCGCTCGATCGCCGCATTGATATTGCCGGCCTTGGCGTGCTTGTTGTCGGCTCGCGTGAGATAACCGCAGCCAAGCGCGCCGCAGAGCGCGGCTACAGCCGCGCGACGCCCGTCGTCAAGCAGCCAGACGCGACAATTCGGATAAGTCTGGGCGAGCGCGCCGATGATCGTGCGCTCAAGGATGGACGGCTCCTCGTTGTAGGTGCAAATCAGCACATCCACCAGCGGAACCGCCGGGGCGGTTTCGTGCCAGCCCTGCTTCTCGTCCGCCTCTCGGCGGCGGTCGCGCGTCTTCATGAGGAACGTCATCGACAGCATCCCGCCGAGCAAGGCCAGGACTTCGACGACAAGGAAGGAAACGGCGAACACAAATTGGAACGAAAGCGCCGGAGGCGGCAAAGTCGAGACCACGCGCCAGCACAGATAACGGAGAGCGAGGAGGATGGCGACGCCGATGACCACGGGGCGCCCGGTCGCCGAGTCGCGCCGGACCGACGACATGACCGCGAAGGCCGCTCCCGCCGTGACGAGCCCAGGCGCCGCCATCGGATCGAATGCCCAGGCGAACAGGGTGTTCAAGGCGTCAACCCTGCTCGCCGAAAACCAGCCGCCCCGTGCGACCGATGCCGCAACTGTCGCTGGACGACGGAATCGACACCGAGACGCGGAACGCCGCCTTGGTGAGGACCGATGAGGCGATCGCCAAATTCGCCGACGCGTCCGCTGGCCCGGTCAGGTTCACCACCCTTCCCGTCCTCGTCTCGCCGTTCGACGCGATGAATTGCGCGGTCTGGCCAATGATCAGCGAATTGTAGGTGGCTTCGTCGACCGCAGCGGTCACGACGAGTTGCGAGCAGTCGACGTAGCGGGCCAGCTCCTGCCCACGGCTGACGTTCTCGCCGGGCGAGACCATCCGTTCCCATATGTGTCCGGTTGGCGGCGCGGCGACAGCGGCCTGCTCCAACTTCGCGAATTTGGCTTGCTCAACTTCCAATTCATGGCGAAGGCGCACAATTGTCTCGTTCGAGGTATCGATGTCGGCGTCATAATCGGCGACGCGTCGACGCAATTCGTCGCCGCGTTGCGCGGACGACGGCTGGTCGTTGTAGCCGTCGCCAAGAAACGAACCCGCCTTCGCCGCGTCCAATTCTATCCTCGTCTGCTCAATCTGCGCGCGCGCCGCCAAGGCCTCCTCATTGGCGATCGCCAAGGCCCGCCTGGCCTGATCGGCGTCGACCAGGCTGATAGCGCTCCCTGCGAGCCTCGCGGCGCGTTTCGCGCGAGCGGACGCTTCCTCGACCCGCAAATCATCGATGGCGATTCGATCGTTGAATTCCGACAGGCGCGCTTCCAGTTGCCGCACGCGCCCCTTGCGAAAAGCGTCGACCTGCAGTGCGTTGCGCATCAGCGCGTCCTTCGCGGCCGCGCGATGTCGTTCAAGCGAGCGGCCCTCGTCGACTGCCCGCGCCAACGCCTGTTCGGCCTCGTCCGCCCGTCCGCTGTCGGCGCGCGCGTTGTTCAGCCGGAGCGTTTCGCCGCTGACCGACACGACGCCGTCGATCGGCGCGCGCAGAGTAATCAGAGGCGCGTTGACGACCGCCTCGGCGCTGGAGAATTTCATCAGCCTGAGCGCAGGTTGCATTCCAAAGGCGACGACGACCGCCAATCCCGCGGCGACTTTGACAAAGCGACGCAGCTGGGGCTTGGCCTGCAGCGCATCCGGGGCGGCGCTTGGCGCGCGGAAACGGCTCTCAAGCATTCGCTGGAGGTTGCGGGCGGCGGAAGCAGCGGCGGGTTTCGGCGCCGGTTCGTGCGGCGCTTCGGAATCCAGCAAGAACCGGATGTTTTTCGCGAGTGGCATGAAAGCCCCAATTCCCAGCAACGCACACGGCCCCGGTCCAGGGTCGCGTCGTTAAGTTCGCTTGATCTCGACGGCAACCTTAACGTGCATTTGCTAAGAATCAGTTGTGCCTGGGAGGCGCCAGAAAGCCGGCCCAAAAAAGCGAAAGCCCTGGAAGCTGGCAATCCAGCGTTTCCAGGGCTTTCGGAATGGTGGGCGCGACAGGGATCGAACCTGTGACCCCTACGATGTCAACGTAGTGCTCTCCCGCTGAGCTACGCGCCCGAAACCGGCCAAATCTGCAACCGGCCCGTCAAGGGTGGAGGGTGTATATCGGCTTGCGGCAGCGGGCGCAAGCCGTCCGAGGCAGGAAAATCGCCGCGCTTGCGGCTAAAGCGCATTCGCCGCTTCAGGCGGCGAGAAGACGCGTCACTTCGTTGACGAGATCCTTCAGATGGAAGGGTTTCGACAGGATTTTCGCCTGGCGCGGCGCGTGGTTGTCGGGGTTCAGCGCGACCGCCGCGAAGCCGGTGATGAACATCACCTTGATGTCTGGATCGAGTTCGGTGGCGCGGCGGGCCAGCTCAATGCCATCCATTTCCGGCATGACGATGTCGGTAAGAAGCAGTTCGAACGGCTCTTCGCGCAGCCGGTTGTAAGCGGCGAGGCCGTTGTCGAAGGACACCACGGCATAGCCTGCGTTCTGCAGCGCCTTGACCAGGAAGCGACGCATGTCGTTATCGTCTTCCGCCAGCAGGATCTTTACCGATTGATCAATTTGTTCGTTCATGGCGCCCTCGTTCTTGCCCTTCCGATAAAGACCCATCGTGGTAAAAAACAGGTGAATAATCGCGAAGTTCGCAACAGAGTTAATCCCGACGCCTGAAATTTGAGCGGAAATCCGCAAAAAAATCGGGCTTGTGGACAAAAGATCGCCTCGGCGTCATGCTAGCTCCCGTGATGATCAGCAGATTGCGCGGCAATCCCGACATTTGTGCGATGGCGGACGCGAATCGGGACCGGAGCCGAACAGGGCGATGCAGGCGTTTTCCTCGGGCAGAGATCAGGAAGGCGCGCCGCCGCCCTGCGAGACGATCGAGCCGTCGCGCCTCGCCTCGCCGCTGATCTTTTCATCGCCGCATTCGGGAAAATTCTATCCGCCGGAATTTCTGGCCGCCTCGCGCCTCGACCTGCGCGCACTCCGCAGTTCGGAAGATGTCGCGGTGGACGACCTTTTCGCCGCCGCGCCCGCCCATGGCGCGCCTCTGTTGCGCGCCAACTACCCGCGCGCCTTTATCGACGTCAACCGCGAGCCCGTTGAGCTCGACCCAAAACTTTTCGCCGAGCCCCTGCCCGCCTTCGCCAACGCGCGCTCGCTCCGCGTCGCCAGCGGCCTGGGCACGATCGCCCGCGTCGTCGCCGAGGGGCAAGCCATTTACCGCGAGCGCATTCCCCTCGCCGAGGGTCTGGCGCGGATCGAAACATACTACAGGCCCTACCACGCCGCGCTCGAGACTCTGCTCGAGCGCACGGCGCAAAAATTCGGCGGCGCGATCCTCGTCGACTGCCATTCCATGCCGTCGCGGATGCCGACCGGCGATCAGCGCCGCCCCTACGAGCCGATCGCCGCCGACATCGTCATCGGCGACCGCCACGGCGCAAGCTGCGAAGCGGCCCTGTCACACCGGATTCATTCGCTTCTGTCGGGGATGGGCTACCGCGTCGCGCGCAACAAGCCCTATGCCGGCGGCTATATCACCGAGAATTATGCGGCGCGCTCGCGCAATCGCCACGCCGTGCAGATCGAAATCAACCGCGCGCTCTATCTCGATGAAAAGACGCTCGAACCGGGCGCCGATTACGCCCGCGTGAAAGACGACATGACCCGGCTGATCGCCGCGATCGCGCCCGGCCGGGAATTGCCCGGCGCGCATTGGCCGCTGGCGGCGGAATGAATAACGCAGGCGATTGCCCGCAACGCAAAAAAAAGACCGCCAACACGAATGTCAGCGGCCCAAGTCTAGGGAGGAAACGCCCAAGGAGGGCATATGCGATAAATCAATACCGCACCGCATGATTATGCCGTTGCGACGCACAAAAAGCAAGAATTTCCGCAATTTAGCAAAATTAATACAAGTCCATGATATTTCAGTGACTACGCCGGCTCGGACGGCGCCTTTCGGGCGTCATGGCGCTTTTGCAGCACCGTCGTTGCACGAATGCAACAAAGGCAAGGCAAGCAGGAGCGGGGCTGGTCTTGTCGGGCGGATCGTGTCATTTGTCGGGTCATTCGCCGCAGCAAAAAAAAGCTGGCGAAACGCGGGGAGCAGCGTGCATGACGGCGGTCGATTTCGTCCCTTTCGTTGAACGGCTGGCCAAGGTCTCGGGCGAGGCGATCATGCCCTTCTTCCGCGGGTCCTTCGCCATGGAGGACAAATCCGCCGGCGGCGCCTTCGATCCGGTGACCGAGGCCGACCGGGCGGCCGAAACCGCGATGCGCCGGCTGATCGGCGAAACTTTTCCCAGCCATGGCGTGGTCGGCGAGGAATTCGGCGATCACGAATCGCAATCCGAATATGTCTGGGTGCTCGATCCGATCGACGGCACCAAGAGCTTTATTTCCGGCCTGCCGCTGTGGGGCACGCTGATCGGCCTGCTGCACCGCGGCGCGCCCTGCTACGGCCTCATGCACCAGCCCTTTACGCGCGAAAAATTTTATGGCGACGGGCGCGCGGCGCATTGGACCGGACGCGGCCCCGACGGAGCGCCGACGACGCGCAAGCTGATGACCCGCGCCTGCGCCGATCTCGACCGTGCCACGCTGATGACCACTTCGCCCAAGCTCATTCCCGAGGCATTGCGCCCGCGCTACGACGCTCTGGAGGGGAAGACGCGGCTCGTGCGCTACGGCGGCGATTGCTACGCTTACTGCATGCTGGCCGCCGGCCATGTCGATCTGGTGGTCGAGGCGGGGCTGAACGCCTATGACATTGTCGCGCTGATCCCGATCGTCGAGGGCGCCGGCGGGATCGTGACCACCTGGGACGGCGGCGACCCCTCGAAAGGCGGCGCCATCGTCGCCGCCGGCGACAAGCGCGTGCATGAACAGGCGCTGGAGGCGTTGAAAGCGACGGGGTGAGGGTGGATCAGGAGTAGGTTTCAGGCGCTCGTTTTCAAGTTTGCGATTCGAATCGCCACCTTAATTGCATGGCTCGTAACGCCCCGAGTGACAGGAACGCGGGGACTGGATCGAATTGCGGTCACGAATATTTGACGACGCCGCATCGCAACCTTCCCCTCACGGCGCCCCCTCGCCCGCCCCCTCAAAATTCTCGGCGCGGTGCAAGAACGCGTCGCCGGGGACAAAAGCGTCGAAGGCGGCCCAGAATTTCGCCCTGATTTCCGCGCGCTCCATCATGATTTCGTGACGCGAGCCCGCCAGCACGAGGCAATCGGCGTTTTTCAGTTTTTTGGCGAAATGCTCGACCGCCACGCTTGAAACCAGGCGGTCGGCGCCCGCCGCCAGCAACAGCGTCGGCGTGCGGATTTTCTCCGAAAAACCGGGCGCGTTCAGCCTGTCCATCAGGCCGTAGGCGGCGTTGATCCAGCCGATGGTGGGATCGCCGATGCCCAGCGCCGGCGCGAGCGCGATGATCTCCGTCGAGCGGCTGAAACGCCTGGGGTCGCCGGTCAGGATATTGCCCTCGAACGGCTTTTCCACCAGCGTGCGCGGGCTGCCGCCGGGGATGAACATCCGCCCCATGCCCAGCGTATGCAGCCCGGACGCGATGTGGCGCGCCGTCCCAGAGCCGGCGAAATCATTGAGGCCGAGCATGGGGGCGACGCCGACCATGCGGGCGAAGGGCGCGGCGACCGAGCCAAGATAATCCAGCGTCGCCGCCGCGCCCATCGAATGCGCCAGGACGAACCAGGGCTTTGGGCAGTCGGTGTCGAGAAGCTGGCGAATGAAGGCGTCGAGGTCGAGCCGGTAATCAGTGGCGCGCGGCACATGGCCCTTGGCCTTGTTGCGCAGCAGGCGCTGCGACAGGCCCTGCCCGCGCCAGTCGAAACTCGCGACGACAAAGCCGCGCGACAGCAATTCGCCGATCACCTCGAAATATTTCTCGATGAATTCGGCGCGGCCCTGGATCAACGCCACCGTGCCGCGCGGAACCCCTTCCGGGCGCCAGTAGGCGGCGCGCAATTCCATGCCGTCGGCCGCGCGCAGGCCGACGATATTGGCGCCGGGCGGACAGGGATTGGCGGGCGTGTCGATCAGTTGCATATCGCGGCCATTTGAAATTCGTCACCCCTCGCCGTCAACACATTCTTCGCGCGCGAAAAACCTTGAAAACAATTCGCGGGCGCCTATTTCCGTTGCAGCGCGGGCCGATGTCGGACGCGCTCACCGGTGGCTCGAATGGCTTCGATCCCGCCGCATGTCGCTTCAATTGGAGGATATGCCATGCGTCAATATGATCTGTCTCCCCTTTATCGCTCCACCATCGGCTTCGACCGGCTGTTTTCGCTGCTCGACCAGGCCGGCGGCCAGGAAGCCTCGGCTGTCGCCTATCCGCCCTACAATATCGAGCGGACCGGCGAAAACGCCTATCGGCTGACCCTGGCCGTCGCCGGCTTCGGCGAGAGCGAATTGTCGATCGAATCGCGCGAGAACGCCCTGACCATCAAGGGCGCGAAGGAACAGCGCAACGAGGGCGAAGCCACGGAAATGCTCTACCAGGGCATTGCCGCGCGCGCTTTCGAGCGGCGCTTCCAACTGGCCGACCACGTCCAGGTCACGGGCGCGCGTCTGGAAAACGGCCTGCTGCACGTCGATCTCGTGCGCGAGATTCCGGAGGCGCAACGGCCGCGCCAAATTCCGATCGGCGGCGCGCCGCGTGCGGTTAGCCCCGCCAAGGCGGCCTGACCGGCCAAACGCCTGAGCAACAAGCAAGACCAACGGGCGCTTTCGCGCCCGTTCTCTCATTGCGGCAGCGGCTCGACCTTCGGCGCGCCACGCGGATGCAGCGGCTTGATCGGGCTGAGCGCGGAGTTGGGCGAATCTTGCGCCGGCTGCGACGCCGCGGGCGCCGAAACGGCCGGATTTTGTGGCGGCTTTTGCGCCTGCTGCGGCGCCGGCGCGGCGGCAGGCGCCTCATCGGCGCCATGCGGCGCGTGTTCGGGCGGCGCCAACGGGCGATCGGGCGGCGCCAGATCGTCCGGGTTGTCGCGACGCGGCTCCTCCAGCCGGCGCCGCTCCGGCGGCGGCGCGATCAGCTCGACGTCGAGCACCTCGCCGCTGACCGCGTCGAGGGTGAATTTCTTGCGCGCGCCTTCGCGGTCGCGGCCGATGGCGATCAATTCGTCGCCGCGCAGATGCGGGTGGCCGACCATGTGGGCGCCCTCGCGCGCCAGGATGGACCGAACCTGTCGCCCGGTCAGCGACCGTTCTTCCGGCTCGGGCTCGTCGCGCCGGTCGGGCCGATCCGGATGGTCCCAGAAAAAGAAGAACGGCTCCGCGCGAACCGGGACGCTCGCGCCGAAAGACAATGCCCAAAGGGCCAGCCCGGCCGGCGCGGCGATCCGGATGAACCGCCGAAAAGTCTTCCGCGTCGCGAAACCCATTTTCCATCCTCGAATCTTCATCTCCCTTTATGCCATAAATGATCATCGCCGAAAAATGCGGCGCAAGGCGGCGGAAAATTGCGCCAAAGCCCTGCTAAAGCTCAAAAATGCGGCGCCTGCCGGCGCCCGACGCGCCGCGTCCGGCGCGAACGAAGAAAAAATAAAAAACTTTCGTCTGGCGACCAGTTTGCGCCAACATGACGACTTGTGTGGCTGATACTAATCTGGCAATGTCGCGCGCCGATAAATAGGACAGCCTTGCTGACCATTTAGCCGCATCGGACGCCAAATCCGGCCGAAATCAAGTCTAGCGCCCCACGGTCCGGCTTTGCGCCGCCACGGCGGCCGACGACCGGCGGAGCATGGTCAAGAGGCGGCGCCTCGGATAGATTGCGGTCATATGAACGGGCAGGATCAACAGGCCATGAACGAGCAGCTAGGGTTGGACGGTTTTCGCGCGGCGCCTTCCCAGGCGGATCTGACCGCGTCGAAACATGCCGCGACCGAGCTTTCCGCCGGGGCCGGAGGCATTTCGATGGATCGAGGCATGGTTTTCGCAACCGACAACGGCCTGCCGCCGGCGCAAGGCCTCTATGATCCCCGCAACGAGCATGACGCCTGCGGCGTCGGCTTCGTCGCCAACATGCACAACGCCCGGTCGCACGACCTCGTGCAGATGGGCTTGCAGATCCTGGTCAATCTCGACCATCGCGGCGCGGTCGGCGCCGATCCCAAGGCCGGCGACGGTTGCGGCATGCTGTTGCAGATCCCGCATCGCTTCTTCGTCGAAGAGTCGGCGCGGCTCGGCTTTTCCTTGCCGGAGCCGGGGCTTTACGCCGTCGGCGCGCTGTTCCTGCCGCGCGACGCGGAGGGACGCAAGATCGTCGAGCAGACGTTCGAGCGCATCGTCGCCGAGGAGGGCCAGGTGGTGCTGGGCTGGCGCGACGTGCCCGTCGACGCCAGCGTGCTCGGTGAAACGGTCAAGCCGGCCGAGCCGGTCCACCGCCAGATTTTCATCGGCCGCGGCGCGACGACGCCCGACCAGGAGGCGTTCGAGAGACGGCTGTTCCTGATCCGCAAAATGGTTTCCAACGCGGTCTATGGCCTGAAGGACAAGCGCATGACCGGATGGTATCCGGTGTCCTTGTCCTCGCGCACCATCGTCTACAAGGGCCTGCTGATCGCGACGCAATTGGGCAATTATTTCGCCGATCTGCGCGATCCCCGCGTCGAGACGGCGATCGCCCTGGTGCACCAGCGCTTTTCCACCAACACCTTCCCGTCCTGGCAGCTCGCCCATCCCTATCGCATGGTGGCGCATAACGGCGAGATCAACACGCTGCGCGGCAACGTCAACTGGATGGCGGCGCGCCAGGCC
This sequence comes from uncultured Alphaproteobacteria bacterium, assembly GCA_963828185.1. Taxonomy (GTDB): domain Bacteria; phylum Pseudomonadota; class Alphaproteobacteria; order Rhizobiales; family Beijerinckiaceae; genus Rhodoblastus. Next base: position 53,610 of record CAWHDV010000008.1, on the reverse strand, counting down.
TCCGTCGCCTCGCCGCTGTTTGGCGACGAAATCTCGAAGCTGTGGCCGATTTCCTACGAGGGACAGTCGGATACGGCCTGTTTCGACAACGCCCTCGAATTCCTGGTGCAGGGCGGCTATTCTATGGCCCACGCCATGATGATGCTGATTCCCGAGGCCTGGGCCGGCAATCCGCTGATGGACGACGAGCGGCGCGCCTTCTACGAATATCACGCCAGCCTGATGGAGCCGTGGGACGGCCCCGCCGCCGTGGCCTTCACCGACGGACGCCAGATCGGCGCGACGCTCGACCGCAACGGCCTGCGCCCCGCCCGCTATCTCGTCACCGACGACGGCCTCGTGGTCATGGCGTCCGAAATGGGCGTGCTGCCAATTCCGGAAGAAAAAATCGTCACCAAGTGGCGGCTGCAGCCCGGCCGCATGCTGCTGGTCGATCTTGAACAGGGCCGCATCATCTCGGATGACGAAACCAAGAAGACCCTGTCCCAGTCGCATCCCTACAAGGACTGGCTCAAGCGCACCCAGATCGTGCTCGAGGACCTGAAGCCGGTCGAGGCCCGTTCTTCGCGCGCGGATGTGTCGCTGCTCGATCGCCAGCAGGCTTTCGGCTACACGCAGGAAGACACGAGCATGCTGATGGCGCCGATGGCGGTGACCGGCCAGGAAGCGATCGGCGCCATGGGCACGGACACGCCGATCTCGGCCATGTCGTCGCTGTCAAAGCTGCTCTACAGCTATTTCAAGCAGAATTTCGCGCAGGTCACCAATCCGCCGATCGATCCGATCCGCGAGGAGCTGGTGATGAGCCTCGTCTCCTTCATCGGCCCGCGCCCGAACATCCTCGACCATGAGGGCACGGCCAAGAAGAAGCGGCTCGAAGTGCGCCAGCCGATCCTCACCAACGCCGATCTCGAAAAGATCCGCTCGATCGGCCATTTCGAGGATTCATTCGACACCAAGACGCTGGATATCACCTATCCCGTCGAAATGGCCGACCACGGCATGAAGTTCATGATCGAGCGGCTGTGCGACCGCGCCGAACAGGCGGTCGTCGGCGGCTACAACATCATCGTGCTGTCCGATCGCATGGTCGGCCCCGACCGCATCCCGATCCCGGCGCTGCTCGCCGTCGCCGCCGTGCATCACCACCTGATCCGCAAGGGCCTGCGCACCTCCGTCGGCCTGGTGGTCGAGACCGGCGACGCGCGCGAGGTGCATCATTTCGCGCTGCTCGCGGGCTATGGCGCAGAGGCGATCAACCCCTATCTCGCCTTCGAGACGCTGGCCGACATGGCCGACGAATTCCCCGCCGAAGTGGACGGTTACGAGGCGGTCAAGCGCTACATCAAGTCGATCGACAAGGGCCTGCTCAAGGTCATGTCGAAAATGGGCATTTCGACCTACCAGTCCTATTGCGGCGCGCAGATCTTCGACGCCGTCGGCCTGTCGAAGGAATTGGTGGACGCCTATTTCACGGGAACCGCGACGCCGATCGAGGGCGTCGGCCTCGACGAGATCGCCAAAGAGACGGTCGATCGCCACCGCACAGCCTTCGGCGACGCGCCGGTCTATCGCAACGCGCTTGATGTCGGCGGCGACTACGCCTTCCGCCTGCGCGGCGAGGCGCATAACTGGACGCCGGATACGGTGGCGCTGCTGCAGCACGCCGTGCGCGGCAATTCGCTTGAAAAATACCGCGCCTATGCGAAGCTGCTCAATGAGCAGTCCGAGCGGCTTTTGACCATTCGCGGCCTGTTCCGGATCAAGGACGCGGCGGAAGAGGGCCGCAAGGCCGTGCCGCTCGATGAGGTCGAACCGGCGGCCGAGATCGTCAAGCGTTTCGCCACCGGCGCCATGTCCTTCGGCTCGATCTCGCGCGAAGCCCATACAACCATGGCCATCGCCATGAACCGCATCGGCGGCAAGTCGAACACCGGCGAGGGCGGCGAGGAAGCCGATCGCTTCAAGCCGATGCCAAACGGCGATTCCATGCGCTCGGCGATCAAGCAGGTGGCCTCCGGCCGCTTCGGCGTCACCGCGGAATATCTTGTCAATTCCGACATGATCCAGATCAAGATGGCGCAGGGCGCGAAGCCCGGCGAAGGCGGCCAGTTGCCCGGCCACAAGGTCGACGCCGTCGTCGCCAAGGTGCGTCATTCCACGCAGGGTGTGGGCCTGATCTCGCCGCCGCCGCACCATGACATTTATTCGATCGAAGATCTGGCGCAGCTGATCTACGACCTGAAGAACGTCAATCCCAAGGCGGCGATTTCGGTCAAGCTGGTGTCGGAAGTCGGCGTCGGCACGGTCGCGGCCGGCGTGTCCAAGGGCCGCGCCGACCATGTCACCATTTCCGGGTACGAAGGCGGCACGGGCGCTTCGCCGCTGACCTCGATCAAGCACGCCGGCAGCCCCTGGGAAATCGGCCTCGCGGAAACCCACCAGACCCTGGTGCTGAACCGCCTGCGTTCGCGCATCGCCGTCCAGGTCGACGGCGGGCTGCGCACGGGGCGCGACGTGGTGATCGGCGCGCTTCTTGGCGCCGACGAGTTCGGCTTCGCCACCGCGCCGCTGATCGCGGCGGGCTGCATCATGATGCGCAAGTGCCACCTCAACACCTGCCCCGTTGGCGTGGCGACGCAGGACCCGGTGCTGCGCAAGCGCTTCGTCGGCCTGCCCGAGCATGTGATCAATTATTTCTTCTTCGTCGCCGAGGAAGCGCGTGAATTGATGGCGAAAATGGGCTTCCGCACTGTCAACGAGATGGTTGGCCAGATGCAGATGCTCGACCGCGAACAGGCGATCCGGCACTGGAAGGCGAACGGGCTCGACTTCACCAAGCTGTTCCACAAGCCGCAGCCGCTCGACGGCCAGACCATCTATCGCTCCGAGGCGCAGGACCATAATCTCGACAAGGCGCTGGACAAGCAGCTGATCGCGCGTTCGACCGCGGCGCTGGAGCGCGGCGCTCCGGTGCGACTGGAAACCGAGGTGCGCTCCGTCAATCGCACCATCGGCGCCATGCTGTCGGGCGAGGTCGCGCGTATCTACGGCCATGCCGGCCTGCCGGAAAACACCATCCACATCCGCGCCAGGGGCACGGCCGGCCAGAGTTTTGGCGCATGGCTGGCGCATGGCGTGACGCTGGAGCTCGAAGGCGAGGCCAACGATTACGTCGGCAAGGGCCTGTCGGGCGGCCGCATCGTCGTCTATCCGCCGCGCGAAGCCAGGCACATCGATCCGGAAAACTCGATCATCGTCGGCAATACCGTGCTTTACGGCGCGATCTCCGGCGAGGTCTATTTCCGCGGCGTCGCCGGCGAGCGCTTCGCCGTGCGCAATTCCGGCGCCCTTGCGGTGGTGGAAGGCTGCGGCGACCACGGCTGCGAATACATGACCGGCGGCGTCGTCGTCGTGCTTGGCCCCACGGGGCGCAATTTCGCGGCCGGCATGTCGGGCGGCATCGCCTATGTGCTCAACGAGGGCGCCGACTTCCAGTCGCGCTGCAACATGGCCATGGTCGACCTGGAGCCAGTCGAGGAAGAGGAAGACCTCAACCAGCGCCTCAACCACCAGGGCGGCGATCTCGCCGGCCACGGCCGCGTCGACGTGATGAAGGACATGACGCGCTTCGACGCCGAACGCCTGCGCCAGCTCATCTCAAATCATCTGCAATATACCGGCTCGTCGCGCGCGAAAGAGATCCTCGACGACTGGGAACAGTTCAAGCCGAAGTTCCGCAAGGTCATGCCGGTCGAATATCGCCGCGCCCTGGCGGAACTGATGACGCAAACCGAAACGCGGCAGACCGCCGCCGCAGGGGAATGACATGGGAAAGGTGACGGGCTTCCTCGAGATCGATCGGCAGGACCGCAAGTACAAGCCGGCCGCCGATCGCATCCGGCATTATTCCGAATTCGTCATTCCGCTGTCGGAAGAGGCGACGCGCGACCAGGCGGCGCGCTGCATGAATTGCGGCATTCCGTTCTGCCATAACGGTTGCCCGGTGAATAACCAGATCCCCGACTGGAACGACCTGGTTTATCGCGGCGATTGGGAAGAGGCGGCGCGCAACCTGCACTCGACCAATAATTTCCCCGAATTCACGGGACGCGTGTGCCCGGCTCCCTGCGAGGCGTCCTGCACGCTCAACCTCGAAAACACGCCGGTGACGATCAAGACGATCGAATGCGCCATCGTCGACCGCGCCTGGGAGAACGGCTGGCTGCGCCCCGAGCCGCCGGCGAGGAAGTCGGGCAAGAAGGTCGCCGTCATCGGCTCCGGCCCGGCGGGCCTCGCGGCCGCGCAGCAACTGGCGCGCGCCGGCCACGATGTCCACCTTTACGAGCGCAACGCCAAGGCGGGCGGCCTGCTGCGCTACGGCATTCCCGACTTCAAGATGGAAAAGGCGCTGATCGACCGGCGCGTGGCGCAGATGGAGGCGGAAGGCGTCAGCTTCCATTATGGCGTCAATGTCGGCGTCGATTGCACGGCGGCCGAGATCGTCGCCGGCCATGACGCGGTGATCCTGACCGGCGGTTCGGAGAAGCCGCGCGACCTGCCGGTTCCCGGCCGCGAATTGTCCGGCGTGCATTTCGCCATGGACTTTTTGCCGCAGCAGAACCGCCGCGTCTCGCGCGAAAACGCCGGCCCGGAGGAGCCCATCCTCGCTTCCGGCAAGCATGTCGTGGTGATCGGCGGCGGCGACACCGGCTCCGACTGCATCGGCACGTCCGTGCGCCAGGGCGCGCTGTCGGTGGTGCAGCTCGAAATCATGCCCAAGCCGCCGGAAATGGAAGACAAGCTGACGACCTGGCCCTACTGGCCGCTGAAGATGCGCACCTCCTCCTCGCACCAGGAAGGCGCGGATCGCGATTTCGCGGTCATGACCAGGGACATCATTGGCGACAACGGCTCGGTCAAGGCGATCCGCTGCGTGCGGGTCGATGGCAAGATGCAGGAAATCCCCGGCAGCGAATTCGAGTTGCGCGCCGATCTCGTCCTGCTCGCCATGGGCTTTGTCGCGCCGCTGCACGAGGGCATGCTGAATGAGCTCGGCGTCGCCTTCGATCCCCGCGGAAATGTCCAAGCCGACACCGACGCTTACAAGACCAGCGTGGACAAGGTGTTCGCCGCCGGCGACATGCGGCGCGGGCAATCGCTCGTCGTCTGGGCCATCCGCGAGGGCCGCCAGGCCGCCCGCGCGGTCGACCTGTTCCTGATGGGCGCGAGCGACCTGCCGCGCTGACGCTTTTTCGGCAAAAAGCAAAGGCCGGGACCTCGATCCCGGCCTTTGCGGTTTCTGGCGCAAGCGATCAATCGACGGCGACGATCACTTCCGACGACTTGATCACCGCCTTGGCCGCGCCGCCGACCTTGAGCTCCAGATCCTCGACCAATTCATTGGTGATCGAGGCGGTGATGATCATCCCCTTCACATCGATCAGCACGTGCGAAGTGGTGACGCCTTTCTTGATTTCGACGATCTTGCCGTCGAAGACATTGCGCGCGGAAAGTCTCATTCTGTCACCCCTTGGAAATTGCGGCCTGCGCGCAACGCGCGCGCCACGGCCAAAACTAGGCGCTGAGCGATGCCGCCGCAATATGCGGTCCGCCATTTCTCCGGGAGGCTGGCGGGAGACCGCCCGCGATCAAGGCCGCGCTTCGCTGCGGTCGTGCGGATTGTCCGCCTGGTTGCGCATCCAGTCGGCGAGCTTGGTCATGTTCGCGTCGATTTCTGTCCGCGCTGCCGCGTCGGCGACGGTCTCGGACAGCGCCCGCCGCATGCAGCCCATCCAGGCGTCGCGCTCCGCATTGCCGATCGGAAAGCCCATATGGCGCTGGCGCAGGCGCGGATGACCATAAACCGGCGAATAAAGCGGCGGTCCGCCCAACCATTCCGACAGGTAGCGCTTCAGCACGACCTTCAAGGGGCCAAGATCGGCGTCATGCATGGCGCGGACGCGCTTGGCCTCTGGCAATGCGTCCATATGGCCATAAAACCGCTCGACCAGACGGTCGATCGCGACTTCGCCGCCGATCCGTTCGAACATTGATTGGTCGCTCACCCAGAACCCCTGATCTTGCGTGGACCCGTGGCCAGCGCGAGTTTTTGCGCGGGCCGCCTATTCTTGCATGTCTTATGCAACTTTTGCGACGAGGGCTCAAGCGCTGATGTCGTCGCGAGGCGCAGCCGTGGCTTGGCTCACACTATCGCCGACCCATTGTCGCAACAGCGACACGACGCCATGTTTTGGGAGTCAATCTGCGGGGGGCTCGACAAATCGGCGCGAAGCGCGTTTCTTGCATAAGGCGGGAAATGGCGGATGAGAGGCTTAGGAATGACCATTGACGAGATCATCGAGAATTTCGAGTTTCTGGACGATTGGGACGATCGCTACCGCTATCTGATCGAGCTGGGCCGCGAGCTGGAGCCGCTGCCGGAAAAGGCGCACAACGACGCCAACAAGGTGCGCGGCTGCGCCAGCCAGGTCTGGTTGCAAACCAGCGTCGAAAAAGGCCCCGACGGCGCGCCGGTGATGAAATATCTCGGCGACAGCGACGCCCACATCGTGCGCGGCCTCGTCGCCTTGACCCTCATGTTTTACTCCGGACGGCCGGCCAAGGATGTCCTCGACGCCGACGCGCAAAAGCTGTTCCGCAGGCTTGGTTTCGAGCAGCACCTGACGCCGCAGCGCTCCAACGGCCTGCGCTCGATGGTCGAGCGCATCAGGAACGACGCGGCGCGCGCCCTGGCGACCGCTTGATCGCAAGCGGCGTCGAAGTTTGATAACCTGCCCCTGAAGCTTGGACGCCCCCTTCACGCCGGAGTAACAAAATGACGTTTATCGCCATGAACCGCTTTCGCGTCGCGCTCGGCAAGGAAGCCGAATTCGAGGAGGTCTGGCGCAATCGCCAGAGCGATCTGCCGGCCATGCCGGGCTTTGTCGTGTTTCATCTCCTGCGCGGGCCGAGCGACGACGCCTCGACCCTGTTCGCCTCGCATACGGTCTGGGAGACGCGCGGCCATTTCGAGGACTGGACCCGTTCGGAAGCCTTCCGCCGCGCGCATTCCGGCGCTCCGAAAACGCAAGGCCTCTATCTCGGTCCGCCGCAATTCGAGGGGTTTGAGGCGGTCGCCGAAACCCGTGGGGCGTCCTGACAATCCCGCGAGGAAAGACGCCTGACGCGAAGTGCGAGGGGTCAATTTTATTAGTTGATTATTTTTATCGATTTTATAATATCTCCTTGTCGGCCGCGCTGACGCTGACCGCCGCCTTGAATTTGTGAGGCCCGACCAGAAATGAAAAACGATTTTTTGGCGTTCACCGCCCTAGCCGGATTCCTTTGCGCCATTGCGCCCGCGAAAGCCGACAATCTTGCCGCCCTCAAGCAACAGACGACCTCGCTGAGGAGACAGAACGCGGCCTTGGCGAAGCGGCTCGAAAGAGTTGAAAAGCGCCAGGCCGCCAAGGAAAAGGCCGAACGCGCCGCAGCCTCCCGTTCGCCCGCGCCCGGCCCCATTGTTGCTGATTCGGTCGCCCAAGCGACCAGGACTCCGCTCGACGTTTTGACCGAGGACGGCCCGATCACCTGGCATGGCATTACGCTGTTCGGGGCGCTGGACGCCGGCGTCGCCTGGCAGAGCCATGGAACGCCCTTCGACGGCGCTTATCCGCAGGGTCTCGAATACGCCATCAGCAAGAACAGCAATCACGCGGGCTTCAATGTCGCGCCCGGCGGCATGGGCTATTCCGGCGTCGGCATCAGGGGGATCGAGGAGATCCTGCCCGGCTGGTCGGCGGTCTTTGCCGCCAACACCAATTTCGATCCGGCTTCCGGCCAACTCAGCAATGGCCCGGCGTCGCTGGTCCAGAACAATGGCGTCGCCCTCGCCAACCAGAGCTCCAACGGCGATTCTCGAAGCGCCGGGCAGGCCTTCAACGATTACGCCTATGTCGGGATATCCTCGAAGGACCTGGGAACCCTGACCTTTGGTCGTCAACGCACGCTGTCGACTGACGACCGGGCTATTTATGACCCGATCGCCGGATCGCTCGCATTCTCCTTGCTTGGCTATAGCGGCGCGCTGTCCAGCGGCGACACCGAGAACGCCCGTTTCGACGATTCGCTCAAATATCGCATCGATCTAGGACCGGCGCGTTTCGGCGCCATCTACAAGTTCGCCCCACCCGGGACGGGGGTCAGCAAAACGGACGGCGCAACCTATCAGCTCATGGCCGGATTTGATTATGCGGACCTGTCGTTCGATGCGGTCTACAGCCATGTCAGCGACGCTATCACGCTGTCGCCCCTGAGCGCCGCGCAAGTTCTCGTGGAGCCGGTCAATTCGCTGGCGGGCGCGCTTTCCGACAATCAGGGCGTCCTTTTCTCCGCCAAATATACGTGGAGCCAGTTCAAGTTTTTCGGTGGATATGGATTCATCGACTACAAGGATCCAAAAGACCAGATCACCGCGCCCTTTGTCGACGCCAACGGCTATGCAGTCAGCGTCGTCACCAGCAACGCCTATCAATATCACGACAAGAATCTGCAATTGTTCTGGGCAGGCGTGAAATACGCCTACAGCGCCAATCTCATTCTCAGCGCCGGCTATTATCACGAATTGCAAAACAGTTATGGCAAGATCGGCTGCAATTACGCCGCGCCGACCCGGCAGGTCTCCTCCACCTCGACCTGCTCCGGCACGGAGGACGCGCTGGGCCTGGTCGCCGAATATCATTTCAACAAGCGTTTCGAAGTCTATGGCGGCTTGATGTACAGCAACGTCACCAACGGCATGGCGAGCGGCTTCCTATATAGGAACAGCGCCGATCCCACCATCGGCGCCCGTTACGTTTTCTGAAGCCGGCTCGCGGCCTCCTTCACGGCGACCGAAGACGGGTCTAATCTGCCTTGCGCGATGCGCGTTGCGTCGCGCGGTGAAAAGGTTGCGGGGAGGGTTCGCCTTGGACGCCTTGGACGCCTTGGACGCCTTGGACGCCTTGGACGCCACGGACGCCGGCGCGGACGCTATCGCGCGAGCGGCGCAGATCCTCGCCCGCCAGCGCCAGGCCTTTCTCGACGCCGGACCGCCCTCGCTCGCCCAGCGTCGCGGCGACATCGAAAAATTGCGCGACGCGGTGAAGGACGAGGCGGAGGCTTTCGCCGCCGCCGTTTCCGCCGATTTCGGCTGCCGTCCGCGCCAGGAGACGCTGATGGCTGAGATCTGGCCGGTCCTCGCCTCGGCGCGGCATATGCTGAAGCATCTCGCCGGCTGGATGAAGCCGAAGCGCGTCGGCGTCGGCCTCGAACTGCTGCCCGGCCGGGCGCGCATCCTGTGCCAGCCGGTCGGCGTGGTCGGGATCATCAGCCCGTGGAACTACCCGGTGCAGCTCGCGCTGATGCCGCTGCTGGCGGCGCTCGCAGCCGGCGACCGAATCATGCTCAAGCCGTCCGAGCTGACGCCGCAGACCTCGGCTTTTCTCGCGCAATTCCTGGGAAAACTCTATCCGCAAGAGCAGGTCGCGGTGGTTCAAGGCGGCCCGGAAATCGGCGCCGGTTTCGCCGGCCTGCCGTTCGACCATCTGTTCTTCACCGGCTCGACCGCCGTGGGGCGGCGCGTCATGCAGGCCGCCGCGCAAAACCTGACCCCGGTCACGCTCGAGCTGGGCGGAAAATCGCCCTGCCTTGTCGCGGAGGACGCCGATCTGGCGTCGGCCGCGGCCAGCATCGCCGCGGGAAAGCTGCTCAACGCCGGCCAGACCTGCATCGCGCCGGATTATGTCCTCGTCCCGGAGGCGGCCTGCGAAAATTTCATCGCCGCATTCCAGAAGGCGGTGAAAAAACTCTACCCGAGCCTCGACGGCAATCCGGATTACGCCTCCATCGTCAGCGAGCGCCATTACAACCGCATCGTGGAAATGATCGACGAGGCGCGGCGGCGCGGGGCGCGGGTGATCGACATCAACCCTTCGGGACAGGCGCCTGCGCCCGCGACCCGAAAAATCGCGCCGACGCTGGTCGTCAATCCCGCCCCGGATCTCGCTTTGATGCGCGACGAGATTTTCGGCCCGGTGCTGCCGGTCAAGACTTATACCTCGCCCGAGGAGGCGATCGCCTATGTCAACGCCCAGCCGCGCCCGCTGGCTTTCTATTATTTCGGAACCGACGGCGAGCAGCGCGACCGGGCGCTCGGCCGGACGATCTCCGGCGGGGTCACGGTCAATGACACGCTGATGCATATTGTCGTCGACAATTTGCCGTTTGGCGGGGTTGGCGCGTCCGGCATGGGCGCCTATCACGGCGAGGACGGGTTTCGCGCCTTCTCGCACCGCAAGGGCGTTTTTTTGCAAAGCCGCCTCAACGGGCGCGGCCTGCTTGCCCCGCCCTATGGCCGGACCGCCGAAGCCATGCTGAAGTTCCTGTTGCGGCGCTGAGGGCGCGCCAAAGGTGGGCAAGAGGAAAAGCCGTGTCTGCCTTTTCGCAAGCCGTTTCGGATCATAAAATCGCCACCCAATTCGTTTCGATGATATAAGCCAGCCGCGACCGCCTGATTGCGGCCGAATTGGTCTTTATTCGCCTTGTCACGCGCGTCGGGGCTCTGAATCGGTAAAAATTCGCGGCATGTGGATCGTCAGCATCGCGCTCCGGCGCCCCTACACATTCCTGGTGATGGCGTTCACCATCCTGCTGGCGACGCCATACATGCTGCTGACCATGCCGACCGACATCCTGCCGGACATCGACATACCCGTGATCAGCGTCATCTGGAACTATTCCGGCATGTCGGCGCAGGAAATGGGCAATCGCATCACCGGCCCCGCCGAACGCATCCTGACCACCACCGTCAACGACATCGAACATGTCGAATCGCAAAGCTATTACGGCGTGTCGGTGATCAAGATCTTCTTCCAGCCCGGCGCCAACATCGGCACGTCGATCGCCGAGACGCTCGCGAGCGAACAGGTCATGCTGCGCAGCCTGCCAGTGGGAACGACCCCGCCGCTGATCATCACCTATTCCGCTTCGGCCATTCCGGTGACGCAACTGGCCTTTTCCAGTTCGACCCTGCCGGAACAGGCGGTGTTCGACGCCGCATTCAACACCTTGCGGCCGCAACTGGTCACCATTCCCGGCGTCGCCATTCCCTTTCCCTTCGGCGGCAAGCAGCGCATCATCTCGGTCGATCTCGACAACGCCGCCCTTTTGTCCAAGGGACTGTCGCCGCTCGACGTGGTCAACGCCATCAATGCGCAAAACCTCATCCTGCCCTCCGGCACAGCGAAAATGGGCCCGACCGAGTTCACCATCGGCCTGAACGGCTCGCCGCAAACCATTGCGGGCCTGAACGATATACCCGTGCGCACCCTCAATGGCGCGGTGACCTATCTGCGGGAAGTCGCGCATGTGCGCGACGGCTTTTCGCCACAGACCAATGTGGTGCGGCTCGACGGGGCGCGCGGCGTGCTGATGTCGATCCTGAAGACCGGCTCGGCCTCGACCCTGCGCATTGTCGAAAATCTCAGGGCGACGCTGCCCAAGGCCGAACGGCTGCTGCCGGAGGGCATTACCGTGCGCGCCCTGTTCGACCAGTCGGTGTTCGTGCGCGCCGCCATTTCCGGCCTGTTCCGCGAGGCGCTGATCGCCGCCGGCCTGACCGCCGCGCTGATCCTGCTGTTCCTCGGCAATTGGCGGGCGACCCTGATCATCGCCATCTCCATTCCGCTGTCGATCCTGTCTTCGCTGCTGGCGCTCGATTTCCTCGGCCAGACCATCAACATCATGACGCTCGGCGGCCTGGCGCTGGCCGTCGGCATCCTGGTCGACGACGCCACTGTGACGATCGAGAACATCGAGCGCCATCTGCATCTCGGAACCGACCTTTACACGTCGATCTACGAGGGCGCGGGCGAGATCGCGCTGCCGGCGCTGGTCTCGACCCTGTGCATCTGCATCGTCTTCACGCCGATGTTCTTCCTCCAGGGCGTGTCGAAATTCCTGTTCGTGCCGCTGGCCGAGGCGGTGGTCTTCGCCATGCTCGCCTCTTATGTCCTGTCGCGCACCCTGGTTCCCACCCTGGCGCTTTTGATGCTGCGCGCTCCCGCGCTCCAGGACGACCGTCAGGCGCCGCGAAACCTGTTCGACCGCATCCATCATGGCTTCGAAGCCGCTTTCGAGCGAATGCGCGGCGCCTACATCATCCTCCTCAGCATGCTGCTGCCGCGACGGCGGCTGGTCGGCGCAGTCTTCCTCGCCTTCTGCCTCGGTTCGCTCGGCCTGTTCTTCGCCCTCGGCGAGGATTTCTTTCCAAGCGTCGATTCCCCCTCCATTCGCCTGCACATGCGCGCGCCCACCGGCACGCGCATCGAGGAGACGGCGCGCCTCGCCGACGAAGTGGACAAGTTCATCCGCACGCAGATCCCGCCGGACCAGCTTGAAACGATCCTCGACAATCTCGGCCTGCCCTATTCCGGCATCAATCTCTCCTACAGCAACGCCGGCACGATCGGCACGCTGGACGGGGAAATCATGATCGCGCTCAAGGAGAACCATCGGCCGTCGCACGTCTATATCGACGCCCTGCGTGAAAAACTGCCAAAACAGTTCCCCGGCGTGGAGTTCTTCTTCCAGCCCGCCGACATCGTCACGCAGATACTCAATTTCGGCCAGCCGGCGGCCGTGGACGTGCAGATCCTCGGCTCCGACACACGTCAAAGTTATACACGCGCGGCCCTGCTGGCGCAGGAAATCAGGAAGATTCCCGGCGCGGTCGACGTGCATATCCTGCAAAGGCTCGATTTGCCGACGCTGCGGCTCGAGATGGACCGCACGCGGCTGCAACAGGTCAATCTCACGGCCGCCACCGTGGCGGAGGACGTGCTGATCTCGCTTTCGGGCAGCAGCCAGACGTCGCCGGCCTTCTGGCTCAGCCCGAAGAACTTCGTCTCCTACAACGTCACCGCGCAGACCCCGCAATATCACATGAACAATGTCGACGACCTGCTGCGCACCCCGATCACTTCGGGCAGCGGCGCGCCGCAATTGCTCGCCAATCTCACGACCGTCGAGCCGGCCTCGCAAGCGGCGATCCTGTCGCATTACAACCTGCGCCCCGCCATCGACCTTTATATCGGCGTCGAAGGCCGCGACCTCGGCGCAGTCGCGGCCGACGTCGACAAGATCGTCGCCAGGGCGAGGGCAAAGCTGCCGCGCGGCTACGACATCGCCCTGCGCGGGCAGGCGCCGACCATGAAAAGCTCCTATGTCGGGCTCGGACTTGGGGTCCTCGTCGCCATCGCGCTGGTCTATCTGCTGATCGTCGTCAATTTCCAGTCCCTGCTCGATCCGCTGATCATCATCAGCGCGCTGCCGGCGGCGCTGGCCGGCATCGTCTGGATGCTGTTCCTCACGGGCACGCCGCTCTCCGTGCCGGCGCTGACTGGCGCGATCATGACGAACGGCGTCGCCACCGCCAATTCCATTTTGCTGGTTTCCTTTGCGCGCGAACGGCTGCGGCAGGGCGCGCAGCCGCTGTCGGCGGCGCTGGAGGCCGGCGCCACCCGCATTCGCCCGGTGCTGATGACCGCCTTCGCCATGATCGTCGGCATGATCCCGATGGCGCTCGGCCTCGGCGAAGGCGCCGAACAGAACGCTCCGCTCGGCCGCGCCGTGATCGGCGGGCTGATCTTCGCCACTTTCTCCACGCTGCTGTTCGTGCCGCTCGTTTTCGCCGGCGCCCACTCCTTCCGCCGCAGGACCCGCCATCCGTGAACAAGAACCCGCACGAAAATCTTGCGCTGCAAAGCGATGACGGCCAGATGCATCTGCCGAAGCGCGGGGCGATCTGGCGCAACGCGCGGCGCGTCGCTCTGTTCTTCGTCGTCGTCCTGGCGCTCGGGGCGATCCGGGTGATGCTGGCGCGCAGCGCCGCCGAGGCCGAACTGGAGCAGCGGTCGGCGCGGAGCCAGGCGATCTTCGTGAAAACCGTGGCGCCGACGCCGACAAAAAGCGCCGGCGCGCTGGTGCTGCCCGCGACGCTGCGCGGCGACAATGAGACGACCGTTTATGCCCGCGTCACCGGCTATGTCAGCAGCTTCCTCGTCGACATCGGCGCGCGGGTCAAAACGGGCCAGCTTCTGGCCGAACTGGAAACGCCGGAACTCGACCAGCAGGTGGCGCAGGCCAAGGCCCAGGTCGATCAGGCCAAGGCCAATGTGGTCCTGGCCAAGGTGGCGCTGGAGCGCTGGAAGAAGCTGTTCAAGCAGGATTCCGTCGCCGCGCAGGACCTCGACACGCACCAGAACGCCTTTGACACGTCCGTGGCGTCGCAGCAGGCCGCCGAGGCCAATCTCCAGCAATTGCAGGCGATGACCGCCTTCAAGCATGTGCTCGCGCCGTTTGACGGCGTCATCACCCAGCGCAATGTCGATCTCGGCAACCTCATCAACGCCGGCGGCACGGGCGTGGCGATGTTCTCGATGGCCAAGACCGATCCGCTGCGCGTCTATATCGACCTGCCGCAAGCCTATTCCCAGGATATCGCCGTGGGCGACAAGGTGAAGATCGGGCAGAGCGAACTGCCAGGCCAGGTTTTCCTTGGCGAGGTCGTCCGCATCGCCGGAGCGATCGACGTGACGACGCGGTCGCAGCAAGTCGAGTTGAGGCTCGCCAATCCCCAGGGCAAACTGACGCCCGGCGCCTATGTCGAAGTGACGCTGCCCTTGCGCGCCAAGGCGCCTCTGTCCATTCCGTCGAACAGTTTGCTGTTTCGCGCCGAGGGGCCAAACGTCGCGGTGGTGGATGATCAGGGCCATGCGCATCTGCGCCCGATCGTCATCGCCAATGATCTCGGCGCGACGCTGGAAATTTCGCAAGGCGTCGCCGCGACCGACAAGGTCATCGTCAATCCCCCGGATTCACTGACGGACGGGGAAGAAGTCACGCTGACGAAACCCGGTTCCGGACATCCGGACGGCGGCAAGTAGACTCTGGGCGAATGCCGGGACCCGCGCTTCGCTTGACGGGGTCCTCCAACTTGTTACTCTGCCTGCGGTTCGGATCGAACGAGCAGGCAAAGCCGATCGGGCCCGCCGCATGACGGCCTTCCTGCCGTTGCGCGCCCGTCCGCCGCCCTTGCGCAGGATCGAGGCTGAATGTTCCAGATTCGCATCCATGGCCGGGGCGGCCAGGGCGTGGTGACCGGCGCGGAAATGCTGTCGGTCGCCGCCTTCATCGAAGGCCGCCATGCGCAGGCCTTCCCGAGTTTCGGCTCCGAGCGAACCGGCGCGCCGGTGGTCGCCTTCTGCCGCATCGCCGACAAGGAAATCCGCCTGCGCGAGCCGGTCCAGGATCCCGACTGCCTGATCGTGCAGGACCCGACGCTGCTGAAAGTGATCGACGTGTTTTCCGGCCTGCGCAAGGACGGCTACTTGATCGTCAACACCAACAAGACCTTTGAAGATTTGCACCTTGCGCAAGTGGTCGCGAGCCTGCCGAAAGGCCATGCCGTCATCGTCCCCGCCACCGAACTGGCGCTGAAGCATGTGGGACGCGCGGTGCCGAACGCCGCGCTGCTCGGCGCCTTCGCCGCGCTGACAGGGTTCGTGCATCTCGACAGCGTCGGCAAGGCCATCGAACACGCTTTTCCGGGCAGGATTGGCGCGGCCAATGTTTTGGCCGCGCGGGAAGCTCACGAATTGGTCACGGCGCAGGAACACGCCGCCGCCTAGCTTATTGTTACGCATATTCGCCGACGCGGACCTGCGGTTCTTGTCCAAAAACCGGGTCCACTTTTTGGCAATATGCTCCAGGGAGAGCCAGATGCTGAAGCAAATCGAGGGCTCGCACGCGATGGCC
Organism: uncultured Alphaproteobacteria bacterium; assembly: GCA_963828185.1. Taxonomy (GTDB): domain Bacteria; phylum Pseudomonadota; class Alphaproteobacteria; order Rhizobiales; family Beijerinckiaceae; genus Rhodoblastus. The sequence continues at coordinate 37,752 of CAWHDV010000008.1, read as the reverse complement.
GAGGCCATCGCCTTTTGCCGGCCCGAAGTGATCTGCGCCTATCCGATCACGCCGCAGACCCATATCGTCGAAGGGCTCGGCGAACTGGTCAAGACCGGCAGCCTCGCCAATTGCGAATTCATCAATGTCGAAAGCGAATTCGCCGCACTTTCCGTCGCCATTGGCGCTTCGGCGGCCGGCGCCCGCGCCTATACGGCGACGGCCTCGCAAGGGCTGCTGTTCATGGCGGAAGCCGTCTACAACGCCTCGGGGCTAGGCCTGCCGATCGTGATGACGCTCGGCAATCGCGCCATCGGCGCGCCGATCAATATCTGGAACGACCATTCCGACGCCATGGCGATGCGCGACGCCGGCTGGATGCAGCTTTTCGCGGAGACCAACCAGGAGGCGGTCGACCTGCACATTCTGGCGTTCCGGCTGGCGGAAGAGCTGTCCATGCCGATCATGGTCTGCGTCGATGGTTTCATCCTGACCCATGCGGTCGAGCGCATCGACATTCCCGACCAGGCGACGGTCGACGCCTTCCTGCCGCCCTATGATCCGGTGCAGGCGCTCGACCCGAGGGAGCCGGCCTCGATCGGCGCGATGGTCGGCCCCGAGGCCTTTACCGAAGTGCGCTTTCTCGCCCATTACAAGCAGACCCAGGCGCTGCGGCTCATTCCGCAATTTTCGGACGATTTCTCCAAATTGTTCGGGCGCGGCTCCTGCGGCCTGCTGCGCTCCTATCGAGCCGACGACGCCGAGATGCTGGTTGTCGCGATGGGCTCGATCTGCGGCACGATCAAGGACACGATCGACGCGATGCGCGATGAAGGCGTCAGGATTGGCCTGGTGACCATCGTCGCCTACCGCCCCTTCCCGGTCGACGCCTTGCGCGACGCCCTGGCGGGCGCGAAAGATGTGGTGGTGGTGGAGAAAAGCATTTCCGTCGGCATGGGCGGACCGCTCGCCAATGACGTCGACATGGCCCTGCGCAACCTGGCGCACGCGCCGCGCCTGCATTCGGCGGTGGCGGGGCTCGGCGGACGGCCAATCACCCGCGCCTCGCTCGACCGCCTGTTCCGCATGGCGACCGCCCAGCCTTGGGACGGCGCGCATTTCCTCGACCTGAACGAAAAACTCGTCGGGCGGGAGATTCATCACGCCCGAAAGATCCGCCGGTCCGGATCGACCGCCGAAAACATTTTACGCGCGCTTGCCGCGGAATCCCCCCTTCCCGCCGAGTGAGGCCGAGAGATGACCGAAGCCGAAACCAAAGCGCCAGATGAAGTCGCGCAAAGGCTGAAATACTACCAGAAAGGCACTTTCACCGTCGGCAACCGTCTGGTGGACGAAGACGAGCGCAGCGTGCAGGCCTCGCTGGAGCGGTCGAACGCGCTCACCTGCGGCCACCGCGCCTGCCAGGGCTGCGGCGAGGCGCTCGGCGCGCGCTACGCCATCGACGCCGCCATGCGTGCGACCGGCGACAATCTTATCGCCGTCAACGCCACCGGCTGCCTCGAAGTCTTCACCACGCCCTATCCCGAAACCTCCTGGCAATTGCCGTGGCTGCATTCGCTGTTCGGCAACGCCGCCGCCGTGGCGACGGGCGTCGCCGCCGCCATGCGGGTGAAGAAACGCACGGAGGTGCGGGTCGTCGCGCAGGGCGGCGACGGCGGCACCACCGACATCGGCTTCCAATGCCTGTCGGGCATGTTCGAGCGCAACGACGACGTGCTCTACATCTGCTACGACAACGAAGGCTACATGAACACCGGCGTGCAGCGCTCCTCCGCCACGCCGCCGACGGCGCGCACCGCCACCACCCCGGCGATGGGCCCGGAGCCGGGCAATGTGTTCGGCACGGGAAAATCCGTGCCGAGGATCGCGGTCGCGCACAACATTCCCTATGTCGCCACAGCGACAGTGGCTGACCTGCACGATCTCGAGCGCAAGGTGACCAAGGCCATGTCGATCCACGGCGCGCGCTATATCCAGATCAACACGCCCTGCCCGCTCGGCTGGGGTTCGGCGTCGCAGGACACGATCCGGCTGGCGCGGCTGGCGGTCGAATGCGGGCTTTATCCGATCTTCGAGGCCGAGCACGGCAAGGTCACGCAGGCGCGCAAAATCCGGAGGAAAATTCCGGTGGAAGATTACCTGCGGCCGCAAAAGCGTTTCGCGCATCTGTTCCGCGACGGGGGGGAAGACCCGCGCGTCGCGCGGTTGCAGGCGATGTGCGACGCCAATATCGCCGAATATGGCCTCGTCGATTTAAGCGGCGAAGAAGCGTAAGGATCATTCGCGCCATGGAACATCCCTTCGCCACCACGCTTGACGCCGGCACCTCGCTGGTCAACCACACGGGATCATGGCGCACCGTCAGGCCGGAATATGTCCATCGCCTGCCGCCGTGCAACCACGCCTGCCCGGCCGGCGAAGACATCCAGGGCTGGCTGGCGCTGGCGGAAAGCGGCGACTACGAGGCGGCCTGGCGCTCGCTGACGCAAAACAATCCGCTGCCTGCGGTGATGGGGCGCGTCTGCTATCACCCCTGCGAAGGCGCCTGCAATCGCGCCGCGCTCGATTCCGCCGTCGGCATCAATTCGGTCGAGCGTTTCCTCGGCGACCAGGCCATCGCCAACGGCTGGAATTTCGCGAGGCCGGAGACGCCTTCGGGCAAGAAGGCGCTGGTCGTCGGCGCCGGCCCGTCCGGGCTTTCCGCCGCCTATCATCTCGCCCGCCTCGGCCATGCCGTGACGATCAAGGAGGCCGGTCCGGCACCGGGCGGCATGATGCGTTTCGGCATCCCGAAATATCGCCTGCCGCGCGAAATCCTCGACGCCGAAGTGCGGCGCATCGTCGATCTCGGCGTCGTGATCGAGTACAACTGCAAGGTGGAGAACATCCGCGCCGCGATGCAGGCGGGCGGGTTTGACGCAGCGTTTCTGGCGGTCGGCGCGCATATCGCCAAACGCGCCTATATCCCGGCGGGCGAGGCGGCCAAGGTGCTCGACGCCCTGCAGGTCCTGCGCTCGATGGAGGGCGCGGAAAAGCCGCTGCTCGGACGGCGCGTCGTCGTCTATGGCGGCGGCAACACCGCGCTCGACGTGGCGCGCACGGCGAAGCGACTGGGCGCGGAAGAGGCCGTCATCGTCTACCGCCGCACGCGTGAAAAAATGCCGGCGCATGACTCGGAACTCGAAGAGGCGCTGGAGGAAGGCGTGCTGATGAAATGGCTTTCGACGATCAAGAACGTCGAGGCCGGCTCGATCACCGTCGAGAAAATGGCGCTCGACGAGAAGGGCTTCCCGCAGCCGACCGGCGAATTCGAGACGCTCGAGGCGGATTTGGTCATTCTCGCCCTGGGGCAGGATGTCGATCTTTCGCTGCTGGCGGGCGTCGAAGGGCTCACGGTCAAGGATGGCGTGGCGCAGGTCGGCCCGAACATGATGACCGGCGCCGCGGGCATTTTCGCCGGCGGCGACATGGTGCCCTCCGAGCGCACGGTGACGGTCGCCGTCGGACACGGCAAGCTCGCCGCGCGCAACATTCACGCCTGGCTTGGCGGCGAGGTTTTCGTCCATCCGGCGGCGCATGAGCTGGCGAGCCTCGACAAGCTCAACACCTGGTACTACGGCGAGGCGCCCAAAACCCTGCGGCCGGTGCTGGAGATGGCGCGGCGCACCTCGACCTTCGAGGAGGTGGTGCAGGGCCTCGACGCCGGCAACGCGCTTTACGAGGCGCGGCGCTGCCTGTCCTGCGGCAATTGTTTCGAATGCGATAATTGTTACGGCGTCTGCCCGGACAATGCGGTGACGAAACTCGGCCCCGGCAAGGGCTTCGCCTTCAAATACGATTATTGCAAGGGCTGCGGCGTCTGCGCGCAGGAATGTCCCTGCGGCGCCATCGCCATGGTTCCAGAGGCGATCTAGCGTCTTCGCTCAAGACGTCGTTTCGACCTCGTCCGGCTTTTCGCTGAAATATTCGGCGAATTTGTCGGCTGCGCCATTCCACGCGTCGGCGTTAAAGGGCGCTTCGCGCTTGTTCATGATGTTAGGCCAGAGTTCGGCGTATTTGCGATTGAGCTCCAGCCAGCGCGGTTCGATGCTCGGGTCATTGTCAGCGAAAATCGCCGACGCCGGGCATTCCGGAACGCAGACGCCGCAATCGATGCATTCCCCAGGCTTGATGACCAGCATGTTCTCGCCAGCGTAGAAGCAGTCGACGGGACATACTTCGACGCAATCCATATATTTGCACTTGATGCAATTTTCCGTCACCACGTAGGTCACGTTCAAGGCTCCGTGTTTTTTTCACGCGGCCGCGCAGTGTGAACGCGCCCGCGCAAGGGATTTGAAATCACGCCATCTAAGGCGCGTTTGCATGAAAAGCAATATTAAAAATATAACTTTGTTTTGCGCGCATCGATAACGGCTTCCTCGCGAAAATCGCGGTGAGCCGTCGGCGCGCAAATGCTTGAGCATGGCGCTAAAAGCACGGCGCCGGCCAACCTTGTCAATGGCGTTATGTCAATCGCGGGCTCGCCGCTTCCGGCGCCGGCGGCGGAACAATGCGACGGCGCCCGGGTTTTACTGGCCTCGGAGCGGCGCCAAAATTGTTGCGCTCAGGCATTACTTTGCGACCTTTTCCAAAGGTTAATAAACCGGCCAGCTTCCGCAAAGAGTGACGAGCGCATGATCGCCCCCAGAACCGTGAAGATCGACGTTGAAGATCGACCGCGAAGAGCGGTCACCTTTGCTACGGAGCGCCCCATGTCCATTCGCAATTGCAATTTGCACACTGCGCCGGGAAGCCGATTGATGGCTTCGGCGGCGGTTGTCGCCCTCCTGGCGTCCGGGGTCGTCGGCGACAGGCTTCTCGCCTCGTCGACCCCGGCCCAGGCCGCCGCCGTCGCGGCGCCCGAGACGTCGGGCCAGTCGATGCCCTCTTTCGCGCCGATGGTCAAAAGCGTGATGCCAGCCGTCGTCTCCGTCCGCGTGGACATCCGGCAAGCCAGCGAGACCAAGAACGAAGAGATGCAGAATCTGCCTCCGCAGCTGCGGCAATTCTTCTGGCGCTTCCAGCAGCAAAACGGCATGGATCCGCGCATGATCAAGCCGCAACCGGAAATCGGCCTCGGATCGGGCTTCTTCATTTCGTCGGACGGATATATCGTCACCAACAATCACGTCGTCGATGACGCGCGCACCGTCACCGTGACCACGTCCGACGGCAAGACGCTGGCCGCCAAGGTGGTCGGAACCGACCCCAAGACCGATTTGGCGCTGCTGAAGGTCGATGCGAAGGGCGACTATCCCTTCGTCTCCTTCGCCAAGGCGCAGCCAAATGTCGGCGACTGGGTCGTCGCCATCGGCAATCCGTTCGGCCTCGGCGGCACCGTGACCGCCGGCATCGTCTCGGCGCACGGCCGCGACATCGGCGCCGGTCCCTATGAAAGCTTCCTGCAGATCGACGCGCCGATCAACAAGGGCAATTCCGGCGGCCCGAGCTTCAACCTGCAAGGCCAGGTGGTGGGCGTGAATTCGGAGATCATGTCGCCGTCCGGCGGCAGCGTCGGCGTCGCCTTCGACATTCCCGCCAGCACTGTCGAATCCGTGGCCGACCAGCTCGAACATGGCGGCGTGGTGACGCGCGGCTATCTTGGCGTGATGATTTAGCCGGTCAGCCAGGACATTGCCGAGGGGCTTGGGCTCAAGACCGCGAGCGGCGCCCTGGTCGACAAGACCGAGGCTGGAACACCCGCCGCCCAGGCGGGCCTGCAGGCCGGCGACGTGATCACCAAGCTCAACGGCCAGGAGGTCAGGAACGCCGGCGACCTCACCCGCAGCGTCGGCGCGATGAAGCCGGGCGCAAAGGTCGATCTCACCTATGTGCGCGACGGCTCGGAAAAAACCGCCGATCTGACGCTGGCGGCGCAGCCGAACCAGAAAATGGCGATGGCGAATGAGTTGCATGTCCACACGCCCCTGCTGGGCCTGCAACTCGCGCCGGCCGGCGAGGTTTCGGGCGCGGGCGACCACGGCGTCGCCATTATCGGCGTCGATCCGAACGGCGTCGCGGCGGAAAAAGGCCTCACCGACGGCGACGTCATCCTGCAGGTGGCGGGCAAGGACGTGTCGAACCCGAGCGACGTCAGGGCGGATATGGAAGCCGCCAAGCAGGCGGGCCACAAGGCCGTGCTGATGAAGATCAAGACCGCCCAGGGCGATCGCTTTGTCGCCTTCACCTTCCAGAACGCCTGACGATGGATGGGGCGCGCCGAGCCTTTCTCGCCGCGCTGACCGCCGGCCTTCCCGCAGCCTTGCTCTCGGGCTGCGGCAAGGCGCGCGGGTGGACCGGCGCCGATATTTCGGGAAGCCTGCCGCCGCTCGCCTTTGCAATGACCCGCGCGGCCGACGGCAAGCCGGTGAGCGCGGCAAGTTTTTTGGGCAAGGTCGTGATGCTGACCTTCGGCTACACCAGCTGTCCCGACATCTGTCCGGCGACGCTGGCCAATCTGGCGGCCGTTCTCGGCAAGCTTGGAAAGAATGCCGAAGACGTCCGGGTGCTTTTCGTCACCGTGGACCCCGGCCGCGACACGCTCGTCGCCCTGCGGCGCTTTGTCGGCGCGTTCGGGCCGCGATTCGTGGGCCTGCGCGGCACGCCAGACCAGATCGGCGCGCTGGCGCGGCGCTATCGCGTCGCCTATTCGGTCAACCCCTCCCCCGATCCCGACAAATACGAGGTCGATCACAGCGCCGCCGTCTATGTGTTCGACGCCAGCGGACGGGCGCGTTTGCTGTTCGCGGGCGCCTTTTCGACCGACGCCAATCTCGCGGGCTTCGCCAGCGATCTCGACCGGCTCACCAGCTAGAGTTAGAGCGGAGATGCGTCATGACCGCCATCGTCTATCGAACCGCCGACGTGGACGGCTTCAAGATCTTCTATCGCGAGTCCGGCGCGGCGGCTGCGCCGAAGCTTTTGCTGCTGCACGGATTTCCGAGCGCCGGCCACATGTTTCGCGATCTCGTTCCGCTGCTTGACGATCGATTCCACATCATCGCTCCCGACATGCCGGGCTTCGGCAATTCCGGCATGCCCGGGCGAGGCTGCACTTTCGATTGGATCGCCGACAAGATCGACCGCTTCACCGAAATCGTCGGCTTCGATCGCTACGCGATTTATGTCTTCGATTACGGCGCACCGACGGGCTTCCGGCTGGCGGTGAAGCATCCGGAACGGATTGAAGCGATCGTCTCGCAGAACGGCAACGCCTATGAGGAGGGGCTGAGCGAAGGCTGGAACCCGATCCGCGCCTATTGGCAGGATTCGTCCGATGCCAACCGTGCGGCCTTGCGCGCCTTCCTGAAGCCCGAGACGACCATCTGGCAATACACGCATGGCGTACCCGAAACATCGCGCGTTTCTCCCGACGGCTACTCGCTCGACAATTTCTATCTGAGCCGACCCGGCGCGGACGAGACGCAACTCGACCTGTTCGGCGATTACAAGAGCAATGTCGCGCTCTATCCGACCTTCCAGAATTATTTCCGCGCCCGCAAGCCGCCCTTTCTGGCGGTATGGGGCAGGAACGATCCTTTCTTCCTGCCGGCGGGCGCCGAGGCGTTCAAGCGCGATCTGCCGGATGCGGTTGTGCGCTTTTTCGACACTGGCCATTTCGCGCTGGAAACGCATGCGGCCGAGATCGCGACGGCCGTCCGCGACTTCCTTCCACGCTGATTTTGCGGCCCCGGTCACACCTTGACCTGCGAGAGACCCCTGCGGTCCTCCTCGCGCCTGAACCGGTCGAACACGATGATGAGCGCGACGACGCTCATCATGGCCGGCGGAATCCAGATCACGAGTCCGCCCAATTGCTGGTCGGCCAGCGCGCTGACCGAGGGAAACAGCCGGCCGCAGAGATTGTAGTAGGGATAGAGATCGTTCTTGCTGAAGGCGATCGCCGCGCCGCCGGCGATCTGCGGAAAAAAAACAGCCAGCGCCAGGGCGCCGCGCGTCGCGAAAGAGGCCGGGGCGGGCGGCGACGGCCGCGGATCGAGCGCCAGGCTCCAGAACAGCAGGCCATCGACGATCATGCTCCAGTTCATGACCCAGTAAAGATTGCGGTCGATCATCGCGCGGAAGTGGATGGCCGGAACCAGCCAGAAAAAGATGAGGCCGACGAACAGGATCGCCGCCGGCGCCGGGCGCTGGACGAGGCCAACGGAGCGGACGAGCGCCGGATGTTCGATCAGCCGGCGCAGCGTCGGCGGCATGCCGCGCTTCAAGGCGGCGCCGGGCCACGACAAAGCGATGAGCATCGGCCCCAGGTGATGCATGACGACATGCTGGATCCGGTTCAGGACGAACATGTGTTCGGCCATGTATTCATAGCGGGTCTGCACGACGCCATAGATGAGGGCCACGCCGGCATAAAAGCAAATCCGCCGCAACCAGGGGAGCGCGCCGCCTTCAGCCCTCGCGCCGCGCCAGAACCACAGCGAGGCGAGGCCCGCGGCAAGAAAGACGGGCCAGCAAAAGTCCCACGGCGCCCAGAAAGGCAGGCTCGACGGATAAGACGCGCTGAGCCCGGCAAGCAAAAGGCCCAAGGCCGCGAGCGCCGCATAGGCGCGGAGGCCGCCAGGCGCCTCGCTTGCGGGATGCTGCGCGAAAACGCTCATGGCGCCCCTCGTCCGAGCCTGTCAAAGGATACGCGGCAAAGTCTGGAACGTATGTTCGGGCGGCGGATTCGACAGGGTCCATTCGAGCGTCGTCGCGCCCGGCCCCCAGTAATCCGGCTCGGTCACACGCCGCCCGGCGATGAGCGTATAGGCGAAGACGCCGAGACCGAACAGGAACGCCAGGCCGCCGAGATAGGCGCCGATCGATGACACGAGATTCCAGCCGGCGAATTGCGGCGGATAATCGATCACCCGGCGCGGCATGCCTTCGGCGCCCAGCATGTGCATCGGGAAGAAGGTGATGTTCACGGCGACGAAAGTGGCCCAGAAATGCAGCTTTCCCGCCCATTCCGGATATTGCCGGCCGCTCATCTTGCCGATCCAGTAATAGAGCCCGGCGAACAGGCCGAAGGCTGCGCCGAGCGACATCACATAATGGAAATGCGCCACGACATAATAGGTGTTGTGGGCGACGACGTCGAAGCCGGGGGTGGCCAGGTTGACGCCGGTGACGCCGCCGACGGTGAAGACGAACACGAAGCCGAGCGCCCAGAGCATCGGCGTCTTCAGGTCGAGGCTGCCGCCCCAGATGGTGGCGAGCCAGGAAAACACCTTGATCCCCGTCGGCACCGCGATGATCAGCGTGGAGATCGAGAAAAAGATCTGCAAATCCTCGCTGATGCCGGTCACGAACATATGATGCGCCCAGACGATGAAGCTGATGAAGGTGATGGCGAGCAGCGCGTAGACCATGCCGAAATAGCCGAAGATCGGCTTGTTGGAAAAAGTCGCGACCACCTGGCTGATGATGCCGAAGGCCGGCAGGATCATCATGTAGACTTCGGGATGGCCGAAGAACCAGAACAGGTTCTGGAACAGCAGCGGATCGCCGCCGCCGTTCGGATCGAAAAAGGTTGTGCTGAAATTGCGGTCGACCAGCAGCATGGTGATGACCCCGGCGAGCACCGGCAAGGAAATCACCATGAGAAACGCTGTGCAGAGAATCGACCAGGGAAAAAGCGGCATCTTGAAAAGTTTCATGCCGGGCGCGCGCATGTTGAGAATGGTGGCGATGAAATTGATCGAGGCCATGATCGACGAGGCGCCGGACAAGTGGATTGACAATATCGTCATGTCGACCGCGGGTCCGGGCTGACCGGATTCCGAGAGCGGCGGGTAGAGCGTCCACCCGACCCCCGGCCCGTCGCCGACGAAAAGCGACGAAACGAACAAGGTCAGGCCGGCGACGAAGAACCAGAAGCTCAAATTGTTCAGACGCGGAAAGGCCATGTCCGGCGCGCCGATCAGGAGCGGCGTGAAATAATTGCCGAATCCGCCGAACATGGCCGGAATGATGACGAAGAACATCATCAACACGCCATGCGCGGTCACGATGACATTATAGAGCTGTCCGTCCGGATTGCCGGCGGCGTCGCGGAGGAACTGAACCCCGGGCGATTGCAGCTCCGCCCGCATGACAATCGACAGGCTGACGGCGATGATCCCAGCTACGGTCGCCGCGCTCAGATAGAGCACGCCGATGTCCTTGTGGTTGGTGGCCATGAGCCAACGCCGGACGAACGACCGGCGATGGGTTTCGTGTTCCGGGGCCGATGTGATGTCGATCATGCAAGCCTCCCCGCTTGCCGGTCTTCGCGACCCAGGGCGTCGCGCCAGATCACGAACCCGACTTCAAGAACCAACCTTGGCGGCCTGCGCCTTCGCCCACGCCGAAAATTGCGCCGGCGTCACAGCCCTGATCACGATCGGCATGAAAGCGTGCAACTGGCCGCAGATCTGCGAGCACTGGCCGTAATAGACGCCCGGCGTGTCGATCCTGGTCCACATTTCGTTCATGCGGCCGGGGACCGCGTATTTCTGCATCCCGAGCGACGGAACCATGAAGGAGTGGATGACGTCGCCGCTTGTGACCTCGATGCGGATGACCTTGCCGACCGGCAGGACCGCGTCGTTGTCGACGGTCAGCAGCGGCAGTTGGCCCGGCTTCAGCTGAGCTTTCGGCACGATGACGCTGGTGATGTCGAGCTTGCCCTGGTCCGGATAGACATATTCCCAGTACCATTGATGGCCGACGACCTTGATCGTCATGTCGCTCTTGGGAATGTCGTTGTAAAGATGGACGAGCCGGGTCGAGGGAACGGCGAGGAAGGCCAGGATGACGGCGGGAATAGCCGTCCAGGTGAATTCGAGCTTGGCGTTGTGGGTCGTAAGCGAAGGCGTGGGATTGCGCGAACGACGGAAACGCCAGACCGCAAAAAGCAGCAGCGTCGCGACGAGCGAGCAGATCGCGAGGTCAAGCCCCAGCAAGATGTCATGGAAATGATCGACGGCGCGTTCGAAGGGCGTATGGCCCTCGTGAAAGTTCAGCTGCCAGTCGATCGGGACGCCCAGGCCGCCCGTCCTTTCCTGGACGACATTGTGGACGACGGTTGCGTCGAAAGCGACCGCTACAAGCGCGACCGCCGCCGCGATTCCGATGAACACGATTGTGTCGCGCGATCCACGCATGGCGTCGCCCTTTTTGACAGCGGGAGAACCGGGCAAGCGCAGGGAGGTTCCATCAATTGCTGGCGGTCCCGCTAGTTCTTGTTTTGTTCTTGCGCGCCAAAACGCGCGATCGCTTGGCGGCGCCCATTCGCTGGAGCGCCGCCGCGATCAATCCGCGCGGTTGATCGATCATTTCACCGAGGCCGACCACGATCGCCGGAGCGCCCTCGCGTATTCGCCACAGGATTTCGCCAGTCTGGCGCGCATCTTCCTGCTCTCCCGCGAAAGCGCGGAATAAAGCCGTCCTTGCGCCGTCACGGCGTCATGGCCGTGGCGCATGCCGCATTCGCTGACGCCAAACTGCTTCTTGTAGGGCTCGTTGCCGGTGGTGAAATCGCAATGCCGCGTCTTGCCGTCGATCAAATGCGTCATGAGTTCGTCGAGCGCGACAATGCCCGGCGACAATTGTTCGAGATCTGCGGCGAAGGAATGCATGATCAGCACATAATTGCCGGCGTGGCGCAGGGCCATCAGCGCGGCGATCGGCGCGCCGGCCGCCTGGATATTGACAAGGCTGACGAAGGACTGCCAACCCGCAGCCGCGACAGCCTGGTAAAAGGGCGCGAATTGCGCTTCCCTGAATATGTCGCGTCGGCCCTGCCGCCTGAAGCGCTCGGCGCGCATTCGCTTGAGCGTTTCGAAGAACTCACGCGCCTGTTCGCGCGTGGCCGCTTCGAGCAGTTCGGGTTCGCCCAGCTTGTCGACGAGATTGCGCCGTTTGCGGCGCTGCTCCTTGCGGTCCTTGGATCGCAGCACCGTCTTGTCGTAGCGCTCGCGACTGTCCGGAAGTTCGATCGTCCAGCACCGAAGCTCCATCGGGCTCAACCAGCCGAGGCGCGCGAACGGAAGCGGCCTGCCATAGAGCGCCTCCGGCGTTTTTTCGATCCTGAAAAGGTCGACGCCGGGAATCGCGAGGCGCACCTCAGCCCACAGGGCTTCGAGCTGCTCGTCGGTAAACTCGACGTCCGGCGCGCAGATCGGCGCATTGTAGTCGGTGACGCCGAGGTCGGGGAACTCGACGATCTTCACGCCGCAGATCCGGCGCAGGCAGAAAGGGAAGAAGATCAGGGGGCGGCCCGTCGCGCGGTCGCGCACGGTCACGAAAAGCGGCTCAGCCTTTACGGACGGGGCGATGAATTTGTACCAGGGCCCGAGCCAGGCGCGGGACTGGAATGCCGAGCCGGCCGCCTCAAGTTCGATCCAGGCCCGTTCCGCCGTTGCGAAATCCTGCGTTATTTCAATGCGAAATGGCGAGAGCCTTTCGCGTGCGCCGGCCTGGGATGGCGATACGTCGTCGCCGACGAAATGCGTCACGCTCATGCCGCGTCTCCCTTCTCGACGTGATGGAGACCGGTCCGGCGCAACCAGGCTTCGCGCCAGTAATAATACGGCGCCCTCGGACAGAACAGCCGCGAACGCTTGTCGACGCCCGAGCAGTAAAGGCCTTCGAGAATGACGCAATCGTTCTTCAATTCCAGCAGCCGCCCGGTCTTTTCGTCGATCAGCCTGGCGACCCTGCCGAGAACGCGAAATTCCTTGCCGCAGAAATTCAGCATTTCCCGCTCGAACACGAGGCCGCGGTTTTTCCAGTCCTTGTTCAGCGTCGGCATGATCTCGGCCGAAGACAGCACTTCGACGATTTCACCGGGCTTGAGCGCAAGAGGAGCGGGCTTGGGCGCAGCATTGGGCGCGGCGTTGGGCTTCGCCGCGAGTTGCGCCGCCGGCGCGGTCGGCGATGAAAGACGGCGCGTGATGGGCCGGGTGATCCGCGACATGACGCCGCTGGCCGCCGCCGACAGGACGTAGGCGGCCACGCTGGGGGCGCTGACATTGCCCGTCGCGACATCCTCGACATATTGATCGATCATGAAGGGCGGCCAGGGCGTCGTCGCCCTCACGATTTCCGTCGCCTGGCAGCGGTAACGGACTTCCCCGTCGTCCCCCGGGGGGGCGTGGACGCCATCCGCGATGACGCCGAGATCGAGGTTTTTTGCTTCGGGCGCCGCCGTGGCGCCCCCACCCGGCCCGTCGACCGGTTTCAGCCATGCCTTTTTCCAGAAGATCAGGCATCTGGCTTCGCAGCCGCCATGCGCCTCGCCATTGCAGCGCGATGTCCCGTGCACGGCGTCCTTCATCCGGCGCAGTTCGCTGGCGCCTGTCGGATCGCAGGTCTTGTGCGCCGATTTCCAGATCTGGAAGCGCGTGCCGCAAAGCCCGGCCATTTCCGGCATGAACGGCATGGACTCCAGACTGCCTTGTCCGTCGAGCGTTGCAAGTATTTCCGAAATCGGGCGAACCTCGACCCAGTCGCCGGCTTTCATCGCGCCATCGTCCGTCATGTCTTGCCCCCTGCTGGCTCCTTTGACCTCAACCGCTCCAACGCGCCCGCGGCTTAAGCCGCGCGCGCCCGGCGGCGCTTTTGCCAAGAGGTCTTTTGCAACGCTTCTTGTGCCCCTCGTTGTAGCGCATCAATGCTCCGGCGCGATCTTGGCCGGACCGCGCGCAACCTCGGTTTGGCGATCGGGCGCAAGCTCCGGCTTCACCGCCAGCCGCCGCGCGAGCATCGGGCCGGCATGTTTCGTGCCGTGGATGAAACGCATGATCGGGCCGTAGGTGAAGGCGCTCAGAAGGCCCGCGAAATACAGCCCGGGCACGGAGGATTCGCAGGCGCGGCCGAGGACCGGCATGCCGTTGTACGTTTTGAGGCTTTTGAGGATCGCCGAATCGAGGAACGCAAGACGCGCGACGTCGGGCTTGTATCCCGTCGCGGCGATCACGTGGCTCGTGTCGGTTTCAAATGTCTTGTCGCCGGCGCGCACGGTGAGGCGGACGGCGCCGCCGACGTCGCGGGCGTAGATGACCTCGTGCGAGGTCAGGAGCGGAACCTTGCCGAGCACGCGCTCCTTCAGCCACCAGCCGCCCGAGGGTCCGAGCTTTCCGAGCGCGACCCGGTAGCGGGTGGCGTCCGGCAGGAAGCGGAAGAACCAGGGCAATTCGGCGATGGCGAAATTCTTCCAGCCATAGCCGAGACCGGTCTCGGGATAGATGGTTTCCGCCAGGGCCGAGCGTTCGCCGAGATGCGGATCCATCCAGACCACGTGATCCTCGCGCACGAGCATGCGCGGACGCGCGCCGAGTTCGTTCAGCAAGGCGGCGGCTTCGAGCCCGCTCTGCCCGCCCCCGACCACGACGACGTCCCGGCCGGCGAATTGCGAGAGATCGTCATGGTCGTCGCTATGCGACACAAGCGCCGCGTCGAGGCCGCTGAGCTGGGACGGCATGACGCGGAACGGTCTGTGCCCGGTGGCGAGGACGACGCTTTTCGCGAAGGCTTCGTCGCCATTGGCGAATGTCAGGCTGAAGCCGTCGCCTTGTCGCGCCAGCCGCACCAGCTTCTGGTCGCGGATGTCGGGGACGGCCTGGCGCTGGAACCAGTCCGCATAATCGATGAAGGTTTCGATCGCCAGCGTTGGTCCGCTTTTGCGATAGGGAATATCGCGCATTCGGCAGTAGGCGTCGAGCGTGTAGCGCCGGTCGGGATCGGAAAGGCAGGCGGCGAAGGTTTCGGAACGAAGCTTCATGCCCTTCGGCATGTGCTCGCGCCAGCTTTCGACCGTCTTGCCGTAAACCACATGCGGAATGCCGGCCTTGCGGAGATGGGCCGCGACGGAGAGGCCATAAGGCCCCGCGCCGATAATGGCGACATTGATCATCTCAGTCATGATGCTCTCCATATTTCCGTCGTTTTGGAAATCAGTTCCGAACGTCGCGCGACCGGCGCGGTGGCTGAACGGCGACAATCGGTTGCAGGGCGGGTTGCGGGTGGGCGTCGGCGTCCGGGGCCAGTCGGATCAGTCCGCGGGCGGCTTCCGCCGATCGCCAAAACGCCGCGAGCTTGAGCGAGTTCGCCGAACCGTCGATGCATTCCAGGCGGCCGGCGCGATTGAGCGTATGGATCCGCCGTCCCGGCCAGAGCGGACCGGGGAAAATCGTCGCGTCGACGCGCTGCTCGAAGGCGTCCGCGTCGAGCCGCGTGATGGTCGCAAGACCGAGCGCGGCGCCGTAGCCGCCGCGGCAATCCTGCACCGGCCTGATCAACCGCTCGCCGCGTCGCACGACGCGGCCAGCCGGACGGGCGGAGGCGATATCGACGAGCACCGGATTGCGGCGATGCGGCGTCCAGGGTCCGACGAGCTTTGGCGCGGACCAGAGGTACAGCGCATCGGAATGCGAGCCGCTGTTTTCGCGAACGGTCGCCATCATCCACCATTGGCCCAGATGCATGAACAAGGTGGCGTCGCTGGCCTCGACGCCTGCGACAAGATTAGCTTCGTGGCGCCAGCCGCCGGGAAATCTTTCGGCCCGATAGAGATCGATCGAATGGGCGCCGGACGTTTCCGGAACCATCCACATTTCGCCCTCGTGTTCGAAAACGAACGGGTAGGAAAGATGGCAGTCATGAGTGAATACCTCTTGCGGCGTGGTCTTCGGTCCGTTCGCGTCGAATTCCGCAGCCGAAATGACGCCGCGTCCGAGCCGATGGTCGTAGTCTTCGACGAAAAGGAAGGTGCGGCCGTCCTTGAGGACCGGAAAAGGATCCGCGTAAAAATGGAAGCCGTCGTCGCGCAGATTATTCCACCCGCAATGTGGATGCCCCGCGAGGTCGATCACGTCTGGCCCATCGACATAACGCCAGCCGACGCGCCAATGCGGCGCATAATACGCCAGGACATAAAGGCGGCGCCGGATCATCCTTGTCAGCGACCGCAGGCTGAATTGGGCGACCGCCCCGCAGCCTTCGCGAAAGACCGTTGCCCGCTCGAGCGCCGGCCTGGAGGCCCGATCGTCGACGGCGGCGATGACGAGCGCCGTCGCCCGCACGAGGACGTCCTCGAAGTAGGCCAGCAGGCTTGACTCACATGCGGAGCCTGAGCGCGCCGAGGCGACCCGGCTGCCGGAACCGGCGTCAATGATTTCGATCGTCGGCGAATTGTCGCCGAGCAAAGCGCCGAGCGCCGCCGCCTCGCCGAACGAACCGTCGAAGGTCACGGTCCAGGTCGGCGTCGATGACGCTTTGAGCGGTCCGCAGAAATCGATCGCCAGATTTGGCGCACGCTCCGGCTTGGCCGCATAGCGCGCCAGGCGCTCGCGTCCGATCGTGGCGGAAGCGCCGTCCGTCGGAATGCCAAAGAGTAGCCGCTCAAACGTGAAGAGCAACTCCATGCAGGGCGGCGGCGTCGCTCCTCCTTCGATCCAGTTCACCCAGACGGCTGTATCCGGCTGCGTCGCGAGACTTTCAACCAGTTGCAAATGCCATTGACGCGGCGCCGATTCGGGCAAACGGATCTCGATCAACATCTATGGACCTCCCTCACGCGTCGAGCGGCAATTCCTCGACCGGACTGTTCTGGGGCAGGGACGCAAAACTCCGCTCTTTCCTCGCTTCGCACATAACGACGCCGCCCCCCGAAGAGCGTCGCGTCCACAACAGCGACAAGGTCGCGATTTCGCCGATGATGGCGCCTACGGTCGATAAAGCCGGCCCGGCGGCCAGGAGAAAGGCGGGAACGAAAAGCAGAGTGAGAACGCCCCCGCCGAGCGTTGGCCACGCCGCCTCGCGAAAACGCGATTTGGCCTGGGCGCGGGCCTGCATCAGCGTCGTGCCGTTGCCGATCGACGTCAGCAGCCACGCGAGGATGACAATCAGGCCCATCGGTTCGCCGCCAAAGCGTTTGGCGAACAAAAGGCCGTCCAGCATCGGCCACGCAAGCCGCAGCATGACCCCGTACACGATCGATATAGCCGCCAGCGAGGCCGCCGTCTGCAGCACCAGGGCTCCCGCGGAGTGGTGGTCGCCGCGCGCGTTGGAGCGGGAGAGGTCCGGCCGCATGATGTTCAATACGGCCAGCGTCAGGATGCGAATCGGGCTCAT
This sequence comes from uncultured Alphaproteobacteria bacterium, assembly GCA_963828185.1. Taxonomy (GTDB): domain Bacteria; phylum Pseudomonadota; class Alphaproteobacteria; order Rhizobiales; family Beijerinckiaceae; genus Rhodoblastus. The sequence continues at coordinate 20,589 of CAWHDV010000008.1, read as the reverse complement.
GAGGACGAAGCCGGCGGCAAGGGGCGCGAATGCCGCCGGGCCGGCCAGCAGCGTGACATAGCCCATCTGGCTCTGGCCCAGGATCGTCGTGGCGAGCGTCCCGACGAGGGACCAGCGGATCTCGGGCCAGAATTTCGCAAAGGCTGCAAAGGCGCGCCGATTGTAACGGAGCCGGATGGACCGGCCGCCTGCGGAAAGCTGGATGAGCACGCCGACGACATTGCCCACGCACAGGCTGGCGAAAGCGGACGCCAAGCTCAGCGACGCGCCGAAGCCGAAATGCAGCAGCGCCAGTGACAGGGCGCTCGCCAGGGCATAACAGATGTCCGATATCGTCGAGCGAAGGGCGCCGCGCTTGCCGCAGCGCGCGAAATTGACGGCCTTGGCGTAAATGCGCAGCGGCCACAAACCGGTGAAGCCGCCCGCCAGAAAGCCGGCGACGGGGTCTTGCAGTTCGATCGCCGCGACGATCCCGACGACGCCTGAGACGAAGGCGCAACCCAGGAACGCCATCGATCCCATGGTGACTTCGAGCGAGAGCGCGTTCAGGCGGCGGGAGCGCGGAATGAACACTGCGACGGGCTGGGCGAATATGGCGTTGATGTTGAGGACGGCGATCGCGCCGACGGTGAAGACGATGGCGAAAATCCCGTAGTCGCGCGCGACGAATTCGCGGATCAGCATGATGTTCAGGAGGAAATGGAAGGCCGCTTGCGCGGCTTCGCCCGAAACCGTCAATGCGTAGCTGACCGCAAGCGAGTTTCGAATTGGCGCCTGCTGCTGTTTGTCCATATTTTGCCTCGCTAGAGCCTGTCCCGATCCGATGGAATCGGACCGTGGGCTCCAGGTTTTCGTTTTGCCCGCCCGATTTGCGTTTCAGCCGTCTCAACGCGCCGCATTCATGCCGAGCGACGCCAGCAGCAACTCGTCGAGCGCGTGATTGTGGTCGTCGACGGTCAGGCCCATCACGTCGAACAGGTTCCAGAAGGCCCAGGGAAAGCCGTTGGCCTCGGCGGCCTGTCTCACGTCGCGGAGGTAGCGGGCGCGATCTGGCGGAGCGGAAAATTTCGTCGCTCCGAATTCGCCCAGCAGCACGCGCCCAGGCTCGACGCCGTGCTTCTCGCGCCAGGCGACAATTTTGGCGAAAAAGCCCTGGATATAGGGCGCGCCCGGATTGGCGGCGAAATAGACCGCCAGCGCCTTTTCCGTCGCGGCGACGATCGCGTCGCGCTTGGCCGGAGCGAGCTTGGCGTCCGAGTTGATGCGCGCCACCGCGGCGTCGCGGGTGGCGCGCTCGTCGCCGGCCGACGCGGGCCAGGGCACATCGCGAAGATAGCGATACATCGGCTCCTCGGTCATCCAGACCGCGCCCTGATGGCTGAAGACATAGGGCTCGTAGAAGTGGAAATTGTAGAGCACGTTCGGGTCGCCCGGGGCGGGCGGCGACAGGGCTTCGAGGCCGGCGACCATGCCGCCGCATCCCCCCGTCAGGATGAGCTTCAGCTCCGGCGAGACTCCGCGCGCGTCGCTGAGCAGCGCCTTCTGCCGCGCCGTCCATTCGGACGAGTTCACAGGCGGTCGGCGGTTCGTTGAAAAGCTCGACGGCGACGCGATGCGGCGCCGTGCGCCTGGCCAACTGCGCCAGTTCGACGATGAATTCGCGATAGGCGCCGAAAGAGCCGTCTGCGCCGTCGTCGAGAAACTGGCGGGCGTTCCAGAACAGAGCGGACTCGTTTGGCTGCGGATTGAGGATGACGGAGAGATCCGCCGCCAGCGCCATTTTCACCCCTTGTTCGAGCTGCGCGAACAGTTGCGCCCGCCGCTCGCCGCGCATGGCGATATAGGGGCCGGCGTCCATCGGAATGCGGATGAAATCGAAATTGTTGGCGCGCAGATTGGCGAGATCCGCCGCCGTGGGCTGCGTGCGGCCCGCCTGGAACGCCGGCCAGGCGTAATCGCGGCTCGGGGCCGGAAACTCGCGCGTCAGGCCGAACCACGGCCAGATGCTGACGCCGCGACGAAAGCTCGCGCCGGCGCCGGGCGCCGCGAAAGCGCTGAGGCCGAACGCGCCGCCGAAGGCGGCCAGCCCGAGCAGCGCGTCGCGCCGCGAAAGGTAATGCGACATGGCCTGCTTCTCCTCAATAGGCTTTGTCGGTGAAGATGAGCGCGCCGGCGGTCAGCATGATGATCTTGAGATCGAGCGCCATGCGCCAGTTGCGGATGTACCAGAGGTCATATTCCAGCCGGCACGCCATTTCCGCCGAGCTGTGGATCTCGCCGCGATGGCCGTTGATCTGCGCCCATCCGGTGAGGCCCGGCTTGACATGCTGCCGGTTGGCGTAGTCGGCGACGGTGCGGCCATAGGCCTCGTCGTGCGCAAGCGCATGCGGCCGCGGCCCGACGAGCGACATTTCGCCGCGCAGCACATTGATCAGTTGCGGCACTTCGTCGAGGCTCAGGCGCCGGATGATGCGGCCGACGCGGGTGACGCGGGCGTCGTTGCGCTTCGCCGCCTGGACATCCGGGCCGTCCTCGGCGACCGTCATGCTCCTGAACTTGCAGATCCTGAACGGCACGCCGTTGAAGCCGAGCCGCGTCTGCCAGAACAGGATCGGTCCCGGCGATTCGAGCGCGATGGCGACGGCCACGAGCAGCAGCAGCGGCGAGGCCAGGGCCAGGCCGGCGAGCGCCGCCATGATGTCGATGAGCCGCTTCGCCCGCCGCTCGCCGCCAGAGAGCGGACCGGAGCGGACCTTGAAAAGAACCGGCGATCCATCGCTGCGGAATGGCCGCGCGACGACGTCGGCCAGCCGGTCATCGGGCAGGATGTGGATGGGAAAGGGCGTCGTGCCGAGTTGCTGGATGAGCGAGGGATCGAGCTTTTCGAAGGGAACGGCGAGGATGATCTCGTCGATCTCGGCGCCGCGCAGGGCCGCGGCGGCCCGCGCGCGCAAGCTGGCGCCGCCCGGCCGGCCGGCGAGGCCTATTTGGACGCGAATGTCGTAGCCCAGCGCCTCGAGGCGCCGGCGCTGCCGGATGTTGACGCGTCCATCGACGGTGATCAGCGCGATTTCGCACGGACGCACGCCGGCGCTTTTCAGGCCCCGGCGCAGCCGCAGCGACCACCAGAGATGATGCAGCAGCAAAAGCGCGAAGACGCTGGCGAAGTTGGCGGCGACGCAGCGCGTGACCTGCGGCGTGACGCCCAGTTGCGTCGCGGCGAAACCCACCAGCGCGAAAGTCAGCGCGCAGACCAGCACGATCGTCTTGAGCTGGCGCCCGAAATTGCCGAGCGTGGCCGGATCGTAGGCGCCGCGCAGCGCGAACAGCGGCACGATCACGGCGCAGAGCAGGAAGGATACGGCGACGGATTGCCATAAATGCTCGCTGCGCGCCCCGACCAGCCAGGAATAGGCCGTCGTCGCGACAAGGGGGCCGACCGCGATCAGGAAAATGCAGTCGAGCGCCGTGACCGTGGGGCCGACCATTTCGTAATCGATCGCCAGGCCGCGCGGACGCGAAGCGACTTCGGCGCTCGTCAGGGATTCTGCCACGGTCATGGATCCACTCCCTCGGGGTCAGGAGGCAATTCGGGCTCGTCTCGGGTTCAGTCTTCGCGGCGGTACATCACCACCATGAGGATCACGAACTTGGCCAGCAGGGTCGATTTCGACCCGATGCTTTCGAACGAATTGAGCAAAACGAGATAATAGATCAGCGGGGCTGCGACGGCGCCGCGCACGGAGCGAACCACATCGCGCAGCAAGGCGGTCACGCCGATCAGCAGCGCCAGCGTGGCGATCGCGCCTTGGTACAGGAGGAAGCGGACGATCGGATTCTCGATGCCGAGCGCCAGTCCCATGGCGTGGCGCAAGCCGTCGATCTTTTCGACATCGGGCGCGAGCAGCAATTCGCGCAGGGGAATGTAGGAAAAGATTTCGAACATTTGCACGCGCGTCTCCGCGCTGCCGCCGTCGTCGTTGAACCTCTGCGCCATGACGTCGAAGAACCCGGCGTTGGCCAGCGCCACGATGGCGGCGCCCATGATGACAGGCGCAGCAAAAGCGGCGACGACGAGCGACCGCGACATGCGCGCGCCGAGCAAAATCCCCAGCAGGCGCCGAAGCAACACATAGCCGGCGACGGGGGCCATCAGCGTCAGGGCCGTGCGGCCGCCGCTGGCGACGAGCGCCACCAGCTGCAGCAGGATCAGCGGCGATCGCAGCGGCCTCGGCAAGGCGCGGCCGCCGCCGTTCAGCAGGATCGTCGCGTAGAGGCCGGTGATGAGCGCGTTGACCAGGGGGTGGCCCTGCAGCCCGCAGGGCCGGCTTTCGACCATCAGTTCGCCGTCGAGGCGGAAAGGAAAGAACTCCGTGTGGAGAAAGAATTCCGTGAGCGTCATGACGGCGTTGACCGTCAGGATCACGTGCAGCAGGACCTCGACGCGCGACTTGTCGCGGCCGCTCGCCTGCGCCGAGATGATCGCCAGCACGGCGGGGAGCCAGAATGTGTCGACGAGTCCGGCCTGACCGGGCCTGTGGCCGACGACGACAAACGTCATGACGCCGGCGAAGGCGACTAGCATGGTCATGACGCCGGGCTGGCGCGAGGCGACCGTCGCCACGACCGCGACCGGATTGCGGCGGGTGAAAAGCAGCAACAGGAAGCAGAAGGCGGCGAGATAGGTCGCCGGGTGGATCTTGGAGACCATCGATCCGGTGAGGCCGTCGTAATTGACCCCCGCCAACCAGAGCATGCCGCCCGAAGCGATGAAGAGGATGGCGACGTCGAGATAGAACAGCTTGCCGATGAGCCTGCGCAGGGTTGTCGTCGCGCGCGAACGCCGCGCTGGCCGCCATGCGGCGCGCGCGAAGCCGGTCGTCGCGTATCTAGTCGCGATTACGGTCATTTCGCTCCCTCGGGCGCCCGCGTTTTCAACCGCGCGATTCGTTGAGGACGACGCCGCCGATGCGCTCCGCGACGACGCCGAGGCTGTCGGCGACTTCCGCTATGTCTTCAAGGCTGGTGCGGCCCGCGCGCGCCACGACGACGATCGCGTCGGCGACATGCGCGAGATGGCGGGCGAGCCGCTCACTGGTCACCGAGCCGCAGTCGAGGATGATCAGGTCGAATTTGTGCTTGTCGGACGCCAGCTTGTCCATCACTTCGAAATGCGCGCGGGCTTCGCGCACGCTCTCGATGGCGGGAAGCGCGAAATCGGGAACGACCTCGGTCTGCAGCTCGGCGCCGGGCGGGGCGACGATTGCCGGCACGGAGACGCCCGAATCCGTGCGGGACGCCTCCAGCTCCATCGACGCCTTTGGCCGCCGCGAGATGGCGCGCGAGCAATATTGTCCCTCGAGCAGCAGGACGCGCTCTCCCTCGGCCGCCGCCGCTGCGGCCAGCGTCGAGGCGACCGAGCTTTTTCCCTCGCCGGAGCCGTTCGATGTCACCATGATGATCTTGTTCGGCCGGCCGGCCTGGTTGAAGCGGATCGAGTTGCGCAGCCGGAAGAAGGCGCGCTCAGCCTCGCGCGGCAGGTCGAGCGGAATCGGCAGATAGCGGGGAACGACGGCGAGCACCGGGAACGGCGACGCCTCCTCGATCTGCCGCTTGGTGTAGATGCGATTGTCGAAATGGTCGCGCGCCAGGGCGAGGCTCGAGCCCAGGCCGAGGCCGCCGAACAGGGAGAGGACGAGCAGCAGGCCGCGCGGCGGCCAGCTGCTGCCGATCGGCTGTTCGGCGTGCGAGATGATGCGGGCGTTCACCCGGCTCATGTTGGCTTGCTCGCTCGCCTGCCGCGCGTGGGTCAGGAAGCTCTGGTAGACATCGCGGCTGGAATTGAGATTGCGCTCGAGTTCGCGCAAGCCGATCATGGCCTCGCTGTCGACGACGCTATGGGCGTTCCCCGGCAGGGTGATGATGTTGTGCTGGAACTTGTACTGTTCGATGGCGTGTTCCGCGCGCCGCACATCGCCGCGCAGGTCGCCGAGGCGAGCGCTCAGCGCCGAGGCCGCATTGCGCGCGACCTCGGCGCGGGACGCCGACTGATCCACCAGATAGGCGAAGGCGACGGCGTCGGCGAGGCCCGCCACTTTTTCCTTGTCTGTCGATGAAACGTAAACTTCGAGGATGAAAGTCTTGTCGGCGCGCTTGGCGCCGACATGGCGGCGCAGCTTGCGCAAGGCGCGCAACTCCGCGCTGGCCTCGTTGTCCGGGGCGGCCCCGAATTGCGTGGCGATCGAACGCCACGCGCGGGAGAGCATCCCCAAGCGTCCGAATTCCGGGTCCTCGCCGAGCCTTTCGCTGACGACGACGCGACGCAGCACGCTTTCCGATTGCAGGATGCTCAGCTGGCTGTCGATCATGGCGTTGACGCCTTCAGGCGAAAGGCCTTCCTGCGCGAGATCGCCGTCCAGCGCCTTTTGCGCGCGCGGATCGAACAGGATCTGCACGCTGGCGGTATAGAGCGAGGGCGTGAAAGCGACATAGGCGGCGGCCGCCATAAAAAGGACGACGGTCGTCGCCCAGATGATCTTGCGGCGCCGCTTGAGAATGGCCACGACTTCCCTGAGGTCGACGCCGTCGTCCGCCTCCTCCCGCGTCCCGTAGGGACGGCCCGTCAGGGAAGCGGCTGTGGCTTTCGCATAGGACATGGTGTTTCCCTCGCGTTGGGGCCGCCCGTCCGCTGGCGGACGATCGATTGCATGCCGCGTTCGATCTGCGCGGCGGTGAAGGATTGCTCGAACCGGCGGCGTCCGGCTTCGCCGAAACGCCGCACCTCGTCCGGAGCTAGCGCCGCCCGAACAATCGCCGCGCTCAGGTCCTGTGCGCAGCCAGGCTTGAAATGCCAGCCGGTTTCCTCATGGGCGACGATTTCCGGCAAGCCGCCATGCGCCGCAACGATCGAGGCGCGCCCATGCGCCATGGCCTCGACGGGAATGCGGCCAAACCCTTCGCGCACGCGGGACGGAACAACGGCGAGGTCGCACCACTCGTAAAGCGCGCCCGGGTCCTCGTCGAAAGGCGCGAAGCTGATCAGCCCCCCCTCGAGACTTCGCGCATGGCGGCGCAAGTCCTGCTCCAGCGTGGACAAGCCGCCCGGCGGGCCGCCGAACGAGCCGCCGACGATTTTCACCTCGATCCGGTCGAGGATGGCGGCCGGCAGCAGGCCGCAGGCCTCGACCAGCAAATCCTGTCCCTTGGCCTGGCTCAACCGTCCAATCATCAGCAGGCGCAGCCGCCGCGTCCCGTCATAATCGCAGGGCGTGATTTGATCCGGTCCCCGCACGCCATTGTGCAGCACGAAGGCGGGCATGCGTTCGCCTGGATTGTACGCGCGACGCGTCGCCTGCGAATTGAAGATGGTCGGCGCTCCGACCGCGCGCACCAGGGCGCCAAAGCCGGCGCCGATGAGCCCGCCTGGCGCCTCGTGCACGTGCAGCAGCGCCTTGCGGCGGAAAAAGGCGGCGGCGAGCAGGTAATCCAGCACCGTCACGGTGTTGATGTAAACGAGATCGTTGGCGCGGAAGCCGGCGACGGCGCGGGCGAAGGCAAGCGGAAAGGTGACGGCGGCGGAGGCCAGCTTCCGGCCGAGGCCGCGCTTGCGAACGACCCACAGCGGCGCCACGCGCAATTCGTCGACGAAGGGACGGATCAATGCGGCGAGCGGGCCATCGCGCGGAATGACGACGTTTATGCGCGCCGCAGGGTAGAGCTTGCGGATCGCCTGGACGGAGTTGGCGAAGCAACGGTCCGATCCGTAGAGCTCGAAGCCTTGATGCACACAGAGGATTTGCATGAGTTGGCGTCCCGGCTCAGCGCGCGGCCGGCTTCTTGTCGGCGGCAAGCCCGAGCAGTCGTTGCGGCCGCAGGTTGATCTCGACGTCGTCGCCGGGCGTGATTTCCGCGTCTTCGGTCACGACGAGCTGTTCGACGCGATTATCCTTGCGGCGGTAGATCGTGACTTCCGCCTCGTCGCCCGGCCGGGCGTAGAGCGCCGACCGCGCCCCGCCGATCACGGCGAATTTTTCGGCCGAAGCCTTGAATTGCGAATTGATTTTTTCCAGCGCCAGCGCCGCGTCCTGCGCTTCGGACAGCAAGGAGGCGCGGCGCGCGTCCTCGCTGCGCGCAAGTTGCCGCTGCGCGTCGTCGAGAGCGCGCTTGGCGAGGGAGGCCTGCGATTGCGTCGCGAGATAGCGGCTCTTGGCGTTGGCCGCGTCGCGCAATGTTTCCGTGAGGCGCACCGTCGGCGACACCCCGCGCTCGACATAGCCGCGCATCGTCGCCGCGTTGCGTTCTTCCTGCTGCGACGCTGCGCTTTCCGCCTCGCCCTGCGCGGCGAGCGCATTCATGTTGGCCTGCGCCTCCTTCGCCGCCGCCTTCAGCGTCGTCGTATCCCGGTTGTAGGCGTCCCGGTCCTGCTGGAACCGATCACGTTCGAGGCTTACGACTTCCTTGACCGTCGAGGCGGGCACGGTGGAAGGGCCGAGGTCGCTGAAATCGACTTTCGCCGCGTCGTCGAGCTCCGCCCTGACGCGCCGCTGCTTCAGTTCCAGCTTCAGCCGTTCGAGCGCCAGCGTCTCGTATTCGTTGCGCAGGTCGGCGGCGCGGATGAACGGGTTTTCGCCGAAGCGGAAACGGATCATGTCGAGGCCGCCCGCCAGCGTGATCGCCTGCCGGACCGTGATGCCCGGCTGGTAGGGATAGGCGCCGCCCTTGGCGACGTCGCCGCCGATGAAGAACGGGCGGTATTCCACGACCTCCACCAGCACCTCGGGATCTTCGAGGATGGCCTTGCTGCGATAGGCCTGTTGCAGCCGGGTCTGCGCCGCCGTCAGCGAAAGCCCCGCCACCTTGACGTCGCCGAGCTGCGGTATGGCGATCTGGCCGTCGGCGCCGACGGTCGCGTGCTGGATCAGCGAGGCGGAAACCTCGATTTGCAGTTTGTCGCCGGGACCGAGCAGGTAATCGGCGCTGGCTGGGCGCGGCGCCAGCGCCGCCGAACCGAGCACCGCCAGTGCGGCGATGGCGAGATAGGCCAGGGCGCGCCGGGTCTGCGCCGCACGCCGGCAGAGCGCCTCGTAATGGATTAGCACGCGGTCCCAGGTGAAATAGGCGCGATGCTGGCGCGAAGCGGCGAAGCGCGCCTGCGCCACCGCTTCGGGATCCTCCGCCAGCCGTTGCAGCACCGCGTCGAATTCATCTTCGGAAGAGAAGTAGAATTGGTCGGCGCCGGCGGTCCACCAATTGTATTTGTTGCGATGGGCGATGACCGCCGAACCGGCGCCGAGCGCTTCGACCAGCGACGGATTGGTGCCGCCGACGGTGTGGCCGTGCAGATAGGCGAGCGCGTGCCGACGCAGGGAGGCGACAGTCGGCTTGTCATAGATTCCGCCGACGAAAAGCACCTCGTTCGAGGCCGCGTCGCGCACTTGCCGGTGATAGCGGTTGTGCTGGGTGTCGAGCGGTCCGACGCAGGCCAGCTTGAAGCCGCGCGGGCGGCGCGAAAAGGCGCGCACCATTTGCAGGATCGAATTCTCCGGCTCCGCGCGGGCGATCGAAACGACGAATTTGTCGGGCTCGAGGCCATATTTCGCCAGCAGTCCGGGATCCGCGTCATCGATCGGTTCGGCGCCGTAGGGGATCATCGTGACCTTGTCGCCGGCGAAGCGCTTTCGCAGATGCGTTTCGATCGCCGGATGGTCGGCGATCAGTTCCGACGACAGCGCGCAAGCAATCAGTTCATTGACCATGAACCACGCCTTCACAGGGGGAGACCACTTGGCGCGCTTCCACTCGACGCCGTCCATATTGGTGACGATCGGACGTCCCTGGATGCCCAGGAGCGGCAGGAAACACGCCGTATTGTAGCCAAGGACGAGGGGAACGCCTGGCTGCGTGCGCGCATGCATCATGCTGCGCCAGTCGAAGACAATGGTCGAGCGCGGTCCCGAGCCGACGACATGGATCGAAATGCGCTGCACGCCGCGCCAGCGGTCGAATTCGACGTGGCCGTCCATCCCGCTTCCCGGCGCCGCCTCGCGCTGGCAATAGACCGTGACGTCCCAGCCGCGATCCACCATGTGGAGGGCGAATTTCTCCGCGAAGGTCTCGAAACCGCCGTGCGCCGCGGGAATTCCGCGAACGCCGAGAATGATGACCGTCGGGCGGGTCAGGTCCGAAGCCGTCGCGTCGCGAGGCGACCACGCGGCGGCGTCGAAGGACGAGGGAACGCTGAACCCCCGAATTGACCTTTCGACGGCGATGCGGGCGGAGTCGATGAAATAGCTCGCCATCAGGCAAACTCCGAAACTGTGGCCAAAGCGATCATTGCCGACTGGGCGGCGACGGGACGGCGCGGTTCAGCCTGGCGCGACGGCGCAGCGCGCCAGCTCGACCGAAACCTGGCCGTGCATCATGCCGAGAAGCACCCGGACGCGCTCCGGACCGGTCAGCCGTTCCAGAATTCCGATCCGTTCGGCGAATGGACCGTCGACCACCCGCACGTTTTGTCCCGGCCGGAGATCGTCGAGCCGCATCACGTCATCGTCATCGCAGGATGCGAAAATGGCCTCCACGGCGCCGATCGCGACGGGCGCCGGGAAGCCGTCCTGCATCACCAGCGACACCACGCCGCGGGTGCCATTGACCGAGCGCCAGCGATGGCGGCGCAGGTCGAGCGCGACGAACAGATAGCGGGGAAAAAGCGGCGCCATCACCGTCTTCGCCTGACGCGCATGACGGATATGTTTCGCGTAGCGCGGCAAAAAAGTCTTGAACCCCTGCTGGCGCAGATGGATTTGCGCCCCCGCTTCGTGATTGGGATGCGCAAAGACGGCATACCAGCGTTCCGGGGCGGCGTTTGGCGCGGAGTGGGCGCCGGCGCAGCGATCGTTCAGGACTGGATCGGACGAAATGAGCATCCGCTGACGCCTCGCGCTGGTTGGATCGGAAGATACGCGGCGAATAACGACAGCCTCGCCAGCGTTTCGAAATGCTGCCGCACTCCGGGTGACGACAGTCACCGGACAAAGGAGCAAATGCGGAAAACCGCAGGAAAACGAGCCTCATCTTGCGCGCAAAGCCTAGGCGCGCAACTCGCCATTTATAAGTAGGGGCAGGCTCCGAATGTGGTACGTAATTATCCTAGGTTGATTTGATCCCTATGATTATTGCGCAGTCTTTACATGTTACAAGATTTGTATGAAGATGCACTCGACGCTTCCCGATTTTGTTATCGAAGCGCACAATATATGTCACAGTAGATATTTAATGTACCCCGGTCCGGGACGGTAGAGACCGGATCTGCGTGGAGCGCCCGCCATGCCCAATGTTCATGTCGTCGACGACAATTTCACGGTGCGCGAGAGCATCGGCTTCGTCCTGCATGATGCGGGCTATTTGGTCCGCGATTACGCCTCGTGCGAAGACTTCTTGCGCAGCATCGCGGCCGGCGAGACAGGCTGCGTGATCGCCGATCTGAACATGCCCGGAAAATCCGGCCTGGAGTTGCTGGACGACATCAAGCGATTGGGCCTCGCGTTGCCGACCATCATGATCAGCTGCGACGCCACGGCCGAGAATGTCGTCCTGGCGATGCGACGCGGAGCGACCGGTTTCATCTTCAAGCCCTTCACCGCAACGGCCTTGCTGGCCGCGGTGCGGTCCGCGCTGGAGCGCGCCGGTCTGCGCCTGGCGGAAGGCGCCGCGTAAGGAGGGATTTTCGCGGCGGGCCTTGCGGTGAAGATCGGTCGAGACCGCAAGGAGGTCGTTGGAGCAAGGACGCCTCTCTCGGGCGGAAGCCTGGCGTTGACGGTTGGTGCGAGTAAAGGAGGCAAAGCGATGTCGGAAGTCGATCAGACGATTCCGCGCCGCGCGTTCGACAGTCGGACCTTCGCGGCCGAAGGGAGCGAAGGTCGCGATCAGCTGCGGTCCGAGTTGGTCATCGTCGAGCGCAACGCATTTTTCCGCGATTGTCTCGTCGGCGGCCTGTCTGCTTCCGCGCCCGCGGGAATCGTCGGCCTCGCTGGCCTTGCCGAACTTGATCCCGCTTTGTTTGACCAGCGTCTGGTGGTTGCGCTGCTGTCTGTCCTCTCCCTCAACGAGGCGGAAGCGGAGGATGAATTCGGGCGCCTGGCGGAGATTGGCCCGCGCATTCCGGTCGTGGTGCTCGCGAGCAGCGACGACCCCGATGCGGCCATGGCGGCGCTCGGCCGGGGCGCCAAAGGCTTCATCGCCATGGACGCCGGATTCGATATCCTGATCCACGTGCTGCGCTTCGTCGCCGCGGGGGCGCCTATGTTTCGGCGCAATGCCTTGCGGCCGCGCAGCAATCGACATCCGCCTCACCCGGCGCCATGCCGCTGCATGGCATGACGAGCCGGGAACTGGCGGTCATCGAGGGAATTCGCGAGGGTCAGCCAAACAAGCTGATCGCCCGCAAGCTCAACATCCGCGAGGGCACCGTCAAGGTGCATGTGCGCAACATCATGAAGAAGATCCAGGCGCGCAACCGCACCGACGTCGCCGTCAAGTTCGCCGCACTGGCGCCCGTGGCGGCGCGCCGCGCCGGGCGCTCCTAGGCGCTGTCGCAAGCGAAGGAAACGCCAAGGTGCGAAAGCCAAGCTCTCTGCCTACATTGATATTCTTCGTCATTCTCGGCCTGGGCCTGGCCTCCGCCAATTCGGCCTATGCCGCCGACGCCTATGCTGACAGCGTTATGATCGCGCTGGGCTCGATCGTCGTCGCCGGGATCGTCGCCTATGCCGTCAATGTGGCGGACCAGTGGGAGCGGGCGGTGGTGCTGCGGCTCGGACGTTTCCGCTCGGTCGAGGGACCGGGGTTGTTCTTCATCATCCCGATCATCGAGACTGTCGCATACTGGATCGACACCAGGGTGATCACGGCGGCGTTCAAGGCGGAAAAGACCCTCACCAAGGATACGGTGCCGGTGGATGTCGACGCCGTGCTGTTCTGGAAGGTGGTCGATCCGAAGAAGGCGGCGCTCGACGTCGCCGATTACAACAGCGCCATCAGCTGGGCGTCGCAGACGGCGCTTCGCGACATCATCGGCAAGACGATGCTCGCCGACATGCTGGAGGGCCGCGACAAGATCAGCGCCGATTTGCAGCGGATCATCGACGCCCGAACCGAACCCTGGGGCGTCAACGTCATCTCGGTCGAGGTCAAGGACGTGCTGATCCCCCCTGCCCTCGAGGACGCGATGTCGATGCAGGCGCAAGCGGAGCGGGAACGGCAGGCGCGCGTCATCCTCGGAGATTCGGAACGTCAGGTCGCCGAGAAATTCGGCGAGGCGGCGCGGACTTACGCCAACGATCCCGTCGCCCTGCATTTGCGGGCGATGAACATGCTCTACGAAGGATTGAAGAGCAATAACGCCACCATCATCATCGTGCCGAGCTCGGCGGTCGACACGATGCAATTGGGCGGCCTCGAAGGCATGACGGCGCTGAACGCCGCCTTGCGCCCGAAGCCCCCGCCGGGCGACCCTCAGAGATAGGGCAGCATCAGCCGCGCCGCGCTGTCGCGCAGCCGCGCCGCGAGCGGGCGGGAGCGGAGCTCTTCCAGGGTGATCAGGCGACCCTGCGCGGCCGACATCGACGCTTCGAGGCGCGCGACAAGCTCGGTATGATAGATTTCCACGTCGAGTTCGAAGTTCAGCCGAAAACTTCTTGCGTCCCAGTTGGCGCTGCCGACGAGGCCCCAGCCGCCGTCGATGGTCATGATCTTGGAATGGTCGAACGGCGGCGGGTTGGCCCAGACCTGGCAACCCGCTTCGACGAGCGGGCCGATGTGCGCCATCGTCGCCCAGGCCATGAACAGGTGGTTGTTCTTTTCCGGAACGATGATATCGACCTCGACGCCACGCATCGCCGCCAGCGCGAGCGAACTTTCGATCCGCTCGTCGGCCAGGAAATAGGGCGTCATCACTTTCACGGATTTTTGCGCGCAGGCGATCGCCTGCAGCACGACGGACTCGATCTTCTCGATATCCTGGTCGGGCCCCGAGGCGACGGCGCGGGCGGTCGCCGCGCCCGAACCTTCCATCGCCGGAAACCACGCCTCGCCGGCAAGCCGCTCGTCGCAAAGGAAAAACCAGTCCTCGGCGAAGACATCGTTCAACTGGGCGACCACCGGCCCCTCGAACAGGAAATGCGTGTCGCGCACCGGGTCCGGCGGTTCTTTTAGCACGAGGTTCTCGTCGCCGATGTTGAGGCCGCCGGCGAAGGCGATGCCCCCATCCACGGAAAGCAGTTTCTTGTGCGTCCGCAGATTGAGGAACGGCATGCGCCAGGGCAGCGGCGAGTGGAGAAACCTTGCGACCGGAACGCCGTTGCGCCGCAGCAGGTGGAAGGCTGGCGCATCGAAATATCCGCCGCCGACGCCATCGATGATGACCCGGACCTCGACCCCCCGCCCCCGCGCCCGCGTCAGGGCCTCGACAAAGGCCTTCCCGCTGCGATCGAGGCGAAAGATGAAGGTCGACAGCGCGACGCTGGTCCGCGCCGCGTCAATCGCGGCGATCATCCTGGGATAGGCCTCATCGCCGTTGTGGAATTGCGTGACGGCGTTGCCCTGCGTGGCCGGGCGGCCGGCGATTTGACCGACGGCGATTTCGAGCTGGCAGAGCGGATCGCCGTTTCGCCTGACGACGGACGAAGGCGCGGCATTCGCGCGTTTCGCCTTCCTTTCCCGCAGAAAAGTCGCGCGCGCCTTCACCCGGTTGACGCCGAACAGCGCGTAAAGAACGCTGCCGACGATCGGAGCCAGCCAGGCAAGACCGATCCAGGCTATGGAGGAGCCGACATCGCGCTTGGTGAGAAGCACATGCCCCGTGACATAGGCGGCGATCAGCCCGGGGATGATCCACAGGGCGAACAGAACAGGCCGGTCGGCAAACCACATCACGCGCCCTCCGGCATCGCTGGCGGTCGCGCGTCGCGTTGCGCGCGCAAGGCGTCGGCCGACAGGCATATCACATCGGCGATTTGCAAAAACTGGCTGGCCAGGGGATTGGTCTTGCGCCAGATCATGCCAATGGTGCGCGAGGGCTGCGGTTCCTGGAAACGGGCGACGGCGACCTTCGCCGAGCGCGTCTCGACCGCCACGGCCATTTCCGGGATCAAGGTGACGCCGATGCCGGCGCCAACCATCTGGACCAGCGTGGACAGGGAACTCGCGTCGAGCGCCTGCCGCGGCGGCGGCAATTGCGTATTGCAAAAGGACAGCGCCTGATCGCGAAAGCAATGCCCCTCCTCCAGCAGAAGCAGCCTCATTTCGCACAGCTTTTCACGGCTGGGAACCGGCTTCCCCTTGTCCTCTCCTGGCCGGACCAGCAAAAAATTCTCGGTGAAGAGGGCGACCTCCGCAAGCGAGGGCTCCGACACCGGCAGGGCGACAATCGCCGCGTCGAGCCGACCTTCCAGCAATTCCTGGATCAGCTTCGCCGTCAGCGTCTCGCGCAAATGGATATCGAGCTCGGGATGGATGCGCGTGAGATTGCCGATCACCGCCGGCAGCAGGTAGGGGGCGACCGTCGGGATCATGCCGATGCGCAGCCGGCCCGAGAGGCGGTCGCGCGACGCGCGCGCGCAATCTTCCAGTTCGTCCAACGAGCGCAGGATGTCGCGGACGCGCCGGGCGGCCTCTTCGCCGAACCTCGTCAGCCGGACCTGTCGCGCGCCCCGCTCGATCAGCACGGCGCCGAGCGTCTCCTCGAGCTCCTTGATCTGCATCGACAAGGCCGGCTGCGAGATCGCGCACGCCTCCGCCGCGCGTCCGAAATGGCCATGACGTCCCAGGGCGTCGAAATAACGCAGCTGCCGAAGCGATATCGAGTTCATCAGATTATTTTATCGCTGGTATAAAAAAATGCAATTTCATCTTATGAAACGCGCTGGCTAACATGGCGGTTAAGCGAACACTGTGGAGGTGACGCCATGAATGAAGCGACAAAGTGCCCTGTGATGCACAAGGCCCTCGGCGGCCCGTCGAATCGAGACTGGTGGCCGAACCAGCTGAACCTGCAAATCCTGCACATGAACTCTCCCTTGTCCGACCCCATGGGCAAGAGTTTCGATTATGTCGAGGAATTCAACAAGCTCGACCTGGCGGCCCTGAAGCGGGACCTTTACGCGCTGATGACCGACTCGCAGGACTGGTGGCCGGCCGACTACGGCCACTATGGACCGCTGTTCATCCGCATGGCCTGGCACAGCGCGGGGACGTATCGCATCGGCGACGGCCGCGGCGGGGCCGGCGCCGGACAGCAGCGCTTCGCGCCGCTCAACAGCTGGCCGGACAATGTCAATCTCGACAAGGCGCGCCGGCTTCTCTGGCCGGTCAAGCGGAAATACGGCGACAAGATCTCATGGGCCGACCTGATCGTCCTCGCCGGCAATTGCGCGCTGGAGTTGATGGGGTTCAAGACCTTCGGCTTTGGCGGAGGCCGCGCCGACGTCTGGGAGCCAGACGAAGTCTATTGGGGCCCCGAGGACGCGTGGCTCGGCGACAAGCGCTATTCCGGCGACAGGGATCTCGCCAATCCGCTGGCGGCCGTGCAGATGGGCCTGATCTACGTGAATCCGGAAGGGCCGAACGGCAAGCCGGACCCGCTCGCCGCCGCGAGGGACATCCGCGAGACCTTCGCGCGCATGGCCATGAACGACGAGGAAACCGTCGCCCTCATCGCCGGCGGGCATTCGTTCGGCAAAACCCACGGCGCGGGCGATGCGGCGCTGGTCGGCCCGGCGCCCGAGGCGGCGGGCATCGAAGAGCAGGGCCTTGGCTGGACGAGCCGTTTTGGCAGCGGCAAGGGCGGCGACGCCATCGGCAGCGGCCTGGAAGTTGTCTGGACCACCACGCCGACGAAGTGGAGCAACAATTTCTTCGACAACCTGTTCGGCTATGAGTGGGAACTGACCAAAAGCCCGGCCGGCGCGCATCAATGGCGGCCGGCGAACGGCGGCGGCGCCGGGACCGTGCCGGACGCGCACGACCCGTCGAAGCGCATCGCGCCGTCGATGCTGACCACCGATCTCGCCCTGCGCTTCGACCCCGATTACGAAAAGATCTCGAGGCGCTTCCACGAACATCCGGACGAGTTCGCGGATGCTTTCGCGCGGGCGTGGTTCAAGCTGACCCATCGCGACATGGGCCCGCGCTCACGCTATCTCGGCCCGGAGGTTCCCGCCGAGGAGCTGCTTTGGCAGGACCCCGTTCCGCCGGTCACGCATGAACCGGTCGACCGCCAGGACATCGCCGCGCTCAAGGACAAGATTCTCGCATCCGGACTTTCGATCTCGCAGCTGGTGACGACGGCCTGGGCCTCGGCTTCGACCTTCCGCGCCTCCGACAAGCGCGGCGGAGCCAACGGGGCGCGGATTCGCCTCGCGCCACAGAAGGACTGGGAGGCCAACGAGCCGGCGCGGCTGGCGGAGGCGTTGGCGACGCTCGAAAGAATCCAGAAGGAGTTCAACGACGCGCAGTCCGGCGGCAAGAGAATTTCGCTCGCCGACCTGATCGTCCTCGGCGGGGCCGCCGCCATCGAGAAGGCCGCGAAGAACGCCGGGATCGAGGTCGAGGCGCCCTTCACGCCGGGCCGCGCCGACGCGTCGCAGGAGCAGACCGACGTGGACGGCTTCCGCGTGCTGGAGCCGAAAGCCGACGGGTTCCGCAATTACCTCACCGCCCGACAGGATCGTTCGGCGGAGGAGGCGCTCGTCGACCGCGCGCAATTGCTGGGACTGACGGCGCCCGAAATGACCGCCCTGCTCGGCGGCATGCGCGTTTTGGACACAAACTTCGGCCAGTCGCGGCACGGCGTCTTCACGAAGCGGCCGGAGGCGCTGACCAACGACTTCTTCGTCAACCTGCTCGACATGGGCACGGCTTGGAAGCCCGTATCCGCAGCCGAGGACCTGTTCGAGGGGCGCGATCGCGCCACAGGCGAGCCGAAATGGACCGCGACGCGCGTCGACCTCCTGTTCGGTTCGAACTGCCAGCTCCGCGCCATCGCGGAAGTCTATGCGTGCGACAGCGCCAAGGCGAAGTTCGCGCATGACTTCGTCGCTGCGTGGAACAAGGTGATGAACGCCGATCGCTTCGATCTCGCGTGAAGTCAGGCCAAACCGGTCAGGCAAGGCCGGTCAGGCGCAGGATCAGCTGGATGATGGCGCTGGCGGGACGGGTCACGAGGTCGGAGAACGGGTTGAACCGCGATCCGGCCCCCGCCGCCAGCGCCGGCAGCAGGAACAGCACGCCTAGCATGATCATCACGCCATAGGGCTCAAGCGCGGCGAGCGGCGCCGCGAGCGCGTCCGGCAGCAGGCCGACGGCGACGCGGCCGCCGTCGAGCGGCGGCAAGGGAAGCATATTGAACACGGCGAGGAAGACATTGATGCTGATCGCGTTGACAAGATTGGCCAGCACCCATCGGCCGGCGCCCGACGGCAGGAACCCAACCGCATGGACAAGCAGGGCCGCCACGAGCGCCAGGGCGATGTTCATGGCCGGTCCGGCGGCGGCCACCCAGATCATGTCGCGGCGCGGCTGGCGCAGACGCCGGAAATCCACCGGCACGGGCTTGGCGTAGCCAAACAGAAAGGGCGCGTGCAGCAGCAGCAGCATGGCGGGGAGGAGCACCGTTCCGAACGGATCGACATGCCGCAACGGATTGAAGGTGACGCGCCCCAGCCTCCACGCCGTGTCGTCCCCGAACAAGCGCGCGACATAGCCATGCGCGGCCTCGTGCAGGGTTATCGCCAGCAGCAGGGGGAGCACCCAGGTCGAAACCGCGAAAATCGTCATGAAGCCTTGCCGCCTGTCGCGTGACAATGCTCCCGCGCCGTTGCGATCGCCTTAACGCTCATCCGCCGGCCTTGCGCGCCTCCGTCGCCATGGCGATGAGCGACGCGCCGCCGAACAGCAGGTCGACGCCGACCAGCAGCCCGAGCGCCCAGGCAAGCGTTCCCGGCAGGCCGGAAATGATGATGCCCGCAAGGATCAGATCGACGACGCCGTTGAGCAGCATCCATTCCCATTTGCCGGACAATTCGCGGCGATGGTCGATGGCGAGGAAAATAAGGGCGGCGCCGTCGACGATGAAATAGGCGACCAGCACATAGGTGAGCGTCGCCAGGCCGGCGAAGGGATTCCACAGCAGCACCGCGCCGGCGAAGAGCGCGGCGACCGCCGAAAGCAGGGCCCAGCCGAAGCCCGGCGCCGATCTGGCGCGGAGGGTGAAGAACAGGCCGCCAAGTCCCGCGACAAGGAACAGCCAGCCCAGGAAAATCGTGGTGGCGAGTCCCGCAAGCGGCGGCACGATGATCGCGCCAAGTCCAAGCACGCACAGCATGATCCCCTCGGCCATGAACATGCCCCAGTGATCCCGCATCGATCGTGTGAGCGTTCCCATCATTTCGGCGTCGGGCGTCGGTTGCTGGAGGGTCATGGCCTGGGTCCCTTCGACTTGGAAGCTTCGTTCGCTGTCGATTCGTCGCTCGCTTTGGAGGCGTCGGTCGGCTTGGAGGCCTCGGTCGGCTTGGAGGCCTCGGCGGGCTTGATGCTTGCCGCGATTTTTCTAGCGGCCTGCTCGCCCTTGTCGATTTCGTCCGGCGACATGCGCTTGACCAGGTCGTCGCGCAGGCGTTTGGCCAGGCCGTCGCCAGCAAGCGCCGAATTTTCATACCAGCCGTAGGCCTGCGACTTGTCCTGCGCGACGCCGAGGCCGAGCGCAAAAATATGGCCCAGCCCCTCCTGCGCGGTGGCGTCGCCCGCGACCGCCGCCTTCCGCAGCCAGTCCTGCGCCTTGCCGAAATCCTGGAAGGTCGTGGTTCCCCGGAGGTAAAGCTCGCCGAGACGCCGCTCGGCCGGCACATATCCCTGAGCGGCGGATTTTTCCAGCAAGGCCTGTTGCTTCGCCATGTCCGGCCTGGAGGCCGGATCGTCGTCGCTGTAGATGTCAGCCAGCCAGTATTGCGCCTTGGCGTCGCCATCCTTGGCCAGAGGCTTGAGGATGGCGAGCGCGGACTGGTCGTAACCCGACCGGAAAGCCTCGATGGCGACCTGCACCTTGGCGTCCGGCGTCATCGAACTGTCTTTATCCACGCTGCGGCCGCCGAGGAGCCCGATCGCCAGCCCCCCCGCGACAATGGCCGCCGCCATGAAAACCAGCGGAGCCTTGCTGTCCGCGAGCTTGTTGGTGTGCTCCGCCATGCGATGAGCCTTTCCACCAGCCCTATATAGTTCGGCGACCGCCTCAAACCACCTATCCCGCCCCCGCACGCGGCCGGGTCGGACGAAAAGGCAGTTTGGCCGGGCGCGGCTCATGATCAGGCTTGCGCCAGTTCGTGATCAGCCCGCTTCGGTTTACGCTCGAGATCGCCCGCGAGTTCCCCGGCCCGCGCCGATTTCCTCGGAAAATGCCATGATCGCCCGCGAAAACGGGCATGGAATCAGTGTGTCAGTGTGTCAGTGTGTCAGTGTGGCTACACACGTCCCGCGGCCAAGCTCTTGAGCGTAGCTCGGGCATCGTCAGTCGTCTTCCTCAGGTCGCGCACGCCGGCG
>CAWHDV010000007.1:0-185530 GCA_963828185.1 uncultured Alphaproteobacteria bacterium | reverse complement strand
AGCCTGACCACGCCGAGCATCAGCCCGGTTTCTTCCTCGACGGCGACCGAGACGAAGGAGCGCGCGTAGTCGATCTGGATCAGCCTGGCGATGAAGGCGTCGAAAACTCCTTCACCGGCGCGAAAAACCTCAGCCTGATGTCTTCCGGCAGCACATGGGTGAAGAAGACCTTGTACATTTCCTCGTCTTCCGGCCGCACGGGGCGCAATTGCACCGGCGTGCCGTTCTTCAGCGACGTGCGCCGTTCCTGCGCCTTGGGGTAGGGGGCGATGGCGAAGCGCGGGTTGCCGCCCGAGAGGGCGCGGCCGGCGGAAGGCGCGACTTTTACGCGGGCGTCCACCACGACGACGCCTTGCGAATCGGCCAGCACCGGATTGAGTTCGAGTTCGCGCAATTCGGGAATATCGGCCGAGAGCTGGGAAATTTTCACCAGCAGCAGCGCCACGGCGTCAATGTCGGCGGCGGGTATGTCGCGATAATCGCGCAGGGCGCGGACGACGCGCGTCCGCTCTATCATCGAGCGCGCCAGCGACAAGTCGAGCGGCGGCAGCGCCAGCGTCGTGTCGTTGATGACCTCGACCGCCTTGCCGCCGCGCCGAAAATGATCACCGGGCCAAAAGTGGGATCGTCGGTGACGCCCAGCACCAGTTCGCGCGCATTGGGCCGGCGCACCATCGGATGGATGGTGACGCCGTCGATGCGCGCCCCCGGCGCCTCGACCGCCACGCGATCGAGCATTTTCTGGGCCGCGTCGACCACCTGCTCGACCGAGCGCAGATCGAGCGCGACGCCGCCGAGATCGGACTTGTGCACAATGTCGCGCGACATGATCTTCACCACGCAGCCGCCATAGCGTCCAAGCACCAGCCGCGCCACTTCCGCCGCTTCTTCCGCCGTGCGCGCCAGCCGCGCCGGGGCGATCGGAATGTCGTAGGCTTCGAGCAAGGCGCTGATCTCGACCGGCGCGAGCCAGCTATGGCCGCGTGAAATAGCCTGCTGCACGATGGCGCGGGCCTTGGCGGTATTGGGCGCGAAATCGACCGGCAGCGACGGCGGCGCGGCCATCAGCGCCTCGCGCGCCTGCCGCCAGTTGACCATGTGCATGAAGCCCGCCACCGCGCCGCGCTCGTAATGCGGGATGCGCGCGCCTTCGAAAATATGGTCGGTGTCCTCGTCCGCCCCGTACCAGACGGCGAAGACCGGCTTGGCGTTGATGGCGCCGCGCCGGTAACGCTTGACCGCCTCGACCGTGGCGCAGGCCATGTCGTGGCTATTGACCAGCACATTGGGCGAATGGATCGCCAGCACCGCGTCGTTGGCGCGGTCCTGCAACACGAGCGACAGGGCCTGGCTGTAATCGCCCGGGCTGGCGTCGGCCGGGAGTTCGACCGGCGGCCGGCCGTTCCAGCTTTCTGGCGCGAAAGGCTGCAGGGATTCGCGCGTCGCCGGCGATATTTCGGCCAGTTTGCCGCCAAGGTCGAGCAACTGGTCGATCGCCAGGTTGCCGACGCCGCGCCCGTTGGTGACAATGGCCAGGCGATCCCCGGTGAAAGGCTTCACGCGCCCGAGCGCCTCGGCGGCGTCGAACAGGGCGTCGATGTCGGGCACGCGCAGCAGGCCGGCGCGGCGGAAGGCGGCGTCATAGACCGCATCGGTGGTGGCGAGATTGCCGGCATGGGTCGCGGCGCGGCGTGAAGCCTCGTGCCTTCCGGCGCGCACGACGATCACCGGTTTCACGCGCGACGCAGCCCTCGCGGCTGACATAAAACCCTTGGCGTCTTCGAGGTGCTCGACATAGAGCAGGATGGCGCGGGTCGCCGGGTCGAGGGCGTAGAAATCGAGCAGGTCGCCGAAGTTGACGTCGGCCATGTGGCCGAGCGAGGCCATGCCGGAGAAGCCGACCTGATGGGTGTGCGCCCAGGCGATGATCGCGCCCAGCACCGCCGAGGATTGCGAGATGACCGCGAGGTCGCCCGGCAGGACGGGCAGGGCCGAAAGGCTGGCGTTGAGTTTCGCGCGCGGCGCGATCAGGCCGTAGCAATTGGGGCCGAAAACGCGGATGTCGCGCGATCGCGTGATGGCGCGCATCTGCTGGAACAGAGAATCCGGGCCGGGCCGCGGGTCGTCGGTCATGACGATGACGGCGGGAACGCCGATGTCGGCCGCTTCATGCACGATGGCCGCGACCATTTCCTTGGGGGCGACGACGATGACGAGATCGGGCGGCTCCGGCAGTTCGCGCAATTCGGCGTAGCTCTTCCGGCCGGCGATTTCGCTGTGGCGTGGATTGACGACGTAAAGCACGCCGCCGAAATCGGCGGAAACGATATTGTCGAGAACCGCGCGTCCCGTTGAGCCCGGCCGGTCGCTCGCGCCGACCAAGGCAAGGGATTTGGGTTGAAAGGCGCGATCCAGACGACGGGTGCTCATCATTGGTCTCCAGGAGGGTCGCTTTTTTAGGAGTGTCGCTTTTCCAGCGACCTTAGGCCCATTCGCGTTGCAATTCACCTTGGAAGCTTGACGAAGGCGGCAAGGGTGAAGAAAAGCGGGCTTGCGCGGAAGCGGGAATGCGGGATTAATTGCCGTCTTGAGCGATACAGGACGGATCATGACGCCATGATTTGCGCAAACGCCGCCTCCGGCCTTGCGATGGATCAGCTTTTTTTGACTGCGGATCAAAGATAGACCGGCATTTTTCGCGCGCCGGCATGGGAGGGAAAAAATGATCTTGTCCGATTGTCGCGCCGGATTGCGCGCCGGCGTGATCCTCGCCGCGCTCGCCCTGAGCGGCGCAAGCGCATTCGCCGCCGACGCCGAAGGCGTGTGGGCGCGCGACAATGGCGCCTCACGCATCCAGTTCTCGCATTGCGGGCAAGCCCTGTGCGGCGTCGTCGTGTGGCTGAAAAACCCATCATCGAAGGCGCATGTCGGGCAAAAAGTGTTCTACGACATGGTGCGCGCCGACCAGAACAGCTGGACCGGCACGGCGTTCAACCCGGAAGACGGCAAGACTTACAGCGGCCGGATGGTCCTCTCCGGCAAGCGTCTGCGGACCAGCGGCTGCGTCTTCGGCGGCCTGATCTGCAAGTCCGTCAACTGGGTGCGCGCCAACTGAGCCCTTGCTTCCGGCGCCAGTTTTCGATGGGCTTTTCGCGGCTGCCGCCTTAGACGTGTTTCTAGACAGTTTTGGTTCGTGTTTTGACAGGGGGCTTTCGTGGCGGGGCAGGCGGCGACAGGAGACGAGCAAGGCATTTTCGCCGCCCACCAGATCGCCGCCCTGGCCAAGGACGGCGCCATTCTGCCGACCGCGCCTTTCGCTGCAAACCAGATCCAGCCCGCGAGCCTCGACCTGCGGCTCGGCCGGCGCGCCTGGCGGATGCGCGCCAGTTTCTTGCCTGGCGCCCGTTCGGTCGCCGAGGCGGTCGCCATGCACGCTTTGCACGAGATTGACCTTGGCCCGGGCGCAGTGCTCGAGACCGGCTGCGTTTATGTGGCCGAACTTGCCGAATCCGTGGCCCTGCCGGCCGATGTCGCCGCCGCCGCCAATCCGAAAAGCTCGACCGGCCGCATCGACGTCTTCACCCGGGTCATAGCGGATCGCGCCCGCGCCTTCGATACGGTGGAAGCCGGCTATCACGGGCCGCTGTTCGCCGAAATCTCGCCGCGCACCTTTCCGATCCTCGCGCGCAGCGGTTCGCGCTTGTCGCAGATCCGTTTCCGGCGCGGCGCCGCCCGCCTCGACGACGCCGCGCACGCCGCCCTGCATGGGCGGCAAAATCTGGTTTCGACAGCAAATCCCTGTTTTGCCGGCGGCGTTTCGATCTCCATCGACCTGTCCGGCTTTGGCGGCGAGGGGCTGATCGGCTATCGCGCCAAGCGGCATACCGGGCTGATCGATGTGGACGAGTTCAACGCCTGCGAGGTCGCCGATTTCTGGGAGCCGGTGTTTTCAGGCGGGCGCGGCGAACTGGTGCTCGATCCCGGCGAATTCTACATTCTCGCCTCGAAGGAAGAAGTGCTGGTGCCGCCGGACCACGCCGCGGAGATGACGCCCTTCGACGCTCTCGTCGGCGAGTTCCGCGTGCATTACGCCGGCTTCTTCGATCCGGGTTTTGGCGCGAGCGAGGCGGGCGGCGCCGGGGCGCGGGCGGTGCTCGAGGTGCGCTCGCACGACGTGCCATTCATCCTGGAGGATGGACAGGCTGTGGGACGGCTCGTCTATGAGCGCATGGCGCAGGTCCCGCGCGATCTCTATGGCTCGGGCCTTGGCTCCAATTATCAGGCGCAGGGGCTGAAACTGTCGAAACATTTTCGTCCGCCCCGTTGAAGCCGACGCTCGGTCCGGTTATGAATGGCGGGCGCGCGGGCGTAGTTCAGTGGCAGAACGACAGCTTCCCAAGCTGTATGTCGTGAGTTCGATTCTCATCGCCCGCTCCATCCCTGGCTGATGGGCTTTCGTTTGGCCGCAGGTTCCGCGACGCGGGGCAAGCGCGCGTTCGACGATGCGATGCGTCTGCGCGGCGCAGGCGGCGAAATTTCTACCTCGATTTGCATAAGCGCAGGCCGCGCCGCGGCCTGGGCTGGACAGGGCTCGTCACTGTAGCCGAACACGCCGAAGCCTTCGACGACAATGATATATTCGTCCCAGTCGATCCGATCGTCGTAGCCGTAATGCGTGACGTGAATCATCTCGTCCGTGATCGCCGCGCCATTCTTCCCGAGCTTGCCGGCAATATGCCGGACCAGTTGCGCGCGGCCGTCAAGACGCACGGTCGTCGACAAGCTCCGCCACACATTGGTGCGATTTTCTCTCACTCTCATGATTCCGGCCTTTCGATTTCCTGCGCAAGCCGCGATGGGTCGGAAATATCGGTCAAATATTCATCACCCGCTCGCTGACCATTGCTGTCTCCGCGTTTGTTATTTGCTCCGAAGCTTTGCGAATAAGTCACAACGCGATTTGCTGAACTGGGAAAAGCAATGCTCAAGTGGCGTCCGCTGTTCCGGCATCAGTGTTCACAATTGCTTGCGACTTCTTGCGACACTTACACGGAACGCACTCGGCGGATTGGCGTTGAGTTCGGGAGGCTATTGGCGCGTTTGCTTTTGTCGCGCCATGGTCGCTGCGCGGCCGCACTCGATATTGATCGGACGCTTGAGCCATGGCTTCGACCGAGCATCCACGCAAGAAGCCCTCCGGCGCGGGCTCCGAAGCGGAAGACGCGACGACGCATTCGATCACCGAGCGCGAGAGTCAGGATATCGAGGACCTGGCGAGCCCGCGCACACCGGTCATCTATCTGATCGTCCGCAAGCTCGGCGAGGAGGAAATGGCGCGTCCCGCCACTTCGCTCTGGTGGTCAGGCTTTGCCGCCGGCCTTTCGATCAGCCTCTCGCTTCTCGCCCAAACCATCCTTGAATCGCATCTGCCGGACGCCGGATGGCGTCCGCTCGTCTCGGACCTGGGCTACGCGTTAGGCTTCATCATCGTGATCTTGTCCCGGCAGCAGCTCTTTACCGAAAACACCATCACCGTCGTCCTGCCGGTCCTGGCCGAAATTTCGCCGGGCAGCCTGTGGAGGCTCGGCCGGCTGTGGGGCATCGTCTTCCTCGCCAATATGGCGGGCGCGTTGTTCTCCGCCGCGTTCTATTGCTTCACTCCGGCGCTCGACGCCGAGATGCTGCAGCAGATGTTGCGGATCAGCGGCCACATTCTCCATCACTCGTGGATGGCGATGGCGTGCAAGGGAATCGCCGCCGGCTTCTTGATGGCGGCCATGGTCTGGCTGCTTCCGGTCGCCGAAGCGGCGCAGTTCCACGTCATCACGATGATGACATGGCTGATCGCCGCCGGCGGATTCATGCACATCGTCGCGGGCGGCGTGGAGGCGTTTTTGCTGATTCTGCACGGCGACGCCGGATGGCGCGACATGCTGTTGCAGTTTGGCCTTCCTGTGTTGCTCGGCAACATCATTGGGGGGACGGCGCTGTTCGCCCTGCTCGCGCATGCCCAGGTGATGAAGGAAATCTAGCCGCAAGAACTTTCGCGGCGGGCCGGACGCCGCTCGCGTAAGCGCCACGCGCGCTGGAAAAATGCGTGTCTCGCCTCGCCCAGCGAAAAACAACTTTTTTTCTCCGTCGGAGCGGCAAGTTCGGCGAAAGCGATGGCGAGGCGCCGGGCGGCGCCGACGCCGGCCGCGCCCGCTTCCGCGCCGATGATGACGACGCGTCCGCTTTGCTCGCCATGAGCGCTTCGTCGCCAATGTCGCTTTTAAATTTGCAGCAGCGCGTAAGGTCGACCGCCGGGCTTTTCGATCTGTCTCGCGACGTTGTAGACCGGCGCGCCGCGCGGCGTGCGCCCCTCGAAACGGCCGCGGTGGGCATGGCCATGCACAACCGCGCTGACCGAAAAGCGGTCGATCGTTTCGGCCAGCCGCGACGAGCCGAGGAAGGCGAAAATCTCGGGCGGCTCGCCGGCGACCGTCTCCGGGATCGGCGCGTAATGCAACACCACCAGGGACCGCTTGGAGCGGACTTGTCGCATGGCGTTCTCCAGACGCATCGCCTCGGCTACGCTCTCGGCCACCATCGCCTTGATCGCCGGCTCTCCGAACGAGCCCAGCATGGCTTTGCCAAAGCCTCCGGCGAAGCCTTTGACGCCGACGAATCCCACGCCCTCGATTTCGGTCGCCTGCCCGTCGAGCAGGCGAATTCCCGCGCGCCGCAGGATCGCGCTGACGACCTCGACGGCGCCGCTTTCATAATCGTGATTGCCGAGAACGGCGACGGCGGGAATCGTGCAGCTACGAAAATCCTCGGCCAGCAATTCGGCTTCCGCCGGCTTGCCGAGATCGGTGAGATCGCCCGCCATCACCAGGACGTCGGCCGTGCGCGAGACGTCGCGAAACAGATCCTTGCAGGAAACCGAGCCGTCCTCCTTGACGTGCAGGTCGCCGATCGCCGCGATGTTCAGCGCGGGACTCTCCGTGACGACGCGGTCTTTGGCGGGACGCGCGTCACTCTGGCTCGGTGTCGCTTTCGCTGCCGGCATCCAAAAACCCCCACTCCTTCACATCGAGTTCGTAATCGGCGCGCGAGAACATGCGGCCCCGGCAGATTTTGGTCTGCGGCGACGGCAGCCGGCGCTGTTTCGCCAGCCGATCGAGCAGCTCGTCGAGCACCCAGACCGGGATGGCGTCGCGCTCGCTTGGAAAAATCCAGCGGAAATTGAGGATATGGATCAGCAGCACTTCCCAGTGCACTTCCATGTAGGAGAGAAGCCGCGGCCAGTCGATCAGCCGCCGCGCTTTCAGGAAAATATGCGCGACGTCCGCGCCGTCGTAACGATAGCGCTGCTGAATGAAGCATTTCGACCAGATCAACTCCGTCGGCGCCGCGATTCGCACAGGGGCGCCAAACACGACAATCTCGCGCGCATGCGCGAACCACGCGTCATTGACCGGCATGGTTCCGTTTTGCGACGCAAAGATCACGTCGAAGAAATGACTGCCCTTGAAGACCTTGCCCAGCCAGCGCTCGTCCTCGACGAGGATCTCGTATCCAAGATCCTTGAAGCGGGAGAGGATGCGCGGGTAATCGCCGGCCTTGCACATGACGTCGAGATCCTTGGTCTCGCGCGAAATGCCGGTGTAGGCGCTGAGCGCATAGGTCCCCGCGAGCAGGAAGGGAATACGGATGGAAAGCAGTTCGCGCAGCGCTTCCGCGTAGAAGGCCCCGGCGTCCGGATTCTTCAATGTCGGCGTGGCCTTCGCGTCAAAAGGCGCCGCCGCGGATGGCTGGCTCTCGGCGGTTTCGCGCTTGCGGTTGGTCATTTGGGCTCGACGTTTTGCGCGCCGCCGGGAGAGCCCGGGGGCGGGATGACCGGCGTGGCGCCGGTCGCCGGCGCCGGCCTCCTGATTCCGGGATCGACGTTCTTGTCGGGGTGGATGACGCCATTGGTCGAGTTCAGCTTGTCGCTGAGGTCGCCCTTCTTCTTTTCCATGTCAGTGTGCGGAATGGCGTTTGGCTTCGCTTCCGGCTGCCGCGCTGTTTGCGCCAATGACGACGCGCATGCGAGCAAAAAAGCGAGACAGGCGGCGGCGAAAGTTTTCATGACAGGACCCGGCCGACAATTCGCGCAAAGCGGGTTGTCGAGTGACGAGGGAACCATCTGACGTTCCCGAGATTTTTCGCAGGACAGTCGTGAACAAGACAGTCGAGAAGATGAGAACGCGCGGCGTTTTTTTACGTTCCCGGTCGCTCTCGGCGCGAATTCAGGAGCGCGCGCATGAACGAGGACCACAATGCGGAAAGACCAGATGGTCCCGTCTATCCGGCCGAGAAGGCGAGACAGGGCGAAGTTGTCCTGCGAACGAAGGCGCAACGGCTGATCTTCATCGCCGGCCTTGCCGGAGTGGTCATATTTGCGCTCGTGATGAGCTTCCTCTTGCGGTGACGAGCAGCGTCGAAAGCGCCCTAGAGTGAGAAAAAGCGAATTAATACATAAGCATAACGTTAGGAACCGGCTTGCCGGACGGGCGTTGAGCGGGCATCGCCAATTGGCTTTTTGGCGATTGCAACTCTTAACCAAAACAGGAGCCACTATGAGCTGGTTCTCGAAAGACGTGAAAACAATGGACGATTTGTTCGTCCATACGCTGCGCGACATTTATTATGCGGAAAACCAAATCCTCAAGGCGCTGCCGAAGATGATCGATAAATCGTCGGACCCGCAATTGAGGCAAGGATTCGAAAAGCACCTGCGCGAAACCGAGGGCCAGGTAAAGCGCCTCGAGGAAGTGTTTCGACTGCACAATGTCGAAATCGAGGGCGTTGATTGTCCCGCGATCGACGGCATTCTGGAAGAGGCCGACGAGACGACCGGCGACGCCGAAAATTCGCGCATTCTCGACGCCGCCTTGGTCTTTTCGGCGCAGGCCGTCGAGCACTACGAGATCACCCGCTATGGCAGTCTCATCTCGTGGGCCAAGCTGCTCGGAAAGCCGGAATGCGCCAATCTTCTCCAGCAGAATCTTGAAGAGGAACGCGCGGCCGATCGCGCGCTGAACGAATTGGCTGAAGGCGGCGTCAATCAACGCGCCGCGGCGTGACAGCACACGGCGCCCGCGTCCGATGCGACGCGGGCGCTCTCATTTGATTCTTGATATAAACCTTGAGGCGCGGGAATGACTTTCTGTCATGCTGGTGACGCGGAAAAAGCCGGTGGCGACTTCCTGACGCAAGGGTTCGATCTTGAGGGTGTGGCGAAGCGGGCGACAGATGTGCCCCCGTTGCAACCGCCCGGGCAGCCAAATCAGCCGGGGCAGCTAAGTCCTCAGCCAAGTCCTCAGCCGGGGCAGCCAAGTCCTCAGCCGGGGCAGCCAAGTCCTCAGCCGCCGATGCCGGATCCCGCGCCGCCCAATCCGCGGCCGGCGGATCGTCCGCCGCCCGAAATCCCAATCCAGGTCCACGAGAGGCGCCGGTGACCGATCCCGCGCCCGCGCCCGCGCCGCCGCCGCCGCGCGCGATGCGGGCGGCGTCATTGCGGGCGGCGCCTTTGCGGGTTGCGTCGCCCTTAGTCGGCGCCCGTGTGTTCGCGGGGGCGCCCCACGACTTGCGTCAAAGCGGCGAGAACTGTTTTCCCGTCATAGGGCTTGTTGACGACGGGGGCGTCGGCGAATTCATCCGGGATCGCGTTTCGGTCCGCGTAGCCCGTGGCGAAGATGAAGGGGATGTCGAGGCGTCGCAAGGCCTTGGCCAGGGGTATGGATGTGCCCCCGCGCAGTTTGAGATCGAGCACAGCCGCGCTGGGTCGCCGTTCTTCCAGGGTTTGCAGGGCCTGCGCCACTGACGCGCAAATGAAGCTGACGGCAACGCCGCGATCGGCCAGGTAGGTTTCGAGATCGTGCGCGATCAGCCATTCGTCTTCCACGATGATGATCGACAATTCCGCCTCGCCTTGCGCCTCCCGGACAAGGCGCGGTTTTGAAACGGACGCCAATGCCGCCTGCGCCAAAAAACCGACCGGAACAGCGCGCTGGCGCCCTCGCCGCAAACAGGCTGCAAGGCGCATGGAAAAAAATTCCGCGAAAATTTCCGCGACTGCGCGCTGTTCCATTGACGGCAAACCAGCGGTTCGGTTGAGGCAGGCGAAAACTCCCCACGGGACGGCGTCGACGACGATCGGCAACACGAGGCATGACGCCGCGCCAAGTTCGAGCAGCGCATGGCGCTCGGAATCGGCTACGCCCCGGAGTTGCGCTCGCGCGAGATCGAGTGGCGTCGACCGATCGAGTTGCGTCAAGATCGGAGCCGAAACCCCATGGACGTCGTGAATGGCCCTGCTGCTTTGCCTGGCGCCAATGAAGCCGCAGACAAGCTGTTTAAGCTTGTGCGCGGCGGCTTCCGCGTCGACGCGGCGCGGCGGGTTGTCACGTCTGTTCCTGTCGAGGGAAATCAGCGGCTTCCCATCTGCTTCGGCGATCACCACCTGATCGAACCGCAGGCGGTCCGCGAGCAATCGCGCAGCCTGGGCGAAAAGTGTTTCTGGTTCGTCCTGGCTTGCGATGCGGTCGATCATCGCGCGCGCAAGGTCAAGCGGGCATTGAGGCAAGTTCGCGCCAGGGGGCTCGAACTCGATGACGATCTCCTCGGAAGCGATGTGAACCGCGACGTCGAAAACCGCGCGCCCGGCGCCAGCCTCAAGGCGTGGAATCAGCATCGGCCGCGAACTCAGGGCGGCTCTCGCCGCGGCGTCGCGCAGGGTGTGCGCCGCATCCGCGCCGATGAGATCAACCAGCGCCACGCTTTCGCGCTCGTCGCCGGCCGCAGCGAAGATCTCGCAGATATTGGCCGAACGGCGATGGACGAATTCGCCATTTCGATCGCATGCGAGCAGCCATCCATAACTTTAAATCGATGCGGCGACGCCGCGATCGTCCTGAAGAACCGGAATGTCCATGAGCTTTATCCAGCCTGCGCAATCGTCGTCGACGCATTGCCGAGAGCTTAGCGTAAACAGCGTAAGGCCGGCCGCGGGGAAGTTCTATCCACTAGTGAACATTTCTCGCCTTTTATGCGTTGGTCTGTTCAAAACCCAATGTTGGAGACGCGATGATGTGCAGCATGCGGACATCGTTTGACGACGTCGCCAACAATCTCATCCAGGCCCTGGCGACCGTCGAGAGAGCCAAGCTTTGCGCCTCTCTCGAAGCCTGGCGCGGCACGCCGGGATCGGTGATCTACGAGCCCGGCGAGGACGTTCGATACGCCTACTTTCCGGTCGGCGCGTCGATGGCCTCCTTTCGCATCATCCTGAAAGATGGCGGCAATGTCGAGACGGCGCTGATCGGCCGGGAAGGCGCGGTGGGCGGCATCGTCAGCAAGGGGCGCCTTCCGGCCTATGCGCGGGCGGTGGTGCAGTTCGGCGCCGACTTCGCCCGCATTCGCGTCAGCGATCTCGAACGCCTGAAGCGCGACTATCCTGCGATCAACTCGCTTTTTGCGCGCTATGCCGATTGTCTGATGGCGCAGGTGTTCCAGTCGACCGCCTGCAACGCCTCGCACAGGATCGAACAGCGAGCGGCGAAATGGCTGCTCGCGGCGATCGATCGAACGGGCGACGACGCGCTGTCGCTCACCCAGGAACAGCTGGCTGGCCTGCTCGGCGTGGGGCGAAGCTATGTCAATCGCCTGATGCAGAAATTCAGGATCGAAGGTATGCTCGAATTGCGCAGATCGATGGTGGTCGTGAAGGACGCGGCGGCGCTGAGGCAGTTGTCATGCGAATGCGACGCCAGTCTGCGCCGGCATTTCCAGATGGTCCTGCGCGATGTCTACCCTTCCGCTCATGACAAGACGCACTGAAGCGGGCCATTGAGCGGCGGGTCAATCGCCTTCCGGCTTGATCTCGAACGCAGTCAGGATCATCCTTTCCTCGAGGAAGCGCAGAAGATCATCCGGCGAAGCCTGCGTTTCCGGGCCGGTCCAGCAAATTTCATATTCGAGCGTGGCGGTCTGGGCGCCAGCGACGCAGCGAAAGACGAATCGGTCTTGCCGGAAATCGGCAGCAACAGGTCGGCCTGGATCATCGCGGCGCAGGCCGCGAGGCCGACGAGGATCATGGTCCTCACGCCTGCCGCGCGCCCCCGAAGGCTGCGGTTGAGGCCGATGACCCCGGCAGCGATCAGCGTGAGCGCCAGGCGCAGTGCAATTTCCTCCATTTGAAACGCCTCGGCCGTCCCGGCAGGTTCCAGATCGCGACCGTAGTTGCGAGCGCATTCTTGGCTGCAGGAACCTCCTCGCGGAGGATGCGTTCCTTTCGCTTCAAATCGCGGTCGATCGCGCCGCGCCAGGTCTGGGAGGTCGAAGATGAGAAAGCTGGCCATAGCCACCGCATGCATCTTGTTGTGCGGCTCCGCCTATGCGGAATCGACGGGAGAAAAACTCGGGGTTGACAAGGCCCTGGGTATCGCGCCGACGACGCAGGATTTCGTGACCGAAGCCGCGAAGGGTGGGCAATTTGAAATCCAGTCGAGCAAGCTGGCGGAGCAGCGCGGCGATGCGGCCACCCAGGGCTTCGCCAAGACGATGATCACTGACCATTCGAAAATCGGCGCCGAGCTCAAGGATCTGGTGAAGGCGAAAAACATCGACGTCACCATTCCGGACAAGCCGAGCCAATCGCAACAATCGATGATCGACAAGCTCGACAAGCTGAAGGGCGCCGATTTCGACAAGCAATATCGCGACGACCAGTTGAGCGCGCACAAGGACGCCGTCTCGTTGTTCCAGCGCTATGCCAAGGGGGGCGACAATGCCGTCCTGAAAACATGGGCGGCGCAGGAAGAGCCGATCCTCCAGCATCACCTCGACATGGCGCGTGAACTCGAGAAGCAGGCGCAAAGGTAGACGTCGTGGCGACGCGCGCGTTCTGGAAGGGATTTCTGAAACTGTCGCTCGTGACCTGCCCGGTCGCGATGAGTCCGGCGACGACGGAAAACGCGAAGGTGCGTTTTCACGTTCTCAACCGCCGGACCGGCGCCCGGGTGGTCAGCCGCTATGTCGATGAGCGCGACGGCTCGGAAATCGAGGAAGGCGGACTCGCCAAGGGCTATGCCAAGGGCGAGGATGATTTTGCGCTTTTCGACGAGGACGAACTCGACGCCGTCGAGCTCGAGAGCACGCGCACGATCGACATTGAATATTTCGCGCCCGACGAAAGCATTGACTGGATCTGGTACGATAAGCCGCATTATCTCGCGCCCGACGGTCCGGTCGGCGAGGAGGCGTTCGCCGTCATTCGCGACGTGATGAAATCGACCGGCACTGTCGGCCTTTCGCGCCTCGTGCTTTATCGGCGCGAGCGTCCGCTGCTGGTGAAACCGCGCGACAACGGGATCATGGCCTGGACCTTGCGTTACGCCGATGAAGTCCGCAAAGAGGACGATTATTCCGGTGAGACGATGGCGCCGAAAACGGATCAGCAGGCGCTCGAACTCGTCTCGCAATTGATCGACAAGATGAGTGTCCGCTGGGATGCAAAAATGGCGCACGATCCCGTGCAGGAGAAACTTCTGGAGATCATCGCCGCCAAGCGCGAGCGCGGAGCGCGCCGCGTCGAGGCGAGCGAAAGGCCGGCGGCGCCGGCGCCTCATCAGGTCGTCAACATCATCGACGCGCTGCGCAAAAGCCTCCGTTCCGCAAGCTAGTTCGTCTTGCCGCGCGGGGCGCGAGGGCGCTTGCCCGAAGGAGCCGCGCGCAGCGGCGCCGCAGCTTTGCGAAAATCGGCCCATGGAATTGAGCCAAGCGTCGACAGTCGCTTCGGCGCATTGGCGATCGTGAAATGCGCCGGCCCGATGGCGGCGTCGAGTTCACCCCATTCAAGCGGCATCGACACGGGCGCTCCCGCGCGCGCGCGCGGGCTGTACGGCGCGACCGCCGTCGCTCCGCGCTGGTTGCGCAAATAGTCGACCAGGATCTTGCCGCGGCGGCGCGCCTTGGCGATGGTGGAGACAAAGAGCCCGGGACTGTCGGACGCCATGGCCTCGGCCATGGTTTTGGTGAAGGCTTTTACTTGGGGCCATTCGGCGTGCGGCCGCAAGGGGGCGGCGACGTGCAGCCCCTTGCCGCCCGAAGTCTTGACGAAGGCGGCAAGGCCCGCCTGGCGCAGCCTTTCACCGATCTCGCGGGCCGCGTCCAGGACTTTTTCCCACGCGACGCCCTCGCCCGGATCGAGGTCCATGATCAGGATATCCGGCCGCTCCCAATCGTCCACGGTCGAGCCCCAAGGATGGATTTCCAGCGCCGCGCCCTGAGCCAGCGTGAGCAGGCCGTCGATGTCGCGGATGCTGATCAGCTCAACGCCCGGCTCGGTCGGATCGCGCGCCGGAACAATGCCCGGCCCGACGCCTTTCCAGACGTGCTTCTGGAAGAATGTCTCGCCGTCGATTCCGTTCGGACAGCGCAGCAACGCCAGGGGACGGCCGACAAGGAACGGCGCCGCATGCTCCCAGATTTCGCTGTAATAATCGGCGAGACCTTGCTTCGTCACACCGGCGTCAGGCCAATACAGCCGGTCGGGATGGGTGAGCTTCATGGTTCGGCGCGGCTCCGTCGATCTTGCCCGAACGGCCTTGGCCTCGCGGACGATCTCCTCGGCCGGCTTGTCGTCACGCAGCCCGCGGAAGGAGGCGTGGCGCAAATGGCCGCTCGACGTCCAGGCGCGGAATTCGATCTCGGCCACGAGCTCCGGCCGCACATGACGCAAGCCCCTCGCTTCTTCAGGGCGCAGTTTCTGCCTGAAAGGCGATTTGGCGATTTCAATCTGCTTGAGCCGCAGAAACAGATCTTCGGAAACGTCGCGGGAAAAACCGGTGCCGACGCGACCGACATAGGTCAGCGCGTGGCGATCGAACACGCCAAGCGCGAGCGAGCCGACAGCCTTGCGTGAGGTGGTCGAGGGGACATAGCCGCCGATGACGAACTCCTGGCGCGACGAACATTTGGACTTGATCCAGTTCGTGCCGCGACCCGAACGATATTGGCCGTCACGCTTCTTGGACACGATGCCTTCGAGGCTCAGGCGGCAGACGTGGCTCAAGACGAACGCGCCGCTTTCCTCGAAATGCTCGCTCAGTCGCAAGGGATCGCCGCAGCCGTCCAGGACGCGGCCGAGCAGGGATTTTCGTTTGACCAGCGGCGCCGCGCGGAGGTCGTAGCCGTCGAGGTGCAGCGCGTCGAAAAGATAAAGCAGGAATCGGTCCTGCCTGCCTTCGCTGAGGTCGGCCTGCAAGGCGGAGAAGTCCGAAGCGCCCGAGGCGTTTTCGACCACCAGCTCGCCGTCGAGCACGGCGGTCTCGACAGGAAGCGCGCGCAGCGCCGCCGCGATCCGGTCGCCGAATTTTCGCGTCCAGTCGAGCCCGGTTCGCGTCAGCAGGGTCACGACGCCTTTCTCGATCCGCGCCTGCAGACGATAGCCGTCGAACTTGATTTCATGCAGCCAGAGGTCGCTGGTCGGGGGCGACTTGGCGAGCGTCGCCAGCGCTGGCTCGATGAATTTCGGCGGCGCCGCCTTTTTCGCGCCCTTGATCTTCGCCAACTCCGAGCGTGGCGCGCCTGGTGACGGCCTCGGCAATTTGCCGGTCTTCGATGACCAACCCGGCGCCTCCTGCGCGACATCCTCGATCGCGCGGCCGGTCTTGGCGGAATTCGGCTGCTGTTGCAAAATGTCGGCGTCGCCGGCGCCCCGCGCCGCTTCGTCGTCGCCCTTGATCAGCAGCCAGTTCTCATGTTTTTCACCCGGCTTTTTGGCCATTCGCACGAGATGCCAGCGGCCGGTGAGTTTCGCGCCGGAAAGCTCGAATTCGAGATGGCCTTTTGCAAAGCCCTTTTTCGCGTCATGCAAGGGTCGCCAGAACCCCTTGTCCCAGACGATCACCGCGCCGCCGCCATATTCCCCTTTCGGAATCGTCCCCTCGAAATCAGCATACTCGAGTGGATGGTCTTCGACCGCCACCGCCAGCCGCTTTTCGCCTGGCGCGAGGCTCGGTCCGCGGGTGACGGCCCAGCTTTTCAGCACGCCCTCGAATTCGAGACGCAGGTCGTAGTGGAGCCGCCGCGCGGCGTGCTTTTGAATGACGAAAATGTTCTGTCGCGTCCGGCGCTCCCGTCCGCGAGGCTCCGGCGTCGCGGCGAAATTGCGTTTTTCGCGATAGGCGGCCAGGGGCATGGATCAGCTCGCCTTGCGGCGCGAGGCGCGCGCGGCGCGCTTTTGCGGCGGCTCCGATCGCGCGCGCCTTGGCCGCCGCTTGCTCTCGGGCGGAACGCCGGCGCTTTCCCGCAAGGCCTGCATGAGGTCGATGGTTTTTGGCTGCGGCTGGCGCTTCGGCGGCGAAATCGTCCGTCCCTCCAGTTTGGCTTTCACGAGATCGACCAGCGCCGTCTCGTAGCGGTCCTGGTATCGGGCGGGGTCGAACGCGCCGCGCTTGGTCGAGATGATGTGTGCGGCGAGATCGAGCATCTCGCCCTTGATATCGACATCGGGCACGTCCGCGAAAGCCTCGCGGGCGGATCGGACCTCGTAATCGTAATTCAGCGTCGTGGCGATCAATCCGTCGCCGTGCGGCCGAATGAGCAAGGCCCGCACGCGCCGGAACAGCACAGCCTGCCCGAACGCCGCCGCATGGCGCTGCAGCAGGCCCGCGCGGATGACGGAAAGCATTTCGGCGCCGCCGGCCGAGGGAGCGAGATAATACGGCTTGTCGAAAAAGACCTGGTCTACGTCGTCCAGGGCAAGAAACGCCGAGACGGCGATGGTCTTGTCGCCCTTCTGCGCCGCGGAGGCGATTTCCTCCGGCTCCAGCACGACGTAACGATCCTTCTCGGTCTGGTAGCCCCTGACCTGGTCGTCCTTGGCGACGACCTCGCCGGACTGGCTGTCGACAAACTCGCGGCGGGCGCGATGTCCCGTCGCGCGGTTGATCATTGTGAAGGCGATATGGTCGGAGGTTGACACGGCGGTGAAAAGCGCCATCGGGCAACTCAGCCCGGCGACCTGCAAAAATCCTCTCCAAACCGCGCGCGGCGCCATGACGCCAATCTCCCGACTTTTTTCTCGCCCTGACCGATCTATTTCGAGTGAACCAACGCCGGCGCCCGAAGCCGGTTCCCCGCCCCAACGGCGCAGCCAAATTGTCACGCGCCAAAAAGGACGCGGCCTTAAGCAACGCGGGAAGACGACAAAGGCCGCATCATGGAACGGCGTCGCCTTTATTTGGTTGTTGCAATAGCGAGTACCACAATCGAGACGATTTCAATTTTGGAGCGATGCGCGATGGCTCAGCTTGTCGGTGATTTTGTTTGGCGTCGCCTGCATGATTGGGGCGTGCGGCGCGTCTTCGGCTATCCGGGCGACGGCATCAACGGCCTGCTCGGCGGACTGCAGCGATGGAACGGCGAAGCCGCGGCGCAAGACAGGATCGAATTCGTGCAGACGCGCCACGAGGAAATGGCCGCCTTCATGGCCTCCGCGCACGCCAAGTTCACGGGCGGGCTCGGCGTCTGCATCGCCACATCGGGGCCGGGCGCCTCGCATCTGCTCACGGGCCTCTACGACGCGCGGCTTGATCACATGCCGGTGCTGGCGATTGTCGGCCAGCAGGCGCGGGCGGCGCTTGGCGGGCACTATCAGCAGGAACTCGACCTGCAGAACCTTTTCAAGGATGTCGCGGGCGCCATGGTGCAGCAGGCGAGCACGCCGCCCCAGGTCAGGCACCTGATCGACCGCGCGGTGCGGGTCGCGCTCGGCGAACGCCGCGTCACGGCGCTGATCTTCCCCAATGACCTTCAGGAAGAGCCTTACAGCGAGCCGGGGCGCAAGCACGGCACATTGCATTCGGGCATCGGTTACAGCGCCCCCAGGATCATTCCCTATGACGCCGAACTCCAGCGCGCCGCCGCGGTGCTCAACGCCGGAGAAAGGGTGGCGATGCTGGTTGGCGCCGGCGCGCTGCATGCCGGCGACGAACTGATCGAAGTGGCGGAGCGCCTCGGCGCGGGCGCGGCCAAGGCGTTGCTCGGCAAGGCGGCGCTGCCTGACGATCTGCCTTGGGTGACGGGCTCCATCGGTCTGCTCGGAACCAAGCCGAGCTGGGACATGATGATGCAATGCGACACGCTGTTGATGGTTGGCTCGGGCTTTCCCTATTCCGAATTCCTGCCCGAGGAAGGCGCCGCGCGCGGCGTGCAGATCGACCTGAAGCCGGACATGCTCAGCCTGCGCTATCCGATGGAGGTTAATCTTGTCGGCGACAGCGCCGAGACCTTGCGCGCCTTGCTGCCCTTTCTCGAAAAGAAGGCGGATCGAAGCTGGCGCAAGAAGATCGAGGACAATGTCGCCGAATGGAAGCGCACGCTGGAGGAGCGGGCGATGCGCTCGGCCGAACCGATCAATCCGCAACGGGTGGTGTGGGAGCTTTCCAGGCGCCTGCCAGATCGCGCGATCATCACCAGCGATTCCGGCTCCTGCGCCAACTGGTATGCGCGCGACCTGCAAATGCGCAGGGGCATGATGTGTTCGCTGTCGGGCGGCCTCGCGTCGATGGGCGCGGCGGTGCCCTACGCCATCGCCGCCAAATTCGCCCATCCCGCGCGGCCCGTCATCGCGCTCGTCGGCGATGGCGCAATGCAGATGAACAATATGGCCGAATTGATCACGGTGCAGAAGTACTGGCGCTCCTGGACCAACGCCAAATGGGTGGTCTGCGTCTTCAACAATCAGGATCTCAATCAGGTCACCTGGGAGCAGCGGGTGATGGAGGGCAATCCGCGTTTCGAAGCGACGCAGCAGATTCCCGACATGCCCTACCACAAGTTTGCGGAGCTGATCGGACTGAACGGATTTTTCGTCGATCGCGTGGAGGACCTCGGCGCGGCGTGGGAGGCGGCGCTGGCGTCGGAGCGGCCGGCGGTGCTGGAAGTCAGGACCGATCCGAACGTGCCGCCGCTGCCGCCGCATATCACGCTCGAGCAGGCGCGCAAGTTCATAACGTGGGCCTACAAGGGCGAACCGGAAGAGCCGAGCGTCCTGCGCGGCGTCGCCAAGGATTTCCTCGGTTCGATTCTTCCCGGCTCCAGGAAGGAGTGACGGCATTGCCTGGGGGAAAAAAAGACCAGCGCTTCGAAGGCGCCGGCCTCATCGCAGGCGAGACGGAGGAGCTAGACGCGACCCGTCACCAGCAGGATGACCACGATCAGCACCACAATTCCGATGCCGCCGCTCGGGTAATAGCCCCATCCCGAACTGTATGGCCAGCTTGGCAACGCGCCGAACAGCGCGAGTATCAGTATGATCAGCAGAATTGTTCCAATCGACATGGCTTGTTCTCCTTGTCGGCGCCACGCCACCGAGGAAGAAAACTCCTTTGCGGAAATCGTCATCCCCCCTTGCTGGATAAACTGCGCTGACGCCGCGTTCGTTCCCGCCAAGACGAGCCCGCCAAGAAGAGGCGCGACCTTCACGAAATGGCTATTCCTCGAGCAGGTGGCCCAGCGCCGCCAGCGGCCTTATGCGGTCGCAGACGATCTTCAGCATCGCCAGCATGGGGGTCGAGAGGATCGCGCCGGGAATGCCCCACATCCAGTACCAGAACACCAGCGACAGGATGACCAGCAGCGGATTGACCGTGAAGCGCCGCGCCAGCAGCATGGGCGTCAATGTTTCGCCCTCGACAAGATGGATGCAAATATAGATTCCGGCGGGCGCCAGCGCGCGCCAAGGGTCGGCGATGGTCAACAGTCCCGCCAGCAGAAAGACGAAAATGCCGACGCCGGGGCCGATGATCGGGGCAAAGTTGAGGAGAAAGGCGACGATGCCCCAGAGGAGAGGATCGCCGACGCCGGTCCACAGCATTGTCGCGGCGGTGGCGAGGCCGACGAGCCCGTTCATGATGGCGATGGTCAGCAGGTAGGCGCTGATGTCGTCTTCGATTTGCAGCGAGATGTCGACCGCCTGCCGTTTCGCGCTGAAATGCGGCAGGATCTCCACGAACCTGCGCAAAAACGTATCGCCGGCGAGCAGCAGAAAATAGAGAAAAAGCAGTGACGTGAACAATTCGCTGACGAAGCCGCGCGCGCCCGTGAACACGATGCCGAGCACTTCGCCCGCGGCGAGGCCGATCGGGTTTTGCTGCGGTCCGCCGCCGCCCGCGCTTCCTTCCAGGCGCTGGAAGAATCCCAGCGCCATGTCGAACGGTTCGCGCAGAAAGCTGAGCCGCTGTTCGAGTTTGGGAACGCCCTGCGGCAATTTGGCCACCCATGAACCCGCAGGCCCGGCGACAGCCGCGCCCAGCACGACGATAATTCCCAGCAGGATGAAAATGATCACCAACGCGGTGGCGATGCGCGGCAGGCGGAGCCGCTCAAGAACGCGCATGACGGGCCGCAGCATCAGTTCAAGCGTGATGGCGAAAACGAGGGGGATCGCAATATCGCGCGCGACATAGGCCGCGGCCAGGCTTGCGAGCGCGAACAGGCCGGCGAGAAAAATGGCGCTCGGCTCCGACGGCAAGGGCATTTCGCTCTCCGCCTCGGCCAGCGCGCCCTCAGGCTCCTTTTCGCCGGCCACGCTCACCGGTTTCTGCTAACGCAAGGCGCCAGAACGGCCTGGGCGCGCCGCCGGTATAGCGCAGACAGCAAAGGCAGAAGAATGATCAGCAGGATCGTCGTCATGATGTCATCCCCTCATGGTTCGCCGCGAAAGAAGGCCGGCCCCTGGGGGTCGGCCCTTGCGGATTGGCCCTCGGCTACATTGTCGAAGGATATTTGAATTCCGGCGCCGCCTTCAGGTCGGCTTTGGTGGCGTTCATCTCGGCGCGCCATTTCTTGTCGGTCGAATTGTAGGTGAGCGTCAGCGCCGAGGGTTTTACCGCCACGTAATGCTCGCCGGCGCCGAGGAAACCGCCAACGCCGATGATATAGGCTTGGACGTCGTTGTCGGCGATGGCCACGTCCTTGATCGTGCCGATATCCTGGTTGGCCTTGTTATAGACATCGAGCCCGACGGCCTTCGAACTCAATTCGTCGCGCCGGGGCACGGTGACGAACTCGCCGGCCGCAGAAATCGCGGCGGCCCGGTGCATGGTATTGGCCGCAGGCTCGCGTGTCGGGGTCTGGCTGAACGCAGGGGAAGACCATGCAAGCCCCGCCGCGGCGAGACTTGCAAGCGCTAGATGTTTCATTTTCAAACTCCACTTATCCATTCAAATCGCAGCGCGCGCCCGAACTCTGGGCTCGTCGGGAATAGCGGCGCGCGTTGCGGAGACACTGGAATAATGAATTCCCTCCGACGACTGTTCCGACGGCGCGGCATTAATTAACGTTCATGAATTTGTAAGCCCTTCCGCGATTTCAATTCTCTCACGCGCTTTTCGCGACATCGCGCGTTTCCTCGATCCGGACTTGCAGGTGCGGATAGCGTTCGCGGATGCGCCGTGCTTCGCTCTCGGCCGGTTCGCGCGCGTCGAAACCGCGCTTCGCCTGATGATCGACAAAAAGAATGAAGCGCGGCAATTCGATCGGCTTGCGCTGATGCTGCATCATTGGCTTGTCCTTCTGGCGCCCGCGGGCGCCGGCGGCGCCCGCGTCAGCGGCCGTCCCTGTGCCGCCACAGACCGACGATCAACCCGAGGCCCGCGGCCAATCCCACCGCTGCGAGAGGGCGCCGCTGGATCGAAGCGCTGATCTCGTCGAGTTTCATGAAGCCGAGATCTCGCGCGTCGAGCGCATTGGAGCTCAGAAGAGTCGAGAGATCGTCGACCGCCTTGCGCAATGCGAGCACCGTCTCGCTCGCCAGCGCGTTCACGTCTTCACGCACGTCCTGAGCCCTCTCCTTGACCCGCAGCAATTCGGGACTTTCGGCGGCGTCATCCCTTTCGACGTTGTCCATAGGCTCGCTCCGGTTTGGCAACCCGGAAAACGCCTGGTCCGCCAAGCGGTTCCAACAGGCCCGCAGGAACCTTCACGCGCATGGCGGGTTCCCTCGAGACGGCGTCGCAGCGCCGCCACAACTTCATCGAAAGCGACCGCACACGATGCAAACGCGAGAAGCGCCTGTTTCGGCTTTTCATGCATCGGCCTATCGCATCCCGACCGACGCGCCCGAAGCGGACGGCACATTTTCGTGGGACGCGACGACGCTCATCATTGTCGAGC
This sequence comes from uncultured Alphaproteobacteria bacterium, assembly GCA_963828185.1. Lineage (GTDB taxonomy): Bacteria > Pseudomonadota > Alphaproteobacteria > Rhizobiales > Beijerinckiaceae > Rhodoblastus. The sequence continues at coordinate 163,321 of CAWHDV010000007.1, read as the reverse complement.
TCGCCGCCGGCAACCAGACGGGCGTCGGTTACACCTACGCCGACGCCTGTGTGGCTCCGCTCGTGCGCGACCTCTTCGCCGCGACAATCGCCGACGCCGATTGTTTCGATATCCCGCGCCGCCACGCGGCGATGCAGCGTTTTGTCCGAAATCTCGGCCGGTCGGGCCTGGCCGCGTGCGCCATATCGGCGCTCGACGCGGCGCTTTGGGACCTGAAGTCGCGCCTGCTTGGCGTCGCGCTCGCGAGCTTGCTCGGGCGCCGACGCGAGACGGCGCCCATTTACGGCAGCGGCGGCTTCACCACCTATGACGACGCTCGCCTCGCGGCGCAGCTGGAGCACTGGAGCCAGGCCGACGGTTGCAAGGCGGTCAAGATGAAAATCGGCAGCGAGCCCGGCCGCGATCCGCAAAGGGTGGCGGTCGCGCGACGCGCCATCGGCGATTGCGCCTTGTTCGTTGACGCCAACGGCGCCTTTTCCGCCAGCGAGGCGCTGCGCTTCGCGGAGACCACGCGCGATCTCGACGTCGCCTGGTTCGAGGAGCCCGTGACCTCGGATGATCTGTCCGGCCTGCGCCTGGTGCGCCGCGCGGCGCCAGCGGGCATGGATGTCGCCGCCGGAGAATATAATTATACGCTTGATGACGCCCGCCGCCTGCTGGAGGCGGAAGCCGTCGATGTGCTGCAAGCCGACGTCACCCGATGCGGCGGCGTCACCGGATTCCTTGCCATCGCCGCCCTGTGCGAGGCGCATCATATCGACCTCTCCGGCCATTGCGCGCCATCGCTGCATCGTCACGTCGCATGCGCCGCGCCGCGCCTGCGCCACCTCGAATGGTTCCACGATCACGTTCGCATCGAGCGGATGCTTTTCGACGGCGCCCCGACGCCGTGCGACGGCGCCATCCGGCCCGATCTCGGCCGTCCCGGACACGGTTTCGATTTCAAGTGGAAAGACGCCGAACGGTTCAAGATCGGAGAGCTGGGATGAGCACGATTTTGCGTCGAAGCTCCAACAGGGAAACGCCGCCATTTTTCCTGGCGCGCGGCGAACGAGAAAAATGCGTCGCCGCGCAAAAAACCGCGGACAACTCCGCGCGAAGAAAAGTCCATCTCGGCGCGGCGATCCTGTCCTTGTCGGCGCTCGCCGACAGCGCTGTCGAACATTATCGCGGCGCTCTGCACAATCGCGCCATGTTCGCGCCCTTCGTGGCGGCGAGCCTGTCGATCGCCGACAACCTGGCCTGCGCCTTGCGACCCGATCGGCGGAGCTCCGGCGGCGTCCACGCGCTCGCCGCGGCGACCGGTCTCGCCGGGTTCGGTTTCCATGTCTACAACATCATGAAGCGGCCCGGCGGTTTCTCCTGGCTCAACCTTTTTTATGGTGCGCCGGTCGGGGCGCCATTCGCCTTGACGCTTGCGGGAATTCTGGGCCGCGGCGCGCAGGGGCTGAAGGCCTCGCCGGCGGCCTCCCGCATGCGCGCCGGCCGCGCGCTTGCCGCGCTGAGCGCCGCGGGACTGGCGGGAACCGTGGCGGAGGCGGGGTTGCTGCATTTTCGCGGCGCCTTTCACGATCCGGCGATGATCCTGCCCGTCAGCCTGCCGCCAGTGTCGGCGGCCTTGCTGGGCGCCGCCGCGCTCGCGCCCGACCGCAGGAAGAACCGCAATGCGCGCGCGGCGCTGGAGATCACCGCGCTGCTCGGCTTCATTGGGGTCGCATTCCACGCCTATGGCGTGTCGCGCAACATGGGCGGATGGCGCAACTGGAGCCAGAACATATTGAACGGGCCGCCGCTGCCGGCGCCGCCCTCCTTCACGGGCCTCGCGCTCGCCGGCCTCGCCGCCCTCTCGCTGCTGGAGCCGGACGATGGCTGAGCTCTATCCCGGCTACGATGTGCTGAAGAAGCGCGACACGCCGTCGTGGAACGAACAGACGCGCCGCGTCATCGACGCGCGGCTCGCGCTCGACCCGGCCCGGCATGTGTTCTTCTCCAAGGACGAGTGGGACACCTTGCGCGCCGTGTGCGACCGGATCATCCCCCAGCCGCTCGATCGTCCCCGGAAGGCGCCGCTCGCCGCCATGCTCGACGCCAAGTTGCAGGCAAACGAAGGCGACGGCTACCGCGACGCCCGGCTGCCGAAAATGCGGGAGGCCTGGCGGCGCGGGCTGACGGCGATCGCCGCCGAGAGCAAATTGCTGCACGGGCGCGGTTTCCACGAGATCGGCGCCGCCCTCCAGGACGCCATGCTCACGGCGGTCCAGGCCGGCGAGGCGCGCGCGCCGGAATGGGGCGACATGCCGCCGGCGCTGTTCTTCGCCAAGCGCCTCCTGCACGACGTCGTCAGCGCCTATTACGCCTGGCCCGACGCCTGGAGCGATATCGGGTTCGGGGGGCCGGCTGGTCCGCGCGGCTATGTGCGGATGAGCTTCGATCGCCGCGATCCGTGGGAGGCGTCGGAAGCGCGGCCGGGACGCGAACGCATCGCACGGCGGGAAAACGCCAGGATCAGATGACGCAGCCAAGGACAGATGACGCAGCCAAGGACAGATGATGCAGCCAGGATCAGATGATGCGGCGGCGACGCCGCGCGCCGTCAACGGTCGCGCGCCAGATGTCTTCCGCGCCGGCGGCTGGACGCCGATGCGCCATTACCGCGACGAGGACGAAATCGATTTCGTGATCGTCGGCGCGGGGGCGGGCGGCGGAACGCTCGCGTGCAAGCTCGCCGAATACGGCTTCTCTGTCGCCGCGCTCGACGCCGGCCCTTATTGGCGGCCGCTGGAGGATTTCGCCTCCGACGAGCGTTCGCAGTCGAAACTCTACTGGACCGACGAGCGCATCGTCGACGGCGACGATCCGATCCAGTTGGGCTCGAACAATTCGGGCAAGGCGGTCGGCGGCTCGACCGTGCATTTCGCCATGGTGTCGCTGCGCTTCCGGCCGGAATGGTTCAAGTCGCGGACGAGGCTCGGCTATGGCGTCGACTGGCCGCTCGATTGGCGCGAGATGTGGCGCTATTATCGCGAGGTCGAGCAGGCGCTGAAAATTTCAGGCCCGGTGAATTATCCCTGGGGGCCGCCGCGCCCGCGCTATCCCTACCGGCCGCACGAGCTCAACGCGGCGGCGTTGGCGCTCGCCGAAGGCGCCGAGGCTTTGGGCATCGACTGGACGCCGACGCCGCTCGCCACCCTGTCGGCGCCACGCGGCCCCGCGCCCCCTTGCGTCTATCGCGGCATGTGCGTGATCGGCTGTTCGACCAACGCCAAGCAGAGCGTCCTCAACACCTGGCTGCCGCGCGCGCTCGCCGCCGGCGCCGAAATCCGCGATCTCGCCATGGTGGGCCGCATCGAGCACAACAGCGCGGGCCGCGCCACGGGGGTGACTTATTTTCGTGACGGGCGCTGGCGTTTCCAGCGCGCGCGCAATGTCGTCATCGCCGGCTACGCCATCGAAACGCCGCGCCTTTTGCTCAATTCCGCCAGCGGACGTTTCCCCGACGGCCTCGCCAATTCGTCCGGCCTCGTCGGCAAAAACCTGATGGTGCAGTCCAACCAGGCGGTGTGGGGCGAGACGAAAAGCGAGATCCGCAGCTACAAGGGCCCGCCGTCGCTGGCGATCACCGAGCACTGGAACTATGCCGACGAGGGCAAGGATTTCTTCGGCGGCTACAGCTACATGAGCCAGGGGCCGCTGCCGGTGGTCTGGGCGGGCGCGCAAGTCAAGCGCGGGCTGTGGGGCCAGCGGCTGCTCGACGAGATGGAAAAATACAATCATCAGGTCGGGCTGAAAATTGTCGGCGAATGCCTGCCGCAGGAGCGCAATCGCGTCACGCTGTCCGATGAACTCGACCAGTATGGCCTGAAGATTCCTCGCGTGACCTGGTCCTATTGCGACAATGACAGGCGGCTGATCCGCCACGCGCTCGGCTTCATGCGCCAGGCGCTCGAGGCCGCCGGCGCCAGCGCGATCTGGGACGAGACCGACGACACCTGCCACCTCAACGGCACCGCGCGCATGGGCTTCGATCGCGCGACCAGCGTGGTCGATGCTGATTGCCGATCCTGGGACATCGCCAATCTGTGGATTTGCGACGGCTCGGTGTTTCCGACGGTCGGCGGCGTCAACCCTTCGCTGACGATCCAGGCCATCGCCTGCCGCACGGCGGACCGGATCAGGGACATGGCGCGTCAGAACGCCCTCTGACTATCTGCGTCGTCGCCGCGCGAGCAGCGTTCCCGCGGCGAAGGAGGAGAGCGCGACTGCGGCGACCGCGCCGACGCGCGCCAGTCCGCCATCGACCAGCGGCGCGTGATTGGCGGCTTCGCCGCTGAATGAGCCGCGCGTGCGGTGCAGGTCGGTGACGGGGCGCTCGAGATTGTCGCGCCGGCCGGGCGCCAGCCTCCTGCGCGTCTGCTGTCCGGTCACGGCGGTCCTTGCCAGATAATGGTCGAGCACGCCGGGCAGCAGGCTGTTGCCGAGAATGGTCAGGAAAGTCGGGACGCCGAGCCAGTATTCCCGCCCAAAAGCGTGCGCGGCGCGGAAAATCGCTTCGGCGGCGACCTCGGGCTCGATCGGCCGACCCATCGGCCGGGGCGTATTCTCGATATGAGCGCGCGCCCAGTCGAATTGCGGCGTGTTGACCGCGGGCAATTCGACGATCGTCACCTGGATCGCGGAACGCTCGGCGATCAGTTCGGAGCGCAGCGAATCGGTAAATCCGCGAATGGCGTGTTTCGCCGCGCAATAGGCGGATTGCAAGGGTATGCCGCGATAGGCCAGCGCCGAGCCGACCTGGATGATGCGGCCTTTTCCGCGCGGCCGCATCGATTTGAGCGCCGCCATCGAACCATGCGCGCAGCCGAAATAGCAGACTTCGGTAACGCGATGCAATTCGGCCGGGCTCATGTCGACGACGCGCGAAAACACCGTCTCCATGGCGTCGTTGATCCAGACGTCGATCGGCCCGAGTTGCTGTTCGATGCGTTCGGCGGCGGCGAAGACGGCGTCGGCGTCGGCGACATCGGCAGGCTCGGCGGCGACCTTGACGCCGAGTTGCTGCAATTCGCGCCGCGTCTCCTCGAGCGCGACCGGATCGCGCGCGATCAGGCCGACATCATCGCCGGCGAGCGCAAACATTTGGGCGGTGGCGCGGCCGACGCCGGCCGATCCGCCGGTGACGACGACGGTGCGCTTTGCCTGTCTTGAAGTCATGGGCGTGCTCCGGCGAGGATCATGTTTCGACCGGAAAGGCGATCGTGCTCAGGAGCGCGAGATGACCGCGGGAGTCGAGACGCGTGTGCTGCACGACGATCGGAACGTCGGAGCGAAACAGGGAAGAATAGGAGCAATCCCTCGGAACAGGCTCGGGATCGCTCAAGTCATTGAAACGAAGGTGGCGCGTGCGTTGCGCCTCGACTTTGAACTTATAGGGACCCCGCGGTCCGCGATCTTCGAAATAAAGCATTATCTCGATGGATGCCTCAACCTCGCCAGCATTCAGGATGCACGCCGCCTCATGGGATACAAGATCGTGGCAATCGCTGACGCTTTCGCTTGGTATATAACCTTCGGGAATGGCCCAAACGCAATGGCCGACCAATTTGTCCTCCAGCCTTTCAAGACTGAACATTTTGGGCTTGGCTTTGTTCCGCCGCGCATTCGCGTTTGATACGGTGAATACGATCGAGACGGACGCGAATTTGTTTTGATGTCGCCAGAGCTTGGGCCGGGCGCCTTTTCCTTCGCGAACGATCAAAGATGACTTGACGTTTTTTTTAAAAGGACAAAACTTGCGTGTCGTGAGCGTCGCCGTTGGGTCATGCGATCATTTCATCATCACGCTAACGTGCGTTCGGGCGAGCTTTTAAATGCCATATCTGCCGAAAACATCGAGCGGGATAAGAGGGTTGGACGAAGTCACCGGCGGCGGCCTGCCGGCGGGCCGGCCCACTCTCGTCTGTGGCGGCGCCGGCTGCGGCAAGACCCTGCTGGCGACGACCTTTTTGGTGAAGGGCGCGCTCGACTGCAACGAGCCCGGCGTGTTCGTGTCCTTCGACGAGCGGATCGCCGACCTCGGCGCCAATGTCGCCTCGCTCGACTTCAATCTGCCCGATCTCGCGGCGCGCGGCCTGATCGCCATGGACCACGTCCATATCGACCGGCATGAAATCGAGGAGGCCGGCGAATACGATCTCGAGGGCCTGTTCGTTCGCCTCTCCTACGCGATCAAGAAGGTGGACGCCCGGCGCGTCGTGCTCGACAGCATCGACACGTTGTTCGCCGGCATTCCGAACGTCGCCATCGTGCGCTCGGAGCTCGGCCGCCTGTTCAACTGGTTCAAGGAACGCCATCTCACGGTGGTCGTCACCGCCGAGCGCGGCGACAGCAGCCTGACGCGCCACGGCGTCGAGGAATATATCTCCGATTGCGTGATCGTGCTCGATCACCGGGTCTCCGAGCAATCCTCGACACGCCGCCTGCGCGTCGTGAAATATCGCGGCTCGACGCACGGCACCAATGAATATCCCTTCCTGATCGATCGCGACGGCATCACCGTGCTGCCGGTCACCTCGCTGGGGCTCGCCCAGATCGCCTCGCGCGAGCGCGTCGCGACCGGCGTCGCCAGCCTCGACGCGATGTTCGAAGGCAAGGGCTATTTCAAGGGGTCGAGCATATTGCTCGGCGGCGGCGCAGGCACGGGAAAGACCAGCATCGCCGCGCATTTCGCCGATGCCGCTTGCGCCCGCGGCGAGCGCTGCGTGCTGTTTTCGTTCGAGGAGAGTCCGAGCCAGCTGACGCGCAACATGGGCTCGATCGGCATGGATCTGCAACGCTGGATCGACGCGGGCTTGCTGCGCTTCCATGCGGCGCGGCCGAGCCTGCAGGGCCTCGAGGCGCATCTGGCCCTGATGCTGAAGGAAATCGAGGAATTCCGGCCGGATGTGGCGGTAATCGATCCGCTTTCGGCCCTGCTGTCATCGGGCTCATTGCTCCAGACCCAGGGCATGTTGCTGCGGCTGATCGACTATCTGAAATCGATCGGCGTGACGGCTTTGTTCACCACCTTGCAAAACGCTACGGAGGAGGACACGGGCGTCGCCGTATCGTCGATCATGGACAGCTGGCTGATGGTGGAAAACCGGCGCGTGGGGACGGAACTCGTGCGCTATCTCCATGTCGTCAAATCACGCGGCATGGACCATTCCGCGGACATGCGGCTGATGAAGATCACCAAGTCCGGCGTGCAATTGTTCGGGATTGCAACCGGCGCCGACGCCAACCTGGCAGGAATCCCATGAACGCCGAGTCAGAATCCGTTGCGGCCGCGCCGGAGGAACATTGGAACCTTCGGCTTTACGTTGCGGGCCAGACCGACAAGTCGATCCGGGCGATCAGGAACCTGACCCGGATCTGCGCCGAGCATCTCGAAGGGCGCTACACGATCGAGGTGATCGACCTGATGGAGCAGCCGCAACTGGCCGAAGGCGACCAGATCCTGGCCATTCCCACCCTGGTTCGCCGGTTGCCCGAGCCGATCAAGAAAATAATCGGGGACCTCTCGAACGAAGAGCGCGTTCTGGTAGGGTTGGACATTCGCCCGCTTGCGAGCGCATGAAAGCCGGCCCAGCCGGGGGAGGCGCAATGAGTGAAATCCGCTATTCCCTGACCTTGTTCGTCACGGGGATCACGCCACGCTCGCTGCGCGCGGTCGCCAATGTGCGCGCGTTTTGCGAGAGCGAGCTCATTGGCGGCTACGATCTTGAAATCGTCGATCTCTACGAGCATCCCGAAAGGGCGCAGCCTTCCAATGTCGTGGTGTCGCCGACGTTGATCCGCTCAATTCCGCGGCCTGTCCGGTTGCTGTTCGGCGACATGTCCGACAGGCAACGCCTCATCTCCATGTTCAGCGTGGCCTGACCATGACGGAAGTCGCCCAGGTCTCGCCGCAAGAACTGGAAACGCTGCGCGGAAAACTGGCTGAAGCCGAGGACATGCTGCGCGCCATTCGCGCCGGCGAGGTCGACGCGATTGTCGTCGATGGCCAGGAAGCCCCCGCCGTCTACACCTTGAAAGGCGCGTCGGAGCCTTATCGGCTGCTGGTCGAGCAAATGTCGGAAGGCGCCGTCACGGTTTCGTCCGACGGCCTCATCCTCTATTGCAACGCCGCATTCGCCCGCATGGTCGGACGTCCGCGCGAGCGATTGGTCGGGACCCTGATCACGGCGCTGGCGCATGAAGACGAGGTGGCGACGCTGAATTGCCTGTTCACCAGGTCCAGGCTCGAAGTCCTGTCCGTCCGGCTGATCGGGGCCGACGGCGGCGTGCTGCCCACCCAGATTTCGTCCGCGCCCATGGATTTCGAGGGCGAGCCGTTGCATTGCCTCGTCGTGACCGACCTCAGCCGCCAGGAGATGATGGCGCAGGCCGAGAAGCTGAGCGCGCTCGGCCAGCTCGCGGGCGGCGTGGCGCATGATTTCAACAATATCGTCCAGGGCGTCGCCGGCTGCGCCAGCCTCATCGGGCGATACGGAAATGATCCGGAAAAAGTGCGGAAATACGCGAGGATGCTGGAAGACGCGGCTTTCCGCGGCGCCTCGATCACCCGCCGCCTGCTCGCGCTGGCGCGTCGCGACCTGCTGAAGGCCCAGCCGATCGACGTCGCGGCGCTGCTGCAGGACTTGCGTGAAGTGCTGACGCACACGCTCGGCGCGAACATCGAAGTGCGACTCGACCTCGCCGACGCGTTGCAGCCGGCGCTGGCGGACAAGGGGCAACTCGAGGCGGTGCTGGTCAACCTGGCCACCAATTCCCGCGACGCCATTGGCGACGCCGGGACGATCATCTTTTCCGCCAGGGTGGAGACGATCACCGGCGCCGGCCATTCCACGAGCCTCGCGCCCGGCGCCTATCTGCGCCTGACCGTCTCCGACACCGGCTCGGGGATGGACGAAGCGACGATAAAGCGCGCCACCGAGCCGTTTTTCACCACCAAGGAGGTCGGCAAGGGAACGGGCCTGGGCCTGCCGATGGCGCGCGGCTTCGCCGAACAGTCCAGGGGCGGCCTCAAGCTGGAAAGCAGGCTCGGGTTCGGAACCAGGGTCACGCTGTGGCTTCCGGTGGCGGGTCCTGTCCCCGAGGCGGCCGCGCTCCCGATGGACGCGCCGGTTTCGACCGCTTCGGGCCAGCCTTGCGTCCTGCTGGTGGACGACGAAAAAGTCGTCCGGCATGTGCTCGCGCACGAACTTGCCGACAGGGGTTATCATATCGTCGAGGCGGAGAGCGGCGTCGCCGCCCTCGCAATGTTTGACGCGGGCGAATCGGTGGACCTCGTCATTACCGACCTTTCGATGCCGGGGACCGATGGCGTCGCCTTGATCCGCGCGATCCAGGACCGCAAGCCCCGCCTGCCGGCGATCTTGCTGACCGGCTACGCCGGCGACGCGGCGACCCTGACGGTCGGCAAGAGGGTCAGCGGCGCCGTCATCCTGCTGCGCAAGCCGATCAGCGGAGCGCAACTCGCCGACAACGCCGCGATGATGCTCGAGGCGGCGGCCAGGTTTTGAGCTCGCGGCGCTTTCCGTTGCCCGGCCGGAAGTCCTGAAGCCGGAACTGCCAGGATTGGCGAATGTTGTCCGTTTCTTTCGAAACAGGAGCGGACACATGCCCCGGGGCGACAAATCCAGATATACCGACAAGCAGATCCGCAAGGCCGAGCATATCGAGGCGGGTTACGAAGATCGCGGCGTTCCCGCCGAGGAAGCGGAGCGGCGGGCCTGGGCGACCGTCAACAAGGACGACGGCGGCGGTAAGAAGCCGGGCGGCTCCGGTCGCGGCGCCCGCGCCGGCCATCCAGCTTCGCATCGCGGCGGCGCCATTGGCGGCGAAGCCTCGGCGTCGCGGCCGGCGGCCGAGCGCTCCGCTTCCGCGCGCTCCGCCTCCGCGCGCCCTGCCTCCGCGCGCAAGGCCGCGGTCACGCGCAAGAAAAAGGCGTGACACGCGGTATTCATCCGCGGCCGTTCGGCGCCCGCGCCTGCGAGGGTCGCGCTGAAATTCGATAGCCAAGGCGAATTTCTCCTGCGAGAGTGCACAGGGTTTCAGGCGAGGTCGAAGTGCGCCATTCTTGTTTCACGCGAAAAACCGTCGCAGAACTTTCTGCCTCCAGCGACGCCAAAAGCGGCCAGGGCTTCGAGCGCAGCCTCGGGCCGTTTTCGCTGATGAGCCTGGGCGTGGGCGCGATCATCGGCGCCGGCATTTTCGTCCTGACGGGCGCGGCGGCGGCGCGCTATGCGGGACCGGCCATCGTCCTGTCCTTCGCGCTCGCGGGCGTGGCCTGCGCCATTGTCGCGCTTTGCTACGCCGAACTCGCGGCGCTCATTCCCGTCGCCGGCAGCACCTACTCCTATGTCTACGCCACGCTCGGCGAGATTTTCGCCTGGATGATCGGCTGGGACCTGGTGCTGGAATATGCGATGGGCGCCGCGACGGTGGCCGTCGGATGGTCCGGCTATCTCGTCAGCCTGCTGGCGAGCCTCGGACTGGCGTTGCCGGCGCGATATGCCGCGCCCTACGGCGCCGCCCTGCACGGCTCGGTTGTGCAGGGCGCGGGGGCGACGGGCCTGTTCAATGTCCCGGCGGCGGCGATCGTGCTTCTCGTCACGGGGCTTCTCGTGCGCGGCACGCGCAAATCGGCGCGGGTCAACAATGTCATGGTGGGGTTCAAGCTCGCCGTCGTCGTGACGGTGATCGTGGTCGGCGGACTTCACGTCGCGCCGGCCAACTGGACGCCCTTCATTCCGCAAAACGCCGGCGAATTCGGCCATTTCGGCTGGAGCGGCATTTTTCGCGGCGCGGCCGTGGTGTTTTTCGCCTATATCGGCTTCGACGCGGTGTCGACCGCGGCGCAGGAGGCCCATTCGCCGCAGCGCGACGTCCCGATCGGCCTGATCGGCGCCCTGACCGTCTGCACCGCGCTCTATATCGCCGTCGCCGCCGTCATAACCGGCCTTGTTCCGTACCCGCGCCTCGACACGCCCGATCCGATCGCCGTCGCCATCGACGCTATCGGCCTGCCCTGGCTGGCGCTCCTGGTCAAGTTCGCGGCTCTGGCCGGCCTGACGACCGTCATCCTTGTGCTGCTGTTCGGCCAGACCCGCATTCTCTTCACCATCGCGTCGGATGGGTTGCTGCCTAAATTTTTTGCAAGGCTGCATCCGCGCTTTCGCACGCCCTGGGTGAGCCAGGTCGCGCTCGGGGTGATCGTCGCGCTCACCGCGGGGTTTTTCCCGATCGGCCTGCTCGGCGAAATGGTCAGCATCGGCACGCTCTCCGCCTTCGCGCTGGTCTGTTTTGCCGTCATCCACCTGCGGCGGTCGCAACCCGAACTGGTGCGCCCGTTCCGGGTTCCCGGCTCTCCCGCCCTGCCGGCGCTGGGCATCCTCGCGTGCCTCGGCCTGATGGCGAGCCTGCCCTGGGAGACCTGGGCGCGCTTGATCATCTGGCTGGTCATCGGCATGGCGATCTACCTGCTCTACGGCCATCGCAACGCGCGCGCCGCCGCGCAGTCGCTCATCGCGCCGGGCAAATGATCATCTCGCCAGCGATATGATCACCTTGTCAGCGAAATGACTTGCGCCGGGCTTCCGCAGGGGTCCGGGACGGCGCCCATCAGTTCCGGCGCGCTCCCGGCGGCGCTGAACCGCGCCAGCGTTTCCGCGCTTTTTCGACAGGCGAGGACCGCTCCGTCCAGTGCGATCGACGCCTTCACCACGTCCGCATAAGGCGCGTCGCTGCGCTTGAGCCTGTCCATCTCGGCCCTCCGCCGCGCCAGCGTCGCCTCGGCCGCCTCCACGGCATCGCCAAGAATTTCCAGTTTCTTGCGATGGAAGTTGATGATCTCGTTCATATTTTTGCTCCCGTCCGCCACCCGGCAAGAACGATGAAGCAAGAAGGGCGCCGGAAGCTTGCGGCGCCGGCGGCGTCCAAGGTCTGCCGGTTGGTGGTTCGACTTGCAATCGGGCCCGCGCGCCTAAATATCTCAGCCAGGCGAAACGATCCTTTTTCGCTTCCGTCCAGGTCGAAGTCCTCATGCCCCTTTCCCGGCTCAAGGCAATTGCGCGGGTGGCGGCGGCGCTATTGGCGGCGTCGTCGCTCATGGCGCCTTGCGGGCCGGCCTTGGCCTTGCAACGCCCGCCGGCGCATCACCACTTTCACAGGCGGGCGCCGTTCTGGCTGCTGCTGCCGCAAAACCGGGCGATCAATCCCCAAACTGCGCCCGCGCCGCTGGAGCCGCTGGAGCCGGCCTTGCCGCCGGAACTCCGCGCCGTCCTCTCTCGGAAGGTCGCCCCCGCTCGACATGCCGCCCTTGCCGGGAGGCATGACCATCACCATCGACAAGGCGTTATCCGCCAAGCCGGAGAGCAAGCCCCAAGCCGGCAAGCCCGATGGCCAGTCCCAGCGTGACGACAAGCCCATCGCCTTGCCCAGACAGGCGGCGCGGCAATTGGCGAATTGCTGGTCGCCGCCTCTGCCGCCGCGCGGCGATACGGTCGAGGTCACGCTGCGGTTCGGCTTCAACAGCGGCGGCTCGGTGCTTTGGCCGCCCCGCATCACCTACGTCAAGGCAGGGCGCGGCGCGTCCGCCGAGGCGGTGCGCGCCTCGATCCTCGAGGCGGTGAAGGCCTGCACGCCGCTGCATTTCACCGCTCTCATGGCCCGGGATATTCCGGGCGAGCCGATCTCGGTCCATTTCATCGGCCGGCGCGACGACGAAACCGGGGCGCGGAACTGAAGTTTTCGGCGAGAGGGCCGGTGGCCCGCTCGAACCTGGAGAAAGGCGCGGCATGCGAATTCTCGTCGTAGGCGTCGGAGCGGTCGGAGGCTATTTCGGCGGCCGGCTGTTGCAGGCCGGCCGGGACGTGACGTTTCTCGTGCGGCCCTCGCGCGCCGCCGCATTGCAAAAAACCGGGCTGGTCATTGCAAGCCGTTGCGGCGATATCCGCCTGCCGTCGCCGCCGACAGTCCTGGCGGAAGGCATCGCCGGGGCTTTCGATCTCATCCTTTTGAGCTGCAAGGCCTATGACCTCGATGGCGCGATGCAATCCTTCGCTTCGGCCGTCGCTCCGGCGACCACCATCCTGCCGCTACTCAACGGCATGCGCCATCTCGACGCGCTGGCGGGCCGGTTTGGCGGCGAAAAGGTCATCGGCGGCCTGTGCATGATCTCGGCGACCCGCGCCGACGATGGGACGATCCTGCATCTCAACGATCTCCACAAATTGTCGTTCGGCGAACTCGCGGGCGGGGCGTCCGCGCGCATCGCCGCCATCTCGGACCAATTGTCGAACGCCGGTTTCGAGTGCCTGCCGAGCCTCGCGATCCAGCAGGACATGTGGGAAAAATGGGTTTTCCTCGCCTCGGCCGCCGCCATCACCTGCCTGATGCGGGCCTCGATCGGCGAGATCGTCACAGCCGGCGCCGCCGATCTCGCGCTCGGGCTCCTCGACGAATGCGCGGCGATCGCCACGTCCAATGGTTGCGAGCCGCGCGAAGACTTCCGCAAGATGGCGCGCGCCGCGCTGACCGCGCCCGGTTCGCCGATGACCGCTTCGATGTTGCGCGATCTCGAAGCCGGCCATCCGGTCGAGGGCGACGCCATCCTTGGCGACATGCTCAAGCGCGCCGCCGGCAAGGGCTGCGGCCGTTCGCTGCTGCGGATCGCCTACGCCAATGTCAAAGCTTACGAGGTGCGGCGCGCGGGCAAGCAACGCGGTTCGGACCTATCGTAATTCAGCCAGAGAAAGGAGCTCAACATGGCCGATCATCGCCTGAAGGCAATCCTGATTACCGGCGCTTCCTCGGGGATTGGCGCCGCCTATGCCGATCGTTTCGCGCGCCGAGGCCACGATCTGGTGCTGGTCGCGCGCGATCGGGATCGCATGGAATCCGCGGCCAGCCGCCTGCGCGCCGCGACGGGCGTCGCCATTGACGTCGTGCCGGCCGATCTGACGGCGCCGACGGAGCTTGCCGCCGTCGAGGCGCGGCTGCGCGACGATGCGCGCATCGGCGTGCTCGTCAACAACGCCGGCGCCGCGTTGAAGGGTGGTTTCGCCGGCGCCGATCTCGATGCGATGGAGCAACTCATCCGTCTCAACGTGATCGCGGTGACGCGGCTTGCCGGCGCCGTCGCGCCGCGCTTCCTGGCCGAAGGGCGCGGCGCGATCGTCAACATCGCCTCGGTGGTGGCGCTCGCGCCCGAGCTCATGCCGGGGATCTATGCGGCGACCAAGAGCTATGTGCTGACATTTTCGCAGTCGCTGCAGTCCGAACTCGGGCCGAGGGGAATCTATGTCCAGGCGGTCCTGCCCGCCGCGACCCGCACCGAGATCTTCCAGCGCTCGGGGATCCCTGCGGATTCGATTCCCGGCATGATGGCGGTGGAAGAGCTGGTCGACGCCGCGCTGGTCGGCTTCGACCGCGGCGAAGCCATCACCATTCCGCCGCTGCCGGAAATCGGCCAGTGGGAGAATTACGCGGCGGCGCGCAAGGCGATGACGCCGAATTTCCGCCAGGAGCATCCTGCCGCGCGCTATCGGATCTAACGCGTTTTTGCATTGGGGGCCTCGCCATGATGAGCCGCGACATCGTTTTGTGCCATCCGACGCGCACCGCCATCGGCGCCTTCAACGGCGCGCTCAGGAATGTGACGGCCTCGGCTCTCGGCGCGAGCGTCGTGCGCGAGACGCTGAAGCGCTCGGGGCTGGACCGCGCCGCCATCGAGAGCGTCGTCATGGGCAATGTCGTGCAGGCGGGAGGGCGGATGAATCCCGCGCGGCAAGCGGCGCTCGGCGGCGGCCTGCCGGTTGGCGTTCCAGCCATGACGGTCAACCGCGTCTGCGGCTCCGGCGCCCAGGCCATCGTCACCGCCGCGCAGCAGATCCTGACCGGCGAGATCGCCATCGCCATCGCCGGCGGCATGGAGAGCATGGAGCGCGCGCCCTATCTGATGGACGGCGCGCGCTTCGGTTATCGCATGGGCTCGGCGGAAATCCACGACGCCATGCTGCGCGACGAACTCGAGGACGCCTTTTCCGGAAAACATTCGGGCTGGCACGCCGAGGATCTCGTCACTCATGCGCAATTGTCTCGCGAGAACCAGGACCGTTTCGCCCTGCGCTCGCAACAGCGTTTCGTCGCCGCCCGGGAGGCGGGGAAGTTTGTCGAGGAAATCGCCGCCGTCGAGATCGGCGGCCGCAAAGGCGCCGCGCTTTTCGACGTGGACGAGGCGCCGCGGCCGGACACGACGCTCGAGGCGCTGACGAAACTTCGCCCCGCCTTTCGCGAAAACGGCGCGATCACCGCCGGCAATGCGCCCGGCCTCAACTCCGGCGCGAGCGCCATGATCGTCGCCGACCGCGCCTTCGCCGAAGCGCGCGGCCTGACGCCCATGGCGCGGCTGGCCGGCTTCGCGATTGTCGCCGGTGAGCCTGGAATGTTCGGCCTGGTTCCGGTTCCGGCGGTGTTGAAGGCCGTCGAGCGGGCGGGCTGGCGGCTCGGCGAGGTCGAGCGTTTCGAGATCAACGAGGCTTTCGCAGTCGTCGCGCTAGCGATCCTGCAAAAACTCGGGATCGCCGAGGATATCGTCAATGTCGAGGGCGGCGCCATCGCCCACGGCCATCCGATCGGCGCGACCGGGGCGATCCTGACGACGCGGCTCCTCCATGCGATGCGGCGCGAAAACCTGCGGCGAGGGATCGTCACGCTGTGCATCGGCGGCGGGCAGGGCGTCGCCCTGGCGCTCGAGGCGCTCTGAAGCACAGGTTCGACCGAAGCGATAAAATGAGCCTATGCTTGCGTCGAACAAATTGCCTGCAGGCGGAACCCATGTCGCGTTTTCTGAAATACGAGCAAGATGGCGCCATCGTGACCTTGACGATGGACCAGCCGGAAACGCGCAATCCCCTGACGGGCAACAGCGCCGTCGACGAGTTCCTCGACGCCATCGCGCGCATTCAGGCGGATTTGAGCGTGAAGGTCGTCGTCCTGACCGGCGGCGGCTCCGCCTTTTCCTCCGGCGGCAATGTCAAGGACATGCGCCGCTTTGCTGAACAGGGCATTGCCGCAACGGCCATAGCCGAGGAATACCGGGCCGGCATACAACGCCTGCCGCTGGCCTTGCAGCAACTCGACACGCCTGTCATCGCCGCCGTCAACGGGCCGGCGATCGGCGCCGGCTGCGACCTCGCCTGCATGTGCGACATCCGCATCGCCGCGAAAAGCGCCAAATTCGCCGAAAGCTTCGTCAAGCTGGGCATCATCCCCGGCGACGGCGGCGCCTGGCTCCTGCCGCGCGTCGTCGGCATGTCGAAGGCCGCCGAAATGGCCTTCACCGGCGACACTGTCAGCGCCGACGAGGCCCTGCGCTGCGGTCTGGTCAGCGCTGTCGTCGAACCCGAACGGCTGATGGAGGAGGCTTATGCGCTGGCGAAACGGATCGCCGCCAACCCCGGCCCCGCGCTGCGCCTGACCAAGAGGCTCTTGCGCGAGGGCCAGCACGCGCGGCTCGACAGCCTGCTCGAGCTGTCGGCGGCGCTCCAGGCAATCGCGCATAAAACGCCGGAGCACGCGGAGGCGGTGTCGGCCTTCATCGAGAAGCGGCCGCCGCGCTTCGACTGAAGGCCTGTTTGACCGGGAGGGCAGTCCAAGCCAATATTCCAGCAAAAGCAGAAACCGACGTGATCTTGAGTCGGCGCGAAAAAATTGGCCGGGGGAAACATGATCGTTCCGAGCCTCGACTTCGATCACGGCGACGAAATCGCCATGCTGCGCGAAACCGTGCGCAATTTCGCGGCCAGGGAAATCGCGCCCCGAGCGGAAAAGATCGACCGCGACAATCTCTTTCCCGCCGACCTGTGGCGGAAATTCGGCGCCCTCGGCCTGCTCGGGCTGACGGCGCCTGAAGAATTCGGCGGCGCGAACATGGGCTATCTCGCCCATATCGTCGCGATGGAGGAAATTTCCCGCGCCTCCGCCTCGGTCGGCCTGTCCTACGGCGCGCATTCCAACCTCTGCGTCAACCAGATCCGGCGCAACGGCTCGCCGGAGCAAAGGGCGCGCACTCTGCCCAAGCTGATTTCGGGCGACCATGTCGGCGCTCTCGCCATGTCGGAAGCCGAGGCGGGCTCGGATGTCGTGTCCATGCGGCTGCGCGCCGACAGCCGGGACGGGAATTTCATCCTCAATGGCTCCAAGATGTGGATCACCAACGGCGGCGACGCCGACGTGCTGGTGGTCTACGCCAAGACCGATCCGCAGGCCGGCGCGCAAGGCATGACCGCCTTCATCGTCGAAAAGGCCTTCGCCGGCTTCACCCATGGCGCCCATCTCGACAAGCTCGGCATGCGCGGTTCGAACACTTTTCCGCTGTTCTTCGACAATTGCCAGATCCCGGCGGAAAACGTGCTCGGCGGCGTGGGCCACGGCGCGAAAGTGCTGATGTCGGGCCTCGATTACGAGCGCGCCGTTCTGTGCGGCGGCCCGCTCGGCATCATGGCGGCCTGCATGGATGTGGTGCTGCCCTACATGCACCAGCGGCGGCAGTTCGGACAAAAAATCGGCGACTTCCAGCTCATGCAGGGAAAGCTCGCCGACATGTACGCGACCTGGCAGGCGACCCGCGCCTATGTCTACGCCCTGGGGCAGGCCTGCGATCGGGGCGAGCATTCGCGAAAACTGCGCAAGGACGCGGCGGCGGCGATCCTCTATTCGGCCGAGAAGGCGACGTGGCTCGCGGGCGAGGCCATCCAGGCGCTCGGCGGCGTCGGCTACACCAACGACGTCGCCGCCGGCCGGCTGTGGCGCGACGCCAAGCTCTATGAAATCGGCGCGGGAACATCGGAAATCCGCCGCATGCTGATCGGTCGCGAACTCATGGCGGAAACGGGCTGATGCAGGTGCTGAAATCCTCGATCGCTCCGCGTTCGGACGCTTTTCGCGCCAATGACGCGGCCATGCGCGCGCTTGTCGCCGACTTGCGCGCCAGGCTGGCCCTGGCGCGTTTCGGCGGCGGCGCCGAGGCGCAGGCGCGGCACAGGGCGCGCGGAAAGATGCTCGCGCGAGAGCGGATCGACGCGCTGGTCGACCCGGGTTCGCCCTTCCTCGAAATCGGCCAGCTGGCGGCCTTTGGCCTTTATGACGGCGCGGCGTCCGCCGCCGGCCTGATCGCCGGAATCGGCCGGGTGGAGGGCGTCGAATGCATGGTCATCGCCAATGACGCGACCGTGAAGGGCGGGACCTATTATCCGCTCACGGTGAAAAAGCACCTGCGGGCGCAGGAAATCGCCGAGCAGAATTTCCTGCCCTGCATCTATCTCGTTGATTCCGGCGGCGCCTTCCTGCCGATGCAGGACGAGGTCTTTCCCGATCGCGATCATTTCGGCCGCATCTTCTACAACCAGGCCAACATGTCGGCCAAGGGCGTGCCGCAGATCGCGGTGGTGATGGGGTCGTGCACGGCGGGCGGCGCCTATGTGCCGGCCATGTCCGACGAAACCGTGATCGTGCGCGACCAGGGCACGATCTTTCTCGGCGGTCCGCCGCTGGTGAAGGCCGCCACCGGCGAAGTGGTCACGGCGGAAGAGCTCGGCGGCGCCGACGTGCATACGCGCCTGTCCGGCGTCGCCGACCATCTCGCCGAAGACGACGCGCATGCGCTCGCCATCGCCCGGCGCATCGTCGCCAACCTCAATCGCGTGAAAACCGTCGCCCTGCCGCTCGGCGGGGGCGAGGCGCCGCTCTACGATCCCGACGAGCTCTACGGCGTCGTCCCGACCGACTGGCGCAAGAGTTACGACGTTCGCGAAGTGCTGGCGCGCATCGTCGATGGATCGCGTTTCGACGAATTCAAGGCGCGCTACGGGGCGACGCTGGTGACGGGCTTCGCCCAGCTGCATGGCGTTCCCGTGGGCGTCCTCGCCAACAACGGCATACTCTTCGGCGAAAGCGCGCAGAAGGGCGCGCATTTCATCGAGCTCTGCTCGCAGCGCGGCATTCCCTTGGTTTTCCTGCAGAATATCACCGGCTTCATGGTTGGCCGCAAGGCCGAGAATTCCGGCATCGCCAAGGACGGCGCGAAACTGGTGACGGCCGTCGCGACGACGCAAGTTCCGAAGATCA
Organism: uncultured Alphaproteobacteria bacterium; assembly: GCA_963828185.1. Lineage (GTDB taxonomy): Bacteria > Pseudomonadota > Alphaproteobacteria > Rhizobiales > Beijerinckiaceae > Rhodoblastus. The sequence goes on along the minus strand of CAWHDV010000007.1, from coordinate 144,151 downwards.
CCATGCTGATCGGCGGCTCCTTCGGCGCGGGAAATTACGGCATGTGCGGACGCGGCTTTTCGCCGCGCTTCCTGTGGTCGTGGCCCAACAGCCGCATTTCGGTGATGGGCGGCGAACAGGCGGCGAGCGTGCTGGCGACGGTGCGCCGCGACTCCATCGAAGCCAAGGGCGCGTCGTGGAGCGCGGAGGACGAAGAGGCTTTTCGCGCGCCGATCCGGGAGCAATACGAGACGCAGGGAAGTCCCTATTACGCTACGGCGCGGCTGTGGGACGACGGCGTTGTCGATCCGGCGCAGAGCCGGCGCGTGCTGGGCCTGTCGCTGTCGGCGGCGCTCAATGCGCCGCCGAAAGAGACCCGTTTCGGGGTCTTCAGGATGTGAGGCGGAAAGGGTCCATGGCTTACGCGACAATTGAAATCGAACAGGACGGCGGCGTCGCCACGATCTGGATGAATCGTCCCGATGTCCACAACGCCTTCGACGCGCGGCTGATCCGCGATCTGACCGCCGCGCTCGGCGCCCTGGTGGAAGACGCGGGCGTGCGCGTGATCGTCCTTGCCGGACGCGGCCGAAACTTTTCGGCCGGGGCCGATCTGCGCTGGATGCAGGAGGCCGCCTCGGCGGGATTTGACCGCAATTTCGATGACGCGCGCAGCCTCGCCGCCATGCTGCGCCTGCTTGCGGAATCGAGCAAGCCGACGATCGCGCGCGTGCATGGCCAGGCGCTTGGCGGCGGCCTTGGCCTTGCCGTCGCCTGCGACATCTGCGTCGCCGCGGTCAACGCCAGTTTCGCAATGACGGAAGTGCGCATGGGCCTCATTCCCTCGGCGATCAGCCCTTACGTGTTGCGCGCCATCGGCCCGCGCCAGGCCCTGCGCTATTTCCAGACGGGGGAGCGCATTTCCGCCGCCCGCGCCGTCGAGATCGGCATCGCGCATGAATTGGTCGAAATCGAGCATCTCGACATGCGCGTTGGCAAGATCGCTGAAAACCTGTTGCAGGGCGCCCCCAAGGCGATCGCAGAGGCGAAGTCGCTGGTCCACGACATCGACGGGCGAGCCATCGACGGCGCCTTGATCGACGAGACGGCGCGCAGGATCGCGCTGGCGCGGACGACGCCGGAGGCGCAGGAGGGCATCGCCGCCTTCCTCGGGAAAGGGCCGCCGCCATGGATCAGATGACCGGCCGGGATCGTAATTATGTTCGATAGAATTTTGATCGCCAATCGCGGCGAGATCGCCTGTCGCGTGATCAGGACGGCGCGGAAAATGGGCGTTTGGACGATCGCGGTGTTTTCCCAAGCGGACGCTGACGCAAGGCATGTGCGCCACGCCGACGAGGCGGCGCTGATCGGCGCGTCGGAGCCGCAGGAAAGCTATCTGGCGATTGACAAGATCATCGACGCCGCGCGGCGGACGCGAGCGGAGGCCATCCATCCGGGCTATGGATTTCTGGCTGAGAACCCGCGCTTTCGCGCGGCCTGCGACGAGGCCGGGATCGTCTTCATCGGCCCGTCGTATGAGGCGCTGGAAACCATGGGCTCGAAATCGCAGGCGCGCAAGCTGATGCAGGCGGCCGGGGTGCCGCTCGCGCCCGGCTATCATGGCGACGACCAGGATCTTGATCGCCTGAACAGGGAGGCGGATGGCGTCGGTTATCCGGTCATGCTGAAACCCTCGGCGGGCGGCGGCGGCAAGGGCATGCGGCTGGTCGAGTCGCGCGAAAATTTCGCCGCGGCGCTGCGGTCCTGCCAGCGCGAGGCGGCGGCAAGCTTCGGCGACGCCCACATGCTGATCGAGAAATACGTCGCGCGTTCGCGGCATGTCGAAATTCAGGTCTTCGGCGATGCGTTCGGCGATTGCGTCTCGCTGTTCGAGCGCGACTGCTCGGCGCAGCGCCGCCACCAGAAGATCATCGAGGAGGCCCCCGCCCCGAACCTCGATGAGGAGCAGAGACGGCGCATGAACGCGGCGGCGATCAAGGCGGCCAAGGCCGTCTCCTACGTCGGCGCCGGGACGGTCGAGTTCCTGGTCGCGCCGGACGGGGCCTTCTATTTCCTGGAGATGAACACGCGGCTGCAGGTCGAGCATCCGGTGACGGAATTGATCACCGGCCTCGATCTCGTCGAATGGCAATTGCGCGTCGCCAGCGGCGAGAGGCTGCCGCTGCAACAGGAGCAGATCGTTGCGACGGGTCACGCAATCGAGGCGCGACTCTATGCCGAAGACCCGGCGAAAGGTTTCCTGCCGCAGACGGGGACCTTGCGCCATTTGCGGACGCCGCGGGAAAGCGCGCATGTGCGTCTCGATTCGGGCGTCGAGGAAGGCGACCGGATCAGCTCCTACTACGATCCGATGATCGCCAAATTGATCGTCCACGACGAGACACGCGAAAAGGCGCTGCTGCGCATGCGGCGGGCGCTGGCCGAATGCGAAATCGCCGGGGTCGCCAATAATGTCGCCTTCCTTTCGCGCCTCGTGGCGAGTCCTTTATTCGAGAAAGCCGAACTTGGCGCGGGCCTGATCGAGAACCAGCAGGCGTTGCTTTTTCCGCCCGAGAGCGAGCCGCCGCGCGAGGCGTTTTTCTTTGCCGCTCTAGCCGAGCTTTTGTCGGAATCCGAGACAGGGCAGGTCGCTTCGCCCTGGAGCGCGCGCGACGGATGGCGGCTCAACATCAGCGATCCCCGCGTGCTGGTTTTCGCGCATGGCGGCCGCGATCACGAAGTCGCCGTCACCTATCACGGCAAGGCGTTCGGCCTGCGTTTCGCAGGCGCCGCTTGCGCGGCGAAAGCGCGCGAGGACGGGAGCTGGCGCATCGAAGCGGAGATTGACGGACGGGTGATGCGCGCCTCGGTGATCCCGGCGGGCGCAGGCCGCCAGGTCTTTTTCGACGGCGGCGACTGGAGCGTGACCTTCGTTGATCCATTGCAGATCGCGGGGCGCGAAGGCGCCGGCGACGGCGGCTTGACGGCGCCCATGTCGGGACGCGTGACCGCCCTTCTCGCCCAGCCGGGAACACGCCTCGACAAGGGCGCCCCGCTGATGGTGATTGAGGCGATGAAAATGGAGCACACGATTTTCGCGCCTGCAGAGGGGTTCGTGAAAGCCTTTCTTTTCGCGGTCGGCGACCAGGTCGGGGAAGAGGCCGAATTGCTGCAATTCGAGCCGGCGGAAAAACCATGACGCAAACGGGCGCTAGGACCAATTTGCCTGCGCGGGCAAAAATCGTCGAGGTCGGTCCGCGCGACGGGCTGCAAAACGAAGCGCAGACAATTTCGACCGAAGTGAAAATCGAATTGATCGAGCGGCTGGCCGATGCGGGCTGTCGCCACATCGAGGCGACGTCGTTCGTCTCGGCGGCGAAAATCCCGCAATTGGCCGACGCGGCGGAGGTGCTGAAAAGGCTGCGCCGCTCGCCCAAAACCGTCTATTCGGCCTTGACGCCCAATCTGCGCGGTTTTCAGGCGGCGCTCGAAGCGGGCGCCGACGAGGCCGCGATTTTCGCGTCGGCCTCGCAAACGTTCAGCCAGAAAAACATCAATTGCTCGATCGAGGACTCCATCGCGCGTTTCGAACCCGTTATGACGGCGGCGGCGCGGGCGGGCGTAAAAGTGCGGGGCTATGTTTCCTGTGTCCTGGGCTGCCCCTATGAAGGCGCGATCACACCCGACGCCGTTGCGCGCGTGGCGCAAAAACTCGTCGATCTCGGCTGCCACGAGATCAGTCTCGGCGACACCATCGGCGTCGGGACGCCCTCAGGCGTGCAGCGCATGATCGAGACCGTGGCGACCAAGATCGGCGTCGCAAAACTCGCAGGGCATTTCCACGACACCTACGGCATGGCCGCAGCCAATGTGTACGCCGCGCTGGAAATGGGCGTGTCGATCTTCGATTCCTCGATCGCCGGCCTCGGCGGCTGTCCTTACGCGCGCGGCGCGACCGGCAACCTCGCCACCGAGGACCTGGTCTGGCTGATGAACGGCTTGAACATAGAGACGGGGCTCGACCTGACGCGGCTGACTGTCTGCGCCGTATGGATCAGCCGGACTCTCGGGCGCAATCCGGAGTCGAAGGTGACGCGCGCCTTGACCGGAACGGCGGTTCGCTGATCATCGCGCCTTCGTGGCGCAGCAGCCAGAGCTTGCGATCGAGGCCGCCGCCATAGCCGGTGAGCGACCCGTCCGCGCCGATCACGCGATGACAGGGAACGATGATCGCCACCGGATTGGCATTATTGGCCATGCCGACGGCGCGCACCGCTCTGCCCCGGCCGATCCGCGCCGCGACCGCGCCGTAGCTGGCGGTGGAGCCGGCAGGGATTTTGCGCAGCGCCTCCCACACCTGGCGCTGGAACGACGCGCCCCCGGTCGCGACGGCAAGCGTGTCGATGGCTGCGGCATCGCCGCCGAAATAGGCTTCCAGCGCGCGCCGCGCGGTCGAGACATCGGGATGGGGTTTTACGCGAGGGCGCTCGGGGCCGCAGTGCAGGCGCAGGAGGCGATCGAGCCGGCCGGCGTGATCGTCCCAGTCGAGCAGGCGAACGGCGCCGTCTGCGTCCGTCATGAGGCGCATGACGCCGGTCGGCGTCGCCAGGGTTTCGAGGAAAAGGCTAAGTTCGGTCATGGCGGCAAACGTGTCACAAGAGGCGTCAAGAGTTCTGGCGGATTTCGGACGCGCATGGGGACCATGTCCGAAAACCGCGAGACGGCGCGGACCGAAAGGCGCAGGATGCGTTGATGGAACTCGACCACGACGCCTGCTACCGCGCGATCTGCGCCCGCGATCCGCGTTTCGACGGCCGCCTGTTCACCGCCGTCAAGACGACCGGAATTTACTGCCGACCCATCTGCCCGGCGCGCACGCCGCGCCGGGAAAACGTGCTGTTCTTTCCGAGCGCCGCGGCGGCGCAGGAGGCCGGCTATCGGCCCTGCCTGCGCTGCCGGCCGGAAACCGCGCCCGATCTCGGCGCCTGGCGCGGATCCTCCAATACAGTCTCAAAGGCGCTGGCGCTGATCGAAATGGGCGCGCTCGACGAGGCGCCCGTCGAAGTCCTGGCGGAACGGCTGGGCGTAGGCGAGCGCCAGTTGCGCCGCCTGTTCAGCCAGCACGTCGGCGCCTCGCCCATTGCGGTCGCCCAGACGCGCCGCGTCCTGCTGGCCAAGCAGCTGATCCATGAGACGTCGCTGCCGATGACCGAGATCGCGCTGGCGTCCGGCTTCGGCAGCCTGCGCCGCTTCAACGAGACATTTCTCGACCTTTATCTCCGGCCGCCCACGGCGTTGCGCCGCCCTGGCTACGCCAGCGCTTCAAAAGACGAGCAAGGCGAGACCACTTTGCTGCTGCGCTACAAGCCGCCCTACGACTGGCCGGCCATGCTCGCCTTTTTGCGCGCCCGCGCAATCCGCGGCGTCGAATGCGTCGAGGGGGAGATTTATCGCCGGACCATCTGCATGCAGGGCGAACATGGAACCCTCTCCGTGCAGCCGGGCAAGGGCGACGCGCTGAAAGTGAGCATTCGCCTGCCAGAACTCTCGGCGCTCGCCAGCATCATCGCGCGGCTGCGGCGCGTGTTCGATCTCGCGGCCGACCCCGATGCGGTCGCGTTCGATCTGGCGAAAGATTCATTGCTCGCGCCGCTCATCGCCGCCCGTCCCGGCCTGCGGCTGCCCGGCGCCTGGGATGGTTTCGAACTGGCCGTGCGCGCCGTTCTCGGCCAGCAGGTGTCGGTCGCCAGCGCCGCGAACCTCGCCGGCAGACTGACGGCGCAATACGGTGAAAAACTGCGTTGCGCCGATCCCGTCCTGACCCATGTTTTCCCAGAGCCCATAGCCTTTTCGCGCGCCGACCCCGCGCGCCTCGGCATGCCGCGCGGCCGGGCCGAATGCCTGATGAAACTCGCGGCCTCGGTCGTCGCGGATCCGCGAATTTTCGCGCCCGGGCGGTCGCTCGACGAGGCGGTGGCGCAGCTTTGCGCCTTGCCCGGCGTCGGCGCCTGGACCGCGCATTATATCGCCATGCGGCTCTTGCGCGATCCCGACGCCTTCCCGGCGAGCGATATCGGCCTGCTGCGCGCAATGGCCGATCGCGACGGCAAGCGACCGACGGCCGAAGACCTTCTGCGCCGCGCGGAAGCCTGGCGCCCCTGGCGCGCCTATGCGGCGCAACATTTGTGGACCGCGAAAGCCGTGGCCGACGCCGCCGCGTAAACCGGTCAGTCGCCAACGAAGGACTTGAAGCCGCCAAAGATCAGGCGCTTGCCGTCGAACGTCTGCGTCATTCCCGTCATGCGCGGGTCCTTCATCGCTTTGGCGTTGACCTCGTCGCGCTGGGCGCGCGACGCATAGGTCGCCATGCCGACGAAGACCTTTTCGTCCGGCTGCAGATCGACGCTTTGCGGAAACGAGGTGAGCTTGCCGGAGGGCGCGTCATCGGCCTCGAACTCTATACAGGACATGGCGCCATTCTCCCGCCAGACCTTGACGAACAGCTCGGCTTGCTGGCGATAGGTCTCGATGTTCCGGGTCGGGACCGGAACGACGAAAATGTCGGCGTAATGGCTCATGGCGTTTCTCCTCTCAGGTGCTCGCTAACCGGCAAAAGCGCGCTCGAGGGCCGCGACATCGAGCTTGACCATTCCCATCATCGCCTTGAACACGCGAGCGCCCTGCGCGGCGTCGCCCTGCCGCATCAGGCGCGGCAGCGCGTCGGGCACGATCTGCCAGGACAGGCCGAAGCGGTCTTTCAGCCAGCCGCACTGGACGGGACTGCCGCCTTTCTCGGTGAGCGCATTCCAGAGGCGATCCACCTCCGCCTGGTCGGCGCAATTGACCGACATGGAGATCGCTTCGTTGAACTTGAATTGCGGTCCGCCGTTGAGGGCCTGGAATTTCTGTCCGGCCAGCGTGAATGCGACGAGCAAGACCTTTCCCGCCTCGCCCGCGGGATAATCGGCGGGGGCGCGCGAGATATCGTCGATGCGCGAATCCGGCAACAGCGAGACGTAAAATAGCGCAGCCTCCTCCGCCTGTCCGTCGAACCACAGGCAAAGCGTGATGCGTGGCTCGATCGTCATTTCACGTCCTCCGCGGCGCGAGACTTTTCGCTCGCCGCGAAAAAGCGCCGCTTCAGCTCCGTTTCGCGCTTTTTCGCCTGCGCGGCATAACGCGCCTTCACCGGGCCATAGCCGCGAATTTGTTGCGGCAGCGCCGCCAGCTCATTTGCGAGCGCGAGATTGCCCGGCGAAAGCGCGGCGATCATTTCGGCGATCATCCGTTCATAGTCGGCGATGAGCTCCCGCTCGGCGCGGCGGTCGGGCGAGAAGCGGAATGGGTCGAGCGCCGAGCCGCGGAGAAAACGCATGGCGGAGAGAAGGCGCAGCAGCCCGAGCATCCAGCCGCCAAAGCTGCGTTTGCGCGGCGCGTCGGCTGTGGGGGAGGAAAGGATCGGCGGCGCGAAATGAAACGTCAGCGCATAATCGCCTTCGAACGTCGCATCGATCTGGTCGAGGAATTCCTGCCGTGTGAAAAGGCGCGCGACTTCATACTCGTCCTTGAAGGCGAGCAGCTTGTGATAAGACAGGGCGAAAGCGCGCGAGAAATTTTCGCTCGCCGGGTCGATCCGCGCTTCCGCGGAGCGGACCATCGCGACCTTCGCGCGAAAACGCGCGGCGTATTTCTCGTTCTGATAGGCGCGCAATTCATCCGCCAGGAAATCGACCATTTGCGGCAGCGGCCGTTGCGCGAGAGGCGCCTCATCTTGCCGCGCCTTGGTGAGCCCCGCGGCCTTTTCGGTCGCCTCGGGATCATGCGCGGCGCGGCGTCCCCAATAGAAGGCGCAGCTGTTCTGTTCGACCGCGACGCCATGCGCCTCGATCGCCTTGAGCAGCGACGCGCCTCGCAGCGGCAGGACGCCCTTCTGGTACGCGTAGCCGAGCAGGAAAGGATTGGTGGCGATGGAATCGCCGAGCAGCGCCGTCGCCAGCCGCGACGCCGGCAGGAAATCGGCGCGGCCGGCGCCACAGGCGTCGGCGATCACCTGCTCCATCGCCTCGCCCGGGAACGTGGGGTCCGCATGCGCTTTGAGGTCGCCGGTCTTCGCTTGCGCGGCGAAGGCGCGGACGAATTCGCTGGTGATGGAAAAATCATTGTTGACGACGGCGCGGGTAAAACCGGGCCGCAGCTTGAAGATCGTTTCCGGCGAGGCGGATACGACGAGGTCGCAGCCGATCAGCACGCACGCCTCGCCCGAAGAAATACGCGTGGCGTGCAAGTCCTCGTCGTGATTGGCGATCCTGATATGGGTGGTGACGGGCCCGCCTTTTTGCGCCAGGCCGGCCATGTCGAGCGCGGACACGGCTTTGTCCTCCAGCGCGGCGGCGGCGCCGATCAAGGCGCCGAGCGTGACGACGCCCGTGCCGCCGACGCCGGTGATGAGGATGCCGCAGGGCTCGATGAGCGGCGCGGGCGTTGGCTCGGGCAGGCTGCCGAGCCAGTCCAGCGTCTTGTCGCCTTTCGGCTTGTGCAGCCGTCCGCCCGTCACCGTGACGAAGCTCGGACAGAATCCCTCGACGCAGGAAAAATCCTTGTTGCAGGAGGACTGGTCGATCTGACGCTTGCGCCCGAACGCGGTCTCGATCGGAACAACCGACATGCAGTTCGATTTCGCGCTGCAATCGCCGCAGTTTTCGCACACGCGGGCATTGATGAAGGCGCGCACCGGCGGATCGGGATAAGCGCCCGTCTTGCGCCGGCGGCGTTTTTCCGCCGCGCAGGTCTGGTCGTAAATGATCGCCGTGACGCCGTCGATCTCGCGCAGCGTCCGCTCGACATCCTGGAGCGCATGGCGATCATGCACATCGACGCCGCGCGGCAGCTGGCCGGTCCCGAGATAATGCTCCGGAAACTCGCTCACCACGACGACGCGGACGACGTTCTCCGCCAAAAGCTGCCGCGCGATCATCGGCACGGTCAGCGCGCCTTCGACCGGCTGTCCCCCGGTCATCGCCACCGCGTCGTTGTAGAGGATCTTGTAAGTGATCTGCGCCTTCGCCGCCACCGCTTGCCGGATCGCCAGCAGGCCCGAATGCTGGTAGGTGCCGTCGCCGAGATTGGCGAAGACGTGGCGGGCCGCGGTGAAGGGCGCCTGGCCAACCCATGCGGCGCCCTCGCCGCCCATCTGCGAAAATGTCTGGGTGACTTCCGGATTGAGCCAGGTCGCCATGTAATGGCAGCCGATGCCGGCCAGCGCCCGGCTGCCTTCGGGCAGGTTCATCGTCGAGGTATTGTGGGGACAGCCGGAGCAATAATGCGGCGCCCGCGTCGGCATGGACTTTAGCGCGACAGCGTTTTTTTCATTCGCGTTCAGCAGCGCCAGCCTTTCCGCCAGCGACTCGTCCTTGTGGAAACGCGCGATGCGCGCCGCGACGACGCGCGCGATGATCGCCGGGCTCAATTCGCCGGCGGCCGGGAGTTGCCATTCCTCGTGCGGCAATTCCCATTCGCCCTTGTCGGAATATTTGCCGATCACGCGCGGGCGCACGTCGTCGCGCCAATTGTAAAGCTGCTCCTTGAGCTGGTATTCGATCAGCTGGCGCTTTTCCTCGACGACAAGAATTTCCTCGAGCCCTTCGGCGAAATGGCGCACGCCCTCGGCATCGAGCGGCCAGTTCATGCCGACCTTGTAGACCCGCAATCCGATTTCGGCGGCGCGGGCCGCATCGATGCAGAGATCGTCGAGCGCCTGGCGCACGTCGAGGTAGGATTTGCCCGTCGTTATTACCCCCAGCCGGGCGCGCGGGCTGTCAATGACGATGCGGTCGAGCTGGTTGGCCCGCGCGTAAGCCATGGCCGCGTAGACCTTGGTGTGCTGGAGCCGCAGCTCCTGCTCCAGCGCCGAATCCGGCCAGCGGATGTTCAGCCCGTCGGGCGGCAGGGCGAAATCCGCGGGTATGATCGACTTGATGCGGAAGGGATCGAGCGACACCACGGCCGAGCTTTCGACCGTGTCGGCCGTGGCCTTCAGCGCGATCCAGCAGCCGGAATAGCGCGACATCGCCCAGCCGTGCAGGCCGAAATCGAGATAGTCCTGCACGCCGGACGGATTGAGCACGGGAATCATGGCGGAGGCGAACATGTGTTCGCTCTGGTGCGGCAAGGTCGAGGAGCGCGCGCCGTGGTCGTCGCCGGCGATGGCCAGCACGCCGCCCCAAAGCGAAGTCCCCGCCGCGTTGGCGTGTTTCAGCACGTCCATGCTGCGGTCGACTCCGGGACCCTTGGCGTACCAGAGCGCGAAGACGCCGTCGTAGAGCGCGCCCTCGAACAGGTTGACCTGCTGCGAGCCCCAAACGGCAGTCGCGGCCAGGTCCTCGTTGAGGCCGGGCTGGAATTTTATGCGATGCGCTTCGAGCTCGGCGCTGTTTTGCCAAAGCGTCTGGTCGAGGCCGCCGAGCGGCGAGCCGCGATAGCCCGAAACAAAGCCGGCGGTGTTCCTGCCCACGGCCGAGTCGCGCTGGCGTTGCAGGATCGGCAATCGCGCCAGAGCCTGCACGCCCGACAGGAAGCGGCGCCCAGGCGAAGCGCTGCCCTCCGTGAAAACCGGATCGCGGTCGCGTCTTTCCGGCGGACCCGTAGCCGAAACATCTGCCAGGACCATGCAGGCGCCTCCGACCCGACCGCACGGCCGGGTCTTTCAGATTACATAAGTTCCGCCCGGTTTGACGCAAGCCGCGCGCCGCCCGATATTGTGCCACAGGGGGACAGCCGTGATGAATTCGGCGGCGCCGGCAGGGCGCGAAGGCGGACAACCGTTTGACGTTTTCATCATTGGCGGCGGCGTCAACGGCTGCGGCGTGGCGCGCGACGCCGCGGGTCGCGGCTACGTGACGGGGCTCGCCGAGATGAACGATCTCGCCAGCGGGACATCGTCGAAATCGACCAAGCTCATCCACGGCGGCCTGCGTTATCTGGAAACACACGAATTCTGGCTGGTGCGCGAGGCGTTGAAGGAGCGCGAAACGTTGTTGCGCATAGCCCCGCACCTTGTCGAGCCGCTGCGCTTCGTCCTGCCCGCGCAGGAGGGCATGCGGCCGACCTGGCTGCTGCGGCTCGGCCTCTTCCTTTATGACCATTTGGGCGGGCGGGAAAAATTGCCTGGCGCGGCTGCGCTCGACCTCACGCGCGAGCCGAGAGGACTTCCCCTCAAGCCGCAATTCGGCCGCGCCTTCGAATATTCCGACTGCCGCGTCGATGACGCGCGGCTGGTCGTGCTCAATGCGCGCGACGCCGCCGATCGCGGCGCCGCAATTTTTTTACGTACGCAGGTCATTTCCGCGCGCCCGGCCGGGGGGCTGTGGAAGATCGCCCTGCGCGACCGGGAGAGCGGCCGCACGCGCGAAATTCTCTCCCGACTGCTGGTCAACGCCGCCGGTCCCTGGGCCGATGGAGTTCTCGCCCAGGTGCTGCCGAAAGGGCGGCCGGGACGCCTGCGCCTGGTGCGCGGCAGCCATATCGTGGCGCCAAAAATGTTCGATCATGACGGCGCCTATATCTTCCAGAATCCGGACGGGCGCATCGTTTTCGCCATCGCCTGGCAGGACGATTTCACCTTGATCGGCACGACCGACGTCGATTTTTACGGCGCGCCGGACGCGGTCGCCATCACGCCGGAGGAGACGGACTATCTTTTGCGCGCCGCCAACGCCGTTTTTGCGCGACAGATCGGACTTTCCGACGTGGTCTGGTCGTTCTCCGGCCTCCGGGCGCTGGTTGACGACGGCGCCTCGATCGCGCGAAAGGCGACGCGCGAGACTTTCATTGAACATGAACGCGTCGACGGAGCGCCGCTGATCAATGTGTTCGGCGGCAAGATCACATCCTATCGGCTGCTGGCGGAAAAAATCCTCGTTCGCGCCGGCGCGCTGATTGGCGCGCGCGGCGCGCCGTGGACGGCGGAGGCGCCTTTGCCGGGCGGAAAGCTTCCGGGCGCGGACCTCGCAGGCTTCATTGCAAGGTTGCAGGCGGAAAAACCCTTCCTCGACGCGACGCTGGCGCGGCGGCTGGCCCGCGCCTATGGCGCGCTCTGCCTGGATTTTCTCGGGCAGGCGCGACAGTTGCAGGATCTCGGCGAGGATTTCGGCGGCGGGCTTTTTGGCGCCGAGGTCGATCATCTCGTCGAGCGCGAATGGGCGCGCACGGTCGAGGATATCTTGTGGCGGCGCTCGAAACTCGGTCTGCGCGGGAGCGAAATCCGGATCGAAAGGCTTGCCGGCTATCTCGCCGGAAAGCTGAAGAACTGACGCGGAGCCGGCGATGACGAAAAAATATGTCGGCGCCATCGATCAGGGCACGACGAGTTCACGCTTCATCATCTTCGACCGCAAGGGCGAGATCGTCGCGCTCGACCAGCGGGAGCACCGGCAGATCTGCCCGCAACCCGGCTGGGTCGAGCATGACGCAGAGGAAATCTGGCGCAATGTGCGGCAGGTGATCTCAGGCGGGCTGGCGAAAGCCGGTCTTAGCCCTTCCGACCTCGCCGCCGTCGGCATGACCAACCAGCGCGAGACCGCGTTGATCTGGAGTCGCGCGACGGGAAAGCCGCTGCATAATGCGATCGTCTGGATGGATACGCGCACCGAAAAACTGGTCGCGCGATTTGCGCGCGAACGCGGCCAGGATTTTTTGCGCGAAAAAACCGGCCTGCCGCTGGCGACGTACTTTTCGGGGCTGAAATGGCGCTGGCTGCTGGACCATTGTCCCGGCGCCGAGAAACAGGCCGAAGCCGGCGATCTGCTGTTTGGCACGATCGATAGCTGGATCGCCTGGAACCTGACCGGCGGGCTGCATGTCACCGACGTCACCAACGCCTCGCGCACGCCAGCTGATGAATCTGACGACGCTCGACTGGGACGATGAAATTCTTGGCCTGTTCGGACTGCCGCGCGCCTGCCTGCCGCAAATCCGCTCCTCCAGCGAAATTTTTGGTTTGCTTCGCGCGCCTCTGGCGGGCGTCGCTCTCGCCGGCATCCTGGGCGACCAGCAGGCGGCCTTGTTCGGCCAGGCCTGCCTGAGGCCTGGCCAGGCGAAGAACACTTATGGCACCGGCTGTTTCCTGCTGATGAACACCGGCGAAAAGCCGTTTCCCTCGACCTCCGGCCTCATCACCACGCTCGGCTACAAGCTCGGCGCTGAGCCCGCCGTTTATGCGCTGGAGGGATCGATCGCCATCGCCGGCGCGCTGGTGCAATGGCTGCGCGACAACCTTGGCCTGATCCGCGGCGCGGACGAGATCGAGGCGCTCGCGAAGAGCGTTGCCGACAATGGCGACGTCTATTTCACGCCGGCCTTTTCCGGCCTCTATGCGCCGCACTGGCGTACGGACGCGCGCGGGATCATCGCCGGCCTGACGCGCTTCGCCAATAGAGGCCATATCGCCCGCGCGGCGCTGGAGGCCACCGCCTATCAAACACGGGAAGTGCTCGACGCCATGGTCCGCGATTCCGGGGTGGCGATGCGCGAGTTGCGGGTGGACGGCGGCATGGTGGTCAATGAACTGCTGATGCAGTTCCAGAGCGATATTCTCGGCGTCCCCGTGGTGCGGCCGAAAGTCATCGAAACCACGGCGCTCGGCGCGGCCTATGCCGCCGGGCTGGCGGTCGGCTTCTGGGATTCGCCGGCCGAGATCGAGGCCAACTGGGCGGAGGACAGGCGCTGGACGCCCGGCGATGGACGAGTTTTCGCGCGCAAAACTGTTCGCATCCTGGGAGAAGGCGGTGCGGCGTTCGTTCGACTGGATCGAATGAACCGCGCCCAAAGAGATTAAAATCGTCTCCTTCGGGCTCATGGCTGACGTCCCTGACCGGGTAAGCGACCGTCTTGTCGTGTGCCGAAACCTGCCCGTTGCTTGGCTATCAGATGCGGCAATCGAAGCCACTTTCGGCCAAGTTCCATATGGGCTTATCGGGCGACGACTCTGTTAACACGCGTTTCAACAATTCCGCGCACACTGCCGCGCGTTAGGTGTGGACGCGAGTGGGTTCATGGAAATTAGGCGCATAAAGCTGGTGCTTCTCGGCGGACTAATCGCGTCCGGGGGCATCGCCATCCTGGTGAAGGATATCAAGTTTAATTTGAATGGCGTCGCAGCGAGCGCCAAGGTTCTGGAGCTGAAAAGCGAATGCTGGGTAGCTCGCCTCCAGGCCGCCGAGAATAAATGGAGCCACGAGCCGATCGATTGCAAGGTCGAGCCTGAGTTGAAGCAAGCGTTCGGTTCCAACAAGAATGTCCAAGTTACACGGTATGATTCCGCAACGATTGAATTCCCGCTGCGCGACGGTTCGTTGTTCAAGACCGAGGTCGGCCAGCAGCCGTACACGCGACGCTACGCGCTGCATCCCGGCGATACCGTCCCCGTCATTTACGACCCGCAGTCTCCTCGCAACGCGCGTGCGCCGTTGGGGCTTCTCGATGTCTCAGTTTCTCTGGCGATATTCGCCTTCGGCGCGGCAAGTGTTCTCTTCGGGTTCATATTCAACGTGAGGCGCGAGAGCGGCTCCGGCTCCGACGCGAAGCCCGCTATCGTTTCCGCACGCGCTTCAAACCCACCACCAGTGCGTGAAGAGCGTGTAGCCTTTACGGCTGACGGCGCATCACGTTCCTCGCGGCCCAGCTTCGGCCGTCGTTAATCCTCGTTTTTTCCGGCTTGCTGTATTTGGTGCGCCCCTTTTGAGTTTGGTTCCAGGCGCAAGCGCCCCGTCCCTGTTGTCGTCGCGGCCTCGCGGTGACGATACTTCGCGCGAACAAAAATCAAAAATTTTGCACCAGGAGCTGATTCCCGCTCAATCAAAGTTTGGCCGGTGCAAAAAAACAGGTGCAAATCTCCGCCCATGTCTGCAATGCGGAGCCATGCTGCCCTTGCCGGTGGCGCTCCGGGCCCTCCGCTCTCCGCCGTTTCCAGACCACTGCCCTACGCGATCCCGCCGAAGCACATGTATTTCACCTCGACGAATTCCTCGACGCCATATTTCGACCCCTCGCGTCCGAGCCCAGATTGCTTGACGCCGCCAAAGGGCGCGAGTTCGGTCGAGATCAGGCCTTCGTTGATCCCGACCATGCCATATTCCAGCGCCTCGGCGACGCGCCAGACGCGGGCGATGTCGCGGGCGTAGAAATAGGCGGCCAGACCGTAAGGCGTGGCGTTGGCGATGCGAATGGCCTCCGCCTCGTCGCGGAAACGGAAGATCGGCGCCACCGGGCCGAAAATCTCCTCCTGCGCCAGTTTCATGCCGGTTGTCGCCTCGGTCAGGATGGTCGGCTGGAAGAATTCGCCGCCGAGCGCGTGCCGCGCCCCGCCGATAACCAGTTTTCCGCCCTTGGCGATGGCGTCGGCGAGCAGCGACTCGACCTTGGCCACCGCGTCGGCGTTGATCAGTGGCCCCTGCGTCACCCCGGGTGCCAGACCGTCGCCGACCCTAAAACCCTCCACCGCCGTCTTCAGCCTCGCGACGAAGGCGTCGTGGATTGCGTCCTGCACCAGCAGGCGGTTGGCGCAGACGCAGGTCTGGCCGGCGTTGCGGTATTTGGAGGCGATGGCCCCGGCGACCGCCGCTTCGAGATCGGCGTCGTCGAAAACGATGAAGGGCGCGTTGCCGCCGAGTTCCAGACTGACCTTCTTCACCGTCGAGGCCGACTGGCGCATCAGGATCTTGCCAACCTCGGTCGAGCCGGTGAAGGACACTTTGCGCACACTCGGGTTGGTCGTCAGCTCCAGCCCGACTTCGGCCGCCCGGGTGGTGGTCACCACATTGAACACGCCCGGCGGCAATCCGGCGCGTTCCGCCAGCGCCGCCAGCGCCAGGCATGACAGCGGCGTGTCTTCGGAGGGTTTCACCACCACCGGGCAGCCGACCGCCAGCGCCGGCGCCACCTTGCGGGTGATCATGGCGATGGGAAAATTCCATGGCGTGATCGCCGCGACCACGCCGATGGGCTGCTTGATGACGACGATGCGCTTGTCGGCGCCATGCGCGGGTATGGTGTCGCCATAGACCCGCTTGGCCTCCTCGGCGAACCATTCGACAAAACTCGCGCCATAGGCCACCTCGCCCTTCGCCTCGACCAGAGGTTTTCCCTGTTCGAGCGTCATCAGGCGCGCGAGGTCTTCCTGCGCGGCCATCACCAGCTCGAACCATTTTCGCAAGACGGCTGAGCGCTCCTTGGCGGTCTTCGCCCGCCAGGCCGGCCATGCGGCTTCGGCCGCGGCGATGGCCCGCTTCGTCTCGGCGACGCCAAGGTCGGCGACCTCGGCGAGCGCCGCGCCATTGGCGGGATTGGCGACCTTGAAACGGGCGCCGTCATCGGCGCCGACCCAGGCGCCGCCGATAAACGCCTGCTCGCGGAAAAGGGTCGAATCGGCCAGTCCAATCGTCATGTCATCGCCTCGAGGGGAAAGATGGCGCCACGCGCGCAGGAGAGCAAAATGCGGCCTTGACCCGCGAATTTCAATCCCGCTCCGGACGGCGTCAACACGGCTTTCCGGCGGCCGGATTCATTCGTGAACACGGTGACGCGCAAGCGATGCAACTTTCGCCGCAGTTCTTTGTTAGGTCGATAATAAATGGCGGCCGCCGTTATTTTGCGCCTCGTCCATGCAAGCCGCCCATAACGATAAAAGACATGCCTCGCGCGCCAGCACGAGCGCGTGTCGCGGGGATGAGGCCGTGCTCAAATGAATGGAGCCATGCGATGTGCGACTACTCACTCGAAATGTATGCGTCCCGTCCGGCGCGCGAGGGCGAGATCTACGTCACGACGCGCTTTCCGAGCGGCTCGATCGGCCTGGCGGCGCCAGGCGATTGCACGACGGCGGTCTGCGTCTCCTACGGGACGCGGCTGAGGCTTGAAAACCTTCCGAGCGATCTTCAGGACAGCTTCAAGGTGACGGGCGTGGAAGATATCTGCTTCACCCGCCTGGAGGACGGCCTTCATCATGATGGCGTCAAGTTCGCCAACGGCTTTGAAGCGCCCCTGCATCGTCTCGGAACCGGCGTCCTCGTCAGCGTGATCGAGGCCGAAAAGCCGATCCGCAAGGAAATCGAGAAGGAAATCGAGATCGAGGCCACGGAAGTTCGCGAAGAGCCGATGGTGGAGCTCGAACCGGCGGAATGATCTTTTGCGCGCGACCGGCGGCGGCGTCTCGCCCGGGAGGCCGCTGCGGCGCAGAGGACGACTGCACGAAATCTCCCGCCGATGTCGATGACGTCGGCGTTTTTGCGGTCGCGAGCGAAGAACTATTCGGCAATGCGCCGGAACTGGTTGAGGATCGAGGGCATGTCGCGTCCCTCGATCGCCTTCTGCCGGGACGGATCGAGGGCGATCGCCAGGAAACGGTCGAGGATGATGTTCAGCGGCGCGGCGGCGGGCTCGTCTTCCGCCGCCGCGCCTGCGGATAGTTTACGCCAGGCGTCCTCGGCGGACGACAGCATGAACAGCTGCAAGGCGTTCAAAATGGCCTGCTGGAGCGGAATGTTGCGCGACGCCGCGTAGGCGTGCAGCTTGTCGACCAGATTCGGGTCGAGCTGCGGGCTGATTTGCGAATAATAGCCGTCCGGGTCATCGAGGATGGTTCGCAATTCCAGGAAAAGGTCGCTGAACTCGGACATTTATTGCATTCCCGTCGTTTGAGCGCCGCTTGCGCCGATCGCATCCCCGGCGTTCGTCGCCATTTTCGCATATGAACAATTATGGCGCCAAGCGGGTTCGTCGAGCCGGAGCGGTTTCATATTGCGGTCGCGGATCGCCGTCGGCAAGCCGCTGTTTGACAAGCTCGCCGCATCAGACCGCTTAACCTCCCTCGCCAAAAGACAATTCACGCCGGCGAAGATGTCGCGGCAGATCAACTGCACAATCCGTACGCCGCAGACGAACATGAAGCCCCTGTCGACGAACGGCTTTGCGAGTCTCGCGCGACAGAACAGGGCCCGGCGAGATGGGACGCGGTCGCGCAAGAGCTCAGATTTCGCGGACGGCCTGCTCGCGGACCGCGTGGGGACGAATCGCCGAAAACCAGATGATGGCGAGCAGGACCGCCTGCGCCGGCAGGCGCCAGAACAGCAGGCTTTCGGAGAAAGCCGGGAAAAGCTCGGGATGCAGCCACATATGCAGATTGGCGGGCGTCACGAGAATTGTCAAAGCGAACAGTCCGACGCCGGCCGCGCGGCGCGTTGACGCAAACATCAACCCCGCCGCGCCGAGAAGCTCGAAAAAGCCGCTGACGTAAACCGCCGCGCGATGGAATGGCAGCCAGGGCGGCATGATCGCCACGAAAAACCGAGTGAGCAGGAAATGGCAGGTCCCGCTCGTCAGGAACAGCAACGCGACGAAGCCGACGCCGGCCATGCGGAAAAATCGGGCGTTCATTCCTTGACCAGCGCGCCGGAATAGACGACGGGCCCGGTCGGGGCGCCGGTCGGCGAGCCGCCGGGCGGTTCGACTGACACCGCGAACACCGCCTTTTCGATCGGAATCCCCTTCGGCGCCGACAGGCGTTCGGAGGCCGAACTGACGAGCCCCATGGATTTCGGCTTCTCGCCCGGCGGGATCACCCACAGCTCCAGGCTCTTGCCCGGCGGCGTCTCCGCGGAGACGGGCCGCACATAGACCGTGCGCGTCGCCATGTCGACGCGCACGATCAGCGCCGGTTCATTGCCGCCGCGATTGACGGCGGCGAAGAACATGCCCGCCTGAGGCGGCGCGAGCATTTCCCTGTCGACGACAAAAATCGCCAAGGCCGCCGCAAGGGCGCCCGAAAAAATCGCCGCGCGCCGCCAGTTTTTCGCCGCGCGTCGCAAGGCGACGACATTGTCGGCGATCGCCGGCGGCGCTTCGGCGGCAGGCAGGGCGCCTTCGATGCGGGACCACAGGCCGGCCGGCGGCGGCGCCTCCGCGGCCAGCGAGGCAAGCGGCGCGAGTCTTTTTTCCCAAGCGGCCACGGCGGCGCGGGCCTGTGGGTCGGCGTCGAGCTCGCGCTGGAATTCCCTGCGCTCGTCGGCGTCGAGCGTTCCGAGCACATATTCTGCAGCGCGCATGTCGAGTTCGTCATTCATCCATTCTGGTCCAGGCAGGTCTTCAGCGCCCCGAGGGCGCGATGCAGCAGGGTCTTGATCGTATTGACGGGCCGCTCGAAGCGGTCCGCCAGCTCCTCGCGCGAAACCCCTTCGCAATAAGCGAGCATGACACAGGAGCGGATCGGCTCGCGAATCCGCTCGAGGCAGAAGCGCAAGGTCGAGGCGTCCATGGCCCGCCCGACATCGTCGCGGGTGTCGGCGATCTTTTCCAGCCAGTCCACGCCGTCTTCCCCCGGCTCGCGCCGGACTGGCTTCTTGACCCGGGTGAAGTCGATCGCCCGGTTGCGGGCGATCGAAACCATCCAGGCCAGCGGCTCGCCCAATTCCGGCGCGTAACGGCCGGCGTTCTTCCAGATGCGCAGGAACACGTCCTGCAAGGCGTCCTCGGCTTCCTGCCGGTCACGGATGATACGGAGGATGACGCCGAAAAGTTTCGGTGACGCTTGCTCGTACAGCGCGCGAAAAGCCTGGCGGTCTCCCGCCGCGGAAGCGCGAATGAGCGGAGCGAAGGTGTCCTGCACGCGAAAAGCCTTTCCGAGACCACGATGAGCCTAGCTTGATCGCCGCCGCTTGGTGACCTCTCTGCATAACCGCTTCGCGCCCCCAAGGTTCAGCGAAACTTTCGTTGCAGGATTTCGTACAGGCGGGAGAGGGCGTTTTTTCGCCCCTCGGGGATGCATATCCGGGAGGAAAGATGAAAAAGATCCGTCATGCGGCCCTGCTCGCGGCCCTATGCGCCGCCAGCCCGGCTCTGGCCGACCCGCCGATCAACTGGACGGGCTGGGACCCCGCCGTGTTCGCCCGCGCGAAGGCGGAACATCGCTTCGTCATCCTCGATCTCGAAGCGGTGTGGTGTCATTGGTGCCATGTCATGGACGAGAAAACCTATGCCAATCCCGGGGTCGAGACGCTGATCGGCCAGAAATTCATCGCCGTGCGGGCGGACCAGGACGCGAGCCCCGACCTCGCAAGCCGCTACGGCGACTGGGGCTGGCCGGCGACGATTATTTTTGCGGCCGACGGATCCGAGATCGCCAAGCGGCGCGGCTATATCGAGCCCGACCGCATGGCGGCGCTGTTGAAGGCGGTGATCGCCGACCCGACGCCCGGCCCCTCGGTCGTCGACGAGGCCGCGCCGGCGCCAGCCCAAAGCGCCTTCCTGTCGAAATTTTTGCACACGGCCTTGTTGAAAAGTTTCAACGAATCCTATGATTCCGAACACGGCGGCTGGGGCGACGGCCAGCATTTCATCGTCCCCGACGCCATGGATCTCGACATCGAACTTGCCGAGAATGGCGACGCGCAGGCGCAGTCGCAGGCGCGCAAGACGCTCGACGCCGCCTTGGCGCTGATCGATCCCGTGTGGGGCGGCGTCGACCAATATTCCGCCACGCCCGACTGGGCGTCGCCGCATTACGAGAAGATCATCTCGGTGCAGGCGCAATATCTGCGGCAATATGCGCAAGCCTACGCGCTTTGGCGCGATCCCCGCTACCTTCAGGCGGCGAAAGAGATCGACGGCTACATGACGCATTTCCTGCTCGCGCCAGAGGGCGGCTTTTACGTGAGCCAGGACGCGGACCTCAACGCCAGGATCGACGGCGAACATTATTACGCCCTCGACGATTCCGCGCGGCGCAAGCTCGGCCTGCCCCGCATCGACAAGCACCTTTATGCGCGCGAGAATGGTTGGGCGATCAGCGGGCTTGCAGCTGCTTCCGACGCCACGGGCGACAGTGGCGCGCTGGAGGCGGCGGAACGGGCCGCGCGCTGGGTCCTTGCCAATCGCGCGCTCCCCGGCGGCGGCTTCAGGCATGACGAAAAGGATCGCGGCGGACCTTTCCTCGGTGACACCTTGGCGATGGGGCAGGCGTTCATCTCTCTCTACGCCTCGACCGGCGACCGCGCCTGGCTGAAAGACGCTCGCGGCGCCGGGCGCTTCATCGGCGCGACCTTCAAGGACGCGTCCGGCGGCTTTCGCGAGACGGCGACGCCTGCGGCCGGCGTCGGCGTGTTCCGGCGCTCGGCCTTGCAGCTCGACGACCAGACCAGCGTCGCCCGCTTCATGAACCTGCTTTTCCGCTATTCGGGCGACCAGGCTTTCGCCGCTCTCGCCGCCCATGCCATGCGCGCCGCCGTCGGTTTCGCGGCTGGCGCGCAATATCCGCTTCCCGGCGTGCTGCTCGCCGACGTGGAGATTGGCTCCGAGCCGACCCATATCACCATCGTTGGCCACAAGGACGACCCCGCTGCGCAAAAGCTCGACCTGGCCGCCCGCGCCTTTCCGGCGATCTACAAGCGGCTGGATTGGTGGGACACGCGCGAGGGCCCGCTGGCGAACCCGGACGTGACCTATCCGGAAATGGATCGCGCGGCGGCCTTCGCCTGCGCCAACCACACCTGCTCGCTGCCGGTTTTTTCCGCCGCAGACCTGACGCAGGCCATCGACAGGATGATGCGGCGGGGGACCGTTCAGAAGTCGGAGCAATGAGGCGGCCCACTGGCCATGCAAACGAGCTGTTTTTGTGGGAGGCTTTACGAGGCTGAGGGGCGAAGGAGACTGCAAATGAATCGCCGCGGATCCCTCGGCTTCATCGCCGCCACGGCGGCGGAGGCCATTTTCGGTCGGGTTTTCGCCAATCCGGCCGAAAAAAAGTCGTTTCTGTCGGGCGGGGGGATGCCCCGCGCGGTTTTCGACGCGCTGGCCAAAACACGGATTCCCGTGCGCGGCGGCGAGATCGAACTCGCCTTTGCGCCCGGAAAGCTTGACCTGCCGCTTCGGCCGATCCTTGAATGGCTCGACCGGGCGGCCAGGTCCGTCACCGCCTATTATGGCCGCTTCCCTGTCCCCTCCGTCAGGATACTGATCGTCCCGGTCGCGGGGCCGGGCGTGCGCGGCGGGACCACCTGGGGCTATGACGGCGCGGCGATCCGCATGCTGCTGGGCGAAAACGCCGACGAGGACGATCTCCAGCGCGACTGGATGATGACACATGAAATGGTCCATCTCGCGCTGCCCGACGTCGCGCGTCGCCATCTCTGGCTCGCCGAAGGCCTCGCCGTCTATATCGAGCCGATCGCGCGGGCCGAAGCCGGCTACCTCACGCCCGCCTCGATCTGGGCCGACATGGCGCGTGACATGCCGAAAGGCCTGCCGGCTCCCGGCGACAGCGGGCTGGACAAGACCCAGACCTGGGCCAGCACCTATTGGGGAGGCGCGCTGTTCTGCCTCCTGGCCGATATCGGTTATCGCCGCAAGACCGCCAATCGGCGCGGATTGCAACAGGCGATGCGCGGGGTTCTGCGGGCCGGCGGCGACCACGAGGTCGAATGGCCTGTCGGTCGGATTCTGGATGTTGCGGACAGCGCGGTCGGCGTCTCGGTCATGACGCCGCTCTATGAGCGCATGCGCTACGAGCCGGTCTCGACCGACCTGCCCAGCCTGTGGCGGGAGCTTGGAGTCGAGGCAGGGCCAGACGGGCTGCGCTTCGATAATGGCGCGTCGCTCGCCGCCATCCGCGCCGCGATCACCGAAAAGCCGCCGACCGGCTGAGCGGGCGCGTCAAAAGCGCGTGGTCAGGTTGGTCAGCCATTGCGGGGAAGCATTGACCAGCGCCGTTTCGACCGACTTGTCGCGGCCGGTGACAATCAGCAGCCCGAGGACGACGAGGATCACGCCCAAAGCCGCCTTGGCGCCCTTGCCGCCAACCAGCAGCCGATCGCGCCACGCGACCAGGGCCTTGCGCGAAAGCGATCCAAGCAGGGCGAGCGGCAGGCCGGCGCCCAACCCGAACGAGATCATCGTCGCGGCGACCATGCCGAGCGAACGGCCCTGCGCCGCCAGCACGGAAGCCGCGCCGAGGGTCGGGCCGACGCAGGGGCTCCAGACCGCGCCGAGCAGCAGGCCAACCCCGAACTGGCCGAGAAAACCATGCGTGTCGAGGCCGCCGAACTTTCGGTCAGCCCAGTCGCTGACGGGGCCGCCCGCCGCCGCCAGGCGCGTCTGCAACGGCGGAACGGCGAGGACGACCCCGAGCGCGATCATCAGCCAGGCGGCGACGTCGCGGAACAGATTGCTGTCAAGGCCAATGGTGAAGCCGACGGTCGCGACAAACAGGCCGATCGCCACGAAGGACAAGGCGACGCCGACGGCGAGCGCCAGCGGGCCGAAACGATGCTCGCTCGCCGCCGAGCCGAGGACGATTGGCAGCAGCGGCAGCACGCAAGGCGACAGGACGGAGAAAACGCCCGCGAGAAAGGCCAGTCCGATGGCTCCGGGGCTCATGGCTTTGTCCTCATGACGCTTTGGCGAACAGGGCGGCGACGGAAGCAGGGTTGGTGTCGCCGACCGAACGAGCCTGTTCCTTGTCGCCCTTGAAGGCGATCAGCGTGCTCTGCATGCGCACGCCAAACCGCTTGAGCACGGCTTTCTGGTGGTCGAAATCGACGCGGAAAACGGTGAAACCCGCAAATTTCGGCTCCTCTTCCAATTTCGACAGGATGGGGGCCTGGGCCTTGCAGGTCGGGCACCAGGGCGCGAAAACGTCGATGACGATCGACTTTCCCTGGCTTTGCGCCGCGGCGAAGGCGGCGTCGGTGAAAGCGACCGGCGCCGCGGCGAGAACCGCCGAGGCGTTGAACATTCCGGCGAGGATGAGGCCGGCGGCGAGGACAATTCGGCGCGATGGCATGAGAGAAAGCTCCGTTCGGCGTCGGGCGCCAGATGGCCCGCACGTTGGTCATACGTTGCCGAAAACGAAATGTTTCATCGCCAATGACAGCGCCGCTTCGCGCAGTTCAATCGGAGCGGGTTTCCGGCATTTTCAACGCAAAGACCGCGCAGGCGACCGCAGCGGCGGCGCCCAGGCCGAGAAAGGCCGCGTCATAGCCGAAACGATCGACGACGAAGCCCGCGAACAGGCCGCTCAGCGACGCGCCGATCGCCTGCAAGGTTGCAATGAGGCCAAAGGCGAGATTGTAGCGTCCGGTTCCGCGCATCAGGTCGGCGACGACCAAGGGCGTCAACGCGCCATAAATGCCGGCGCCGATTCCGTCGAGCAATTGCACGCCGATCAGCCAGGCCGCGTCATTTGACAGCGGATAGAGCGCGGCGCGGATCGGCAGGATGGCGAAGCCGAGCAGAAACAGCGGTTTTCGGCCCCAGGACTCGGCCTTGCGGCCGACGAGGACGGCGATCGGCAGCATGACCATCTGCGCCGCGACAATGCAGGACGACATCATGGCCGTGGCGGCCCGGGGATGCGCCGCCGCGAGTTTTTGGCCGACCAGGGGCAGCAAAGCGGCGTTGGCGAAATGGAACAGGAATACGCAGAGCCCAAAAATCGCCAGCGGACGGATCTTGAGCAGTTGCTTGGCGTCGTCGGCGCTGATGTTGGCGTCGGTTGGCGACGCCCGGTCGCGCGCGCGATCATAATCGATGGCCTTCGCGGGAATGGTCAGGACGGCGATCGCTCCCAAAAACGCGAACAGCGGCGCCAGCAGGAAAACCGCGCGTTGGGAAAAGACGTAGCCAGCGGCGCCGGCGAGCAGGGCGATGGCGACATTGCCGGCGTGGTCGAAGGCTGAATTGCGGCCCATGCGCGCGGCCAGCGCTTTTCGCGCGCAAAGACCGAGCGTCAAACCGGCGACGGCCGGGCCGAAGACATCGCCGGCCACAGCCAGAAGCGCGTTGGCGAACAGCACCATCCAGAATTGCGGCCACAGGTAGATGACGCCGCCGCCAAGGCCGAACACTGCGAGAGCCAGCACGATCATGCCGCGCTTGGCGCGGGTTGCGTCGATCGCGGCGCCGATGGGCGTCTGTACGACAATGCCGAGCAGGCTGCTGACCGTCGTCGCCACCCCGACCTGGGACTGGCTCCAATGCTGCTGGCTGACGAGGAACACGTTCAGGAACGGGCCGAAGGCGCCGCGCACGTCGGCCAGCAGGAAATTGGCCGCATCGAGCGAGCGTGGATCGAAGGTCCTGTTTTCGGGCGTTGGCGTCGCCATGCCTGCAAACCGCGCTCGGGGGGCAAAAGTTCGCCGGCAGCGGCCGTGAGGAACCCGAATTTGTCTATCGCGTTGACCAAGCAGGAAAATAAATCAGGAGCGGACCATGTCGATACGTTTGCAGATCGCGGCGATGGTGTTCATGATGCTCCAGGCCGTGATGTTCGGCGTCGGCGCCGTTCTGGTGCTCGGCACGCCTCTGGCCAACGAGGCCATGGCGCTGATGCCCTGGGTGGTTGCGGTCACCGCGCTGATTTCGGCGCCCTTGTCGTGGATGATCGCGCCGCGGCTTCGCGCGCGTTATTGGCGGGAGCATCGTGACGACCACGGCTTTTTCGGCCATCACCACGCCAAGACCTGAAAGGCGGAAATCAAGATTTATGGCGTGACTTCCGCCAACACTTCCCCCGTGCCAGGGCGCTGCCGAGCCTTCGCCACAGGGCCGGCCTCGGCTTCGGTGCATCGCGGATGCGATCGAGCAGGCTGCTGAGCGCGCGCGCCGTCGTTGGCGGCAGGTTTTCGTTGCCGAGCAGGATCTGATCGCGCTCGGCCCGCGCCTTCGCGACAACGCGCGCGAGGTCGGGGTCGCGCGCCAGCGCGGCCTCGAAACGCGCCGTCTCGGCGGCGGACAGCGCGCCGACGACATAAAAAGTCGCGAGGTCCGCGACGCCCTCGTGTTCTGGCGGCTTCCTTGTCATGGCGCGCTCGCGACCTCGGCTGCTCGACCCGCCGACATGATAACCGGATCGACAATCCCAAAAAAGTCCGGGCGGAAGGGGCGCGTTGTCAGGCGCGCCGTCCTCGCGCGGCAGGTTAATGTTGCGTCCCCGGCGCAAACGGGTTGCATGATGACCTTGCGTTCAGCTATGAATTGCTTCGTCCTTCAACGAAAATTAATGGTTTGGAGTCTCCAGGCATGTCCGATGTTTTCGGCGCTCTCGATATCCGCGTCCTTCGTGGCAATGTCGAGAGTTTCGACGGTCATGTCCTGCGCGGCTGGGTCGCCGACGGCACGGTGGAGCCCCTCCGCCTGCGCATCGTCGCCAATGGCGTTGTCCACGGCGAACAGATCGCCGACGAACCGCGCGACGATGTTGTCGCAGCGGGGTTCACGAAGATCGGCTCCGGCTTCTCGATCGCCATTCCCGAGCATTTTTTCGCGGGCGAACCCTGCCTCGTCGAGTTGTTCGACGTTCGCAACGAGGCCCAGATCCCCGGCTCGCCCTATCACATCGAAGCCAGGCCGCTGGCGCAGGTCGCGGCCCAAAGCGCGGATTTTTCCGTTCTCTCCGACACGATCATCGGGCTGAGCGACAAGATCAACGATGTCGCGCAATTGCAGGCCAATGTCGCGATGATCCTGACCTGGCTGCAAAAAAACGTAGACCGCGCCAACGCGCTGCGACAAATGGGGCGTTCTCGCCTACGAGCGGCTGAATGACGCGATCGAGGCCGCCGGCGGGCTGCAGGGAAGCATCGGCCACCTCTATGGCGTAGTCCAGCAAAGTTACCCGCAAATCATTGTCGCCAAGGAACGTTCGCCGCGCGTATCGATCATCATACCGGTCCACAACAAGTTCGAATTGACCTATGACTGCCTCAATTCGATCGTCAATTCGCGGACGATCGCCAGCTATGAAGTGATTGTCGTCGATGATTCGTCTTCGGACGAAACGCTTCTGGCTTCGCTCATCTTCATGGGCGGCTGCCGCGTCGTGCGCACTGCGAAAAACGAGGGTTTCGTCGGCGCCTGCAACACGGGCATGAAAAACGCCAACGGCGAATTCGTCATCTTCCTGAACAATGACACGATCGTCAGCGACGGCTGGCTCGACGCCCTGGTCGAGACGCTGGATCGCGATCCGGCCATTGGCATTGTCGGCTCCCGCCTGCTTTTCGGCGACGGCGTGCTGCAGGAGGCGGGCGGACTGATCTGGCGCGACGGGTCCGGCTGGAACTGGGGCCGCGGCCAGGACAAGGAAAATCCGCTCTATTCCTTCATGCGCGACGCCGATTACGTCAGCGGCGCGGCGCTGATGATTCGCCACGACCTGCTCAAGCGGCTGCACGGTTTCGACGAGCTTTACGCCCCCGCCTATTACGAGGACACGGACCTGTGCTTTCGCACGCGCCAGGCCGGCTATCGCGTCGTCGTGCAGCCGAAATCGACCATCATCCACCTGGAGGGCCAGTCGAACGGCACCAGCACCGCCTCCGGCCTGAAACGCTATCAGCTGGTCAATGCGCGAAAATTCCGCAATCGCTGGTTCGATGTGCTGAAGACGCATGGGGTCAACGGCCAGACGCCCAACCGCGAGGCCGAACGCAAGGTGCGCAAGCGCGCGCTGTTCATCGACGAGACGACGCCGACCCCCGACCAGGACGCCGGCTCCAACGCCGCGCTCGAACACATGCTGTCGTTGCAGCGCCTCGGCTACAAGGTTGTGTTCCTGCCAGCCGACAATATGGCGAATATTCCGGGCTATACCGCCAATCTTCAGGCGCTGGGCGTCGAGTGCTGGTACGCGCCCTTCGCCTGGTCGGTGGAGGAATATTTCCGGCGCAACGAGCGGGAATTCGATCTCGTCTATATCCACCGCAAGGCCAACCTCAACCGATACCTCCACCTGGTAAAAAAATACGTCAAGAAGACATCCATCATCTTCAATTACGCTGATATCCACGCCTTGCGGGAGCTGCGCGAGGCCGAACTGGCGCAGGCGCCGAAGGAGGAATTGGCCGTCATCCAACTGGCCCTTGACGAGGAAATCGACCTCGCCGCGCAGGTCGACGCGGTGATCGTCCATTCGACTTTCGAGGCCGAGGTCATCAAAAAACGCCGGCCGAGCGCCCGCGTGCATTTCGTGCCGTGGACATTTGCGACGCCAAAAACGCTGGCTCCGCCGGAGGGACGCGAGGGCGTGGTGTTCGTCGGCGGCTTCGGCCATCCGCCGAATGTCGACGCCGTCGAATGGTTTTTGGAGGACATCTGGCCTTCCGTTGCGCCAAAAATCGGCGCGCAGCCGTTCCGCATCGTCGGCAGCAAGATGCCGGAGCGTTTTCACGACTTTTACCGCCCGGACATCGATCCGCTGGGGTTTGTCGCCGATCTCGACGAATTGCTCGACCGGACGCTGCTCACCGTGGCGCCGCTGCGCTACGGCGCGGGTCTGAAGGGAAAGGTGCTTTCGAGTCTTGGCGCGCGGCGTTCCCTGCATCATGACGCCGGTCGCCGCCGAAGGCATGGCCTTGCCGCAAGAATTGCAGGCCCTGGTGGCGCGCGACGCGAACGAATTCGCGCGGCAGATCCTGCGCCTGAGCGGCGATCGCGCGGCGTGGCTCGCCGCCTCGGAAGCGTCGGTGGCGTTTGTGCGCGAAAAGTTTTCGCAAGCGGAAATCGATCGCCTGATGCGGCAGACGATCTCCGACGCCAAGCGGGAGCGGGCGCCGGAGGCGACGCTTCTGCAATAAAGCATTGGAAAAGCCGGGCGCGATCCCTTGCGTCAGCTGAGCCAATGGCGAAGGATTTGACGGCGTGCTAGAAGCAAATTGCAGGCAAGAGGCGAAAGCGATTGGCGAACGAGTTCATCGATACGGCGAAACGACCGTCTGTTTATTTTTATCATATTCCCAAGACGGGCGGCATGAGCCTGCGTTCGTTCCTGGCCGACCAGTACCAGGAGGACGAGCGTTGCCCGGCGATCGACTGGGCCGATCTGGCCAGGACGCCGCGCGCAAAACTCCGCAATTTCCGCCTGTTCTACGGGCATCTCTCCGCCAATCTGGCCGACTTCCTGCCCGCTGGCGTGAAAACCTTCACTTTTCTGCGCGATCCCGTGGAGCGGACGATCTCGACGATCCGCCACACGTTGCGCGATCCGGACTTCCACCCGCTGCATGAGATGATACGCGGGTTGAGCCTGCGCGAAGTGATCTACAACGACGCCTTCATGGCGACCTTGCGCAATTCGCAGACGGCGCTGCTCTCCTGCGATGTCCCGCCGGAAGAAATTTTCGCACGCGCGCTGAAGGCGGAAGAGGAGGGGCGGCGTTTCGAGCTTGGCGAGATGACTTGGGCGGCTTCTCCCGCCAAAGCGCTCGCCCGGCTCGATAGTTTCGATTTCGTCGGCCTGATGGATCGGTTTCCGGAATCCATGCTGGGCCTGTGCCACGTGTTCAAATATTTGCCGCCGGAGGCGATGCCGGAATTGAACCGGGCGCCGGACGATTTTGCGCGCGACCTGGACGCGAGGGACATTGAGCATGTGGCGAGCTTTCTCGCCGACGACATGCTGGTCTATGCCCAGGCGAAGGAAAAATTTCGCGCGGGCGAGTCACGGCAGGCGCTCATTGCGGAGCTGATGTCCGAGGGCGTGCTCAAGTCCATAACCGCGCCCAGCGATATCCATCTCGGCGCTCCGTTCGCCGGCTCCGGCTGGTACGAGCCTGAAATGCATCCCCGTGGATTGTTGCGCTGGAGCGGGCCGCATCCGACGGCGAAACTTTATCTGCCGATTGACCGAAGCGAGAAGCGGGCCATCCGCCTGCGCCTCTGGCGGAAGCATGGGCTGGACGAGGTCGACGTTTCCGTCGAGGGCGAAAAGGTCGCGGTCAGAAAATCCGACGACGGCGGCATCCTCAATGTCGAAGTCGATTTGCCGATGCTCCCCGAGGGGGGCGTCAAACTCATGACTCTCGTCGTCGACAGCAAATTTGTCCTGACCCCGGCCGAACGCGGCGGCGATGATCTTAAGGTCGCTGGGGGCGATGCTGGTGTCCTTATCGGTCAGCTAGACCAATAAAGCAGCGAAAAAGGAAAATGGATGCGCCGCTGTTCCATCGCTTTTCGAGCATGCGATGTCCTAATCGCGGTGGCCCTTTGCTATGGACTTTCCCAAAACGCGCAAGCGGCAGAAAAACGCGAGTCGCAGGCGACAACAGTTTTTGGCGCAAATACATTTGACCTCGCAATTCACTTCATAGGCGAGCGCCCCCTTGGCGCTCCGGACGCCGATGCTGACCGTTGGGTAACGCGAGCGATGGCGCGAAAGGCAATGCGCGACGCGCAAATCGCGGGTATTCGTTTTTTTCGTGTTGCGATTACCGGCTACGGACCGATAAGCTCGGACGATCGCCATAATGATCTTGCCCTTTGGATTCACGATCCTGCGCGATATTGGTCGCGCATGGACGAATTATTTGACCAACTGGACGCGCACGGCATTCGCCTCGTCCCCACGTTTTTGTGGAATTACGTTCAATTTCCAGCCATCGCAAATGACAATTTCAGAAATATGGTGCTTAACCAGCGTTCTCCAGCGCGTCAG
Source organism: uncultured Alphaproteobacteria bacterium (assembly GCA_963828185.1). GTDB lineage: Bacteria > Pseudomonadota > Alphaproteobacteria > Rhizobiales > Beijerinckiaceae > Rhodoblastus. The sequence continues at coordinate 113,697 of CAWHDV010000007.1, read as the reverse complement.
CTGTTTTTTCGTTATCTTGAAGGGTTTGTGCAACGTTATAGTAAGCGGAAAACAATTCTGTTTTACGAATTCGCCAATGAGCTGAATTTGGCCGCCGATCTCGACATGGTCGGACGATGCTCTAAGGGCGACCAATATGGTCTTGCGCGCCGTTGCGACAGCGTGGGCAATTTCAGCACGGACGAAATGGTCGCGTTTGGACAAGCCGTTGTTACAAAACTCAAGGCGCTTGATCCTACCCGAGAGGTTTCTTCGGGTTATGCAATGGCGCGCGCAGATGCCGAACACCTTCGATTGCGGCCTGAATTTGGCGCGTCGGGACCTGACTGGGCCGTCGACCGACCGGCAGAAAGCGACGGGTATCTGGCGGCTGTTCACGCACCGTTCGACATTCTCAGTACACATCTTTACCCACGCAAACTGGCAGATGGAGATGAGACGGACGCAATAAATGCTGCGGCCAAGATCCTTCAGTTAGCAACTGTCGCTTCGCGGCTCAATAAAAAGGCCTTCATAGGAGAGTTTGGCGATCGCGCCGCGAAGCCGTTTATCACGGCTGTCATCCAAGGCTCGAAAGCGCGACATATAACCTACGGCGCCGTCTGGAACTGGGAATACTATAGAGCCAGCACCCACGATGTTGTCAGTAGCGATCCAAAACAATTTAACGTCGAGCCAGGCTATACCGACGACACGATCGCCTTGTTTCGGCAGCCTCCAGGAATTAGTCCGGATCCAGCCGACGTGCCTCCGGATGTGGTCATTACGTGGCCACTTCCCTGCTCTGCAATTTCCGAAAAAACAGAGTTGTTCGCTGTCGCAAGCGGAGGTGGACAACGAATTATTTCCGTTCGCTTTTTCATCAACCAAATTCTTATTGGTCAGGCGGACCGCCCGCCCTATCGCATAACCTTCGATCCGACCAGTTATGGGAACGAACGCGGTATTATAGAGGCGCAGGCCACAGACAGCTCGGGGCGCAGCGGGACATATCTCACCCCAGTTGGCTTGAACAAGGGAGCATTGGCGACGTGTGTGATTGAAAGTTCTGCGAAATAGCACGCATGGTCTGGATTTGTATGGCTCGTCTGACGTAGGGATTGAAAGGCTGCTGTGAATTGAATATACGTTGGGCCTGACATTCGCGTCCACCAACGATGGCGCCGCATGACGTAAAACATACCACAATATCGCAATGCGGCCGACGAAATTTGCGCGAGGAAAACAGAATGAATATAGCGGAAAAAAAATTGACGCTGACCGCAGACGCGTCATCATCTGCCGGTGATCCGGACCTGATCAAGATTGTCGCTGTGGCTGACGGGCCAAGAATTTCACTAAATCTTGCTTTGAATATCTTGATATCACAAAAAACGTTCGCAAAAGCTGAATACCACGTAGCGATGCCGAAAAGCGGAAGTTTCGGAAACGCCGTGGCGGAGGAAATCATCCGTCGTCACGCGAAGTCGATTTTCGAGATTCCTGATCCTACAACAGTGATTGAAAATAAGCCTTATCGCCTCGAAAACAAGATAAATGCCCTGAAGTATTTCAGCGGCGAACCGGCGATGCTGGCCGATTCCGACATTGTCTTTCTGCGTCCGCTTCCAAAGCAATTCCTGTTTCGCTCCGTTCCAGCGGCGGTCCCTGAACACGGCTTGCATCTCTACCCCTGGAAGCGGCTTTTCCATCTGGCCGGCCTCAATTGTCCGGATTTTCATGTTCTCCTCGGTTCGGGGGAGGCCGGCCCGCCATGGTTGAATGCGGGTTTGGTCGTGGCGCCGAATGCGGAAAAATTCGGGCATATCTGGAAAATGATGGCCGATTACGTTTTGCAGTGTGAATGGGTTCCCGAGCGTTGGCCTTACCTCGACCAAATCGCGCTTCCGTTGGCGATGGCGCAATTCTCAAATGATCGGTCGCTTAGTTATGCGAACGTGTTACCGAGTCAGTTCAATCAAAATATTTTTTATTGGGCGGGCGATCAAAGTAGCGTCAGAAATGGGTTTACCCTTCATCACCACGGCAGAGTAGGGTTGTTAAGAAAGTACATTCCGGATGTTATCTCGTGGATACGAGCTGACTACCCGGAAATTGATTCTGTGTTGTTGCAATTAAGCCCTTATGACAAAGATGAATAGGGTTTATGCTGTTAATATCGTAATTATCTTGAGCGGGCGTTTAAAATGAGCTGGGAAGATTACTCGCACATCCGCAAAATCCACGACTCTGGGGATTATGATGGTGCATTGGCAGCAATTGCGTCCAACAAGGATGCATTGAGAGATGTGTGGCCTTTTACATTGTGCCTTGAAGCCTCATGTCATGAACATAAGGGCGACAACGCAAGAGCTTGCGCAATTTTAGAAAGCGCGAGCCAGAATGGCGAAGCAGTATTCTGGACATACTATCAGTTAGGCAGTATATATCGCAACATCGGTGATTTTAAAAAAAGTAGGGAAGCATATTATAGAGCTCATACGGCGGCTGGGTGGCTTGAAAGTGAGCAGAAGGGCTATGTTTTTACCCATGACTTCTTTTCTCCGAATATTCCAGATTGGACCAGATGGTTTGACGAACACATCACGCAAAGCCCTATCGTTTGCGGCGAAATAGGAAGTTGGCAAGGAGGTTCAACAACATGGCTCCTCGACAAAATTGTTTCTAAACGGGGAGGAAAGATGGTCTGCATCGATACCTTCGAAGGCAGCTCCGAACATGCGGCATGGCTTGATGGTATAGGCGGTAAACTAAAGGACCTGTTCGAGCACAACATTACGGCGACGGGGCACGCGCATTATTGCCAGCCACTAGTTGGTGACTCAAAAGTAATCCTCCGTTCGTTGGAGCCAAATTCATTCGATTTTTTTTACATCGATGGCGCTCACGAAGCTATTTACGCGATGCAAGACGCTGTACTTGTTTGGCCGCTGGTGCGAGACAGGGGATTTATATTGTTTGACGATTACGATTATAATTTTCCAAACGCACCCCAACGCAATACGGGTCGAGCGATCGATGCTTTTATGTCTATTTTTGAAGAAGAAATTGAAATTGTCGCGAAAGGACGTCAGGTGCTAGTTCGGAAAAAAGGGCCAGTAGGAGGTATCTAACGACCTAAGATTTGCCGGACGGGGATCGTTAAATGGAATCTGCTCCGGCGGCTCGGGGGACGGTCCCCGCGCCGCCGCGCGAAAAACCCAACCTCACCAAGAATTAATCTAACGCTCCTTGCCAGCACCGGGCGCTTGGCCTTAACATCCCAGAATGTCCCAGGCGCTGATCACCATACGTCGCGCAATGCCGGGGGATGCGGAGCAGATCGCCGCTGTCCATGACGCCGCTTGGCGCGAAGCCTATCGCGGGCTCATTCCGGGCCGTGAGCTCGAGCGCCTCGTCGCCCGGCGCGGGCCGGACTGGTGGCGGCGCGCCGTCGTCAAGGGCAGTCGCCTTTTGCTCCTCTCGCTGCACGGGACCATCGGCGGCTATGTCTCCTATGGCCGCAATCGCGCCGCGTCGATGGATTTCGACGGCGAAATTTTCGAGCTCTATCTCGCGCCGGAATACCAGGGCCTCGGCTTTGGCTCGCGGCTGTTTCGCGCGGGACAGCACGATCTAGCAGTCAATGGCCTCGACTCCATGCTGGTCTGGACCCTTTCCGACAATGCGCGCGCGGTGGATTTTTACCGCCGGCTCGGCGGCGAGCCGGTGCGTCAGGCGAGCGAGCATTTTGGCGCGGAAAAACTCGGACGTCTCGCCTTCGGCTTCCGCCCGGCGGCCGACGAGCGCTGAATCTTCCTCATATCGTCGAAAAGTTCGGGTTGCCTTTTGCCGCCGCCGCTGACTAATGGGCGGAAGCCAAGGCAACCTTCGGAGAAAACAATGCGTCTCGACGCCATCAAGATCGGCAATAACGCCCCGGAAGACATCAACGTCCTCATCGAAGTGCCGATTGGCGGCGAGCCGATCAAGTACGAAATGGACAAGGCGGCGGGCACGCTGTTCGTCGACCGCTTCCTCTACACGCCGATGCGCTATCCCGGCAATTACGGCTTCATCCCGCACACGCTCTCGGAAGACGGCGACCCCTGCGACGTGCTGGTCGCCAACACCCGTCCGCTGATCGCCGGCTCCTACCTCAACGTGCGGCCGATCGGCGTGCTGAAGATGACCGACGAGGGCGGCGGCGACGAGAAGATCATCGCGGTGCCCAGCTCCAAGCTCACCAAGCGCTACGACAATGTGAAGTGCTACACCGACCTGCCCGAGATCAGCTGGCGGCAGATCGAGCATTTCTTCTGCCATTACAAGGACCTCGAGCCCGGCAAATGGGTCAAGTTCTCCGGCTGGGGCGATGCGGCGGAAGCCAAGAAGCTGATCCTCGAGGCGATGGAGCGCGCCAAGATCGAGAAGAAGTAAGGTTTTTTTTGTGTGGCCCATGGTTCGAGACGCCGCCGAGGCGGGCGGCTCCTCACCATGAGGGGATTGTTCTCCCCGCAGCCCTCATCCTGAGGAGCCGAAGGCGTCTCGAAGGACGAGGGCGGCCGCAACCTTGCAGGCGGCCGATAGGCGCGGCTCAGGCCGCGCCTTTTTCGTTTCAGCCGACCTGTGCGGCAAATGCCGCCGCCGCGCCGAAAAGCCCGGGTTGGGGATGGACGATCAGCCACACCGGCAGGTCGGCCATCATTTCGGCATAGCGGCCCTTGGCGGTCAGTTTTTGCGCAAAGCCCGAGCTTGGCAGCAGATGGGCGATGCGCGGCGGCAGGCCGCCGGCCAGCACGACGGCGCTGGCGCCTTGCGTCAAGGCGATGTCGCCTGAGATCGCGCCAAGGCACTGGCAGAATTGGTCGAGCGCTGCGCGCGAAAAAGCGTCGGAGCCGGAAATGGCCGCCTCCCACAAAACCGCGTCGTCGGGGGCGATGGGGCAAGACTCCGCGCCGGGCAGCGCCGCGCGGATATGCGCGAGGCCCGGCCCCGAGACGATGCGCTCGATCGAAACGCGCAAGAATTGCCGCCGCATCCGCTGCAGCAGCATGTCCTCGAACGCGTCGCGCGGCGCGAAATCGACATGGCCGCCCTCGGTCTCGACCACGCGGTAGCTTTGCTCGTCGAGCAGGAGTTGGGCGACGCCGAGCCCCGTGCCCGGCCCGAGGATCGAGACGATGCCCGGCCGGGGCAGGGGGCGGCGCGGCCCGGCGATATGCACCAGGTCGTCGGGCGCCGCTTGCGCGACGGCGTGGCCGACGGCGCCGAAATCATTGATCAGGATGATGCGGTCCACGCCGAGCTCGCCGGCCAGCGTGGCGGGGCGGAACACCCAGGGGTTGTTGGTGAATTTGAGGATGTCGCCGCGCACCGGGCAGGCGACGGCGAAGGCGGCCGAGCGCGGCGGCTCGCGGCCGAGTTTTGCTTCAAACGCGGCCCAGGCCAGTGGCAGGCTGGCGTGTTCGGCGACTTTCAGCGTGACGGCCGGGCCGAGCGTCCGCACGCGGCCTCCGGCGATCTTGGCCAGCGCGAAACGCGCGTGCGTCCCGCCGATATCGGCGACGGCGATCTCCTGTTCGTCATTTCCCTGAAAATCCGTCATGGCCAAATCCGTCATGGCGCCGCCCCCATTGCGGCGAGATCGTAATGCCTGACCGAGCCCGGCGGAAGCGCGACAAAGCGTTCAGGGTCGATTTGCGCCCGCTCAAGCGCCAGCGCCAGGCGTTTCGGCGGCTCCTCGCGCGGCTCGTCGGTCAGCCGGAACGCCCCCCAGTGATGGGCGAAAGCCGCGTCCGCGCCGAGATCCTCGAATATCCGCACCGCTTCCTCGGGCGAGACATGGTGGCGGCGCATGAACCAGCTCGGCTCGTAGCCGCCGATCGGCAGCAAGGCGAGGCGGATGTCGGTGAATTTGACCCGCGCGGCGCGGAAAATTTCGCCGTCGCGGTAGGCGGTGTCGCCGACGCAATAGAGCGAGCCGGCCGGCGTCCTGATGACGAAGGACGCCCAGAGCGCCATGCGGCGGTCGAACAGCCCGCGCGCCGACCAGTGATAGGCCGGCTCGAGCCGCACCGAGACTTCCGGCGACAGCGCCGCCTCCTCGTCCCAGTCCCGCGCCTCCGCGCGCAAAAACGTGTCGGCGGCGCGGAAAATCGCATCGTTGCCGAGCGGCGCGATCAGCCTCGGCGCCGACTTTCGCGCGAGCCGCGCCAAAAACGGCAGGTCCATGTGGTCGTAATGGTTGTGGGTGACGAGCACCGCGTCGATCGGCGGCAGGTCGTCGAATTTTATCCCCGGCGGCAGCACGCGCTTCGGCCCGGCGAAGGCGAACGGGCTGGCGCGCTCCGACCAGACCGGATCGACCAGGATGTTGAGGCCGAAGGTCTGCAACAGGAACGAGGCGTGGCCGACATAGGACAGCCGCAGCTTCGCGCCGGCGACCCTCTCCGGCGGCCGGTCGGGCGGCAGCTTTTTCACAGCGTTCGGCCAGGACGCCCTTTTTCGCTCCTCGAAGCGCCAGCGCAGAAGATCGGCGAAATTGTTTTCCTCCCCCGCGGGCGTGTTGAAAAACCGCGCGCCGTCGAAATGATCACTGCGAGGTCCGTTGTAATAAGGATTTTTGCGCATTCTTTGGCCATTGGCTAGAAATGACCTTTATATGGGGAGGCCCGCCCCGTGGGAAAGTCGCGCCGAGCGTCCCGGTTCCGCCGGTCGCCGCGCCTAACGGGGATGGGCGGGGGATTGGAATGGAAGCGACCGGAAAACAGGTTCAAGTCCAGACCCGAGTGCGGAACTGGCCGATTTTGCGGTCCCTGCATGGGGCGTCGGCCAACTGGCGCATCGATCTCATCGCCGGGCTCACCATGGCGGCCGTGGCCTTGCCGGAACAGATGGCGACGGCGCGGCTCGGCGGTTTCGCGCCTTATATCGGCTTTTTCGCCTTCGTCGCGGGGTCCGTTGGCTTCGCCCTGCTCGGCGCGAACCGCTTCCTTTCCTCCGGGGCCGATTCCACCATCACTCCCATTTTCGCCGGTTCGCTGGCGTTGATCGCGGCGGCCGGCACGCCGCATTACATGGCGCTTTCCGCCCTGCTCGCCCTGCTGGTCGGCGTCATGATGCTCGGCGCCGGGTTTTTTCGCGCCGGCTGGGTAGCCAACCTCCTGTCGATCCCCGTCCTTACCGGCTTTCTGGCCGGCATAGCCGTGCATATCGCGCTGTCGCAGGCGCCGTCGTTTCTTGGGCTGCCCGGCGGCTCCGGCACTTTTTTCGATCGCCTGCGCGAGATCGCCGGGCATATCGGCGACACCAGGCCGGCGGCGCTGGTGATCGGGCTCGGCTCGCTGGCGACGATCATCGCCGCCGAACGCCTCGGGCCGCGCGTTCCTGGCGCGCTGATCGCGCTCGCCGGCGCGACCCTGGCCGCGCTGGCGCTGGGTCTCGAAGGCAAGGGCCTGCCGGTCATCGGCGCCTTTTCGATCAACCTGCCGCACCCCTCGGCCCCGGTTGTCGGCTTCAATGAATTCGTGAAGGTGCTGGGGCTGGCGGCGATCATCTCGCTCGTCGTCATGGTGCAGAGCGCCGCGACGTCGCGCTCCTTCCCCGGCCTCCCCGGCGAGGCCCCCGACATCGATCGCGACTTTCTCGGCCTTGGCGCCGGCAGCCTGCTCGCCGGCCTGTTCGGCGCCTTCCCGGTCGACGCCAGTCCGCCGAGGACGTCGATCGTCGCGGAAAACGGCGGCCGGTCGCAGCTGTCCGGCCTCACCGCCGCCGCTGCGGTGATACTCGTGGCGATTTTCGGCGAGGCCTTCCTGCGCCATACGCCCGAGGCGGCGCTGGCGGCGATCCTGTTCTTCGTCGCCGGCCGCATCTTCCGTGTCGCGGCCATGCGCGACATCTACAACCGGTCGCGGCCGGAATTCCTGCTCGTGCTGGTCACGCTGCTGGCGGTCGTTGTATTGCCGGTGCAGACCGGCGTCGCCCTGGCGATCATGCTGTCGCTGCTGCACGGCGTCTGGACCACCACGCAGACCCACCTGCAGCCGTTCGAGCGCATCCCGGGCGAAACCGTATGGTGGCCCGAACATCCGGCATTGGCCGGCGAAAAGCTCGGCGGCGTGAAGGTCGTCGGCTTCCAGGCGCCGCTTTCCTTCCTCAACGCCGAGCGGCTCGAGGGGGAATTGCGCCAGGCGGCGGAGGAGCCGGCGCTCAAGCTGATCGTTTTCGAGGCGAGCAGCGTCGACGCTATTGACTACACCGCGGCCAAGGCCCTCGCTGCCGCCATAGGCGCCTGCCACGACAAGGGTGTGGATTTCGCCATCGCCCGGCTTGAATCCGTGCGCGCGCTGGCGGCGTTGACCGCCTATGGATTGCTTGACGCACTCGCCCGTCCCGGCGTCGGAGGCGGCCAGCGCCTGTTTCATAGTGTCGACGACGCGACGCGCCAGCTCGCGCCGGGCGCGCCCGTCATCGCGACGCCGACCGCCCTCGGCGCCGCCGAAACCCCACCCCGCCAATGAGCACCGGAAATGCAGCAAGCTGAAAAAACCGTCTATGTTTGTGAAGACGAGATGGATCTGGCGAAGGTGATCGAAAAGGAGCTTTCGAACCGTTATCGGGTCGTGCTGAGCGACGATGGCGCCGAGGCCATGGTGGCGGCGCGGGCCGGCGCGGCGCTGCTGCTGGTGATGGACCGCATGCTCAACGGAGCCGACGGCCTCGTTCTCGTCGAAAACCTGCGGGCGGAGGGCAACCGGACGCCGGTCCTGATGATGAGCGGCATGGGCGCGGTCGATGACCGCGTCGCGGGCCTGCGCGCCGGCGGCGACGATTATCTGGTCAAGCCCTTCGCCATGACGGAGTTCAACGCCCGCGTCGACGCCCTCGCGCGCAGGGTGGCGGACGCCCCGGCGACGATTCTGCATGTTGGCCCGCTGAGCATGGACCTGATCAAGCGCAAGGTGCGCCGCGACGGGCGCGAGATCGACCTGCTGCCGCGCGAATTCAAGCTTCTGGAATATTTCATGCGCCGGCCGGGACAATTGGTCACACGGCAGATGCTGCTGGAAGATGTGTGGAACTACCGTTTCCAGGCGCAGAGCAATGTCGTGGACGTGCATATCCGCAATCTGCGCATGAAACTCGACGCGGCCGGCGAAAGGAAACTGATCGTCAACCTGCGCGGCGAAGGGTTCAAGCTCGATGCGGCCAAGCTCGATGCGGCCAAGTCCGATGCGGCCAAGTCCGATGCAGATTCGTGAACTGTTCCGTTCGACGCCGCTGCGGCTGGCCGGCGCTTTCGCCCTGGCCATGCTGCTGCTGACCGGCGGCGTCTTCAGTTTCATTTACGCGGCGACGACCAATGCGTGGATCTCGGAATTGCGGACCGTTTTCGCCGACGAGGCGAAAAAGGCCGCGTTGAGCGACGAAGACCGGCTGCGGCGCAGCCTGTCGCTGCGGCTGACCCACGATTTCCGCCGGCTGAACTATGTCGCCCTCTTCAACGCCTCCGGCGCGCTGGTTTTCGGCAATCTCGATCGCCGTCCCGATATTCCGGTCGATGGACGCGCGCACTATCTCGATAATTTCCAGGCCTATGCGGACGCCGAGCCGGAGCCCGCGCTGCTGGTCGCCCGCGTTCGTCCGAGCGGCGGCGTCATCGTGCTCGGTCGCAGCCTCGACGAGATCGTCACCTTGCGGCGCGTCCTGGCCCGCGCGCTGGCCTTCGCCATCCTGCCGCTGGCGGCGGGGGCCCTCGGCCTGGGCTTCGTCTTCGCGCGCCGCACCGGCTCGCGCATCACCGAGATCGATCGCGCCATCGCGGCGATCGTCCAGGGCGACCTGCGCGCCCGTCTTCCGGCCCGGTCAGGCATCGAGGAGCTCGACGGCGTGATCGTCTCGGTCAATGGAATGCTCGACGAGATCGAGCGCCTGCTCGGGCAATTGGCCAGCGTCGGCGACAATATCGCGCATGACCTGCGCGCGCCGATCGTCAATGTCCGCGCCTTGCTCGAGCAAGGGCTCGCGAGCGCGCCGAAGAACGATCCCCTGCGCGTCCCGGTCCAGTCCGCCTTGCGCCAACTCGATCGCGCCTTGACGACCATCGCCGCGCTGCTGCGCATTTCCTCGATCGAGAACGAACACCGCCATTCCGCTTTCCGGCAAATCGACCTCGCCGCGCTCTGCGCCGAATTGCACGAGTTCTTCCTGCCGTTGGCCAAGGCCAAGGGCGTCGCCATGACGCTGGCCGCGGAAGGGCCAGTGTTGCGACTCGGCGATCCCGACCTGATGCGCGAGGCCATCGCCAATCTTGTCGACAATGCGCTGAAATTCACCCCGCGCGGCGGCGCTGTCGGGATCGGCGTCCTGGAGCGGGACGGCCTGGCGCAAATCGTGGTCAGCGACAACGGGCGCGGGGTGCCCGCCGCCGAGGCGCATGACATTTTTCGTCGCTTCGCCCGCGCCAGGAACGGCGACGACATGCCGGGCGCGGGCCTTGGCCTGAGCATAGCCGAAACCATCGCCCGTCTTCACCGGATGGAGCTGACCGTGGCGGACAATCGGCCGGGCGCGCGATTCACGCTGGCCGAGCAGGGGCCGGACAAGGCGGATAACGACGAAACCGTCGATTCGCGCAAGGCGGCCGGCTCGGTTCCGGGTACAAGCGGCGGAAATGCAGCATTTTTGCGATAAAGGCCGCTTTGCAGGCCGAGGAGAAGCCTGCGACGCCTTGACAACACGCATTCCGTATTGCGAATGTGTGGCCGCGCGGATCACGATGCTGCGCCACCCGCCTGGTTTCTTGAGGATTACGACAGGGAATCGGCCGGCGGCGACGCGTCAATAAATAAAAATTTCGTTTCCGGCGGGTGGCGCCCGCTATTATGTTCCCGAGAAATTCGCCGGCGCCGCCTGCGACCAATCACGCCGCCTGAAGGGTCGAATGCTCGCTCTCGTCCGCATTGCGCTGAAAAGGCCATACACTTTCGTCGTCATGGCGATGCTGATCGTCATTTTCGGCGTCATAGCCTGGGTCCGCACCCCCACCGACATTTTTCCGGCCATCCGCATCCCGGTCGTCGCCGTGGTCTGGACCTACAACGGCTTGCCGCCCGACGACATGTCGGGCCGCGTGATCTATTTCTACGAACGCTCGATCAGCGCGACGGTCAACGATATCGAACATATCGAGTCGCAGTCGATGGCCGGCTATGGCGTGGTCAAGATCTTCTTCCAGCCGACCGTCAACATCAACGCCGCCCTGGCGCAGATCACGGCCGCCTCGCAAACCGTGTTGAAGCTTTTGCCGCCGGGGATCACGCCGCCCTATGTGCTGACCTTCAACGCCTCCAGCGTGCCGGTGATCCAGCTCGCCTTCTCCTCGGACAAGATGTCGGAAGCGAAGATCTTCGACTTCGCGCAGAACCTGATCCGGCCGCAGATCGCCACGGTGGCGGGCGCGGCGGTGCCTTCGCCTTACGGCGGCAAGGTGCGGCAGGTGCAGATCGACGTCGATCAGGCCAAACTGCACGCCTATGGGTTGTCCGCCGCGGACGTCGTGGCGGCGGTCGGGCGGCAGGACCTGATCATTCCCGTCGGCACGCAGAAAATCGGCCAGAAGGAATATGTCGTCCACCTCAACGATTCGCCGGAAACGGTCAATGCGCTGAATTATCTGCCGATCCGCAGCAGGGATGGCGCGACGGTGCGCATCGGCGATGTCGCCTACGTGCATGACAGCTATCCGCCGCAGCTCAATATGGTGCGCGTGGACGGGGCCAATGCGGTGCTGATGACCGTCGTCAAGGCCGGCTCGGCCTCGACGCTCGACGTCATCAACGGCGTCAAGGCGCTGCTGCCGCGCATCCGCGAGATGATTCCGCCCCAGCTCAAGCTGGCGGTGGTCGGCGACCAGTCGCCCTTCGTGCAGAGCTCCGTCCATTCGGTGATTTTCGAAGGCGCGCTGGCGGCGAGCCTGACCGGTCTGCTGATCCTGGTCTTCCTCGGCAGCTGGCGCTCGACCGTCATTATCATCCTGGCGATACCCCTGGCGATCCTGGCCTCGATCGCCGCCCTTGCGGCGACCGGCGAAAACATCAACGTAATGACGCTGAGCGGGCTGGCGCTCGCGGTCGGCATCCTGGTCGATGACGGCACGGTGACGATCGAGAACATCAATTTCCAGCTGGAGCAGAAGAAGGAGATCGAGGCGGCGATCATGGACGGCGCGCGCCAGATCGTCATTCCCGCCACGGTCTCGCTCCTGTGCATCTGCATCGTCTTCGTGCCGATGTTCAGCCTTGGCGGCATTTCCGGTTTTCTTTTCCGCCCGATGGCCAAGGCGGTGATCTTCGCGTTGATCGGGTCCTACGTCCTGTCGCGCACCCTGGTTCCGACCATGGCGAACTATCTGCTCGGCGGTCACGCCCATGACCATGATGCGCCGCCGCGCGGCTTCTTCGGGCGTTTCCAGAGGGGATTTCGAGCACCGCTTCGAGGCGACGCGGCAGTTCTACGCCCGGACGCTGCAGTCCGCGATGCGGCTGCGCTGGACCTTCGTCCTGGGATTCCTGGCTTTCGTCCTGGCCTCCTTGTTGCTTTTCCCGCTCCTTGGGCAGAACTTTTTCCCCGCGGTCGAATCGAGCCAGTTGAAACTGCACGTGCGCGGGCCGACGGGGTTGCGAATTGAAGAAACCGGACGGCTGTTCACGCAAGTCGAAGCGCGGATCCGGCAGATCGCCGGACCCGAGGTCGTCACTTCCATGGTCGACAATATCGGCCTGCCGGTCAGCGGCATCAACGCCGCCTACGGCAATTCCGGCACCATCGGCCCGGCGGACGGCGACATCCTGATCAGCCTCGCAAAGGGCGAGGAAGAAAAAGCCCCGGAGCTGGTCAAGCGGTTGCGGGAAAGGCTGCCGCAGCTTTTCCCCAGCGCGACCTTCGCTTTCCTGCCGGCCGATATCGTCACGCAAATCCTCAATTTCGGCCTTCCCGCGCCGATCGACGTGCAGGTGATCGGCAATAAACTGGCGCAAAACCGCATGCTCGCGGACAAGCTGCTGAAACGCCTCGCCGAGGTGCCCGGCGTCGCCGACGCGCGCATCCAGCAGCCGGCCGACCAGCCGACAATCAAGGTGGACGTCAATCGGGTGATGGCGAGCCGGCTCGGCGTGAGCGAAAAGGACATCGCCACCTCGCTGCAGATCACGCTGGCCGGTTCGATCCAGACCAATCCGACCTTCTGGCTCAATCCGAAAAACGGCGTGTCCTATCCCGTGGTGACGCAAACGCCGCAATACTGGATGAAATCCCTCGACGACCTGGCGCGGGTTCCCGCCTCGCAGGAGAAATCGCCGCAGCTTCTCGGCGCCGTCGCGAGCATCAGCCGGGAGACGAGCGACGCCGTGGTGTCGCATTATTCCGTGCAACCCGTCATCGATATCTTCGCCACCAATTCCGGCCGCGACCTCGGCGCCGTCTCCGCCGACATCCAGAAAATACTGGATGAATTCGAACCGCAGCGCCCGCGCGGCTCGCAAATCGTGCTGCGCGGCCAGACCGCGACCATGAATTCGGCCTATTCCCAGCTCTACCAAGGCCTGGCTTTGGCCGTTGTCCTGATCTATCTGTTGATCGTCGTCAATTTCCAGTCGTGGCTCGATCCATTCGTCATCGTCAGCGCCTTGCCCGCGGCCCTGGCCGGAGTGATCTGGATGCTGTTCGCAACCCACACCACACTATCGGTCCCCGCGCTGACGGGCGCCATCATGTGCATGGGCGTGGCGACGGCCAATTCGATCCTGGTGGTCAGTTTCGCGCGCGAACAATTGTCGGAAGGGTTGGCGCCTTTCGAGGCGGCGCTCAACGCCGGCATCGGTCGTTTCCGCCCGGTGCTGATGACGGCCCTGGCGATGATCATCGGCATGGGGCCGGCGGCGCTTTCCGCCGAGCAGAACGCGCCGCTCGGTCGCGCCGTGATCGGCGGCCTGATATTCGCCACCGTCGCCACGCTGTTCTTCGTGCCGGTGGTGTTCGGCATGGTCCATTCCCGCAAGCCGCGCCCTGTCGTCGCTTCGGCTCCATACCCGACAGAGACGCTCAATGGATAACGAACTCGCCTCCGCGCCGCCGGCCGGGCTTGTCAAGAAGCGACGTCGCCTCGGCGGCTGGCTGATTCCGATCGTCGGCCTCCTGTTGATCGCCTATGTCGTTTTCGCGCTGCTGAAGCGCGGCGAAAAAGAGGCCGATCTCGCCAGCTGGACGCGCGAACAGGCCATTCCCTACGTGTCGATCATCCATCCGCACACCAGCGCGACGCCGCAGATCCTTGACTTGCCGGCCAATATTTCGGCCTGGTTCGAGGCGTCGATCCATTCGCAGGTCTCGGGCTATATCAAGAGCTGGAGCAAGGACATTGGCGCGCAGGTCAGGACAGGCGATGTCCTGGCGGTCGTTGACACGCCTGAACTCGACGAGCGCCTGGCCCAGGCGCGCGAAGAAGTCGGGCGGGCGCAGGCGTCGCTGGCGCTCGCCAAGGTCACGGCTGAGCGCTGGGCGGCGCTGCGCAGTTCGTCCGCCGTGTCCAAGCAATCCGCCGACGAGAAGGCGAGCGACGAAAAGGTCAAGCAGGCCGATCTTGGCGCCGCCAGCGCCAATCTCGACCGCTTGAAGGCGCAAAAGGATTTCTCGCGGATCGTCGCGCCTTTCGATGGCGTGATCACCGTCCGCAATATCGACATAGGCTCCTATGTCGCGCCCGACCGCAACAACCAGGCGATGTTCAAGGTGGCCGACGTTCATGAGGTGCGCATTTACGTCAATGTCCCGCAAATCTATTCGGCCCGGCTCAAGCGCGGCATGACCGCGACTTTCACCACGCCGCAATTGCCCGAAAAGAGGTTCACCACGACCATCGCCACGACTTCCAGCGCCATTGGCGCGAAAACCGGCAGCCTTTTGGTCGAACTCGATGTACCCAACAAAAGTGACGAACTCACGCCCGGCTCTTACGCCGACGTGCATTTCGAACTTCCGGTCGATCCAAGCCAGTTGCGCGTCGCCTCCAGCGCCCTCTCGATCGACGAGCACGGCGTGCGCGTGGCGACGGTCGGCCCCGATAATCGCGTCAAGTTCAAGCGCGTGGTCATCGCCAAGGATTTCGGTTCGGAAATCGCGATCGCCGCGGGGCTATCGCCGCAGGACCGAATCATCGATAATCCGCCTGAAACGCTGGCTGACGGCGATCAGGTGCGCATTGGCGCCCCGGAGAGTGCGGGCGCCAATAAATGAAAAGCAAAATTTCACTGCTGGCCGGCGTGAGCCTCGCCCTCGCCGGGCTTTCGGGCTGCGATTTCGCGCCGAATTACGCATCGCCGGCGATCGTCGCGCCCGGCCATTTCAAGACCGCGCTGCCGGCTGGTCCGGCGGCGCCGGTCGCGGAAAGCTGGTGGCGCGGTTTTCGCAGCCCCGAACTCGACAGGCTCGAGGCGCGGATCGAGAGCGACAACCCCGACTACGCGGCGGCGCTCGCGCGCTACCAGGCCGCCAAGGCCGTGCTCGATCTCGCCAATTCGGCTTTCTATCCGACCGTGCTCGGCGAGCCCGGCGTGAGCTATAACAAGCAGTCGCAGAACCGGCCGCTGCGCTCGGCCAGCCAGCCGACCTATTACGGCGCCAACCAACTGCTCGGCCAACTCAGCTGGGAAGTGGACCTGTGGGGGCGGATTCGCGATCAGGTCGCCGCCGCCAAGGCCGGCGCCCAGGCCAATGACGACCTGCTCGCGGCGACGCGGGTTTCGCTGCACGCCAGTCTCGCCCGCACCTATATCGCCCTGCGCGGCGCCGACGCCCAGGCGGCGCTGCTGGCGCGCACGATCAAGGTGTATCAGGACGCGCTCAAGCTGACTTCGGAACGGCTGAAGCAAAATATCGCGCCGCCGATCGATGTCGAGCGCGCCAAGGTCCAGCTCGCGAGCGCCCAGGCCGCCTCAGCCGACATCGCCCAGGGCCGGGCGGTGCTGGAAAACGCGCTGGCCGCGCTGACGGGCCGCACGGCGTCGTTCTTCCGCCTCGCCGCCGACGCGCGCCAGCTGGCGACGCCGCGGCCGCCGCGCGTCGCGCCCGCCGTCCTGCTGTTGCGCCGGCCCGACGTCGCCGCCAACGAGCGGCAGCTTTTCGCGGCGAACCAGCGCATCGGCGCCGCCAAGGCCGACTTCTTGCCGCGGTTCTACATCGCCCTTTCCGGCGGAACCCAATCGACCAATCTCGACCTGCTCAATTTCCACAACAGCCTGTGGAGCTACGGCCCTTCCGTCTCCGCGCCGGTGTTCGACGGCGGCCAGCGGCAGGCCCAGCTCGACATTGCGCGCGACGATTTCAAGATCGCGGCGGCGAATTACAAGGGATCGGTGTTCGCGGCCTACCAGGAAGTCGAGGACGCCTCGGCGTCGATCAAGCTGCTCGACCAGGAACACCGCGCGCTGGTGACGGCCGCCACCGCCGCGCAGCGCGCGCTCGACATGTCGATGAGTTTTTACAAGGACGGTGCCGCCTCCTCGCTCGACGTCGTCACGCAGCAGAGCGCCGCGCTCGACGCCGAAAGGGCGGAACTCGCCGTGCAGACGCGCCTGCTCTCGCAATACGCCGATCTCGCTCTGGCGCTCGGCGGCGGCTGGAACGGGCAGGCGCCGCCGCCCGAACCGCCGAAAGCGCCTAATGTCGCGGTGCTCGGATGGCAGGGAAGCGATCCGGGCGCGGCCATACTGGCAAAGAACGCCGACGCGGGAGGGCGATGACGTGGCAGGGGGGGATTTGACAGGCAAGGGCCGCTGCGACCAATGCGGCTTCTGGAAGATGGCGCGTCCGGGCGAGGGCTGGTGCCTGCGCTATGCGCCGAGGCCCATCGGCGAATCGGAGAAGGTCTCGCATTGGCCGACGACGCATGGCGGGCAGGGCTGCGGTGAATTCGTGGCTCCCGGCGCCGGTCCTGAACGTGTCGCCTGTCGCGATTGCGCCTATTGGCACAAGCCGGCGCTGGGTCTGCAGCCGGTTGACCGCGGCGACAAGCTCGCCGGCTGGTGGGCGCAGGCGGGGCTTTGCGTCCGACACGCGCCCAAGCCGCAGTCCGAGCCCGGAGCGCGCGCTTTCTGGCGCGCTTCCCATGTGACCGATTCGTGCGCCGAAGGGATTTTGCGCGCGGAGGGCGCAAAGCAATAGGTTTTCGCGCGCGACTTTGGGCGCTCGCCGCTGTTCCGATATCCCCGCCTCTTTGGCCGGCCGC
This sequence comes from uncultured Alphaproteobacteria bacterium, assembly GCA_963828185.1. Classification (GTDB taxonomy): domain Bacteria; phylum Pseudomonadota; class Alphaproteobacteria; order Rhizobiales; family Beijerinckiaceae; genus Rhodoblastus. The sequence goes on along the minus strand of CAWHDV010000007.1, from coordinate 96,434 downwards.
GAGTGATCGCGGCCGGCCATCTTTTGCGCGCGCCGGGCTGGCGGTACGCCGAAACGCCGTCTGACTTCCGGAGCGCCGCAAGGAATTCTCATTTTCGAGGATCAAATTGAATGCGGGACTACGAATAGACGCATCCATCCGGCGCAGGAGCGATCTGTTGTCAGTGTTATGACGGTTTGACGCCAGAAACTCTTGCCTCTTGCGGTGGCCGTCATTAAACAGTCATAAAGCGGCGGGTTTATTTGCTGCATTGCCACATTCGATATTGTATTATGGCAACACTTCAATTGTTTCGCGCATAAACGACACTTTTAAGCCCTGATCCGATTGCCAGAAACCTGGGCTACGTCATATCCCTTAGTCGTCGCCCCGGACGGTCCTCGTCCCGGCGCGACCGGTTTTCGAGGGGGCTGCGGCGCCGCCGCGGTTTTCGGGCTGGAACAGTTGGCTTTCACACGACGCCAGCTCGCACATTTGGAGATGGGCATGAAGAACAAGTTTATGGCGGCCGCCGCCATCGTGGCGATCCTGACGGCCACCGGCGCCGCCAGCGCCGACGAGATCAGCAATCTCAAGACGCAGTCGATCGCGCTGAAGAAGCAGAATGCGGCGCTGGAAAAGCGCCTCAACAAGCTCGAGAAGAAGCAGGCCGCCGACGAGCGGAAGCAGAAGACTCTGCAGGCGTCGCGCGGCGAAAAGGCCGCTCCCGACTCCTTCATGGGCATGGTCACCAAGGGCCCGCTGGAAGTGATTTCGGATGAAGGTCCGGTCTGCTTCCACGGCATCTGCATTTTCGGCACCCTCGACGCCGGCCTCGGCTACGCCACCCACGGCGCCACCAACAGCGGCGGCTTCTATGCCGGCGATACGCTGCTGCAGAAATACTACAACCGCGCCAATTTCGGCATCATGCCGAGCGGCCTGTCGCAGACCAGCATTGGCATCAAGGGCTCGGAAGAGATCCTGCCCGGCCTGTCCGGCATTTTCTACGCCAACACCGGCTTCAACCCGCAGTCCGGCCAGCTGGCCAACGCGCCTGGTTCGCAGGTCGCCAACAATGGCGTTGACATCCGCAACCAGTCGATGAACGCCGACGGCACGCGCGGCGGCCAGGCCTTCAACGACCAGCTCTACGCCGGTCTCGCCTCCAAGACCTTCGGCCAGCTGACCTTCGGCCGCCAGAAGTCGCTGTCGAACGACTTGATCAGCGTCTATGATCCCGCCGGCGGCGCTTACGACTATTCCGTGATCGGCTACTCCGGGACGCCGGTCGCCGGCCTCGGCGAAACCGACCTCGGCCGTCTCGACGACACCATCAAGTATCGCCTCGAATACGGCCCGGCTCATTTCGGCGCCCTGTACAAGTTCAAGGACGGCAGCGCTGGCGTGGCGGCCGCTGCTCCCACGGCCACCGCTCCGCAGTGCGGCCCGATCGGCACGTCCTGCGCCAGCCACAACGACGGCTACCAGTTCGACCTCGGCGGCGAACTGTATGGCTTCTCGCTGGATGGCGTGTACAGCCACTTCAACCAGGCGATCACCTACAGCACGCTCGGCACCGCCCCGCTTGCTGCGAACGGCGTCAACCCCGCCGAAAACACCCTGGGCAACCAGGGCCTCGGCGGCACCGTGGCCGACCTCGACAGCTTCATGGTCGCCGGCAAATACAGCTGGAACCAGTTCAAGTTCTATGCCGGTTACGCCAATGACCAGTACAAGAACCCGAGCGATCGGGCCGGCATCGGCGCCAACAGCGGACAGGGCGACTATTCCATCGTCTCGGTCAACAATGGCGCTTTCCCGCACACCAAGATCTTGCAGACGGAATGGGTTGGCGCGAAATACGCCTGGGATCCCAAGACCGAATTCACGATCGCCTACTATCATGAAGGCCAGAACGGCTACGGAACGACCGCCAACCTCGCGACTTGCGGCCTGGCGCGCCTCAATGCGACCAACCCGAACTCGTCGGCGCCGCGCTCCGGCACTTGCTCGGGCGGCTTGAATGCGGTTTCGGCCTATGTCGACTACCACTTCACCAAGCGCTTCGACATGTACGGCGGCTTCATGGTGTCCGGCGTCACCGGCGGCATGGCCTCCGGCTACCTTTACACCGCCAACTTCGCCCCGACGGTTGGCGCGCGCTTCTCGTTCTGATCGGTTTCCCGAAACCGGACGAACCTGATCGGTTGAAAACAAATCCCGCGAGCTTCGGCTCGCGGGATTTTTTTTGCCAGTCTCGGTGGCTGTCGTTCACGCCGCAAAGCGGATGTGGCAAATCAGTTACATAGCCAAACTTTTTTATCGCCGTGCATGCGCCGCAAAGCCGAAATGCACGGAAAAAAGGCAAAAAACAGTGATTTGACCACAATTGCTCCCCAGCAGGCGCTTTGTGACCAAACTATGGACTTCTCTGTGACGGGCGTCATTGTTACCAAGGCTTTAATGAAATCTGAGTCGCGATTGGAAATGTATTCGACTTACCGAATGCTCTTTCCGTCCCGCGGCCTGGCCTGGAGAAGAGCATGAAGAACCAGTTTTTGGCGGCTGCCGCCGTCATTGCGATACTCACCGCCTCTGGCGCCGCGCGCGCCGACGAGATCGGCGCTCTCAAGGCGCAATCCGTCGCGCTCAAGAAGCAGAACGCGGCGCTCGAGAAGCGCCTGAACAGGCTCGAAAAGCGCCAGGCCGCCGAAGAGAAGAAGCAGCAGCAGCCCAGCGCGGCCGCACAGCAGCCGGCGCCGGAGTTTTACGTCGGGATGATCACCAAGGGCCCGCTGGAAGTTCTGAGCGACGAAGGCCCGCTGACCTGGCACGGCATCACGCTCTATGGCGCGTATGACGTCGGCGTGGGTTGGGTCAGCCACGGCATTGCGGAAAACGGCGTCAACTATGAAGGCGAATCGCTGGTCAACAAGAACGGCAACCATTCTCAGTTCCTGCTTGCGCAGAACAACCTGTCGCAGACGGGACTGGGCCTCAAAGGCAAGGAAGAAATTCTGCCCGGCTGGTTCGGTGTGTTCAATGCTTCGACCGGCATCAATCCGCAGTCTGGCCAGCTCGCCAACATGGCGGCCACCAACACCATCAACAACGGCCTCCCCAGGAGCGCCTATTCCTATGTGGGCGACGGCGCGCGCGCGGGCCAGGCCTTCAACGACGAACTTTATGCCGGTCTGGGGTCCGAGACTTTCGGCACGCTGACCTTCGGCCGTCAACGGGCGCTAGGCACCGACGCGGTGCTTCAGTACGATCCCGCCGACGGCGCCTATTCCTTCTCGTTCGTCGGCTATAACGGCCTGACGGCCGGCGGCGGCGACACCCAGGACACCCGCTGGGACGATGCCGTGAAATATCGCATCGAATATGGCCCGGTCCATTTCGGCGCGATGTATAAATTCGCCGACGGAACGGGCGGTTGCGGTTACGCCAATTCCGCTTCCACCGCCGCCTGGACGGCTGCGACCTGCACGTCGGAAGCGGCGCATAACGACGCCTTCGGCTTCGATCTCGGCGGAACCTACGGCGGCTTCGCTGCCGATGTCGTCGTCCAGCACGTCAACCAGGGGATCAGCGTCGTCAATCCCTTGCTGGGACCCGCGAGCCCGACGCAGCCCTATCAGTCGACAGTCAACAGCATCAATCAGAAGCAAATCACCGGGGCCAATCTGATCAACCCCAACAATACCGAATATGGCATCGTCACCGACAACACCGCGGTCATGGTCGCCGCCAAATATACCTGGGATCAGTTCAAGCTCTTCGGCGGCTACGAACATATCCTGATGCATAATCCGGCTGACCCCTTGGGCGTCGGCGCCTCGGCCCAAGGCGGCTATCTCCTGAGCGGCGTCGAAGATAACAATCTCGATTCGGCCAAGATTGTGCAAGTGTTCTGGACGGGCGTGAGATACGCATACAATCCCAAGACGGAAATCACCCTCTCCTACTATCATGAACTGCAGAACGACTTCCGCGAACCGGGAGTGTGCAACGCCGCCGCCGGTTTCCGCTCTTCCTGCGCGGGCACGCTCGACGAAGTTTCGCTCTATGCGGATTATCACTTTACCAAGCGTTTCGACATGTACGCCGGCATCACCTATTCCGACGTCACCGGCGGCCTGGCCATCGCCGTTCCCCACGGCCCGGGCGTTCCCTATTACTACGACAACAACATCGCTCCGACGGTCGGCCTTCGTTACAAGTTCTGATCGTTTTTTGCCGAGAGCAATCGGCGCCGTCATGGCGTGAAATCCAGTCCCGCGAGCCTTGGCTCGCGGGATTTTTGCGTCCGGCCCACCCCCCAAATTTCTTGCCAAGCTCCCTCGCCGAGTTTAGCAAGGCGCGAGATTTGGCGCGAAAAAGGCGCCTGCAACAAGAGGCGGATCATGGCCAGCTACAATATTTTCCTGCTGCCGGGCGACGGCATCGGTCCCGAAGTCACAGCGGAAGTCGAAAAGGTCGCGCAGGCGATTTCCGCCGCCGGGCTCGCCTCGTTCGAATTCGAAAAAGGCCTGGTCGGCGGCTCGGCCTATGACGCGCACGGCGTGGCGATCAGCGAAAGCGACATGGCGCTGGCGCAAAAGGCCGACGCGGTGATGCTCGCCGCCGTCGGCGGGCCGAAATGGGCCAATGTGCCTTATGACGTGCGCCCCGAGGCCGGGCTTTTGCGCCTGCGCAAGGATCTGGGCCTGTTCGCCAACCTGCGCCCGGCCGTCTGCTATCCGGCGCTCGCCGACGCCTCGGCGCTCAAGCGCGAGATCGTCGAGGGCCTCGACATCATGATCGTGCGCGAACTGACCGGCGGCGTCTATTTCGGCGAGCCGAAGGAAATCATCGACCTCGGCAACGGCCAGAAGCGCGCCATCGACACACAGGTGTACGACACCTACGAGATCGAGCGCATCGCCGCCGTGGCCTTTGAGCTGGCGCGCAAGCGCACCAACAAGGTGACCTCGTCGGAAAAGCACAATGTGATGAAGTCCGGCGTGCTGTGGAAGGAAGTGGTCTCCGAACTGCACGTCAAATCCTATGCCGACGTGAAACTCGAACACATGCTGGCCGACGCGCTCGGCATGCAGCTGGTGCGCTGGCCAAAGCAGTTCGACGTGATCGTCACCGACAACCTGTTCGGCGACATGCTGTCGGACGTGGCCTCGATGCTCACGGGTTCGCTCGGCATGCTGCCTTCGGCCTCGCTCGGCGAAGCGGATGCGGAGGGCAAGCGCAAGGCGATGTACGAACCCGTGCATGGCTCGGCGCCGGACATCGCCGGCAAGGGCATAGCCAACCCGATCGCCATGATTGGCTCCTTCGGCATGGCCCTGCGTTATTCTTTCGGCCTGACGGACGCCGCCGACCGGATCGAGAAGGCCATAGCCGACGTGCTGGCCTCGGGCCTGCGCACCGCCGACATCAAGGGGGAGGCGCGTTCGACGATCTCGACCTCGGCCATGGGCGACGCCATCGTCGCAGCGCTGCAAAAGGCGCTCTGAACATCAAAAAGCCCGCTGTCCGGCGGGCTTTTTTCTGGCGTGGAGCAGGATTTATTTCAGGAAGACGTAAATATCGACCTGCAGCGCCATGTCGCCCGAATCCTTGGCGTCATTGAGATATTGCTCGACGAACAGGTTGCGCGCCTCGAGCCCCTTCTCGTCGAGATAGGCGGTGATCGCCTCATAGGTCGAGTCGATGTCGTCATAAGCGCCGCGATGCTGGAACTTGATCGCCTTGCCGCTCGGCGACTGGCCCAGCGAAATGTCGGCGCCAAGATCGGGCTTGGCGTCGGCGGCGGCGTCAACCGGCAGCATGGCGTCGAACTTGAAGCCCGCGTCATCGGTCTCGGTGAAGACGGCCATTGGATGGCCCTGCGTCTTCAGGCCGGCCTTTGTCGCGCTGGCGCGCAGCTTGGCCAGGGAGTCGTTGATCTTGGCGTAGCCTTCTTCCCAGCTGGCGGCGCCATGCGTCTCGATGACGGTATGGGCGACAACATCGGTGGTCTTGATCGAGGCGTCTTCCGCCGGCGCGACTTTCGGCGCTCCGGTTTTAGGCGCATCGGTCTTGGGCGCTTCGACTTTCGGCGCCTGCGCCTGCTGCGCCAGCGCGGGCAGGGGGGCGGCGAAAGCGGCCAGCAGCGCCAGGAGCGGGAGCGTCAGGCCTTGGCGCGAGCGCGCAAAAATCCTGCCCGCGAAAATTTTGCCGATCTGCATAGAAGAACTCCCATGCGCCCGCCCGGCGCGGCGGCGCGCGAATTGATCCCGTCAGTTGAGCCATTGTAACCACTGCCGTCCGGCCCCCATATGGCTCAGGGCGGTCTTTTCTCCTATAGTCCGTCTAAACCCGACATGAACAGATATTAATGCGGACACGGCCCTTGACCGAGAAAATGACCGATTTGGAAATGACCGATTTGCAGCCCGACGCCACCTTGCCCCGCCATCCGCTGGCGGGCCGGGAGATCTTGAAGATGAACGGCGCCGGCAACGCCATCCTCGTGCTCGACCTGCGCGGCAGCGGCTATGCGGCGCGGGGCGAGGACGCGCGGGCGCTCGCGGCTGCTGAAAACCTCGGCTTCGACCAGCTGATGGTCCTCATTGACCCGCGTGCGAAAAATGAGGACGCCTTCATGACGATCTTCAACCGCGACGGCTCGCTGTCGGCCTCCTGCGGCAACGGCACGCGCTGCGTCGCGCATTATCTGGCGGAACAGACCGGCGCGACGACGATCCGCCTCGCCACGTCCGCCGGCGATCTCGTGGTTCGCCGCGAAGGGCCGCTGTCTTACACCGTCGACATGGGCCGGCCGCGCCTCGACTGGCGCGACATTCCGCTTCTCCACGCCGTCGCCGACACGGGCGCGGTCGATCTCCGGAAATTCAACCTGCCGCCCGCCTCCTGCGTCAGCATGGGCAATCCGCACGCCATATTCTTCGTGCCGGAGATCGAAAAATTCGACCTCGCCGCCATCGGCCCGGCGCTGGAGCACGATCGCCTGTTCCCCGAGCGCGCCAATATTTCCCTGGCGCAGGTCCTCTCGAGCGAACATGTGCGGCTGAAGGTGTGGGAGCGCGGGACCGGCCTGACGCTCGCCTGCGGCACGGCAGCCTGCGCTGCGCTGGTCGCGGGTTTTCGCGCGGGCCTCTTGCCGCGCCGCGCCACCATTGAACTGCCGGGCGGAAATCTCGTCATCGCCTGGCGTGAATCCGACGGGCATGTCGAAATGACCGGGCCGGTCGAACTGGAGTTCACGCAAAAGATCGATCCGGCGATTTTCGATGCTGTAGGCCAGCCATGAACAGCCCGGCCGAGGGGCAGGACAAGGTCAAGGTCAAAGACAAGGTCGAGGTCAAAGACAAGGTCGAGGTCGTGACCTTCGGCTGCCGCCTCAATCTGGTCGAATCGGAGATGATCCGGCGATTGGCGGCCGAGGGCGAGGAAAAGAACCTCGTCGTCGTCAACAGTTGCGCCGTCACGGCAGAATCGGCGCGCCAGGCGCGGCAGGCGATCCGCCGGCTGAAGCGCGAGCGTCCCGAGGCGAAAATCGTCGTCACCGGCTGCGCGGCGCAGATCGAGCCGGACAGTTTCGCCGCCATGCCGGAAGTCGCGCATGTGATGGGCAATGCGGAAAAAACCCGCGCGCTCAGCTGGCGCTCCTTCGAGGCAAGGGTGAATGTCGGGCCGATCGCCTCGGCCGCGCGGCGCGAAAACGCGCCCGCGCCGATGCTATCCGGCATCGATGGCCATACGCGCGCCTTCCTCGCCGTGCAGAACGGCTGCGACCACGCTTGCACATTCTGCGTCATTCCGCTCGGGCGCGGCCCTTCGCGCTCGGTTGCCGCCGACGAGGTCGTCGCGCGGGCGAAAATATTCGTCGAGGCAGGCCACCAGGAAATTGTCCTCACCGGCGTTGATCTCACCTCCTGGGGCGGGGATCTGGCAGGGGCCAGTCAACTCGGCGCCCTGGTGCGGCGGCTGTTGCGCGATCTGCCCGGTCTGCCGCGCCTGCGCCTGTCGTCGATCGACTGCATCGAGGCCGACGACGATCTCCTCGCCGCCTTCGCCGAGGAGGAGAGGCTCGCGCCCTATCTCCATCTTTCGCTGCAATCGGGCGACGATCTGATCCTGAAGCGCATGAAGCGCCGCCACAGTCGGAGAGACGCCGTCGATTTCTGCGCCAATCTGCGCCGGCTGCGCCCGGAGATGGCGTTTGGCGCCGACCTCATCGCTGGCTTCCCGACCGAGGACGAGGAGATGGCGGCGCGCACGCTGGCGCTGGTCGAGGATTGTGGCCTGAGTTTTTTGCATGTGTTCCCGTTTTCGCCGCGTCCGGGAACACCGGCGGCGCGCATGCCGCCGACGCCATCGGCCATCGTCAAGGAACGGGCGGCAAGGCTGCGCGAGGCGGGCGAACGCGCCCAGCAAAGGCATTTCGCCGCGCAGGTCGGGCGGCGGCTGCGCATCCTGACCGAGCGGAACTCCGTGGGACGGGCCGATGATTTCACATTGGTGAAGACGCCGGATATTGCGGCGGGACGGATGGTCTGGGGCGTCGCGACGGGACATGACGGCCGGTCGCTCGATGTAAGCTTCGATTCATCGTTAATCGAGAAGCTTTCGCTTCGGTAACCCCACGCACGCAAATAAAGGTCAAATTGTCCGCTCTCGACGCACGCCCGCACGGGCGGCGAGGATGGACCATGCCGTCAACGTCAAGCTACCGAAGCGGAACGGATTTCCGGGTTTTTGTCCAGGACGCGATGGCGGCGCGCGACGCTGTCCCTGTCGTCAGGCCGTCGCTGGCCGCCCGGTTGCGGCGCTTCCTGCGGCGGCGCGTCACGGCCGAACTCGCCTTCTGCCGCGACGTCGGCGCGGCGGCGGCCGAACGGCTGCGCCCAGGCTCGCCGCCGCGCCGCCAGGAAAATTCGCCAAAACGCGAAATGAAGGAGGCGGATTGGTCCGCGGAGCTGGCGCGGGAGTATCGGGAAGAGTTTTTGCCCCCGCGGCCGGAGCGGCGACTGGCGGCGCAAACGCCGGAGGAAACTCCAGGACGGGCGGGCGCCCTGTTTTCGCGCGCCGGACGGGCGCTGTGGCTCTCCGTTTCCCTGTTCCGGCCCTTGATTCGGCCGCTGGCGCGCATGTTTTTCGCCGGGAGCGGTCTTTTCGCCAAGGTGGCGGTCGCAGGCATCGCCTTGCTGGCGGGAACCGATCTTCTCGAGCAATGGCGGCAGACGTCGCAGGTCCACGAACAGTCGGCGCCGGCGGCCGCGCGCGACGCCTGGATCGAAATTGGCCGTCCTTACGAGCTTTATGACCTGCCGGCGCGGCAACTGGCGCATGAAAAGCTCGCCTATTCCGCCCGTCGCCACGCCACCGGCGGCGGACGCGAGGACACGCTGACCTTTGGGCGGTTCGGGACGCAGGCGCGGGCGTTCCTTCGGCTTTCAGTCTACAGGCATGGCGCGGAAATGATTATGGACGCGCCGTTCTACGTCGCCATGGCGCGCAGCAGTGCGCCGCTCGGGCTGAGCGTGTCCAATGTCCGGCTGGAGCAGGCGCAGCCGACGCGGTTCGGCGAAATGGAGCAGGCCGCGCTGATCCTGGCGGACAAGAGCGGATCACGTACGAATTGTCGCGGCTTCCGCCTCGTTCGCGACGAGCCCGGCCTCACCTTGTCTGGCCTCGCCTGCGCGGCCGGCGAGGAGACGATGAGCGCGCCGGACCTTGCCTGTCTGGTCGATCGACTTGACCTGCTGGCCGCGGGATCAGACCGCCCCTTGCGTGATTTCTTCGGCGCCGCCGCGGCGCGCAATGTCCAGGGCTGCGATGAAACCGGCCGTCGCCGTTAAGCGTTGTCGCAAACAGAGCGGCGGCGGATCACGCAAAAAACTATCGCCCGGGGCCGCGAAGGGCTAGACTGTATCCATCCGCATCAGGAGCCAATAATGCGCCGTCTCTCTTTATTCGTTCTCGCGCTCGCATCCGGCGCACTGGCCTGCGCCGGCGCCGAGGCGCGTCCGCTGCATCATCGCCATCACGCGCATGTGTCCCATGTGCGGCATTTCGCCCAATATCCGGCGGATCGGGAAATTTTGGTCAAGAAGCGCAGTTTCCTCGATCCCGGCAATGTCGTGCCGGTCGGTAGCGAAAATCACTACATGGACGAGTTGACGATCTACGACCACGCGCCCGGGGGCACCTATCGGCGCTCGCCCTGGGACAACGAAGTCCTGCCTGGCCCCTTCGACCTGCCGGGCTTCCTGCCCTACGCGCCGTGGTGAGGGCCAAGGCGCTTGAAAACAAGAAAAACGGCCGGGAAACCGGCCGTTTTGTTTTGTCCGCTTGCCCTGTTGGCCTTTGATTTCAGTCCTTGGCGCGCTCGACATAGGTATTGCCGTCCGTGAGGACGACGATGCGCGCGCCGACGCCGATGTGCGGCGGCACCATGACGCGCAGGCCATTGTTCATCTTGGCGGGCTTGTAGGATGAGGAGGCGGTCTGGCCCTTGGTGACCGGCTCGGTGTCCACCACTTCCAGCGTCACGCGGGCCGGCAGCTGGATCGCCACGGCGACGCCGTTGAATACCGACAGGATGACCTGCATGCCTTCCTGCAGATAGGCGGCCTGCTCGCCGAGCACGTCATTCGAGACGATCACCTGCTCGTAATTATCGCCGTTCATGAAGGTGTAGCCGTCGGCGTCCTGATAAAGGTAGGAGTAGTTCATGTCCTCGACATGGGCGCGCTCGACCTGTTCGGTGGTCTTGTAGCGGACGGTGGTCTTCACGCCATCGGACAGGCGGCGCATGTCGATCTGCGTCGTCGGCGTGCCCTTGCCAGGGAAAAAGCTTTCCGCGCTCAGCACGGCATAGAGCTGGCCGTCCTCATGCTCGAGGATATTTCCCTTGCGGACGTTGCTGGCGATGACTTTCACTTTTCAATTCCCTCTATCGACGCCCGCCGTCACGGTTGAAGGGACGGGCCGTCGGGTCTATGGACCTTTTTCGAAACTGCGGCGCCACTAATACCCGATCGACGCCGCAATGCCAGATTTTTCGTAACCTCGCCAAAGGAAGCCTCCGAATGCGGCGACTGAGCCCTTTTTGGGCGCCGGAAAACTACGCCGATCGGCGGCCTCGCCTGCTCCAGCGGGCGCGGATCGTGCAGCGGCTTCGCGCTTTTTTCGCCGCCGAGGATTTTGTCGAGATCGAGCCCGCCGCCTTGCAGGCCTCGCCCGGCAATGAAACGCATATTTCCGCTTTCGCGACCGAATTTCAACCTCTTGCAGGAACGCCGGCGCCGCTTTACCTGCATTCCTCGCCGGAATTCGATTGCAAGAAGCTGCTGGCGGCCGGCGAGGAGCGGATTTTTTCGCTCGCCCATGTGTTCCGCAACGGCGAAAGATCAAAGTGGCATCATCCCGAATTCACCATGCTGGAATGGTATCGGGCGAAAGTCTCCTATCGCGACCTCATCGGCGATTGCTCAACGATCCTGAAGCTCGCCGCCGAAGCGGCGGGAACGAGCGTGTTTCGTAACGGCGACCTGAGCCTCGATCCCACTCTCGCGCCTGAAATCCTCGGCGTCGCCGAGGCGTTCCGGCGTTACGCGGAGATTGACCTTCTCGCCGTCCTCGATGACCGCGACGGCCTGGCGGCGCAGGCGGAAAAGATCGGCCTGCGGGTGAGCGCCGACGATCACTGGTCGGACCTGTTCAGCAAGATCCTGTCGGATCGCGTCGAACGCCGGCTTGGCCACGGCCGCGCCACGGTGCTGATCGATTATCCGGCCAGCGAAGCGGCGCTGGCGCGGCGCAAGCCCGAGGACCCGCGCCTCGCGGAACGCTTCGAGCTTTATGGCTGCGGCGTGGAGCTGGCCAACGCCTTCGGCGAATTGACCGATCCGCTCGAACAGCGCCGGCGTTTCGAGGCGGACATGGAGGAACGGCAAAGGCTCTACGGCGCGTCCTATCCGATCGACGAGGATTTTCTCGCCGCTTTGGCGCAGATGCCGCCGGCGAGCGGCATTGCGCTCGGCCTCGATCGGCTGGTCATGCTGGCGACGGGGGCGGAAAACATCGAGCAGGTCCTCTGGGCGCCGGTCGGGCAGCCATGAAAGAATCGTCGCGCGTAAAAACCCTGACCCGCCCCGAGGAGCTGATCGCCGCGGGTTTCGCCTCGCCGCAACAGGCGATGGAGCTCGGCGACGTCGCCGCCCGCTACAGCGTGGCGGTTCCGCCCGGCGTCGCCGCGCTGATCGAGCGGCCCGACGACGCCATTGGCCGGCAATTCCTCCCATCCGCCGCCGAATTGCGCACTCGGCCAGAGGAGCGCGCCGATCCGATCGGCGACGACGCGCATGAAGTGAGCCGGGGGCTCATCCATCGCTATCCCGACCGCGCGCTGTTGAAACTGACCAGCGTCTGCCCGGTCTATTGCCGCTTCTGCTTCCGCCGGGCGCGCGTCGGCGCGGGAACCGAGGGGGTTCTGGGCGACGAAGCGCTCGATAACGCCTTTGCCTACCTGGGACAGCACGCGGAAATCTGGGAGCTGGTCGTCACCGGCGGCGACCCGCTCGCGGTTTCGCCGCGCCGCCTCGCCGACCTGTCGCGGCGGCTGCGCGAAATCGGCCACATCAAGATCCTGCGCTTTCATACGCGCGTCCCGGCCCTGACGCCCGAGCGGATCTCGCCTGAACTGATCGCCGCGCTTCTCGACAGCGGCAAGACCGTCTATGTCGCCTTGCACGCCAACCACAAGCGCGAATTGACAGAGGAAGCGCGGAAAGCCTGCGCAGGGCTGATCGACGCCGGCGTCGCCATGGTCAGCCAGACCGTGTTGCTGCGCGGCGTCAACGACAATGTCGAGACACTGGCCGAACTCATGCGCGCCTTTGTCGAGGCGCGCATAAAACCCTATTACCTGCATCACCCCGACCTTGCGCCTGGCACATCGCATCTTCGTTTGCCACTACAGGAAGGGCAGGCCCTGGTCCGCTCCTTGCTCGGACGCCTGTCAGGTCTCTGCCAGCCCATTTACGTCGTCGACATTCCCGGCGGCCATGGCAAGTCGCCGGCCGGCCCGGTCTATTTTTCGCGCGAAGGCGCGGACTGGACCGTCGAGGACTGGCGCGGCAAAAGCCATGCTTACGCTGATTTCGCCGGAGAAGCCGAGGAAAGTCGATGATCGCCATGATTTGGGCCGATTTCAGCCAATTCTGCCGGGGCGAACCGAATCGGAGCCGCTCTTGACGCGCAATGTCGCTCTCAACTCCCTGGCGAAAACCTTGCCCTTGGCGAAGACCCGGCTGCTGCAAGCGGCGCTGGCGCTGGCGATCGTTTTCGCCTCGCCGGCCCTGTCAGCCGAACACGCTCCCGCCGCCGCGCCGGCGGCGGCGCCAGCTCCTGCCGCTCCTGCCGCGCCGGCCCCTGCTTCGCCCGAACAGCCGGCGCCTTCCGACGCCAATGCGCGCCTTGACGCCGCCAAGCAGGCGCTCGACCAGATCGCCTCCAGCCTTGGCAATGAATCGCTTGGCGACGCGGACCTCGCGCGCGAAAGCGCCGCGATCGATCCGGTTTCCACGCAAATCCAGTCGGTGGTCGCCGATGTCTCGCCGCGGCTGCTGGCGCTGAAGGCCAGGCTCGACCAGCTTGGACCCGCGCCCAATCCGAAAGCCAATCCGCCGGCGCCGCCGGAAGACGCGGCGATCGCGCAGGACCGCAAGGAGCAGATGAAGCTCTATTCGGCCAATGGCGATCTGCTGAAGCGGGCCAATCTTTTGCAGGTGCGCGCGGACCAGATGGCCGCGCATATCGCCGGCCGCCGCCGCGCCCTGTTCGCCAATGCGGTTTTCCAGAGCTCGTCGAGCATTTTCGCGCCGAGCCTGTGGATCGACGTGGCGGGCGAGACGCCGCGCGCGATTGACGCCGGCGAGTCAATTTTCGCCGATTTCTCCAGTCGCGTCGCCGATGCGCTGCGCGGGCGTTCGGGCTTCACCTTCGTCGCGCTGCTGCTGCTGGTCGGCGCGGCGCTGACCGGCGCGGGCCTTGTCGCCCGGCGGGTCATTCCGCGCGAGGAAGCGCGGCGGAGGCCGAACGACTTGCAAAAAGCGGGCGCGGCCCTGTGGACAGCCCTGGCGGTGGTGACGATTCCGGTGGCGGGCGTCGGCGCGATCTACGGACTTGCGAACTGGTTCGGTCTGGACGCGCCGCGATTGCAGCCCTTGACCATGGCCCTGTTCTGGGGGGTTATCCGGCTTGCGCTGGCCACGGGCCTCGGCGTCGCCATCCTGGCGCCCAGTCGCCCGGCCTGGCGCCCCGTTGATCTGAGCGACAGGGTGGCGCAAAGGGTCATGACCCTCGTCCTGACCGTCGCTGTCCTCATCACTTTCGGCAAGCTTGTCGAAGCGATGAACGAAGTCATCGGCGCGTCCTTGCAGGCGACGGTGGCGGCGCGCGGCGCGTTCGCCATCCTGGTCGGACTGACGCTTGCGCGCGGGCTTTACGGCATTGTCGGCGGTCCCGATCCCGGGTCCGGCGAAGATGGCGACTCCCACCCGGCCCATCTCGATGACGAGGGCCCATGGTGGCCGCCGATCCGTTTCGCCGCCTGGACGGCGACCTTCGTCGTCCTCGCCGCCGACGTCGTCGGCTATATCGCGCTCGCCGCCTTCCTTGTCGACCAGATCGCCTGGACGACGCTGGTCGTCAGCCTGCTGTTCCTGCTGCTCAAGATGGCGGGCGAGGGGACGGACCAGGCCTTTCGCCCCAATTCGCGCATCAGCCGCGGTCTGATGGCCAGCCTCGGCCTGCGCCGCGAGAGCTTGCAGCAGATCGGCGTGCTGCTCGGCGCGGCGGCCTCGGTGGCGCTCTGCACGATCGCCGCCCTGCTGATTCTCGCGCGCTGGGGCTTGCAGTCGCAAGACATGCTGGGAACAATCAAGACGGCCTTTTTTGGCGTCAAGATCGGCGACGTCACCATATCCTTGTCGAGCCTCATCTTCGCCCTGCTGTTCTTCGGCGTCGGCTACGGACTGACCCATGTGGCGCAGAATTGGCTGGAGGACCGCTATCTGCCGCTGACCGGCCTCGACACCGGCCTGCGCGCCTCGATCCGCACCAGCGTCGGCTACATCGGCGTCCTCGTGTCGATCGGCTTCGCCTTCGCCTATCTCGGCATCAATACCGAAAAGCTGGCGCTCGTCGCCGGCGCCCTCTCCGTCGGTATCGGCCTCGGCCTGCAATCGGTGGTGAACAATTTCGTTTCCGGCCTGATTCTCCTGTGGGAACGGGCGATCCGCGTCGGCGACTGGGTGCTGATCGGCGAGAACCAGGGCTATGTGCGGCGGATCAATGTCCGCTCGACTGAAATCGAAACTTTCGATCGCGCCACCATGATCGTCCCGAACGGCCAGATGGTCACCGACATCGTCAAGAATTTCGTCCGCGCGGATCGCGTCGGGCGGATTCAGATTGCGGTGCAGGTGATCTGGGGGACAGACCCGGAAAAGGTGCGAGAAGTGCTGCTCGAAGCCGCCAAGTCGCAGGAGGAGGTGGTCGGAATTCCTGCTCCGACCGTGCTGTTCAGCAATTTCTCGCCAAGTGCGCTGGAGTTCGAACTGATCTGCTTCGTCGAGGATGTCGAACACGCCCAGCGCGTGAAAAGCGATTTGCATTACGCCATTTTCACCAGCTTCGCCGAAGCCGGCCTGCGCATGACGCCGGCGGCGGCGGCGCAGCCGACCTTGGTGCTCGACCTCGCCCAGGTCGAGCCGCTGCTGCAGCGTTTCATCCGGCAGCAGGACGAAACGAAGCCTTAACCCTTTTGGCCGAACCCTGAGCCGCCCCTCTAGCAGGAAGACCCGCCTTGCAATTTCGTATCTCGCGCTCCGTGCGGCGCCTGGCTCTGGCCGCCGCGCCGCTGATCCTGCTCGCTGGCTGCGCGGAGCCGCCGCCGTCGGCCCCGACCGGCCTCTACCAGTCGATGATGGCTCCTGGCGCGGTTCTCGACGCCGAAGCCGCGCGAAAGATGATCTCGCTTTACCGCTCGAACCACGGCCTGGAATTGCTGGCGATCGACCCGGGCCTGATGGCGGAGGCTCGGCGGCAGGCGGAAGCCATGGCCTCGGCCGACAAGCTCAGCCATGAGGTCCGCGGTTCGCTGACCGAAAGGCTCGAGCACGAAGGCTATGCAAAACAGGCGGCGGTGGAAAATGTCTCGGCCGGCTACGACACGGTCAGCGAGGTTTTCTCCGGCTGGCGGCAATCGCCGCCGCATAACGCCAACATGCTCGCCCCGGCCATGCGCCGCATGGGCATGGCCGCGGTCTATAATCCGCATACGCGCTACAAAATATTTTGGGCGCTCGTGCTGACGAACTAACAGCCGGAACGCGCTCCCTGGTCATCGCGGGAAGGCGAGCGCGCAAAATTACTCCGCCGCCGCCAATGTCGCGTCGAAATCGTCGGGGCCGAGCCAGCGGCGCAAAAAGGCCGAGGTCCAGCGCGCCACCGCGCCGTCATGCAGGAACCAGCCGTCGAGATGGCTCTGCCTTTTCTGCGCGCTCGGATGGTTCATGCGCTCAAGCGCCATCACCGTCCATTTGCACATCATCGCGTAGGTGACGTCGGGGTGGAATTGCAGCCCGTAGGCCTTGTCGCCGACCTGGATCGCCTGCGCCTCGAAATCGTCGCCTTGCGCCAGCAGGACCGCGCCATTGGGACGATCGAACCCCTCGCGGTGCCATTGATAGACACGATTGGGAAAAGGGGCCTTGCACAGGCAATGGCCTTCTTCCGTCGGATGGATCGGGTAATAGCCGACCTCGATGCGGCCGTCCGGATGGCCTCCGACCTTGTGGCCGAGATGGCGGGCGAGCAATTGCGCGCCGAGGCAGATGCCAAGGAATGGCTTGTTTTCGCGCAGCGGCGCGCCGATCCAGTCGATTTCGCGCTTCAGCCAGTCTTCCTCGTCGTTGACGCTCATCGGGCCGCCGAAGATCACCACGCCGGAATGGTCGCCCAGGGTCTTCGGCAGCGGGTCGCCGAGCGGCGGACGGCGGATGTCGAGCGGCGCGCCATATTCGCGCAGCAGCCGGCCGATGCGGCCGGGCGTGGAATGTTCGCCGTGCAGGACGATCAGCACGGGCCGGCGCGGCGGCGGCGAGAAGGGATCGGCGGAAAATTCCATGGTCAGCCGCGCTCCTATGTCTTGCGGCGGAATTGCAGAGCGCTGACCATGGCCAGCGACAAGGGTTTTGGCGTCAGCGACGATGACCACGCCATGATCTTGGTCACAAGTCCGGGTATGACGACCCGTTTGCGGGCCATCATGCCGTCGTAGGCAAGCTGGGCCACCTCGGGCGACCGCACGACCCCTAATTTCATCAGGCTCATGTCGGCGCGAAATCGCGCCCGCTCCTGAAAGCCGGTCGGGACAGGCCCAGGGCAGAGCGCGGTGACGCTGACGCCGAGTGGCCCCAGCTCGGCCGACAGCGCTTCGCTGAACGACAGGACATAAGCTTTGCTGGCGTAATAGACGGCCATGCCCGGCCCTGGCATGAAGGCCGCGAGTGAGGCGACATTGAGCAAGCGGCCCTCGAACTGCGCGAGCGATGCGGCAAAAGTCAGGCTCAACTCGGTCAACGCGCGGATATTGAGATCGATCATGCCGAGCTGTTCGCCGAGATCGCCCTCGGCCGCCGCCCCCAGCACGCCATAGCCGGCATTGTTGACGACGATATTTGGCGCAGCGTTGGCGCTCGTCAAAAAATCCTTCACGCTGGCGACGGCGCCGGGCTTCGCCAGGTCGCAATCGAACACCAGCGGGCGCGGATTTTTCTGCCCTGGCAAGGCGGCGAGCGAGTTGGCCAAAGCGTCGAGGGCCGCGCGGTTGCGCGCGACGAGCGCAAGGTCGTGGCCCCTGTCCGCCGCGATCCGCGCCAGATCGGCGCCGATCCCGCCAGAGGCGCCGGTGATCAGCATGACTTTCCTGGGGGCGTCCGAAACGGTCATTGCGATCTTTCCTTTTTGTTCGGGCCGGCGCCCTGACGGCCGGGGCCTCCATGTTTCGCGCCAACATCTTCCGCGCCCGCGACTTCGTCGCCCGCCGTGTCGCTCCAGGGTCCAGGCGTATTCGGATCGTGACCACTTTCCGAGCGGATCTTTCGCCGCAGCGCTATGCGGTCGCGCGAAGGGACGCCGAGCAGTTCGGAAACGCGCCAGATGATGTTTTCCTCGAATTCCTGCGCCTCGCCGTCCGCGTAGGAAATGGTCCACATCATTTCGATCAGCCGGCGGCGATCGGGAAAATTCATGGCGTGCTGCAGGATCGAAGTGAAACGATAAAGATCCACCGCTTCGCGATCGCTCTTTTGCGCGGCGACGATCAGCCGCCGGGACGCATCGGCGTCGAGATCGAACCGCTGCTGCAGCAGGAGCAGCAGGGAACGGCGCTCCTGCTCGCTGAAAAACCCGTCGATTTCAGCGACATGGACAAGAAGCGCGGCGGCGGCGAGACGGAAATCGCCTTCGTCGAAATCCCGCTCGGCGGGTTCGGCGCCGGTCATGTCTTCAAGAAATTGACGCAGCCTTTCGAACATGCGGCTTCCCAGGGTGGCGGACGATCCTCACAGAATGCGTAGTCCATCCTAAGGAAGCATTAACCATGCCGAAAAGCTGCGCACAACCGGCGATTTTAGAGGTTTTCGCGCGCAAAAACGCAAGTTTCGCTTAAAACCTGCGCGAGCGCCCGGCTTGTTTCCGCAGATGGACGGCCGCCCTTTCGCGAAGATATTGACCAAAGGGAATGCGCAAGCGGCCAAGCAATGCGGCGACGTTTTCCGCTTGTATCCAGCCTCGCGCCGCGTTCCGAAAATTTTCTTCAGTGAAAATGAGAAGCGTGGCCGAATTCGATTTGATTATCCGTCTAAACGCCTTAAATATCGTGGAGTTGTTATCCTTTTGGATTTTGACTCGGCTTTGTCGGTAAGGAAGGTTGTCGGTTATGGAGACGTTGCGTTTAGGTGAAGCGATCAAATTTGGATCGAAAGGCAACGCCACAGGTTTCATGGGCGCGGGCTGGTCGACTCACCAGGATTCGCCGACATCGACATGGAGCGTCGATCACGTCGCCACGCTGAACCTGCGGCTGGCCGGCGGCGCTCCCCGGATCAAGCTGACCCTCGAAGCCGCGCCTTTTCTCTCGGACGACAAGGTCTTGCGCCAGGAAATGAATATCTATCTCAACGGCTCCTGGATCGGCTTCGTCCACGCCGAGGAGTTTTCGGCGACGACGCATGTTTTTGCAGGCGATCTGGTCAATGCGGCGGCCGGCAACCTGTTTTCCTTCGTGATCCCGACGGCGCGTGTTCCCGCCAAACTGGGCATGGGCTCCGATCTGCGCTGCCTGGGTTTCGCCTTCCAATCCATCGCCCTCGATCGGGCCTGATGGGCCTCGACCAAACCGACGAGAGCGCGGTTTTCAGGACAGAAAACGGGCGCCGCTAAACGAGCGCCGCAGTTCGAAACTGCGAAACTGGCTGAAAATCGGCGGCAACCAGGCGCGAAGGCCGGAGCGCACCACCAGCGACATATCCGCTGGCGGATCGATCAGGAGCCAGGAGAGGGAGAGATCGCTCGGTTCGAGCGCCCGTCGCATGGCCGAATCGAGCGCCCGAATTTTCAGGCGGCGATGCGGCGGATAGTGCGCGAGCCGCTCATTTGCCTCATCGCCAAGCGGCGCGGCGCCTTCATTCTGCACAAGAAAGGTTTCGACGTCGGGAAAACGGGCAGCGAGGCCATAGGCGGCGGCGGCGGAGGCTTCCGACGCGTCGGCGTGAAAGAGAATGATCGGCTCCACGCCTTTGCCGCGCGCCTCCTCGATAAAGCCGATTTCTTCGACAAGTCCAAAAAAGCGCGTGTAGGCGCGGCTCCAAAGGTCGATGATCTTGGCCTCGCCGTCGGCGATGAGCAACCGGTCGATCAGCGCGATTTGCCCCTGGACGAGCGAGAGATCGACGTTCTTGACCCTCTCGCCGAAGCGCTGGGCGTAATCGGGTTCGTGCGGGTCGGCGTCGAAGCCCTGAAAACTTCGGCGCGTGGTCAGGTAATAATCCGACAGCAGGCGAGCGGTGGTGCTGACGCCGGCCCTTCCGCGCGGCGAGCAGCAGATGAAGGCGAATGTGTCCGCCGCGTTGTTCGAACGTCCTTCGCCGGGATCGTCAGCCGCGCGTTCATTGGCGATTTCTCCCGCCCCTTCGCTTGCCCTTCCTGGCCAGTGACGCCCGCCGGGGTTCAAATGTCAGTCCCGCCCTGCGAGAAGGTCGAGCAGCCGGACGCGGTTCAGCTCGTCCGCGATCTTCGCCTGCCAGGTCCGGACATAGCCGCGCAACACGAAGGACTGGTTGGCCGGATCGCCGCTCGCCGTCTTGTTGGCGACGAAAGTCGAGAAGGGGACGCCGGAAATCTCGACCTGCTCGTACGACATTTCGTTGAGCTTCGGGATGGTGATCTCGCCGGCGGGGGTCACCTTGTCGAAATAGCGGCGATGGGTGACGGGATCCCATTCAAAGAAATTGGTGTCGTTGATGTGGTTCTTGACCAGGAAATAATTGGCGTTTTGCACGAAAGGCGCGACCTCGGCGATTTCATCGAGCGAAGCGATGGACGGGCCCAGCACGTGCAGGAGCGTGAAGCTGAAGTCGCCGGCCTTGACGGCGTCGAGGAAGCCGACGTCGCGCAAGGCGCGCAGGACGCCGCCGAGCGCGCCCGCGCGCGTGTCGATGACGCTGACCTTGATCTGGGCCGCGTTAAGCGTGTCGAGAATGCGCATCTGGTCGGCGGTCTGGGTGATGTCCACGACTTCGGTGATCGGCCCATGGAAGCGCTTCAGCGTTCCTCGCGGAAATTCGGTGTCGAAGGCGCGGGTCAGGACGTTGTTGGCGGCAAGGAAGTCGAGCGCCGCCCTCGATATGGTCGTCTTGCCCACGCCGCCCTTGTCGGCTCCCACCAAAATTACGGCTGGCTTCATGTTATGGTCCGCTCCTGGCGTGGTTTTGGGGCCGGCCCGCCGATCTGCCGAGGGCGCCCGGGAAGAATCCTTGGCTAAGGCGATACGCCGCTTGTCCTGAATACGCGCCATGGTGCGGCTTATAGCATCGAAGCGTCGCCATTTGTGCAAAAGTGAAGGAAAAGTTGAGCAACATGGTTTACGTGGCCTAAGTTTCCACGCTTTCTTGCGCCTAGCCGCCGGAAGCCAGCCGGCGTGCCGGCAGGAGGACGCGCTGATGCGACATTACGACACTGACTACGGGGCTCGCCGCCGCGCCTTCGCCTGGACGGTTCCGGAAAAATACAACATCGGCGTCGATTGCTGCGACCGTTGGGCGCAGGCTGAGTCGGGCCGCGCCGCGATCATCGAGGTCGGACCCGACGACCAGGCGAAGGTCTTCAGTTTCGGCGACCTGCGGGCGGAATCCAACCGCATCGCCCACGCGCTGCGCAAGCGCGGCGTCGGCCGCGGCGATTGCGTGGCGCTGCTCCTGCCGCAGTCAAGGCACGTGGCCGCCGCCCATATCGCCATCTACAAGCTCGGCGCGGTGGCGCTGCCGCTCGCGAGCCTGTTCGGCGTCGAGGCGCTGCAATACCGGCTGGGCGATTCGTCCGCGCGGGCGCTCATCTGCGATGGGGCAGGCCTGCAAAAGGTGATGGCGATCGGCGGCGGCGAGCTGCCCGAATTGCAAACCATCCTCTGCCTTGACGGCGCGCAGGCGGGGGCCGAGGACTTTTTTGCGGTTCTGGCGCAGGAATCGACTGATTTTGCGCCGGTCGAGACGCTGGCCGACGATCCGGCGCTGATGATCTACACATCCGGCACCACCGGCCTCGCAAAGGGCGCGCTGCATGCCCATCGCGTATTGCTCGGCCATCTGCCCGGCGTGCGCATGCCACATGACGACTTTCCGCAAGCCGGCGACCTGATGTGGACGCCGGCCGACTGGGCCTGGGCCGGCGGCCTGCTCAATGTGCTGCTGCCCTCGCTGCATTTCGGCGTGGCGGTGGTGGCGAAGTCCTTTCGCAGGTTTGATCCGGAAGCGGCCTTTGCGCTGATGGCCGCGCGCGGCGTGCGCAACGCCTATATCCCGCCGACGGCGCTGCGCATGATGCGGGCGGTCGCGGCGCCGCGGAAAAAGTTTGGTTTTTCCCTCCGCAGTCTGAACACCGGCGGCAAATCGCTCGGGGCCGAGACCTTCCATTGGGGCCGCGCGGAACTGGGGCTGACCATCAACAAATCCTACGGCCAGACCGAATGCAACCTGGTCCTCGCCTCGAGCGCGCTCCTCGGCGTCAACCGTCCGGGGGCGATCGGCAAGCCGGTCCCCGGCCATGACGCCGCGGTGATCCGTCCGGACGGTTCGGTCTGCGATGACGACGAAACAGGCGAAATCGCGGTGCGGCGGCCCAATCCGGTGATGTTTCTCAGCTATTGGCGCAAGCCCGAAGCGACCGAGCAGAAATTTCTGGGCGACTGGATGCTGACAGGGGATCGGGCGCGGCGCGATCGCGACGGCTACGTTTTTTTCCTGGGCCGCGACGACGATGTGATTTCGTCGGCCGGCTATCGCATCGGCCCGACCGAGATCGAGGACGTGCTGCTGCGCCATCCCGCCGTCGCCAACGCCGCGGCGGTCGGCAAGCCCGATTTTTTGCGCGGCGAAGTTGTCAAAGCGTTCATCGTGCTCAAGCCGGGATTTTCGCCTTCGCCGGAGCTGGCCAAGGAAATCCAGGCGCAGGTCAAGACGCGGCTTTCCGCGCATGAATATCCGCGCGAGATCGAATTCGCTGGCGAATTGCCGCTGACCACCAGCGGCAAGATCATTCGCCGGTTGCTGCGCGAAAAAGCTTGATCATTCATCCTCGCCGAAGCGGTTGGCGACCAGCGCGGCGATGGCGTCGATCGCCTCGCCCGCCTGGTTTCCCGTCGCGGCGACGGTGATGGTCGAGCCAATTCCGGCGCCGAGGGTCAATATGCCCATGATCGATTGGCCGCCGACCGTATCGCCGCAGCGCGACACCGTCACCGCGGCGTCGAACTGCTCGACGCAATGCACCAGCTTGGCCGTGGCGCGGGCGTGCAGCCCCTTGCGGTTGACGATCTCGAGTTCACGCGTGACGGCCCCCTCGGGCGCGGGGGGATTGGGCGGGCAGTCACACGGCTCGGGATTGGTCAATTCGTTCATTTCCCACACAAAATCTTGCTGGCGACATAAATGTATTTGCGCCCGGCTTCCGACGCCTGCGTCACCGCCTGCTCCAGGCTCGCTTCGTCACGCACCGAGGCGAGCTTGATCAGCATAGGCAGGTTGACGCCGGCGACCACTTCGACATTGGCGCCATTCATCACGGAAATCGCGAGATTTGATGGCGTGCCGCCGAACATGTCGGTCAGGATGACGACGCCCGCGCCCGAATCGACCGCGGCGATCGCGGCGATAATATCCTTTCGGCGGCTCTCCATATCGTCGTCGGGACCAATGGTAATGGTCGCCAATTGCGATTGAGGCCCGCAAACATGCTCCAGCGCCGCACGAAATTCCGTCGCCAGATGGCCATGCGTCACCAGCACTATGCCAATCATCGACACTTACCGTCCTGTCCGCGTCCGAACCGGAAAGCCACATGCCCCGACGTCGGGCGTGTAAAGACCTTCCTGTTAGACCATTTGGATGTTTCGCCGAAACATGAAAATGCCCTGGCTGTTTTTTAGACGCATATTCTTGTTCAGAAAGTCTTGCAACCTTTCGGGGCTATGCTCCGGAAATTTGGCGGTTGGCCAGCGGGTTGGGGCGAGTCCGCCGTCGGGGAGCGACGGAGCGCCGCAAAACCGCCAAATTTCGACGGGCCATTTTGGTGCTTGCAGCCGTCTTGGCAAGCAAAATGCGCGAATCCCGTCATTTTGTCGAAACTTTGTGCAAGAACGCAGTGGTCGCCGCGACCGATCTTTGCGTCTCCCGCGCCGGCAGGCGCAGCAGCGGCACATCAGACAAGCCTTGGAAATCACCGCATAATTCGGCGCCTTCAGGCAGGCGCGGGCGGCTCGCGAACGAGTTGGGCGGCTCAAGTTCGATGACCAGAGACAGGACAACGCTGGCTTCATATTCCTGTTCGACGATGCCTATTCCTCGCCATTCCGCCAGGCCGGCCAGGGCGTGATGCGGGCTCATCAGCGCCCGGCCGCCGGAAATTCGCACCGCGATGCGATCGTCGCCGACCAGGCGGGCGAAATCGCCGCTTCGCCGCCAGGCGTCGACGAGCGCCAGGGCGAGGCTCGACTTGCCAGCGCCCGAAGGCCCGCGAATCAGCACGCCGCTTTCTCCCAGCGCCACGGCGCTGGCGTGGACGTAACGGGAGGCGTTGCCGGTCGGCGCGTCCATGCCGGGCCTCATCCCGAGACCGCGGGCAGGAACACGACGAATCGGGCGCCGAGCGCCTTGCCTGCGGCGTCGGCGCGATTGGCCGCGCGGATCGTCCCGCCGTGCGCCTCGACGATCTGGCGCGAGATCGAGAGGCCGAGGCCCGAATTCTGGCCGAAATTCTGGCTCGGACGGTCGGTGTAGAACCGTTCGAAAATGCGCTCCAGCGCATGGTCGGGGACGCCCGGCCCGTCATCCTCGACCACGATCTCGAATCCGTCGCGCGGCGGCTGACCCTCCTGCGCCGAGCGGCGCGCGCGGCCGAGCGACACGCGCACCTCGCCGCCGAGCTCGGAAAAGGTGCGGGCGTTGTCGATCAGGTTATTGACCACCTGGCCGAGCCGCGAATCGTGGCCGAAGGCGAACCAGCCCTGCGCCGGCTTGCCGCCTTCGATCTTCAGCGTGACGCGCACCTTGTCCTCGCGCTCGACCTGGTTGGCGACCTCGACCAGGGCGCGCAGCAGGCGCGCGACATCCACGAGCTCCATGTCGCCGCGCGCCAGTTCGGCGTCGAGGCGCGAAGCGTCGGAAATATCGGAAATCAGCCGGTCGAGACGCCGGACGTCGTGCTGGATCACTTCCAGCAGGCGTCCGCGCGAGACGTCGGTCTTGGCGATCGGCAGGGTTTCGACGGCGCTGCGAAGGGAAGTCAGGGGATTCTTCAGTTCATGCGCCACGTCGGCGGCGAAGCGCTCGATCGCCTCGATGCGGTTGAACAGCGCGCGGGTCATGTCGCGCAAGGCGCCGGAAAGGTGGCCGATCTCGTCGTTGCGATCGGTGAAATCGGGAATCTCCTGGCGTGACTTGACGCCGCGCCGCACGCGGTCGGCGGCTTCCGCCAGCTTGCGCATCGGCTCGGCGATCGTCCCCGCCAGCGCGGCGGAGAGCAGGAACATGATGGCGGCCGAAACCAGGAAGATGCGAAAGATCGCCCGCCGCTCCGAGGCGATGATGCTGTCGATGTCATGCCCCTGGGTGGAAAGCAGCAGCGCGCCGCGTACGGTGCGGAAACTCTGGATCGGCGCGGCGACGGAAATCACCGTCTCGCCATGCGCGTTGACGCGCACGAACGACTTTTCCTTGCCCTTGAGGGCGCTGGCGACTTCCGGATAGCCGCGGCCGTTGGCGACGCCGATGTCCTTGTAGAGCGGCAGCTTCTGCGTGTTGAAGCGGCCCTGGACGAGATTGCTCAGCCATTCCAGCCAGTGCGGCGCGCCCTCGTCCTGGCCCGGCGGCGGCAAATCGTTGCGCAGGATGGTCGAGCGCGCGGCGAGCGAGCGGGAGTTCGAGCAGCATGTAGCCGTCGCGGTCATAGATGCGCGCCCGCGTACGGGTGGGGGAGACCAGGCGGCGCAGCAGCGGGCCGACCCGGTCGGGATTGATCGAAAATTGCAGGTCGGGGGCTGATTCCTCCTCGACGCCGTAAGACTGGCCGGGCGCGAGCTTCAACAGCTTTTCCGGATCGATGGTGATGGCGTCGGTGTCCACCGTCGCCGAGGCGGCGATGGCCGAGGCGATGATCTCGCTTTGCGTCTTGAGGCTCTGGATGCGGGCGTCGATCAGGCCTTCGCGGAACTGGTTGAGATAGAGGAAGCCGATCAGCAGCGCGAAAAGGCCGCCGAGGTTGAGCAGGATGATGCGCCGCGTCAGCGGCGAGGCGAAACGCGACGCCGCCCCGCGCCAGAAAGCGCGCAGCGCCACGGCCCGCCTCTTGGCGCGCGGACCGGAAAAAGGCGTGAGAATGACACGGCGCCACGCGGCCCCACGCCCCGTCTGGCCTCCGCTGCCGGACTGTTCCGCGCCAACGCGCTTGTCCACGCCTGCCCCCAAAACTCTTGTCCTCAAGCTTCCTTGAAACGATACCCCACGCCATACAGAGTTTCGATCATTTCGAAATCATCGTCCACCAATTTGAATTTCTTGCGTAATCTCTTGATGTGGCTGTCGATGGTGCGGTCATCGACATAGACCTGGTCGTCATAGGCGGCGTCCATCAGGGCGTTGCGGCTCTTGACCACGCCGGGGCGCGTCGCCAGCGCCTGCAAGATCAGGAATTCCGTGACCGTGAGGATCACCGCCTCGTTCTTCCAGGTGCAGGCGTGCCGTTCCGGGTCCATCTTGAGATTGCCGCGTTCGAGGATCTTGGCCTCGGACTCCTTTTGCGCGGCCGCTTCCTTGGGGTTGGAGCGGCGCAGGATCGCCTTGACCCGCTCGACCAGCAGGCGCTGCGAAAAAGGCTTCCGGATGAAATCGTCGGCGCCCATCTTCAGGCCGAACAATTCGTCGATCTCCTCGTCCTTGGAGGTCAGGAAGATCACCGGCAGATCGGATTTCTGCCGCAACCGGCGCAAAAGCTCCATTCCGTCCATGCGCGGCATCTTGATGTCGAAGATCGCCATGTCGGGCGGATTGTTCTTCAGTCCATCGAGCGCCGCCATGCCGTCGGTATAGGTCTGCACGCGATAGCCCTCGCCCTCGAGCGCGATGGAGACCGATGTCAGGATGTTGCGATCGTCGTCTACGAGGGCGATAGTCGGCATGGCGTACCTCTTTTTTGTCGCGGCGGCGGCGTGAAGGCGCGACGCCACAGCGATTATATAATAGCCTTGCCGTCAAATTCACGCCGTTTTCACTGAATGCGCCATGAACGAGTCCGAAAATAGCCCCAAAAAACCCTTCGCGCCGCTGGCTGAAAACAGCTTCGACGGCCTCGCCCTGGCGCGGAAACTGCTGCGGACCATTCACGTCGGCGCCCTGGCGACGCTGGCCAAGGGCACGCTGTATCCTTTCGCCACTCTCACCAGTGTGGCGACCGCCAGCGACGGCGCGCCCGTGCTTTTGCTGTCGAGCCTCGCGCACCACACGCAAAATTTGCGCTCCGATCCTCGCGCCTCGCTGCTCCTGGCCGAAAGCGGCAAGGGCGACCCGCTCGCCCATCCGCGCCTCACGGTCGTCGGAAAGTTGGCGCCGATCGCCGATGCGGATGTGCGCAATCGCTTCCTGCGCCGCCATCCCAAGGCGGCGCTCTACGCCGGTTTCGCCGATTTCGGCTTCTGGCGGCTCGAGCCCGAGGCCGCGCATCTCAACGGCGGCTTTGCGCGCGCCGCCGATTATGCCGGCGCCGACATGCTGACGCCGGTGGCGGCGGCGCGGGCGCTGCTTGAGGCCGAAGCAGACCTCCTCGAGGAGATCAACGCCCGGCCCGCCGAATTTCGCGCGGGGCTGGCGGCCGCCGCCGGCGAGGACAAAATGTCGCACTGGCGGGCCGTGGCGATCGATCCGGACGGGCTCGATCTCGTCTCCGCCAAAGGCTGCGCCCGGCTGATGTTTGCGCAAGCGGCGCAAGATCCAGAGCAGGCGCGAACCGCGCTCGACGCCCTGGCGGGCGGAGCCTGAACCGGCCCGATCAGCCTTGTGAAGGGCGACCCATACTTTTTATGGGGGTTGCAAGCCTGGGTCACGGCGGGTAAACCGACGCGGAACTGTCATTTTAGAACATGCGCACCAGTCGTTGGGCGGCGCAATCGGGAGAAAACAATGGCTCAGTCGGGCAATTTCAATCCGGCCTTCCCGGTCGAAGCATTCGGTTTCAAGAATCTCGGCAATGTCTTTTACAACCTGACCGCGCCCATGCTCTACGAGGAATCGCTGCGCCGCAACGAGGCGGTGCTGGCCGCCGGCGGCGCGCTGGTCGCCGAGACCGGCGCCCATACCGGCCGTTCCGCCAAGGACAAGTTCGTCGTGCGCGACGAAACCACCGAAAACAATGTGTGGTGGGACAATAACGGCGCGGTCACTCCCGCCAACTTCGACGCCCTCTACGAGGACTTCATCGCCCACGCCGAAGGCAAGGACCTGTTCGTGCAGGACGTGTTCGGCGGCGCCGATCCGGCCCACCGCGTCCGCACGCGCGTCGTCACCGAATTCGCCTGGCACTCGCTGTTCATCCAGAACCTGTTGATCCAGCCCTCGGCGGAAGACATCCTGACGCATGTCGCCGACCTGACCATCATCGACCTGCCGTCCTTCCGCGCCGATCCGAAGCGCCATGGCGGCCGCAGCGAGACCATCATCGCGGTGAACTTCGCCAAGAAGATCGTTCTCATCGGCGGCACCTCCTATGCCGGCGAGATCAAGAAGTCGGTGTTCACCTATCTCAACTACATCCTGCCGACCGAAGGCGTGATGCCGATGCATTGCTCGGCCAATGTCGGCGACGCGCATGACACGGCGGTGTTCTTCGGCCTGTCGGGCACCGGCAAGACCACGCTGTCGGCCGACAGTTCGCGCACGCTGATCGGCGACGACGAGCATGGCTGGTCGAAGGAAGGCGTGTTCAATTTCGAAGGCGGCTGCTACGCCAAGGCGATCAAGTTGTCGCGCGAAGCCGAGCCGGAAATCTTCGCCACCACCGAGCGTTTCGGCACGGTGATGGAGAATGTCGTGCTCGACCCGGAAACCCGCGTTCCCGATTTCGACGACGGCACCAAGACGGAAAACACCCGCATCGCCTATCCGCTCGACTACATCCCGAACGCCTCGGCCACCGGCCGGGCCGGGCATCCGAAGAACATCGTGCTGCTGACCTGCGACGCTTTCGGCGTGTTGCCGCCGATCTCCAAGCTCGACGCCTCGCAGGCCATGTATCACTTCCTGTCCGGCTATACCGCCAAGGTCGCCGGCACGGAAAAGGGCGTGACCGAGCCCTCCGCCACCTTCTCGACCTGCTTCGGCGCGCCCTTCATGCCGCGTCACCCCTCGGAATACGGCAATCTGCTGCGCGACCTCATCGCCAAGCACCATGTCGACTGCTGGCTGGTCAACACCGGCTGGACCGGCGGCAAATACGGCACGGGGCGTCGCATGCCGATCCGCGTCACCCGCCGCCTGCTCGCCGCCGCGCTCGACGGTTCGCTGAACAAGGCGGAATTCCGCACCGACCCCTATTTCGGCCTCGCCGTCCCGACCTCGGTGCCGGGCGTCGAGCCGCATATCCTCAACCCGGTCAAGACCTGGGCCTCGAAGGCCGATTTCGCCGAGACGGCGAAAAAGCTGGTGAAACTGTTCCGCGACAATTTCGTCACCTTCGAGCCGCATGTCGACGCCAAGGTCAAGGACGCCGCCCCGGCGGTGCAGATCGCCGCGGAATAAGCTTCAGCTTCACTTGATTAAAGCCAGCCCCGCCTGACATCAGGCGGGGCTTTTTTCATGTCTAATCACGCATTCGCGGTGTTTGTTAATGATCTGTTCAACTTCGTGAACTGATATTAGCCGCTGTGGGTTAGGAACGTGTGGGAAAACTTGCTGCGGTCTTAATCACGCCATTAACGAATCGGAAATATCGACCTGTTGTTATCGTCAAAAATGACAAGCGAAGTGAGTAGGAATTATTATGCGTATCGGCTCATCCAAGGAAATGGACAGCAAGTCTGTCATGCCGCTCGGCAAGATCAGCGCCGTCTCGGAATGGCGCGGCGCCGGCGAAAAGACCGATGAGAATGTCTTCCGGCTGAAAGCCCTGCACAAGCTGATGCGGGCCGCCGAGGATTGCGACGCCGACGCGCTGGTCGACGTGGATTACAGCGAGGAAGTGCTGGCCCGGACGGAAAATCCCGGCGCCGTGGCCTTGAAGCGCATCTGCGCCACCGCCGTCGCCGTCAAGCTCAAATCTGCCTGATTTCGCGACTCGCCAATGCTCACGCCGCCGCAAGGCGGCGTTTTGCTTTGGGGCGCCGCCATTCGGCCGTCGCGCGCGGCGGGCGAAAATGTGCTTGAAAAATAAAACTTTTTCGCATGCAACTCGGGCCCCGGCGTCGCGTTGACCGGCAAGCCGTTATGCTGCGGAAAGGCGGCCTGGGGCTGGGCCTTGAGCGCAGCAGCAATTCTCGGGACGAGCCCGGCCGCGATGCTGAGGAGGGCGGCTTGAGCTCCGCCTAGCCTCCGGCAGCTTTCCACGCACTTTGACGCATGTCAATTCAGGGGCGGCGCGTAGCCGTTCGCATCTTGACGTCTGAATGCGAGCGCATGTTAATGCGTGAGCCTTGCGCCGACCCGAGCGCGTTCGGTCAAGGAGATTTCGTGATCATGCCGACCGCCGCGCGCTTTCCCATCGTCGGCATCGGCGCGTCCGCCGGCGGCCTGCGCGCGCTCGAGGATCTGTTCAAGACCATTCCCGCCGATGCCGGCATGGCCTTCGTCATCGTCACGCATCTGGCGCCGGATCGCGAAAGCTTTCTCTCCGACATACTCGCGCGCCACACCGAACTGGTGGTGGAAGTCGCGCGTGACGGCGCGCGAGTTGCGCCGGACCACGTCTATGTCCTGCCGCCCAAAGCCAGCCTGACCATCGCCGAAGGGCTTTTGCGGCTGCGTGAATTCGAGCCCGGGCGGCATGAGCGGACGCCGATCGACGTGTTCTTCGCGTCACTCGCGCAGGATTGCGGCGAATATTCCGTCGGCGTCGTCCTGTCGGGCAGCGGCCACGACGGCGTCCTCGGCGTCAAGGCGATCAAGGAGCGTGGCGGCCTGGTGCTGGCGCAGGCGAGCGACGGGTCCGGCCCCGGCTTCGCCGACATGCCCGACAGCGCCATCGCCAGCGGCCTCGTCGATTTCGCCGTTCCCGTCGACGCCATGGCGGCCAAGCTGGTGGAAAACGCCCGCGGCTTCGAGACGCTCGACCGCCTGGTGGAAAACCAGCCCGCGGGCGACCGCGCCATCATCGGCGCGAGGGAGGCGATCTACGCGGGGCTGCGCGCCCAGACCGGCCACGATTTCAGCGGCTACAAGACCCGGACCTTCATGCGCCGCGTCCAGCGCCGCATGCAGGTCAACCGCTGCGACAATCTGGCCGATTACGTGAAGCTGCTCCAGGGCCAGCCCGACGAGGCGACGGCGCTGTTTCGCGACCTTTTGATCAACGTCACCGATTTTTTCCGCGACCCCGAAGCCTTCGAATCCTTGCGCGCCTCGGTGATCCCGCGCCTGTTCGAGGGGCGCGGGGCGGCCGACAGCGTACGCGTCTGGACGCCCGGCTGCTCGACCGGCGAGGAGGTGATCTCGATCGCCATCCTGCTGCGCGAGTACATGGACACGCTGCGCGCGCCGCCGCGGGTGACGATCTTCGCCACCGACATCGACGAACACGCCCTCGCCGTCGCCCGCGCCGCCCGTTACCCCGCAGCCCTGCTCGACGGCGTTTCGGAGGAGCGGCGGCGGCGCTTCTTCATTCCGCAGTCCGGCGGATTTGTCGTCGCCAAGGAGGTGCGCGATCTCTGCGTGTTCTCGCCGCACAATGTGCTGCGCGATCCGCCGTTTTCGCGCATGGACCTGATCTCCTGCCGCAACCTGTTGATCTATTTCGGCGCCGAGGCGCAAAGGCAGGTCATTCCGATCTTCCATTACGCCCTGCGCCCGGGCGGTTTCCTGTTTCTCGGCAAGTCGGAGACAATCGGCCGATTCTCGGAAATGTTCACCTCCGTCGACAAGAAGAACTGCGTCTACAGGGCCAATGACACCGGCGCGCCGGCGCGCATGCCGATCTTTGTCAACGGCCTGCATCCCGCGCCTTTCGCCGGCCGCGGCGGCGCCCCGATTGCGGTCAGCAGCGGGCGATTGCGCCAGACGGCCGAGGCGCGCGTCGCCGAAAAATTCGGGCCGCCGCATGTGATCGTCAACGAGGAAGGCGACATCGTCCATTATTCGACGCGGACCGCAAAATATCTCGAGGCCCCCTACGGCTCGCCGACCCGGCAATTGCTGACCAGCGCGCGCAAGGAGCTGCGCCTCGACCTCCGCAGCGCCTTGCGCGCGGCGATCGAGACCCGCCGCGCGGTTACGCGCGACGCCGTGGCCTTCGATAGCGGCGACCGTCGCATCGAACATGTGTCGCTGACGGTCGAGCCGCTGGCCGACCGCGCCGACGGCCATACGCTGTTCCTGGTGGCCTTCGAGGAGAAAAGCCCGCCTTCGCCCGGGGCGCCGGACGCCGCTGCGAACGACCGCGCGGACGAAGAGGACGGGCCGAACCAGACTGAACTCGAATTGCGCGAGACGCGCGAGCGCCTGCAAGGCACGATCGAGGAATATGAGACGGCGCTCGAAGAGCTGAAATCGGCCAATGAGGAGCTGGTTTCGCTGAACGAGGAAATGCAGTCGAGCAATGAGGAGCTCGAGTCCACCAAGGAAGAGCTGCAATCGCTCAACGAGGAATTGCAGACCGTCAATCACGAACTCTACGCCAAGATCGACGAACTCGACCTCGCCAACGCCGATCTGGTCAATCTGTTCGCCAGCACCAATGTCGCCACCATCTTCCTTGACAAAAACCTGGTCATCCGCAGCTTCACGCCGGCGGTGACGCAATTGTTCAACGTCATCGCCACCGACCGGGGGCGGCCGCTCGGCGACCTGGCGATCAAGCTCGATTATCCCGGTCTCCAGGCCGATATCGCCGCCGTGCTGGCGTCGGGCGAGCCGATCGAGCGGCGGGCGCACAAGAACGAAGCCGACGCCCCCTATTTTCTTGCCCGCCTCACGCCCTATCGCGATTCGAGCCGCGAGATCGACGGCGTGGTGGCGACCTTTGTCGACGTCACCAGCCTGGCGAAATCGGAGGAGCGGCAGCGGACGCTGGTCTCTGAGCTCAATCATCGCGTGAAGAACTCGCTGACCGTGATCCTGGCCATCGCCCAGCAGACTTTGGCGCATTCCCCCTCGTCCGAGGCTTTCACCCGGGATTTTTCCGCCCGGCTGCAAGCGATGGCGCGCAGCCACGAAATGCTGTCGCGCGAGAACTGGGGCGAAGTCGGCGTCGAGCCGATGCTGCGACAGACGCTCGCGCCCTATTGCCAGCCGGACAGCCAACGCGTCGCCTTTTCGGGACCGCCGGTCAAACTGTCGCCGGAGCTCGCCTTGAGCGTCGGCATGATCTTCGCCGAACTGGCGACCAACGCCGTCAAATACGGCGCCCTGTCAAACGAGGCTGGCCAAGTCGCGGTCGAATGGTCGACATCGAGCGGGGCTAAGCCCACGCTTGCGCTCAACTGGCGCGAGAGCGGCGGACCGGCGGCGAAGCCGCCGGAAAAGGTGGGTTTCGGCCTGAAGGTCGTGCGGCGAGAGGTCGAATACAGCCATTCCGGCGCCGTCCGGTTTGACTTCGGCCCGAGCGGTTTTTCGGCGAATTTCGTCATTCCGCTCAAACGGGCGGAAACAGGCGCGAAGCCGCCGCCGGCGTGACGCCGGCGGCGGCAAGGCCGGCGCAGGCCGGGGACTGAACGAATTCGCGCCCTCGCAAGTTGAGGAAACCGGACGCGGACCGCGAGCGCATCTTCGGCGGGGAAGGAATTGGCGATGAGCATGCTGAGAGCCCTGGTGGCGGAAGATTCCGCCCCTGTCCTGATGAGTCTGGAGTTGCTGCTCGAGCAAAGCGGCGTTGAAATCGTCGGCGCCGCCGCGACCGTCGCCGGCATGTGCGACCTCGCCCGGACCGCCGTGGCCGACCTTGCCATCGTCGATGTCAATCTCAACGGCGAGATGGTTTTCCCGGCCGCCGACCTGCTGGTCGAACGGGGCGTTCCCGTCATCTTCACCACCGGATACGCGCCGGAAAAGATGTTCCCCGCGCGTTTCCTGGCTCTGCCGATCCTGCAAAAACCCTATGATCCCGACGCGCTCCTCGCGTTCATAGAAAAAGTCGCGCACGCCAGGGCGGACAAGGTGGCCGGCGCGCTCTGACCATATTCCAAGGCGAAATGGCGCGAACAGCCGCTAAGCCGCCGACGGCGGCTTGGGCGTCGCCCGCGCGATCAGCCCGGCGACGGCGCAGGAGGCGAGGCGGGTGCGGGCGCTGTCGGCGCGGCTGGTCAGGATGATCGGCGCCCGCGCGCCGAGCACCACCCCCGCCGCGTCGGCGCCGGCTAAAAACGTCAATTGCTTGGCCAGCATGTTGCCGGCTTCGAGATCGGGCGTGAGCAGGATGTCGGCCTGGCCGGCGACCGGCGAGACGATGCCTTTTTCGCGCGCCGCCGCCGGGCTGATGGCGTTGTCGAAGGCCAGGGGACCATCGACCAGCGCGCCCTTGATCTGGCCGCGATCGGCCATCTTGCACAAAGAAGCGGCGTCGAGCGTGGAGGGCATGTCGGGATTGACCACCTCCACCGCCGCCAGCACCGCGACGCGCGGCTCGGCCAGGCCCAGCATATGCGCGAGGTCCACCGCGTTCTGGACGATGTCGCGCTTGGTCTCGAGGTCGGGCGCGATATTGACCACGGCGTCGGTGAGCAGCAGCGGGCGCGGATAGCCGGGCGCGTCGATCAGATAGACATGGCTGAGCCGCCGTCCGGTGCGCAGGCCATTGTCCTTGTCGAGCACGGCGTGCAGCAGTTCGTCGGAATGCAGCGAGCCCTTCATCAGCGCCTGCGCCTCGCCGCGGCGCACCAAAGCGACGGCCAAGGCCGCCGCCGCCACGCTGTGCGGCGCGTCGACCAGGCGATAGGGCGCGCAATCGACGCCCAAAGCCTGCGCCGCCGCGAGGATCTTCAGTTTCGGCCCGACGAGGATCGGCGCGATCAGGCCGTCTTGCGCCGCCTCGACAACCGCGCCGAGCGCCGCCGCGTCGCAGGGGTGGGCGACGGCCACCACCAGCGGCGGCTCGCCGCGCACCCGCGCCATCAGGGCGTGGAAACGCACATGGCCGCTGACCTGCACGCTTGGCAGGTCGGGGCGCGGCGCGCGGATTTTTTTCGTCGGCGCGCGCACATGCGCCGTTCCCGTCAGCACGCGTTGGCCGAGCTGGTTGACGCCCTGGCAGTCGAGGCGCAGTTCGGGCTGGCTCTCGTCCTTTTCCGTGACGGTGACGGTGACGGTCAGCGTGTCGCCCACCGCGACCGGGGCAAGATACCGGATATTCTGGGCCAGCAGCACCGCGCCCGGTCCTGGCAGCTTGACGCCGACGACGCCCGAAAGCAGCGCCGAACCGTAAAGCCCATGCGCCACGGTCTCATGAAAGGGCGTCTTCGCCGCCTGGTTTGCGCCGAGGCTGTCGAGATCGGGCAGCAGCGGATTGACGTCGCCCGAGACGATGGCGAGGAGATCGAGATCGCGCTGCGTCGCCAGCCGCGTCAAACTCGCGCTGTCGCCAATCGAGATTTCGGCAAAGGTCCGGTTTTCGATCATGCCCTCGTCGTCGGCGGAGGCGACCCTGTCCAGCGCGTTCATGCGTCCACCCGTCAGCTCTCCAGCACGTAGGTTCCCGGCGCGTCGCAAAGCGCGGCGCCCATCGGCGGCGGCGGCCCGAACGGGCCGGACAAGGAATCGAGCCAGTCGGCATAGGCTGGCCACCACGAGCCGGGTTTCCGCGCCGCCGTTGCGAAATAAGTCTTGGCCGCCGGCGCCGGCTCGCCAGCGGCGCGATGCGCGACGCGGTAGGAGCGGTTGCGATGGCCGGGTTCGCTGACAATGCCGCTGTTGTGACCGCCGGAGGCCAGAACGAAGGTGATGTCGCCCGGATTGAGGCGGTGGATCTTGAACGCCGAACGCCAGGGCGCGACATGGTCCTGCTCGGTCCCCACCGCGAAGATCGGCGCCTTGATCGCGGCGAGGTCGACCTTGCCGCCGCCAACTACAAAGCGCTTGCCGGCGAGGTCGTTGTGCAGGAAGAGCCGGCGCAGGTATTGCGAATGCATGCGATAGGGCATGCGCGTCGCGTCGGCGTTCCAGGCCATCAGGTCGTTGGGATGCTCCTCCTCGCCGAGGAGATAAAGCTTCACCATGCGCGACCAGATAAGGTCGCGGGCGCGCAGCATGCTGAAGGCGCCGGCCATCTGGCGCGCATCGAGATAGCCCTGTCGCGCCATGATCGCGTCGAGCTGGTCGAGTTGCGGCTCGTTGACGAACAGCTGCAATTCGCCCGGTTCGGAAAAATCGGTCTGCGCCGCCAGCATGCCGAGGCTCGCCAGCCTGTCGTCGCCGTCGCGCGCCATGGCTGCGGCGGCGACGGATAAAAGCGTGCCGCCGAGGCAATAGCCGAGCGCGTGGACGCGGCGCTGGCCGGTGATTCTGATGACCTCGTCGAGCGCCGCCATGGGGCCGAGGCGCCGGTAATCGTCGAACCCCGTCTCGGCCAGCTCCGGTCCCGGATTGCGCCAGGAAATGCAGAAGACGGTGTGGCCTCGACCGACCAGGAAGCGGATCAGCGAATTGTTCGGCGACAGGTCGAGGATGTAATATTTCATGATCCAGGCCGGGACGATCAGCAGCGGTTCGGGCCGCGTCTGCGCTGTCGCGGGCGCATACTGGATCAGCTCGATCAAGTCGTTGCGCAGCACGACCTTGCCCGGGGTGACCGCGACATCGCGCCCGACGGCGTATTTTTCCGCGCCATTGGCGCGCGGGTCGAGCTGGCGGCGCGCATCCCGGGCGAAGTGATCCAGCCCGCGTAAAAAATTCAGCCCCCCTTGGTTCAATGTCGTGCGCAAAACCTCGGGGTTGGTCCAGGGGAGGTTGGAGGGCGAGAAGGCGTCGAGCCATTGCCGCGCCGCGAAGGCGGCGAGCTCGGCGTGCTTCTTGTCGACGCCCGGCGCGTGCTGGATGCTGGCGTTGAGCCATCGCTCGGCGAGCAGGAAATTGCGGGCGTAAAGGCTGAACGGCGGGACGCGCCAGGCCGGATCGGCGAAGCGATGGTCGGCGGCGTCCGACGCGGGCTCCGCGCCGCCGGAAAATGCGCGCAGACCTTGCTGCACGGCGGCCTGCGCCATCTCGACCGCATAGGCCGGCGCCAGCGCCACATGCGCCGCCAGATCGGCGAAGGCCGGCGCGAGCGCCAGCGGCGAAAGCGGGCTCGCCAGCGTCTCCTGCCCAAGGTCGCGGCAAAAGGCCACCGGGTCGGCCGAGGCCGGCGATTTTTCGGCTTCGGGCTTGATGGCGTCGTCAGGCTTGCGCAGTTCTGGCATGATCTTGACCCCGCCAACGGCGTTTAAGCGC
This sequence comes from uncultured Alphaproteobacteria bacterium, assembly GCA_963828185.1. GTDB lineage: Bacteria > Pseudomonadota > Alphaproteobacteria > Rhizobiales > Beijerinckiaceae > Rhodoblastus. Next base: position 58,992 of record CAWHDV010000007.1, on the reverse strand, counting down.
CGAAAACGCGCTTTTTGCGGCGCCCTGGCGGCCGAGAGCCGAAGCTTGGCGAATTGTCGCGCGTCGGGCGCCCCGCCGCCTTGATCCAGAGCCAATTTTTCGCGGGCTGTCGCCTTTTCGCCCGGAGGGCTTTGCCTCGAGGGGTTTGCCTCAAGCCCCCTGCGGCAAGGTCCGGGGTTCCGCCTGCAACGCGCGCAGCTTGTCGTGGCGGCGCCGCCTGACGGCGTTGAGAGCGGCGAAGGCGAGGCCGCCGGCGCCGGCGCCGACGCTGTAGCCGCCATGGAATTCGGCGCTTTTGGGCCGCCAGCGCGTCTTCGACACGTCGGTCCCGGTCGAAAGGTTGAACAGGCGAAACTTCTGCTCGATCGCCCATTTGATCGCCTCGGCGACCGTGGTGGTCATGACGCTGTAACGCCCCCAGGCGAGATCGTAGCCCGAGAAATACATGTAGATTTCATCGCCCTGCACGAAGGCCAGGCGGGTGGCGACGATTTTCTCCGCGATCGCCAGCTGGAAGATGCGCAGGTTTCCCTGACGCGCCATGGCGTCGCAATAGTCGCGCAGGAAGGCGCGTCGCCTCGCGTCGTCGAAGACATCCGGGTGGAGGATCGTGTCGCGGGCGTCGGCGCGCATGGCGTGCAGCGTGAAGAAGACGTCGAGCGCCGCTTGCGCCTCCTCGGGCGAGGAAACAACGCGCAAGCTGAACGCGTGCTTTTCACGCGCCAGCGAATTGTAGCATTTGCGCAGGGATTCCTTGACGTTGCGCGACAAGCTTTGGCGCAATGCCTCCCAGCTGTCGGGCAGATCGAGGTAGAACACCGTCACGTCGAGGTTTGGCTGGGCGCGGAAGTTTTCGCCGAGGCCATTCTTTTCCATCCCGGTCGGCAGCCCGCGCCATTGCACGAAATCGGCGGGACGTTCGCTTTCGATGCGCGCGGCGAGGGCCTTGACCGCCTGTTCCGCCGCCTCGGGACGGCAGACGAGGCCGCGCCATTCGGTGACATAGGGATCGGCGCCGAAAAACTGCAATTCCCGCGTTCGCACCGGACCGAAGCCCGGACGGCTGGTGACGAACATCGGCGCGAGGGCGACCAGGAGTCCCGAGGCGTCGCGCAGCGCATAGCAATGCAGGCTGTCGCGCGCCTTCAGGCCGGCGCGGCGGAAAGAGCGCCACCAGTTCAGCGCCCACAGCGGCGTGGCGAAGGGCAGGCGCGGCGACAGGCTGGCCTCGAGCCGCGACCATTCGTCGCTCAGGGCTTCGAGGCGCCCCAAGTCCTTTATGGTCTCGATCGTCAGCAAGGACATGTCTCGCCTTGAGTTTGCGCAATTTGTCGCGGCCCATTCTCCGCCCAAATCAATACCAATTCGTTGCTTTGCATAAACCACGAGAATTACAGGAATTTTGCTTCTCGTTCAGTTACCCGCGCGCCTCCGCAAGCAAGTCTTAACCATAATCGCCGAAACTGCGGGTATCGCGCCGCTGGTCGGTTTTTCGTCAGGATGGACATGCCTTTTTCGCAACGATCGACCCCGGAGCGGTCGGGGGACGCCGCCGAGACGCAGGGCGCGGCGAAGGCCGGGCGTTTCGCTGGCGAAACCGACGCCTTCGCGGGCGTAAATCCCTGGCGTGAGGCCGCTTTCCTGCTGGTCCGCCAGGCGCGCCGCCACCTCTGGCTGATCCTCGCCTCAGCCCTCGCCTGCGCCGTGCTGGCCGGCCTCGCCAAAACCGCGCTGCCGACAAAATACAAGGCCAGCGCGCAAATCCTGATCGATCCGCAGGACAACCGCGCCTATGGCGTGGATACGCCGGGAACGACGCTCGAAGCCAGCGCCGCGATCAATTTCGTCGAAAGCCAGATGGGCGTCATCGGCTCGGAGCGCGTGCTGCTGCGCGTGATCCGCGATCAAGGGCTGGCGGGCGGTTTGCCGGCGGGAGACTTGCAGCCCCGGAAGGAAAGCGACGAGTCGCGCCGCGCCCGCGAGCTGGCCGAGAACAAGGCTTTGGTCGTCCTGCAGAGGGCGATCAAGATCCAGCGCGCCGAACGCAGCTTCCTCATCGATCTCACGGTGACGGAAAAGGACCCGGAAAAGGCGGCGCGCCTCGCCAACGCCCTGGTCAAGGCCTATGGCGACATCAACCAGACCGATCGCGCCGCCTCCGCCCGCGCCTTGTCGGCGGAGCTGGCCAACCGCATCGTGGACATGCGCCGCCTGCTCGGCGACAGCGAAACGCGGCTTTTGAATTTCAAGACCGAGCACAATCTTGTCGGGCTGCACGATAAATCCATCACCGAAAGGCTGACGAGCGAGGCGACGGACGCGCTGGCGTCGGCGGAAAATCATGAGGCGCAAGCCCGCGCGCGGCTGAAGCAGCTGGAGACCGCGTCGTCTGGCGTCGGCGGCGTCGCCGCTTTCGGCCCCGATCCCGAATCGCGCCAGTTGCAGCTGCTGATCGAAGGACGCGCGGCGGCGCGGGCCGAACTCGAACAGCTCGAAAGCACGCTCGGCGACCGCCATCCCGCCATAACCGCAGGCCGCGAGCGGCTGCGCGATTTCGATCGCCGCATCGGCCAGAGCGTCGAGGGCCTGCGCCATGCGGCCGGCGCCCAGGTTTCCGAGGCGCACGGGCAAACGCTGGCGCTGACGAAAAAGCTCGCGGATCTCGCCGGGGAAATGGCCACGGCGCGCGAATCGGAAGTTCCCTTGCAGCAATTGGAGGACGCGGTCGAAGGCAAGCGCAAGGCCCTGACCGCGCTCGAGGCGCGCCAGCGCGACGCCAATGACATGAGCCATGTGGAGGGCGTCAACTTCCGCCTTGTTTCGCCGGCGCGGGTGCCCAACAGCCGCGGCAAGACGATCGGCGCGATCCTGTGGAGCCTTTGCGGCGGATTGATCGGCGCGGCGCTCGCCCTGGCCGGGCTGGCCGTGGCGACCCTGTTCGAGGAGCCCGAAAGCGAGGCTGCCGAAGCCCCGCGGGCGGGCGATGGGAGCCAGGGAGTCGGCGCGGGGAAGGCCAGCGCGGCGGCCAAAGCGCGGAGCAGCGTTTCCTCGTTGGCCTCGCCTGGCGCGATTACGCTTCCCCCGATCACCCACGCCGCCGGTCGTCGCCTTAATCCGGTCGAGGCGATGAGCGAGATCGCGCGGCGGCCGGGCCAGCCCTACGCGCTGGCGGTCGCGGCCTTGCTCCGTCGGCTCGACGCGGCGAAAGGCGGCGACGGCCCTCTCGTCGTGCTGGTCGCCGCGACGGGGCCGCAAGCCGGCGCCTCGACGCTCGCCGCCAACCTGGCGCGGGCGGCGGCGGCGCAGGGCGAGCGGACGCTGCTGATCGACGCCAACCAGACGCACCCGCTGCTCGACCTGATGATCCCCGCCGACGCGCCGAAAACCTTGATCAAGCTCGCCGGCCGCCTGCGTCCGCTCTATCGCCTTGCCCCCTTTTCCAGCGACTTGAGCCTCATTCCGGCCTTGGCGATGGAGGAGAGGATCTGCCGCTCCATCGCTAAAAATTCCGATTTCGAGCGCCTCGCCGGGGTCAAGGGCAATTTCGATTTCGTGGTGTTCGACGGCCCCGACGCGGGCCAATTGTCGGCGCTGCGGGCGCTCGTCCCGGCGGCCGACCATGTGCTGCTGGTCGTCCCGGACGAGGAGGGCGAGGGCTTCGACCTGCCGTGCCTGCTGCGCCGTCTCGGCGTGGCGCCGGCGCAATTCGCCGGCCTTGTTCGCGCGACGCCGCGCCGGCTGAGCCAGGCAGCGTAGCAAGCAAATAGTTGAAACCGCTTCCCGTTCGGCGCAAGGGCGGCAAACCCCTGACTTTCCCGGCGGCGCCGAGGCGCCAGCCATTAACCGCGCGAGGCGAAATCCGGTCCCGGAAGGCCGGATCGCCGCTATAATGGGACGTTGCTTTTTTGCGCGGAAGGACAAGGGTCATTTGCGTCATCGCCTGATGAACTGGCTGGGCTGGTCCGGCCTCGACGCCATCGGCCGTCTCGCGATGCTCACCGCGAGCACGGCGATCCTTTCGCGCTGGCTGCACCCGCGCGATTTCGGCGTCGCCGCGCTGGTGCTGACGGTGGTGACGCTCGCCTCCGTGCTGGTCGGCGCGCCGTTCGAGGAGGCGCTGGCGCAGCGCAAGGTGCTGCGCCTCGCCCATGTGCGCGCCTCGCTTGCCGCCTGCTGGCTCGCCAGCGTCGCGCTGCTCGTGCTTTCGGTTCCGCTCGGTTTCTTTCTCGCCTGGGCCTACGGTGAAAGCCAGATCGCCTGGCTGCTGCCGGTCGGCATGACGTCGATTTTCTTTTCCGGCCATTCCGACGTTCTGACCGGCCTCATTCGCCGGCATCGCCGTTTCACCGATTTGTCCAAGGCGACCCTGTTCGGCAATGCCGTCGGCATCTCCTTCGCCGTCGCCATCGCCCTCGCGGGCGGCGGCGCCTGGGCCCTGATCGCCCAGCGCGCGCTGATCGCCGCCGTGCGCGCCCTGTCGCTGCAATCGCGCATCGAGATCGTCGTCCTGCCGGCGCGCTCCATCGCCCAGCTGCGCGACATCTGGCGCTACGCCAGCGTGGCGCTGCTCGACCGGATGATGGACAACCTGACCTTCCTCGCCTTCAATTATCTGGTCGGCGGCTTCTACGGCCTGAATACGCTCGGCTATGTGAACATGGCGATGCGGCTGGTCGAGCCGATCCGTGGCGCCGTCGGCGCCACCGGCCACAATGTCGCCTTCTCCTTCTTCGCCCGCCTGCAACACGATCCCGAGAAACTGCGCGACCGGGCCAGAACGGTCATTTCCCACGCGGCGCTCGCCATCGCGCCGGTATTCGTCGGCCTGGCGGCGGTGACGCCGGTGTTGCTGCCGTTGGTGTCCGGCCCTGGCTGGGACGCGGCGATCGAGATTGGCGTGTGCCTCGCCATTGGCAGCGCCATCGCCATTCCGGCGCGGCTGATCTTCACGGCGGCATCGGCAAGGGCGCGGCCGGAATTCAGCCTCATCGCCAATATCGGCGGATTCGCCGCGACCCTCGCCGTGCTGATCCTCGCCACGAAGATGGGGCCGATCAGCGTGGGGCTGGCGCGCATCGCCGGCGATCTCGTGCAGGCGCTCGTCGCCATCGGCGTTTCGCCGGCCGTGCTCGGCTGGTCGCGGCGCGGCCGTCTGTTCGCTCTTGCGCCGGCCTGGCTTCTCGCCGCCGGCATGGGCGTCTTCGTCGCCAGCCTGCATCACGCCTTGCCGCACCTCAGTCAGGTCGCGCAACTGGCCCTGTCGATTGGCCTGGGCGTCGTGACTTACGGCGCATTCCTCGTGCTTTTCGCACGCAGCCAGTTCAATGGCCTGACCGCCATGCTGGCTCTCGCCAGGACCGCGCAGGGCTGATGGCGACCGAAGCTGAAGCCATCGCGCCGCGCCTGCTTGTGACCGGCGCCGGCGGCTTCATCGGCTCGGCGCTGCTTGCGTCGCTGGCGCAGGCCTTTCCGCGTTCGGTCCTGGCGGGGACGCGCCACAGCAAACCCGAGGCGATCGCGGACATCCAGGCGATCGCCTGCGATCTCGATGATCCCGCGCAACTGGCGTCAGCCGCGCGCGGCGTCGATCTCGTCATCCACGCGGCCTATGGCGACGCGGCGGCGATGACGCGGCAGGCGGAAAATCTCGTCGCGGCGATGAGCGCCGCCGGCGCGCGCAATCTGGTGTTCTATTCCTCCATCGCCGTCTACGGCCGGCGCGAAGGGCTTGTCGTCGAAGACGACGAGGGCGTTGCGCCGTTCGACGCCTATGCCGACGCGAAGGCCGGATGCGAAAGGATTTTCCGCGCCTGGAGCGAGGCGGCGCCCGGACGCCGGGCCATCGCCTTGCGGCCCGGCATCGTCTATGGCGCGGGCAGCGCCTTGTGGATCGACAAGATGGCGGCGCGCATCGCGCGCGGCGGCTGGGGCTTGTTTGGCCCGCTCGGCGAGGGGTTTTGCGCGCTGATCCATGTCGATGACGTGGCGCGGCAAAACCTCGCCGCCTGCCGTCTCTTGACGGGGCCGCTGCGCGAAGCCCTGCCGCCCTTGGTGGCGCTCAACGCGGTCGGGCCGGAAAAGCTGCGCTGGAACGATTATTTCCAGGCTATCGCCCGCGCCATGGGCCGCGCGCCGCTGCGCACGTGGTCGCCGTTGGAAATCGCCCTGCGGCAACGGCTGGCCCTGCCGGCGAAACTGGCGCGGCGCGCCGGCCTGAACGTCCTTCGCAAGGCCGCGCTCGCGCCGGGGCCAGGCGAACTGGCGTTGTTTTCGCTCAAGGCGGACTATTCCAATGCGAAGGCCGAGCGGCTTCTGGGCTTCGCGCCGTCGATCGGATTGGATGAAGGGCTCGCGCGCTGCGGGCTCGAGACTCAGGCCAGCAGATAGCGCCGCGCCGAAAGCGGCGGCGCGACGATCCGGGCGGAGCCTGCAAGTCCGACGTCTTCGTTGCGCCGGCCGCAATGGCCGTGGACCTGGTCGAAACCCAGCGTTTCACCCACCTTGACCGCGCGGCCGGAGGCGAGGGCGAGATCGAAGGCGATCGGCCGCGCGCTCTTGTTGAGGGCGACCAGACGCAGCGCGCCCTTTGCGTCGCGCGCGGCGAAAAGCGACAGGTCGGGGCCGCCTGCGCCTTCGACCGGCAAGCTCGACTCGCCGAACATTCCGCCGCTCGAATCCTTCATGCGAAAGAGCTTGTAGGCCTCGCCGATCCAGCCGGCGAGCGATCCCCAATGGGCGGCGACCGCGACGCCGGAACGCCCGAAGCGGCCGAGAGCGTCGGCGACGGCGAGGCCGGTGGCGAACAGGCCGGCGCCGCCGTAATTGAATTCGCCGACCGACAGTTTCGTCCCGGGAAAATTCTCTTCGACGAGCGCGCCGAGGCTCGGCAGCAGCGGCAGGCGCAGGCCCGCGCCGCCGGGGCGCGCCTGCGCCCCGCCATCGGCGGGCAGCCCGCAGCCAAGCGCCTTGACGACCCAGCTATCCTCGCAAAAACCCTCCTCGTCGAGCGAGCGCGGCGCGTCGAGAAGGGCGGCGGACAGGCTCGCGTCCTCGGTGCGGAAAAGGTCGCCGCGCCGGCTCATCGGATACCAGTGCGCGTCGAGGCCATCGAGCAGCCTGTGGCCAGCCCGCTCGGATTCGCGTCGAAAAGCGTCGAGATAGGCGGCGAGGAAGGAGCCGTGCGAGGAAAAATCGGCCCAGTCCGGCGCGTTCTGCAAGGTCGCCATTCCGGTCGCCCCCCAGCTCGCCGGGCCGAGGACCCAGGCGTCGGGATCGGCGGCCTTGATCGCCACGGCGGCGCGCAATGAGGCGGCGATCAGGCTCTTGATCGTCGTTGGACGCTTGACGATGCGCGGATGGTTCTGCGCCCAGAGGCCCGGTTCGTTGTCGAGATAATAGCCGCGAACGCCGCCTTGCGCCGCGCCGCCGTGGCGCGCGACAAGACGGGCCAGAAGCTCGGGGATATTGACGCTTTGGTCGTCGCGATGCGGCGCCGACCAGTCAACCCGCAGGAAGCGCTGCGAGGGCGCGGCCTCGCCCGGCGCGACCGGACCGTTCATGTCGGCGGCGACAAAGCCCGCGAGCGGCAAGGTGACGAGGCTTTGCGCGCCGATGCGGCGGCTGTTGGCGAGAAAGGCTTCGATGACGACGGCGGGCTGGCCCCAATTCTCTTTCGGAACGCCAAGCGCCTGGAGCAGGAAGGCGCCGTTGGAATGCTGGTAATCGTTGCCGGCGTTGGTCGCGTTGTCGCGCCAGTTGTAAGCGGTCATCAAATTGCCGCCGAGGCGGCGGACCGACACGCCCGCAGCGCGATCAAAATCCACCGAGGGGTCGCCGCCGTCCATGGTTCCGATCTCGTTCGAGCCGTGGATGAAGGGACAGATCGGCGCGCCCCGCGCGAGATCGTCGATCCGCACCCTGGCGATTGCGGATCGCGCCGCTTCGGCCGCTTGCGACAGCGAGGAGAACGAGACGCCGAGCGCGCCGGTGGCGAGGGCCCCGCCGCACAGGCCGGCGACAAGTTTTCGCCGCGAAAATTTCATCGCGTTCAAGAAACGAGGCCCCGCCCGTAAAGGGACAGCCGGAAACGCGGCGCCCAGAAGACCTTGCCGAGGCCGCCATGCAGCCGCGTCGCCATTTTCTCGCGCTTCTCCTCGCCCATAGGGGCCAGCAGAAGCGTGGCCGCGCCAAAAATGACGCTCTGGACCAGGCCCACCGCCATCCAGCGCGTCACCGCGAGGGTGTCGCCGGGGCGCGCCATGGCTTGCACGAAGACGCGGATCTGGCCCGAGAGGAACTTGCGCTTCTTCACATAGGCCCAGGTGAGCCGGCGCTCCGGCGCCCATTCGACCACGCGCGCCTCGGCCGAGAAATGGAAGCGTTTTCCGCTCATGGCCAGGCGTTGCAGCAGCAGCGAATCCTCGCCGCCGCTCTCGTTGAGGCGCGGATCGAAATTTTCCTTCGCGCCGAGGCAGGAAAGCCGGTCGAACATCGAATTGTTGGTGCCGAGATAGGCGACGAGATCGGAAATGTCGGCGCCGTCCGCGCGCTCGATGCGCCGCTCGAAGAAAGGCGCGAAGGCGCCGATGTCGCGCGCCCCTTCCGCCCGCGCCACGACCGGGCCGAAAACCGCGTCGGCTGCGGTTTTCCGCGCGACGCTGACAAGCGCCGAGAGCCAGCCGGGATCGGCCTCCTCGTCATCGTCGAGAAAGGCGACCCAGCGGCCCGTCGCCGCGGCGACGCCGGCGTTGCGCGCATTGGCGACGCCGGCGCGCGGCTCGCTGATATAAAGGAGCGGGAAGCGAGTTTCTTTTCTGGCCGCCTCGACGGCGGTTCTGGCGTTGGCGTCGGGCGAATTGTCGACGACGATCAACTCGATTTCGAGATCATCGAATCCGCGCTGCGCCAGGAGGCTCGCCAGGGCGCGCGCCAGGGGCGCCGGGCGATTGTAGGTGGGCGTGACGACGCTGATCCGGTCCGACAACTGATCCTCCAGGCTGTAGATCGCCGCGCCCGCCGGCGCGGACGCCCGCTGTGCATGGAGATGAATTCTTAAGGCGGCAAAGTTAAAATTTCGCCCGGTCGGACCGAAAGAAGCACGTATGAGCATCGCCGGTAATGTCATCGCCGCGCCGGCAAAGGAAAGTCGCGCCGCGCCCGGGAGGTCGCGCGCCGCCCGGATCGACTGGACGGCGGCGCTTCATCACCTGCTGCTGACGGCCTTCCTGATGTTCAGCTTCATCGGCACCCAGCCCTTGTTCCTGCCGACGCCGGAAGAACGTGTTTCCGGCAATATTCTCGACCGCGTCGCCGCGCCGTCCATGACGCTGCTGGCGCTGGCCCTGATCTGGGCGCGGCGCGAGGCGGCGCTCGAGTGCCTGCGCGCCAACAAGCTGCTGGTCTCGGTGATCGCGTTCTGCCAGGCCAGCCTGATGTGGTCGGACTATCCCGGCCTGACCCTGCGCCGCGCCCTGCTGCTGCTGTTCCTCTCCCTCATCGCGTTGGGCCTTGCGGCCAGCATCGACGACCTGCGTCAGTTCCACAGGCGCCTGTTCCGGGCCCTGGTGTTCGTCATCCTGGTCAACCTCGCCGCGACGGCGATCTGGCCGGAGCTGGCGATCACCGACATCGGCGTCGCCGGCATTTACGGTCAGAAAAATCCCGCCGGCATGGTCGCCATGATCGCGGTCACCGTCTGCGTCACCTATGCTTTCGGCGGCAAGAGCGCCGGCGAATGGATTGCGGGATTTGCGGGCGCCGCGCTGGCGATGTTCTTCCTGCTGATCACCTTGAGCAAGACCTCGGTCGGACTGACTTTCGTCGGGCTCGGCGTCGGCTTGCTGTTCTGGATCGCGCATCGGCTCGGGCCGCGTTTCGCGCTTTTCTCCCTCGGCGGCATGATCGTCGCGGCGGCCGGTTTTGTCGGCCTCGTGATGGCCAGCGATTTCGACGGCGAGACAATCCTTGGCGCCTTCGTCCACGATACGACCTTCACCGGCCGCAGCGAACTCTGGGCCTTCGCCTGGCGCAACATCCTGCAGAGACCTTGGCTCGGCCACGGCTACGGCGCCTTCTGGGACGTCGGCGCCGTCAACGACCCGCTGGCCAAACTCGAGCCCGGCACCTGGCTCGGCGACGTCGATGTCGGCATCATCAACCAGGCGCATGACGGTTATCTCGAACTCTGCCTGCACATCGGGCTGCCGATGACAGTTTTGGCCGTGCTGGCGATTTTCTCGGCCCTGCGCGCCGCCGCCGGCAAGGCCGCCTCGTTACGGGCGAACTCCGGCGTCCTCGCCGCCTACGCCATGATCGCGCTGCTGCTGTTGCTGCATCTTTTGCACAATCTGACCGAGGCGACCCTGATGATGCGTGGCGCCTCCTTTTGCAGTCTCGTGCTGCTGCTCTGCTTTGTCGCCGCGCGGACAAGTTTTTCGGGAAGGACCGGGTTGAATGGGCGCTAATGCGTTTTCAAGCGAAGTGGTCGCCGGTTCGCGTCAAGCCCCGGACGGCCGCGTCAGCGAACACGCGACCAGACAGAAGACCGCTTCGCTGGCGATCGTCGTCTGCACTTTCAAGCGGCCGGACATGCTGCGGCAGTGCCTGCGCAGCGTCGCGGCGCAGCCGTCGCCGCAAGGCCCGCATGGGGCGATCAACGTCTATGTCGTCGACAATAGCGACGAGGGCGACGCCGAAAGGATCGTCGTCGAAGAAGCCTTGAAAAGCGCCGTGCCGATGCGCTGGCTTGAGGCGCATCCGGCCAATATCTCGGTGGCGCGCAATGCCGGGGTCGCCGCGGGAAGCGAGGATTTCGTCGCCTTCATCGACGACGACCAGGAGCTTGCGCCCGGTTGGCTCGAGGCGGTGTTTCGCGCCTTCGCCGGGGATGATCGCGCCGACGCGTGGCTTGGCAGGGTCAACGGCGTGTTCGAGACGCCGCAGGCGACGACCGCGGCCGTCCGCACCCTGTTTTCGCGCCAGATCGAGCAAGGATCGGGGTTCGAGCTTTTCGCCTTCGGCCCGCAAAAGCTCGGCTCGATCAGCCTCGCCACCAACAACGCCATCTTCCGCCGCGCCACGGCCCTGACGGACGCGCAAGTGTTCGACCCGGCGTTCGGCAAGGGCGGCGGCGAGGATTACGACCTGTTCTGCCGGCTGCAACGGCGGGGCCGCCGCTTCTTCTGGCTGGCGGAGGCGGAGGTGCGCGAATTCGTGCCGGCGACGCGCTGCGACCGCGCTTATCTGCGCCGCCGCTTCTACGCCGGCGGCCAGGCTTTCGCCGCCGCGATCGCGCGCGGCGGCGGCAATCCGGCGCTGTCACGCTGGATGATCCGCTTCAGGGCGGCGATCCAGGCGACGCTGCTCGCGGCCGGCGCGCCGGCCTGCCTGTTCAAGGACGAAGCGACGCGGGCGGATTATTCCTTCCGCTGGGCGGGCGTTCTGGGAAAACTATCCTTCGGCGACATCTATCCGCTCTATCAGGCGAAGGAAGACTAGTCGCCCGAGCCGTGCTAGGCTTCCGCTGCGACAGGGGTCTCCAGGCCTGAAAGGAGCGAGGATATGCGTTACGTTCTTGCGGCGATTTTTTTTGGCGCGTTCGGAATTCCGGCGGCGTCGGCTTTGACGATCGCCAGCCCTCAGCCGGCCTGGTCTGCGACGATGAACCCGTTTGTGCAGGTCGTCAGGCACAGGAGCCACAGCCGTCGCGCCCACGGTCACAGGCGCGGCGATGGCGGCGGCATCCATCCGCTGGTGGGAAGCGGCGACTACTGAGCTTTCGGAAACCGTCAGGTTCGCGCCGGCTGCGCCTGCGGGGCGACGAATGGCGCCCGCCCGTTGCGCATCCATTGCAACAGCGGGCGCTCGAGCAGTAGGTAGGCCGCGACGCCGGCGGCGACCGAGGCGGCGGTCGCCGCGGTCGTGAAAAGCCAGGGCGCGCCCGCATGCGGCCAGAGCTTGTCCCAGATCTTGCCCATGATCGAGAGCGTGAACGTGTGGCTGAGGTAGAGCGAATAGGAGGCGGCGCCGAGCAGCATGGGCGCGCGTCCGACGCTGAATTTCTCGCTTCCCGCCTCCAGTCCCACCGCGCCTGCGACAATCAGCAGGGCGGGCCCGCCGAACAGCAGCAGCCGGGCCGCGTCGTCGGCGGCGGCGGGATTGGGCGGCACGGCCAGCGCAAGGGCGCCGGCGGCGATGCTCGCCCAGCACAGGACCGCGCCCGGACGCCAGCCGTTTCGCAAGGCCTGCGCGACCAGGACGCCGCCAAGGAATTCGACCAGCAACGGCGACAACAGTCCGAGCGGCGGCGCCGCGTGGATCTGCGCCGGCGAGACGCCAAGTCCAAGCAAGGGCAGGGCGAGGAGAGACGCGGCGAGCAGCATGAGGCGCCCGCGCCGCGGCGCCATGAGGGCCAGGGCGAACAGGAGGTAGAAGAACATTTCGAAATTCAGCGTCCAGCCTTGGGCGAGCAGCGGGAAGATTCGCCCATCGGGATCGACGTGCGGGATGAAGGCCAGCGACAGCAGGACGTGTTCGGCGGTTGGCGGCCGCATGTGCGGGAAGGCCGAGGGCGCCAGGACCCAGCCGCCAAGCAGCGCCAGCGTGAAGATGGCGTAAAGCGGCACGAGACGGATGAAGCGATGGCGCAGGAAGGTCTCGGGCGTCATCGACCGCCGAGCCACAGCCGACCACATGACAAATCCGCTGATGACGAAAAAAATATCGACGCCGGCATTGCCGACGCGAAAGGTCGCCTCGCTCTTGTCAAAATGCGAAGCGGCGTGAAACAGGGTCACCAGGATCGCCGCGACGCCGCGCAGCGCCTGAATCGACTCGAAGGTCGCGTCGGGTTTTTTGCGGCTGTTCGCGACGTAAGCGGCATTTGACGATGACATTGGCGCGTCCGGAATCAGCAATTATCGCGTCATATTGTCATTATTTCCGCTGTTTGTCTTGATAGCGCAGTCTTTAATGCGTATTCTGGTCAACGATGAAAGTTAACGACAGCGAGTACAAGTGGAAATTGTGAATATTCGGCGATATATCAACAATTTTACTTTATTGGGTTAACGCGGCGCTTTCAGGTGGCGGGCGCGGACCTGGCGTCTTGCATCGCGGCGCGCGCGATCAGCCGGTCGATCAGGCCGCGGCGCGTTTCGAGGTCCATCGTCATCGTCGACTGGATCAGGCAGGCGAAGCGCCCCGGCTGCAGCGCCTCGACAAAAGCCGCCTCTTCCTCGGGGCAGGTAGGCTCTTCTTCGACCACCCAGATCGCGTGGACCGGCGATTTTTCCGCCGCATAATGGCCCGCCGCCTTGAGGCCGAGCGATTCGACAAAGATTCCGTAGAGCGTGTATTCGGAGAAATCCGGCGTGCGCGCCAGGATCTTGCGCCAGTCGGCATTGCCGACCTCTTCGATGCGCGCGATCATCCGGCGCACGATCGAGCGACGCCACACCACGCAAAAGTCGATGTAATCGCCGGCGTCGATCGAGGAAGGCGAGAGGCCGAGCAGGCGGCAGGCGCTGTCGCGCCATTTGCGGTGCGTCTCGAGCTCCGACTTTTGCGGGTTGCGATAGAAGCGCGCTGCGCCGTCCGGGCGCGCCAGCATGTCGAGGGTCACGGGGCGGACAAAAACGCCGTCGCTGTCCATGTGCACGATGATTTCGGTCGGGCTGGCGGCGCTGGCGGCGATTTTCATCATCTGCTGGGCGATCCAGCCGCGCACCGGCGGGCTGTAGGGGGATACATAAACATTGCGGCGTGGCAGGCGCAGGAGATTGCGCAGGCGCGGATTGGGCATGGGCAGCTTCCACAGCCAGGACGGCAGGAGGTCGCGGTCCTGCGAGCCGATGCTTCGCCGCGCTGTGGCGAGCGGCGCGAACAGGGGAATGTCCCGCGTCGGCGTGAACAGGCGATGCGCCATCCAGGCCGGAGCGAAACGGTCGAGGCTTTCACACAGCATCCGGCAATAGGCAAGGTCGCCTGAGTAGGAGAGGGTGAGAATGCTCGCGTCGAGCGCCTGGCAATCCTGGCTCACGCCGTTGTTCTGGCTCATGCCGCCCATTCCATCGGCGCAATCGGCGAAAACGTCGATTCGACCGGCGCCGGGCGGGCGAAGCGTTCTGGATATTGCAGCATTTCAGTCACTTCGGCGATGTGGACGGCAAAATCGGCGTCAAGCCGGCTGGACCGGTTCTCTTGAATCGCGGCGGCGAGTTCCGCCACGCCGCGCGCAAAATCCATGGTCGGGCCGCCGCGCTCCTTGCGCAGGGCGGGCCTGCGGACCATGGGCAGGGTTTTGGCCGCGCCGATCCCGTTGAAGCGGCGCTCGAGATAGCGCGACACGCGCCCTTGCGACACCGGCCGCAGTTTCACCGGGCAGGCGTAATCCCAGGGTTCGGCGACCTCAAGGCTGCCGTCTTCGCCGATCACCCGCAACCGGTGGTCATAGGGCGCGACAATGGAATTGGTGAGCCGCGCCACGACGCCGCCGTCGAACTCCAGCAGGCCGGAGGAAAAATCGGGCGCGGGATGGGGCAGCGGCGGCTCGGTCCGCTTGTCGGCGACGAGCAGCGCGGCAAAGGCGGTGACGCGGCGCACGGGGCCGAAAATGGCGCAGAGCGTGGTCAGCACGTAGCCGGCGTGCTCGTATGTGCAGCCGACCTCGAACTCGCCGCGCGCCGGCCAGGGCCGGCCCGAACGAGAGATCCAGTTGCGGTAATCGGCCTTGTGGATCATGCCGTCGTCGAGTTCGGCATAGACAAGGCGCGGCGCGCCGATCCTGCCAGCGCGCACGGCGGCCCAGAGGGTTTGCGCGCTTTCGCCCAAAATGTTGCAAGGGGCGGCGGCGAGACGGAGGCCGTTCATTGCTGCGAGATCACGCAATTCGACCGATTGCGCGCGCGACATGGCCAACGGCTTTTCCGAATAGACGTGTCTGCCGGCCTCGAGCGCGGCGCGCGTCACGGCGGCGTGGTTTTCCGGGTCGGTGGCGTTCACGACGATCCGCACCGCGGGATCGGCGAGGAGCGCGTCGAGCGAGGCGTAGGGCTTGTCGCCCCAGCAGGCGGCATAGGCTGCAAGCCGCGCCGCATCGCGGTCAAAGACCCCGGCGAGGCGCAGGCTTTTTTTGTGCAGCGGCAGGCAAAAGCGATAGGAGTCGGCGATATAGCCGCACCCGACGATCGCGACGCCAAGGGGTTCCGTCATCTTGCGCCCTGGTCAAACCAAATCGGGCGCAGATTAGGGCCTGGCGCTTAATTGCGCGTTACGCGGAGGCTCAGCCGCCGAAGGCGGCGCGCAGGCGGGCGAGCTGTTCCTCGACCGGGCTCGAAGGCGGCGCGGCGAGCGGCGCGTTCGGGTCGAGATAGAGCAATTGGTCGAGGTGGATGATGCGCGCCTGCAACCGCAGGGATTCGCACACCAGTTCGCGCAGCCGATCCGGCAGCCGCGCGAAGACGTCCGGCGCGGTGGCGCTGTCCTGGTAGGCCAGTTTGACCTTGCGCTTCTCGTTCGCCGCCTGGTCGAGCGAGAGTTCGCCCTCGTTGACCGCGCGTTGCAGCAGGAGCCAGGACGCGAGCTGCATCAGCCGCGTGGTCAGGCGCATGCTTTCGGCGGCATAGGCGAGGGATTCGTTGCGCGCCAGCGCCTTGGCCTCGTCGCGGCCGGGGCCGTCGAGATAGGCCGCGGCCTCCTCGACCAGCGTCATGCCTTCCCGGAACATGGATTTGAACGCTTCCGACGCCGCGAGGCGTTCGGCGAAAGACACGGGCGCTTCGCCCTCGTAACTGACTGACTGAACCATGCGCCACCCAAAATAAGCGCCGAACGCAAAACGACCCTGCAACGCGACGCTTCGCCGCGCTAAGGCATAGCTGAACATAGCGCCAATGGCGGCTTTGCGCTCGTTTAATCTTGATTAACCTTAATGCGCAATCGAGCGCCGCCAATCCGGCGCGACCGCAAAAAAAGAGCCGCGAGGGGGCGGCTCTTGCTAGGCTTTTCGACAGGGAGGCTTCAGAAAAAGTGCACCAGTCGGCGCAATTCCCCACAAGGCGGGAACGCTTCGACGTTAACGCCAGTGGGGTTAAAATGAGGTTAAGGTAAACGCGCTCGATGCGTTGCAGGCTTTTGTCTTCATGACGCAACGTCAAGTCTTGAAGAACGTGTCCGCCGCCGCGCGCGAAGCGTTCTTCTTGTTGCGCGCGGCCTCGAGCCGCTCGATCTCGGCGTGCAGTAGGCCGATGCGCAACGCCAGTTCGTCGACGGAAAATGTGTCGAGCGGCTCGCCGATGACATGCTGGCTCGGCTTTGGCTTGCCGGTTGCGAAAAATTCGTCCTCGTCCCTGCTCATGACGTCCGTCTCCGTTGGCTCTGGCCCAAAGCCGCTTTTTTCCACCGCGCGATCAAAAAAATTGCCTTTCCTCTCGCTCCATCTTATATTCGGTCAATTCCCGTCATGAATGGAAACTTGAGGCTGAGCCTCGGCCGGGCCGGAGCGTGCTGACGCGCGTCCGACGGCGAAGAAAAGAGATTCGAGGAGAGATCGATGAGCAACGCTCCGCTCATGCCCAAGGCCACCGCCATCTGGCTGGTGGAAAACACCTCGCTGACTTTCGATCAGATCGCGGAATTCTGCAAATTGCATCCGCTCGAAGTCAAGGGCATCGCCGACGGCGAAGTCGGCGCCGGCATCCGCGGCCACGATCCGATCACTTCGGGCCAGCTGACGCGCGAGGAAATCGAAAAAGGCGAGAAGAAGCCGGAATACCAGCTGAAGCTCGCCGTCTCGAAAGTAAGGCTGCCGGAAGTCAAGCGCCATCGCGGTCCGCGCTATACGCCGCTGTCGCGCCGCCAGGATCGGCCCAACGCCATTCTCTGGCTGGTGCGCAACCATCCCGAGCTCAAGGACGCGCAGATCATGCGCCTGGCCGGCACCACCAAGACGACGATCGCGGCGATCCGCGACCGCACCCACTGGAATTCGGCGGCGCTGTCGCCGATGGACCCGGTGACGCTCGGCCTGTGCTCGCAGATCGACCTTGATTTCGAGGTGCAGCGTTCGGCCAAGGATCGCCCGGCGGTGGTCGAGGATCAGGGGCCGAGCCTCATCCCGGCGGAGGAGACGACGCAGCCTTATTATTACGAGCCGACCTCGCAGGAAGAAGTGTTCGGCAGCACGGCGAAAAAGCCCGAGCCGGAAGAGGAGGAGGAGATCGACGTCGATTCCGTCTTCTCCAAGCTCAAGGACTTCAAGACCAAGGAATGAGGCAAAAATCCGCTTTCGGGTTTTTTGCTGGGAGCGAAGGCCAAAGCGCGCCCCCTGGACGCCCGTCGTTCGCCGGGCTATGGCCGAGCTTATGCGAGGGAAAAACGAAAAATGGCTGCGGTCCGTATCCTCGGGATTGATCCGGGCCTGCGCCATACCGGCTGGGGCGTGATCGAGGCCGAGGGTTCGCGCCTCGCCTTTGTCGCCTCGGGCGCGATCCATTCGGAGGCCGGGAAAACGCTGGCCGAGCGGCTGCGCGTCCTGCATGAGGGGCTCGCCGCCGTCATCGAAGCGCAAGGTCCGGACGAGGCGGCGGTGGAAGAAACCTTCGTCAACCGCGACCCGCAATCGGCGCTGAAGCTTGGCCATGCGCGCGGGATCGCGCTGGTCGTGCCGGCTCTCGCCGGTCTCGACGTCACGGAATACGCCGCCAACCTGGTGAAAAAGACGGTGGTCGGCGCCGGCCACGCGGAAAAGACCCAGGTCGCCATGATGGTCAAGATGCTGCTGCCGCGCAGCGAGGCGCAGTGCGCGGACGCCGCCGACGCGCTGGCGGTCGCCATCTGTCATGCCCAGCATCGCGGCGCGAGATTGCGTGCGACGTTGCTGGCGGCGAAATAGGCGGCGCGCGGCAAAAGCCCCGCCGGCAAGAACTCGCTTTCCCCGTTAACCCTGCCGCGCCGTGTCTTCGCCTCCAGAAGGGAAATTTGATTGAACGCGAATTTCCAGCGAAACGGCGCGATGCGGGATTTCATCGATCGGCGGTTTCATCTCATCGTCGCAAGCCTGTTCGCCCTGCAGGGGCTGTTCTGGATTGTCACGCCGCTGCTGTTTGAGGGATCGGTCCGGCTCGATGTCGCCGAGGGCGCGATCGACGGGCCGGAATGGCAGCTTTCCTACCTGCGCCATCCCCCCATGTCGTCCTGGCTGACAGGGCTAGCCTCGCACGCCGGGGCTTTTCGCTACGCCGCCGTCTATGCGATCGGCTGGGCGCTGGCGAGCGGCGCCTTCGTGATCGTCGCCCTGTTCCTGCGCCGCGCCGATCGCGTCGAGGCGGGGCTGGCGGCGCTGGTCGCGGGACTGGTCTCGCCCTTCGCCACCTATGTGCCGTTTCAGCTCAACCACAACATCACCTTGATGTTTTTCTGGGCGTTGACGCTGTCGGTCGCCTGGCTGGCGTTCGAAGGCGGCGCGCTCCTCGCCTGGGTCGCTTTCGGCGTCGCGGTCGGGGTCGGCATGTGGGCGAAATATGCGCTCCTGCATCTCGTCGGGCCGCTCGGCGTTTTGCTGTTGCTGACCCCGGCCTGGCGCCGGCGGTTGCTGACGCCCGGCCCGTGGATCGCCGCGGCGATCTGCGTGGCGATCGTGACGCCGCATTTCATCGACGTCCTCCGCAAGGGCTCGACGACGCTCGATTTCGCCTCGCGCGCCACGCCCGCCTCCGCGCTCGTGCGCGCCGGCTGGATCGGCGAATTCTTGCTCGATTGCTTCCTCGCCAACCTTTTCATGGCGCTCGTCGTCGGCCTGATCGCCGGCTACGCGCGGCTGGCCAGGGCGGCGGGTTCCATGCTGCGGCTGGCGACGGATGGGCGTCTCGACCGTTTCCTGGTCGCGGCGACGCTCGGCCCGGTGTTGATCGTCGTGCTGGCCGCCCCCTGGGGCAAGGAGCCGCATTACCTCTGGATGTCGGCGTTCAACGTCAGTTTCGCGGCGTTCTGGGGCCGCGCCGCCTCGCGCGCGGCGGCGCGCGCGCCGGAGGATCGCGAGCGGCCGGCGCGGCGCGTTCTGCCGGTCTATGCCCTTTTCGCCGCGCTGGCGGTGTTCGGCTACGCGGCGATCGCCGAGATCGCGCCGCACCACTGGCGCAAGCTGCGCTATGTGGACATGGATGGGCCGGCGCTGGCGCGGCTGGCGCAAAACTACTGGGCGCAGCATGAAAGCGGGCGCATTGCCTATATTGTCAGCTATGGCGGCGCGGGCGTCTGGCCCGGCATGCAGGCGGCTGGTTCGATCGTGTTCGACTTGCCCTATCGCGTCCACACGCTGATCGAGGCCAAGCCCGAAATGTCGTCGTGGATCGACGTTCGGGATCTCCGGCGCCGCGATGCGCTGGTCGTATCGGTGAAGCCGCTGGCCAACGGCGACCCATTGCTCGGGACGCCGGTCCGGGATGTCGCGCGCTTTGATCGGCCGATCCTGCGCGGCAAGACGGAGCCGATCTATTTCGCCATTTTACCGGCGGAAAAGTGAGGGTTGACCGGTAATATGCTCTAATGGCGACGGAGCGAATCGGGCGGCGAAATGATCGGCAAACTCAAGGGCGTGGTGGACAGTTTTCACGAGGATCACGTGATCCTCGACGTGCATGGCGTGGGCTATGTGGTGGCCTGCTCGACGCGCACCCTGCAAAGGCTGCCGCGCGTCGGCGAGGCGGCGGCGCTGGCCATCGAGACGCAGGTGCGCGAGGACGCGATAAGGCTGTTTGGCTTTTTGTCCGACGCCGAACGCGACTGGTTCCGCCTGTTGCAGAGCGTGCAAGGGGTTGGCTCGAAAGTGGCCCTGGCCATTCTCTCGATCTTTTCGCCCGATGAGCTGACGTCGGCGATTGCGCTGCAGGACAAGGCGGCGGTGTCGCGCGCGCCGGGCGTCGGGCCAAAGCTCGCGGCGCGCATTGTCGCTGAGCTGAAGGACAAGGCGGGAGCTTTCGGGACAGTCGATCCGGGCGCCGTGCAGCTCGCCGGCGACGCCGGCCCGGGCGCGTCCTCGGCGGCGCAGGAAGCCATTTCCGCCCTGGTCAACCTCGGTTATGCGCCGGCCTCAGGCAGCTACGGCGATCGCCGCGAGTTTGAAGTCGCTAGGCGAGGGCGCGGAGACCAGCGCGCTGATCCGGCGGGGGTTGAAGGAGCTGGCGACGGCCTAGGTTATGCAAGACACGCTGGTGTTCCTGTCTCGTTCCTGTTATTCTTACAGAAATTGGATCGATAGGAACCAAGCATGAGCGCCGTCACCAAACTTTCGAGCAAATTCCAGATTTCCATCCCGAAGGAAGTGCGCGAACAGCAAGGCTGGCGCGCAGGTCAAGAATTCGTCTTCATTCCCAAGGGCACAGGCATGATGCTCGTGCCTGTGCCGAAACGGGAAACTGTTTGGCATAGCCAGGGGCGCCAACGGAGAGGATTACCGCGACCGCACAGGATCGGTACTGATGCGTGTGATCGACACTTCCGCCTGGATCGAGTTTTTTCATCGGAAGCGCGACCGGCAAAGAGCTCGTCGTCGGAATTGCCGTCACGAGATCGGGCGATTTTTTCGTGCCGACCATTGTTCAATTCGAGATTTGCCAAATGGTTGGCGCGCGAAATTTCGGAGGCAACCGCCGAAGTGCGTCCGCCGACACCATGCGATGCTGTTGTTGTCCAATCTCGATTACGGCGACTCGCCTTGCTTGCCGCGGATTTGGCCGCGGCGCACAAGGACATTGGCGACGGCCGACGCCATCATTTATGCGACGGCAGTCGCTTATGACGCCGAACTCCTGACCTGTGACGCGCATTTCGAGGACTTGCGGGGCGTGATTTATTTTCCAAAGGCCCGACAATGACCCGCGTCGTCACGCCTGAAAAAAAACGCGAGGACGATCTCGAGGCCTCGATCCGGCCGCTGACGCTCGCCGATTTCACCGGCCAGGAGGCGGCGCGGAAAAACCTGAAGGTGTTCATCGAGGCGGCCAAGGCGCGTAAGGACGCGCTCGACCATGTGCTGTTCGTCGGCCCGCCCGGCTTGGGAAAAACCACGCTGGCGCAGATTGTCGCCCGCGAGCTGGGCGTCAATTTCCGCTCGACCTCCGGCCCGGTCATCGCCAAGGCCGGCGATCTCGCGGCGCAGCTCACCAATCTCGAAGAGCGCGACGTGCTGTTCATCGATGAAATCCACCGGCTGAACCCGGCGGTCGAGGAAATCCTCTATCCCGCGATGGAGGATTTCCAGCTCGACCTGATCATCGGCGAGGGGCCGGCGGCGCGCTCGGTGAAAATCGACCTGGCGAAATTCACCCTCGTCGGCGCCACGACGCGCGCCGGCTTGCTGACCACGCCGCTTCGCGACCGCTTCGGCATTCCCATCCGCATGAATTTCTACAATGTCGATGAATTGCAATCGATTGTCGCGCGCGGCGCTCGCGTCATGAACTGCCCGATGAGCGAGGATGGAGCGCATGAGATCGCCCGTCGCTCGCGCGGCACGCCGCGCATCGCCGGCCGGCTGCTGCGCCGGGTGCGCGATTTCGCGCTGGTGGACGGCGACGCCATTGTCACCCGCGTCGTCGCCGACAAGGCGCTGAAACTGCTCGATGTCGATACGATCGGCCTCGACCAGATGGACCGGCGCTATCTCGACATGGTGGCGATTAATTTTGGCGGCGGCCCCGTGGGCATCGAGACCATCGCGGCGGCTTTGTCCGAGCCGCGCGACGCCATCGAGGACATTATCGAGCCCTATCTGCTGCAACAGGGTTTTCTCAACCGCACCCCGCGCGGCCGCGTGCTGACGCCGCAAGCGTTCCGGCATCTGGGGCTCGCCGCGCCGGCGCAACCGCCGCAGATCGGGCTGTTTTCCGATGACGACGGATGAGTGCGGCATGAGTGGCCACTTCTTTTCCGTCCGCGTCTATTACGAGGACACGGATTTTTCCGGCCTCGTCTATCATGCCAACTACCTGCGCTTCATCGAGCGCGCCCGCACCGAGATGCTGCGGGAAAAAGACATCCACCAGGGCGAAATCCACGCGGACGGAAAGCTGTTTTTCGTCGTGGCGCGCATGACTCTGGAATTTTTGCGCCCTGCGCGGATGGATGACCTTCTGGTGGTCGAGACCAGGGCGCGAAAGATCGGCGCGGCGGTGCTCGAACTCGCGCAGGTCGTGCGGCGCGACGACGAAATGCTGTTCACGGCAAAAGTCTTTATCGCCGCCTTGTCTGACGGCAAGGTCTGCCGCCTGCCGCCCGACATCCGCGAAAAGCTCGCCTGTTTTGAACTTTCATTTGCCGGCCGCGAAAGGGCGCGGCCGGCAAATCCCTCGCGTCAGCCAAAGGGCGTCCAGAGACGCCCATCCTTCGACGGGCTTTGTTCGCGTTCGCTCCTGGCCGAATATCATGCGATATCCGGCGCTGAAATTTTCCCGTCGTAACCGTCCGTTAACCATGCAGCGGTCTTAACTGTGGGCGACCGCGTCCTTGGTCGCGCATTTTGCGCGCCAAGTCGCAGAAATGACCGATTTGCAAGGCACAAGCCGCGCGCGCGCCGATTTACAGCCGCGCTGCAGGATATGCGAGGATCGCGTTTATGAATGAAATCGCCACTGCGCCGTTGGCCGCCGCCGCGACAGGGGACTCCATTTTCACGATGTTCTGGAGCGCCAGCATCGTCGTGAAATTCGTGATGCTCGGATTGTTGTCCGCCTCGGTCTGGTGCTGGGCGATCATCATCAACAAGACCATGCTGATTTGCCGCGCCCGCGCGGCGATCGAGGAGTTCGAGGGCGTGTTCTGGTCCGGCAATTCGCTCGAAGACCTCTACCAGTCGCTCGCCGCGCGTCCGACCACCGCCACCGCCTCGCTGTTCATCGCCGCCATGCGCGAATGGAAACGCTCGTTCCAGAACGCCAGCGCCTCCTTCGTCGGCTTGCAGTCGCGCATCGAGAAAGTGCTCGACGTCTCCATCGCCCGCGAGGTCGAAAAGCTCGAAGCCAACCTTCTGGTGCTCGCCACGGTGGCCTCCACCGCGCCCTTCGTCGGCCTGTTCGGCACGGTCTGGGGCATCATGACCGCCTTCCGCGGCATCGCCGCCTCGAAGAACACTTCGCTCGCCGTGGTCGCGCCGGGCATCGCCGAAGCCTTGTTCGCCACGGCCATCGGCCTGTTCGCGGCCATTCCGGCGCTGATCGCCTACAACAAGCTGTCCGGCGACGTCGCCAAGACGCAGGCCAAGATGGAAAGTTTCGCCGACGAATTTTCCGCCATCCTGTCGCGGCAGATCGACCAGCACGCCGGCACGCGCAACGCGGCCTGAGGGGAGATCGGCATGGGAATGGCGGTTTCCGCAGGCAAAAAGGGCGGCAGGCGGCGGCGCGGCGTGCCGCGCTATGGCGCCATGGCCGATATCAACATGACGCCGTTCATCGACGTGATGCTGGTGCTGCTGATCATCTTCATGGTCGCCGCGCCGCTTTTGTCGGCCGGCGTGCCGATCGACCTGCCGGCCACCAAGGCCGGCGAGCTGAACATCGACAAGAAGCCGATCGCCATCGCCATCGATGACAAGGGCGACATCTACCTGATGGATCAGAAGATCGAGGAAAGCGGCCTGGTCGAGGGCGTCAAGGCCCAGGCCAAGGAAGGCGTGGACGATCGTGTCTATGTGCGCGCCTCCAAGACCGTGCCTTATGGCCGCGTGGCGGAAGTCATGTCCGACCTCACGACGGCGGGATTTAAGAAGGTCGCGCTCGTGACCGACCAAGAGAAGAAATAGAGAGAAGAAACAGGCGGATGCGTCGGTGAGAATTTCGCGATCCGAGCCGGGATATGTACTTTCGGCAGCAATCCATTTCGGATTGCTGGCGGTTCTGCTCGTCCATTTTTCGCATGATCCGAAATTCGAGGACGCGCACGAAGCCGTGCCGGTCGACATGATCACCGACGCCCAGTTCAGCCAGATCATGAAAGGCGTCAAGACCGCCAAGGCGGCGACCGGCAAGCCGAAAGTCGATCGCGTCGCCGAGCAGGAAGAGCAGAAGCCGACGCCGCCGACGCCCGACGCCAAGCGCGACATCCCGACCCCGCCGTCGCCCGAAAAACGCCTGCCGGACCCGAGCGACGCCGACGACAAGCCCGACGACAAGCCCACGCCGCCGACCCCGCCGCCACGCCCCGTCATGCCGCCGCCGCCGGTCGCCAAGGCGGAGCCGAAGGAAGACAAGCAGGAGCCCGAAAAACCCGACGCCGAGACGATCAAGCCGCCGCCGCGCCCGAAAAAGCTGGAAAAGAAGGCCGAGACCAAGCCGCAGCCGCCCAAGCCGCCGAAAAAGCCCGACCCGAAGCCGCCAAAGATCGACGAAGTCGAGAAATTTCTATCGGAAACGAAGGACAAGCCGTCGCACAAGCGGAAGTCCGGCGAGGAAAGCCACGAGCATCGGCCGTCGCCCAATCTCGCGGAACTAAAGCAGCTCCTGAGCCACGAGACGGCGCAGTCGCGCGGCTCATCGGGCCGCCAGCTCAACAGGATCGCCTCGCTCGGCGCGCCGCACGCCTCGGGGGCGAAAATGTCGCCCACCCTGTCGGACGCGCTCAACGGCTTGCTGCAGGAGCAGTACAAGCAGTGCTGGAGCTATCTCGCTCTGTCGAACGGCCCCCAATATATCGCCAAGGTGCACGTCTTCTATCGGCCGGACGGCTCGCTTTCCGGCGAACCGTCGCTGTTGAATCCGCCGTCCGATCCCGCGGCGCGTTCGCTGGCCGAAAGCGCCCTGCGCGCGGTGCGCCGCTGCAATCCGCTCAAGATTCCGGCCAAATTCCAGCCCTATTACGATCAATGGAAGGATTGGATCGTCGGATTCGATCCCGAGGACATGAACTAGGCCTTTTATCCCGCTGGCGCCGCCTATCCGCGAGCGTCCCTAAACTCAGCGTAAATCTCAGGAAGCCCGAATGACTTTCGCTCCGACCCGCCGCTCCGCCGCCGCCATGCTTGGCGGCCTCGCCATGACCCCCCTTCTGGGCCGGGCCGCCTTCAGCCAGCGCACGCTCGACGTGCACGGCGGCGGCAATTTCCAGCCGATCAACGTCGCCGTTACCCCGTTCGCCGGCGACGGCGGCCCCTCGCTCACGGCGATCGCCGTCAATAATTTCAAGCGCTCGGTGTTCATCAATCCGGTCGACGCCGGCTCGGTCGGCGGCGCGGCCGGTCCGGACGCCGCGCCTGAAATGGCCTCCTACCGCGCCATCAACGCGCAATATGTCGTCACCGGGCGCTCGGGTCGCGGCGACGACGGCCGGATGAAGACCGACTTCCGCCTGTGGGACGTCTCCACCGGCGCGCAGGTCGCCGGCCAGCAATATGTCACCGACCCCAATAATGCGCGACGCGTCGCCCATATCGTCTCGGACGCCATTTTCACCAAGGTCACCGGCGAGAAGGGGTTCTTCGACACCCGCATCGCCTTCGTCGACGAAACCGGCCCGAGGCAGAACCGCAGGAAGCGCCTGGCGATCATGGACCAGGACGGGGCGGGCGTGCGCTATCTCACCCATGGCGACGACCTGGTGGTGGCGCCCTGCTTCTCGCCGAATTCGCAGGAGCTGACCTACATGGCCTTCGGCGGCGACAATCCGAAGGTCTATCTGCTCAACATCGACACCGGCCAGCGCGAAGTGGTGGGCAATTTCCCGGGCATGTCCTTTTCGCCGCGCTTTTCGCCCGACGGCCAGCGCGTCGTCATGTCGCTCGAGCAGAGCGGCGCCGCCAACCTTTATTCGATGGACCTGCGCTCGCGCACCACGACTCGGCTGACCGATTCGAGCGCCATCGACACCTCGCCTTGCTATTCGCCGGACGGCGCGCGCGTCTGCTTCGAATCCGACCGCGGCGGCACGCAGCAGATCTATGTGATGGACGCGCACGGCGGCGGCGCCAACCGCATCTCCTTCGGCGAGGGGCGCTACGCCAGCCCCGTCTGGTCGCCCAAGGGCGACTACATCGCCTTCACCCGGATCGGCGGCGGCGGTTTCGCCATCGGCGTGATGAAGCCGGATGGATCGGGCGAGCGCATCCTGACCGAAGGCTTTCACAACGAAGGGCCGAGCTGGGCGCCCAACGGCCTCTATCTGCAATTCTTCCGCAACGCCGGCGGCGGCGCGAAACTGCATATGATCGACATTTTCGGCCGTGGCGAGTTCCCCACGCCGACGCCGTCCTTTGGTTCGGACCCCTCATGGAGCCCATTGCTGGGATGAGGCTTTTTGGCAACGCGTTGGGGAAAAGCGGAGCAATTTCCACGGAATTGTGACCTCCGCCGCAATCTGGCCATGAACCCTTTGTTAACCATGCCGGCAATCGCGCCAATGCCGCGCGTCTTTAAAAGGGTTCGTCAAGGTTACGAAAACCTTCGCTTAATAATCGCAGGCTAGGACTGACGTGAACACCGGCCGTCAGTGAAGGAGCGCCCCGGATGAAATTTTTTGGCTCGATGAATGGACTGAAATTCGCCGCCGTGATCACCGCGGCCCTGGCTCTCGGCGCTTGCGCCAAGAACCCCGCCGACATCGCCGGCCTCGACGGCGGCCGTGGCGGCGCGGGCTCCGCGACGCCCGGCTCGCAGCAGGATTTCGTGGTCAATGTCGGCGATCGCGTGTTCTTCGACAGCGACTCGACCGAATTGAACCCGACCGCCCAGGCGACGCTCGACAAGCAGGCGCGTTGGCTCAACCGCTACGGCAACTACGCCTTCACCGTCGAAGGCCATGCCGATGAGCGCGGCACGCGCGAATACAATTTCGCACTGGGCGCCCGCCGCGCCGAACGCGCCAAGGAATATCTGATTTCCCGCGGCATCTCCGCCTCGCGCATCAAGACCATCAGCTATGGCAAGGAGCGTCCGGTCGCGGTCTGCGACGACATTTCCTGCTGGTCGCAGAATCGTCGCGCCGTCACGGTGCTCAAGGGCGGCCAGAGCTGAGCGGACGCCGGAACGGCCAAGTTTGAACTCCGGCGCCGCGCGGCGCCGGGGTTTTTTTGCTTTTGCGCGCGCAGGCAGCTCAAACGCCACTTTTTGACCTTATCGCGGCGCCATATGCTGGAATCATGCGATTCCTGGTAAGCGAATCCTGGGGAGGCTTGGGGAAGGCATGACACATCGGTCGCCGGGCAAGATTGCGTCTGGACATCCACGCAATTCGATTTTGCGGAATGGAATTTTCGCCGCCGCCGCATTCGCGATGCTGGCGGCCGCCCCGATGGTCCGGGCGCAGGATTACGAACGGCCGCCCGGCGATATCGGCGGTGGTCAGGCGTCGAGCGGCGACGAATCTTCGAGCCTGACGCGCATCAACCGGCTCGAGGACCAGGTCCGTGCGCTGAGCGGCCAGGTCGAGCAATTGCAGTTCCAGAACAAGCGGCTGGAAGATCAATTGCGCAAGTTCCAGATGGACGTGGATTCGCGTTTCCAGGAAAATTCCGGTCGTGGCGGTCGCCCGCAACGGCGCTCGGACGCGCCCGAAGCCGCGCCGGCCGGCGGCGATGCGCCGCAGCAGGCGGCGCAGCTACCCGAGCCCGCCGCGCCGACTGACGCCCGGGGGCGCCACGGCGACGCTTTCGATCCAAACGTCCAGCCCGCCGCTCCCGGCGCGCCGTTGGCGCTCGGTTCGCCCGATTCGGCCAGCCATCCCGAGGAACGGCCGGCGGAGCGGCGCAACGATCCGAATGGCCCGCTCGATCTCACGCCGCCCTCGCTGCGTGACCAGGCCGCCGTTCCCGCCGCGCCCATCGCGCGCCTCGAACCAGCTGCTCCGGCCGCGGCGCCTTATTCCGGCGACCCGGTCAAGGCCGAATACGACGCGGCGGCGGAACAGCTCAAGGGGCAGCATTACGACGCCGCGCAACAGGCGTTCTCGGCTTTCGTGCAGAAGAACCCCCATAGCCGCCTGATCGCCCCGGCGATCTACCGCCTTGGCGAAAGCTATTATTACCAGAGCCGCCACCGCGAAGCGGCGGAGCAATTCCTCAAGATCGCCACTGATTTTTCGAAAAGCTCGGTCGCGCCGGACGCCATGATCAAGCTTGGCGTGTCGCTCAACGCGCTCGGCGCGAAAGACCAGGCTTGCGCTTTCTTCTCCGAACTGCCACGCAAATATCCGCGCGCCTCGGCGGCGGAGAAAATGGCGGCGGCCCGCGAGGCCAGGAAGGCTTCTTGCTGACGAAGCGTATTCGCTGACGCGGACCTTCGGTTCAGGCGCAATGGAAACCGGCTCGCGTGACAAAAACGCGTCAAGACCAGCAACGAGCGCGGCGATCCGAAATGGGCCAACCGGAAGCGACACTCGATCCTGCGCGCCTGCTCGCCGGCTTTGAGGACCTTCCCGGTCTGTTGCTGGCGGTGTCCGGAGGCCCGGATTCGGTAGCTTTGATGGCGCTGGCGGCGCGATGGGGCGGCGCATTGGCGAAAAAAAAGGTTCCGCTGTTCGTCGCGACCGTCGATCACGGCCTGCGCGAAGACTCCGCCCGCGAGGCGCAACAGGTCGGCGAATGGGCGCGCGAACTGGGACTGAGCCATGAAATCCTGCCCTGGCTCGGCGAAAAGCCCATGAGAAACATCCAGGAGCGGGCGCGCGAGGCGCGTTACGATCTGCTTTTCGCCCATGCAAGAAAAGTAGGCGCGGCGGCGGTGGCGACGGCGCACCATGCCGACGATCAATGGGAAACCATCGTGTTCAGACTTGCGCGCGGCAGTGGCGTCGCCGGGCTCGCCGGCATGGCGCGCGACCAGTCGTTCGAGAACAGGGCGTTTGGAAACCAGGCTTGTGCCGCCGGCCGGCTGATCCGGCCCCTTCTGCGTCAGCCGAAACAGGCGCTGGTCGATTTCTGCCGCGCCGAGGGGCGGGCTTATTTCGACGATCCGTCGAACTTCAATCCGGCCTTCGCCCGCACCAGGGTGCGTGCGCTGGCGGAACCGTTGAAACAACTGGGTTTTTCGCCCGAAATGGCGCAAAGGCTGGCGGAGCGGGCAAAAAAGGCCGACGAGGCGCTCGATTGGGCCGCCGAACAATGTCTCTTTCGCGCCGCAATCTCGCCCGATGGCGATGTTTACGATCTGGCGCGGATCGAAGACCCCCCACGCGCGGTTTTCGAGCGTTTTTTGTCGATGGCTTTGGCGCGTGTCGCCGGGTGCGGCCCACAGCAACTCGACCGGCTGGAATCCTTCGCCGAAGGCCTTGGCGATGCGGCGAGAAAAGGCCGGGAATTGCGGCTGACGCTCGGCGGATGCACGGCCAGGCTTGATGCGAAAAAAACGTTGAGCTTGCGGCTTGAAGGCGTGCGGCGGCGCGGCAGGGTGGCGTCGGCGTAATCATTAAGCGGCGCTTCACTTGGCAAGCCATCGACGGAAGCCTACATTACACAAGACTATGCGACCGGCGCGCGCTCATCGACCGGAAAGGGTCTGCAGGACAAGAGATGAATCCTAATTTCCGTAATTTCGCTCTCTGGGTGATTATCGTCCTTCTGGTTGTGGCGCTGGTGGTGCTGTTCCAGAAGCCCGGCGAGCGCGCGCCGACCCAGGAAATCAATTTCAGCCAGTTGCTGACCGACGCAGACCAGGGCCATATCCGCGAGGTGACGATCGCGGGATCGGATATCACCGGCCATTATACGGACGGGAAGTCGTTCTCGACCTATGCGCCGAATGATCCGAACCTGGTTGGCATGCTCTACAAGAAGAATGTGCAGATCACCGCGCGGCCGCCGTCCGACGGCAATAGCTGGCTGGTGACGCTTTTGGTCAACGGGTTGCCGCTGATCGCCTTCATCGGCATGTGGATCTTCCTGTCGCGGCAGATGCAGGGGGCGGGCGGCAAGGCCATGGGATTTGGCAAGAGCAAGGCCAAACTCCTGACGGAAGCGCACGGGCGCGTGACGTTCGAGGATGTCGCCGGCGTCGACGAGGCCAAGGAAGACCTCGAGGAAATCGTCGAATTTTTACGCGATCCGCAGAAGTTCCAAAGGCTTGGCGGACGCATTCCGCGCGGCGTGCTGCTGGTCGGCCCGCCCGGCACCGGCAAGACCTTGCTCGCCCGCGCCATCGCCGGCGAGGCGAATGTGCCGTTCTTCACCATTTCCGGTTCGGATTTTGTTGAAATGTTCGTCGGCGTCGGCGCGAGCCGCGTCCGCGACATGTTCGAACAGGCCAAGAAGAATGCGCCTTGCATCATCTTCATCGACGAAATCGACGCCGTCGGCCGCCACCGCGGCGCGGGAACTCGGCGGCGGCAATGACGAGCGCGAGCAGACGCTGAACCAGTTGCTGGTCGAGATGGACGGTTTCGAAGCCAACGAGGGCATCATCCTCATCGCCGCGACCAACCGTCCGGACGTGCTCGATCCGGCGCTGCTGCGTCCGGGCCGTTTCGACCGCCAGATCGTCGTCCCCAACCCGGATGTCATCGGCCGCGAGAAGATTCTCAAGGTCCATGCGCGAAAAGTGCCGCTGTCGCCCGACGTCGATCTGAAAGTGGTCGCCCGCGGCACGCCGGGATTCTCCGGCGCCGATTTGATGAACCTCGTCAACGAGGCGGCGCTGATGGCGGCGCGGCGCGGCAAGCGCGTCGTCACCAAGGATGAATTCGAAGACGCCAAGGACAAGATCATGATGGGCGCCGAGCGCCGCAGCATGGTCATGACCGAGCAGGAAAAGCTGCTCACCGCCTACCATGAGGGCGGCCACGCCATTGTCGCGCTCAACGTCCCGGCCACCGATCCTGTGCACAAGGCGACGATCATCCCGCGCGGGCGGGCGCTCGGCATGGTCATGCAATTGCCCGAACGCGACAAATTGTCGATGAGCTACGAGCAGATGACCTCGCGCCTCGCCGTGCTGATGGGCGGTCGCGTGTCCGAGGAAATCATCTTCGGCAAGGACAAGGTCACGTCCGGCGCGCAGAGCGACATCGAGCAGGCGACGAAGCTCGCCCGCGCCATGGTCACCCGCTGGGGCTTTTCCGACGAACTCGGCACGGTCATGTATGGCGAGAACCAGGAAGAAGTCTTTCTGGGCTATTCCATGGGCCGGCAGCAGAACATTTCGGAAAACACCTCGCAGAAGATCGACAGCGAAGTGCGGCGGCTGGTGGAGATGGGCCTCTCCGAGGCGCGGCGCATCATCACCGAGAAGCGCCAGGACCTCGAGGCGCTCGCCAAGGGGCTGATCGAATACGAAACCCTGACCGGCGACGAAATTCGCGGGCTGTTGAACGGCGTCGCGCCGGTGCGCGAAACGGAGGACGACACCCCCTCCAATCCTCGCCGCTCGCCGGTTCCTGCGGCCGGCAAGCCGAACTGGACCAAGCCGGACGCCGACCCCGGCCTGACGCCTGCGCCGCAGTCTTGATTTGCGGCTACGCCTTTTGATCAGGGGCGGTCCCATCGGGGCCGCCTTTTTTTGTCGCGACCTCGTTAAACTTGTTCATGTTTTGTGAATCGCCGGAGAGCCGAATCCGGTTATACCTGTGCCCAGGCTGGCGCGACGCCGCCCGCATGACGGAGAACCCCTTCCGATGAGCCGCAAATTCTTTGGCACCGACGGCATACGTGGCCTCGCCAACAAGATCATCACGCCGGAACTGGCGTTGAAGGTCGGGCAGGCGGCCGGGCTGGTGTTCCAGAACGGCGACCATCGCCATCGCGTGGTTATCGGCAAGGATACGCGCCTGTCGGGCTACATGATCGAAAACGCCCTTGTCGCGGGCTTCACCTCGGTCGGCATGGACGTGCTGGTGCTCGGGCCGATGCCGACTCCCGCCGTCGCCATGCTGACGCGCTCGATGCGCGCCGATCTCGGCGTGATGATTTCCGCCTCGCACAACCTGTTCGAGGACAATGGCATCAAACTGTTCGGTCCGCAGGGTTTCAAACTGTCCGATGAGGTCGAGCGGCAGATCGAGAAGCTGATGGAATCCGACCTCGGCTCGCGGCTGGCCAAGCCCGCCGGTCTCGGCCGGGCGCGGCGCGTCGACGACGTGCGCGCCCGCTATGTCGAATTCGCCAAGCACACATTGCCGCGCAACATGTCGTTCGAGGGCATGCGCGTCGTCATCGACTGCGCCAATGGCGCCGCCTACAAGGTTGCGCCGGAAGCCCTGTGGGAGCTGGGCGCGGAAGTGTTTTCGCTCGGCGTCGAGCCGGACGGCATGAACATCAACCGCGACGTCGGCTCGACCGCGCCGGAGGCTCTCGCCCAGAAGGTGCGCGAGTTGCGCGCCGACATCGGCATCGCGCTCGATGGCGACGCCGACCGGGTCATCATCGTCGACGAGAATGGACGCCTGGTTGACGGCGACCAGCTGATGGCGGTGGTGGCGCAGAGCTGGAACGAGGACGGCAGGCTGTCGCAGCCCGGCATTGTCGCGACCATCATGTCCAACCTCGGGCTCGAGCGCTACCTGTCGTCGATCGGCCTGTCGCTCGCCCGCACGCCGGTCGGCGACCGCTACGTGCTCGAACACATGCGCGAGCACGGCTACAATATCGGCGGCGAGCAGTCCGGCCACATGATACTCAGCGATTATTGCACCACCGGCGACGGGCTCGTGGCCGCCATGCAGGTGATGGCGGTGGTCAAGCGGCGCGGCAAGCCGGTCAGCGAGGTCTGCCACGCTTTCGACCCGCTGCCGCAAATCCTGAAGAACGTGCGCTTCAAGGGCGGCAAGCCGCTGGAGAAGGCGGAAGTGTCCAAGGTGATCGAAGCGGCCAGGCTGAGGCTAGGCGCGGATGGGCGGCTGGTGATCCGTCCCTCGGGCACCGAGCCGGTGATCCGGGTGATGGCGGAAGGCGACGACCGCAAGCTGGTCGAACAAATCGTCGATGAAGTCTGCGAGGCGGTTTCCGCCGCCGCCTGAATTTTTACGCCATTTCAATCCGCCTCGGCGCCCGCGCGTTCTTGGCTGGAGGCGCGGAGGTTCAAGCGCCGCGCAGCGTTTCGACCAGGTCGGCGAAATCCTCCGGCGGCTCGCTTTCAAACAGCAACTCCTCGCCGGTGACGGGATGTTCGAACCCCAGCGCGCGGGCGTGCAGCGCCTGCCGCCCCAGCGCCTTCAACGCCTGCTGCGCCTCTTCGGACAATTGCTTGGCCTTGGTGAAAAAGCCGCCGCCGTAGACGCCGTCGCCGAGCAGCGGATGTCCGAGATGCGCCATATGCACGCAGAATCTGATGCGTGCGTCCGGTTTCGAGCTGGCAGGCGATGAGACTCGCGATCGGCTTCCTGTCGCGGTCGGCGCCAAATTTCTCGATCAGCCGCCAATGGGTGATCGCCTCGCGCCCACGCTCTGCGGGCACGACCGCCATTTTCTCGCGCTGGATATTGTGGCGCCCAAGCGCCGCGTCCACGGTTCCCTGCGCGCGATCCGGCGCGCCCCAGACCAGCGCCAGATATTCGCGGGTCAGCGACAGGGTTCTGCCGTGGTCGGCGAAGAGTTTTGACAGCCCCTGGTGCGCAGCGTCGGTCTTGGCGACAACCAGCAGGCCGGAGGTGTCCTTGTCCAGCCGATGCACGATGCCCGGCCGTTTCACCCCGCCAATGCCGGAAAGCGAGTCGCCGCAATGGGCGATCAGCGCGTTGACCAGAGTGCCGGTCTCGTGTCCCGCGCCGGGATGGACGACGAGCCCAGCCGGCTTGTCGAGAATGACCAGAGACTCATCCTCGAATACGATGTTGAGCGGAATGTCCTCGCCCACGGGTTCGGCGGGGGCTGCGTCCGGCACGTCGATTTCGATGCTTTGCGCAACGCGCACCTTGGTCTTGGCGAGCAATGCGGGCGCGCCATCGACAGCCACGCGCCCCGCCTCGATCAGGCCTTGGATGCGGGTGCGCGAAGATTCTCGGTGATGAGTTCGGGCTGCGCGCTCAAATATTGGTCGAGCCTCTGGCCTGCGCCGCTCTCATCGACGCTGATGTGGATTTTTATTGTCATGCGGCGTGATAGCACGGCGCGGCAAAAATAGGTAAAGCCTGTGCATGAATGAAAAACCCGAAAAGACCGCACAACAAAAGACCGCTGTCGTGATCGGCGCCGGCCCCGCCGGCCTGAGCGCCGCCGAAGTTCTGGCCGAAGCCGGCCTGAAGGTGACGATTTATGACCGCATGGCGAGCCCGGCGCGAAAATTCCTGCTGGCGGGGCGCGGCGGCCTCAACCTCACCCATTCCGAGGAATTTGGCCGCTTTCTCTCGCGCTATGGCGAGGCGGCCGAACGGCTGAAACCCTTTCTCGAAGCTTTTGGTCCGCAACAGGCGCGCGACTGGTGCGCCGGGCTTGGCCAGGAGACTTTTGTCGGCTCGAGCGGCCGTATCTTCCCGACAAGCCTGAAGGCTTCGCCGCTGCTGCGCGCCTGGCTGCGGCGTCTTAACGATCTGTCCGTGCAGTTTCGCCTGCGCCACACGTTCGAAAACTTCGCCGATGGCGCGGCCTTGTTCGAGACGCCGGAAGGGCCGCAAAAAATCGCGGCCGACGTGCTTGTCCTGGCGCTCGGCGGCGCCTCCTGGCCGCGCCTCGGCTCGGATGGAGGCTGGGTCGCCCCGCTGGCCGCCGCCGGGCTCGAACTCGAGCCCGTTGCGCCCGGCCAATTGCGGCCTGCTGCTCGACTGGTCGCCGCTGCTCAGGGAAAAATTCGAGGGACAGCCGCTGAAAAATATTCGCCTGCATTTCGGCGACGCTTTTGCGCGCGGGGAATGCGTCATCACCCGGCGCGGACTCGAGGGCGGCCCGGCCTATGCCCTGTCCTCGGCGATCCGCGAAACTCTTTGCCGCGACGGCGGCGCGGAAATTTCCATCGACCTCCGGCCGGATCTGGCTCTCGACGATCTGACCCATCGCCTGTCCTGGCCGCGCGGAAAACAGAGTTTCTCCAATTTTCTGCGCAAAGCGGTGGGCTTGACGCCTCTCGCCATCGCCTTGCTGCGCGAGAGCGGCCCCTTGCCCGAACAGCCCGACGCCCTGGCGGCGCGAATCAAGGCGGCGCCGCTGACGGTTGTTGGCGTGGCCGGCCTGGAGCGCGCCATTTCCAGCGACGGCGGAATCATGTGGGAGTCTCTGGACGAGCATCTGATGGCAAAGAATTTTCCGGGCCTGTTCGTCGCAGGCGAAATGCTCGACTGGGACGCCCCGACCGGCGGCTATCTCCTCACCGCCTGTTTTGCGACGGGGCGCGCGGCGGGGATCGCGGCGGCGGAATGGGCGAATGTGGCGGCCAAGACCGAAACTTGATATGATCGCGGCCATGCAACGCGAACACGCCATAAAGCAGTTGAAGAGGCACGAAGCCGAATTGAGACGGCTTGGCGTCTTGCGGCTTTATTTGTTCGGCTCGACGGCGCGCGACGAGGCCAGGGACGACTCCGATGTCGATCTCTTTTTCGATTACGAAAAAGGCCGTCTCGGCCTGTATGAACTGATGGACGTAAAGGATTTCGCCGCGCGCATCCTCGGGCGCAAGACGGATATCATGACCCGCGACAGCCTGCATCGGGTCTTGCGTCCCGCAATTGAGGCCTCTGCCTTGCGTGTATTCTGATGTCGGCGCGTTCGCTTGCCCCCCGTTTGCTAGACATTGTCGAAGCGATCGAGCGCATTCATGCTGTGTTGAAAGATATTCCGCTCGAGGAATTCGAAGCCGACTGGCAGCGAAAATGGATCGTTGAACGAGGCGTAGAGATCGTTTCCGAGGCCAGTCGTCATCTGACGACCGAACTGAAGGCGCGCCATCCCGACATCCCATGGCAAAAAGTCGCTGGGATCGGCAACGTCCTGCGACACAATTACGAAAATATTGCCGCGCCTATCATGTGGAAATTGGCGAAGGCCGATCTTCCGGCGCTCGAAGAAGTCTGCCACAAAGAGCTTGAGTCTCCGGACGCCTCGGAATAACCCCCGCGGACCATTCGGTAGTGCCTCAGTTTGAAATTTGAGGCTAGATTGTTTGTGCAGCGTACGCTTTCTTTTTGGTATCGATCTGCCTAACGTCGCAGTTCGGTTCGAGGCCCCGAAAATCGAGGCCGACATCCGATCATATCATAGCGACTTGCTTCTGCGCGACCTTTCGGCATCGAGATGGGACAGCGCCAGTCCGACGACGTTGCAGGCCCCAATCCAGAGCCAGCGGCATGCCGTTCCGACGATAGCGAGCAGGACGGCGCAGTTCACTACAAACCTTATGCTGTCGCCTTCGCCCAGAAGGGGGATCGGAGCAGCATCGTTCGTGGTTTGCGGCTCCAGAAGCACGGCACCAACCAGTGCGAGCACGACGCCGAGCGTCCATGCGTTCAGGGGGCGGCCTTTTGCGACGAAGGCTGGTATCCCAAGGGGTATGACAAGGAGGCACAGGACGGTTGCAGGCCACTTAAAAGGCATATTGGCCGCATCCATCGCGACAAGCGACAAGGGCGTCACGACCAGAACGAGCGCGCTGGCGAGAACGCGCAGCAGGAACGAGAAGACGCCTTCTTCGAAGAACAGAACATCCGCTAAATCGAGGGCGATGTTAAAAATCCAGCGCATGAAGAGATCCTTTTGCGGACAATAGCGCAAAATATTGAAGCCTGGTTGTTTAGCTGGTATGCACCTTTGGCGCCGCGAGCCATGTCGAGCAGTCCGATTTTATCGCTTGTTTCTATCACGGTCGGCATTTAGGGCTTAAAATTCAAACTGAGGCACTACGGACCATTCGTCTCGCTTGACCGCCTTCCTGCACAGGCGTAATCGCGATTGCGGGACATCTCGCCCCAACGCGAGGCGCCCATCTGGGAGGATGGATATGTCAAAAACCGCCGCCAAGCCCGCCACATTGCCGAAAAATCCCAATTTTTCTTCCGGCCCCTGCGCCAAGCGTCCGGGATGGTCGCTTGAAGCCTTGAAAGACGCAGCCCTAGGCCGCTCGCACCGCGCGAAAATCGGCAAGACCAAGCTGAAGCTGTCCATCGACCTCACCCGCGAAGTTCTAAAAGTCCCCGCCGATTATCGCATCGGCATCGTGCCGGCGTCGGACACCGGCGCGGTGGAAATGGCCATGTGGTCGCTGCTCGGCCCGCGCGGCGTCGAGGCGCTCGCCTGGGAAAGCTTTGGCGAAGGCTGGGTCACCGACATCGTCAAGCAGTTGAAGCTGAAAGACGCTGAGGTCAAGAAGGCCGCCTATGGCGAGATCGTCGATCTGGCTTCGGTCAATTTCGATCATGACGTGATCTTCACCTGGAACGGCACCACATCAGGCGTGCGCGTGCCGAATGGCGACTGGATCGCCGCGGACCGAAAAGGCTTGACCATCGCCGACGCCACTTCCGCCGCCTTCGCGCAAAAGCTCGATTGGCCAAAACTCGATGTCGTCACCTTCTCCTGGCAGAAGGCGCTTGGCGGCGAGGCCGCGCATGGCGTGCTGATCCTGTCGCCGCGCGCGGTCGAGCGGCTCGAAAGCCATTCCCCGGCCTGGCCGATGCCGAAAATCTTCCGCATGACCAAGGGCGGCAAGCTGATCGAAGGCATTTTTGAAGGCGAGACCATCAACACCCCGTCGATGCTTTGCGTCGAGGATTATATCGACGCGCTGAACTGGGCCAAGAGCATCGGCGGCCTGGACGGACTGGTCGCGCGCGCCGACGCCAACACCAAGGTGCTCGCCGACTGGATCGCCAAATGCGGCTGGGCCGGTTTCCTCGCCAAGGACGAGCCGATCCGCTCCAACACCTCCGTCTGCCTGAAAGTGGTCGATCCCGCGATCACGGCGCTTCCCGCCGAGGCTCAGGCGGCTTTCGCCAAAAAGCTCAGCAGCCTGGTCGAAAAGGAAAAGGCCAGCTACGACATCGGCGCCTATCGCGACGCGCCTCCCGGACTGCGCATCTGGTGCGGCGCGACGGTGGAGGCGGCGGATGTCGCGGCCTTGACCGAATGGCTCGACTGGGCTTTTTCGACCGCCAAGGCCGAAATGGTCAGCGCCTGAATTTCCAAGGCTTCGGAGCTGAAAAAAGCTTCGAAGCCTTTTTCTTTCCCTTTCATTCGCATTGCCGCCTGACGGATCGCGCTTGCGTCGATGCGCCTTTATCGAGGTCGCCATGGCTCCCCGCGTACTCATTTCCGACGCTCTTTCGCCCGCCGCCGTCGCCATTTTCAAGCAGCGGGGGGTTTTGGTCGATTTCCAGCCCGCGCTCGGCAAGGACAAGGACAAGCTCGCCGCGATCATCGGCGATTACGACGGCCTCGCCATCCGCTCGGCGACCAAGGTCACCGCAAAAATCCTGGAAAACGCCAAGCGGCTGAAGGTCATCGGCCGCGCCGGCATCGGCGTCGACAATGTCGATATTCCCGCCGCGACAGTGCGCGGCGTGATCGTGATGAACACGCCGTTCGGCAATTCCATCACCACGGCCGAACACGCCATCGCCATGATGTTCGCGCTCGCTCGCGAGATTCCCGCCGCCGACGCCTCGACCCAGGCCGGCAAGTGGGAGAAGAACCGATTCATGGGCGTCGAGATCACCGGCAAAACGCTGGGAATCATCGGTTGCGGCAATATTGGCGCGATCGTCGCCGACCGGGCGCTCGGCCTGAAAATGCGGGTGATCGCCTTCGATCCGTTCCTGTCGCCGGAACGCGCGCAAAATCTCGGCGTCGAGAAAGTGGAGCTTGCCGACCTGCTCGCCCGCGCCGATTTCATCACCCTGCACACGCCGATGACAACGCAGACGAAAAACATCCTTTCGGTCGAGAATCTGGCCAAAACGAAAAAGGGCGTGCGCATCATCAATTGCGCGCGCGGCGGCCTTGTCGACGAGGTCGCGCTGCGCGCGGCGCTCGACTCCGGCCATGTCGCGGGCGCGGCCTTCGACGTTTTCGTCGAGGAGCCGGCGGTCAGCAATCCCTTGTTCGGCCACGAACACGTCGTCTGCACGCCGCATCTCGGCGCCGCCACCAATGAGGCGCAGGAGAATGTTGCGCTGCAAGTCGCCGAGCAGATGGCCGATTATCTGACCCGCGGCGCCATTTCCAACGCGGTCAATTTCCCGTCGATCACGGCGGAAGAGGCGCCGCGCCTAAAGCCTTTCATCGCCCTGGCGGACAAGCTCGGCTCCTTCGCCGGGCAATTGACCGAGGCCGGGGTCAAAAAACTGACCATCACCTATGAGGGCCATGTCGGGGCGTTGAAAACCAAGGCGTTGACGGCGGCGGCGGTGGCCGGTTTCCTGCGGCCGATGCTGTCGGACGTGAACGTCGTGTCGGCGCCGGTGGTCGCCAAGGAGCGCGGCATCGTCATCGACGAAGTGTTGCGCGCGGCGGAAGGCGATTATGACTTGCTGATCACCCTCGCGGTCGAGACGGAAAAGCAGACCCGTTCCGTCGCCGGCGCGGTGTTCAACGACGGCAAGCCGCGCATCGTCGAGATCAAGGGCATCAAGGCGGACGCCGAATTCTCGCCCTCGATGATCTACGTGTCGAACGAGGACAAGCCGGGATTCATCGGCCGTTTCGCCAGCCTTTTGGGCGAAGCGGGGGTCAATATCGCAACTTTCGCGCTCGGAAGGGACGCCGAGGGCGGCTCGGCCATCGCGCTGGTCGGCGTGGACGGCGCCATTCCCGAGTTGGTCTTCACGCATATTCTCGGCCTGCCCGGGGTGAAACAGGCCAAGGCGCTGAAGTTCTGATCGGCGGCTGAGCGTTGATCCCAGTCAAATTTACGCGGCGGGAGACCGCTGCGTCATCCGCGTGACTTGACTTCGCAATATGAAATGGCCAGTTTCCGCGGCGTCTGTCATCCACCCGGGGTGACGGGCTTGCCGGCTTTGCGCTCTGGAGCCCTTTTCGATCCGATGGGACCGGATCGAAAAGGGCTCCAGCTTCTTGCTTATACGCGTTTTCTACACCGGACCGACATCCACTTCGCTTGAAAACGCTATAGAGAACTGGACCATGGCCTCTTATCTCGATTTTGAAAAGCCCGTCGCCGAACTGGAAGCCAGGGTCGAAGATCTGCGCGCCCTGTCGGAGCGCGAAGATTCGCCGCCGATCGGCGAGGAGCTTTCGCGGCTCCAGGCCAAGGCCGCCAAGGCCCTGGCCGAGATCTACTCCAATCTCACCCCCTGGCAAAAGACGCAGGTGGCGCGCCATCCAGAGCGTCCGCATTGCGTCGATTATATCGCCCAGCTGATCGAGGATTTCACGCCGCTCGCCGGCGATCGCAAATTCGGCGAGGACGAGGCCATCCTGTGCGGCCTTGGCCGCTTCCGCGGCCAGTCGGTTGCGGTGATCGGCCAGGAGAAGGGGGCGGACACGGCGTCGCGCCTGAAGCATAATTTCGGCATGGTCAAGCCGGAAGGCTATCGCAAGGCGGTGCGGATCATGGAAATGGCGAACCGCTTCGGACTGCCGGTCCTGTCCTTCGTCGATACCGCCGGCGCCTTTCCCGGCGTCGAGGCCGAGGAGCGCGGCCAGGCGGAAGCCATCGCCCGCGCCACCGAGGCGGCGCTGATCCTGCAAACCCCCAATGTCGCTGTCGTGATCGGCGAAGGCGGCTCGGGCGGCGCGCTCGGCATCGCCGCCTGCAACGTCGTCTTGATGCTGGAACATGCAATCTATACCGTCGCCTCGCCGGAAGCCTCGGCCTCGATCCTGTGGCGCGATTCGGCCCGCGCGCAGGACGCCGCGACCAACATGAAGATCACGGCCCAGGATTTGCTCAAGTTCGGCATTATCGACGGCATCGTGCCCGAGCCTCTCGGCGGCGCCCATCGCGACCGGGAAGCGGCGATTCGCGCCGCCGGCGAGGCGATGGACGTCTCACTCGCCCGGTTCGCGGGCCTGTCGGGAGAGGCGGTGCGCGCCGCGCGCGAGGACAAGTTTCTGGCGATGGGCCGAAAGGTGTGATCGAACAGGCCTGAACATGGGCGGGCTTGCGTAATGTTAACAAATCCTTCACCATGGCGGACGATAGCTCGCCGGTTGGTAAAGGTTGGTGAAAGCTTAATTGTGTTAAACTTCGTGCAAAGCGGCGTGGAAATTCTCGCCATTTCGGGCGCGGTCTGACCCGCCCTTCGGTTCGACGGAATCTGATCATGAGCGGCCTTTTCCAGTTCGACGATCTTCCTTCCCTGCATGGCTTGCGCAAAGCGGCGATGGCTGGCGTGGCGCTGGGCGTCCTGGCGGGTCTCTCCGGCTGCAACGACGCGCTGCAAGAAACCCGCGCCTCGCAGTCGCTGTCCGGGCAGATGATGGCGCTGATGCAGGAAAAGGGCGTTGCTCCCCAGTCGCCGATGCTGATCCGCGCCTACAAGAAGGAATTGGAATTCGAAGTCTGGAAAATGCGGCCGGATGGAACCTATGTGCTGCTGAAGGCCTTCCCGATCTGCCGCTGGTCCGGACAACTCGGGCCAAAGACGCATGAGGGCGACCGCCAGTCGCCGGAAGGGTTTTATTCGATCACGCCCGGGATGATGAACCCCAATTCGGCCTATTATCTTTCCTTCAATATCGGCTATCCCAACGCCTACGACCGCGCGCATGGCGCGACCGGCGGGTCGGTGATGGTGCATGGCATCTGTTCGTCGGCCGGCTGCTTCTCGATGACCGACGCGCAGATCGCCGAGATCTACGCCCTCGCGCGGGAACTTGTTCGCCGGCGGCCAGCACGCCATCCAGATGCAATCCTATCCCTTTCACCTGACCGCGGAAAACCTCGCCAAATACCGGCTCGATCCGAACATGCCGTTCTGGAGGCAACTGGAAAAAGGCAACCAGCATTTCAAGGCCACCGGGCATGACGTTGCGGTCGGGGTTTGCGGCGGCCATTACGTGTTCGACGTCAAATCCGCCAACGGCCAGCCGCTGGAGGCGGAAGCCGCCTGCCCGCCGCTGAAGGCGAACCCGGAAATCGAGGCCAAGGCCGAGAAGATCGACAAGGCTGACGCCGCCGCCGTGGCGCAACTGGTCGCCAGGGGCGTGCGCCCCGTGCGCCTCGTCTATCAGGACGGCGCGCAAA
Source organism: uncultured Alphaproteobacteria bacterium (assembly GCA_963828185.1). GTDB lineage: Bacteria > Pseudomonadota > Alphaproteobacteria > Rhizobiales > Beijerinckiaceae > Rhodoblastus. The sequence continues at coordinate 16,954 of CAWHDV010000007.1, read as the reverse complement.
ATCCTGTTTTCAGCCATCGCTTCGCCGACGTGAGCCGCCCGGACGCCCTGACGGCGCCGATCGAACTGGCGCTCGACGATCCGCGTTCGCGCCTCAGCGCCAGGGCGCGCCACGCCTCTCCCGCCGCCGCTATCGTGCTGGCGCAGGAACAGGCGCGCCGGCAGGCCCAGGCCGAAAAGCTGGCCGAGTTCAAGGCGGAGCGCCAGGCTCCGTCCGAGAAGCAGGCGCCGCAGGCGGCGAACGAGCCGCTGGCCGCGGCGCGCTCGCAAGGTGAAATGCTGGCGTCGATGATCGGCTCCTTCGGCCATCACCAAGCCGCTCCGGCGATTGCGCCCGCCGCGCCGCAGGTGACGGAAATCGCCAAGACTCAGACCGAAAGCGCCAAAAGCGCCAAGACCCGGACCGAAAGCGCCACTGCGGCCGTTCACAAGCCCAAGCTGGTCAATCGGTTCGCCAGGAGCGGCCCGGCCGTCAAGCCGCCGGTCAAGGCCGGCGCCGACAAGCCGCAGGCGATGCTGGACAAGGCGATGCTGGACGAGGCCCGGGCGCATCGTGCGGCCAGCGAAAAAGTCGCCAGCGTGCCCGCGCCGGCGACCGAGCAGGGCGCGACGCTGCGCTGATCGCGCGGCGCTCGAACCGCATGGCCAGCGAAAATGCGCCTTCCGCCCAGCCAGGGCCCGAACTGCGCGGCCTCGTCGCGCTGGCGCCCAATCTGCACTGGCGCTATTCCGGCGTGACCTCCACCATCCTGGCGCTTGCGCCCATTCTTGAGCGCCGGGTCAAGATCGCCTGTGTCGGCGCGCATCTGCCCGGCCATGTGGCGCGGATTCCGTTTCGGCAGATTTTTTCGCAGGGCTGGTCGCGGCCGCCGGTCGGAAAGTTCCGCGTGTGGCACGCTCGCCGCAATGACGAGATGATCGTCGGGCTTGCGCTGAAATTGCTGCTGCGCCAGCCGTGGAAAATCATCTTCACCTGGGCCGGGCAGCGCCGCCAGACCGCTTTCACGCGCTTTCTGCTGCGGCGGATGGATGCGGTGATCGCGACCTCCGAGGGGTCGGCCTCTTATCTCGAGGTTCCCTCCACGATCATCCATCACGGCGTCGATGTGGAGCGTTTTGCGCCGTTGCCCGACCGCGCGGCCGAATGGCGCCGCGCCGGACTGCCGGGTTCCCTGGGCGTCGGCGCTTTCGGGCGGATCAGGCCGCAGAAGGGCACGGATGTGCTTGTGGCGGCGGCGATCAGGCTTTTCCCGGCCTATCCGGAGGCGGTGCTGCTGCTGACTGGGCTGACCACGCCGGACAACGCCGATTTTGTTGAGGGTCTGAAAAAGCAGATCGCCGAGGCGGGACTGGAGCAGAGGATCCTGTTCCTCGGCGAACAGCCTCGCGAAAAAATGCCCTGGTGGTTCGCGCTGGTCGAGCTTTATGTCGCGCCGATGCGCTGGGAGGGATTTGGCCTGACGCCGCTCGAAGCCATGGCCAGCGGAACGGCGGTCGTGGCGACTCGCACCGGCGCGGCGGCGCAGCTCGTCGTCGAAGGCGAAACCGGCGCTCTGATCCCGCCCGGCGATCTCGATGCGCTGGTTTGCGCCATCAGGCCCCTGCTCGCCGACCCGGACAGGGCGCGGGCGATGGGCCGCAAAGGTCGCGAAAAGGCGGTCGCCGATCACGACATCGCACGAGAGGCTGAGCGTATCATCGAGGTTTACGAACGAGTTCTCGGCGCTTCGCTCTCAGGCGGCGCGGGATCGCCGCCCTCGCCTTAGTCCTGGTCCTCGACGCTTATTCCTCGTCCTCGACCGCGGCGCCATTGACGCGGGCGATCAAGGTCGGCGAGGCCTTGAAGGTCAGGACCCGGCGAGCGTCGATTTTCGCCTCGACGCCGGTGCGCGGATTACGGCCAATTCGCTCACGCTTCGAGCGGACGCTGAAGGCGCCGAACGAGCGCAGCTTGACCGTCTCCTCGCGCAAAAGGGCGGTGACGACCTCTTCCAGAGTCATTTCGAAGACCTCGCGGGCCTGGGCGCGCGAGAGAGAAGGGCAGGCGGAATAGACCGCGTCGAGCAATTCCGCCCTTGTCGTGGTCTTGCTTTCGGCGGGTTCGGGCGCCCGCGCGGCGCCCGGACGCAAGCCTTCCGATGCAAACGACTTGCTGGAAGCGGGATTTTTGCATTGATGCTCGTCCATGAGCCCCTCCGGCCCAGGCGAGGGATGATCGTCCGACTCGCCCAATAATTCGAATTCCGTAATTTAACCGAGCGTTATGCCGCATGTATGTTGCGCGAAAGTGGCGATGGTCATGTTTAAGGGATGACTAACGTCAGTCCCGATGAATTTAGCGCCATCCGAGGGTTTTTTCATGCAAAAGGCCGCCTTTCGGCGGCCTTCGCTCAATTTTGCAAGTCTGCAAGCCAGGTTTGCAAGTCAGGTCTGCAAGCCAGTTCGGACTGGATCAGAAATCCATGCCGCCCATGCCGCCGCCCGGGGGCATGGCCATCGGAGCGTCCTTCTTCGGCGCTTCGGTGATCGTCGCCTCGGTGGTGACGATCAGGCCGGCGATCGAAGCGGCGTCCTGGATGGCGGTGCGCACGACCTTGGTCGGGTCGATGATGCCCGCCTTGACCATGTCGACATATTCGCCGGACTGGGCGTCGAAGCCGAAGGCGTAATCAGCCGATTCGATCAGCTTGCCGACGACGACCGCGCCATCGGCGCCGGCGTTGTCGACGATCTGGCGGGCCGGGGTCTGGATGGCCTTGCGCACGATTTCCACGCCGGTCTTCTGGTCGGCGTTGGTGGTCACGACGCCGTCGAGCGCCTTGATCGAGCGCAGCAGGGCGACGCCGCCGCCTGGCAGTACGCCTTCCTCGACCGCCGCGCGGGTCGCGTTGAGGGCGTCTTCGACGCGGTCCTTCTTTTCCTTCACTTCGACTTCGGTCGCGCCGCCGACGCGGATGATCGCGACGCCGCCGGCGAGCTTGGCCAAGCGTTCCTGCAGCTTCTCACGGTCGTAGTCCGAGGTGGTTTCCTCGATCTGCGCCTTGATCTGCGCGATGCGGGCTTCGATGTCCTTCTTGTCGCCGGAGCCGTCGACGATCGTGGTGTGCTCCTTGTCAAGACGCACCTTTTTCGCGCGGCCGAGCATCTGCAGCGTGACGTTTTCGAGCTTGATGCCGACGTCTTCGGACACGACCTGGCCGGCGGTGAGGATGGCGATATCCTCCAGCATGGCCTTGCGGCGATCGCCGAAGCCCGGCGCCTTGACGGCGGCGATCTTCAGGCCGCCACGCAGCTTGTTGACCACCAGCGTGGCCAGCGCCTCGCCTTCGACGTCCTCGGCGACGATCAGCAGCGGCTTGCCGGTCTGCACCACGGCTTCGAGCACGGGCAGCAGCGGCTGCAGGGTCGAGAGCTTCTTCTCGTGGATGAGGATGTAGGGATCCTCGAGTTCCGCGATCATCTTCTCGGGGTTGGTGACGAAATAGGGGCTGAGATAGCCGCGGTCGAACTGCATGCCCTCGACGATATCGGTCTCGGTCTCGAGGCTCTTGGCCTCTTCCACCGTGATCACGCCCTCATTGCCGACCTTCTGCATCGCCTTGGCGATTTCCTGGCCGATGAACGTGTCGCCATTGGCCGAAATGGTGCCGACCTGGGCGATCTCGTCGTTGGACGTGACCTTCTTGGAGTTCTTCTTGAGGTCGGCGACGATCGCCTCGACGGCGAGGTCGATGCCGCGCTTCAGATCCATCGGGTTGAGGCCGGCGGCGACCGCCTTGGCGCCTTCGCGCACGATCGAGGCGGCGAGAACGGTGGCGGTGGTGGTGCCGTCGCCGGCGATGTCGTTCTGCTTGGAGGCGACTTCACGCACCAGCTGGGCGCCGAGGTTCTCGAACCTGTCAGCAAGCTCGATTTCCTTGGCGACGGTCACGCCGTCCTTGGTGATGCGCGGCGCGCCGAACGACTTTTCGATCACGACATTGCGGCCCTTCGGACCCAGCGTGACTTTTACCGCATTGGCGAGAATTTCAACGCCGCGCAACAAACGGTCGCGGGCGTCGGTGGAGAAACGGACGTCTTTGGCAGCCATTTTTCAGCTCCTGGAAGAATATTTAAGGGGAAGGGGAGGGAATAAGCCGACCTGAAATCGGCCAGCCGAATCAGCCGACGTGAATTCGGCGGAACGAAATCACGCGACGACGCCGAGGATGTCGGATTCCTTCATGATCAGGAGATCCTGACCGTCGATCTTGACTTCGGTGCCCGACCATTTGCCGAACAGCACGCGATCGCCCGCCTTGACGTCGAGCGGAACGAGCTTGCCCGATTCATCGCGCGCGCCGGGGCCGACGGCGACGATTTCGCCTTCCTGCGGCTTTTCCTTGGCGGTGTCGGGGATGATGATGCCGCCCTTGGTCTTTTCTTCGCCATCGAGGCGCTTGACGACAACGCGGTCATGCAGGGGACGGAAGGCCATGTCACTGTCCTGTAGTTGGAGCCCGGCGGCGCAAAATGGCCGGGGCTGGGAAGGAAGAGCCTGTTAGCACTCATACCTTGAGAGTGCTAGCAGGCTGCCCGGTAGATAGGAGCGGCGCCGAAAACTGTCAAGGCGGCGGCGGCGGCGAAAAGCGCGGATGGTTGATAGCGAAATGGGGAATGAAGCTTCCGCCCGGCTTGGAGTTGTCGGGCGTTATTTGCCTGGCGCGCGGGCCACCAGGACCGGGCGCTCGGCCCGCCCGATCAACGCCAGGCTGTTGGAGCCGACGAGAAGGCGGGAAAGCGCCGTTCTGCCCTCGCTGCCGACCACGATCAGGTCGGCCTTGCAGTCCTCGATGGCGCGGATGATTTCGTCAACCGGCGCTCCCCGCCGCACCGCGCCTTCGGCGTCGAGGCCTCGGCTGGCGAAAGCGGCGACGGTCCGCTCGACGATTCTCGCCGCTTCGGCCTGGCGCTCTGGCGAATGCTTCGGCGACTCGACGGACAGCACGGTCAGCGGCATATTGCAACAATGGCCGAGTTTGGCGGCGTAATCCGCCGCGCGTTCGGCGGCGCCGGAGCCGTCCGTGGCGAAGAGGATGCGATTGCGCCAGGGCTTCGAGTCCTTCGGAACCACCAGGACGGGAACGTCGGCGCTGGCGATGATCTTGCTCGTGGCGTCGCCCAGCATTTTTTCGGCCAGGCCTTTGCGGCTCGGCCGCCCCATCACGATCACATCGGCGCTTTCCTTGACGGCGGCCGCGACAATGGCCTCGGCATGGGAAACGCCGCGCATCACGCGCCCCTCGACGTCGACTCCCAGGGCCTTGGCGGAAGCGACGACTTCGCCGACGATCGCGGTGACGCGCCGCTCCGCCGCCGGCGGCGCTTCATAGCTCGTCTCGTCGGGGACGAGAATGCTCAGCGCCAAAAGGCGGGCGCGCATCCGGACCGCCATGTCGATGGCGACGCTGACCGCTCCGGCGCAGGAGTTGGAGCCGTCGGTGGCGACCAGAACGGTCTTGAAACATTCGGTCGCTTGCTCGGAAGATTTCAGACATTGCAATTCCAGACGCGCGCTTGCCAGACGGTCGCTTGCCGTCCGAGATTAATGGTGGCCGGGGAGGGTGACAAGCCGCAGCCGTTTTCGCTTCCGGCCGCGCGCCGCGATCAGACAGGCTCCGTGCCGGTCGACGCTGGTGAGGCTTCTTCGTCCTCGTCTTCTACTTCCTGCCGCTCGATCGTTATCGCGCCGACGTTTTTCGTGGCCGGCTGCTCCTTCGTCCACGCTTGCCAGACCATCGAATGGGCGATGGCGTGATAGACCGGGCGCTTGCACACCATGCGAGACACGCCGTAAGCGAGCAGGCTCGTGGCCATCAATGGCAGCATCATCTTGTGGTCGCCCGTCATCTCCATGACGATGACGAAAGCGGTCAGCGGCGATTGGACCACCCCCGAGAAATAGCCGACCACGCCGAGCAGCGCGACGGTCGCGGGCGGGACGACCGGCAGCAAGGGCGCCAGCGCATGGCCGAACCCCGCGCCGGCGGACAGCGAGGGGGCGAACAGCCCGCCCGGTATGCCGCACATGCTGGAAAGCAGGGTGACGATCAATTTGAGAGGTCCGAAATACCAAGGCAGATGGCTCGAGACCTGGATGATTCCCCTGGCCTGGGAATAGCCGGTGCCGAAAGTGGCGCCGCCTGTGGCCAGGCCGATCGCGCCGACAAGCAATCCGCACGCCCCCGCGAACAGGGCGATCTTGCGCAGCGACCAGCCGCCCCAGACCCGTGGCAGGTTGACGAGGCCCCAGACCAGAAGCTGGCTGAACAGGCCGCCCATCAGCCCGCCGACGACGCCGCAGACGAGGACGGCGAGAACGTCCGGCCAACCACTCAGGTCCGCCGTCGAGCTGCCGAAATAAGTGTAGTTGCCGGCAAGCATCACCGAGGCGATGCCCGCCAGAAGAACCGTCAGGATCACCGTGCCGTTGGTGCGCTGTTCGTAGCGGCGCCCGAGTTCCTCGATGGCGAAGACCACGCCGGCGAGGGGCGTGTTGAAGGCGCCCGCCACGCCGGCCGCGCCGCCGGCCATCAGCAGCGCGCCCTCGCGCCGGATGCCCGCAAACCGGCCCGCGAACAGCATGAGCGCCGCTCCGACCTGAACGCTTGGTCCTTCGCGGCCAATCGAGGCGCCGCAAATGAGCAGGAGAACCAGCATCAGGGACTTGCCAAACGCCACCCTCATCGACGTCATGTTCGTCCGCGTCCGCGAACTCGAAGGAAGCTCGGTGCAAGCGATGATCTGGGGAATGCCGCTGCCCTGGGCTCCATCGAACCAGCGCATGGTCGCATAGGCGCAAAAAGCATAGGCCAGCGGCGTGACCACCAGCGGCGCGGTCGGCCACCACGCCAGGAGCCGCTCCAGAACGAACTGCGCCGCGTCGCCGCCTTTCGCCAGCGCGACCGCCGCCGCGCCGACGGCGAGGCCGCCTCCCAGGAAAACCACCTGCCGACGCCAATGCCGGCCCGACATCCACAGCAGCAGGCTCATCTTCAGGCGGCGAAGGTCTATGCGAAATTCATGAGGCATTCTGGTTCGACGTCCGAGTCGCGATCGTTTGACAAAAAACAGTTTTTCCTCGCCCGGCGGAGGCTGCCGAACCAGCGCGGGACCGTGCGCGAACTCATACGAGAAAGCGGCTGATAAAGGAAGCCGTTGCGACACCCCGCGACCATCAGCCGGGAGACGCGACTCGCTGGCGCCGCGCCTTCGGCAAGACTTTTTAACGCGCGGCGGCTAGATTGCCGCCATGACGAGCCTCGCCAGCCTATCTTTCCGCGTGGAAACTTTCCGATGAGCGTCGTGCTGACGTTTCTCATCAACACGATCTTCAATCTGATCGTCGGGCTGGTCGTCGCTAAATTCCTCGGCCCGAGCGAATATGGCAGGTTCGCCCTCGCCATCGCCGTCATGACCTTCGGCCAGGCCATCGCCTTCGAATGGATCAGGCAATGCGGCGTGCGTTTCTATTCCGAACGCACGCGGCTCGACGCGCCGCAGGTGCGCGCCACGCTCGACGCCTCCTTTTCGGCTTTCGCCCTGCTGTTCTTTCCGCTCGCGCTGGCGGTCGCCTTTCTCGGGCCGAAATTCTCGCTGCCGCGCGAACTGGTCGGCCTGGCCTTCGCCGCCTCCATCGCCAACGGGATGTTCGACTACCAGACGGCGCTGGCGCGCGCGCGCTTCAACGACCGGCTCTATTTCTGGCTGATCGTGACGAAAAACTTTTTCGCCCTGGTGCTGACCGCCGGCGGGGCCTGGGCGACCCATTCGGCCAAGGTCGCGCTGATCGCCGGCATGGCCAGCCTCCTCGGCTCGATCTTCATCTGGCGCTCAGGCCTCATCGACGGCGATGCGCGGCTCGGCTTGGCGGATCGGCGGCTGTTCCGGCAATATGGCGCCTATGCCGCGCCGATTGTCGCGGCCATCGTGCTCTACCAGATGATACCCCTCGCCAATCGCGATCTGGCGGCGCATTTCTACGGCTTCGCCGAAACCGGACGCTTTTCGTTGGCCTTCGACCTCGGCCAGCGCGCTGTGATGGCGATCGGCTCGGCGCTCGACGTGCTGCTGTTCCAGATCGCGGTGCGAGCGCATGAGTTGCATGGCGAGGATCATGCGAAAGAGCAGGTGGCGCAGAATATCGCCATCGTCTTCGCAATCCTTGCGCCGGCCTGCGTCGGCGTGTGGATCGTCCTGCCTTCGGTCGAGGCGCTGGTCGTGCCGCAGGCCTATCGCGGCCCCTTCGCGCATTTCCTCGCCCTCATGCTGCCGGGCATGTTCTGCATCGGCCTCGGCCAGTTCTCGATCAACGCCGTTTTTCAGATTTCGCGGAAAACTCTGCCGATGGTGCTGGCCGCGCTGGCCGCGTGCGTCGCCGACCCCATTTTCGTGGTCGCGCTGCCGCGCGGAACAGACGCGTCGAGCCTCGCCATCGCGCAAAGCCTCGCCATGGGGGTCGGGCTCGTCGTGCTGATCGGCTTCGCCCAGGCGAGCCGTCCGCAATGGCCGCGCGCGCGCGATCTCGCCCTCACCGCGCTGGCCTGCTTCGGCATGGTCCTCCTCGCCGGCCCATTGCGGAGCCTGCGTCCCGGCCTGGCGCTGATGAGCGTCCAGGTGATCCTCGCCGGCTCCTTCTATGTGCTGCTGGTCGCGGCGTTCGACATCGCCGGGCTGCGCGGCGCCTTTTTGGCCAAGTCCGCGCCGGCGCGGCAATGGCTCGATCGCAAGGGCGGATTGTTCAAGGTTCTTTTACCATTATGAAACGCATAACCATAAGGAAAGGCAAAGCTTCCTATTAAAAATTTAACGTTTATACTTTGTTTGGTGAATGATATTGGGAGCAGAAAGCCGTCATGTCCAATCGTTTCCTGACCACGGCGCGTTTCTTGCCGGCAACGCTTGGCGGTCTCGCTCTTTGCCTCGCTCCCCTGTCGATCGCCAAGGCCGGAAATCTCGGCGGCGGCCTGATCGAATTCCTCGCCACCGGCGGCCAGATGGCGGCGCCCGCGCCGCGTCGCGCGGCGGCGACGGCTCCGGCCCAGATCAATTCGCCCAATGCGCCCGAAAGCCGCAGTCTCCAGGCTTCGGTGGATCCGCGCCGCGAAATCCCCGCCGAACTGCGCCGCCAGGAAGTGGATTATGCTAAAGGCGGCAAAGTTGGTTCGATCGTCATCGATTCGCCGAACCATTATCTCTATCTTGTGACGGCGCCCGGACGGGCCATGCGTTATGGCATCGGCGTCGGGCGCCCGGGCTTTACCTGGTCCGGCCACAAGACCATCAGCCGCAAGGCGGAATGGCCGGGCTGGACGCCGCCGGCGGAAATGCTGTTGCGCCGGCCCGACCTGCCTCGTCACATGGATGGCGGCCCCGGCAATCCGCTCGGCGCCCGCGCGCTCTATCTCGGCACGTCGGAATATCGCATCCACGGCACCAACCAGCCCTGGTCGATCGGCCAGAACGTGTCATCCGGCTGCATCCGCATGATGAACGAGGACGTGATCGACCTTTACCAACGCGTGAATGTCGGGACGCCAGTCGAAATTCTCTGATCTCGGCTCAAAAACCAGAACTTGCTCGGGCGAAAAACGCGAACTGGCGGCGAAGGGAGACCTTCGCCGCCTTTTTTCGCTGGGCCAGATGGCCAAGAATGGGAGGCAAAGCATCGGAGACAAAGAAAAAGGCGGGCTTTTCGCCCGCCTTCGATAAATCCGTCGCCTTGTGGCTCAGGCGCTGGCGGCTTCCGCGGCGCCGGCCTGCTTCTTGGCGATTTCGCGCTTCAACTTGAGGGCGTCGACCGAGAGTTCGGCGTCGCGGGCCTTGAGCAGGAACGCGTCGAGGCCGCCACGATGTTCGACCGAGCGCAGGGCGGCGGCGGCGATGCGCAGGCGCACCGAACGCTGCAGCGAATCCGAGATCAGCGAGACATTGACCAGGTTCGGCAGGAACCGGGTGCGGGTCTTGTGATTGGAATGGCTGACGAGATTGCCGGTCTGAACGGCCTTGCCGGTCAATTCGCAACGGCGGGACATTGGGCTTCCTTTCGAGTCCTGATCACGCTGGTTTGTCCGCTCGAGAAAGGAGGCTCCCCTCAAGAAAGACTTGGCCAGCGCCGGCTTGCGCCGGAAAAAAAAGGCCTTGCGGCCGAAATTCGAGAAACCGCCGTCTCGCCTGCCACCATCGGGGCGGGGAACACGAAATCGGCGCGGAAACAGATGCTCCGCGACAAACGGTTCATTGGCTGGCGTCTATAAGGGAGGCGCCCAAAAAGGTCAAGCGCGAGAGGCGCAAGAAGCGCGAGGGGGCGCACTTTCTTCGATTTTCTGGATCGCGAACGTGGAGGCAACCATTTTTCGACGGCAGCGCAATGCGTTGACTCAATGCAGCCTATGCGTTAGCGAAAGCGCTCGCGAACGATTGTTTATTATGCCCGGAAATGGATTTCTGCGCTGACGCGTCGCGCGCGCTTGCCGGAAAGGCGTTCGCGGCGACGAAACCAAAAGCAACAATCGCCATGACTGTTTCAAATTCCAGTGCAGGCAAGAGGAAAAATCTCGTCGTCGTGCGCGCGGGGAAGAATTCCCTGCATCCGGATTGGCTCGACGCAGGCGCCGACCGCAACTGGGATCTCGTCGTCAGTTGCTATGATCCACAAGCCCATTTCGATCACGGCGAAGACATTCTCATTGTCCAGCAGCCCGGCGGTAAATGGAACGGGCTCTATCCGCTTTTGGCGCAAACGGACATCTTGAGCCAATATGATTATGTCTGGTTGCCCGACGACGATATCGCCACATCGTCCTCGGCGATCGACGCGATCTTTGACGCCATGCGCCGGCACGACCTCGACGTGGCGCAGCCGTCGCTGACGCGGGACAGCTATTTCACGCATTTCGCCTGCATGTCCTGTCCCGGCTTCCAGCTCCGCTACACCAATTTCGTCGAGATCATGGTGCCTTGCGTGAAAACGAGCCTGGTGCGGACGATCCTGGAAGACTTCAAGGATTCAATGAGCGGCTTCGGCATGGATTACATCTGGTGCCGCCTTTCCGAACATGCGCGATACAAGGCCGCGATTTTCGATCAGGTGGCTGTGCGCCACACCAGGCCGATCGGCCGCAACCTGCGCGCCAACATGGCGAACCGTGGCGTCGACGCCAATGTGGAAGGGCAAACCTTGCGCGAACGCTACAATGTGCCACGCCGGATCAGACCGGTGATCTACGCCGCGATCGATGCGCGCGGCCGATTGCGCACAAGCTGCAAGCGCCTCGGCGTCGCAATGGCCTGGCGCTATCTGACCGTCTATGCCGAATTCACCGTCCAGGAAAGCGCAAGCTGGAAAATTCTCCAATTGGTGCGGCGGCAAATAACCGGACGGCCCGACCTGTCGCAGTTGAAAAGGTTCGCCAGCTGAGTTTATCCTGATTGGCGGCATGGCGGGTATGAGGAAAAAAGGATCGTGCGGAACGGCGTTGGGGTTAGCCAGGAGGATGCATCCGCGCGGGAATGCGGAAGTGTCAGGCTGTTTTTGCCAAGGGTTTGGAATGAGTTTATTTAATCGGCGCAAAGTTTTTCGGCTCAAAGCCAGAGATCCAATCGGCAATAAATTGGTTGGCCGAGTTCAAGTCGGCAACGGCGCTGACATGACGGTTGTTCTGTTGCCACTCGCGGCGCGCCTGGGTTATTTTATTATTTTTGACCGCGTGATCGGAGATATCTCGATCACAAGCGACGATTTCGATGCCGAGACCTGTGACGCTGGGGGCTTCCCTTGTCGCCATCGTCCATGCGCGAATGATCAGGAAGCGCAGAAAAATCTTGAATTTCGGGCATTTCCGCATCTTTGCCGACGGACCAAAACCGGCGCGGAAGATTTTTTCCGCCGCGACAAGACGCCTCATGAGGAGCGGCGCCGCTCTTGACGGCCCTGTCTTCGCAAAATATCCGGAATTATTGACCGGGTGGACGAAGCGGACGCCCGGTCGAACCGTCGAAAAGCGGCAGCCAAGCCCGGTTGGCGCCGTGGCGATCGTGGTTCACATCTACTATGAAGATACGTGGCCTGAAATCGCGACAATTCTGCATAGCATAGAAACCGACTTCGATTTGCTCGTCACCACCGTCCCTGGCAGGGAGGCGTTGGCCGACGAAATTCGCGCCGACTTTCCGCGAGCCCAAATTTTCGCCTTCGAAAACCGGGGCCGCGATGTGCGGCCCTTTCTCGCGTTGCTGCAGCAGGGCCGCCTGGACGCCTATCGCGTCGTCTGCAAAATTCACGGCAAGAAATCGAACGACGGCGGACGCGTGGCGATTCTGGGCGCGATTTGGCGCAACCGCATGTTGTTCGATCTGCTCGCGGCGCCGGATATCCTGACCACGATCCTGCGCCGTTTCGAAACCGACGCGACCGTTGGCATGATCGGTCCCCGCGCCTATCGCTATCCCAGCGCGCTGTGTTCCGCAAAATTGTCCTGGGGCGAAAATCGGCCGCGCGTTCTCGAACTGGCGGAGAGGATGGGCGTTGACATCAGACGGTTTAAGTTGGATTTTTTTTGCGGGACTATGTTCTGGGCGCGCCCAGAGGCCTTGCGGCCCTTGCGCGATCTGCGTCTGGAGACGGAGTTTCCCGAGGAAACGGGAAAACGTGACGGAGCTCTGGAAAATGCCGTCGAGCGGATTTTCTCCACCGCCGCCATCGTGTCGGGCTTCTCGGTTTTGGGAATCGACGGTCTTTCCGCGCAAATGTCGTTTGAGGCTATTCGATAAGAGTTTGCTCGACGCTCACCGTGATCGCCCCGCGACCAGTATGTGAAAGCAACGATCGTCCACTTGAGAGAAGACGCCGTTTCAAAGGGGGCGCGCCGCGCTTTCCTCAGTTGTGTTAACGCCGTAAATGGATACAATATGACCGTCGAGACGATTTCTGTAGTAATACCGCTATATAACGGTTCAAAATATCTAGAAGAAGCGCTAAATAGCGTATTCAAGCAAGACCGCCCCGCGGACGAGATTATCGTGGTCGACGATGGCTCAACAGATGGCGGCAAAGGGCGGGCGGTCGCCGAGCGCTTTCCCGTCAAGGTTTATTCAAAGGACAACGGAGGGCAAGGATCAGCGCGTAATTTCGGTGTTAACGTCTCCGAGGGTTCGCTAATAGCATTTTTAGACCAGGATGATATTTGGTATTCTCAGCATTTAAGGGTTCTTGAGCAGTCATTCAAAGCGGCGAGTGTGCGGCCCTTGGGCTGGACATACTCCAATCTTGACGAAATCGAGCACGACGGGCGAATGGCTCGCCCCAACTTGCTGGACCGCCTCGATCCGAACGAGCATCCCAAGACCACTTTAGCGGGCTGCCTTCGGCAGGATATGTTTATACTGCCCGGCGCCTCTCTGATTTCAAGGGCTGCGTTTGAAAACGTTGGGGGGTTTGACGATAAGTTAAGAGGATATGAAGATGATGATCTATTTTTAAAGCTATTTTGCTGCGGATATAGAAATATATATATAAATGAATCTTTGATGGCGTGGCGTATTCATGCCGAATCAACGTCACGCAGCAAAACAATGTCTCTATCAAGAATGAAGTATTTCGAAACGCTTATTAATAAATTTAGTGACGGGCCTTATATTCGCGACGTCGTTGCTCCGCGATTTGTCCGCGCCGTTTTTAGTGACTTCAATCGCGGGATTAAAAACAACGATCAATCAGCGATAGATCTGTCTTGTCAGCAATTGATGTGCCTTATTCCATTTTTGCCAAAAAGAATTAGATATACTCAGTTTATTCGCCTAAAACGCAAATTATTTACAGAGAACATGAAGACCCGTTTCCTGCGCTAACTCTCTGTCGGTCGACGTCCGTCGAACAATGCCGTCTTTGATGTCATCATCATCGACGGGGAGCTGCCGCGCTCATCAGTCCGTAATGACGATCCTGGGTTATAATCAGCGCAAAAATGTCATCACGAAGACACTGCTTTCGCGGAACGGTCGCATGGAAGCCAAAGCCATTGCGAGAGGCTTTCAAGACCGCCGCGACGTCAAGCCGGACGTCTCCGGCAGCAGCGGCGCCCAGGAAGGAACCACACTGAAAGAACAACACGTCGACGGCGCGCCCGCTAAATCCGCGATCCGCCGCCCAACCCTGCATGAAAATTGTGGACGGGGATCGCAAGACGACGTTGTCAAAATAGCCGAAAAGTATCGGATCGGGCGCCAAGCCTGCGGCTTGCGCAGCGGCCGCGAAAACTGATTTATCGCCTGCGAGCGCAGCGACGATCTTCCCGGCGGTCGGCTCCAGGCGTAACTGAGCTTGCTGATTCTTGACGGCTACCGTATTGACTACACGCCCCGTGGCAGGAGTTTTAAGGATGGCGAACGCGGGCAACGTGATTATTACAACCAAAATAGCAGCATTTTTAGCGAATTTAACCGGGGAGAGCGATCCCATGTTTAACCCCGTGGACGCTATTTTTTCTAACTTCCACCTCACTGGGTTTTCAAAATACCTGTAACTCAAGAACCCCCAACTAATTACGATCGCGATCGTCGCGCCGACATAAAGCGGACCGAGTGCGAAACCTGCTTTTTGCGCCAACGTCATGAAGGTGAAAAACAATAATTGGTGCCAAATATAAATCGAATAAGACGCGTCCCCGAGTTTTTGCCACGGCCGCCAGAACGTCCATCCATTATTCATTTCGGCGGCGACCACGCCGTACAGAATAAGCGCAGCGGCTGGCCCGAAGGCGATGGTCCTTATCCATGGCTGCCACGGGCCAAGGGCGTTGTTTTCGTACGCGCCAATCGCGAACAAAAATACCCCGGTTGAAATCGCTCCAATGGGAGAGAAAGAGACTCCGCGTCGCAACAAATATGCAACGCAGACGCCGAGCATGAACTCAATCAGCACCGGGCTTAGTGGCACCACATAGTTTTCTGGCGCGTGAGCTACCTCAAGAATTACAATGACCGTAATCGTTGCAAAAGCCCACGCAAACAAACCTTTGAACACATTCCTCGGTGTAACCAATAATATTACGGTAACTACTAAGTAAAAAAATAGCTCGTAAACCAACGTCCATGCAGACATTACTCTATAATTATTCACGTCAATTAAGAAAAAAATCCGCCAAATAGGAACGTGCAAGACGGAGTCGGGCGAGAGCCAAACGTAAGGTGCAGCGATTGACGCTAGTATGAAAACAACCCAATAGGCCGGATAGATTCGCGCTATGCGCTTCAGTGCGAACTCGCGCGCTACATTGAATTTTCCACGAGAGACAGCCGCGCCCCCCGCGTTAGCCGCAACTGTCGAAATAATAAATCCCGAGATGACAAAGAACAAGTCGACGCCAGCTGGACCGACTGCGCCCCAGAAAGGGACGAGGTTTCCTATCCCTACGCCAACCGGCAGCGCGACTGAATGGACAAAGCAGACCATTATAGCCGCAATTCCACGCATCGCCTGCACGTTTTTATAATGTCGCACTAAGAGCTCTCCCTAATATTTCCTAAATTATGCTGTGAATCTCGGAGATCATGGTGCAGGTCGCGGAAGCCTTGCTGCACCGATTCTTAGGACGACAAGATTTTTGTTTCATGAGCATCGACCCAGGCGCAAAGCGACCTGATGCCGCGCTCCACGCTCCATTGCGGCGCCCAGCCCAGCTCTACCCTGGCGCGGCTGATGTCGCAGGAGGCGGCTCGCACGTCGCCATTCCGGAAGGCGCCGTTCACGGTGGGCTCCGGCGCGCCGTAGATGTCGGCCATGATGCGGGCGAGCTGACGAATGGTCGCGCCCTTTCCCAACCCGATATCATAGGCGATATCCGACGGAACCGCTCCCTTGGTCATCCGCTGCACAGCCGCCGCGACATCATCGATGAAAACAAAATCACGAATGATTTCACCATCCTCGTAGACTGGTATGCTTTTACCCGCCTTGGCCAGTCGCGCGAACAACGTGACAATGCCCGTGTAAGGGTTGTTGAGCGATTGCCCGGGGCCGTAGACGTTTTGCAACCGAAGCAGGCCTAGCTCCACGCCGAAAGACAGCGCCCATGCGCGCAGAACTATTTCCTGCGTCAGTTTGGTGGCGCCGTAGATGCTCGTCGGGCGCGTCTCGGTGCGGGTTGCTTCGAACGGCAGGCACTTGAGACCCGGAAAGTCCCACTGCCCCGCCTCCAGCATGGCGCGCGAGCGCTGGCCCGGATAAGTGATCTTCCCGTTCTTGTCACTCCACGCGCCTTCGCCATAGACCGCGCGGCTGGAGGTCAGCACGACTCGCGAGGGAATGCATTCGTGGCGCACGAACGCATCCAGCATTTGCGTTGTCCCCACGACGTTGACGTTGGCGTGACGGGTGCCTTCGGTCAGCGACTGGCCCGTGCCGGTTTCGGCGGCGAGGTGGATGACCGTATCGGGCTTGAAATCGCGCAGCAGGGAATCCCAGGTCTGGCGCTCGGCGACATCGCCTTTCACCAGTTCAACCGCCGGGTGAAGCGCCGCAGGGCGGGCGTCTGTGGGGTGAATCTGCGGATGCATATTGTCAAGGGCGACGATGCGGTTGAATTGCCCGTCGAGCAAGTTCGAAATAGCGCAGCCTATGAAGCCCGCGCCACCGGTTACGAGGCAATTGCGTGTCATCAAGTTTTTCCTCGCGTGGGATGCGGCTGACTAGCGTGAGCGCGACTGGCGCAAGGTCACGGCATGTGCAAATGGGCGAACGTGCTTGCGCTCGAACTCCTTCAGATTTTGTTTGATCGCCTCGCGCAGATCGCTCAAGGAGCCCCTGACGGTAGATCCTGGATTCGAGATGGAGCGCCCTGCCGACGTCGACAGGTGATCGCCGGCCGGACGCCGCCATGGCTCCAAACTCGTGCATTGCTGGCGGAAGTCAGAATTTG
>CAWHDV010000006.1:0-75867 GCA_963828185.1 uncultured Alphaproteobacteria bacterium | reverse complement strand
CCGATCTGGAGATGCTGGAAGACCGGCTCGCCAGCTGGGACGCGGCGGAAGCCAGCCTGGTCTTCGCCTCGGGCATGGCAGCCATTTCCACCACCTATGGGCCTATGTCAGGCCGGGCGACGTGCTGCTCCACTCCGATCCCGTCTATGGCAGGACCGATTTCCTGCTGAAGAACATTCTGCCGCAGTTCGGCGTCACGCCGATCGGCTTTCCGGCGGAGGGCGGCGCCACGGCGCTGGCCGAGGCGGCGGAACGAGCGCGGGCCCGCGGCCCGGTCGCCGGGATTTATGTCGAAACCCCGGCCAATCCGACCAACGGTCTCGTCGATATGACCGCGGTTCGCCTCGCCGCCGACGCCATCGGCGAGACGGCGCGCCGACCCGTCATCATCGTTGACAATACGATGCTCGGCCCACTTTTCCAGACGCCGCTCGCTCTTGGCGCCGACCTCGTCGTCACCTCGTTGACCAAATACGTCGGCGGCCATTCGGATCTGATCGCCGGCTGTTGCTCGGGGTCGCGAGAGCATCTCGATCCCATCCGCGGTATGCGCACCATACTGGGACGATGTGCGACCCGGAAACCGGCTGGCTGCTGATGCGCTCGCTCGAAACTTTGAAACTGCGCATGAGCGCTGCAGCCGACAACGCCCGCCAGATCGCCGCTTTTCTCAGCCAGCACAAGCAGGTCAAGACGGTCTGGTATCTCGGCTTGCTTCCGGCGGATCACGCCGATCGGCTGGTTTTCGAACGCCAGTGCAAAGGCCCCGGATCGACCTTCAGCTTCGAGGTCGGAGGCGGCGAAGCCGAGGCGTTCGCCGTGCTCGACCGCCTCAAGGTCATCAAGCTCGCGGTTTCACTCGGAGGCACTGAGTTGCTGGCCAGCCACCCGGCGGCGATGACGCACTCTGATCTGGCGGCGGACGAAAAACTCAGGCTGGGCATTACCCCGGCCCTCATTCGCCTGTCTGTCGGCATCGAAAATGCCGACGATCTGATCGCCGATCTCGACCAGGCTTTGTCAATTCTCGGGCGACCTGGTCGTCGTCGGTGAGGTCCTCGCCAGCGGCTGGAGGGCCGACTCCGCCAATGGCGCTGTTCAAGGTGAAGCAATACGGCGTCCAACTGCGGAACGCTGGGGACCCTTTCGAGGCTGTTGATGATCCAGAAAATGCCGGCGCCGCGCGGTCGGCTTGATCGGAGATCGGCAAATGTCCGTTTTTGGCCCAGTTCGAGGCGGCCTCGATTTATTCGTCCAATCGTCGCGCGAAGGGCTCATTATTCGTCGCACGGAGCCCTATTTGAAATCTATGCGCTGCGTAGCTGCCGCCGGCGCCGTCGTGGAACATGACCGGAAGAACCTTCGAGCCTGGACTCTGCGCATGAATGATCAATTTGCGCCATACAGACGGCCATTCGCCACGCCCGAAGAAGCGGTGACCGAACTCGAGCTTCTGTATTCGGCGTCGACCGACTCGCTGCGCGCCGCGCTCGACGATTTTCGCGACCGTCGCCTTGGCCCGTCCGAGCAGACTCGCCTTGGATTTCGTTATCCAGAGCTGCGCGTGTCGTATCTCCCAAGTGGCGACCGACCGTCCAATCGCCGCGCTTTCGCGAAATTCGCCGCGCCTGGCGTCTATGCGACGACGGTGACTCAACCGTCCGCCTTCAGAAACTATCTCCTCGAACAACTCCGGCCGCTGACCGCCGAATATGGCGCAACCCTCGAGGTCGGCTATGGCGGCCAGGAAATTCCCTATCCTTTTGTGACGGAATCCCTTGACGATCTCGGCGAGACAGTCACTGCGGAAGAGTTGGCCCGGGCTTTTCCGGTTCCGCTTCTCTCCCTCGTGGACGACGAAATCGCCGACGGTTTGCGGGAATTTCGCCAAGGGGAGCCGCGACCGCTGGCGCTTTTCGACGCCGTTCGGGTCGACTATTCGCTGCGTCGCCTGGTTCATTACACGGGCTCGGACTGGCGCCTGGTGCAGCCCTGGATTCTGTTGACCAATTATCATCGCTATGTCGATCAGTTCATTCAATGGGGCCTGGAGCAATTGCGCTCCGGCGGTCCCTATGACCGTCTGCACCTTCCGGGCAATGTGAGCGTCGACGCGAGCTGTCCGCCCGAAAAAGCCGCCGCGCTGGTCGGCTCCTCGCCGTGGCGCGGCTCGCAGATGCCCGCCTACCATCTTGCTACGCCGGACAAACAGGGCGTAACCCTTGTCAATATCGGCGTCGGCCCGTCGAACGCGAAGACCATGACCGACCACCTCGCGGTCTTGCGCCCGCATTGCTGGCTGATGGTGGGCCATTGCGGCGGCCTGCGCTTGTCGCAGCAGATCGGCGATTATGTTTTGGCGCACGCCTATCTTCGGCAGGACCACGTGCTTGATGGGCTCGTGCCGACCGACGTGCCGATACCGGCTCTGGCCGAAGTCCAGGTCGCCTTGCAGGATGCCGCCGCGGCCATCACCGGCGACTGCGGCGAAGCGCTGAAGAAACGATTGCGCACGGGCACTGTCGTCACCTACGACGACCGAAACTGGGAGTTGCGCTGGAGGCAGGAGCGTCGCCGCATCGACATGTCCCGCGCCATCGCCGTGGACATGGAGTTGGGAACGGTCGCGACGCAAGGCTTCCGGCTGCGCGTGCCCTATGGCGCGCTTCTGTGTGTTTCGGACAAACCGCTGCACGGCGAGATCAAGCTGCCTGGCGCGGCCAGCGCCTTTTATGAGCGCGCCGTGTCTCAGCACCTCAGAATCGGCCTGGCGGCGCTCGACCTCCTTCGGAAAAACCGAGAGACGCTGCATTCGCGCAAGCTGCGCTCTTTTGACGAACCACCCTTCCGCTGAGGGCGCCGCCAGAGCGCAGCCCAGTCCTCGCGCGATTTTCTCGCAGAGAGGCGGCGCTTCCGACCGAGTTGGCGGAGAATTAGCTCGGAGCATCACCGGGCGCCCCGTCAAAGCGGGCGCGCGCGGCGTGGATATCGGAATAACACCTCGTCGCGTTGTAAGACCGATTGTAAGACCGACGCGCGGCGCTCAAAAAATTAACAAAATTATTCAATTCATTAGGAAATAAACTGGCGGAGAGGGAGGGATTCGAACCCCCGATACGGTTGCCCGTATGCCGCATTTCGAGTGCGGTGCATTCGACCACTCTGCCACCTCTCCAATCCAAGGTGCGGCGGCTCGGCAAATCAGTCCGAACCGGTGGTGAGGCGGCGCAATAACATGGCCGCGCGCAAAGGCGCAAGGGCCTCGCCACACAAAGCGCAAAATCCGCGCTGCGGCGCGCGGTCCGCAATTCGTCCTTGACTTTGCGGGCCACGCGTTCTAGCAGAACCGACGGTTTGTCGTGGCTGCCGCCGCGGCATTTTGCGTTTTTCGGGCTCTGATCCGTTTTCAGTCCCGATTCTTCGCCCGTAAAGCCGGATCCCGCCGGACGCCGCTTATTGCGGCTTTGGGCCGGGGTTCACCCTGCTGGTTTCAGCTGCAAAGAAGCCGGCCGCGCATCGGCATGGTCCAAGGACCATGCGCAAGATGACCGCAGAGCCGGATCGAACACGAGGAAGAACGATGTTCGCAGTCATTAAAACCGGCGGCAAGCAGTATCGCGTCGCCGCCGATGAACAGATTACCGTCATGCGCCTCGCCGGAGAAGCCGGCGAAACCGTGACCTTCTCCGATGTCCTGCTGGTCGAGAAGGACGGCGCCGCGCAATTCGGCGCGCCTTTCGTCGCCGGCGCCTCGGTCAAGGCCGAAATCGTCGAGCAGGCGCGCGGAGCGAAGGTCATTTCCTTCAAGAAGCGCCGCCGCAAGAATTCCAAGCGCAAGCGTGGCCATCGTCAGGACCTGACGCTCGTCCGCATCGTTGAAGTCGTCGCCTGAGCGGCTCGCTTCGCTTAAACAGATGAGAATGGCCGCCGAGGCGGTCGAGACAAGTTTCGGAGCAGAAAAATGGCTCACAAAAAGGCAGGCGGTTCATCCCGCAACGGGCGCGACTCGGAAGGTCGGCGCCTTGGCGTGAAAAAGTTCGGCGGTGAAAACGTGCGCGGTGGCAACATCATCGTACGCCAGCGCGGCACGAAGTGGCATGCCGGCGTCAATGTCGGCATGGGCAAGGATCACACCCTGTTCGCCCTCGTCGACGGCAAGGTGTTTTTCAAGGCCAAGTGCGACGGCCGAGCTTACATCAACGTCATTCCGGCCCCGGCGGCCCAAGCCGCAGAGTAAGCGGAGGTCGCGACCAGGGACCTCCGGAGGGCGCAAAGCCCCCGAGGATGCCCTGACGTCGATCGACGACGACAAAAGGCCAAGTTCCAGCTCGAAGATGGTCACAATCTTCCCGCAGGAATCGTCCAGAGCACAAGCTCGAGGGGGAACGCGCGCCGTTTCCCCTTTCGCTTTGACTGGAGCCTGTCCATGTTTTCCGAACTCGCCCGCGACGAAGTGTTTCGTCTCGAAACCAGGCGCCTCTGGCTGCGCTGGCCGCGCGCCGCCGACGCGGCCGCCCTTGTCGATCGCGCCGGCGACCGCGATGTGGCGCGAATGACCGCGGCTTTGCCGCATCCCTATGCGCGGGAACACGCGGAGCAGTTCATCCGCACGAGCCGCGAGGATAATGTGCGGGGAACGGCGTTGCGCCTCGCCTTGACGCTGAAGAGCGGCGCCCGCGACCTTGTCGGCATGATTGGCGTGGAGGAATGCGACGGGCGGCCGATGCTCGGCTATTGGCTCGGCAAGCCTTTCTGGAGGCAGGGGTTGATGAGCGAGGCGGCGGCGGCGATCGTCGACGCCTTCTTTCTCGTCACCGAAGCCGAAGAGCTCGGCGCGCTGGTTCTGCCGGATAATGGCGGCTCGATCGGCGTGCTCGAAAGACTGGGCTTTGTTGACGTCGAACGTCCCGCGGACGGGCAGGGGCGTCATGCGAAAAACCTCAGCCTGCGGCTCGCCTTGCGTCGGCGCGACTGGCAGGCGCGGGCGGACGGCTTGCGGGCTGGCCTCGCCTCCGATAGAGCCTTGCTATGAAACGCAAGGTTTCGAATGTTGAAACGCGCGATTTGGCGCTGGATCTGAAAAAATGAAATTTCTCGACCAGACCAGGATCTTTGTGCGCTCCGGCGACGGCGGCGCCGGCTGCGTCTCGTTCCGGCGCGAAAAATTCATCGAGTTCGGCGGCCCCGACGGCGGCGACGGCGGACGCGGCGGCGACGTCGTGGCCGAGTGCGTCGAGGGGCTGAACACGCTGATCGACTTTCGCTACCAGCAGCATTTCAAGGCCAAGACCGGCATGCACGGCATGGGCAAGAACCGCGCCGGCGGCCGCGGCGCCGACGCCGTGCTGAAGGTTCCCGAGGGAACGCAAATTTTCGAGGAGGACGGCGAAACCCTGATCGCCGATCTCACCGAAGTCGGCCAGAGCGCCGTCATCTGCAAGGGCGGCAACGGCGGTTTCGGCAATCTCCATTTCACCACCTCGACCAATCGCGCGCCGCGCCGCGCCAATGCGGGCCAGCCTGGCGAGGAGCGCACGATCATCCTGCGCCTGAAGCTGATCGCCGACGCCGGCCTCGTCGGCCTGCCCAACGCCGGCAAATCGACCTTTCTCGCGACCGTGTCCGCCGCCCGCCCGAAGATCGCCGACTATCCTTTCACCACCCTGCATCCCGGCCTCGGCGTGGTGAACGTCGACGAAAAGGAATTCGTGCTGGCCGACATTCCCGGCCTCATCGAAGGCGCGCACGAAGGTCATGGCCTGGGCGACCGTTTCCTCGGTCACGTCGAGCGTTGCGGCGTGCTGCTGCACCTGGTCGATTCCACCGGCGAACACGCCGGCAAGGATTACAAGATCGTGCGCGGCGAATTGGCGGCCTACGGCCATGGGCTGGAGGAGAAGCCGGAAATCGTTGCGCTGACCAAGATCGACGCGGTGGACGCCGAGACGCTGAAGCAGCAGGTCGAGAGGCTGAAGCGCGCCATCCGCAGCGCCGGCCCTGTCGTTCAGGACGGCGAAAAGCCGCGCGCGCCGATGAAAGTCTCCGCCGTCGCGGGCGAGGGCGTCACGGAAGCGCTGCGCGCCGTGCAGCAGGTGGTGGCCGCAAAGCGCCAGCAGGAAATCGAAAGCTTTCCCCAGCCCGAATGGCGGCCCTGATTTTGTCTCCCTATCGCGACAAGTCGCGAATCCCTCGCTTCAGCTCTCGGCGTCGCGTTCGCTCCTGACCGATCCGCTTGGGCGGATCGGTGAAGTCCTGGAAAAATGAAAATGGAATTGCCGCGTCTCGACCAGTTCAAGCGCATCGTCGTGAAAGTCGGCTCGTCGCTGCTGGTCGATCGCACGCGCGGAAAAGTCAAAAGCGACTGGCTGCATGGCCTCGCCGACGATCTCGCGGACCTGCATCGGCGCGGCGCCGATGTTTTGGTCGTTTCCTCCGGCGCCGTGGCTTTGGGGCGGTCCGTCCTAGGCCTGCCGCCCGGCGCGCTAAAACTCGAGGACAGCCAGGCGTCCGCCGCCGTCGGCCAGATCGCGCTCGCCCGCATCTGGGCCGAGGCGCTCGCCGAGCGGAAAATCGTCGCCGGGCAAATTCTCGTCACCCTGGGCGACACCGAAGAGCGACGCCGCTATCTCAACGCCCGCGAGACGCTCGAACGACTGATGGTTTTTCGCGCCGTGCCGGTCATCAATGAAAACGACACCGTGGCGACCAGCGAAATCCGCTACGGCGACAATGACCGCCTCGCCGCGCGCGTCGCAACCATGGCTTCCGCCGATTTGCTGATCCTGCTGTCGGATGTCGACGGCCTCTATGACGCGCCTCCGTCGCAAAATCCGCAGGCGCGGCTGATCCCCGTGGTGGCGCGGATCAGCGCCGAGATCGAGGCGATGGCTGGCGGCGCGGCTTCCGAATTGTCGCGCGGCGGCATGCAGACCAAGATCGAGGCCGGCAAGATCGCGACCTCGGGCGGCGCGCACATGGTCATCGCCGATGGACGCAAGATCAATCCGGTGGCGCGGATCGGCGCGGGCGAACCCTGCACCTGGTTCCTCACCCCCTCCAGCCCCCTCACCGCGCGGAAAAAATGGATCGCCGGCTCGCTGGCCCCGCGTGGCGTGCTGCATATCGACGACGGCGCGGCGCGCGCCATTGTGGGCGGCGCGAGCCTGTTGCCGGCGGGTGTCAAAAATGTCGAAGGCGATTTTTCGCGCGGCGATTGTGTGCTGATCCGCAATGGGCGCGGCGGCGAGATCGGTCGCGGCCTCGTCGGTTTCGACGCGCCCTGGGCCGCAAAGGTCATGGGCCGCAATTCGCGCGAGATCGCCCAGATGCTCGGTCCCGAGGAGCGGGTGGAAATGATCCACCGCGACGACATGGCGCTGGCGGGGGATTTTTCGGGCTGAATTTCTCTGGTAAAGAGAAAGCCTACACTTCCGGGTCGTCATTGCGAGCGGAGCGAAGCAATCCACGCTGCGGCCGGGGCCTGGATGTCTTCGCTCTGCTGGCAAGGACGTTGAGAGTCAATGAAAATGGAAAGCGTAAAAATTCTCGATGGCGACGCGGCGGGCCTCCAGGCGAGCCTGCTGGCGATCGGCCGCAACGCGCGCAAGGCGGCGCGCAAGCTGGCGCTGGCCGCGCCGGAGCAGAAGAACCGCGCGCTCGTGGCCGCCGCCAACGCCCTCCGCGCCCGGACGCGGGACCTGCTCGAGGCCAACGCCCTCGACATGGCCAATGCGCGGGCGAAAAAAAACCTCGGCGCCGCCATGCTCGACCGCCTGCTGCTTAATGAGCAGCGCATCGCCGGCATGGCGCAGAGCCTCGAGGACATCGCCGCGCTGCCCGATCCCGTTGGGCGTCTGCTGGAGACGTTCGAACGCCCCAACGGCTTGCGCATCGAGCGCGTCGCGACGCCGCTCGGCGTGGTCGGGGTGATTTTCGAAAGCCGTCCCAATGTCACCGCCGACGCCGGCGCGCTTTGTCTCAAGGCTGGCAATGCCGCGATTCTCCGCGCGGGCTCCGAGAGCACGAATTCCTCGCGGCTGATCCATTCCTGCCTTGTCGAGGGGCTGCGCGAGGCCGGCCTGCCGGAGGAGGGCATAGCGCTCATCCCGACGCGCGACCGCGCAGCCGTCGGCTTGATGCTGTCCGGACTCGAGGGCGCCATTGACGTGATCGTGCCGCGCGGCGGCAAGAGCCTTGTCGCGCTGGTGCAGGCGGAGGCGCGCGTGCCGGTGTTTGCCCATCTCGAAGGCATCGTGCATGTCTATGTCGATGACGAGGCCGATCTCGCCAAGGCCGAGAAAATCCTGCTCAACGCCAAGATGCGCCGCACCGGCGTTTGCGGCGCGGCGGAAACCCTGCTGGTCGATCGCGCCGGCGCCGGCCGTCTGCTCGCGCCGCTCGTCGAGGCGTTGCTCAAAGCGGATTGCGAAGTGCGCGGCGACGCGGCGGCGCAAGCGGTAGATCGCCGGGTCAGGCCGGCGGCCGAAGAGGATTGGACGACCGAATATCTCGAGGCGATCATCGCGGTGAAACTGGTGGACGGCGCGCCAGGCGCCATCGACCATATCGAACAATACGGCTCGCACCACACCGACTGCATTGTCACCGAGAACGTCGAAACCGCGGAGAAATTCCTGCGCGAGGTGGATTCGGCCATCGTCATCCACAACGCTTCGACGCAATTCGCCGACGGCGGCGAATTCGGCTTCGGCGCCGAGATCGGCATCGCCACCGGCCGCATGCATGCGCGCGGCCCGGTCGGCGTGGCGCAGCTCACTTCGTTCAAATATGTCGTGCATGGCGCCGGGCAGACGCGGCCGTGACCATCCCCCGCCTGCCAACTCATGCGCGGAAAATGCGCATCGGCCTGTTCGGCGGCTCGTTCAATCCGCCGCACGCCGGGCACGCGCTGGTGTGCGCGACGGCGCTCCGGCGCCTCGATCTCGACCGGATCTGGCTGATGGTGTCGCCCGGAAATCCGCTGAAGACCGGCCTGGCGTTGCCCTCGCTGTCCGAACGGATGCGCGCGGCGCGGGAGTTGACTCGGGATTCGCGGGTGATTGTCACCGGTTTCGAGGCGGCGCTTGGCGCGCGCTATTCGCACCAGACTGTCGACTATCTGCTGCGCGCCTGTCCCGGCGTGCATTTCGTGTGGATCATGGGGGCCGACAACCTCGCCGGTTTCTTTCGCTGGCGGCGCTGGCGGGAGATCGCCCGGAAAATGCCGATCCTGGTCATCGACCGGCCCGGCTCGACCCACCGCGCCGCGCATGGCCTTTCGGGCGGCTGGTTCGAACGCTACCGCCTGCCGGAGCGCGAGGCGAAGACATTGCCATTGCGCGCGCCGCCGGCCCTGATCGTGCTGCATGGCCCGCGTTCGCCCTTGTCCTCGACGCAATTGCGCGCGAAACAGGCTTGCGCTCAAGCCGGACATTGATCTTTTCCGCTCGAACCGCCATTTTAGCGATAACATGCAAATTCCGCGACATTCCAGGCGTTTTCACGGAAAGCCGCGCCGCGGAAAGACAGACGAGAGGATAGTGTCCTGAGCCGAACCACAGTCACAGGAGCGGAGCCGCAGCCGGCGGCCGGCTTCAATCCCGATAAACTGCCGCAAGAGGCGCGCGTCGTCTTGCGGGCGCTCGACGATTCGAAGGCCGAGGAGGTCACGATCATCGACCTCGCGGGCAAGACCTCCATCGCCGACTGGATGGTCGTCGCCAGCGGACGCTCCACCACCCAGGTCGGCGCGCTGGCCGACAGGGTCGTCAAGGCGCTCAAGGAGGCCGGGGCGGCGACGCCCGCCGTCGAGGGCGTTCCCGCCAACGACTGGGTGCTGATCGACGCCGGCGACCTGATCGTCCATCTGTTCCGCCCCGAAGTTCGGCAGTTCTACAATCTTGAAAAGATGTGGGGCGTCGATCGGCCGGGCGAAAAGCGGCAAGAAGCTTGAAAGCGGCTCAAGCGTGAAGCTCCTGTTGGTCGGCGTCGGGCGGCTGAAGGCCGGCCCGGAGCGCGAACTCGTTTCGCGCTACGCCGACAGATGTGCGGCCGGTGGCCGAAAAAT
Source organism: uncultured Alphaproteobacteria bacterium (assembly GCA_963828185.1). Taxonomy (GTDB): domain Bacteria; phylum Pseudomonadota; class Alphaproteobacteria; order Rhizobiales; family Beijerinckiaceae; genus Rhodoblastus. The sequence continues at coordinate 65,801 of CAWHDV010000006.1, read as the reverse complement.
CGGGTTCCCGAGCTTCGAAATGCGCGAGATCGACAAATTCGCGCGCCCGCCGTGCGGAGGATCGCAAAGCGGAAGAGGCGGCGGCGATCGAGGCGCTAATTCCCGCACAGGTGCGAAAAATCTGCCTCGACGAACGGGGCAGGTCGATAACCAGCGAAGATTTCGCGAAAAAACTTGGCGACTGGCGCGACGCCGGCGCCGCGCCTGCGCCCTGATCATCGGCGGCCCGGATGGGCTCGACGCGACGTTGCGTGAAAAGGCCGACCTGGCCCTGGCTTTCGGGGCGATGACCTGGCCGCATCAGATCGTCCGGGCGCTGGCGGCGGAGCAGATTTTCCGCGCCATGACCATTCTTTCGGGGCATCCTTATCATCGGGCCTGATGTAGGATGAAACGCGGACGCCAGTTCCGAGTTGTGGTCTGCAGCACATCGCGGGAGCGCCGCCGCCGCATGGATCCAGAAGAGTCGTTCGATTTCGCCCCCTGCGGTCTGGCCATCCTCACGCTCGATGGCGATTTGCTGCGCGTCAATCGCGTTTTTCTCGACTGGACGGGTTTCGAGGCGGCCGAGCTCGTCGGCGAAAGGAAGATCGCCGATCTGCTGAGCGGCGATGGCGGGAGGTTTTTTGCCGATCTCGGCCAGACCATGTCGGGGGGCCAAAAATCCGTCGATGAAATTTTCGCGCTTCTGCACTGCAAAAATGGCCAATGGCTGCCGCTCTACCTCAATGTCGTCAGGCGCTCGGGCGACGACGGGGCGGAGACGATCCACGTCGCGGCCTTTCGCGCCGAGCACCGGTTCCGGCAGGAAGCGGAATTGCGGCGCGGCAAGCAGGCGGCGGAGCAATTGGCGGCGATTGTCGCCAATTCGGTCGACGCGATCGTCAGCGTCGATCCTGCCGGCTCGGTGCTGAACGCCAATCGCGCCTTCAGCGAGATCTTTCACTACAAGCCGGAGGAACTGCCCGGCGCAAATCTCGGCGACCTGATCGTGCCGGACGAATACCGGATGCAGCACCAGGAAAAGCTGCGCGCGGCCGCGCTGGGTCCGCTGAAGCCGCGGATCGTGCGGCGGCGGCGCAAGGACGGCCATTATCTCGACTTCTCGCTCTCCACCGCGCCAATTCGCGATGAGACGGGCGAGGTCGTGGCCATTTCGGCGATCTATCGCGACGTCGCGCCGCTGATGCGCGCCGCCGAGCACATCGAGTTCCTGCTGCGCGAAGTCAATCACCGCTCGAAGAACATGCTCGCCGTGGTCCAGGCGGTGGCGCGCCAGACGGCGCGGCTGGCGGCGACGCCGGACTTGTTCATCGAAGGCTTCATGGCGCGGCTGGCGGCGATCGGCTCCAGCCATGACCTGCTCGTCTCGCGCGACTGGCGCGGCGTGCAGATCGCCGACCTGACGAAGACGCAATTCAGCCACCTCGATGAAGAACAGCGCGGGCGGATATCCATTTCCGGCGATTATCTCGAAATCAATCCGCGCGCGGCGGAAGCCTATGGCCTGGCGCTGCACGAACTCTCGACCAACGCCGTCAAATACGGCGCCCTGTCGAACGGGGCGGGGGCGATCGACCTCTGTTTCCGACTTGACCGGGAGAAAAAAACCTATGTGCTGACCTGGAGCGAGAAAGGCGGCCCGGAAGTCGGGACGCCGCCGCGCGCCGGCTTCGGCAGCACGGTGCTGACGCGCATGGCGCCGATGGCGATCCAGGGCGAAAGCGCGCTGCACTATCCCCCCGAAGGCCTTTTCTATCGCCTGTCCGCGCCAGTGGCGCAGATCGCCATGAACGGGCAGGGGTGAGATGGACGGCCCGACAACTCTTGGCGGATATTGGCGGATCTTGGCGGACTCTCGGCGCTTCTTTCCAAGCGTAGCCATTTCCCAAAAATTTGACCGGAAAACGGACCAGCTCCGCCCTATTGCCGGCCAGATTGGCTTATTAAAGCAGTCAGCCCGTGATTCGGCGCGGCGGAACAATTGGCGATGAAGTCCAGCCCAGCAGGGTTTTGCGCACGAAAACACCCGTCTTCCAAGACTCGGGCGTTTTTTTTCGCGCCCGCCTTGCTTGCTCTCGCCTGCCTCGCCAGCGCGCCGGCGCGGGCGCAAGAGACCGCGCCCGCTCCGGCTTCTCCCGCTGCGCCAGCGCCCGCCGCCGCGGCGGACGAGGCGAAAAAGGCCGCCGATCTCGACGCCCAGCGTTTGCAATTCCAGGGCGTGCAGGACACGCTGGCGCAGTCCGAGGCGCAGCGAAAGAAGATCGAGGCGGAAATCGCCTCCTACCAGAACGACCGCGCGTCCTTGAACAAGGCTCTGTTCGACGCCAAGACCAAGATCGACGAATCCGAAAACAAGGCGGCCGAGGCCCAGGGCCGGCTCGAGACGCTGAACGCCAGCGAGGCGGCGGTCGGCCGTTCGCTCGACAGCCGGCGCGGCGTGCTGGTGCAGGTTCTCGCCGCATTGCAGCGCATGGGCCGGAAGCCGCCGCCGGCCGTTTTGGCCGAGCCGCAGGACGTTCTGCGCGCGATCCGCGCCTCGATGATGCTCGGCGCGGTGCTGCCGCAATTGCGCGCCGAGACCGAGGCGCTGACCAACGACCTCCAGGACCTCGTCAACCTGCGCGCCTCGATTTCGGCCGAGCGCGAAAAGCTCGACGCCGACCTGACCATGCAGCGCGATGAACGGGCGCGGCTCGAGGCGCTGATCGCCGCGCGGCAAAAATCGATCGGCGAGGCGCAGGACGCCCTCGCGGCGGAGCGCGCGCGCGCGGAAAAGCTCGCCAGCCAGGCCTCGAGCCTGAAAGACCTGATGGCGCGGATGGAAACCGAACTTGCTTCGGCGAAGAAAGCCGCCGAAGAGGCCCGCACGTCCGATGAGGCGCACGCCAGATTGTCGGCTGAAGAGGCCGAAAAGGCCCGGCAGCGCTTCGCCAATGCGCCCCTGCGCGACCCGGCGCGGCTTGCTCCGGCCATCGCCTTCGCCGACGCCAGGGGCATGCTCGGGCTGCCGGCGACCGGAACGGTGATCAAATATTATGGCGCGCCGAGCGAATTCGGCGGCGTCGAAAAGGGACTTTCGCTGGCAACTCGGCCGTACGCCATTGTTTCGTCGCCAAGCGATGGCTATATCGCCTTTTCGGGTCGGTGGCGGAGCTATGGCCAGCTCTTGATCGTCAACGCTGGCGACGGCTATTATGTCGTTCTGGCGGGAATGCAGCATGTCGACGTGGCGGTCGGCCAGTTCGTTCTTGCCGGCGAACCGGTCGGGACGATGGGCGACGCGACGGTGAAGACAGCGGCGGCGGTGGCGATTGGCGCATCGCAGCCGGTTCTTTATGTAGAGTTTCGTAAAGACGGAGCGGCAATCGATCCGGGTCCATGGTGGACGAAGGCGGAAACACAAAGGGTTCGCGGATAATGCGCAAAACATCGCTGGTATTGCTGGGCGTCGCCATTGGCGCCACGGCCGGGTCCATTGGCTCCCGCACGCATGTGTGGCAGGGAGGCTCGGCGGTCGCCGCCGCCGCCGACGTCTACCGCGACCTCAATCTGTTCGGCGATGTGTTCGAGAAAGTCCGCACCGATTATGTCGAAAAGCCCGACGACAAGAAGATGGTCGAGGCGGCGGTCAGCGGCATGCTCGCCTCGCTCGATCCGCACTCGAGCTACATGGATCCGAAAAGCTTCTCCGACATGCAGGTGCAGACGCGCGGAGCCTTCGGCGGCCTCGGCATAGAGGTCATGCAGGAGGACGGTTACGTGAAGGTCGTGGCGCCGATCGACGACACGCCCGCGGCGAAGGCCGGCATCCTTTCGGGCGACCTGATTTCCGCCATCGACGGCGTGAACGTGCAGGGCCTGAGCCTCAACCAGGCCGTCGACAAGATGCGCGGCGAGGTCAACACCAGCGTCAAGCTGACCATCCTGCGCGGCCCCAAGAAGGACAAGCTCGACGTCAGCCTCACCCGCGCCGTCATCCAGATCAAGTCGGTGCGCTCGCATGTCGACAAGCCGGATATCGGCTATATCCGCATCACCCAGTTCACCGAGCAGACCTATGACGGCCTCAAGGAGGCCATGCTGAAGATCCAGCACGATATTCCGGCCGACAAGTTCAAGGGCTACGTGCTCGACCTGCGCAACAATCCGGGCGGCCTGCTCGACCAGTCGGTGGCGGTGGTCAACGCCTTCATCGACCATGGCGAGATCGTGTCCACTCGCGGGCGCAACGCCGACGAGACGCAGCGCTACAACGCCCGTCCGATTGACCTGTCCAAGGACAAGCCGCTGGTGGTGCTGATCAATGGCGGCTCCGCCTCGGCCTCCGAGATCGTCGCCGGCGCGTTGCAGGACCACAAGCGCGCGACGCTGATCGGCACGCGCTCGTTCGGCAAGGGATCGGTGCAAACCATCATCCCGCTCGGCCAGGGCAACGGCGCCTTGCGCCTGACGACCGCGCGCTACTACACGCCGTCCGGCCGCTCGATCCAGGCCAAGGGCATCGAGCCGGATATCCGGGTGCTCGAAGACACGCCGGCTGATCTCAAGGGCAAGGACGAAATCCTGGGCGAGGCTTCGCTCAAGGGCCATTTGATGAACGGCAAGGATGAGGAGCACGGTTCGCAGGCCTATGTCCCGGCCGATGAATCCAAGGACAAGGCGCTGCACGCGGCCTTTGACCTGCTGCGCGGCGCAAAGACGGAGGCGGAGCTGAAAACGGAATACGCCAAGGCGGACGCTCCCAAGACGGAGGCTGCGGCGCCGGCTACGGATGCGGCGAAACCTGCGGCGCCGGTGGTGATCCCGCCGGTTGGCTCGACGCCCGAACCGGTCCTCAAGCAAGGCCCGGCGTCCGGCAAGCCGAACTGAAGCCGAAAAGCCAGGAACTTGCAGCGTCCGGCGAACGACATCGAGCTCTGGTCCGATCATCCGGATCGGAGCTCTCCTTTTGTGTTTTTACGCGCTTTCGATTTAATCTCTTCGGACCGGCCGCTAGCTGATTCGGTTTGGTTGCGAAGAACAAGGCCATGATCGACGATCTCGACCGCCCACTGGGAATGGACCGGGATCCGCCGCCGAAACGCGGACGGACGCGGCTTTGGCTCGGCGCGGGCGCGGCGCTCGCGCTGGGCGCGGCCGGATTGGCCATCGCCGTGCTCGGCCGCTCCGGTCCGCCGGGCGGCGAGCCCGAGGCCGTCGCGCCAATTCAGCCCTTGCCGCCCAAGCCGGCCGCCGCTCCCGCCATCGCGGCTGCACAGCCGCAGTCCGCCAAGACCAACGGCGGCGAGACCAATGGCGTCGAGACCGATGGCGTCGAGACGGCGCGCCAGGTCGAGATGGAAAGCGGGGTCAAGATTTTTCGCGGCGGCGCGGCGACGCCGGGCGCGCTCATCATCCAGGTGCCGGACACGGCTTCGACGCGCGCCCTGGCCCCCGCGCCTGACCGGCGGCTGGTCGAAAAGAGCCGCTACGGCCTGCTCCCCCGGCGCGGCAAGGACGGCGCCGCGCCCGCCGACGTCTATGCCCGCCCTCTCGCCATGCAGCCGCCCATCAAGCCCGGCGCGGCGCGCATCGCCATTGTCGTCGGCGGCATGGGGCTGAACCAGGCCGCGACCGACGAGGCGATCCGGCAATTGCCGCCCGCCGTCAGCCTCGCATTCGCGCCCTATGGCGCGCAGGTTTCCGCCCAGGCGGCGGCGGCGCGCGAGGCAGGGCATGAAATCCTGCTCCAGACGCCAATGGAGCCGTTCGACAATGCGGAATCGCCTGGGCCGCACGTGCTGCCCGTCGCCGACAGCGCGAAGATGGCGGAGGACCTGCATTGGCAGATGGGCCGGTTCACTGGCTATATCGGCCTGGTCAACTTCCTCGGCGGCCGCTTTACCGCCGATCGTTCCGCGACCCAGGCCCTGATGGCCGACCTCGCGGCGCGCGGCCTTGATTATGTTGACGACGGGTCTTCGCCGCAAAGCCTCGCCAGCGAAGTCGCAGGCGAGAAAGGCGTGGGTTTCGTGAAAGCCGATATGCGGCTCGACGAATCGCAGCAGCCCGGGGCGGTCGACCTGGCTTTGTTCCGGCTCGAGACGCTGGCGCGGCGGAACGGCGTCGCCGTCGGTTTCGCCGCCGGCCTGCCTGCTTCCGCCGAACGGATCGCCCGATTCGCCCGCGAGTTGAAAGGGCGCGACCTGGTGCTCGTCCCGGTTTCGGCGGCGATCCGCGCGCAAAAAAGCGCGGCTGACAACGACAAGAGGTGAATGCTCGGATGGACAGCCTCTCCTATCGACCCTGCGTCGGCATCATGCTCATCAATGCGCAGGGTCTGGTCTTTGTCGGCCGGCGCAAGGCCAGGCGGTCGCCGGATGCGGCTCCCGCCGAACACGAATGGCAGATGCCGCAAGGCGGCATCGACGAAGGCGAAGCGCCCTACCGCGCCGCCTTGCGCGAATTGCGCGAGGAGACCAGCGTGCGCAGCGTGAGTTTTCTCGCCGAAGCGACGGACTGGCTCAGTTACGACCTGCCCGGCGACGCGACTAAGAAGAACTGGCGCGGACGTTTTCGCGGGCAGACGCAAAAATGGTTCGCCCTGAAATTCACCGGCCCGGACGCGGAAATCGACATCGACGCGCCGGATGGCGGCCGCCACAAGCCGGAATTCGACGCTTGGCGCTGGGAGCGGCTCGAGCGCCTGCCCGAGTTGATCGTGCCGTTCAAGCGCGAGGTCTATGTCGCCGTCTGCGCGCAATTCGCGCATCTCGCGGCGGGCTGACGCCGCTTGGCGATTCTCAGCCTTTCAGGCGGCTCATGCCAGCGCTGGCGACGGGATCGTCTGAATTGAGCGACAGGGCGCGCTGGTAATTCAGCAGCGCCTTCTGGCGGTCGCCCTTTTTCTCATAGGCGACGCCGAGGCCGGCCCAGGCGTCGGCAATGTGATTGTTGACATTGAGCGCGGCGTTGAAGTCCTCGATCGCCTTGTCGTAGCGGCCCAGGACAAGAAGGCTCTGGCCGCGCGCCTCATAAGGGGCGGCCGAGAAGGGGTCGCGATCGATGGCGTTGTCGAAATCGGTGACGGCGCGTTCCTGCTGCCCTTGTTTCTGGTAAATCAGGCCTCTCGCGTGAAACGACTGCGCGTTTTCCGGATTGATGCGGATCGCCTGGTCGAGGTCGCGCAGGGCGGCGTCGAGCTGGCCCTGCGAGCGCAGGAGATTGGCGCGCCCGAGATAGGCCGGGCCGTGATTGGGATTGGCCTCGATGGCCTGGGTGAAGTCCGCCAGGGCGGCGTCATTGGCGCCGGTCTGACGTTCGGCCAGGGCCCGGTTGGTATAGGCGGAGGCGTGATGCGGATCGAGGCCGAGCGCGCGGGAGAAGTCGGAAATCGCCGAATCGAACTTGCCGATCTTGGCATAGGCGACGCCGCGCGTGTTGTAGGCTTCGGGATCGTTGGGATGCGACTCGATCACCCGGGTCAGCGAATCGATGTTGGCCTCGACCGCCTGCGGATCGGCGTTCGACGTTTCGGCGTAGCCAGGGCCGTGGCCGCCGGAGACTCCGGTCATCAATTCGCAACCGGCCAGAGGCGCGGCGAGAGCCAGGGACGCGGCGATGATCAGAATTTTGCGATGGCCGGCCATATCGATTTCAATCCGCTTCGCTGGTCGTCTTCAGGCTGTTTCGTCATTGGCGTTCGCCGCAGGGGATCGCCCGATTTTTTCGATAGACGGGCTTGGCGAAAAACCGGTTGCGCCTTCCCTGCGCGCCGCTTCGGCCGCAGGAGGTAAAAGCGCTTTGCGGCGGGAACGGGGCGAGGCGCCAAGCTAACCTTGGCATGGTGAATAATTTGTTACCCCACCCCGTAACGACGGGGCGAGGCGCGCGCAAATGCAAAGCGCCCTTCGCGGCGGCGAAGGGCGCTGTAGCATTCCCGAACCGGACGCCGCGGCCTTTCAGCGCGGCTCAGGCTCTTCTTTAGAGCGCGTCGGGCCTATTCAGCGCGCCGCGGGCTCTTTTTTAACGCGCCGCGGGCTCTTTTTTAGCGCGCCGCGGGCTTGGCCTTCATCGGCAGGAGGCCTTCGCGCTGCATTTTCTTGCGCGCCAGCTTGCGGGCGCGGCGGACGGCCTCGGCCTGCTCGCGCGCGCGCTTTTCCGAGGGTTTTTCGTAATGGCCGCGCAACTTCATTTCGCGGAAAATGCCTTCGCGCTGCATCTTCTTCTTGAGCGCCTTCAGGGCCTGATCGACATTATTATCGCGAACGAGAACTTGCACGCCTGCATCCTGTGTTCAAAAGGCTTCTTGCCGCGACGCCGTCGGCGTCAGGGCTCGAAAGCCGGATTGGAAAAGAAAATCGTACGCTTGCGGAGCGTCGGACCGTCATGGTTGCGATAACAGAAAGCTCCCACCCTGTCCAGACCGAAGCTCGGGAAACAATCCGCTTCGCGCCCGCCTTTTGCCGCCAAAGGCCGGGTTTTCCCTCAACCGACAGGCTTTCAAACAATCGTGAGTTTTTCGCGCGGACGTGAAAACATAGGCGGCTATTGTTCGTGGCGCCAGCGCAGATGTAAAAAACCTCGCCTGCCCTTGTTCCAAAATCGCACCTCACGACGCATACCCTAGCGTCGTCATTGTACACAAGGTGCGCAACATTACGTAAAATGTGCGGAAAGAGTTGCTTTGGCTGCCATTCAAGGTTGCAAAGTCTTGATGAGGTGGGCTTGTTCGGTTAATGATTTGCACACAACCAGTGGAGTGGATGTGGCTGAAAATCAATTTGCGTCAAGCGACGCGACCGGAACGCCCGAAACCTCGGCTCTCGAATGCCTTGTGGTGGTCGGCGGCCATCATGGACTGGATCTCTCGGTTCGCCAGATCGTCCAGGACAATGCGCTCGCCAGCGAGAATGTCTCGGTCGCCCAGTTGGTCCATTGCGCGCGCGGCTGCGGCCTCAAGGCTAAATCCGTTCATCTCGGCTGGAATGGCCTGGCGAGTCTGAAGCGCGCCTTGCCGGCGATCGTGCGCTTGAAGACGGGCGCGCATCTGGTCCTGGAAGAGGTCCAGGCCGACGAAAGCGTCGCCAGGGTCCTGTTGCGTGATCCCAAGAGCGGGCCGGAAGCGCGTTTCGCCGTCGATCGCCCGCGCTTCGAGGAGGCGTGGGACGGCGAGGTCGTCCTGCTGCGCCGCGATTATGATATTGCCGACGAGGAGCAGCCATTCGATTTCGGCCTGATCATCTCGCTGATGTTCCGCGAACGTCGCATGGTGCGCGATCTCGTCATTTCGGCGATGTTCCTGAGCCTGTTCGCCCTGGCGCCCATCATCTTCTGGCGAATCCTTGGCGACAAGGTCATTTACTACCAGGCTATGAGCACTTTCACCGTCGTCTGTATCGCCATGGGCCTCGTTGTCGTACTCGAGACGGTTTTTAGCTTCCTGCGCGGTTACCTGCTGCACATCATTGTCGCAAGAATCGATGTGCGTCTCTCAGAATATATGTTTGAGAAAGTTCTGCATCTGCCGATCGACTATTTCGAACGGCGGGAGGTCGGTCTCATCATGCGTGACATGAATGAAATCTGGCGCATTCGCAGTTTTTTGACCGGTCAGTTATTTGGAACGATCCTGGATAGCTTGACATTGCTGTTTTTGCTACCCGTCATGTTCGCGTATTCGTTCATGCTGACTGCAATGGTGCTGCTTTGCTGCGTTTTGATCATGGCTTGGCTGTTGTACATGCTGCCGGCCTATCGCAAGGCATATGGCGCGGTCATGGGCGCGGAAGGCGCCCGCGGGGCTTTCCTCAACCAGTCCGTCGCGGGGATTCGCACCATCAAATCCCTGGCGCTCGAACCCCGCCAGCGCGCGATCTGGGACATGCATGTCGCGAGGATCGCCAAGCTCAAGCTTCGGGAAGGGTTCGTTTCCACTGTTATCCAGACCGGAGTGAAGCCGCTCGAGCGCCTGGCGGTCAATGGCACCTACGCCTTTGGCGTCTATATGGCGTTGACCACCAAGGACCCGGTCTACATCGGCGCGCTTTTCGCCTTCCTCATGCTGTCGCAGCGCGTCGCCGGCCCACTGATGCAGATGGCCGGCCTGGTCAACCAGCTCGACGAAGCGCGCGGCGCCGTCCTCCTGGTCGGGGACATCGTCAATCGCCCGTCCGAACAGGGGCGTTCCGACCATGGCGTGCGCAATCCCCTGGAGGGCCATGTCGAATTTTCCAATGTGCGTTTCACCTATGAGGGCGGCGCGTCGCCCGCGATCAAGGACCTGTCATTCGACGTGCCGATCGGAACCACATTGGGCGTCGTCGGGCGCTCGGGCTCCGGCAAGACCACGGTGACGCGCCTGTTGCAGAGGCTGCATCCCGACTATGAAGGCCTGATCAAGATCGACGGCATCGATATCCGATCCTACGATCTCGCGCATCTGCGCCGCAGCCTCGGCGTCGTGCTGCAGGACAATTATCTTTTCAGCGGCACGATCCGGCAAAACATCACCGCCGCGAAGTCAAACGCCACTTTCGACGAAATTTGTCGCGCCGCGCGACTGGCGGGGGCGGAGGAGTTCATCGAGCGGCTGCCGCAGGGTTATGACACCTTCATCTACGAAGGGTCCGCCAACCTGTCGGGCGGCCAGCGGCAGCGTCTCGCCATCGCCCGCGCGTTGATCGTCGATCCCCGCATTCTCATCCTCGACGAAGCGACCAGCGCGCTCGATCCGGACAGCGAGGCCATCGTCAACGCCAATATCAAGCGCATCGCCGAGGGACGCACGGTCATCGTCATTTCGCACCGGCTGTCGTCGCTGGTGAATTCCGATGCGATCATGGTGCTGGAGCGCGGGTCGCTGCTCGATATCGGCACGCATGCCGACCTGCTCGAAAAATGCGAAATCTATCGCGGCCTGTGGAGCCAGCAGAACAGCCATATCGAAGCGGCGATGCGCAAGACGCAGCTTGTGAAAGGGCCCTTCCATGCCTCCTGAGGCCGAAACCGCCGATCTGGCGACCGTCCGCCGCTTCCAGTCGGAAATCGCCACCATTCGCGAGGCGGACGAGCCTTATTCCGTCCGGATGACGGTCCATGTCCTGGCCATCGGCATTCTCCTCGCTATCGTCATCAGCATGTTCGCGAAGGTCGACCGCATCGTCGCCAGCCAGTCGGGCAAGATCGTGCCGACGGTCAAGTCCAGCGTCTTCCAGGCGCTGGACGACAATTCGATCATCAAGAGCATCGACGTCAAGGAAGGCGACCGCGTCGTGAAGGGCCAGGTCCTGGCGACGATCGACCCGACTTTCACCACCGCCGACGTGCAGCAACTGGTCGACCAGATCGCCAGCCTCGACGCGCAGATCGCGCGGGCGGACGGCGAGTTGCAAGGCCACGCGCCTGTTTTCCCGCAAGACGCCGGCGCGTCGGCGCAAAAATACGTCGCCCTGCAAAGCAGGCTCTATCAGGAGCGAAACGGGCAATACAAGGCCCAGCTCAACAGCTGCGACGAGAAAATCAAGCAAACGTCGGCGACAATTCAGCAGGGTCAGAATGATCAGGCGCGCTACAAGCAAAGAGACGGCATTGCCAGGCAAGTCGACGAAATGCGCGCCAAATTGCTGAAATCGGGCGCGGGCTCCCTGCTTAACCAACTCACCTCGGCGGATGCGCGCGTCGAGATGGAGCGCCAGCTCGAATCCGCCCAGAATGGCGTGATCGTGTCGCAGCGCATGCTTGATTCGTTGCGCGCCGATCGCGAGGCCTTCATCCAGAACTGGTCGACCCAGACCAGCCAGGAACTGCTCACCGCGCGGAACTCGCGCGATACGGCCGCGGCTCAGCTGGAAAAGGCGCAAAAGCACAAGGAACAGGTCCGGATCGTGGCGCCGGATGACGCCATCGTGTTGACGGTGACCAAACTCTCGGTCGGATCGATCCTGCATTCCGGCGACCAGGTGATCACCTTGACGCCGCTCTCGGCGCCGGTTGAGGCGCAGGTCAATATTTCGCCACGCGACATCGGGTTCATCCGCGTCCACGACAAGGCGACGCTGAAGGTCGACGCTTTCAATGTCGCCGAGCATGGCGTTGCAGACGGCTCGGTCAAATGGATCAGCGAAGGCGCTTTCGTCGTCAACGACGACACGGGCCAGCCGTGCGATCCCTATTATCGCGTCCGAATCCAGATCGATCACATGAATTTCGTCAAGGTGCCGGCGAATTTCCGCCTGATTCCCGGCATGACGCTCACCGGCGACATCAAGGTCGGTCGTCGCACCGTCGCGTCCTATGTCTGGGACAGCGTGGCCCAGGGCGCGGGCGACGCCATGCGCGAGCCATGACGTCCATGCGCCGCTTGCCCTCTTTGCGCTCCCTGCCGCGCATCGCGCCTCGACCTGCCCGGGAGAAGCTGGCCGCCTGGGCGCTGCGCGCGGGCGTCAAGGCCTATGCGCGCCGCGACTTTCCCAGGGCCGTGCGCTATTGGCTGTTCGCCAGCCAGGGCGATGCGCCGCAGGCCGGCCTCTACCTCGGCGAACTCTATGAACGCGGCGAGGGCGTCCATCGCAGCCCGGTCGACGCGGCCGCCTGGTATCGCCGCGCGGCCGAGCACGGTCACACAGAGGCGCAGTTTCGGCTCGGACGCCTGTATTTGCACGGCGGAAAGGACTATTCCCTCTCGGGGTGGCTGGCGCGGACTGCACAGGAGCACCCCGAATTCTCCGATTCCGTCGTCAGCGCCTTGTTCCCGGACGGTTCATCGCTCGACGTCAACCCGAGCCAATGCATCGAATGGCTGACTCGCGCCGCCGAACGTGACCACGCCGAAGCCGCCGCCCTGCTCGGCACGCTTTACCTTGGCGCCATGGGCGTCGAACCGGATCATGCGGCCGCATTGCGCTGGTTTTCGCGCGCAGCCGTCGCCGACGAACCGACCGGTCAATTCGGCCTCGGCGAAATCCATTACCGCGGACTGGGCGTCGAGCGGAATCTCCCGCTCGGCGCCGAATGGTACCAAAAGGCGGCCGATCAAGGCCACGCCGGCGCGCAGCTTGCGACCGCGACCATCTACTCGACCGGTGCTGGTCGGTCGGCCGATCCGGAACGCTGCGGCGATTACATGGTGAAGGCCGCCGACGCCGGCCTCGTCCACGCCCTGCATTCTGCGGGGCTTATGTATCTGTCCGGCCAGGGCCTGCCCAAGAATATCGATCGCGCCGAAACCTATTTGCGACGCGCCGGCAAGATGGGCCATACGCCGTCGATTCGCGCCTTGGCGGATTTGTACAGTCGAGGCGGCGATTTTGCGCCTGATCTGCGCGAGGCCTTCGAATGGTATTGCCGCAGCGCCGAAAAGGGCGACGCGCAGGCGCAATTCGCGGCCGGACGCCTCGCGGCGACCGGCGCCATGGGCTATGTCAACCTGGACGAGGCCGCCCGCTGGTTCCTCGCCGCCGCTGAGCAGCACCATCCGACCGCCGCCTTCAACGTCGCCGCCTTCTACGCCAACGGGCAGGGCGTCGCGCGCGACGCCGTCCAGGCCTTGCGCTGGTTCCTTGCCGCGGCCGGCCTGGGCGTGAAGGAAGCCGAGATCAAGATCGCGGAATTATACCTCAGCGGCGAAGCCGGCCCGAAGGATTACGCCCGCGCGCGCAAATGGTTGAGTCGGGCGATCGAGCGAGGCGATACGGACGCCAAGACGCGGCTCGCGCTGCTTTACCTTGAAAACCGGGAAGGCGGCCGCGACGTGAACAAGGCCGAAGGCTTGCTGCTCGACGCGGCGGGCCAGGGCAGCGCCCATGCCGCCGCGCATCTGGGCCAGCTTTATTCCGGGGCCTACGATGTGACGCCGCGCCGCGAGGATGCGATCCGCTGGTACCGGACGGCGGCGGAAAGCGGACATATCGGCGCCTTGTTCACACTCGCCTCGGCCTTGCTGGAATCCACTGAACCGGCGCAGGAGCAGGAAGCGGCGCAATGGCTTTTCCGCGCCGCGTCCCAGGGGCACGCGCCGTCGGAATTCCAGCTCGGGGTGCTCTACTGCACCGGCAAGGGCGTCGAAAAGAATCTGGCGGAAGCCGTCGTCTGGTACGAGAAGGCGGCGGCGAACGGCCATGTGCTGGCCGCGCACAATCTCGGCGTCATGCTGATCAACGGCATGGGCGTCGAGGCCGATCCGGAACGCGGCGCCCGTCTGGTCGAGCAGGCCAAAGTCGCCCGTAACGGCTAGAGCGCATATTCTTGCCGAACCGATCAGACCGAACGGCGCCGCCTGATCATCTCGCGCCAAGTCCGCTCGGCGCGCAGATGAAGCCCCATTTGTAATCGTTCATCTTGTCGGTGATTTCCCGGAACGATCTGGATTTGTCGAAGCCCAGCAAAGCGTCGTGACACATTTTTTCGCTGCTGTAGGTTCCAACGATCAGTTGCGACGGCAGGCTCGAACCGCCGCCGCCGCCCGCGTTCCAAACGACATAGCCAATCAGGATGAGCGCGTACATGGCATAGGCCTCCAGCCGGAGCGGACCCGAAAACAACGCGGCGGCCACGGTTTGGTTTCGTCAGGCGGCGAAAGCTGCGTCAGGCGGGGGCGCGCTGCTCGTCCGTTTCGGCGGCTTGGTCTCGGCCGAGCAATTGCCGCGTGACTTCGTCCAGATACCTCGTCTGACTTTCGAGCGTGGTTTCGGGCAAAACCTGCAGGCGTCGCGCCAGATCCTGCATGGCGGCGATTTCATCGACGTGTAGTTGCGCGTCGAGCGAATGCGTCACGCTATGGCCATGGCGCCGATGGCTGTTGAGCGGTTCGGCGACGTAAGCGACCTTTGCGCCGGGCGCGGAAAGGCACTGGACATAGAGACGCCAGTCGCCGGCAACGCGGAATTGCGCCAGATCGGTTTCGCACGCCTTGAGCGCGCGGGCGAGACGCTCGCGCCGCCAGAGCACGGCGCTGGCGTTCAGGATGAGATTCTTCACCGAAAGACGGCTCGCGATGAAGTCCTCGCCCGAACAAGTCTGGTCGACCTCGAGCGCGCCCGGTTCGACTGTGGCGTAATAGGACTTGTAGCTGGCGGCAAGCGCCGCGCCTTGCGCGTCGATCGAGCGGGAATCGCAAAAGGCGAAAGCGACGTCGGGGTCGATTTTCATCGCCTCGACCAGTCTTGACAGGAACGATGGCTCGGCGAGATCGTCGGCCTCGGCGATCCAGATGAAATCGCCCGTCGCCACTTCGGCCGCGCGCGCCCATTGCTGGAACGCCGATCCGGAGTTTCGTTCGTTGATGATCAGCGTGAGATCGCGCTCGCGCGCATGGGCGCTTTCGTGAACGACGTCGAAGGAAGCATCCGTCGAGGCGTCGTCGAGGACGATGATCTCCCAGACCGGATGAGTCTGGTCGAAAATGCTGTCGAGCCGGTCGCTCAGGCAATGCGCATAATTGTAATTGGGCACGACGACGGAAATCTTCGCCGTCTCGGGCATGGCGAAGCGGAACAGGTCTTGCGCATAAGTCTCGAAGGCGAATTTCGTCGCAATGACATCCTGCGCCCTTTCGGCGAATTTGGGATCGGCGGCAAAGGCGCAGGCCTGCTCGATCGCCGCGGCCATGGCGCGCACATCGCCGAAAGGCGCGACAAGCCCGAGGGAGTTTTGGGCGAGGAGTTCGGGAACGCCGCCTGAGTCGGCGAAGGCGACGACAGGCACGCCGAGGCTGAGCGCCTCCAGCGCGACGGTCGGGAAAGGATCTTCGCGAGAGGAGAGGACGAAGACATCCGCGGCGGAATAATAATCCTTGGGATCGGCGACGAAGCCGGGCATGTGGAAGGTTCCGGTCCGCTTCGCTGTCGCGATCTCGACCGCCAGCCATTCCCCGAGCGCCGGATCGACATTGCCGATCCAGCAGAAGTGGACTTCGAGCTTCCTGGCGCGGAAATCCTTCCAGGCGTTGAGGAAGAGATCGAAGCCCTTGCGCAGGTCGGCAAAGCCAGCGCCAAGGGCCAGGGGAGCGTCGTCGCCAATTCCCATCTGCGCCCTGAGGCGTGCGGCGCCCTCGGGATGGCGCGACAATCTCTTGTAACTGCCCTGCGGACGGACAATCATCCTGCCGTCGGCTTGCAGCGACAGGGCGGCGAGAAGACTGTCCTTCACGCAATCCGCGGGAAAAACCACGAGATCGGCGCTTTCGATTCCGCGCCGCGCGCAGCCTTCAAGCGCTTTCTCCTTCACCAGCCGCGGCATTTCATGCGCCAGCAGGACGGCGCGCATTCCCGCTTGCCGCAGCGCCGGCGCGGCGTCGCCGGCGGCGACGGTGTTGACGATCGCCGCGACAAATCCTTCCGCCTTTTTTTCGGCCAGGATCGCCGTCAACTGGCGAAGATCGGTCACGCTCGCGACGGGGGCGATGGCGCGATAGGATTCCGTCAGCGGTCCCGGACCGAGCAGGATGAACTCGACATCGAGCCCGAACTGGATTTTCAGGTTGCGGCCGATATGCAGCAGCAAAAGCTGGGCGCCGTGCGGATGGGCGTCGTGCCCGACCAGCAGCAGCTTTTCGCCATTGCGGGTCACGCCCGCCGCTGCGCGCGCGGTGGCGTTGAGGTAGGCCGAGCCGAAATGGAGGTCGGGTTCGAGATAGGCGCCTTCGGCCCATTCGTTCCAGGCGTTGACGCAGACCAGCGTCTCCCCGAAGAACGGATGGCGGTCCGCGCGCGCGACGAGTTCCGACAGCCATCGTTCGTATTTTGACGGCGTCGAGCCGTGGATTGTCAAACCGGATCCCTGGCGGCGCGCGTCATTGTCCCAACCCGGCGAAATGGTCTTGATGAGCGGGAATTCAGGCGCCGCCTCGCCGAGGGACGCTGCGGCGATGTCGTCATAGGACAGGATTTGCCCATCGAAGCCGGCGTCGAACATCTCGACCGCGTCATTGATGCCGGGCATGTCCTGCGCGAGCTTGTGCGGGGGGAACTCGACCGCGCCGTCGAGCCCGTAGGGACGCGGGTCGTTATCCCTGAAGCATTGCGCCATCGTCAGGATGGGATCTTCGTTGAACGTCTCGCGAAAGATGCGGCGCCAGTTGGCGATCGTCGCGGCGGGATTGGCGATCAGGCCGGGACGATAGATCATCAGCACCGGGCGTCCGTCGATCCTGATGTAGCGCGGATCACGGAAATGGCGGGCGAAATCGGCGCAAATTCGTTCGTCGTCGATGGCGTCGTGGTTCTGCGCGATCAGGACCTCATGGTCCTCCCCGTCCCAGCGCCGCGTCCAGTTCTCATTGGCCCACATCAGGCAGAAGGGCATGTCGATGTCGGGCGTGGCGAGAAAATTCTCGAGCGGCTTTTGCAGCAGCCGGCGCCCGTCAAACCAATAATAATAGAAAATGAAGCCGGACAGTCCGGCGGCTTGCGCCATCGCCGCCTGCCTGCGCAGCACATTGACGTCGCCCAGGTCGTAGAAGCCGAGATCGCGCGGAATGCGCGGCTGGTAATGATCGCGAAAACGCGGCTGGCCGCGCGCGACATTGGTCCATTCGGTGAAGCCCGTTCCCCACCAGCGGTCGTTTTCGGGAATGGCGTGGAACTGCGTCAGGTAGAAAGCCAGAATTCTCGCGCGTTTCCTGGTCGTTGCGGGCAGGGGCGCCAGTTCCGCGAAATCCGGGCCTGGCCGGGTGAATTTCTTGACGGCGAGAAACGACGTCTGCTCCTCGCTGTCAAAAAACGCGCGAATTTCCGGCAGGTGTTTATTGGCGCGATAATGGACGAGCGGATTGGCGTTGGCCTGGTTTTTCAGGAAGCGGCGCGAATAGGCGGCTGAGTTGAAGCGGGGCGACGGATTTCTCCCCTCCGTGAAACCGCGAACAAGATAATGTTCGAACGGATCAATCCCGGCGACGGCGACGTCCGCATTGGCGGCGAGATAATATTCCGCGTCGAATTCAGGAACCGGGCTGAAAGGGCCGGGCCTGTTGCGCAGGTAATGCAGGAGCGGGCTCGACGGAGCCTCGAGCTTGTAGTGCTTCCTGTACCACTGGGCGTCGAACAGCGGCGAAGGATTGCGGCCCGCCTTTTCGCCGAACAGGGCGTATTCAAGCAGCGGGTTGATGCCGGAGGCCGCGACATCCGGATAAGCGGAGAGATACCAAAGCGGATCGAAGACAACGTTGGGACGACGGCCTTCGAGATAACCTTTCAGGAAAAAATGCTCGAACGGCTCGGCGCCCGGACGGATCGCATTATTGGCCGTGTAAAAACGTTCGTCAAAAAAGCCCGTCTCCACGAGGATACGGGCCTTTGACATGAGCTGCGCCTTCTGCTGCGCAATTACGGCCGGCGTTTCCTTGGGAGACATCGCGTTTTACTCTGACGCCGTGAATTCGCCAAATGGCCTGGCAGGCCGATTTTCCGTGCAAGCCAATCTTTCAGGCCGCATGACCATAGGACGTTTCCTCCCCGGTCCTCAAGGGCGGCGACCGTGGGAGCGGCAAGCGTCAAACGCCCGCCGACGCCATCAGGCTCTTCAGATAGGCGCCATACCCGCTTTTCTTCAGCGGCTCGGCGAGGGCCATCAGCTGGCTTTCGGAAATCCAGCCCGAGGTGAAGGCGATTTCCTCAGGGCAGGCGACGCGGAAGCCGGTGCGCTTTTCCAGCGTGCGCATGAATTCCGCCGCCTCGAGCAGCGAGTCCGGCGTGCCCGTGTCGAGCCAGGCGAAACCGCGGCCCAATTTCTCCACCTGCAATTCGCCGCGCCGCAGATATTCCAGATTGAGGTCGGTGATCTCGAGTTCGCCGCGCGGCGAGGGTTTCAGGTTGGCGGCGAGATCGACGACTTTTTCGTCGTAGAAATAGAGCCCGGTCACCGCCCAGTTCGATTTCGGCGCCCGGGGCTTTTCCTCGATCGAGGTCGCGCGGCCGTTCTCATCGAAGGCGACGACGCCGTAACGTTCGGGATCAAGCACATTGTACGCGAAAACCGTCGCGCCCTTGCTCATCGAGGCGGCGTTGCGCAGATTGTCCGACAGGCCGTGGCCGTAAAACAGGTTGTCGCCGAGAACGAGCGCGGATTTGCCGCCGGCGACGAAATCCGCGCCGATGTGGAAAGCCTGCGCCAGCCCTTCGGGCCGCGGCTGTTCGGCATAGGACAGCTCGACGCCCCATTGCTCGCCATTGCCGAGCAGGCGCTGGAACAGGGGCAGGTCCTGCGGCGTCGAAATGATCAGCACCTGGCGGATGCCGGCGAGCATCAGCGTCGTCAGCGGATAATAGATCATTGGCTTGTCGTAGATCGGCAGAAGCTGCTTGGAGATGACCTGAGTCATCGGATGCAGACGCGTGCCGCTGCCGCCGGCGAGAATGATGCCCTTCATCGAAAAATCCGTTTCACTCAGAATGTTGCAGGAGCCGCGCGACGCAGGCGCGGGTGGAAAGGCGCCAGTCCGGCAGCGCGACGCCGAAGGCGCGCGCGAGTTTCTCGTTGGAGAGGCGGGAATTTGCTGGCCGGCGCGCCGGGGTCGGGTAATCCTTGGTCGCGATCGGCCGGACGGCGACTGGCTTGCGGCCATGCCGCGCGGCCTCGGCAAAAATCTCTTGCGCGAATTCCGCCCATGTCGCCTCGCCCGCGCCCGTCAGGTGGAACAGGCCGGACAGGTCGGCGTTTTCTGGCTCGGCGCGCAGCTTTTTCGCGATGGCGATGAGCGCGTCGGCGATGTCGAGCGCGGATGTCGGCGCGCCCAGCTGGTCGGCGACCACCGACAGCTCGTCACGGGTCTCGCCAAGGCGCAGCATGGTTTTCACGAAATTCGCGCCAAAGGGGGAATAGACCCAGGCGGTGCGAAAGATCGCCGCGCGGGCGCCGGAGGCCATGACCGCCTGTTCGCCCGCGAGCTTGGAGCGCCCGTAGGCGCTGACCGGGCCGACGGCGTCGTCTTCGCGATAGGGACGCTCCGCCGATCCGTCAAAGACATAATCGGTGGAAAGATGGAGCAGCGGCAGGCCGCGCGCGGCGGCGGCGCGCGCCACCGCGCCCGCGCCTTCGCCGTTGACGCGCGACGCCAGCGCCTCTTCGGATTCGGCCTTGTCCACCGCCGTATAGGCGGCGGCGTTGACGATCACGTCGCCTTCGATCATGCCGCCTGCGACTTGGGCCAGCGCCCGCTCGACGCTTGGGGGATCGGCGAGATCGAGCTCGGGGCGCCCGACGGCGACAATGTTGATTTTTTCCGCCGCTCCGCGTTCGAGGAGGGCGCGGGCGACCTGTCCTTGCGTGCCGGTGACGATCAGGCGCATGGGCGGCCTCAGTCGAAAATCTTGGGCAGGTCGCGCAAGCGCGGGTGCTTCCTGTCCTTGTCGGACAGCACGATTTTTTCGGCGGGGAAGGGCCAGTCGATCGCCAGCTCCGGATCGTCCCAGGCGAGGCCGTGGTCATTGGTCGGCGCGTAATAATTGGTCACCTTGTACATGACCTCGGTCTCGGGCTCCAGGGTGACAAAGCCGTGCGCGAAACCGATGGGGACCAGCAATTGCCGCCAGTTTTCGGCCGACAATTCGACGGCGACATGCTGGCCATAGGTCGGCGACGAGCGCCTCAGGTCCACGGCGACATCGAGGATCTTGCCACGGGGGACGCGGACGAGTTTGTCCTGCGCGAAGGGCGCGGACTGGAAATGCAGGCCGCGCAAGGTGCCGACCTCCGCCGACAGCGAATGATTGTCCTGCACGAAATCGAGATCGATCCCGGCTTCGACGAAATCCTTGCGGACATAAACCTCGGAAAAGAAGCCGCGGTGATCGCCGTGCTTGCGCGGCGTGATGATCTTCACATCGGGAATGGCGGTCGCCTCGACCTTGATCGCGCTCATCGAAAATCCCTTTTTAACCGACCAGAGTTCCCAGCCGCTCGCCGCGGTAGCGGCCGGAGCGGATGTCGCCCCACCACTGGCGATTGTCGAGATACCATTGCACGGTTTTCCGCAAGCCGCTCTCGAAGGTCTCGCGCGGCCGCCAGTCGAGTTCACGCGCGATCTTGCCGCAATCGATGGCGTAGCGCAGGTCGTGGCCCGGGCGGTCCGTGACGAAGGAAATCAGGCTGCGGCGCGGGCCGATCTCCGCATTGGGCGCGAGTTCGTCGACGAGATCGCAGATGGCGTGGACGACGTCGATGTTGCGGCGCTCGTTGACGCCGCCGATATTGTAGCTCTCGCCGACGCGGCCCTTTTCCACCACCCTCAGCAGGGCTTCGGCGTGGTCGTCGACGAACAGCCAGTCGCGGATGTTCTCGCCCGCGCCGTAGACCGGAAGCTTCTTTCCTTCCAGCGCATTGAGGATGATCAGCGGGATCAGCTTTTCCGGGAAATGATAGGGGCCGTAATTGTTCGAACAATTGGTGGCGACGACCGGCAGGCCGTAGGTGTGCAGCCAGGCGCGGGCCAGATGGTCGGAGCCGGCCTTGGAGGCGGAATAGGGCGAGTTCGGCGCGTAAGCGCTGTCCTCGCGGAACAGGCCGTCTTCGCCCAGCGAGCCGAAGACTTCGTCGGTGGAGATGTGATGGAAGCGGAAGCCTTTTGCCTTTTCGGGCGCGAGGTCGCGCCAGAAATGCAGCGATTCCTGCAACATCACATAGGTGCCGACAAGATTGGTCTGGATGAATTCGCCGGGTCCGTCGATGGAGCGGTCGACATGGCTTTCGGCGGCGAGATGCATCACCCAGTCGGGCTGGAAGGTTTTCAGCGCCGCCCGCACCGCCGAGGCGTCGCAGATATCGCCGCGCACGAAGCCATAGCGCGGATCGGCGGCGATCGGCGCCAGCGAGGCGAGATTGCCGGCATAGGTCAGCTTGTCGAACACCAGCACTTCGTGCGGGGTTTCGCGGATGATCCGTCGCGCGACGGCCGAACCGATAAATCCGGCCGCGCCGGTGACCAGTATGCGTTTGTTGCTCACAAACTGAACCTTTCGATCGAACAGGGACGTTACTAATGCATGATCCGGAAAAGAGGAACCCGCTTTTTTCCGGACGGACGCGCCGGCGCAGGCCGCGTTGAAAATGACCCCTGGCGTCGCCGTTATTGGCGTCAAGCCCAGGACCGTACGCAGTCCTGAATAGCGGTGAAGTCCAGGCGAGCCCAAGCCAATGATTATTTATCAGCTTGAGGTCATGTTAAATATTTCTCGCTATATCGGAATTGCACAACTTGGAGACGCTTGCGTCAACTCGCGGGTTGTGGGTAGGCTGACGTTACGAAATTCTGTCGAATCAGTGACTTTCGCTTTTGGGGTTCGCAAGATGAAGTTCCGCAATTTCGCCGTGAATGTTTCGTTGATCGCCGCGAGCATGATGCCGCTTGGGGCGGCGCAGGCGACCGTCCTGCTCTCCCTGACCAATGCCGCGAGCCAGACGAATACGCCTTACGCGCTGACCTTCACGGCGTCAGGGGCCGAAACGACAATCGCCATCAGCGGCTACCAGCCACTGGCCTGGGAATTCTCGAAAGACAACGGTCTTTTTCTGGATGGCAGCGGAAACAACCTCCTGGGCGCCGACTGGACGTTGACAAAGGCGGCCAATGGTAGTGACGCGTTCGAAATCGGCGACGGCTCGTCGGTTCCGGCGCTGCAGTTCGGCGGTTTGACCAAGGGATCGTACGACACTTTTTCGCAGACGATCGCGACCCAGGCTGGCAATTCCTATACGCTCGATCTTCTCTATACCAACTATTCGCCGTCGAGCCCGAGCAGTTTCATCGTATCTGAAGTCAATGGCGGACTTTCGGCGCTTGGAACCATAGGCTCATCGACCGGCAATTCGCCCGTCATCGTTTCAGACGCGGGCAATGCCATAAGCCTTCCCGGCGCCGTGCCCGAACCTTCGACATGGGCGCTGATGCTATTGGGCTTCGTTGGCGTCGGCCTCGGCGGATACAAGAGCAAGGCCCGCGGTCTCGCGCAGGCCGCCTGAAGGCTGCATCTTCCGGTTTCTCGACCCAAGCCGCCCCGCCCGAGGCGGCTTGTTGCGTTCGAGCGGCGGATCAGGCCTCCGGACTGAAAGGCTTGCGGCCGCTCATCAGGGCGGCGTCGAGCAGTTCTAGCCGGTCCTGGCCCCAGAAAACCTCGCCATCGAGCACATAGGAAGGCGAACCGAACACGCCGGCTTCGAGCGCCAGCACGAGATTGCGCTGGTACTCGATTTCGGCCTCGCCGCTTTCGCCAAGCTCGAGCCAATGCGGCTCATAGCCGGATTTCGCGCAGGATCGCCGTAATCTCGGCCTTGTCGGCGAGATTACGCTCGCGCTCGAAAATGCCGGCAAAGGCCGCGCCGATAAAACTGGCGGGATCGGCGCCCTCAGCCTGCATGGCGCAGATGATCCGGTCGCCGGGCGCGGGGTCGAACGGCCAGAATTTGGGGTGCAGGTGAAAATGCAACCCGCGCCTCTCGCGCCAGCGCTGCAATTCGACGATGCGATATTTTTGACGCAAGGGATGGCGCTTTGCCAGCGGCAAGCCGCCCAATTCGGGAAAAACCTGGCTCAGCGCCACCGGACGATAATCGATCCGCAGGCCGTGTTTTGCGGCAAGGCCGAGCAATTCGCCATGTCCGATATAGGCCCAGGGACTTTGCAGCGAAAAATAGACGGTGAGTTTTCTCGACATCATCGTCGTCACGCCGCCTCTTTCTTGGCGAAACGTCCGTAAAACGTCTCGCCCTTTTGCGCCATGTCGCGCAGCAGGGCGGGGGGCGCGAAACGATCGCCGTATTTAGCCGCCAGCCGGTCGCACAAATCGACGAAGGTCTTGGTTCCCATGAAGTCGATATAGCTTAGCGCGCCGCCGGTAAAGGGCGCGAAGCCGAAGCCGATGATCGAGCCGACATCGGCCTCGCGCGGATCGGTCACCACGCCATCTTCCACCGTGCGCGCCGCCTCGACCGCCTGGATGACCAGCAGGCGCTGTTTCATCTCGGTAATATCCAGCGTGTCGGGATCGAGCTTTTTCGGCTGCAGGTCGGCGAGGCCTGGCCACAGTTTTTTCGGCGCGCCGGGCGCGTAATCGTAAAAGCCCTTGCCGTTCTTGCGGCCGAGGCGGCCGTGCCCGACCACCATTTCCTGCAAAAGCTTTTCTTGCGCCGGATCGACCGCCTTTTCGCCGAGATCGGCCTTGGAAGCCTGGAGGATCTTCCAGGCGAGGTCGAGCGCCACTTCGTCGTTGAGCGACAACGGCCCGACCGGCATGCCGGCCATGCGCGCGACGTTCTCGATCATCGGCGCGGGCACGCCTTCCATCAGCATCAGATGGCCCTCGCGCACATAATTGAGCACGCAGCGATTGGCGAAGAAGCCGCGCGAATCGTTGACGACGATGGGGGTCTTCTTGATCGCGCGAATATAGTCGAGCGCCGTCGCCAGCGCCTTGTCGCCGGTCTTCGCGCCCAAAATGGTCTCGACCAGCAGCATCTTGTCGACCGGCGAGAAGAAATGCACGCCGATGAAATTTTCCGGCTTGGGCCAGTTTTCCGCCAGCGAGGTGATCGGCAGGGTGGAGGTGTTGGAGGCGAAGATCGCATCCGGCCCGACGATCGCCAGCGCCTTGGCGGTCGCTTCGGCCTTGACGGACCGATCCTCGAACACCGCCTCGACGATCAAATCGACGCCCTTGAGCGCCGCGTAATCGGCGGTTGGCGCGATGCGCGCCAGCACGTCCGCCTTGGCGCCTTCCGTGCTGCGCCCCTTGGCGACAGCGCCGGCCAGAAGTCCCTCGGCATGCGCCTTGCCCTTGTCGGCCGCAGCCTGGTCGCGGTCGATCAGCACCACTTCAATGCCTGCGAGAGCCGACACATACGCAATCCCTGCGCCCATAAAACCGGCGCCGAGCACGCCGATCTTCCTGATCGACGAGGGCGGGACGTTTTTCGGCCGCCGCGCGCCCTTGTTCAATTCGCCCATCGAGACGAACAGCGAGCGGATCATCGCCGCCGCTTCCTTCGAGCGCAGGATCTTGGCGAACCAGCGGCTTTCGACGCGCAGGGCGAGATCCATCGGCAATTGCAGGCCGTCATAGACGCATTGCAGGACAGCGCGCGCCGCCGGGTAATTGTCGAAGGTCTCACGGCGATAAATGGCGTTGGCCGGCGGCCAGATCATCATGCCGCCGGGCGAAAAGATCTTTCCGGACGGCGCCCTCCAGGTCTTTTCGTCCCAGGGAGCGACGCCCTTGCCGCCGGCCTTGATCCATTCCTTCGCCTTGGCGACGATTTCCGCGCGGGGCGCGAGCGCATGGACGAGGTTTTTGGCCTTGGCGGCGGAAGGCTTGATCTGGTCGCCCTTGAGCAGCATTTGCAGCGCATCGGGCGTCGGCATCAGCCGCGCCACGCGGGTCGTGCCGCCGCCGCCGGGAAACAGGCCGATCTTGATTTCCGGCAGGCCGACGCGGGTCTTCTCGTCGTCGGCCATGACACGGTAATGGCAGGCCAGCGCCAGCTCGAAGCCGCCGCCGAGACAGGTCCCGTTGATCGCGATAGCCCAGGGCTTGCCGCAGGTCTCCAGCTTGCGATAGATGCGCGAAAGGTTCGAGGTGGCGTCGAAAAAGCCCTGCATGGCTTTTTCCGCGCCTTCGGTTTTCGAGGCTTCCCGCAGCGCGCGGCCGGAGGCCTCCAGCATGGTCAGGTCGGCGCCGCCGGAGAACGAATCCTTGGCGGAGGCGATGACGACGCCTTTCACATTGGCGTCCGCCGTCGTCGCGTCGACAACCTGCTCCAGTTCGCTCATCATCGTCGCGTCGATGAGGTTCATGCTTTTGCCGGGCACGTCCCAGGTGACGAGCGCGACGCCGTCGGCATCCGTCTCGATGCGGAATTGCGTGAGGTTCATCATAAAGCTCCCGATCAGACGCGTTCGATGACGGTGGCGGTGCCCATGCCGGCGCCGATGCACAAGGTGACGAGGGCGAGGGATTTGTCGGTTCGCTCCAGTTCGTCGAGGGCCATGCCTAAAATCATCGCGCCGGTGGCGCCGAGCGGATGGCCCATGGCGATGGCGCCGCCATTGGGATTGACCTTTTCCGGATCGAGGTCGAACGCCTGGAGGTAGCGCAGCACCACGGCGGCGAAGGCCTCGTTGATCTCGATGACGTCGATGTCCTTGAAACTAAGGCCGGAGCGGGCGAACAGCTTTTTCGTCACATCAACCGGGCCGGTCAGCATCATCGCCGGCTCCGAGCCGATATTGGCGAAGGCGCGAATTTTTCCCCTGGGCTTGCGGCCGAGTTTTGCGCCCGCTTGCGCGTTTCCAATCAGCACGGCTGAGGCGCCGTCGACGATGCCGGAGGAATTGCCGGCGTGATGAACATGGTGGATGCGTTCAATCTCGGGATGCGCCTGGATCGCCACGGCGTCGAAGCCGCCCTGTTCGCCCATCATCGTGAAGGCGGGTTTCAGCGACGCCAGCGACTGCATGTCGGCGCTCGGCCGCATGTGCTCGTCGCGGTCGAGAATGGTCAGGCCATTGACGTCGAGGACCGGCGCGATCGAATGCTTGAAGCGCCCTTCCGCCCAGGCCTGAGCCGCCCGTTTCTGGCTTTGCACGGCATAGGCGTCCACATCATCTCGCGAAAAGCCATATTTGGTGGCGATGAGGTCGGCGGACACGCCTTGCGGCATGAAATAGGCGGATATGGCGATGGAGGGATCGACCGGCCAGGCGCCGCCGGAGGCGCCGATGCCGACGCGGCTCATGCTCTCGACGCCGCCGGCGACCGCCAGGTCCTGCTGGCCGGAAATGACCTGGGCCGCGGCGAAATTGACCGCGTCGAGGCCTGAAGCGCAGAAACGGTTGATCTGCACGCCCGGGACGCTGTCGCCAAAGCCTGCGGCCAGGGCGGCGGCGCGGGCGATATCGCCGCCGGCCTCGCCGACCGGATCGACGCAGCCAAGCACCACATCATCCACCAGTCCCGGTTCGGGCAGGGCGCGCTGCCGCAGCGCGGTCAGCGCGCTGACCGCGAGGGCCAGGGTGGAGACTTCACGCAGCGCGCCGTCGGGCTTTCCCCGCCCGCGCGGCGTGCGGACGGCGTCGTAGATGAAGGCTTCCGTCATGACGTTTCCCCTTGGAATTCATACGCTTAAGGTCGTTGTCTCGTTCTCCCCTTGCGGGAGAAGGGAGATCGCGCCCTCAAAACAGTTCTGCGGGCAGGCCCATCATGTTGACCGCGCCCGAGGTGATGCGGGCGAGGCGCAGGCCCGTTTCCGGCAGAATGCGCTCGACGAAGAACAAAGCGCAAGCCTTCTTCCCCTGCACGAAATCTGCGCGCCCCTCCCCGCCGGCCTGCGCCGCCTTCGCCATTTGCGCCCACATGTAGCCGAGGAACACCAGTCCCAGGAGATGCATGTAGTCGGTGGCGGCGGCGCCGGCGTTGTCGGGCGCCGCCATGCCGTGCTGCATCAGCCACAAGGTCGCCTGCTGCAAATGGCCGAGGCTCGTCGAGAGCGGCCCGAACAGCGGTTTGAACGCCTCGTCGCCGTCATTGGTCTTGATATAGGCGCCGATTTCGGCCAGCAGGGCCATGATGGCGCGACCGCCGTTGGCCGGCAGCTTGCGCCCGACGAGATCGAGCGCCTGGATGCCGTTGGCGCCTTCGTAGATCATGGCGATGCGGGCGTCGCGGACGAATTGCTCCATGCCCCATTCGACGATGTAGCCGTGGCCGCCGAACACCTGTTGCGCCTTGACGCAATTGTCGAAACCGCGGTCGGTCAGCACGCCCTTGATCACCGGCGTCATCAGGCCGAGATAATCGAGCGCCTTTTCGCGCGCTTGCGCGTCCGGGCTGCGGTGGGCGATGTCGCTTTGCAGCGCCGCCCACAGGGCGAGAGCCCGGCCCGCCTCGTTGAAGCTGCGGATTTCCAGCAGGATGCGGCGGATGTCGGGATGCACCATCAAGGGATCGGCAGGCTTTTCGGGGAATTTGGCGCCGGACAGGGCGCGGCCCTGCATACGCTCGCGGGCATAGGCCAATGCGTTTTGATAGGCGACCTCCGATTGCGACAGGCCCTGCACGCCCACCGCGAGGCGCGCCTCGTTCATCATCACGAACATGGCGTTGAGGCCGCGATTTTCCTCGCCGACCAGCCAGCCCGTCGCGCCATCGTAATTCATCACGCAGGTCGAATTGGCGTGGATGCCCATCTTGTGCTCGATCGAACCGCAGGACACTTCGTTGCGGCCGGACGGGTTTCCCGCCGCATCGGGCAGGAATTTCGGCACGAGGAACAAGGAGATGCCCTTGACCCCCGAGGGCGCGCCTTCGATGCGCGCAAGCACCAGATGGATGATGTTTTCGGACAGGTCATGCTCGCCGGCGGAAATGAAGATTTTCTGGCCGGTGAGGGCGAAGGCGCCGCCGTCGCGCCGCACGGCTTTGGTTTTCAGAAGGCCGAGGTCGGTGCCGCAATGCGGCTCGGTCAGGTTCATCGTGCCGGTCCAGCGGCCCTCGATCATTTTTGGCGCATAGGTCTCCTTCAATGCGTCCGATCCGTGCGTCAGCAAGGCGGCGACGGCGCCGGCGGTCAGGCCGGGATACATGGCGAAGGCCATGTTGGCCGAGGAAAAAAACTCGTTGACGATCGTCGCCAGCACATAGGGCAGGCCCTGGCCGCCGTAGACCGTGTCGAACGGCAGGCTGATCCAGCCGCCGCCCGCATAGGCGTCGAAGGCCGCCTTGAAGTTTTTTGGCGTGGTCACGCCGCCGTCGTCTTTGCGATGGCAGCCCTCCTGGTCGCCCGGCAGGTTGAGCGGCTGCAATTGCTCTTCCGCCAGCCTGGCCGCCTCTTCGAGCACGGCTGCGACGATGTCCGGCGAAGCTTCGGAAAATCCGGCCAGCCCAGCGTGATCGCCGATGCGCAAGACGTCGTTGAGCAGGAAAAGAGCGTCCGCGACCGGCGCTTTGTAGCTCGGCATGTCATCCTCCCTGTCCCGGAATTTTGCGCGCGACATGGGTCGCGTCACTCGGGCTCGCTTTATATTAGTTCATATATAAACTAATACGCCAGTCATGACAAGGGGGCGGTTGCGCCGCGGGGCCGTGAAAGGAAAAAAAAGGCGCGCCAAAGGGGCGCGCCACGTAATCCAGTCAGCGGCGCGAAGGGCGCGCCGTTAGTAAAGCAATCGTGATGGTTCGCCTGCCCGCGCCAATCGCTTTTGGGCGGAGGCAAACAGGGTTCAGCGTCCGCCGCCGACCAGCTTGCGATGCGCGACGCGCAATTCCTCGATCGCCTGGTCGAGATCCGAGCGGCGCGCTTCGAGGTGGCGCAACTGCGACAGCACCATTTTCTCGTCGAGGACGAAATCGTCGCTCTTCTTGTCGCGGCCGGACTCGGTTTCAAGCAGTTCGGCGATTTCCGTCAAGGTGAAACCGAGATGCTTGCCCTTGAGAATCATCTGCAGGCGCACCTTCTGCACGCCATCGTAAAAACGGGCGCCTCCGCGCCGGATCGGTTTGAGCAGGCCGCGCTGTTCGTAGAAGCGCAAGGCGCGAAGGGTCACGCCGTAAAGACGGGAGACTTCGCCAATCGTCAGCAGTTCGGAGCCGGCGCTGGCTGCATCGGGGGATGGCGTATGAAGGACGGCGGTGGCGTTCATGAAAATGGTCCTGATTGCATAAGGAATCGTTACGCAGCACACGTCAAGGTTGTAACGCACGTCAGCACAACTTGCAATCCCGTTTCGACACGGAAATCCCCGCTTCGGTCAATGTTAACGCGTTTTTTACCATAAACGCGGAATGCTGATGCGAGGGCCGCCGCTCTTCGTCGCGCTTTGAGTCGCGCGCACAATTGGGGCGGCGCGTCAGGTGGAATCACTCCGCTTGGCGGCGGGCAAACCGGGAAGCAAAAATGAACAAGGCGGTTCCCTGGAGCATCAAGGGCATTGATTTCGACGCGCGGGAGGCAGCCAAGGAAGCGGCGCGCCGCGACGGCGTCACCTTGGGCGAGTGGATGAACAGGGCCATAGCGGACCGCGCCGCCGAGATCGGCGCGAACGCCCAGGATTTCGACGCCGAGGAGCGTCTGGAGGCGGTCGCGGCCCAGCTGGCCCGGTTGAGCCATGAAATGGACGACGAGTTTGACGAAGGCCAGCCGCCGCGCAGGCGGCGCGGCGAATCGGTCCGTCCCCGGGAAGTTCCGCGGGACGGAGCGAGGCGTGAGGAAACGCGGCGCGACCGCGCGCGCCTTGGCGCAGCCGCGCGCAACGAAGTGGATTTCAGCGAATCGAACTGGGATGAGGATTTCGCATCGCAACGCGAATCGCGCCTGCGCCCTGCGGCGCCTGCGCCCGAAAGGCTTCGCGCGAAAACGCCGCGTGAGGCCTATGCCGACGATTTGCATGTCGATACGCGGCGCGTCCGCACTGGCCGGGACGCTTCCGCCGACGCCGAGGCCTTGCTCGAACAGGCCGTGTCGGCGTTCCAGGACCAGGCCGGCCGCGTGGAAGCGCGCACCGCCCGGGCGATCGCCAATGTGGCGACGATGATCGAAACGGCGGAGAGCGACCGCGCCGACGCCTTGGCGCAGGTGGACGCCCGGCTGGCTGGCCTTGAACAGAAATTGCAGCGCGGCGCCCGGGACAGCGTCAGGCCGCTGCAAGGCATGATCTCCGGCGTGAACGATCGTCTCGCCGAAATCGAGACGCGCCTGCTCGCCAAGGAACGGTCCGCCGAAAGCCTGCCTCGCGCGCCGCGGCCCGAGACGGCGCCGGGCCCGGTCAAAAGCCTGCCTGACGAGCCCGCGCTGCGCCAGCTCGACGCCCGCCTGTCCGGAATTCTCGCGAAAATAGAAAAAGCCGAGGAGACGCCGCCCGGCGCCGCGCGCGATGAGCAATTCGCCCGCCTCGAGCGTCGCTTCGACGGCTTGATGGCCCGCCTCGACCGCCAGGGCGCGCGCTCGCCGGCGGAACCCACGCCTTCGCCGGCGGCTTCTCATCCGCTGCCGGCGCGCCGCCCGCTCGACGGCGCCATTTCGGCGATCGCCGCGCGCCAGCGTGACCTCGACCTGGGCGTCGCGCAGAAAATCCGTCCGGCGGCCACTGTCGCGGCGCCGCTGGCCGCGCTCATCGACGAGCGTTTCGAGGCGCTGGCGCGAAAGCTTGACCGTGTCGCCGAAAAATCCGTCGCGCCGCCGCCCGCTCCCCAGGCGCCGCCGCCCGCTGCCGAGGCGCCGCCGCTGGCGGCGCTGCTCGACGAGCGTTTCGAGGCCTTCGCGAAAAAATTCGAACGCGCCGAGCCCGTTGCTCCCGCGCCCGTCGAAGACCGGCGGATCGACCGGCTGCAGCATGGCATCGAATCGCTGTCGGGCCGTATCGAGGAAATGCGCCGCGAGTTTACCGCCGGCGCCGCCGCCTCGCGCGCCCAGGGCGACGCGGGCGCCGGCATGGAAAAAGCCTTGCGCGACCTGACCCAGCGCGTCGAGGCTGTCCTGTCCGCGCCTTCCGTCGCCGGCCCCGC
The DNA here is from genome assembly GCA_963828185.1 of uncultured Alphaproteobacteria bacterium. Taxonomy (GTDB): domain Bacteria; phylum Pseudomonadota; class Alphaproteobacteria; order Rhizobiales; family Beijerinckiaceae; genus Rhodoblastus. The sequence goes on along the minus strand of CAWHDV010000006.1, from coordinate 34,338 downwards.
CGATCTCGAAAAATTACGCGCCGAGCTGGCGGCCATGAGCGGCGCGCTCGCCGATGTCGCCCCAAGGGGCGCAGTCGCGAGCGTCGAAAGCGCCTTGCGCGACCTGTGCCGCCGCGTCGATCAGGCGCAAGAAACCATGTTGCGCGCGTCCGAGGCTTCCTCGCGCGCTTCCGGCTCGGGCGCCAACGTCGAGAAGGCCATGCGCGACCTGACGGCTCGCGTCGAGACGGTCTTGTCCGCGCCCACGCCTTCCTCGCCGACGGATTTTGAAGGCCTGCGCTCTGATTTGGCGGCCATTGGCCGCGCCCTGACCGACGTGGCGCCGCGCGGCGCCGTCGCCGGTCTCGAAAGCGCCATGCGCGAACTGACGAACCGGGTCGACCAGGCCCAGGACGCCATGTTGCGCGCGTCCGAAGCCTCTTCGCGCGCCTCCGGCGCCCAGGTCGAGAAGGCCTTGCGCGACCTGACGGCCCGCGTCGAAGCGGTTGTGGCGGCGCCAGCGGCGTCCGCCCCCCCCGACCTCGACGGCCTGCGCGCGGAGCTGGCCTCGATGGGCCGGGCGCTGACCGATGTCGCGCCGCGCGGCGCGGTCGCCGGTCTCGAAGGCGCCATGCGCGACCTTGGCCTGCGCGTCGATCAGGCGCGCGACGCTGTTTTGCGCGCCGCCGAAACGCGGGGACAGCCGACCTCTTCCGCCGAGATCGAGGCGCTTGCCCGGCAGGTTGACGCCATGGGCCGCGCGCTCGCCGATGTCGCGCCGCGCAGCCAGCTGGCCTCGCTGGAAAACGCCGTACACGAGCTTGGCGACCGCATCGAGCGTTCGCGCGACGAGGGGCTGCGCGAAACGGTGCTGGGACCCATCGAGGCCCTCGCCGACGAATTGCGGCGCGCCATGGCCGAAGCCGGCGCCTCCGCCAATTTCGACGGCGTCGCCCGGCAGTTGCGCGACGTCGAGGCCAGGATCGAGGATTTGCGCCATGCCGGCGGCGCCGATCGCGCCGATTTCCTCAGGGTCTGCGACCAGTCAGATCAATTGCGCGCGATGATCGCCGCCGCAGTCGAGCAGATGGCGCCAATGGAACGAATCGAAAGGCAGGTCGCCGACCTGTCCGAACGGCTGGAAGAAGTTGCGCGGCAGACGCGCGAGGCTGGCCGCGCGCAGGAAGCCGGCCTCGCGCAAAGCGCCGCCGGCTGGCGCGGCCTGGAGACGCGGCTGGATGATCTCGCTTCGCGCATCGAGCGCGCCGCTGTCGTCCCGGTCGAGCCGCCGACCCTGGCGGATTCGCGCTTCGACGAGTTGTCGCGTCGCCTCGATTTCGTGCACCAGGCGCTGGCCGCCCGCATCGATGGCCAGGGCGAAGCCATCGCGCCGACGCCGACGATGATCGAGCCGCTGTTGCGCGCGCTGGCCGAAAAGCTCGACGCCGCTCTTGCGCCACAGGCCGATTCCCGCGCGATCGAAGCGCTGGAGCGGCAGGTCGCGCAAGTGTCCGAAAGGCTTGATCGTGGCGATCCGCAGACCGGCGCCAAGCTCGAGCGCGCCTTCGAGGATCTGGCGAGCCGCCTGGAAACCTCGCGCGAAGCTGAACGCGACGCAGCCAAATTGGCGTTTCGCGAGGCCCTCGCCAATCTGCCGTCGCCGAAACGCGACGAAGAGTCTGCGCGCGAAATCGCCGATCTACGGGAAAAGCACGACGTTTCCGACCGGCGCGCCCAGCAGACCCTGTCCGCTGTGCACGAGACGCTGGAGAAGGTCGTCGACCGTCTCGCCATGCTCGAAGACGACGTGGTCGAGACTCGCGCCGCCCAATCCAGCATGATGTCGGAAAAACGTGAAGCCGTGCGGGCGCCGGTTCCGGCAAGGGCCGCTCCGCCACGGCCAACCGCACGGCAACAGGACCTGGACGCCAATTTCCTGATGGAGCCGGGCGCCGGCCGCCCGGTGGAGCGCGCGACCGTCGCGGCTCTCGACGAATCCGATCTTCACGATCCGGAATCCGGCGAGCAGGACGCGCCGGTGGTCACCCTGCTGCGCGATGACGAGGCCGCGCTGAAGGCCAAGCCGGCGCAGGCCAATTATATCGATGTGGCGCGTCGGGCCCTGGCTGCGCGCGCCGCCGCCGAAATCGCGGAAAAGGCCGAGGCCGAACGTCAGAAGCGCGGCAAGGCCGCAAGCTTGGGCGCGAACTTGGGAGCAAGCCTGGGCGCGGGCGCAGCCGCCGAGCGCGTGTCCGCCTTCGTGCGCCCGACCGCGTCGATCGAGAAGGCCGGCGCGCGCCGCTTGCCGGCGCTGCTGGTGATGGCCGGCACGGTGCTGGCGCTTGGCGCCTACCAGGCCTATTCGCACTTCGACAACGCCTCGCCGCCGATGCTTTCGGTCGCCGGCCCCCGGCACGCCGACAAGACCCCGGCGATCTCGTCCGCGCCGTCGCAGGAAAATGCAGCGACTCACGCGGACGCCGAAAGCGCGCCGGCGCCCGCGTCCAGCGCACCCGTCGCCGCGCCTGTTCCTCCCCCGGCCGTCGCGCCGGCAAATCCCGCCGCCAATCCCGCGCCGCGGCCGGCGCGCGGAGCCAGCCTGATCGATCCGCTCGCCGTGGGCTCGATCTCGCGCGTCAACAGCATGGCGGCCATGGAGTCCCGGGCGCAATTCCACAGCGTCAGAGATCTGGCGGAGAAAGGCGACGCCGCGGCGCAATACGACATGGGCGTGCGTCTCGCCGAAGGGCGCGGCGTCGCGCGCGATCCGGCGGCGGCGATCGGCTGGTATGAGAAGGCGGCCGCGCAAGGCCTCGCCCAGGCGCAATATCGCCTCGGCGCCATATTCGAAAAGGGCTCCGGCGCGCCGCGCGACCTTTACAAGGCGCGCGACTATTATCAAAAATCGGCGCTTCTGGGCAATATCCGCGCCATGCACAATCTGGCCGTCATCGAGGCGGAAGGCGTCGACGGCAAGCCCGATTACGCCAGCGCCGCGCAATGGTTCCACCGGGCCGCCGACTATGGCGTGCGCGACAGCCAGTTCAATCTCGCCATACTCTACGCGCGGGGCATGGGCGTGAAGCAGGACATGGCGCAAAGCTATGTCTGGTTTGCCGCCGCGGCGAAACAAGGCGACGACGACGCCGGCAGAAAACGTGACGACATGGCCGCGCGGCTCGACGCCGCCCAGCTTGCGGCGGCGAAAAAGCAGGTCGCCGAATTCCACGCGCGTCCGGCGACCTCGTCCGCCAATGCGGCGCCGGTCGCTTCGGCCGGCCCGGCCGCCCAGTTCACGCCAACGGCAAGGACCGCCGCGTCGTCGAGGCCTTGACGGACCCCGGCAATGCAAAAAAATGGCCGCGCTTTCGATAAAGCGCGGCCATTGGCTTATTTGCGCCGATGATCTTTTTTTTAGCCGCCGGTGGAGATGCGGGTGATGTCGGCGCCGCAGCGGCTGAGCTTGCGCTCGAGCGCCTCAAAACCGCGATCGAGGTGATAGACGCGCTGCACCATGCTTTCGCCCTCGGCGGCGAGCGCGGCGATGACAAGCGAAACCGAGGCGCGCAGGTCGGTGGCCATGACGGGAGCGCCCTTGAGCCGCTCGACGCCCTCGACAATGGCGCTGTCGCCGTCGAGTTTTATCCGCGCGCCGAAGCGGGCGAGTTCCTGCACGTGCATGAAGCGGTTTTCGAAAATCGTCTCGGTGATTCGCGAAACGCCTTTCGCCCTTGTCATCAGCGCCATGAATTGCGCCTGGAGATCGGTCGGGAAGCCCGGGAAGGGCGCGGTGGCGACGTCGACGGGCAGGATGTCGCCGCCCTTGCGATGGACGCGCAGTCCCTTTTCGAAGGATTCGACCTGCGTTCCGCTCAGGACCAGCAAGTCCAGCGCCGCTTGCAGATGTTCGGCCTTCGCGCCCTCCAGCATCACGTCGCCGCCGGTCATGGCGACCGCCATCGCGTAAGTGCCGGCCTCGATGCGGTCGGGCAGGACGCGGTGCTTGGCGCCGTTGAGGCGGGAGACGCCGTCGATTTCGATCGTCGATTGGCCGGCGCCGCGGATTTTCGCGCCCATTTTCGTCAGCAATTCCGCCAGGTCGAGCACTTCCGGCTCGCGCGCGGCATTGTGCAGCACGGTGGTTCCCTGCGCCATCGCGGCGGCCATCAGCGCGACATGGGTGCCGCCGACCGTGACCTTGGGAAAATCGATCTCGGCGCCGCGCAGGCCTTTCGGCGCCTTGGCGAGGACATAGCCGTTCTCGATCTCGATCTCGGCGCCCAGCCTTTCCAGCGCCATCAGCAGGAGATCAACGGGCCTTGTGCCGATGGCGCAGCCGCCGGGCAGGGAGACCTTGGCCACGCCGCAGCGCGCCAGCAGCGGCGCCACGACCCAGAAGCTGGCGCGCATGCGCGAAACCAGTTCATAGGGCGCCGTGGTGTCGACGATTTCGCGCGCGGTCATGTGGACGGTCTGGCCGGCGTCCTGTTCCTCGCCCTGGCGGCGCCCGTCGATCGAATAATCGACGCCGTGATTCGAAAGGATGCGCACCAGCAGGCTCACGTCGGCCAGGCGCGGCAGATTTTCCAGCGTGACCGTGCGATCCGTCAGGAGCGAGGCGATCATCAACGGCAACGCCGCGTTCTTGGCCCCGGAAATCGGAATAATCCCATTCAGCGGCCTGCCGCCGACAATGCGTATGCGATCCATTGCTCCTCGCTGTGCCGCGGCTCGTTTCCGCGCTTTGCTCAAATTCCTGGGGGCGCGCGCGCCGATTGCCGCTCACGGGCGCCATCGGCGGCGGAGTGGTTGCGTCATATAGACGACAAGCGCCTCAAGGGCCAGCTTTGCTGTCAGGATCGGCCTTGCGCCCGCGAACCTGCGCCTTGCGCCGGCGCAGATTTGCCCGCAGCGCCTCGGCAAGTCGCTGCTTTTGCGCCAGCTTTTGCGGCGAGGCGGCGGGCTCGGCCTTTTGGGCCGGCGTGTCGGGGGAGGCGGGCTTTTCGGGGTCCATGGACAAATCTCTGGGGATCGGCGCCGGTTTTAGGCGCGAACGTCGCCTCGGACAAGCGCGGGCCGATCAAAATGTCGGGCGATGGAAACGGAGGCTTGCCATGTCCGCCGCGCTGTGGCAGAAACCGCGCGCCCCAACAGCCGCCACGCCGGCAGAGTTGGGACGTTTTCGCTGCGGTAGCTCAGTGGTAGAGCACTCCCTTGGTAAGGGAGAGGTCGAGAGTTCAATCCTCTCTCGCAGCACCATCCCAGCCATTGAAATCCCTGCATGTCAGACAAGCGATAGCTGGGTAGTTGTTTTTGGCGGAAGACTTTCAGGCGGGCAGTTCGGCCAGCGCGCCGGCGGACGGATCGACATGGATGAGCGCGTCCAGAATTTCGATCTGCGGCTCCGCTCCATAGAGGGAGCCGACCATCCGGCGATAGTCTTCGCCGTGCCAGCGCTCCGCCGCTTCGCGCGAGCGCCAGATATAAACACCGCCGCCGACGCAGCGAACCGGATCAAAAAAATAGTATTTTTGCGCCAAATCCCGGTTGGCGAGCCATTGCGGCGCGGATTTGCGGTACAGGGCCAGGGCGTCGGCCCGCGTCGTTCCGGCCGGCAGTTCGAATTTCACAATCTCGACAATCATGGGTTTTCCCCCGTGTTTTGAAAAGAGGCGGCGCCCTCACCAGATCCCCGGCGCCGGCCTCCATCTCGTGCTCGGGCGACAGGCTTCGTATTCCAAGCCGAATTGGGAACGGAGCAGTCGGCCGATCCCGCCATGACGGTCGCCACTCTGGGAAAGAATGGAGTCATCTTCAACCCGGCGGACCGTTCGATGTAACGCCAGGGCCCCGCGCCAGGTCGAATAAAGTCCATCCGGCGCATCATCGATTACCCCGCGTTAAAACGAAAAAGCTAGGCTTTTGGGTGAAGCAATCGCTTTTCGAAATGGACGCCGCATGACGCTGTATTCCTCACTGACGACGGGTTTTGGCGCGGCGGCGAAGGCCGGCGCCCCGTCGCGGCGGAAGGCGGTCCTGCGCGAGGTCGCGATCATCGGCGCGATCCTCGCCTTGACCGTTCTCGTGCACGGTCCCTTCTTCGGCAATATCGATGACGACGAGGCGTTTTTCGCGCTTGTCGGCCGCGACTGGCTGCATGGCGCGCTGCCTTATGCGGCCCGCTTCGACGTCAAGCCGCCGGGCCTTTTCGCGCTCTACGCCCTGGCGCAGTTCGTCGCCGGCGCGTCGGTGGCGAGCTTCAAGGGGCTGGTCATCTTCGCCGTCGCCGCTTCGTCCTATGGCCTGTTGCTGATCGGCCGAAAACATTTTTCGCCGCGCGTCGGTTACGCCGCCGCCGCGCTTTATCCGTTTTATTCATTGGCCATGCAGGGGGTGAACGTTCCCGTCGCCCTGCTGCTCAACGGTTTTGAAATCTTTGGCGCGCTGGCGGCGCTGGCGGTCAGCGGGGGGCGAATGCGCCACGCGCTTGCGTCGGGCGCGCTGTTCGGCTGCGCCTTCATGGTCAAGCAAAGCGCCGCCTTCGATGCGGCCGGCGTCATGGTCGCCATCGTATTCACGCCCATGGCGGCCGGCAAGCGGGTGTCGCGCGCCGCAGCCTTCGTCCTCGGCGGCGCCGTCGCGCCGCTGGGATTCGCCGCCTATTATCTGGCGCATGGCGACTTCCTGGCCTTGTGGACGGCCGTCATCGTCGACGCCGCCGGGCGCCTCGGCGGCGACAATGTCACCTTCGTCGCGGGCGTGCTGCGCTTTCCAGGCGGGCTGAAGCCGGCGCTCGTCCTGATGACGGGCGCGATGCTGGTCGTTTTGCGCCGCTCGCGCCTTGACGCGAGGCTGGAGGCGGGAGTTCTGGCTGGCGTCCTGCTGGGCGTTGGGCGCCGCGCTGGGCGCTCTGGCCATGCGCTGCGCCTATCCTCATTATTTCCTGCCGCTGGTTCCGCCCCTGCTGCTGTTGGCCGGGGCGGCCCTTGATCTCGTCGAATTGCCATCGCGTCGGCAGGCGCGGGTCGTCGCGCTTGTCGCGCTCCTCGCCGCGGGCGCTTGTCCGATCGTGGCTGCTCTGCACGAATTGCGCTACGGAGGCGTCGATCTCGCGGGCATAAGGGCGGCGGAAAAGGCCGCTGCGGCGGCGGGGCTGAAGGCCGGCGACCGGGCGCTCGTCGTCAACCGGGGCTTGATGTTTTACTACGAAACCGGCGCGGTTCCAGCGAGTTCTCTATTTCCATCCGCAGCATCTGCTTTGCGACTTCCCGATCGCGGTGACGTCGCCGCTGGGCGCGGCTTTCGCCGCAAAGCCAAAATTCGTCCTCGTCGCCGATACGCGCGCGGGCATGTTTTGCCAGAAGCCCGAACGCATGGCCGCGCTGGCGGCGGCGCTTGATGCGGGTTTTCGGCGTGTCGCGCATGTGAGCGGCGCCTGGGATTTCTTCGACGTTTACAGGGCGATCGACGCTGCGCCGCCTGCGCGCCCCTGAGTTCGGCGTCCGCTCTCACCCTCCGACGCCCGAAGACAACAGACGCGCCAAGAATTCGTCCGGAATTGAGCGCCGGCCTTTTTATGCGATGGTAAGGTTAAAGACACAAAAATTCTGAGGTGTTTTTGTCTTACGTAACGAGAGTGGTCTGAATATTGTTATCTCGCGCCCTGCATGATGCTGAATACGTAATAATTTTTGCCGCATAGCGCCAATCGCTCGCGAGTGTGGCGGACTGTTAAAGTATTCATGCGGACATTAAATTATTTTTAGAAGAGTGACGTTAGGGTAGCACTCACATTCGGTTCGAAGTTTTCCGACGGGAACAAGGTCAGGAAGATCGGATCACCCGACGGGACCGAAGGCGCGGAGCGAGGAAAAGCCACTGTCGCATCCGTGATCGCGTTTGTGGGTGGGCGGCGTCGCCGCCTGGAGTATCGACCATGAAAAAGGCGTCAGTCTTCACCAGTCTCGCTTTTGCGGGAGCGACTTTACTCGCCGCGTCCGCCGCGCGCGCCAATGTCTATACGTTCGATTTCGTCTCGAACGATTCCCTCCTCACAGCCGTCGGTTCGGTCGATGTGGTCGCGGGCGAGGTGATCGCCATGTCCGGCACGATCACCGGAACGGGCGCCGACAGCGCCATCGGAACCCAGACCATCAGCGGCGTCGTCGCCAATCCGAACTTCCCCGGCGTGGCGACCAGCCCCGACGGCCTGTGGTATTACGATAACAGGGTGATATCGGGCGCGACGAATGTCGATCTCGACGGCCTGCTGTTCACCACGGCCGAGAACACGACAGGCTATTGGAACCTTTACACCACCGGGGCGGGCGCCGCGAATTTCTGGCTGGGCGAGTTGGTGAGCGGAAACTACGTATTTCCCGGATCGGCGGCTCCGGGAACGCTGGTCAGCGGCAGCATTTCGGCCGTGCCTGAAATTTCCAGCTGGGTCATGATGATCGCCGGATTTATCGGCGTCGGCTTTGTCGGCGTCGGCCGCGCCAAAGAGGGCAATGGCAGGGGCGCCGCCTCCTTCTTGCCTGATGGACGGAAAGCATGAAAAACGCGAGAGGTCGCCGAGAGGCGGTCTGAGGCTGCTGACAAACCCGTGGACCGCCCTCGTCCTTCGAGACGCGCCTTTCAGGCGCTCCTCAGGATGAGGGCTACTAATTGTTTTTAAATAACAATCCTCATGGTGAGGAGGCGGCGCAGCCGCCGTCTCGAACCATGTGACCCCGGCACGCGACTTTGTCATCAATCTGAGGCCGCCGAGAGGCGGTCTTTCCCTTTGCAGGCCGAGCAAATTGCAGGCGGAGCAAAGTTATAAAAAAAATATAGCAATAAAAGAATAAAAGCGCATCCCTCGCAGAGGGCGGGCGGCGTTTTTTGGCCTGCATGGCAATTGATAGCGGGCGTCACGACTCGTTTGACCCGTTCGCGACGCAAGAACAACAAATATCTTGATTGCCGAGGCTGATAGGCCGGCGGATCTACGTATATATCATGGCCGTATACTTTACTTTACATCGCTGGTATTCAGCGCCCATATAATGGAGCTATCTGTTTGAAATGCTATTGCCTTTTTTCCCGCGCCGCTATAGGAAAGCCGCATCGGATCGCTGATGCGGGCGAGGCGCGCTCTTGTCATTGGGGGGCGCCGCGCCTACGTTGAAGCCGTTGCCGCGTTGAAGCGATTGCCTGCGCTGATGCCAATCAGGCGTCGACGCAAAGCGTTTCACAGCGGCGCCAGGATTTTAGAACGCGACGGCGCCCGGTTGGGGCGCTCCTCGCTCGCCTCGCCAGGCCGGAAATCGGGTTGTAGCCTCGCCCACGCCACATGATCGAAACGATCGGCGCTTATCGGCGTTGAGCCTTTATGGAGACAGGTCAAGATGAGCGACGCCGCCGAGAATGCAGCCGTGCTTGCGCCCGCCGCGGAGGCCCAGGCGCCGAAAAAGAAAAGCGGCGGCGCGTTCAACCGCGAGACAGTTCTCGAAGTGCAGCATTACACCGACCGCCTGTTCCGCTTCCGCACGACGCGCGATTCGGCCTTTCGCTTCGTCAACGGCCAGTTCGCCATGATCGGCCTCGAGGTCGAGGGCAAGCCGCTGTTGCGCGCCTACAGCATGGCGAGCGCCAATTACGAGGACGACCTTGAATTCTTCAGCATCAAGGTGGCGGACGGTCCGCTGACGTCGCGGCTCCAGCATCTGAAGGTCGGCGAGCAGATCCTCGTCGGGCGCAAGCCCACGGGCACGCTGGTGCAGCCGAATCTCCTGCCGGGCAAGCGCCTCTACATGCTGTCGACCGGCACCGGCATCGCGCCCTTTTCCAGCATCATCAAGGACCCGGAGGTTTATGACCTCTATGATAAACTGATCCTGATCCACGGCTGCCGTGAGGTGGCCGAGTTGCAATACGGGCTGGATATTGTCGCAGCGGCCAAGGACAATGAGTTTTTCGGCGACATCGTGCGCGAAAAGCTCATCCATTATCCGACCGTGACGCGCGAGACCTACGCGCATCAGGGCCGCATCACCGATCTGATCGAATCCGGCAAGCTGTTCGCCGATATCGGCCAGCCGCCGCTCGACCCGGCCAATGATCGCGTCATGCTCTGCGGCAGCCCGGGCATGTTGAAGGACCTCGTCCGCATGCTCGGGGAACGCGGCTTCCGCGAAGGCTCAAGCGGCGATCCGGCGTCTTACGTCATTGAAAAAGCCTTCGTCGAAACCTGATTTTCCGCGTTTTCTCCTCGAGGCTGCACAAGCGTTTCGGTCAGGCGGGACCGGGACGCTTTTTTGCGCCCGCCGAGGAGGTGGATCAACGTATAAAACGCCTTTGCGCCGCGCGTTTCTGTGGAGCGGCTCGACCTGTCAGGTTGCGATCATTCGCCGCTCCACACGGCAGGAAGACAGGCGTCGGGGCGCTCGAAGCGGCCGCCGGCGAGGAAGATTTCCAATTCCGCCGCTTCGAGGCCGGAGGCGCACCGCCCCTTGAGTTTCAGCAGCGGGCTCCTGATCAGGTCCGGGTCGAGCGACATCATCACCAGGGCCGCCTGCGGATTGGCGCGAGACGGATCGATTTCGCCGGAGAGGACCTTCGCCGCGCGCGGGTCAAACCATTCCGCGACCGGCCGTTCGGCGAAAAATCCGCGCAAGCCCGCGGGCGTCCAGCGTTCGGCCGTCAAGTCACGCGCCTCAATCTGGTAGCCAGCCGCTGCGAGAAAGCTCTTCTGGGTTTGAGTCTCCGCGCAGCCCGGTTTTTCGTAAAAAATGATTTTCACCATGGCGTAATCCTTTTCAACAGCAGCATTCCGTCACATCTATGGTAGATGCAGAAGGCAACAGCGCGGTGTCGGTTGGCGCCGCAAAGTCCGCGCCGGCGCGGCGCGGGTCATTCATGCAAAATTAAGAATGTGGAAACAATCATTTGGATGAGCATTCCCTTTTCGCGCCGGCCTGGTTTGTTTTAAAGTAAAAGCTGTAGATTGATTCGTTTTCCCGCTCATTGATGGAGTTGAGGGTGGGTCGTCCTCAAAAACCTTTTACGGTCGAAGTCAAACGTGGACGCAGAGGCGCTCTCGCCACGCGTCCTGTGGTTGCGTCAAAGCCGACAAAGCCGCTGGGAGCAAAATTGGCGCCGCTTCCCGAACCAAGGCCCGCGCCAGCCGCGCCGCCGTCCCCGCGCCGAATTCTTGACGCCATCGAACCGGCGATCAAGACCTCGGTGGTGGAAGCAGCGGCGACGGTTGGAGAGGCGGCCGGGATTGAGGATGCGTCCGCCCCGCTGAAGCGGCGGCGCGGCAGGCCGCCGAAAGCCGCGTCCGTCCCGCAAGCTGCAAGCTCTCCTGCTTCTTCGCGCGTTGCGCGAGGAGGCGCGCGCGTCCGGAAAGAGCCCATGGCGTCGGCGGCCGTCGCAGTCATGCCCGTCGCAGCCATTCCAGTCGCAACCATGCCTGTTGCAGCCACGCCCCTCGCGGCCACGCCCTTGGCGGCCACGACTGCCGCGCCGCCGCGCGAGGCCAGGGCGGTTCACGCCAACGGGCGCATCCCTGCAGTCGAGGGAAGCGCGGCCCAAGGGGCAAAAACCCAAGGGGCAAAAACCCAAGCGCGAGCCGCCAGCGGCCGCATCACCCATGGCGACCGTGTCGAGGCGGCGACCAGCCTGCCGCGCGGAGAACGCTGGAAGCGCCGGGTTCCCAAGGTGCTTTGGTAGAAGCTGCGGCGCTTCCGCCTGAAAAAGGCTCAGCTCGAGAGCGTGTTGAACTGCCCGGCCGCGCCGAGCTGGCGAGCGGTGAACACCAGGCGGCGGTTTTTCGCGTCAATGTCGATCAGGTAATAGGCGGCGCGCCGGCGCGGATTGCGGCCGATCGACGACGCCGAACAGATGCCGAGCACCGGGATCGGTCCCTTGGGACCTGGCAGGCTTTTGCGTGAAATCGTATGGCTGTGGCCATGCAGCAGCAATTCCGCCCCCTCGCGTGACAGGAGGGCGGCCAGCGCGCGATGGTCGCCGAGGTTCCTGATGCCGCCGCCGCCGTCGACCGGCGGGTGATGCAGCAGCACCACACGGACTTCGCCGCGCGTCTCGCGCAAAATCCCTTCCAGCCTCGTCAACTGGCCATCGCCGAGCTTGCCCGACGCGACGAAGGGCAGCGTGGGCACGCCCGTGCACAAGCCGATGATCGCCACGCCCTTGCGGCGGCGCAGATAGGGGAAGCCCTGCGCGTCGTCGTCGCCGCGCATCCATGGGCTGAGTTCGCGCGTCATGTAGGTCAGGCTCGACCGCAGATAAGTGTCGTGATTTCCCGGCGCGAGGCTGACGTCGGCGGGCCGGCCCAACGTGCCGAGCCACTGCGCGGCGAGCGGAAATTCCCCGGGCAGGCCAATATTGCAGATGTCGCCGGTCATGGCGACATGGTCGGGATTTTGCGCGCGAAGGTCGGCGACCAGCGCCGACAGGGCGTCCATGTCATGCGCGCGCGAGCGGCCGCGACGCCAGTTGAGGTAGCCGGTCGCGCGCTTGCCGATCAGTTCGCGCCAGCGCGGCTTGGGGAGCGGGCCGATATGGGGGTCGGACAAATGAGCGATGCGAAACATGCGAAAAACCTCAAGCCCCGCCGATCAAGATGCCGACGGCCAGGACAACGGCGCCGCCAACGACGATCTGCGCCACCGCCTTGAGGAAAGGCGTGTCCATGTAGCGCGCGCGCACATAGGCGATGGCCCACAGCTCGACGAAAACCACGCAGCCGGCGATGGCGGTTGCGGTCCAGAAGGCGTGCGGCCAGCTGTCGGGCACGAGATAGGGCAGGGAATGGCCGAGGCCGCCTATCGTCGTCATCAGTCCGGTCACGACGCCGCGAATGATGGGCGCGCCGCGCCCGGTGATCGAGCCGTCGTCGGACAGGGCTTCGGCAATGGCCATGCTGATGCCGGCGCCGAGCGAGGCGGCGAGGCCGACCAGCAATGTGCTCCAGTTGTTGTGGGTGGCGAAGGCGGCGGCGAACAGCGGCGCGAGGGTCGAGACGGAACCGTCCATCAGGCCGGCGAGGCCCGGCTGCACATATTGCAGCACAAAAAAGCGATGCGCCGTCTTGCCCTCTTCATCGCGGGCGGTCTCGGTGAGAATGGCTTCCGACAGCGCGCTGGCTTTCTCGCCGTGGCTCTTCTCGACCATGGCGAGGTCGCCCAAAAGCTTTCTCACGCCGACATCCTGCGTCTGCGTCGCCGCTTTCACGTAAAAGCGTTGTGCGTCCGCCTCCATCGCCTCGGCCTGGCGGCGGATGGTTTCGAGCGGCAGGTTCTTCATCAGCCAGGTCGGGCGGCGGTTGAGGAAGCCCACGACGTCCTCGCGCCGGATGGCCGGCAGGTTCTGGCCGAACCGCGCCTGGTAGATTTCCAGCAATTGCCGGCGGTGGCCGTCCTCTTCCGCGGCCATTTCCTGGAACACCTTGGTGGTGGCGGGATAGCGGTCGGCCAATTCCTCGGCGAAGCCGAGATAGATCCGGCTGTCTTCCTCCTCGGAAGCGATCGCGATGGCGAGTATTTCGCGCTCGGTCAGCTCGGTAAAATTCTTCAAACTCATTCCATATAATCCGTGCCGGCGCGCGAATCGGCTCAGCTTGCTGGCCGGGAGGCGCTTCTTGGTTTAGTTCTAAATTGAATTGGCCGGCAAATCCAGTCGAGGGACATCCATGTCGCAAATGTCGGGCTGGCACAAATTCGTGCGCCAGGGGCAGAGAATTGTCGGACTCGTGACAAGGCCGATGACGCTCGGCGTGCGCGTCATCGCGCTTGACGCGAATTCCCGCGTCTTTCTGGTGCGCCACACCTATGCGCCCGGCTTCTATTTGCCGGGCGGGGGCGTCGAATCCGGCGAGACGGCGCTCCTTTCGCTGGAGCGCGAGCTTGCGGAGGAGGGCGGTCTCGAACTGACCGAGCCGGCGCGGCTGATCGGCTTTTACCACAACCCGCGCCATTCGCGCCGCGACCACGTCGCGCTCTACCTGGCGAAAAACGTGCGCCAGGCCCAAGTCCGCGCGCCTGATTGGGAAATCGCCGAATCCGGCTTCTATCCTCTCGACGCGCTGCCCGCCGAGGCGACGGATTCGACGCGCGCCCGCATCGCCGAATTTTTGCAATCCGCATCTCCCGATCCAATCTGGTAAGTGTTGCGTTAGACGCAGGGCCGGAAAAAGTGGGGAACGAATGATGGATCAATCGTCCAGTCCGGCGCGCGGCGACGCTGAGCCCGCGAACCATGCGGAAAACGAAAAGCAGCGCCCGCTTTACGAGGACATCAGGCTGCTCGGCCAGATTCTTGGCGATACGGTGCGCGAGCAGGAGGGTGAAGCGATCTTCCAGCGCATCGAGACCATCCGCCGCCTGTCGGTCGCGGACCAGCGCCGGTCGCATCCCGAGGCGGGCGCGGAGCTTGGCGCCCTGCTGGAAAGCCTGACCCCGGCGGAGACCGTCTCCGTCATCCGCGCCTTCGCCTATTTCTCGCATCTGGCCAATATTGCCGAAGACCGGCATTTTCTGCGCCGCCGCGCCGCGCATGAGCCGCACACCCAGCCGGGCGGCCTGGCGCACAGCTTCGACCGCCTCGAGGCGGCGGGCGTCTCGATGCAAAAAATCGGCGAGGCGCTGGAAAATTCCTATGTTTCGCCGGTTCTGACCGCGCATCCGACCGAAGTGCAGCGACGCTCGACGCTCGACGGCGAACGCGCCGTCGCGGACCTGCTGACTGCGCGCGAATCCTGCCGCAACGCGGCCGAGTTGGCCGATAACGAGGCGCAATTGCACGCCCGCATCGTGCAGCTCTGGCAGACGCGCATCCTGCGCACCGCCAGCCTCACCGTGCGCGACGAAATCGACAATGTCCTGCTCTATTACCGCTCGACGTTCATCCGCGAAATTCCCAAGCTCTACGCCGATCTGGAAACAAGGCTCGGACGCAAGGTCCCGCCATTCTTTCGCATGGGCAACTGGATCGGCGGCGACCGCGACGGCAATCCGAACGTCGACGCCCGGACGCTCGACCAGACGGTGCGGCTGCATTGCGACGTGATCCTGCGGCATTATCTGGTCGAGACGCATCATCTCGGCGCGGAATTGTCGATGTCGCGGGCGCTGGTCGATTGCACGCCCGAGCTCGAGGTTTTGGCCGAGGCTTCGGGCGACCACAATCCGCACCGCGCCGACGAATCCTACCGCCGCGCCCTGATCGGCGTCTATGCCCGGCTCGCCGGCACATTGACGGCGCTGACCGGCGGCGAGGCCATGCGCCACGCCGTGGCCCCGGCCGAGCCCTACGAGAATGTGCGGAGCTTTAGCCGCGACCTGCACATCGTGCGCGATTCCCTCGTCGCCCATCACGGCGGCGCGCTCGTCGCCGGCCGGCTGGCGGCGCTGATCCGCGCTGCGGAGATTTTCGGCTTCCATATGGCGACGACCGATTTGCGCCAGAGTTCCGACCGGCACGAGGCCGTGGTCGCCGAGCTCGTCGCCGCCGTGCGCGTCGCCCCTGATTATGCGGCGCTGCCGGAAGCCGAACGGATCAAACTGCTGTTGCGCTTGCTCGCCGACCCGCGCCCGCTGCGCGCGCCCAACATCGATTATTCGCAAGGTTTGATCGACGAGTTGGCTGTGTTCGAGACGGCGCGGGAGTTGCGGCAAAAGATCGGGGCGGAATGCATCCGCCATTACATCATCAGCCATACCGAAAGCGTCAGCGACCTGCTCGAAGTGATGGTGCTGCAAAAGGAATGCGGTCTTTTGCACGGCATGCTGGACGAGGCCGATGCGCGCCTCGACCTGATCGTCACGCCGCTGTTCGAGACGATCGAGGATCTGCGCGCCGCCGAATTGATCCTGCGCGCCTTCTACGCCCTGCCGGGCATGGCCGAGTTGATCCGCCGTTCCAGCGGCGTGCAGGACGTGATGCTCGGCTATTCCGACAGCAACAAGGACGGCGGCTACCTGACCTCGAACTGGGAGCTCTATCGCGGCTCGACGGCGCTGGCCGCGCTGTTCGACGCCATGCCGGGCCTGCGACTGCGCCTGTTCCACGGGCGCGGCGGCGCGGTGGGGCGCGGCGGCGGCCCGTCCTACCAGGCGATTCTGGCGCAGCCGCCCGGCACCGTGCGCGGCCAGATCCGCCTGACCGAGCAAGGCGAAGTCATCAACGCCAAATACGCCAATCCCGACATCGGCCGCCGCAATCTCGAAACCTTCATTGCGGCCGATCTCGAAGCGACGCTGCTGTCGGACGGCCAGCAGCCAGAGGCGGAATTTCTGCAAGCGGCGGCGGAGCTTTCGCGCCTGTCGATGGGCGCCTATCGCCGGCTGGTCTACGAGACGCCGGGTTTCGTCGATTATTTCTACGCCGCCACGCCGATCGCCGAGATCGCCGAACTCAACATCGGCTCGCGCCCGGCCTCGCGCAAGGCCACGCGGAAAATCGAGGATCTGCGCGCCATTCCCTGGGGCTTTTCCTGGGGCCAGAGCCGCGTGGCGCTGCCGGGCTGGTTCGGTTTTGGCGCGGCCGTCGAGGCTTTTTTGCGCGACGACGCGGAAAACCGAAAAACTCTGCTGCGGCGCATGTATGAGCAGTGGCCGTTTTTCCGCACGCTCCTGTCGAACATGGACATGGTGCTGGCCAAGGGCGATCTCGGCATCGCCCGGCGTTACGCCGATCTCGTTCCCGACCGCGCGCAGGCGGAGGCGATTTTCTCCGAGATCGAGGCGGAATGGCGCCGCACCGAGTCGGCCCTGGAGATCGCCACCGGGCAGACCCTGCGGCTCGCCGACAATCCGGCGCTGGCGCGGTCGATCACCCACCGCTTCGCCTATATAGCGCCGCTCAATTTCTTGCAGGCGGAACTGCTGCGCCGCTGGCGCGCCGGCCAGATCGACCACAAGGCGCGGGTGGGCATATTGATCGCCATCAACGGCATCGCGGCGGGCTTGCGGAATACGGGGTGATTGCCGTGTTTGAGGTTTGCGATGAAGTCGACGGCTGGATCGTGACACGTAAGCGTAGCAGCTATGGCGCGCTGTATATTTTATTTTTTGTTCTTGATCTATTAGCTATTTCGGGTCTGCCTGATCCGCCGGATATAACTTATACAGTTGAGAGCAAAAAGTCTGGCGCTGTTCGTAGGTTTACGCTGTCTGGAGTTCATAAACAGGAAGATCTTGTTGCCGCTGTCGGCCGCTTAGGTCCCGCCTAGCCGGCGATTTTTGATCATTGTCGGGCTGATAGGCTTAACGCGCTATTCGCCGAAGGGCGCCAATAAAAAAGGCCACGGCGCGCGTCACCGTGACCCTTCTAGATGATAGTGCAGGGGGCAAGCCCCGGTTCGCGAAGTCTGTAGAAGAGGAAAACAGCCCTCAGTTCATCAGCGTCTTGATGCTGGCGATGCCCTGCTCGACAAAACCCTCGCCGCCGGCGCCGGCGGCGCTGGTCTTCAGCACGGATTCGGCGGCCTTGACCGCGGCGTCGGCGGCCGCCGAGCGCACGTCGGCGGTGGCCTGGGCCTCGGCCTGGGCGATCTTGTCCTGCGCCTGCCTGGTGCGGCGAGCGACATATTCCTCAAGCCGCTGCTGCGTCTCCTTGGCCATGGCCTCGGCTTCCGCCTTGGCCTGGGCGACGATGCTGGCGGCCTGGGCTTCCGCTTCCGCCGTCTTGGCGGCGAAGCTCTGCATGAGAGCCTGGGCTTCGGCGCGCAGGCGCGAGGCCTCGGCCAGTTCGTCCTTGATCTTTTCGATGCGGTCGTCGAGCGCGTCGGCGATCTTGCCGTGCACGCCGAGATAGCCGAGTCCGATCACGAACACGACAAAGCCGAAGGCGACGAAAAATTCTGCGTCCATCTTTCGCGCTCCTTCAGGCTTTCAGCGCCGCGACGGCGGCGGCGACGGTTGCGGGGTCGGCCGGCTGGCCGGTGATGTGCTGCAGGATGGCGTGGGCGGCGTCGGCGGCGATGCTGTCGACATTGGCCATGGCGGCGGTCTTGGTCGCGGCGATCTGCGTCTCGGCGGTGGCGAGCTTGGCGTTGAGATCGGCTTCGAGCCCGGCGCGGCGGGCGTCGGCCTGGGCGGCCATGTCGGCATGGGCCGACTGGCCCATCGCCTGCGCCTTGGACTTGGCCTCGGCCAGGGTTTTTTCATGCGCGGCGGCGGCCGCGGCGGCCTCGTCCTGCGCCTTGCTGGCGGCGGCGAGGTCGGAATCGATCTTGTCCTTGCGCGAGGCCAGGATGCCGGTGACGCGCGGCAGCGCGACCTTGGACATCAGGGCGTAGAGCGCGCCGAAAGTGATCGCCAGCCAGACGAGCTCCGACGCGAAAGGGGCCGGGTCGAAGGGCGGGAAGTTGCCGCCTTCGTGAGCGGGACCGCCGGGAACTACGGTTCCGGCGTGGAGCTCCTGAACGTCTTGAGCCATGGGTCGATCCTAGTTTTGTGGGAAAACGCGCCGGCGGCTGTCGAAACAGCCGCCGGCGTGAAAAGTCACTTCACGAAGAGCAGGATGATCGCCACGAGGAAGGCGAAGATGCCGAGACCTTCGGAGAGCGCGGCGCCGATGAAGGCGCGGCCGAACTGGCTGTCGGCGGCCGACGGATTGCGCAGCGCGCCGGAGAGGAAGTTACCGAAAATGGTGCCGACGCCGATGGCGGCGGCGCCCATGCCGATCGCGGCGAGACCGGCGCCGACGTATTTAGCTGCAACAGGATCCATCATGAAACTCCATTCGATTTTTTAAGGGCGACTTTTTGTTGTTGGATGAGATTTATCAGTGGCCCGGGTGAATTGCGTCGTTGAGATAGACGCAAGTGAGGATGGCGAAAACATACGCCTGAAGGACAGCGACCAGCAGTTCGAAGGCGGTCAGCAGGATGATGCCGATGAAGGGCAGCGGCGTGAGCAGGGCATAGGCGGCGCCGGCGCCAAACAGCATGACGATGAAGCCGCCGAAGATCTTCAGCGTGATGTGGCCCGCCAGCATGTTGCCGAAGAGACGAAACGCCAGCGTGACCGGCCGCGCCGAGAAAGAGATGATCTCCATCAGCACGATGAACGGCAGCAGCGCCCAATGCACGCCCGAGGGAACGAACAGGTTCAGGAAATGCGCGCCATGCTTGTAGACGCCATAGACGATGACCAGCAGGATGATGAAGGCCGCGAAGGCGAAGGTGACGATGATCTGGCTGGTGACCGTGAAGGTGAAGGGAATGAGGCCGATCACGTTCGACACGACGACGAACATGAAGACCGAGAACACGAAGGGAAAGAAGCGCATGCCGGCTTCGCCCGCGGTCTGGCGCACCATGCTGGCCACGAATTCGTAGGACAGTTCCGCCGCCGTCTGCAGGCGGGTGGGGACGATATGGCTGCCGGCCGTGCCGGCGATCATCAGGAAGCTCACGGCCGCAAGGATGAGCACCATGAACAGCGAGGCGTTGGTGAAGGAGGCGTCGACGCCGCCAATATGCAGGGGCGCCAGCACGTTGATGTGGAATTGGTGGATCGGATCAATCGCGGGACCAGCTTCCGACATGTTCTGCCCTTCATCTCTCGCGGGAGGTCCCGCCAATCAAAACGTTTTCACTGCGGCGGCTTTTCGCCGCCGCGCGGCCCCGGCGGCGGAACCGCGAGGCGATAGACAGTCCAGAAGCCCGCCGCGACTCCCAATCCCAGGAACAGGATCAGGAACAACGGGCTCGTGCCGAGCCACACATCCGCGCGCCAACCGATCAGCGCGCCGATGAAAATGGCGGCCACGAATTCGGACAGCACGCGAAAGCCGAGGCTCATCGCCTGCCCGAGGCCCTTGTCGGTCAGGTCGGCTTCCGCCTTGCGCTCCGCCGCTTTGCCGGCTTCGCGCTGGGCCTGAAGTTCGCTCGTCAACCTGGCGAGGCGCGCCTTCAGTTCATCCGCATCATCTGGACCATCCTGCATCGCCCGTCTCCAAACGAGTTCGCCGCCGGCGCTGTTTGGGAGCCGGCGCCGCTCCAGCTCATCGCAGCCGCGGCACATGCAGGAGGTCGTCCGGACGAGGCCCGATGAGGAACCGGTACCCAGGATGCTCAGGGCATTCTGGAGAATGCCCGGGACATCCCGCCCTTCTTGAACCGCGCGCACCATATTGTCGCGATCAACCGCTGTCAAGACAAGCGCGGCTTTTCTGTGACAGCAATAACGTGTTGAAAAACAACGATTAAATCTATTTATTCGGCCCCCGCTCCAAAGGTCGGAGACCTTTTGCCGCGCCCGGCCATCGTCCCCGCGCGAAAAGCGCGGTTTTCGGCAAGCCACGGAATGAACTAGTCTTGCCTTTTTCGCGAAGCTTGGGGGCGCATGTGTCGAGCGAACGGATCAAGGCCTTTTCCGACGGCGTGCTGGCCATCATCATCACCATCATGGTGCTGGATCTGAAGGCGCCCCAAGGCGCTGATATCGCCGACCTCGCGCAGGTCTGGCCGACCTTCCTCGCCTATGTGCTGAGCTTTCTCTACGTCGCGATCTACTGGAACAACCACCATCACTTGTTTTACGCGGTGGAAAAGGTCAATGGCGCGGTGCTCTGGGCCAATGTTGGTCTGCTGTTCTTCCTGTCGTTCCTGCCCTTCGCCAGCGCCTGGGCGAGCGGGACGCATTTCGCCAGAATGCCGGTGGCGCTTTATGGCTGCGTGCTGCTGGCGTCGGCTTGCGCCTATGCCGCGCTGGTCGCGGTCCTGTTAAAGGCGCAGGGGGCCGAGACCCTGCTGCATCGCGCCATCGGCGGCAATATCAAGGGCAAGATCTCGATCGTGCTCTATGTAACCGGCATTGGGGGAGCGTTTCTGAGCCCCTGGATCGGCGGCGCATTTTATGTGCTGGTGGCCGGAATGTGGCTGATTCCAGACCGGCGCATTGAGCGGGAAATGGACGGAAAATAACTCTCCTGACCTGAGCGGAAAACGCCGTCATTGCGAGCGGAGCGAAGCAATCCACGGCTCGCGGTTCGCGCTCCGCTCGCAATGACAGCTTCGGGAAAGGCCTCAGCTCGCCTCCAGCAGCCGTTCCGCCTGCTCCAGCTCCACCGACACCAGTTGCGACACGCCGCGTTCGGACTGGGTGACGCCGAACAGCCGGTCCATCCGCGCCATGGTGATGGGATTGTGGGTGATGGCGATGAAGCGCGTGTCGGTCTTGTTGCGCATGTCGTCGAGCAGGTCGCAGAAACGCTCGACATTGGAATCGTCGAGCGGCGCGTCCACTTCGTCGAGCACGCAGATCGGCGAGGGATTGGTCAAGAACACCGCGAAAATCAGCGACATGGCGGTCAGCGCCTGCTCGCCGCCGGAAAGCAGCGTCATGGTCGTCGGCTTTTTGCCCGGCGGCTTCGCCAGAATCTCCAGCCCCGCTTCGAGCGGATCATCGGATTCGACCAGTTGCAGTTCCGCCGCGCCGCCGCCGAACAGCAGCACGAACAATTCGCGGAAATGCGCGTCCACCCGCGTAAAAGCCGCGAGCAGGCGCTCGCGCCCTTCCTTGTTGAGGCTGCCGATGGCGGCGCGCAATTTGCGGATCGCCTCGCCGAGATCGTCGCGTTCGGCGATGAGCCGGCCATGTTCGGCCTCGATCGTCTCCAGCTCCTCCTCGGCGCGCAGATTGACGCCGCCGAGCCGCTCGCGGTCCTGCTTGAGGCTGGTGAGGCGCGACGAAATGTGGTCCATCGCCGGCAAGGTCGCGCCGTCCTCGATCCCGGCCAGCGCCGGCAAGCCCTGCGGCTGGCATTGCAATTCCTGGGCGATGTCGCGCACTAGAAAGGCGAGCCGCGCCTTGGCCGCTTCCGCCTGCGCCTCGAGGCGCCCGCGCAATTCTCGCGCGACGCTCATCGCTTCCAGCGCGGCCCGCGCGGCGCGGTCGGATTCCGCCAGTTCGGTTTCGGCGATGGCGCGCGCGTCGGACGCGGCCTTTTTCGCGTTTTCGGCCTCTTCGATTTTCTGCGTCAAGGCGCGCTTTTGCAGCAAAAACTCGTCCGGCGCGTCAACGAGGCGGGTGATTTCCTCCTGCGCTTCGTTGAGACGCTCCTCGACTTCCTCGGTCTGGATCTGCGAACGGGCGCGGCGGTCGAGCCAGGATTTTTTTTCGCGGCCGATCGCCTCTCGCCGTCGGAGCCGAGACTCGGCGTCTCGTGAAAAAGCTTGCAGGGCGGCGCGGGCTTCGGCTGCTTCCGCGCGGTCGATGGCGTTGGCGGAGCGGGCGACGTCGCGCTCGCCGAGCAGGGTCGCCGGTTCGGCGACGTCTTCCAGCGCCTCGCGCGCCTCGCCGAGCCTTTCCTGCGCCTCGTCGCGCAGCTCTTCCGCCCGCTTGTGCGCGTCCTGCAGGCTACTGACGCGGGCCAAAAACTGCGCCTGCCGCCGTTCGGCGGCGCCGGCGGCCTCGCGCGCGTCGACAAGCGCTTTCTGGGTCAGCCGCGTCGCCTGCCGGGCGCGCTGGTCGGCCTCGACCGCCGCGATCACCGCCGCCTGCGTCGCTTCGGCCTTCTGCTCCATGATTTCAACGGCGGCGCGGGCCTCCTCGGCCTCGATCTCGATGTCGCCGAGCCGGTTCCTTTCCGCCAGGCGGCGCGCGGCGGGGGTCGGCGCTTCCGCCGCCTGGGTAAAACCGTCCCAGCGCCAGAGGTCGCCCTCGATCGACACGAGGCGTTGCCCGGCTTTCAGGTGCTGGCGTAACGTCGGACCAAGCGTGCGGGGAACGAGGCCGATCTGGGCGAGGCGGCGGTAAAGCGCGGGCGGCGCGGAGACCCGGTCGGCCAGAGGCGTCGCGCCCGCGGGCAAGGCGGGATCGCCGCCACTCTGGGTGACGGCCCAGTGCGCGGGCGCGTTTTCGTCGTCGGGGGCGTCGAGGTCTTCGCCCAAGGCCGCTCCAAGGGCCGCCTCAAAACCCTTGGCGACGACGATGCTGTCGAGCACCGCCGGCCATTTTCCTTCGCTGGCCGATTGCAGCAGCTTGCGCAGCGTGCCGGCCTCGGTCTCGAGTTTTTGCGCCTTGCGCTCGGCTTCGGCCAGCGGCCCTCGCAAAAAAGTCTCTTCATCGCGCGCCAGGGCGAGAGCGGTTTCGGCCGCCAGCGCCTCTTCCTCGGCTCCTGCCGCTGCTTCGAGCAGGCGCTCGGCCTCGGCCAGCGATTCGCTCAGCTCCACGTCATTTTCGACGTTTTCCCGCGCTTGCGCGATTTCCTCGGTCAGGCGTGAGAACTCGCCGTGGAAACGCTGAAAAGCCTGCTCCTCGCGCCGCGCCAATTCTGCCAGCGCGTTGCGTTGCGCCTCGGCGTTGGCGAAGGCGTCCTGCGCCGCCTCGAGCGCCTTTTCCGATTGCTTCAGCTTTGCTTCGGCCTCTTCGCATTTGAGGCGGGCCTCTTCGACGAGATCGGCCTCGTTTTCGCCGGCGCCGGCGAGATCCTCGTCCTCGGAGTCCAATCGTTCGAGAGCGGCGGCGGAATCTTCGTAATGCGCGCGTTCGCGCGCCAGATCAGCCGAAAGCTGGGAGATGCGGCGTTCAAGCTCGGTTTTCCGCTCGCTGGCGCGCTTTTCTTCGCCGTCGAGCGCCTCGCGCGCGAGGACTATGCGTTGCAAAGCGGCGCCGGCCTGCGATTCGGCCTCGCGCAGGCCGGGCAGGGCGTGGGCGGCGAGGGCCTGGAGGCGGGCGGTTTCGGCCTGGAGGCGGGTGCGCTCGGCGACATCGAGCAGATTGGCCTCGAACTGGCTGTGCGCCTCGCCCGCCTCGCGCGTCGCCTCGCTGAAGGCGATCAGCGCCACCAGCGCCTCGTGGCGGCGGATTTCGGCGGCGAGCGTGCGGTAGCGCGCGGCCTGGCGCGCCTGGCGGCGCAAGCCGTCGGCCTGACCGCCGATCTGCTGCAAGACGTCTTCGAGGCGGACGAGGTTTTCCTCGGCCCCCTTCAGGCGCAATTCGGCCTCGTGGCGGCGCGAATGCAGACCGCCGATACCGGCGGCCTCTTCCAGGATGCGGCGGCGCTGCTGCGGCTTCGCCGCGATGATCTCGCCGATCTGGCCCTGCCGCACCATGGCCGGCGAACGCGAGCCCGACGAGGCGTCTGCGAACAGCAATTGCACGTCGCGCGCGCGCACTTCCTTGCCGTTGACGCGATAGGACGAGCCCTGCTCGCGCTCGATGCGGCGGGTGATTTCGAGGACGTCGGCGTCGTTGAAGGCGGCGGGGGCTGAGCGGCGCGAATTGTCGAGCACCAGCGACACTTCGGCGTGGTTGCGGGCGGGACGCGAGCCGGAGCCTGAGAAGATGACGTCGTCCATGCCGGAGGCGCGCATCTGCTTGTAGGAATTCTCGCCCATGACCCAGCGCATGGCTTCGACGAGATTGGACTTGCCGCAGCCGTTCGGCCCCACCACCCCGGTCAACCCGGGCTGGATGGCGAAATCGGTCGGCTCCACGAAACTTTTGAAGCCGGTCAGTCGCAGCTTGTCGAATTTCATATTTTTCCGGTCGCGCGCTCCAGTCCGAATTAGGAACAAGGCGCCATGCGGCGCGGGGAATCAAGCGGGGCCGGCGCAATAGCTGGGGAAAAGGGGCGGGAGGAGGGGGCAGGAACCGCTCCGCCGTCATGGCCGGGCTTGTCCGGACAAGCCCGGCCATGACGGCTTGGGAGGGCGGAAACAAAAGCCCGCCTCACTCCGCGATCGGCTCCGGCGGCTTCCAGCGCAGCACCGGCTTCCTCGCCGCCGCTGTCTCGTCCAGACGCTTCCTTGGCGCAAAATAGGGCGCTCCGAGAAAACGCTCCTTTTCGCCGCGTCGCGCGCGCATGGCGAGATCGCGCATGGTGGCCAGCAAAAGCTCGAGCGACACGCGCGATTCCGATTCGGTCGGCTCGATCAGCATGGCCCCATGCACCACCAGCGGGAAATAGATGGTCATGGGGTGATAACCCTCGTCGATCATCGCCTTGGCGAAATCGAGTGTGGTCACGCCGGTGTCCTTGAGCCAGCTGTCGTCGAACAGCACTTCATGCATGCAGGGCCGGTCGCCGAAAGGCGCCGACATCAGGTCGGACAGGCCGACGCGCAGGTAATTGGCGGCGAGAACCGCGTCTTCCGACGCCTTGGCCAATCCGTCCGCGCCATGCGACAGGATGTAGGCCAGCGCGCGCACGAACATGCCCATCTGGCCGTGGAAGGCCGTCATGCGGCCGAAAGCCTGCGTTCCCTCGGCCTGCTCGACCAGCGCCAGTTTTTCCCCGTCGCGCCGGACAAACGGGACCGGCGCGAAGGCGGCGAGGCGCTCGGACAGCACCACCGGCCCGGCGCCGGGGCCGCCGCCGCCGTGCGGCGTCGAAAAGGTCTTGTGCAGGTTGATGTGCATGGCGTCGACGCCGAGATCGCCCGGCCGCACTTTTCCCACGATGGCGTTGAAATTGGCGCCGTCGCAATAGAAATAAGCTCCCGCCTCATGCACCAGCCGCGCGATCTCGATAATGTCGCGTTCGAACAACCCGCAGGTGTTGGGATTGGTCAGCATGATCGCGGCGACGTCCGGGCCGAGCGCCGCCTTCACCGCCTGGGGATGCACCAGCCCGTCCGGGCCGGCCGGCACGACGCGCACCGAAAAGCCCAGTGCGGCGGCGGTGGCGGGATTGGTGCCATGCGCGGATTCCGGCGCCAGCACGACCTTGCGCGTCGCCGCCTCGCCGCGTGCGGCGATTGCCGCCTTGATCGCCATCATGCCGCACATTTCGCCATGCGCGCCGGCCTTGGGCGACAAAGCCACCGCCGTCATGTTGGTCAGTTTCAAAAGCCAGTCGGCCAGTTGCTGCATCAGCTCCAGCGCGCCCTGCACGGTCGAGACCGGCTGCAGCGGATGGATGTCGCTAAGGCCCGGCAGCCGCGCCATTTTTTCGTTGAGGCGCGGATTATGCTTCATGGTGCAAGAGCCGAGCGGATAAGGCCCTGAATCGATGGCGTAATTCTTCTGCGACAGGCGCACGTAATGGCGCATCGCCTCGGGTTCGCTGAGGCCCGGCAGGCCGATCTCGCTCTTGCGCTCCAGCCCGCCGAGGCGCGGCTTGAACGGAGCGGGCGCGTCGAGATCCACGCCGGTGAAATCCACGCGGCCGGTCTCGAAGATCAGCGCCTCGCCGATTTCGAGCCCACGGTTGGAGGTAAAAGTCTCCGGCGCGTCCGCCGTCAGATAGCCCGAACGTGTGGGGCGGCCTTGCTGGTTCATGGCTTGGTCCCCTTCTCGAACGCGGCAAGGAAGGCCGCGCGATCCGCGTCGGTGTTGATTTCGGTCGAGGCGACCAGAAGCAGGTCGTCGAGGCCCGCGCCCGGCAGCAGGCGCGAGACCGGCACGCCGGCCAGCACGCCCTGCGCCGCCATGCTTTCGACCAGCGCTGAGGCGTCGCCCTTCACCCGAAGTGTGAACTCGTTGAAGAAACTGTGGTTCAGCACTTCGACGCCGTGACTTTCGAGCGCCTCGGCCAAAGCGACCGCATTGGCGTGATTGATCGTCGCCAATTGCCTCAGCCCGGTCTCGCCGAGCAGCGACATGTGGATGGAAAAGGCCAGCGCGCAGAGGCCGGAATTGGTGCAGATGTTGGAAGTCGCCTTTTCGCGGCGGATATGCTGCTCGCGCGTCGAAAGCGTGAGGACGAAGCCGCGCCGGCCTTGCGAATCGAGCGTCTGGCCGCAGAGGCGGCCGGGCATCTGCCGCATGTATTTTTCGCGCGTGGCGAACAGGCCGACATACGGGCCGCCGAAGTTCAGCCCGTTGCCGATCGACTGGCCCTCGCCGACGACAATGTCCGCGCCCATCGCGCCGGGCGCCTCGATGAGGCCGAGCGCCAAAATTTCCGTGACCGCCACCACGAGCAGGATTCCCTTGGCCTGGCAGGCTTCGGCAAGCGGGCGCAGGTCGTGCAGGTTGCCGAAAAAGTCGGGGTTTTGCACGACGACGCAGGACAGGCTGCCGTCGAGCGCGCCGATCAGGTCTTCGCTCGCCATCGGGGAGGGCGGCAGCACGACGATCTCGTCCTCGGCCATGTCCGAAAGCGTGCGCGCGGTGGCGGCGTAATGCGGATGCAGTCCGCCCGACACCAGCGCCTTGCGCCGTCGGGTGACGCGATGCGCCATGGCGATCGCTTCGGCGGTGGCGGTCGAGCCGTCATACATCGAGGCGTTGGCGACCTCCATGCCGGTGAGATTGGCGACCTGCGTCTGGAATTCGAACAGGACCTGCAGCGTGCCCTGCGAGATTTCCGGCTGGTAGGGCGTGTAGCTGGTCAAGAATTCCGAGCGCTGGATCAAGTGGTCGACGCTCGCCGGCACATGGTGCTTGTAAGCCCCGGCGCCGACAAAAAACGGTTTTGCGCCCGCCGCCACGTTTCTCGCGGCCAGCGCCGAGAGATGGCGCTCGACCTCCAGCTCCGTCTTGCGGCGCGGCAGGTCGAGCGGGCTTTTCAGCAAGGTTCCGGCCGGCGCGTCGGCGTAGAGATCGTCGATGGTCTCGACGCCGATGCGCGCCAGCATGTCGGCGCGATCGTCGGAACTGAGTGGCAGATAGCGCATGTTCTGCCTTTACTTTTTGAAATAGGGAGCGAGGACGGCGTCGAGCTGGTCCGGCGGAATTTCACCCGGCCGCTTGTCGCCGTTGATGAAGAAAGTCGGCGTGGCGGTGACGCCGAACGTCTTGGCCGCCTGGTCGCGGACCGCGTCGACGTTGTCGAACAGCTTCTGGTTGTTGAGGCAGGCGTCGAAGTCCTTCGCGCTCATGCCGGTCTGCTTGACCAGATTGCGCAGCCCGTCGAGCGGATTCTTGACGAAAGCCCAGTTCGCCTGCTGCTGGAACAGGAGTTCGATCATCGCCTGGCGCTTGTCGCCGGAGCAGCGCGCCAGCATGGCGGCGGCGGCGGCCAGCGGATCGAGCGGGAATTCGCGCATGGCGTAGCGCACCTTGCCCTTGTCGATGTAGTTGGACTTCAGCAGCGGAAAGCAGTGCATCTCGAAATCGGCGCAATGGCTGCATGTCATCGAGGCGTATTCGATGATCGTGACCGGCGCCTTCGCGTCGCCCATCCAGATGTCGGGCAGGGCCTGTTCGGCCATCAGCAGGTCGAGCGGCGCCTTGGCTGAGGCCGCGTCCTTCGGCGCGGCTTGCGCGAGCGCGGCGAAGGGGGCGCCGGCCAGCGCGAGCGCGCCGCCGAATTTTATGAAACCACGGCGATTCGCGTCGAGCCGGAAGCGATGCATGGGAAGGATCCTGCGTAAGGGAAGCAATGCGCTTCTTCTTATACGGTTGCGGCGCGAGTCGCAAAATATCGAGTGGATAAGCCGAGGGTATGCGGTGGTCGCCTCACGCGCGCGACGCCGGCCCGCGCAGCGCCCGCGCGCCCAGCCGCACCAGCGCCTTGCGAAGCTCCTCGTCCTCGACGCCCTCCGTCGCCTGGGTCGCCTCGGCCAGCGCCTGTGCGTCGGGCGGCCCGATCCGCGGCCCTTTCCGGGTCTTCTCCAGCGGTCCCTGGCGGAGGACGATGCGCCCGACGGCCCGCCAGCCGAGATGGGCGTTGACCCGTTCGATCAGCTGCGGCGCCATGTGCTGGATCTCGATCGCCATGCCGCCGGCGACGCGCAGCACCAGGGTGGCGGGTTCGATCGGCGCGTCGGGAAGACGCTGGACGGCGCGCCCCGGCCATTGCAATTTAATGGGCTCCGAGCAGGCGGCAAGGCGCGCGCCGACAATGCCGTCCCAGTGCAGGATGAGGCTCGACTGGCCAAAGCCCTGCCTGGCGAGGACCGGATCGACCGCGCCGCCGACGAGATCGGCGAGCGGGACGGGAAACGATTTTTTTTTGTTGAACGGCGCCATGCGCCATTGTGGAAGACCCATGCGCAAAAGCAAGCCACAGCTCGACCATCGCGCCAAAAAGCTGCTCGACTGGTACGATCGCAACCGCCGCGACCTGCCGTGGCGGGCCGCGCCGGGCGTAAAACCGGACCCCTATGCCGTGTGGCTGTCGGAAGTCATGCTGCAGCAGACGACAGTTACGGCGGTCGCGGCCTATTACCGCAAGTTCCTGGCTTTGTGGCCGGAAGTGGCCGATCTCGCGGCGGCGCCGACGGAGGAGGTGATGCAGGCCTGGGCGGGGCTTGGCTATTATTCGCGCGCCCGCAACCTGCACGCCTGCGCGCACAAGATTGTCGCTGATTTTTCTGGCCGCTTTCCCGAAAGCGAGCAGGATTTGCGCGGCCTGCCGGGAATCGGCCCCTATACGGCGGCAGCCATCGCCGCCATCGCCTTCGACCGACCGGCGACCGTCGTCGACGGCAATATCGAGCGCGTCGCCTCGCGGCTGATGGCGCTGGAGACGGCGCTCCCCGGCGGCAAGAAGGATATTGCCGCCCTTGTCGCAAGTTTGACGCCGACGCGGCGGCCAGGCGATTTCGCGCAAGCCTTCATGGATTTGGGCGCGACGCTCTGCGCGCCGCGCAATCCCACCTGCCCAGTGTGCCCGCTGAGGGAAGACTGCGCCGGTCACGCGCTGGATCGGCCTGAGGATTTTCCGCGCAAGGCGGCGAAAAAGCCGCGACCTTTGCGGCGCGGCGCGGTGTTCTACCTGCGCCGCGCCGACGGGGCCGTTCTGGCCCGCACGCGGCCGCCGCGCGGCCTGCTTGGCGGCATGGTCGAGTTCTGCGGCTCGGACTGGCGCGCCGAGCGGGCGGCGGACTGGGCCTTGAAGCACTGGCGCAACGGCGCCTTGCCCGCGCCGGAGCCAGGATCTGGCTGGGCGCATGCCGGCGAGATCGACCATGTCTTCACCCATTTCGCCTTGAATCTCGCGGTCTTCGTCGGCTCAGCGCCAGAGGGCGCGCCCGCGCCCCCGGACTGCCGCTGGCTCGATCCTGCCGAAATGCGCATAGCCGCGCTGCCGAGCGTGATGCGCAAGGTCGAACATTCCGCGCGGGCGCATCTGGCCGCTTCGGACTTGTCAGCGGCGCGGAACGGTTCATGATGCTGCCGCGCCTCATGGGCGGAGAAGCCGGAGCAAGCGATGAGCAGAAAGAGGGGCGACAGGCCGGAAATCGAGCTGACCGAAGGCGCGATCCGCGTGGCCTGGCGCGGGCGCATCCGCACCATCCTGCCCGCGCCGGCGCCGACCAACGCCGAAGAGGCGGCCGATTTCACCGTCAGCCTCGATGAGCTCGTCTGCTGGGACCCGCCCGATGACGCAACCGAGATCGAAATGACCGAATTGCAGCAAATCCTCGAGGCGATCGACGAGGCTTTCGAGCGACTGGGCCTCAGCGTCGCCTACGAATGAGGCGCAGCCCCCTCCCAAAAGCGTTCGCGGCCTGATAAAGCGAAGCCGAAGCGATACCGGAGACGACGTGTCATGAAATGGCAAGATTTTCGCGAGTCCGACAATGTCGAAGACCGTCGCGGCGACGACCAGTACGCTGCCTCGGGCATGGGCGGCGGAATCGGCGGCGGGATGGGCTCTTCCGGTCATCTCGGCCTCGGCGCCATGGTCGTCCTAGGCCTGATCAGCTATGCGCTCGGCATCGATCCGCGCGTGCTGATCGGCGGGGCTGAAATGGTCGGCAGCCTGCAATCCGGCGGCCAGCCGCAGCAACAGCAGGTCGCCCGCTCACAACCGATGGGCGCGCCGAAGGATCAGATGGGCCGCTTCGTCGCGGCCGTCCTCGCGGAGAACGAGGATGTGTGGAAAGACGTGCTGCCGGCGCAGAAGGGCGTGCGCTTCACCCCCGCGCCGGTGGTGCTGTTCAACGGCGCCACGCGCTCCGGCTGCGGCGCGGCGCAAGCGGCGATGGGGCCGTTCTATTGCCCTGATGACAAGAAGATCTATCTCGACACCTCATTCTTCCGCGACATGCAGACCAAATTCGGCGGCGGCGGCGATTTCGCCTACGCCTATGTCATTTCCCATGAAATGGGCCATCACATCCAGGACCTGCTGGGCATTCTCTCGCAAAAGCAGCAGGAGCAGCAGAACGCGGCGTCGCAGGCGCAGGCCAACGCCATCTCCGTGCGCATCGAATTGCAGGCCGATTGCCTGGCGGGCGTCTGGGCGGCCAACGCCAACCAGAAATGGCAGGTGCTCGAAAAAGGCGACGTGGAAAAGGCGATCGCCACGGCGCAGGCGATCGGCGACGACCGCTTGCAGCAGTCGGCGCGAGGCTACGCCGTGCCGGACAGTTTTACCCACGGCTCCTCGGCGATGCGCGTGAGCTGGCTGGAGCGCGGGCTGCAATCGGGCAAGATCGACAGCTGCGACACGTTCAGCCAATGATCGCAACGGCAAGGAGACCAGACGCCGGGCTTTTCAATTCTCCCGGGCGATCAATGCAGCGCTCTCGAGCAGGCCGCGAAACGGGCTGGCGTCGTGGCCGCTCGCCATGTAGTCGTTGTTGGCGTCGAGACGAAGCCCTTGAACGCCTCGAAGGCTCGCGGCGTGAGCAGGCGGAAAAGCACGAACGGAGCCAACACGGTCAGCAGGTAATCGCACTCATGTCGCGAAGCCGGCTCTGGTATCGCTTTGGCAATCATCTCGCGTTAAATGGCTTGGCGATCGAGCGATCGTCACTTGCCCGAAATAGAGCCCAATCGCCGTCTGTCCGGAGAATTATCGCCAAGCTCGACGGCGATCGCAACAAATTGACTGTTTCGCTGCTGTTAACTGGGTTCCTCGCAGGGCGCCGGAGAACCTGGCCGGGCGAGCGTTCCGCCCCGGCGTCGCCATTGACACTGACGCGGCGTCGCTGGATCGCTGCGCATTCACCAAGTCGATCAAGGAGCGCTTGCTGAAAGATCTCGCCGCAGCCGGATTTTTCTCGGCAGCGGGCCACTGAAAGCTCGCGGACGGTCCAATCCGCAAAGCGCAGCCCTCAACCCGTCTGCTCGAAACCTTCCGGCGCCAGTTCAAACCCGGAAAATTCGAACGCCGGCGCGACGACGCAGGACACCAGGCTCCAGCGCCCGAGCGATTGCGCCGCCTGCCATTCGCCATTCGGCACGACCGCCTGCAACACTTCGCCCGCGGAAAAATCCGGACCAAGCCGCGCCGACTTGCCGGCAAGGTCGAGACGCAGCGGCGCTCCGGCCTGCCAGAGCCAGATTTCCGCGGCGTCGACGCGATGCCAGCGCGAGCTTTCGCCCGCCGCCAGAAGAAAAAGGATGCTGGTGGCCGCGCCGCGCCCGCCGTCGTCCGGATGATCGCGAAAGTTTTCCGCCCTCGGGGTGCGGCGCAAGCCCGAGTTTTTCGCGCACGGCTTTTGCGTCGAGGAAGGGATCGCGCAGGTCAACCATTCAGATCAGCCGTTGCGCCCGGACTTTTAGCGCGCGACGGATTTTGGCTTGGCGGATGATGTCGTCGAGATCGCGTGGCGAAGCCCCCTTGAGCCCCCCGCGGACCACCAGCGCGCCGACCGGCCGCGCCAACCCCGGCGCCAGGCGCGTCAAGAGCGAGTCGGGCGCGAGACGCAGCAGGGCGCCCCGAAAATGCTCCGCCTCGCGGAAAAGGTCGCTGGCTTCCTCGATGAAACCGCTCGGAGGCGCATAGCCGCCCTCGAGCACGAAGGCGATTTCCGCGCGCATCTGCGCGAAGGCGCGGAACAGGCCGTCCTGGGCGGAGGAAGCCTCGATGAAGGCGCAGCCGGCGTGATCGGCCAGCTTGGCCAAATCGTCCGAAGCTGGGCCAACGATGGCCACATCGCGCAGGAGTCCCTCAACGGCTGAGCGCACCAGCGCGCCCAGCGAGCGCGCGACGGCTTCGGGGGCGCGGGCGACTTTCGCGCCGGCGCGGAGCGAGGGGGAGAGGACGATGGCCGAGAGCATGCGCCTCCTTTAGCTTTTTCCCGCCGCCGCGCAAAGAGGCTTGACAACAGGTTGATGTTCTTTATCTGTTCTATGTATCGTTTTTGTTCCACGAGGCGGCCAGGCGAGGCGACGATGACCCCTGCTGTTTCCGCTCTTCCCGCAAAATCTTGCTCGGGGGCGCCGGGAGAAAAAGTCGCGCCCGAGCGGCGACGCGGACGCGCGGCCACGTCCAACGCCAGCGGCCGCTTCGAACCGCAGGCGCGGGTCGAACTCGACGACGGCTGGGACTTACTGGGGCAATTGCCGCCGTTCAAGACGGAGGTCGCGCATGAAAAGCCGAAAAAGCTGATCACCCGCAACGAGTTGCCGGATATCGCCTTCGATCGGTCGATCAATCCCTATCGCGGCTGCGAGCACGGCTGCGTTTATTGTTTCGCCCGGCCGACCCACGCTTATCTCGGCCTTTCGCCGGGGCTCGATTTCGAGAGCCGGCTGTTCGTTAAGGACGGCGCGGCCGAACTCCTGCGCCGCGAATTGTCGGCGCCCGGCTACCAGCCGAAAACCATCGCCATCGGCACCAACACCGATCCGTACCAGCCGATCGAGCGCGAGCATGGCGCCATGCGCGCGATCCTGGCTGTCCTGGCGGAGGCCAACCATCCGGTCGCCATCGTCACCAAATCGGCGCTGGTCCTGCGCGATCTCGACCTGCTGGGTCCGATGGCGGCCAAGGGCCTGGCGAAGGTCGCCTTGTCGGTGACGACGCTGGACCGCCAACTGGCGCGGGCGATGGAGCCGCGCGCCTCGACGCCGCAGCGCCGGCTCGACGCCATCGAAAAACTCAAGCAAGCCGGGGTGCCCTCGGCGGTCATGGTCGCTCCGGTCATCCCCGGCGTCACCGACCACGAGATCGAGGCCATTCTGACCCGCGCCCATGCGCTCGGCGCGAGCGAGGCGGGATATATCCTGTTGCGGCTGCCGCTCGAGACGCAGGACATTTTCGCCAACTGGCTGCTCGAAACCCATCCCGACAAATATCGCAAGGTGATGGCGCTGGTGCGCTCCACCCGCGAGGGCAAGGTCTATGACGCCGCCTGGGGCAAGCGCATGACCGGAACCGGCCCCTATGCCTGGATGATCGGGCGGCGGTTCGAACTGGCCTGCGAAAAGATCGGCTTTGGCAAGCAGAAGACGCGCCTGCGGACGGACCTCTTCACCCGCCCGGCCGGCGGCGGGGTGCAGCTGAGCCTGTTTTGAGCCGCCGCGCGTTGCGAAAGAAGCGGCCCCGGTTTATTGACCGCGCATGTGCCAGTTCACATCGCAGGCGGCAATCTTCTCGATCACGGCGCGACACCATGCCTGAACTGGTTTGCGCGCATTGCCCGGTTTGCGCAGAGGCGAGATTTGCGCCAGATAGGCTCCGGCTCCATTTCCCCAAAGCGGGCATGGCGAGAAATAGACAAGGCCTGGAATGACGGATTGCGTTGAAAATCACGGGATGCCCGGAAAAGAA
>CAWHDV010000005.1:0-15204 GCA_963828185.1 uncultured Alphaproteobacteria bacterium | reverse complement strand
CTCATCGGAAGGGTGGTTCGTCAAAGGAGCGGAGCTTACGCGAATGCAGCGTCTCTCGGTTTTTCCGAAGGAGGTCGAGCGCGGCCAGGCCGATCCTGAGGTGCTGTGACACTGCGCGCTCATAAAAGGCGCTGGCCGCCCCCGGCAGCTTGATCTCGCCATGCAGCGGTTTGTCCGAAACACACAGAAGCGCGCCATAGGGCACGCGCAGCCGGAAGCCTTGCGTCGCGACCGTTCCCAACTCCATGTCCACTGCAATGGCGCGGGACAAGTCGATGCGGCGACGCTCCTGCCTCCAGCGCAGCTCCCAGTTTCGGTCGTCGTAGGTGACGACAGTGCCCGTGCGCAATCGTTTCTTCAGCGCTTCGCCGCAGTCGCCGGTGATGGCCGCGGCGGCGTCCTGCAAGGCGACCTGGACTTCGGCCAGAGCCGGTATCGGCACGTCGGTCGGCACGAGCCCGTCAAGCACGTGGTCCTGCCGAAGATAGGCGTGCGCCAAAACATAATCGCCGATCTGCTGCGACAAGCGCAGGCCGCCGCAATGGCCCACCATCAGCCAGCAATGCGGGCGCAAGACCGCGAGGTGGTCGGTCATGGTCTTCGCGTTCGACGGGCCGACGCCGATATTGACAAGGGTTACGCCCTGTTTGTCCGGCGTAGCAAGATGGTAGGCGGGCATCTGCGAGCCGCGCCACGGCGAGGAGCCGACCAGCGCGGCGACTTTTTCGGGCGGACAGCTCGCGTCGACGCTCACATTGCCCGGAAGGTGCAGACGGTCATAGGGACCGCCGGAGCGCAATTGCTCCAGGCCCCATTGAATGAACTGATCGACATAGCGATGATAATTGGTCAACAGAATCCAGGGCTGCACCAGGCGCCAGTCCGAGCCCGTGTAATGAACCAGGCGACGCAGCGAATAGTCGACCCGAACGGCGTCGAAAAGCGCCAGCGGTCGCGGCTCCCCTTGGCGAAATTCCCGCAAACCGTCGGCGATTTCGTCGTCCACGAGGGAGAGAAGCGGAACCGGAAAAGCCCGGGCCAACTCTTCCGCAGTGACGGTCTCGCCGAGATCGTCAAGGGATTCCGTCACAAAAGGATAGGGAATTTCCTGGCCGCCATAGCCGACCTCGAGGGTTGCGCCATATTCGGCGGTCAGCGGCCGGAGTTGTTCGAGGAGATAGTTTCTGAAGGCGGACGGTTGAGTC
Organism: uncultured Alphaproteobacteria bacterium; assembly: GCA_963828185.1. Taxonomy (GTDB): domain Bacteria; phylum Pseudomonadota; class Alphaproteobacteria; order Rhizobiales; family Beijerinckiaceae; genus Rhodoblastus. The sequence continues at coordinate 13,999 of CAWHDV010000005.1, read as the reverse complement.
ACCGTCGTCGCATAGACGCCAGGCGCGGCGAATTTCGCGAAAGCGCGGCGATTGGACGGTCGGTCGCCACTTGGGAGATACGACACGCGCAGCTCTGGATAACGAAATCCAAGGCGAGTCTGCTCGGACGGGCCAAGGCGACGGTCGCGAAAATCGTCGAGCGCGGCGCGCAGCGAGTCGGTCGACGCCGAATACAGAAGCTCGAGTTCGGTCACCGCTTCTTCGGGCGTGGCGAATGGCCGTCTGCATGGCGCAAATTGATCATTCATGCGCGAGTCCAGGCTCGAAGGCTCTTCCGGTCATGTTCCACGACGGCGCCGGCGGCAGCTACGCAGCGCATAGATTTCAAATAGGGCTCCGTGCGACGAATAATGAGCCCTTCGCGCGACGATTGGACGAATAAATCGAGGCCGCCTCGAACTGGGCCAAAAACGGACATTTGCCGATCTCCGATCAAGCCGACCGCGCGGCGCCGGCATTTTCTGGATCATCAACAGCCTCGAGAGGGTCCCCAGCGTTCCGCAGTTGGACGCCGTATTGCTTCACCTTGAACACCGCCATTGGCCGGAGTTGGCCCTCCAGCCGCTGGCGAGGACCTCACCGACGACGACCAGGTCGCCCGAGAATTGACAAAGCCTGGTCGAGATCGGCGATCAGATCGTCGGCATTTTCGATGCCGACAGACAGGCGAATGAGGGCCGGGGTAATGCCCAGCCTGAGTTTTTCGTCCGCCGCCAGATCCGAGTGCGTCATCGCCGCCGGGTGGCTGGCCAGCGACTCAGTGCCTCCGAGTGAAACCGCGAGCTTGATGACCTTGAGGCGGTCGAGCACGGCGAACGCCTCGGCTTCGCCGCCTCCGACCTCGAAGCTGAAGGTCGATCCGGGGCCTTTGCACTGGCGTTCGAAAACCACCCGATCGGCGTGATCCGCCGGAAGCAAGCCGAGATACCAGACCGTCTTGACCTGCTTGTGCTGGCTGAGAAAAGCGGCGATCTGGCGGGCGTTGTCGGCTGCAGCGCTCATGCGCAGTTTCAAAGTTTCGAGCGAGCGCATCAGCAGCCAGCCGGTTTCCGGGTCGCACATCGTCCCCAGTATGGTGCGCATGCCGCGGATGGGGTCGAGATGCTCTCGCGACCCCGAGCAACAGCCGGCGATCAGATCCGAATGGCCGCCGACGTATTTGGTCAACGAGGTGACGACGAGGTCGGCGCCAAGAGCGAGCGGCGTCTGGAAAAGCGGGCCGAGCATCGTATTGTCAACGATGATGACGGGTCGGCGCGCGGTCTCGCCGATGGCGTCGGCGGCGAGGCGAACCGCGGTCATATCGACGAGACCGTTGGTCGGATTGGCCGGGGTTTCGATATAAATCCCGGCGACCGGGCCGCGGGCCCGCGCTCGTTCCGCCGCCTCGGCCAGCGCCGCGGCGCCGCCCTCCGCCGGAAAGCCGATCGGCGTGACGCCGAACTGCGGCAGAATTTTCTTCAGCAGGAAATCGGTCCCGCCATAGACGGGATCGGAGTGAAGCAGCACGTCGCCCGGCCTGACATAGGCCCATAAGGTGGTGGAAATGGCCGCCATGCCCGAGGCGAAGACCAGGCTGGCTTCCGCCGCGTCCCAGATGGCGAGCCGGTCTTCCAGCATCTCCAGATCGGGATTGTTGATGCGGCTATAGATCAGGCCCGGCTCCTCATTGGGCCTTTTCTGGCGCAGGCCGTAGGCCAGTTCGAAGAAATCCTTGCCGTCTTGCGCCGATCGAAAGACGAAGGTCGACGTGCGAAAAACCGGCGGCTTCAACGATCGCTCGGACATGATGGGGTCGTAACCATATCCCATCATCAATGTCTCGGGAACTCAAGGCCCGATCTCCCAGCATGCGGCTCCGCCACTTCTTGACCGTCATCGACAATTCCTCACCTTCGGGGGCGGTTCACGATAGCGTAGAACTCTTGCCGCAACCAAAACGCCGCGGGGGGCGAATATTCGCCGCCGCACGCAAGACCGGATGCTTCAGATCTGCCCCGACGGGCGCCTGAATTGGTCGATGATCGCGCGCTCGTGAGCGCTTCGGTCTTCTGTTGGCCTGTCAACGCTCGGTCATTTTCTCGAGAAATTCGGGATAGCGGTCGCCCTGCACCTCGATCTTCGACGAGGCCGCATCAATTTCGCGTAGATCGTCCGGCGTCAGTTCGACGTCTGCGGCTTTGATATTCTCTTCGAGCCGGTGTTGCTTGGTCGTGCCGGGAATGGGGACGATCCACGGCTTTTGCGCGAGCAGCCATGCGAGCGCGACCTGGGCGACGGTCGTGTTCTTCCGGGCGGCGATCTCGCCGAGCATGTTGACGAGGGCCTGGTTCGCCTTGAGAGCTTCGGGCGCGAAGCGGGGGAGCCTTGAACGGAAGTCGTCGCTGCCAAAGGTCGTCGTTTCGGTGATCGCGCCGGTCAGGAAGCCCCTGCCGAGGGGGCTGTAGGGAACGAAGCCGATCCCCAGTTCCTCCAGCGTCGCCAGCACGCCGTCTTCCGGCTGTCGCCACCACAAGGAATATTCGCTCTGGAGCGCCGCGACCGGCTGGATGGCGTGCGCGCGCCGGATGGTCTGGATCCCGGCCTCGGACAGGCCGAAGTGCTTGACCTTGCCTTCGCGGATCAGGTCCTTGACCGCCCCGGCCACATCCTCGATCGGCACGTCGGGATCGACGCGGTGCTGGTAGAAGAGGTCGATGATGTCGGTCTTGAGCCGCTTGAGCGAGGCTTCGGCCACCTGCTTGACGTGCTCTGGCTTGCTGTTCAATCCGCGCCAGGGCTTCGCTCCGGTCGGGTCGATGCCGAAGCCGAACTTGGTCGCGATCACCACCCGGTGGCGGAAAGGCTCAAGCGCCTCGCCGAGGAGTTCCTCGTTGGCGAACGGACCGTAGACCTCGGCGGTGTCGAAGAAGGTGACGCCGCGTTCGACGGCGGCGTGGACAAGCCAAACCATCTCCCGCTCGTCCTGCGGCGGCCCGTAGGAGAAGCTCATCCCCATGCAGCCAAGGCCGATGGCCGAGACTTCCAGTCCTTGTCCAAGAGTGCGCTTTTGCATCGATTTCCTCCTCTGAACTCGGTTCGGGGAATCGTCAGGCGAAATACTGTTTGTCGCTGACGTGCTCCATCCAGTCGACAGCCTTGCCGTCGAGGGCTTCCTGAACGGCGAAATGCGTCATGGCGGTCGTCGGCGCTGCGCCGTGCCAATGTTTTTCGCGCGGCGGAATCCAGACGACGTCGCCGGGGCGGATTTCCTCAATCGGACCACCGTCGCGTTGGACGCGCCCGCAACCGGCGGTGACGACCAGCGTTTGTCCGAGGGGATGCGTATGCCACGCGGTGCGGGCGCCAGGCTCGAAGGTGACGCTGGCGCCGGTGACGCGGGCCGGGGCCGGCGCGCTGAACAGCGGATCGACGCGGACCGCGCCGGTGAACCAGTCGGCGGGCCCCGTGCCTGAGGGCTGCGCGCCGTTGCGCTTGATGTCCATGCTTTCCTCCTTCAGGCCTTCAGCGAGGCGGCGCGTTATTTGACGCTGTTCGCAGCAAACGCTCGTATGCGCGTTAATGTCCCGAATGGCGATAAAATGACGGCAGAGGCGACGCCGTGCGCGAACTCATGGCCGCCGTCACGAACTTGTCCGCGAGGCTCAGGCCGTCCGGGCTGGAAAGCGCCTGCGCGAGCGCCCGACTGCTCGGCGATGCCCCGCGCCATCGGCAGACCAAGGCTCCTTGGTGGTGAAGAACGCGCCAATCGACGCTTTTGGCCTATCCCCCGGAAACGCCGGGAAATGCTGCGTTGCACAAATTCGTTGCGTCGCAGCATAGGCTGTTCTAAATCATGGACTTGTTCAGGCGTTCCGCCATTTGGCCTCAGCCTGATTTCCATGAGAAGGCAAGACATGATCAACCCCGTGTTCAAACTCCCCGCTCATCTCGTCGAAGAACAGGCTGGCAAGGTCCGCGAGGCCGCCGCCAAGGGTCTGGGGCAGAGCCGCGAAGCCTTCGAGAAGCTGAACGCAGTCGCCAAGGACGCGGCCGGTTCCGTCGAGGCCAGCTCGTCCGTTGTCACCAAGGGACTTTCCGAATTCAACGCCAAGGTGTTGGAGGCTTTCCAGGCCAATTCGGCTCTGTCGCTGGAATTTTTCACCGCCCTCGCTGGCGCCCCGACCGCCGCCGACGCCGCCAAGCTGCCGGGCGAACACGCCAAGAAGCAGTTTGAGGCGCTCACCGCCCAGGCGAAAGACCTGTCTTCGCTGGCGCAAAAAATCATCGTCGAATCGGCGGGGCCTTTGAAAAACCAATTCGCCAAACTTGCCAAGGTTTCAGCCTAATCCTTTTACGACGGCGCCAGCTATTCAAGTTGGCGTCGCCAATTTTTGCGCTTTGCTCATTTTTAGAGCCACGAATCACTTTGACACGACATCGAAGCCCTGAGCGCCCTTGCGTATTGGGATGCTGAACACTCGGACCAGCGGGATTCTGCCAGATGGATCGTTTCGCGGACATTGTCCTGACGCCAATCGCTCTTTTTTCCGGCAAACCGCTGGCGGTGTCGCTGGCGCTGGGCATTTTGGGCGTCGCCCTGGCGCTGTGGCTTGGCGCGCTGCTTCCGACCGAACGGCGTTTCGTCGGCAAATTGCGGCGCCTGGCCACAGCGGTGCGCGCGCAGAGACTGGCCCGAGGCTCGCAGGAGAGCCAGTTCGCCGAGATCGACCGCGTCTTCGCCAAGAGCGACCTCGCCCTGGCCTGGCGGCGTTATCGCTCCAGCATCGAATTCGAGGATGGCGACGCGTCGAACTATGCCGACCCAGCGGATTTTTTCTCGCTCGCCTATCTTCCCGGCCATGGCTATCCGAAATGGTCCTCCACCCTCGCCGGCGTGTTTTTGACGGTCGGCCTGTTCTTCACCTTCGTCGGCCTGTCCGCCGCCCTGCTGAAACTGGCCGGCGACGGCCATGATTCGCTGGCGCCCGCCGAACTCAAGATCGCAGTCGAGGGCATTCTCGCCGTCAGTTCGGTCAAGTTCATCACCTCGATCGCCGGCATCCTCGCCTATATCTTCTGGAGCGTGATCGCCCGCCAGCAATCGGCGACCCAGGCCGGCGCCGAGGATTTCCTGCTTGAGGAATTGCGCGCGCTTTCGACCTATGTCGCGCCGGAAATGCTGCTGCGCCGACAATTACGATTGGCTGAGGCGCTGCCTCAGACCATCGCCGCCAGCGTCGGCGCCTCGGTCGCGGAAACCTTCGCGCCGATCCGCGACGAGATCGCCGCAATGAGCGCCCGCATCGGCCAGGCCAACACCAATGTGGCGGAAAGCGCCGGCGCGGCTTTCGGCTCGATGATGCAGGACCGCATCGGCCGGCATCTGGAGACTTTCGGCGCGCAACTGGGCGCGACGCTGGCCTCTCTGGAAGCGCTTCCCGGCAAATTCCACGACGCCGAAGCCGGCTTCGGCGGCCAGATCGGGCGCGGCGCAGACGAATTGTCCGCCTCGGTGCAGCGCATGGTCGCGGCGCTCGCGCAAGGCCAAGACGGAATGGCGACGACGCTCGCCGGTTTCGAGCAGAAGATCGCCGGCATTCCCGCAGCGCTCGCGGCGGCTTCGCAACAGTCGTCGCAGGACATGAGCGCCGCCATGCGCCAAACGTTGGACGCGGCGGCGCACACGGCTGCGGAAGCCAACCGCGCCAGCGCGCATACGTTTTCCGCGCGGGTCGAGGAAATGTCCGCAACCATCGCCGCCGTTGCAGCTTCGCTCAGCCAGGCGGGCCAAAGCTCCGGCGCGCACATGGCCGAGGGCGCGCAGAAGTTCTCCCAATCCGCTGAAAATGCCGCCGCGCGGCTGTCGCAGACCATCGACGGCTTCACCCTTGCCGTGAATCGCCTGACAGGGCGGCTCGATCAGACCGAAAAGGCCCTCGACGGGCAGAACCGCCGCCTCACCCAGGCCGGCGAGATCGTCTCCAGCGCCTCCGACGACCTCGTCAAGGCGGCCGGCGCGATGGAGACCGCCGCCACGCCCCTGACCTCGGCCACCCTTTCCTTCCGCGAAGCGATGCATCGCTTCGCGGAAGCCTCCGACAAAATCGGCCATATTTCCTCTTCCGGCGACGCCATAGCCGCGCACATCGCCGGTTTTGGCGCGCAGATGACGCAATCGCTGGCGGCTTTCGACGCGTTGCCGGAAAAAATCCGCGCGACCGAAACCGGCTTTGGCGGCGAGATCGGCCGCTCGGCCGGCGAATTGACGGAAGCCGCGCTGCGCATGGGAGTCGGTTTCGAACGGAGCCAGACGGCCCTGACGGCGACGCTGGCGGCTTTCGAGACCAGGATCGAGGCAATGCCAGCGGCGCTCGCCGCCGCCTCGGAAAACAGCTCGCAGGCGTTTTCCGCGAAAATCCGCCAGACTCTCGAAGACGCGGCGTCGGTCGCGGCGAAGGCGACCAACGGCGGCGCCGATCTGCTGGGATCTCGCGTGGACGAGATCGCGCGGGCGCTGACGGCGGCCTCCGAGCGCCTGCTGCAGGCCAGCGAGGCCTCAGGCGATCATGTGCGCACGACCCACGGCGTTCTCGCAACCGGCATGGCCGAGAGCGCCAGACTGGTGTCCGACGCGGCGGAAAATTCCGCCGCGCTCCTGTCGCAGACAGTAGAGACTTTTGCCGGCGCCGTGCGCGGCCTTTCGGCCAAACTCGGCGATGTCGTGTCCGGTCTCGACGCGCAGAATGCGCGCATGGAAAAGGCTGGGCTGGTCGTCTCCGGCGCGTCGAGCTCGCTGGCCGAAGCGGCGGGATCGGTGGCCGGCGCCGCCAGGCCGCTGACCAAGGCGAGCGTCTCGCTGCAAGGCGCAATGGAGACCTTTTCCGGCGCCGCCGAACAAATACGCGCCTTGTCGGACTCCGGCCGGCAGGTTGTGGAGACTTTCGAAAAGACCGCGACGTCGGCGCAGACGGCGCTCGCCTCGCAGGCCGACAATTTCCGCTCGGTCGAGCGCGCCGTCGGGCAAACTCTCGAGGGACTGGTGTGTGGGGTGCAGAACCTCGGGCAGGAAATCACCCTGTGCATCGAGACCTATGACAATGAAATCGCCAAATCCATCGGCAGCCTGGAAGCGGCGTTGATCGACGTCGGCGACATTGTCGAGACGCGGGGTCGTCGCCCGGCGGAGACGCGCTGATGTTCGCCGTGCGCCGCGCCAAGGTCGAGGAAGAGGAAAAGAAGGACGTCTTCGCCCCGGTGGCTGATTTGATGGTCGGCGTCGTCTTTATTTTTCTCGTCATGATCCTCGCGCTGTCGCTGGTGATGATGGACGACGCCGTTCCGCGTCCGGCCTACGATCAGGTCAGGCGCGAATTGTCAGAGATGAAGGCGCAGCGCGACGCGCTGAAAACACGCGCCGACAGGCTCGACGATTTCGTCGCCTATCTGAAGACGCAGGGCGTCGTTCCCCTGCTCGACCGCCTCGCCGAAGCCGACGCCACCCGCGCGAAAATCCTGCAGATGCTGAAGGAAAGGCTCGAAGCCAGGGGTGTAAAAGTTGAGGCGGACTTCCGCAGCGGCGTATTGCGCCTGCCGACCGGCAACCTGTTCGAATCCGCCCAGGCCGATCCGACGCCTTTCGGGCGCGAGGTCATCCGCATCCTTGGCGTGACTCTCGCCGACACCGTTCCCTGTTTCATTCCGGGCGCGGCGCGTCCGGCCGCCTGCCCGCCGCTCTCGGCCGGCAGCGTGCTCAACGCCGTCTATATCGAGGGCCACACCAATTCTGCGCCGATCCGCGAGTCCGCCGATCATTTCCGCGACAATTGGGATCTTTCCGCCGCGCGCTCCATCGCCGCCTATCGCATCGTGCGCGAGTCGGACGCCCGCATCGCCGAATTGAAAAACGCCGATGGCAAGAGCCTGATCGGCGTCAGCGGCTACGCCGACACGCGCCCGGCGGTCGAGGGCCTGACCGAGAAACAGCGCTCCGAGAAAAGCGCGATGGAAGCCGATCGCCGCATCGAGGTCCGGCTGATCATGGCGGTCAATCGCGAGGCGGTGGAGAAAACCTTGCGCGACCTGAACCTGCGACTGGACGGTCTCGATGCCGGCGCCCATTGAGCCCCCTTCCCTGTTCGGCGTCCGGTCCTCGCGCCTGAGCCATCTGGCGCAGCATTTGGAGAGCCGCCACGGCCCGGCGCAGCCCATTCCAAAAGACCCAGTTGCGGAAAGGACGGCAAAAAAGCTGGCGGAGAACGACGGCGACTTGTCCATTTTGGACGAGCGCGAGATGAAGGCCGCACTCGACTTGCTGTGGCGGCGGCGCGGCCCCTGGATCGCGCAGCCCCGAGATGTCGAAACCTGGCTGGCGTGGGCCGAGGCCGAATGGAAGCCGCGCATCGCCGAAACGCGTGTTTGCGCCGCCCTGCTGCGCCATTTCGATCCCCGCCATCCGACCACGGCGCTGGTCTGCGCTTGGGTCGCGGCGCGGCAGGATCTGCTCTGGGGACGGTTTGGCGATTTCGCCCGGCGCTGGGCCTTGTTCGACGGGCCGTCATCGGCGGAAAAGGCGGGCGCGGCATTGGCCTCGGGCGACATGTCCTTTATTGAGCAAGCCGAGCGAAACGCTCACGTCAAAATCCTGCTTCAGGCGACCGGCTTTCTGGTCGCGGTTCTGCGCGCTTTTGCGCGCGCCTCCTCGCAGCGGATCGACGCCGACGCCTGGACTGTCGCCGAAACCCTGTTGGATTTGCTGGGGCCGCGCGGTCTCATGGGCGCGAGCGGCCCGCAATCCCTGCGCGTCGACGCCAAGCTCGTCACGATCTCCGGCGTCGTGGCCTGGGCCGTCGCGCAGGCCAGCGCGGAAGGCCGTCGCCGCGCGTTAAAACTCTGTTTCCGGGTCGCTGGCGACCCCCGGGCCGATCTCGCCGATTGGCGCGACATACCGGAGGATCTACTCGCGCAAGTCGAGAAATGGCTGGTGGAGCCCACGCTCGCCACGTCCTTTTGCATCGTCGCGGAACTGCAGACCGACGACCCGGCCTCACTGCAAAAACGCAAATCCTTCTGGCGCGGCTATCTTCCTCACGTGACGCGAGCGCGGCTCATCGGCGCGCGCAAGGCGCAGCAGGCGGCGACCGCGCTGGGCCAGCCCTGCGGCGCGCTCACCACCTATCTCAGCGATCACTGCGGCTTGCTGCTTGAAATTCAACGTGAGAACGGGCCACGACTGATCGTCGTCGAATTGAACAATCTCGCCCAAACAATGTTTTGGCCAGAGGGACGCGCCAACGCGCCGACGTTCAACCAAAACACTTATGACGGCAGTCTTTTGCGCTCCAAATGCGAATTGTTTCTCAGCCATTTGCCGCCTGACGCGTGGCCCCAAAAATTCGCCGAACTCGTCGCCGAGCACACGGGGATACTGGAACCGGCATAGCCGGCCTGCCTGAGAATGGCGCGTCCGGATCGGGCTTCAGGTTGTTCCTTGCGCATGGCGCCGCGTCCGGACGACGCGCTTTCGTCCGAAAACTCCGGATGGCGCGGTGAACCGCCCCCTGGGCGCGCCTTTCCTCATCGATGTCTCGAACCGCCGCATCCCTTCACGTTCCCCCACGACTGTGTCCCGATGGCTACAAACTCGGCAAGCGGATTGAGATTATCTAAGCGCCATGAACTCGGCCCGCAGAGGTCGCGTCATAGCGAAACCGCCGTCTCGTTCGGGGGGCCGGGCGGCGGAGAGGCCCAATAAAAAAAAACCCGGAAGCAAACTGCTGCCGGGGCCAAGACGCTACACACACAAAATCTCGACTAACCCGCGCGGCGCCGGATCGGGGGGCGACAGGCGTTGCGCGGGCTTGTTTTAACTCTACCGCCCAACCGCGACGAAGCCAGCCAATTTCACTGCCTATCAACAGGTTTTTGAATTTGCCGTCGCCACTGCGCTACGGGCGCAACGGCTCGCTCCGCTGGCCTGTGCAAATGGCGGCAAGCAGCGCTTCGCGCAACGTGTCCATTTCACACGGCTTGAGACAAAGCGGAATGAGCGGATAGCGCCGCCGCAGCAATTCAAGCGCAGTCGCCGTCACGAACACGAACGGAATTCCGCGTTGGGCGAGCGCGCCAGCCACGCGATCAATTTTTTCGCCATGCAGCTTAACGTCCAGCAGCGCCGCATCAATTGGCAGGCCCGACGCAATAATTTTCAGCGCTCCTTGCGCGGAAATCGGCGACCCGACAATCTCAGCTCCCTCGTCCTGCAGCATGTAGCAGAAGACCTCATTCAACATGATGTCGTCCTCAACCACCAAGACGCGCCGGCTCAACAGCGAATAGCCCATCAGGCCCCCCACAATTCCCGATAATCGCCGCAGCGGAGCGAACGGCCACGGCTGTGCAAACCACTGGATCGCTCGGATGTTCCCTGGCGAAATATAAAGAACGACGAAGGTTCGGCGGTTGCTGATCAACGCCGTCGCTCGGCGTGCTAAGCAGCGATCAGCCCACGCAAACCGCTCCCCACGAATTCCCCTTCCAGCACCCGCTTGTCCGTTTTCCGCGCCAATCGCATGACGCTTGCTAAATCGACGCCCGCAGAGGTCGATGATCGTGTCAGGAGCTTGGCGAGGGAACATTTGCGCGTTCACGCAATGTCTGTCGCAGCGAGGAACCAAGGTTTTTGCAATGTTCCACCGGGAGTGGCAAAAGGGCGGCAACAACTCACCCGGCGCCGCAATGCCTCTTCGAGCGCTCGCGCCAAGCATAGACTTGAGCGCAATCTATCTTTAGCTGAGCCGATCGCCGCAAACAAAAAAAGGCCCAGGCCTATTGCCGCATCCTGCGTTCAATATCATGTGATCGCTGAAGTCGATTGCTACAATTCTGCTTTATCTCCTTGATTCAGGACGCGGTTTAATTTGCGACTGATTTGCTTTGCTGCACGATTTATGTGGATAGACACCGTACGTTAATTGACCGTTAACCACCTGGCGCCTCAACTATTGTCCATGCAGCCTGACGTCTTGAGTCCGCAGGGAGGATCGATATGGGCGCTATCTGTGTGATCGACGACGACGCCATTACGCGCAACGCCATAGAAATGTTGCTTGAGACCGAAGGCTACGAGGCAAAATGCTTTTCCTCGGCTTCCGAATTCTTCCAACACAGGGCGTCTATGCGGATTGATTGCATTCTGACCGATGTCGAAATGCCCGGTGGGCGCAGCGGTCTCGACCTTCTGGCCGAGGTTGCGAAGCTTGCTCCCGACTGCCCGGTCATCGTCATGACAGGACGGGGCGACGACGCTTTCCGGTCCGCGTCTTTCGCACTCGGCGCGCGCGACTATCTCGCCAAGCCGTTCTCCGCTGAAGGCTTGTTCAATTCCATTTCCAGGGCCACGTCGCCGGAAATGCGAGCCTGGGCGGCGGAGTGAAATTTGCCGCGGCGCGCAGGCTGAAGCACGCGTTCAATCGCCCAGCGCGACGATTTCTTCCCAATCGACATTGGCGCAAAGGGCGATAGCCCGCGCACGACTGTACACGCCCATTTTTTTTAGCATCGTCCCGACATGCGCTTTCACTGTCGTCTCGGTGATGTTCAACTGGAACGCGATGGCCTTGTTTTGCAAACCCTGTAACACCAGCCGCAAGACATGCTTCTGGCGCTCCGTAAGTTTGCTGATCCGCGCCTTCAGTTCCGCATCCACAGGCGCGCGACCAACATTCAATTTCACCACTGGCCGTCGCCCGGGTTCATTCTTGAGGACCGCGACCAAATCGTTTGCCGCGGCCAGGAACAATTCAAGTCGCTCGGCTGTCGCGTTCGAGAACAACGAGTCGGCGCCGCAATCCGCGTGAAGATCTTCGCCGCGGGAAAGATTGGCGATTTCATTGAGCGCGTCGAGGACCGACCGCTCGCAGGCGCAGATCGAAGCCGCCGCCCGTCCACGCGCCGCGCTGATCGCGCCCTTTGAGCCGCCGCCGCATCCAAGGTCAATGTAAGTCATGGCGACGCCTTTCGATACCTGGGCCCGCACATTGGCGCGGCCCGCACGCCGAGCGCTGATAAGCTATCGCATCAGAATCGGAAAGGCCGCGCCACCGCATGGGATTTGGCGCGCGCGGCCGAAAACTGTCGAACAAAAGCTGAGGCTTAACTCGGTCTGTCCCGCAAATGCTGGCGTTCCAGTCGATCCAGCTGGCTGCTGAACTTCACTCTCGCGCCGCAGGCTGGCGGGCGATCACAATTAATTGAATATCCTGGACTTCCTTCTGCTCCAGCGCCGAGAGCCCGCAAACGCGCGCCTTTGCGCGGCATAGGCCGATCTTGCTGCGTCGCGCCCTTCGACGGCGCTGCACAAAATTGTTGCGCTGCGGCAAAGGTTTTGAAATGCATGCAGCCGGGCGTGAACGATACGCCCGCAAAATTTAGACAAGCACAAGGGTTCCATCACATGCAGAACGCCGCTATCCAAAATCACAATGAATTCGTCGAGAAGCAGGGCAATGCCGTCCGTGAAGCGGCGAAGAATGGACTGCGGCAGGGCCAAGAAGGCCTCGATAAATTCAATGCGTCCGCCAAGGGTGGCCTCGACGCTATTTTCGCCAGCTCTTCGATTCTTACGAAGGGATGGAATGAATTGGCCGCCAAGTCATTTGAAGCGGCGAAGGCGAACGCGGAATTGACGCTGGAATTCGCTGGCGCCCTTTCCAAGGCCAAGACCCTGTCCGATGTCGTCGCCCTGCCCTCGGCGCACGCCAACAAGCAGTTTCAGGCCCTGAGCAGCCAGGCGAAGGATATTTCGTCGCTGGCGCGCAAGATCGCCGATGAGGCTTTCAAGCCCTTGCAATCGCAGATCGAGATCGCCGCAAAGCGTTGATTTCAGGCGAGCGCCGGCAACTCCGCCGGCGCTCGCGCCTCGCCGCCAGTTCGATGCGGCGGCAATATTGCATTCTTACTGCGATGGGATGAGATCATGGGCCGGATACTGGTCGTCGAGGACGAGTTCCTTTTGGCGGATCACATCGCTGAATTGCTGGAAAACAACGGGCACGAGGTGATCGGACCTGCGGGAACGCTGGACGAAGCGGTGGCGCTCGCAAGCCGCGCGCAAATCGACGCCGCCCTGCTCGACGTCAACATCGTCGGCGGCCCCATCGACGCCGTCGCTGAAGCTTTGGCGGATCGCGGCATTCCGTTTTTCTTCGTGACAGCTGAGAGGCGCGAGCATCTGCCGTCAGGCTTCAGAGACAAGGGAATCGTCGCAAAGCCCTTCGAGGACGACCGGCTCATCGTGCGTGTCGGAAGCTTGATTGCTGCGGAACAGGCGAGCGCGAGATTGGTCGAAAGCCATTAAGGAATTTGCGCCTCGTCGCGACGCGAAAAAATCGGGGGGATAATGGCTTATATCGCGGAAGTGGTCGGCCGCCCTGGACTTTATCTCGTCATGTCGCATGGCGGTGAAGAGATCGGTTCCATCGAAGGTATTAACGAGACTTGGCGCTGGCAACTCCGTAGTGAAATTGCCGATGCCAGAAACGTCCTTGACGAGAGCCAAGGAAGCGGTTTTGAAGGCCGCACGGATGCTGGATCATGACCTAAGCGCGAGCGCCCCGCTTGACAGCGTTGAGGCCAGCCAGAAAACGTCCGCCCTCAAGGAGGCCTGCGCCGCCATCAAAATCCTGCTTCGCCGGCGCCGCCTTTTACGGTCGCGGCGCTGATGGCTCGCAAGTCAGCCGGTTAACGACGCGCAAATTCGCTCTGCGCTCTCCCCGACAGGAGCGATATAATTGTCAATCGGCCGCGGAAAGCGGACGGACGCGAGAACTTTTTCATCCCTGTTTCGTACTCGCGTGAGACGCCTTCGACGGGGCGGGTTGTCGGTCGCTCATATTTCAGACAATTTGCGAGAAACCTCATGCCAAAAGGAAAGCCAGAGCGCGTCGTTTCAGGCATGGCGATCGCCTTGTCCGTCATCAACATGCGAATTCCAATTCAA
>CAWHDV010000004.1:0-33994 GCA_963828185.1 uncultured Alphaproteobacteria bacterium | reverse complement strand
TATACTCCGGCGCATTGGAGTGCATGTAAACGCGCACCTTGTCGCCGTCGCGGATGATGTTCGCCGCCGTCTCAAGCGTGACGCCGTCCTTCACCGCCTGTTGGCGTACATCCTCCCACATCGGATCGTTGCGATTCCAGATCTTCAGCGGCTTGAGCTTTGACCGATGCACCATGATCATGTCATGCGGCTCAGCGAAGGCCGGATGATCCGCTACGAGCACCATCTTGTCGCCGCTAATGTCGATGAGCTGGTCATTCTCCGGGTGCAGGGGACCCACCGGCAGGAAGCGGTCCTTGGAGAACTTGTTGAGGGAAACGAGCCACTTGCCGTCCGCCTCCTTGGTTTCCCCCATCGACGAGTGATTGTGTCCCGGCTGATAGTGGACATCGAGTTTGTCCAATACCGGCTCGACCTTCTCGCCCTTGTAGGCGCGCAGGGCCTTGTCGATGTTCCATTTGACGATCTGGCTGTCGAGGAAGGCGGTGGTATAGGCGTTGCCCTTGCCGTCGAAGGCCGTATGCAACGGCCCGAGGCCCACTTGCGGCTCCGCCACCACCACGTCGTGTGGCTTGATCTTGTCGTTGAAGAGGTCATCGAGCTTGCGGAGGTCGAAGACCGTGACCGTCGGCGACAGTTTGTCGTTGATGACGACATGGATGCCGTCGGGCGCCGTGTTGACGCCATGCGGCGAGCCGGGAATTGGGATGTAGCGCGTGTATTTTGATCCGTGCAGGCCCTCGACCACCTTGACGCCGTTGATCACTTTGCAGTCGCCGGCCGCAACGGCCTGCTCGATCCGTTCGATGTCGAAAACGACGACCCACGACTGTTCGTGGTCGGTCATGCCTTTCAGATTTACGCCCTTGTCGGGGTTGTAGCAGGTCGATAACGCATATTTGCCCTGATAGTCGCAATCGACATTGTCGAGATTGCCGTCGACCCGGACTTGCCAGGCCACCTCCATTTTGTCGCCGTCGACGGCGGTGAACACCGACCAATAGTTTTTCTTGGGATCGTCCAGCACCTTGCCGTCGTTCGGGATCGGGATCGGATGTTCGCTGTTGCAGAACACATAGCCCGTTCGCGGATATTTTTGCGGTCGCATACCATGGATGTCCGACGCGTTCGGAACTTCGATGATCTTGTCGACCTTCATCACGTCGCAGCGGATGCGCCCCAATCGGCAATTGGCCTTGTCGTTGACGAAGATGTAGCGGCCGTCATAGGTGCCGTCAGTGAAGGACATGTGCGGGTGATGCAGATCGCCGTTATTGTAAATGCCGCCGCGCGTCTCGAGGAATTTCCGCGTCTCCGGCAGCAGGCCCTCCGTCAGGATCTTCTTGCTTTCGTTGGTCAGGCCCCAACCGGTGGCGCTGTCGCGATTGAAGACGGGAATGCGCATGATCTCGCGGCCGGACGGCATGCCGAGGATGCGGACCTCGCCCGTCTGCCCGCTGCTGTTGAAACCGTAATATTCGTCGAGGTCGCCGGGCTTGACCTCGGATTCGGCGATAGCGCGCGTCGCCGCCTTCGCGGCTTGAGCGAAATTCAGATAGGATCCCGCGCCGGAGATCGCGGCCGCCCCGACGACGGCCGTTCCCCCCAATAGACTGCGCCTGTTGACGCTGGCTTTCGGGTCTTCTTCGTGATCAGTCATGTTCGCCTCTCGCGTTGCGGCTCCACCCCTCGGAGCCGGATTGGAAACTGGTGTCCTGCCCGCGGCCCGCTAGGGCGACGCGTCCTCGGTTCTCTGCGCGGAAACCTTCGTCTTCGGCGGCAGACCGAGCGGCAGGGAATTGGGCTGCGATGAGGCGGCGTGCTTTTCGCGTTTCAGTCGACGCTGGATCACTACCGGGCATTTCTGATCGTGGTGGTAGAGCATCTGGCAATGCAGACACTGGATGCACTCGCTCGGATTGATGTGGCCCTCGGGATGAATGGCCTGAACCGGACATTCATTGCCGCAGCGCTGGCAGGGACTGCCGCATTCCCGGTAGCGCCGCAGCCAGTCGAACAGACGGAGGCGCGCCGGGATCGCCAGGGCCGCGCCGAGCGGACAAAGGTAGCGGCAAAAAGCGCGCTCGACGAAAATGCTCGAGGCGACCATCGCGCCGGCATAGAGGACGAACGGCCATTGGCGCGCGAAATGCAGGATGATCGCGGTCTTGAAAGGCTCGACCTCGGACAGCCGCTCGGCCAGGCCGAGGTCGCTCAGCGAAATGCCGAACAGCACCAGGAAGATGATGTATTTGAGCGCTGTCAGGCGCTGATGCACGCTGAAGGATATTTTCAGCTGAGGCGCGTTGAGGCGCCGGGCGAGACGGTTGGTCAGTTCCTGCAAGGCGCCGAAGGGGCACAGCCAGCCGCAATAGGCGCCGCGATTCCAGAACAGCAGCGAAGCGGCGGCGGCGAACCACAGGATGAAGATCAGCGGCGCCATGAGAAAATAGTCCCAGCGGAAATTCGTCCGCAGGGCGCCGAAAAAGGCGAAGACATTGACCACGGACAGTTGCGCCTGCGCCAGCCAGCCGATGCCGAAAAGCGTGAAGGTCAAAAAGCCGAAGCGTAGCCGGGCATAGAGCGCCGGCCGGCGGACCAGCCAGTCCTGGAAGAAGAAGATCAGCGTCAGCAGGAAGATCGCCGTGAGCAGCACTCCGACTTGCAAGGCCTTGCCCTGCCACATGGTCAGCCACATCGGCAGGTCCGACGACTGAAGCGCCGCATTGCCCGAGAGCGCCGCCAGCACCCGCAGCGCCAGCGGCGGCGACGGAAGCGGCTTGAGGTAGGCTTCCGGCAGCGCATAACGCAGCGTGAAGGTGAGAAACGCCTTGTCGCGACCTCCGAAAGCGCGCTGGGCCAGAAGCTGCAATCGCCAGGAATCGCCGGGATCGAACGCGCTTGTCGTTGGAACCTCGAACAGGTCGATATCTTGGAAGGCCGGCGCGCCGGGAACGTGAAGATCGCTCAGGCGGGTATTGTCGAGATCGCGAAACCGGATGCTGGAATCGCCTTGCAGGATTTCGAAGCGATCGAATATACCGCCGCGCACGTAGCCTGAGCCCTTGAAGGAGAAGGCGCCGTTGGCCGCGATCAGCAAGGCTTGTTGGTTTGGCGCGAGCGACTTCTGCATGGCGGCGAAGCCTGTTTCGCCGAGCAGGCGTTTGCCGATAGCAGGAACGGATACCGGCGCGACATAGAGATCGATAAACGACGCCGCGGGGTCCGAGGACTCGGGATGGTCGGCGCCGTTTTCGTTGCCGGCGCGCTTGAACGCGGCGGTGACGTCGCCGACGGAGAGGCTGAGACGCCGGACCGCGCCTTCCTTGATCAGCGCGTTCCAGTCGGCAGGGGCCACATGCGACAAATCAAGCTGGCGCTTCACCACTTTATCGGGAACCGCCATTCCCTCTGCTTCCGCGACCTTGCGCGCCGCCCGAACCATGCTTTCGGCGATGACGGCGACAGTCACGGTCGCGCCGCTGACGATATCGACCGCGGGGCGTTTGGACGCCTCCGCCTCGCTGATCGACAATATCGATCGCCCGACATAGCCTTGGATGAATTTCTTGATGCGCTCAGGCGGGATGCCGACCAGAACGATCGGCTCGTGATGCGCCATCAAGCGCGCACCGGAAATCTTGCCCTCCGTCGACAGGCCTTCGAGGATTTCGATGGGGCGGCCCGAATAGCCTGTTGAATTCCACCCAGTCGGCGTTGACGAAAGCATAGCCACGCAGCTTTTCGCCGGCAAAGATCTTGGCGAGTCCCTGCTTGCCTTCGACAGGCCCGTAATGATCGGCCCCCGGCTCCATCTCCCCGGCAGGAACCTGCTTGAGGTAATCGGCCAAGTGGCTTTCCGTAGCGGCGCATGGTCCGCCGACGAGCGCGAGACAGGACCAGGCCAGGACTCTGCGTAGATATTTCGGCAGGAACCCCACATTACGCTCCATACGTTCCGGACGCGAACACGCGCGAGCGAAACCGCCGCACACGCAGGTCATGCGCGACGTTTCTTAGCTTGGTCCACAGTAGAAAAAGGCCGCCGGCGCCATAGCGCCCGCGGCCTGGTTTTCGCTATTTCAGCGTCGCCAGATAGGCGATCACATTGGCGCGGTCATCGGGATTGCTCAGGCCCGAGAAACTCATCTTCGTGCCCGGCACATATTTCTGCGGACTGGTCAGCCAGGCGTCGAGCGTCTTCTCGTCCCAGGTCTTGTTGGCCGCCTTCAAGGCGTCCGAATAGGTGTAGCCGGGTAGCGAGGCGGAGTGGCGGCCGACAACGTCGAAGAGCGACGGGCCGATGCTGTTCCTTCCTTTGACCGCAGTGTGGCAGATGGCGCATTTGTAGAACACCTTCTTGCCAGCATTTGCATCCGCAGCGCTCGCCGCGGACGCGAAGCTCGCGCCGGCGAGAAGGGAAACGAAGATAACGGCAGCTTTCATCGATCTACCTTTCGGAAATTGTTCCGGCACCATTGCTAGCCGTTCAGCGCCTTGTCAGGGCGAGCGCCGGCAGCGACGGCAGCGATTGGTCTTGTCTTATTCTCTCATTTGAATAGCAGCGACAACGCCGCCGCGATCGGTTTCTCGTCGCCGTTTGCGCAAGCGCAAACTCAGAGACAAACGTGCTCCTTCCCTATCCGACAGATTTTCAATGACATTTCGACGCCCCGCTTCCCCGTATTTCGGAGGACCAGATGGGATAGGCGCCACGCAGGACAGTGGCCGCTGATCCCTCATCGAGCCTAACCATGATGCGAACTTTTGCGTCGTCGTCAACACATATCGCGACTATTTTGTGTCACTTGATAATAATCAAGCACATCTCATAATTAAATCAACCGACCACCCAACTATTGTTCCGCCTTAAGCCACAATCGCATTATTTTCAAAAATATTAATACGCATACTCAACCGAACGACGTCGCAAACTCTTTTATTTCCCTTGCACCGGAAATCAGCCCGACCCCGACGAGGAATATCGAAAGCCCGCCACCTCCGCATTTTCATGAGCGTTTGCCTCGGCGCAAAGAGCGCAAGACTGTCGCGTCGTAATTTTCGCCTTGCGGCCCGTTGCTCCGTTCGCCGCTGACAATTCGAAATCGCAGTGCGGGCCAAGCCGCCTTGAAAAGGAAAGATCGGCTCCGGCATGACGGACGACAACTCGATTTTAATGCGCGCCCCCTTATTCCAGGCCATGGGTCCGGAGATCACGCGCTCGATCGTGCAAGGCCGCCCCGCACGGCGCTTTGTCCGCGGCGAGCCGATTTTCCAGCAGGGCGACCCCGCGGACTCTTTTTTCGTCGTCATCGAGGGCTGGGTGAAGCTCTATCGCGAGCGCAAAAGCGGCGACCAAGTGGTGGTCTCGATTTTTGCGGCTGGCGAAAGTTTTGCGGAAACCGCGATGTTTCTGGGCGGTCACTATCCGGCTTCGGCGGAGGCGGTTTCACCGGCGCGCATCATCAAGATCGACGGCGGCGCGTTGCGCCGCGCCATTGTCGAAAAGCCACAATTAGCCTTTGACATGCTGGCCGCCGCCTCGCGGCATCTCAGACACTTGGTGCAGCAGATCGAACAGCTGAAAGTGCAATCGGCGCCAAAACGGATCGCCGAATATTTCCTAGACCAGGTCGCCTCGACAACTGGCTCGGCGACGATCGCGCTTCCCTATGAAAAGGCCTTGATCGCCGCCCGGCTTGGCATGCAGCCAGAGAGCTTTTCGCGCGCGCTGTCAAGATTGTTCGAACTTGGCGTAACGGTGGAGCGCGACAACATTCGCATCCGAGACATCGGTCAACTCGCGACGTTCTGCGAAAGGTCCGCAAAGCTAACGTAGCCCACTGACGTCGCGGTTTGGAATGCGCCCGTCGATTCTCGAATTCCAGGATTTTGAACAATGTTGGCTGAACTGCGTCTCATTGGCATCCGCGCCCGCAACGAGGCGCAAGTCAGGATCGAGGCCGTGCTCATATCCCAAGATGGAGAAAATGCATGGCGCGCTCGAATTCAACCGGCGGAAAAAGTGGAGGTCGGAGACCGCCTGCGCTTCGGCGAGACTTCGGAAAACGTCGCATGTTTCCTCGGCTTTCTCGACGCCGACGTTTCCGAAAAGAACGGCGATCAGGTTCTTTTGTCTTTCCATTTCACCGGCGCTGCTCTCGACGACGCTCTGCTCCGGCTGGGCGACCATCTCCGGCCATCGGCCTGAAAGATTTTTCGTCGCCGCATCGAAAAATGCGGCGGCGAGTTTTTCTGAAACTCAGGCGGAAAAGCGCGGAAACAGGATGTTGTTCTCGATGTGAATGTGATCGATCAGATCGTCGGAGAGCTTTCGCAAGCCGGCATAGAGCGCCCGCCAGGAGCCACAGGCGCCCGGCGGCGGCTGCATCTCGTTGGTCAGCTCGGCGAGGGCCGCCAGGGCTTCGCCATGATCCGTGTGCTCGGCGCGCATGGCGGCGATGGGCGCCGACGCCGTGGGATTATCGTTGCGGATCATCGGAAACAGGACAAGCTCCTCCTTCTGCATGTGCGAGCCCAGTTCATCGCTCATCCGCGCCAGAAAATCAGCCAACCCTTTCGGCGCCGCCGGATGGTCCCCGTGAACGCGCTCGACACGCCGCGCGAGCTGGACGAGCTCCGGTAGTTCACGCCGATGCGTGTCATGGTAACGCGCAACGATGAGATCGATGATCTGGCCCGAATTTTCGGGAACCTCAGTCGGCTGTGGCATTAAGGCGGCAAGTTCGCGTTCGACGCCGCCGAGATCCAGTCCGCGCCGGTCAATGGCCCCGGCAAGCGAAATCGCTCCGCCGCAGCAATAGTCGAGTTTATGTTTGCGAAAAATCGCGGTGGCGCCGGGCAAGCGCACAGCAATTTCTCCAATGGGCAATTCGGCGAAATCCGCCTGCTGCAAGTCTGAACCTGTCATCGTCCGCCTCTGTGCGAGAATGAGCATGCCAACCAGGGCACGATCAATGCTCGCGCATCGGCCAAGACTCATCGTTGCGCTTCGGCAACTTCCGCGCCATCGCGCCCAAAGCATCTCGCAACATCGTCCGAGTGTGCGCGCGCGCAAAGTTCTCGGCAAGCGACGATGCTAACAGGCGTCGCCGCAACACCGGAACGGCCACGCCCTGCCCGGGCCATGAAGCGGAACGCGCGCCATGCCGATCGACCATCTCGTCCAAGCCATCCTCATGACGGAGGCCGACGCCATTCTCGCTGTCGATCGCGACGGGTTGATTCGCTTCTGGGGCCCAGGCGCGCATCGCATTTTCGGTTTCACGGCCGAAGAAGCGGTCGGCCAGCCGCTCGACCTGATCATTCCCCAATCTCTGCGCGCCCAGCATCATTCCGGATTTGCTCAGGTGATGGCGAGCAGCGAAACGCGATACGGCGCCGGCGACCTTCTCGCCGTGCCCGCTTTGGCCAAGGATGGGAGACGTATCTCGGTCGAGTTCACCATCGTGCTCCTTCGCGACGCCCTTGGCGCGACCGACGGCGCGGCGGCGATCATGCGCGATGTCACGGCGCGGTTCGAGGAAACGCGTTTGCTGCGACGGCAGGTCGCCGAGTTGAAGGCGCGCGAGTCCGAAGTCGCCAAAAAGTGAGCGGAGGAAGCGCGCGGATGGCATCGCTAGAAACGGACGAAACAGCGTCGGAGGCCTTGCAACTGCCGGAATGCCTGACCCTCTGGCGCTGCATCGGTTGCGGCTCCATGGGCAACGCCGCCGAATGTCTAGGCGCGTGCGACTTCCGCAAGCTTGACGTCGTGAGCGCCCAGGAACACGCCGATCTGCTCGAGCGTCTTGCCGCGATCACCGATCACGTCGAAGGCTTGACCGCAATAGCGCGCGAAATCGCCGCGCTCGCCGAACCCGCGCGCGATTTCGAGCGCGGCTACCGCGAACTCCAGACGCGCGCGCGAGAAATCCTGCGCTCGACCGTCGTCGCCGAAATTAACGCCGATGCCGAAAGCGACCGAAGCGTGGTCTGGCTCTGCGCGTGCTGCGGTCAGGTCGAGGCGCCTCAACCTTGTCTCGGCGTATGCATCCGGCGCGACGGCGAATTCGTGCGCGGCGGCGATCATGACAAACTGGCCGCCGCGTTCGGGTCCGCCCATCGGACCGCGAAGATCCTGACCGCGTTTGTGCGCCGGTTCGCCTGGGTTTCGCCGCGCGCAGGACAATGGCGACAAACGCGCGACGCATTCCGTCGGCAGGTGATCGAACTCCTGCAATCTTCCACGGACACAAGCAACAATTTTTCGAATGAAGTTCAATATCACGCTGCGTCATGCAACAACTTTTAATTCGACATTAAATAATTGTTTCTACGTCTTTTATTCAACCGCCCTTCGGAGTCTTCAACATGCCCTACTTGAAAAGCTGGTCAATATCCTCCCGCATAGGCTTGGCTGTGGCGATCCCGTTGCTGGCGGCGGTCGGCTTTGGCGGTTTCATCATTTTCGTTAGCTGGAGCACCGCGTCGGGCGCCAGCCGGATCGAAGCAATCGCCGAAACGGGTCCTTATTTCGGCGCTTTCATCCATGAAGTTCAAATTGAACGCGGCCTGACC
The DNA here is from genome assembly GCA_963828185.1 of uncultured Alphaproteobacteria bacterium. Lineage (GTDB taxonomy): Bacteria > Pseudomonadota > Alphaproteobacteria > Rhizobiales > Beijerinckiaceae > Rhodoblastus. The sequence continues at coordinate 25,414 of CAWHDV010000004.1, read as the reverse complement.
AACACTGTGCTGCGCAATCCACAAAACAAGACGGCGGCTGCGGCGCGATCAGCCCAGACGACGCGCGTCGACCATGCGCTGGAGGCTTTGCGCAAGGCGATCGACGCCATGCCGTCGCAGGTTCGCGACCAAGACAAAGAAGCCGCGCGCAACGTCCTGAGGCAAGCGGCTGGATTATCCAGCCTTCGGACCTCCGTTGTGAATTCGGCCATAGCGCCCAAGGCGGCTGTCGCCCGCTACACCTCACTCGTCGAGGCGGCGCTGGCGCCGATCGAGGCGCTGACCGAAGACGCGCAAATTGGCGCCACGGCGCGGGCGGTGATCGCCTACAGCAGCATTCTGCGCGCGAAAGAGGCCGCGGGCCTCGAACGGGCGACAGGCGCCGGCGCCTTTACGCCGGAGGGATTCGACAGGCGTCAATACGACCGGTTTGTCGCGCTCGGCGCGGCCGAGGATGGATTTATCGCCTTGGCGCGACGCTTCGGCGGCCGCGCGCAAGCCGCGACAATCGATGAATTTGGCGCCTCCGCTCCTGCAAAGGCGATCCAGGATTTGCGAAACCTGGCGGACCAAGCGGCGCTCGAACGCGGTCGAGGCATCGACCCGCTGGTTTGGTTCCGCGCCGCCACCCAGCGCATCGACGCCATGAAACGGCTGGAAGACCAATCTTCCAGCGAATTGACAAAAATTGTCGCCGCCGCCGCGGACGCGGCCCATCGGAAGCTGGAAATCGCCCTGGCGCTGGTACTCGCCGTGGCCGCCGCCGCCGCATTCGCCGCGCGCGCGATCGCAGCGTCGATCACGCGTCCGCTTGCCGCCTTGACCAGCGAGATGTCGCTTCTGGCGCGCGGCGACACGTCGACGCGAAAAATCGATGCCAACCGCGAGGATGAAATCGGCGCCATGATTCGCGCCGTCGCAGTGTTCCGCGAAAACGCGATCGAGCGGGCGCGGCTCGAAGAGACGGCCAGCGCCGAAAGACAGAACGAGTTCCGGCGCCAGGCGGTTCTGGAGGACATGATCGGCGGTTTCCGCAAGCTGATCGGCGAAGTCGTCGCCTCGGTCGATTCCGAAGCCAATGCCATGAACGGAACCGCGCGGACGCTCTCCGACGTCGCGTTCCGCGCCGAGGAGGCGGCGGAACTCCGCGCGGGCCGCCGCTTCGGATTCTTCGGCCAACATCCATGCGGTTTCGGCCGCAGCAGAAGAACTTACGGCCTCGATCACCGAGATTTCAAGACAGATCCACAGCACCAGCGAGCGCGTGGGCCAGGCGACCGAATTCGCCCATAATACCGACCGCAGCATCGCAGGCCTTGCGGAACTGGCAGAGAGAATTGGCGCCATCGTCGACATGATCCGCGTCATCGCTCAAAAGACCAACATGCTCGCGCTGAACGCCACGATCGAAGCCGCTCGCGCCGGCGAAGCCGGCAATGGCTTTGCCGTGGTCGCCTCCGAAGTCAAGACCCTGGCGAGCCAGACCGCCAGGGCCACGGACGAGATCACCGCCCAGATTCACGAGATCCAGACCGCCGCCCGCACGGCCGTCGGCGAGGTCCGCGTGATCGCAAGTACGGTTGCGGAAATCGACGCGCTGACCGCCGCGGTCGCCGCCGCGGTGGAAGAACAAAACGCCGCGACGGCGGAGATCGCCCGTGCGATTTCGGGGGCCTCGTCGAGTTCGACGACGACCGCGGAGAATGTCGCAAACGTCGCTACCGTCATCGGCCGGAATAATTCCGAGGCCAACCGCGTCTCTGGCGCCACCGGCCTCCTGTCGGCTTCGGCGCGCAAGCTCGCCGAAGCCGTCGATACGTTCCTTGTCGAGATGACCAACGACGTGAAGGATCGCCGCGTGGCGGCGCGACGCCGCACGACGCGCGGCGTAGTCATCCTCAGTCAAGGCGGCCGGGTCGAAACCAGATTGTCCGACATTTCCGATACGGGCGCCAAATTCCTCGCGGTTGCCGGGCTCAGGGATGGCGACCGCTTCATCTTCGAATTCGAGGATCGCGCCCGCGCGCCGGCCAAGCTCGTGTGGTGCAAGGACGGTTACTCCGGCGCGCAGTTTGATCAACCCTTGAGCGCCCTCTCGAAAGCGGACGCCGCCTAGGCTGGTCAGCAAATAGCCGGCAACTTGCTCCGCGACAAAGTTCGCTTGCCGCCGAGGCTCCAATGCTTGCTCCTGAAAGGGCGCAAGCAAGATGAGCGACGTTTTGGATGCAGGCGGGTTGGACTCGTCTCCAGGTGAGGAGACCGGCTGGGGACCGCTGTCGGCCCTGCCGGGCCATCCGTTGATGTGGGTGCTAATCGCCTCGGAACTCGCGGTGTTCGGACTGGCCCTGCTCGGCTATGCCGGCGCGCGCGCTCGTGACCCCCTGGGTTTCGCCAACGCGCAGGATCAGCTGAACCGGCTCGCCGGAACCATCAACACCGCCGCGCTGCTGACCAGCGGCCTCTTCGCCGCCCTGGCCAATGTCGCCATCCACAACGGCCTACGCTCGCAAGCGCGAAAAATGCTCGCCATTGCCGGAGCGCTCGGGGTCGCCTTCCTGGCGGTCAAGGCTTTCGAATATGCGGGCGAAATCGCCGCCGGCAACGACATCGATTCCCATCCGTTCTTCACGCTCTATTTTCTCGTCACCGGCTTCCACGCCCTGCATGTCGTGCTCGGCCTGATCATCCTGGCCATCGTGGCGAAGATCGCCACGCCCGAGGCGATCGAGACCGGAACCGCCTTCTGGCACATGGTCGATCTCGTCTGGGTCGTCATCTTCCCCTGCTTCTACCTGTTGCGGTGAGCCATGAGGGACAAGACCTCCTCGCTGGTTGCCAACTGGGCCGCGCTAATGGCCCTCTCGGCGGCGCTCGCCTTCGCGGCCAATGTCGGCGGCGCGGGCCGCCCCGGCGCCCTCTGGCTCGGCGTCATCGCCTGCATCGCCGCGTTGAAATCGCGCATCGTGCTGGGCGCCTATCTCGGCCTCGCCCGCGCGCCTGCCGCCCTCGCCGGCTTCTCCAGCGCGGTGATCGGTCTGCTGGCGCTGGTCGCCGCCTCCTTCATGCTTTTCCCGACGCCCGCTCGCACCGCCGCGCCGCACGCCCGTCTCGCCATCTCCTCAACTTTCGCCGGAGCAACAGAATGAGTGAAGTCCTGACCAAAAATGCCGCCCGAAACATCTTCTATGGCGGATCGCTGTTTTTTCTCGTCATCTTCGTTGGATTGACGGTGCAAAGCCGCCATTACATCCTGACGAAATCGACCGCCGAAGCGGAGCTGACGCCATCAGTGGCGCGCGGCAAGCGCATCTTCGAGCACAGCGCCTGTTTCGATTGCCACACGATCTACGGCGAAGGCGCGCGCTTCGCGCCGGAGCTCGGTGACGTCTTCAGGCGCTGGGGCGGCGACAAGGATGCCGCCGGCGCGAAAGAGGCGATCAAGGCCTGGATGAAGGCTCAGCCGACCGGCATCGCGGGACGGCGGCAAATGCCCAATTTCCACCTCGACGACACGCAGCTCGACGATCTCGCCAATTTTCTCGCCTGGACCAGCCGCACCAACACCCAGGGCTGGCCGCCGCGCAAAGCCAACTGATCCATTTTCGGAGGATTACATGCAGTATCGAACACAAAGCATCGCCAAGACCTATTGGTACGGCGCCATGCTCATCTTCGCCGTACAGCTCGTCTTCGGGCTGGTCGGCGCCCTCATCTACGTCGAGCCAAACCTCGTCCCGGTCGGCGTCATGCCCTTCAACGAAGTTCGCATGATCCACACCAATTGCCTGATCGTCTGGCTGCTGCTCGGCTTTTTCGGCGCCGCCTATTACCTGATTCCGGAAGAGGCCGAACGGGAAATCTATTCGCCGAAGCTCGCCTATATCCAGTTCGCCATATTCTTCCTCGGCGCGCTCGGAGCGGTGGTCGGCTATCTCTTCCACATCTACGCGGCGGAAGCGCGCTCCTATCTCGAGCAGCCGCTGTGGGTGAAGATCGGCATCGTCATCGCCGCGCTGATCTTCCTGTTCAACATCACCATGACGGTGCTGCAGGGGCGCAAGACCGCGATCTCCAATATCCTGCTGCTCGGTCTGTGGGGGCTCGCGCTCTGCTTCCTGTTCGCCTTCTACAATCCGGCCAACCTGTCGGAAGACAAGATGTTCTGGTGGTATGTCGTGCATCTGTGGGTCGAAGGCGTGTGGGAGCTGGTCATGGCCTCCATCCTCGCCTTCCTGATGCTGAAACTCACCGGCGTCGATCGCGAAGTGATCGAGAAATGGCTCTATGTCATCGTCTCCACCGCGCTGTTCAGCGGCATTCTCGGCACCGGCCACCATTATTTGTGGATCGGCACGCCCGGCTATTGGCAGTGGATCGGTTCGATCTTCTCGTCGCTGGAAATCGTTCCGTTCTTCATCATGGTGCTGTTCACCTTCAACATGGTGTGGAAGGGCCGCCGCGATCATCCCAACCAGGCGGCGCTGTTGTGGTCGCTCGGCTGCGCGGTGCTGTCCTTCTTCGGCGCCGGCGTCTGGGGCTTCCTGCATACGTTGCACGGCATCAACTTCTACACCCACGGCACGCAGGTGACGGCGGCGCACGGGCATCTCGCCTTTTACGGCGCCTACGCCTGCGTCAACCTGGCGATGATGACCTACGCCTTCCCGCAACTCAAAAACCGCGCGCCCTATAACCAGGTGCTCAACATGGTGAGCTTCTGGGTGCTCTCCAGCGGAGTGGTGTTCATGACCGTCGCCCTGACCTTCGCGGGCGTGTTGCAGACCCATCTCACGCGGATCATGGGCGTGAGCTTCATGGACGCGCAGGATCAGCTCGGCCTGTTCTACTGGATGCGTCTCGGCGGCGGAGTCGTGACCGCGCTCGGCGCGCTGCTCTACCTTTATTCGCTGCTCGTTCCCCGCGCGCGCGAAGTGATCGAACCGGGCCTCGGCGCGGCGCGCGCCGCGGCGGAATAGGAGAGGATAAAACCATGAGCCTTGCGGTTGTCACTGCCAAACACGAAGCGGAAGCGAATCTTCCCTTCTATCAGCCGCAAGGCGAGGAATGCGCATTGTTCGAGGCGGCGTTCCGACGCCGCCTCCCCGTCCTGCTGAAAGGGCCGACCGGCTGCGGCAAGACCCGCTTCGTCGCCCATATGGCGGCGCGGCTGAACCTGCCGCTCGACACGATCGCCTGCCATGACGACCTGACCGCGGCCGATCTCACCGGCCGCTATCTCATCAAGAACAACGAAACCGTCTGGACCGACGGGCCGCTGACCCGCGCCGTCCGGCGTGGCGGGCTGTGCTATCTCGACGAAGTGGTCGAGGCGCGCAAGGACGTGACCGTGGTGCTGCATCCGCTGACCGACGACCGCCGCATCCTGCCGCTTGACCGCACTGGCGAGCTTTTGCATGCGCCGAACGATTTCATGCTCGTGATCTCCTATAATCCCGGCTACCAGTCGGTGCTGAAGACGCTCAAACCGTCAACGCGCCAGCGCTTTGTCGCCATTTCCTTCGATTACCCCAAGCCTGAGATCGAAGCGGCGATCGTCGCGCGCGAAACTGGCCACGATCTCGACGCCTGCCGTGCTCTGGTGCGATTGGCGGGGCGATTGCGCGCGCTAAAAGGCCAGGATCTCGAGGAAGGCGCCTCCACCCGCCTGCTCGTCGCCTGCGCGAGTTTGATCGCCGACGGCGTCAAGCGCGACCTGGCGATCGAAGCCGCCTTGATCGAACCGCTGAGCGACGATCCCGACGTCAAAGCGGGTCTGCTCGATCTCGTCAAAGTCACGCTGGGTTAAGTGCATGTCGCTTTTCGACGGAATTCTGAAAAGCAAGTTCTGGGAGCCGGAAGAAGCGGTCGGGACGCTGTGGGACCGCGTCGCGGGCGGCCTCGACGCCGCCCTTTCCTATCCTGAGGCTGCGGTCGAACTGATCGCGATCAAGGGCCGTCTCGGCGTTCTGTTTCGTGGCCTCGGCGGCGAGGGCGGCGTCGAGATCAAGGCGGGCGGCGCGGAAATCGCGCGTCATCGCCGCTCGTGGCGACGGCGCCTCGCCAGCGCGGAGGACAGGTTCGAGACCGCGCGCTTCGACGGTTCGACGCTATTCCTGCCGGAAAGGATCGACGCTTGCGCCAGCGTCGACCTCAACGAAAAGCTCTACCTCTGGCTTGCGGCGCTTGCCGCGGTCGCGACGCCGCGGGAGGATCGCTTCGCCGATCCGCTGCGCAACGACATCTTGCGCCTGCGCCGGATCGCCGCCGATTGCGACAATGCGGTCCGCGCCTTCCCCGGTCTCGCGCCGATCCACGCCGCGCTGTCGGCGCAAGCCCTGGCCACTCGGCCGCCGCTGACGGCGCCGCCGGCCGAGACGGAAATCGAAGACTTCATCCGCGCGCAATTGCGAGGCGGAACGTCGCGCGGAAAAAGCCCGGTCGCGTGCGCGCTCGCCGGCGACGAGGAAGCGCTGGTGCGCTTTGCGGCGCCGGCGGCTTACAGGACCTATCGGCCCGTGCTCATGTGGGGCGAGCGGGTCGCGCCGCCCGGCCCCTCCGATGGCGGCGGAAGGCGCGACGACGCCGAGCCCGGCGGCGACAACGCGACCGGCGAGAAAAAGACGCTCAAGGCCGAACGCAAAGAGAGCAAGCAGGCGGAGCGGCGCGACAGCCTCATTCTGCGCCGGATCGAATCGATCCTCTCCTTCGCCGATTTCCTCGACCTCAACCGCGACGTGGACGACGATGACGCGGACTCCGCGCGCAAGGCGGCCTCCGACGCTGAAAAGCTCAGTCTTGCCCGCCATCACAAGAAGCCGAAGACGCGGCTGAAATTCGATCTCGACCTCGCGCCGGAAGACGCCGACCGCGAAAGACTGGCGGGACGCTTCGTCTATCCCGAATGGGACTGGAAAAAGAGGGTTCTCGTCGCCGATCAGGCGCGCGTTTTGGAAAATGTCGGCGCGGAAGCGCCCGGCGGTTTGCAGATAGACTCGAACGCGCGCCGCCGCATCGAGGCCGTGCGTCGCCAGTTCGAGGCGCTGCGGCCCCGCCGCAAAATGTTGACGCGGCAATTTGACGGCGGCGAGATCGATCTCGACGAATATACCCGGGCGGCTGCGGACCGGCTCGCCTGCGGCGACAGCGACGACCGGCTCTATCGCGACACGCGCAACGCCGAGCGTGATCTCGCCGTCGCGGTGCTGTTCGATTGCTCGCGTTCGACCGAAAGCGCGGTCGGCGGACAAAGCGTCATCGCCGTGGCGCGAGAAGCGCTGGTCGCCCTGGCGCACGGCCTTCACGCCTGCGGCGACAGCGTCGCGCTCTACGCCTTTTCCTCCTTGCGCAAGGAGCGGGTCTTCGTCGACGTGTGCAAGACTTTCGATGAGAATTTCAGCGCCAGGGTTGATGCGCGCATCGCCGCGCTCAAACCCGGCTTTTACACCCGCCTCGGCGCGGCCATCCGCCATGTGTCGTTCCGGCTCGGCGAGCGGCCCAATGCGCGCAAGCTGCTGCTGATCATCACCGACGGCAAGCCCAACGATCTCGACCATTATGAGGGGCGCTACGGCGTCGAGGATACGCGGCGCGCGACGCAGGAGGCGCGGCTATGCGGCCAGTCGGTCTTCTGCGTCGCCATCGACGCGCAAACGCGCGCGCATCTGCCGCATCTCTTCGGCCCGGCGGGTTTCGCTGTCGTTTCGAAGCCGGAAAAGCTCGCCGCTGCGCTTCCGGCGATCTATCGGCATCTGGTGGGGTGAACAGCCCGGCTGCCGCTGTCGCCTGGCGCGCCTGCATATCCGCTCGGCGCTGCAATCACGAACCGCAACACGATGTCGGCTCGCGATCGACCTTCTGGTCAAAAAAGGTCGACGAAATCCGATCCACGCTCGCGACGTGATCGGCGACGAGACGCGCCAGGGCCCAGCCGATCAGACGGCGCCGCATGCGGCCGTCGACGCGCAAGAATCCCTCGCGGAGTTTCTCGGCCTCTTGCAGCAGGGCCGCGTGCTGCCCGCGGTGACAATGCAGGATCGGCACGCGCGCCTGTTCCATCGCCGCCTCCTCGCGCATGAAATGGGCGCGGATCTCCTCGATGATGGCGTCAAGATGCGCCGACAGCTCCGCCTCGTCGATCTGCGAAGTTCGGGCGAACATCTGTTCGAGAACATGATGGTCGTCATCCATGACGGCGACGCCGAGCGGCAATTGGGGCAGGTTCATGCGATTCTCACGGGCGAAGGGATAAGGTATCGAAGGGCTCGATCAGCTCAGGCGCGGCCGCAACAGGGCGCGTCCGAAAACCAGCGCAAAACCGAAAAACGCCGCGGTCCAGGCAAAGGCCGCGACATGCAGCAGGACAAAGCTCCATTGCGGCGCCAGCGCCGCGAAAATGCGCGCCGCCGCAGCGAGAAGGATCGCGCCGTAAATCGCCTGCGCGCCCAGGCCTGCATGCAGGGCGTGGCCGGTGTGGCCAAGGGTCGCGCGCGTCATTACCGCCAGCGTCATGGTCCCGATCGCGCCGACGGCCCAGGCGTGCAGGCCGGCGCTCAAGGGGATCAGCGGCGTCCAGGCGGCGGCGCCACTGAGGATGAAGCCCAATGGCACGAAGAGATAGGCGAGATGGAGAATCAGCACCAGCGCCTCACTGGTGGCGCGCTCGCCGGCCCAGCGCGCGAGGCGCGCGGCGTTGAGCAGGCCGGCGGCGAGAAGCGCCAGGCCGACGATGCGATTGTCGGGAACCAGCGTCCAGCCGATCAGCGCGCCGCCGGACAGGATCACGCAAACCCCGTCGAAACGCCCGAATGTTTGCGGCAGCCTGCCGGGGCCGCGGCGCGCGAGCCAGGTGTGGGTGAAGCTCGGAATGACGCGTCCTCCGATCACCATGACGAGGGCGACGATCGCGGCGACGCCAAAACGCCGCCCGAAATCGGCCGAGCCGGAAAAACGCGCCTCCAAATGAAAGGCGACATTGGCGGCCAGCAGCAGCAGTACAAGGGCCAGCACCTTGAGGTTGCGCCAGTTCTTTCCCGCGACGATTTCGCGCGCGATCGCGGCGGCGACCACGGCGAGAAAGGCGCAATCGATGATCGCGGCCAGGGCCCAGCCGATATGGGCGGAAAGCGCGACCGCCGCCCGTCCGGCCAGCCAGACGCCGAACAGCAGCGCCAGAGGCTTGCCCTGCAAGGGCAGCCGTCCGGTCCAGTTGGGGACTGCTGTGAGCAGAAAGCCAGTCACCACCGCGCCGCCAAAGCCGAAAAGCGCTTCATGCGCGTGCCAGTCGAGCGGCTGGAAGGCGGTAACGAAGGTCAGTTCGCCAAAATACTGCGGCATCCACAGCATGACCGCAATAACAGCCCAAATTGCGCCGGCGAGGAAAAACGGTCGAAAGCCGAGGCTCAGGACAGCGGGACCGTCATAAAGGCGGCGGCTTTTCGGCTCCGACATAAGCACTCCTTTGGAATGACGAAAAACCTTGCTAAACCAATCGGAGGGGCGAGACCTTGCGCGAACACAAAGACGCAGCCGTTCCTTCGCCGCGCTCGAAAAACTCAGGAGGACGCGCTCATGGCGCAGCTGGATCGTTCGCTGATCTCGGATTCGCCGACCTTTTCCGGCCTGACCAGCGAGGCGCTCGACGAAATCGTCGCCCGGGCGCAGGCTTTGCGTTTGCCGAAGGGCGAGCCGGCGTTTCGCCAAGGCGAGGCCGCCGAGCGGTTTTTCCTGCTGCTGCATGGCCGCCTGAGGGTGACGCGGCTGAACCCGCAGGGACAGCAGATGGTGGTGCGCTTCATCGCTCCGGGCGACATGTTCGGCGTGGCCATGGCGATCGGCGCGGAAAAATATCCTGGCACGGCGACGGCGGCGGTCAATTCCGTCGCTTTGGCCTGGCCTAACGCCGTCTGGTCGGAATTGATCGCGCGCCATCCGCATCTCGCGGTCAACACCATGCAAGCGCTCGGCGCGCGCTTGCAGGATTCACAAAAGCGCATTCTCGACCTCTCGACGCAGCAGGTCGAACAGCGCATCGCCGGCGCGGTGCTGCAACTCGCCCAGCAGGCCGGCCGGAAAATCGAAGCCGGCGTGCTGATCGATTTTCCGCTTTCGCGCCAGGACCTCGCCGAAATGACCGGCGCGACGCTGCATACGGTCAGCCGCACGCTGAGCGCATGGGAGGATCGTGGCCTGGTCGAATGCGGCCGCCAGCGGGTCGTCGTTTGCGATTCCCAGGGGTTACAGGCGCTGGCGCGACCGCACGAGTGACTTCACCAAGGATTCAATTGGCGGCCTGCCGCTCCTGAGCGACCATTGCGGCGATGAAGGACTTGTCAATGCGGCCGTCGCCGGGATTGGTCGCCACGATGCGTCCTTGCCGGTCAAGCAAGGACACGACGACATTATGCTGGAAGCCGCCGCCGGGATTGGCGCGCCAGGCAATGCCGAGCACGCCCCCCAGCATGCCGATGTCCCCTTTTTTTGCGTGCGTGAGTTCGAATGCCGGCGCCTTGACGTCGTGTTCGTCGGCGACCTTGGCCAGCGCCGCGACATTGTCGTGCGCCGTGTCGAAACTGACGAGGACGACAGACATGGGCGCGCCGCCGGCCTCGACCAGGGCCTGTTCCATCGCCTTGATGGATTCGATCTCGACCGGACAGATCATGTGGCACGATGCGTAGAACATTCCGATCAGGCGGGGCTTGCCGGCGAGGCTGGCGAGATCGAAGCCGTGGCCGCCCTGATCGACGAGCGAGATCGGCGGAATGCGATAGAGGGAATCAGAGGGCAGCTTTTGCGCTTGCGCCTCGCAGGAAACGAGGACGGCGCCGAGGGCCAGAATGGGAATGATCTTCATTTGTGGTCTCCAGGTTCGCGCACGCAGCGGAAGCCCACCTGCGGCGAGGAATCAAGGGGTTTCAGGGTCGACAAGGCCGCGACGCGCATCAGCGCCGCGAATTGCGTCCGGTCATAAAATGCCAGCGCCGAGCCGCCGCACAGCGCCAGCGTCGCGCCGGCGCCGCCGACGCGGGGATCGGCGTTGCTGAACAGGGCGGCGTAATCATCGACCCATTCCCAGACGAGACGGTTGATGTCGTGAATTCCGTAAACATTGGGCGGACGCGCGCCGACCGGTCCCGCCGCCTGTCCGGTGGCGCCGGTGATGGCGGCGAGGATGTCGGCGTCGCGCGTCGGGTCGCGGCGCGCATCCGGCCTGTGGGCGTCGGCGGCGGCGGCATATTCCCATTGCAGCCAACTTGGCAGCCTGGCGCCTTCGGCGTCACAGAAGCCGCGCGCGGCGAACCAGCTGACGTCGGTGACCGGCGCATCGGGGCGCAGATCCGGCCCAGGATTGTCATTCGTCCGCCAACGATGGAGATAGTGCGCCCCCGCCAGCAGGGCGGCGACACGGTCGCGCCGCCATTGCGGATGCGAGCGCAGGAAGGCTGCGAATTCCGCATTGGTCACCGGCTCAGCCCGCATGGAGAATGGCGCGATCGACGCCTGCGTCGGACCGCCATCCGGCCCCGCCAGAATGCTGACGAAAGGGCCGCCCGGCAGGTGAACATAGGCCGGAGCGCCGACGGCTGACGCGGCGGCAAGGAGCCAAACGACAAGCGACAAAATAGGGGCGCGCATGGCGCAACCCTCCAGTGAAGCGCGGGGCTGTCCGAACGGGCGGCCCCGCGCGTTGCTTATTTCTGTGTCGAGGCGGCGCGCGCGGCCTTGACCTGCTCGGATGTCACCATACCGCCCTTGTTGTTGAAATTGTTCAGGACGTAGGTCAGCACGCTGGAGATTTCGCTGTCGCTCAGCTGGCCGCCGAAAGGCGGCATCTGCGATTCATAGCCGGTGTTGTTGACCGTGATCTTGCCGCTCAATCCATGCAGGACGATGCCGATGGCGCGATTTGGCGCGGAATTGAGATAGTCTGACATCGCCAGGGGCGGAAAAGCGCCTGGCAGCCCCATGGCGTTGCTCTGGTGGCAGTTCGAGCAGATGCTGCCGAAAACGCGCTTGCCCTCGGCGTCGGGATCCGTGGACGCTCCCTGATCCGCAACCACCGACGTCCCGGACATGGCCGCGCTCGACACCTTGGCGTAGAGGTCGGGGCGGGGCGGACCTTTCACCACCAATTGTCCCAGCGCTCCTTTCATGAAGGCGCGGGTGATCGAATGATCGACCAGGAGATAGGTGCCCGGAACCGGCGTAGTCATTTCCACCATCGTGGCGCCGCCCGGGGGGATCAAGGTGGTCTGGACGTTATGATTGGTCAGCGTCCCGCCCTCGACCTGCGCGTCTTCGAAGATCTGGCCGATCACGTGGAAGCTCGACGCGAGGTTCGGACCGCCGTCGCCGACGAACAGCCGCACTTTCTCGCCCTCGTTCGCCGCAAGCGCGCGCGATCCGACGAGCGAGCCTTCGCGGCCGTTGAACAGGACATAGGTTGGCTGTTCGTCCAACAGCTTGTGCATGTCGAAGGCTTGCAGGCCGGGCTCGTGATAGCCGCCCTTGGTGTAGAAGTCGCCTTGCATGAGGTAATATTCGCGGTCGGCCTTGGGCAGGCCTTCCGGCGGCTCGACCAGCACCATGCCATACATTCCGTTGGCGATATGCATCGGCACGGGCGCCGTGGCGCAATGATAGACGAAAATGCCGGCGCGCGTCGCCTTGAAGGTGAAGACCGTCTCGTGGCCGGGCGGGGTCGCCGTCGCCGCCGCGCCGCCTCCCGGTCCCATCACCGCATGCATGTCGATATTATGCGCCATATGCGAGGACGGGTCGTTCTTGAAGTGAAGCTCGACCGTATCGCCCTGGCGCACGCGGATCAGCGGCCCGGGAACCGTGCCGTTGAACGTCCAGAAGGCGTAGCGCACGCCGTCGGCGATCTCCTTGACCACTTCCCTGGTTTCCAGGGTCACGACCACGCGGGCCGGATGATCGCGATGGATCGCGGGCGGCGCCTCCGGCGGCGCGACAAGCGTCTCGACGATTGGCGCCCCCTGCGGAGGCCCCTGGTCGCCGGCGTCGCGAGCAAGGACGGACTGAGCCGAAGCCGAGAGCAGGCCGCCGCACAATATGGCCGCGAATTTTTTCATTGGTTTCATTTTCCCCTCCAGCATTCCAAGACCGCTTTTGCGCAACAAGCTAAGGCGGCATGGCGCGTCTGCTTTGCGGTAGCGCAACTTCAATTCAGTCGGCGTCCGTCGGCGGCGCGCCGAGATCGCATTCGACCGAAAAGTCGCCGGCATAATCGCGCCAGGCCGCCAGATTGCGGCGCGGCACGCCAATGATGACTGGAATTTCCAACGCCAGCGCATCCGAGATCACGCAGCGAAACCCGCCCCCCTCCGCTTCGGTCTTGCCAAACTTGTTCAAGAGGACGAGATCGCAGTGCGGCAAGCCGGAGAGGACGAGGGCGCAGGTTCGCGCCAACCCGTCGAGATCGAGCCGGCATCCCCGCGCAAGGGCGCCGCGCTCTTCATAGATCTTGATGATGCGGCCGCTGGCGAGATCTTGCAGGCTCACGTCGCAACGATGGCTCGGCATGGCCGGCTGCGAAGGCTTTTCGAGCACGCCGCCGAGGCGAAGGCGGCCATTGCGCGCCTGTGCCGCCATGGCCTTGAAAACTTCGCCGATGGGGAAATCCTCGTCGTAGATCAGCGCTGTGAGCGGATGGATCATGGCGTCGGCATAGAGGTCGGTCGCGAAATATCGGTCTTGCTTGTCGATCGCGTTCATTGGACCGTGCCCCCACCGTCGCGCTGCAAGGCCCAGTCGATCATCCGCCGCAGGCAGGCGACGCCGGGATCGACGGCGCTATTGAGAGCCGACATCAGCGAAATCCAATCTTCATCCCCGGCGCCTGAGGCGAAACGTTCGACCGCGCCGCTGGCGTATTCGCCCAGAGCGGCGCCTTGGGCGCTGGCGATCTCGACGGCGCGGTTGCGCCATTGCGCGTCGCCAAGATCGGGCAGCAGGCGCGAGATACGGCTTTCGTCTTCCAGCTGACCGAGGATCTCTCCGAGTGTCATGGCGCCCTCCGTACAAAATTCGCCTCGTCCGGCGCCAGGACAATTCCTTCGATCGTCGCCTGTTGCGCGATCTGCGCGATGTAGCCGGCGATGGACTGGCGGCGACGCGTTTCGACAAGGTAATCGGCGATGCGCGGCCTGACCAAATCGAACGGCAACGTCGCGCCTTCGATCTTCCGGTCGAGCCGAAGCACGTGGAAACCATGTTCAGTCTGCACCGGCTCGGCCGCGATTTCGCCAGCCGCCAATTTGTCCAGGGCCGCCTCGAATCCTTCAGCGCATTGGCCGCGCGAAAATTGGCCCAAGGCGCCGCCGTGTTGCCGCGATGGACAGGCGGAAGCGAAGCGCGCCGTATCGGCAAAGCGCGACGGGCTTTCCCGCACCACGTCGTTCAGCTTTTTTGCCGCTTCGCGCGCCGCCTCCGTCGACGCGCTGTCTGGCGCGACGGCGACCAGGATATGGGCCGCCTCGAAAAGATCCGCAGAGCGGAAGCGCCGAAGATTGTTGTCATAAAAGCGGCGGCAGCTTGCCTCGTCCGGCGCTTCCCGTGGCGTCTGGCTGGCGATCAGCGCGCGGATCAGCGCCTCTTCGTCCGTTTCGCGGCGGCCTCCTGCGTCGACTTCGGGCTCGGGTGCCAGAGCGAGGCGGCGCGCCTCCTGCAACAGCAGCTCGCGGATCGCCAGGGCGCGCGCGGCTTGCGCAAAAGCGTTCGCAGGATTTTCGGCGCGATGGTTCTGCGCCTCGCGAGCGATTTCCGCATGGGGAATCACCACGCCATTGACGCTTACGTTCTTCCGGCGCGCGGGCAATGCGGGGGTGTGGGCGGCGCAGGCGCTCATGCGTCCTGCTCCGTAGCGATCGGCTTGCGGCTGCGCACGATCTGATAGCCCTGCCGTCCGAAATACCAGATGGGCGCCGACCAGATGTGCACCAGACGGGTGAAGGGGAACAGCAGGAAGATGGTCATGCCGAGCACGAGGTGCATTTTGAAGATCGGATTGACGTCAACGACATTGATCCAGGCGTCGGGTTGCAGCGTGAGCACGCCCTGCGCCCAGCGCATGAACTTGACCATTTCGTGCCCGTCGAGATGGCCGAGCGAGACGAAGATGGTGGACAGGCCGAGAGCCAATTGCGCAAACAGGATCAGCAGGATCGCTGTGTCGCTGAACGACGAGGTTTTGCGGATGCGCGTGTCCGTAAGGCGGCGGTGAGTCAAAAGGGCGATGCCGGCGAGACACATCAGGCCGGCGCCGCCGCCGACGGCGATCGCCAGCTCCTGCTTGAAGGAATGCGGAATGCCCAGCGCGTCGAACACGGCGATGGGGGTCAGCAGACCGACGCAATGCCCCATGAAAATGACGAGTACGCCGACATGGAAAAGGTTCGAGCCCCACATCAGCTGCTTGCGGCGCAAGAGCTGCGACGAGCCGGTCTTCCAGGTGTATTGCTCGCGGTCGAAGCGCAGCCAGCTGCCGAGCAGGAACACCGTCAGGCAGAGATAGGGATACCAGCCAAACAGCAGATGATTGAAATAATCAGCCATGGCGAGCGGCCTCCGGGAACAGCGATTGCGATGAAGGGGAGTGTGTGAATTCCGTACGATGGGTTGGCGTTTCCATGCCGGGCGCGGGGCGGCGCGCCTGCCGCAATTTCGCGGCGAGCAAATCCTTGCCGCAGGCGTCCTCCGCCGGCGCGCCAAAATCGACCGCTTCTTCTTCATAAGCCGCGTCGAGCGCTTCCAGATCGTCGGGCGCCGGATCGGGCTCCTGGCGCAAAAGAGCGAGCAGGGCGGCGTCCGGCTGCGCCTGCGCCATCGCGACGAGCGCGCGGAACGCGGCTTCGTAAAGCGAACCGCGCTTACGAAGGCGTTCCGCCAGCGCGACGAAGACGTGGACCGGCTCTGTGAGCAAGGCCAAAGCCTCCGCCGGCTCCAGAGTGGAGAGGAACTCCAGGAAAAGCGGCGTGAAATCCGGCAGCTCGGCCGAGGCGCCGTTTAAACCCTTGGCCTCGTACAACGCCAGAAGATCGACCATCGCCTGACCGCGATCGCGGCTTTCGCCATGAACGTGCTCGAACAGATGCAGCGACAAGGACCGCGTGCGATCGAACAGAAGCACATAGTTCTCTTGCAGGTCGTAAAGGTCGCGGCCGCGCAAGTCGTCAAGCAGGCGCCGCAAGGCCACGCGTTCGGTTGACGGTAAAAGCCTCTCGTTCCCGATCGCCGCCGCGATCTCCTCGACGGCGTCCAGCAGTTCGATCGTCGGATAGGTCAGAAGCGCCGAAAGAATCTTGAAAATCTTCATCACTCGACCTCCATCGGCGTCTTGACCGCCGATTTTTTTTTCGGCCCTCCAAACAAATTGGGCGTTTCGCCGCCCGAACAGCCGTTGCCGAAGGAGAAGCCGCAGGAGGCGCGCAGGTCGGAGGCGTCCTCGCTCCATTCGCGATGCGCCGTCGGAATGACGAAGCGATCCTCGTAATTGGCGATGGCCATGAACTTGTACATTTCCTCGATTTGCTGCGCCTTCAGGCCGACCCGGGCAGCAACTTTTTCGTCGATGACGCCATCGATATTTTTCGCGCGCATAAAAGCGCGCATGGCGAGCATGCGCTCGAGGCCCAGCGCCACCGGCGCTTCATCTCCCGCCGTCAGCAGATTGGCGAGATAGCGCAGCGGAATGCGCAACGACTTCACGTCGGGCATGGCGCCGTCCATCCCCATCTTGCCGGCCTCGGCGGCGGCCTGGATCGGCGACAGCGGCGGCACGTACCAGACCATGGGCAGGGTGCGATATTCCGGATGCAGCGGGAAGGCGATCTTCCATTCCATCGCCATTTTCCACACCGGCGATTTTCGCGCGGCTTCGAGCCAGGATTCCGGCACGCCGTCGGCGCGCGCCTGCGCGATGACCGCCGGATCATTCGGATCGAGGAAAACGTCCATTTGCGCCTGATAGAGATTTTTCTCATCGGGCGCGCTCGCCGCCGCCTCGATGCGGTCGGCGTCATAGAGCATCACGCCGAGGTAGCGGATGCGGCCGACGCAGGTCTCGGAACACACGGTCGGCTGGCCCGCTTCGAGGCGAGGATAGCAGAGGATGCATTTTTCCGACTTGCCCGACGACCAATTGTAATAAATCTTCTTGTAGGGACAGCCGGAGACGCACATGCGCCAGCCGCGGCACTTGTCCTGGTCGATCAGCACGACGCCGTCTTCCTCGCGCTTGTAAATGGCGCCGGAGGGGCAGGAAGCGACGCAAGCCGGATTGAGGCAATGCTCGCACAGGCGCGGCAGATACATCATGAAGGTGTTTTCGAACTGGCCGTACATTTCCTTCTGCACGCCTTCGAAATTGGAATCCGCCGAACGCTTGGAAAATTCGCCGCCCAAGATCTCTTCCCAGTTCGGGCCGCCCTCGATCTTCTCTATCCGCTCGCCGGTGATCAGCGAACGCGGTCGCGCGGTCGGGAATGCCTCCAGCGACGGCGCCTTTTGCAGGTGCTCGTAATCGAAGGTGAAAGGCTCGTAATAGTCGTCGATTTCGGGCAGGTCGGGATTGGCGAAGATTTTCGCCAGCACCCGCCATTTGGCGCCGATGCGCGGCTCAATCTTGCCGTCGTCCCTACGCATCCAGCCGCCGTTCCACTTTTTCTGGTTTTCCCAATCCTTGGGATAGCCAATGCCCGGCTTGGTCTCGACATTGTTGAACCAGGCGTATTCGACGCCCTCGCGGCTGGTCCACACGTTCTTGCAGGTGATCGAGCAAGTATGGCAGCCGATGCATTTATCGAGATTGAGCACCATCGCGATCTGTGCGCGGATTTTCATCGCATAAACTCCTATTCCGCTGCTGACGTGAGCGGGCCGCGCGAGGCGCCGTGTTTGGACTCGTCGAAAGGCTTTTCCAGCCAGTCGACTTTCGACAATTTGCGGATGATGACGAACTCGTCGCGATTGGTGCCGATTGTGCCGTAATAGTTGAAGCCGTAGGCCAGCTGGGCATAGCCGCCGATCATGTGGGTCGGCTTGAGCACGGTGCGCGTCACCGAATTATGGATGCCGCCGCGCCGCCCCGTGGTTTCCGAACCCGGCACGTTCACGATCTTTTCCTGCGCGTGATACATCATGCACATGCCCTGCTTCACCCGCTGCGACACCACCGCGCGGGCGACCAGTGCGCCGTTGGAGTTATAGGCTTCGATCCAATCGTTATCGACAATCCCCGCCTCTTTCGCATCGGTCTCGCCGATCCAGACGATCGGCCCGCCGCGCGAAAGGGTGAGCATCAGCAGATTGTCGGTATAGGTCGAATGGATGCCCCATTTCTGATGAGGCGTGATGAAGTTGAGGACGATCTGCTTTTCGCCATTGGGATGCTTGTCGATCACCGGTTTTACGGCGCGCGTATCAATGGGTGGCCGGTAAACGCACAGGCCCTCGCCAAAGGCGCGCATCCACAGATGATCCTGGTAGAGCTGCTGGCGCCCGGTGAGCGTGCGCCAGGGTATCAGCTCATGCACATTGGTATAGCCGGCGTTGTAGCAGACATGCTCGCTTTCGAGCCCCGACCACGTCGGCGCCGAAATGATTTTCCGCGGTTGCGCCACTATATCCCGGAAGCGGATTTTTTCATCTTCCTTGGGTAGGGCGAGATGCGCATGCTCCAAGCCCGTAGTCTTCGACAGCGCTTCCCAGCTGCGCACCGCCACTTCGCCATTGGTCTCAGGCGCCATCATCAAAATGGCTTCCGCCGCGTCGATGGCGGTGACGATTTTCGCCAGCCCCTTGGTCGGACCTTCTTCGCTCACCACGCCATTGAGATGCTTGAGATGCTCGACTTCCTTGCCGGTCTCCCAGGCAATTCCCTTCACGCCATTGCCGATCTTGTCCATCAGCGGGCCGAGCGAGGTGAAGCGCTTGTAGATGTTAGGATAGTCGCGCTCGACGACCGTGACCGCCGGCATAGTCTTGCCGGGAAGCGCTTCGCATTCGCCCTTCTTCCAGTCCTTGACGTCGAACGGCTGGGCGATCTCAGCCGGTAAATCGTGCATGATCGGCGTCAGCACGACATCCTTTTCGACGCCGAGGACTTCCGGCGCGACATCTGAAAACGCCTTGGCGATTCCCTTGTAGATTTCCCAGTCGGAACGCGATTCCCACGCCGGATCCACCGCCGCGCCAAGCGGGTGGATGAACGGATGCATGTCGGAGGTGTTGAGATCGTCCTTCTCGTACCAGGTCGCCGTCGGCAGCACGATGTCGGAATAGACGCAGGTGGTGGACATGCGGAAATCGAGCGTCACCAGCAGGTCGAGTTTTCCCTCGGCGCCGGCCTCACGCCACGCCACCTCTTGCGGCTTGGCCCGACCTTCCTCGCCAAGATTCTTGCCGAGGACGCCATGCGACGTCCCCAGCAGATGCTTCAGGAAATATTCGTGCCCCTTGCCTGAGGATCCCAGCAGGTTTGAGCGCCAGACGAACATGTTGCGCGGCCAGTTTTTTGGATCATCCGGGTCCTCGCAGGACATTTTCAGCTCGCCGGACACGAGGCCCTGCGCGACATAATCCCGCGGGTCGAGGCCTTTCTCGGCGGCCTTGGCCCAGATGGTTAGGGGGTTCTGTTCAAGCTGCGGCGCCGAGGGCAGCCAGCCCATGCGTTCCGCGCGCACATTGTAGTCGATCACCGCGCCGTCCCAAGGTCCGGCGGGCGCCGTCGGCGACAGTATCTCCTTGGGGTCGAGCGTCTCGTAGCGCCATTGATCGGTGTGCGCGTAGAAGAACGACGTGCCATTCTGCTGGCGCGCCGGCCGGCCCCAATCGAGACCAAAAGCCAAGGGCGCCCAGCCGGCCTGCGGACGCAGCTTTTCCTGGCCGACATAATGCGCCCAGCCGCCGCCCGACTGGCCAACGCAACCGCACATGACAAGCATGTTGATGACGCCACGATAATTCATATCGCAGTGGAACCAATGGTTCATCGCCGCGCCGATGATCACCATCGAGCGCCCCTTGGTCTTTTCCGCGTTCAGCGCGAATTCATGCGCCACCTGGACGATTTTGTCCCGCGAGACGCCGGTGATCTTTTCCGCCCAGGCCGGCGAATAGGGCGCATCGTCGTCGAAATCCTTCGCGATATTTTCGCCGCCGAAGCCGCGGTCCACGCCGTAATTCGCAAGGAACAGATCATAGACGGAGGCGACCAGGCACTCGCCGTCCTTGAGCGTCAGACGCGCCGCCGGCAGCCGGCGCGGCAGGATGCTGTCATGATTGGAGCTGGCGAAATGCTCATGCGCGATATTGCCGAAATAGGGAAAGGCGACATCGACCATTTCATGCGCGCGATCCTTCAGTGACAGCAGCAAATCGACCCGCGAGCCATCCGAGCTTTTCGCTTCGAGATTCCACTTGCCCTTCTCGCCCCAACGGAAGCCGACCGAGCCGTTGGGCGCGACCAACTCCCCGCTCTTGCCGTCGAAAGCCAGCGTCTTCCATTCGGCGTTGTTGCTTTCGTTGAGCGCGCCGTCGAGATCGGACGCACGCAGAAAGCGGTCGGGGATGAGTCTCCCGTCCTTTTCGACCAGCTTCACCAGCATCGGCATGTCGGTGTAGCGTTTGACGTAATCGACGAAATAATCGACGCTGCGCTCGACGTGGAATTGTTTCAGGATGACATGGCCCATGGCCATGGCCAGAGCGGAATCCGTTCCCTGTTTCACCGATAGCCAGATGTCGCCAAATTTGGAGGCTTCCGAATAGTCCGGACAGATGACCGCGCTCTTGGCGCCGCGATAGCGCGCCTCGGTATAGAAATGCGCATCCGGCGTGCGCGTCTGCGGCACGTTGGAGCCCCACAGGATCAGGAAGCCGGCATTGTACCAGTCGGCGAATTCCGGCACGTCGGTCTGCTCGCCCCAGGTCTGCGGCGAGGAAGGCGGCAGGTCGCAATACCAGTCGTAGAACGATAGGCAGACGCCGCCGATGAGCGACAGATAGCGCGCGCCAGCCGCGTAGGAGACCATGGACATGGCGGGAATCGGCGAGAAGCCGATCACCCGGTCCGGTCCATGCTTCTTGATCGTATAGGCGTTGGCGGCGGCGACGATCTCGTTGACCTCGTCCCAATGCGCCCGAACAAAACCGCCATGGCCGCGCTTGGTCGTATAGGACTCCCGCTTGACCGAATCCTCGACGATCGAAGCCCAGGCCGCGACCGGCGGCAATGTTTTCCGCGCCTCCCGGTAAAGCTTCACCAGAACCGAGCGCACCAGCGGATATTTCACGCGATTGGCGGAATAGAGATACCAGCTGTAGCTGGCGCCGCGCGGACAGCCGCGCGGTTCGTGGTTGGGCAGGTCAGGCCGCGTGCGCGGATAATCGGTCTGCTGCGTCTCCCAGGTGACGATGCCGCCCTTGACATAGATTTTCCATGAGCAGGAGCCGGTGCAATTCACGCCGTGGGTCGAGCGCACGATTTTGTCGTGCTGCCAGCGTTTCCTGTAGCCGTCCTCCCAGGAACGGCCCTCGTTGGTGGTGACGCCGTGGCCGCCGGAGAAGGGCTGTTTCGCCCTTTTGAAGAAGGTCAGCCGGTCGAGAAAATGGCTCATGCCCGAAAACTCCGATTTTCGTTATTGCGCGAGGGACGGCGCCGGGGCCGACGCGCGGCGTTCGACGTCGTGGAGGAGGCCGCCCTTGCGGGTATAGACAGCCCAGGTGATCAGCGCGCACAGGGCGTAGAAGGCCAGGAACCCCCAGAGCGCGGCAGAGACGCCGCCAGTCAGCGCGATCGAGGTTCCGTAGGATTTGGGGATGAAGAAGGCGCCGTAGGCGGCGATGGCCGAAGTGAAGCCGGTGATCGCCGCCGATTCCTTCTCCGCCTGGCGCGTCAGCGCGACGGCGTCGAGCCCGGGCGACAGGCGCGCGATTTCCTTGCGCATGATGATGGGTATCATCTGGAAGGTCGAGGCGTTGCCGATCCCAGTCATCGTGAACAGGAACAGGAAGCAGGCGAGGAAACCCCAGAAGGCGCCGGGCTGGTCTTCCATGGCGATGAAATAGAGGACGCCAATCACGCCGAGCATCATGCCGGCGAAAACCGCCAGGGTGACGCGGCCGCCGCCCCAGCGGTCGGCGATCCAGCCGGTTCCCGACCGCGCCAGGGCGCCGACCAGCGGGCCGAGGAAGGCGTAACGCAGCACTTCCGCATGGGGGAACAAAATCTTGCCGAGCAGCGGGAAGCCGGCGGAATAGCCGATGAAGGAGCCGAACGTCCCAGTATAGAGCACGCACATGATCCAGTTGTGCCGGCGCGAAAAGATCACCGATTGTTCGGCGAAGGAGGCTTTCGCGGAGGCGATGTCGTTCATGCCGAACCAGGCGGCGAAAGCCGAAATGGTAATGAACGGAACCCAGACGAAGCCGGCGTTCTGCAACCACAGCTGCGCCGCCCTGGCGCCCTCCCCGGCCGTCTCCGGCGCGCCGCCAAAGCCACCGAACACGCTTGAGGCGATGACGAGCGGAACAAGGAACTGCACGACGCTGACGCCGAGGTTGCCAAGACCAGCGTTGAGCGCCAACGCATTGCCCTTTTCCGCCTTCGGATAGAAGAAGGAAATGTTCGCCATCGACGAGGCGAAATTGCCGCCGCCAAATCCGCACAAAAGCGCCAGCATCAGCAACACGACGTAGGGCGTATGTGGGTTCTGCACGGCATAGCCGATGCCGATGGCGGGGATCAACAGCGACCAGGTGGTCAGCGTCGTCCACAGGCGGCCGCCGAACACCGGCACCATGAAGGAATAGAAGATGCGCAGGGTGGCGCCCGACAGGCCCGGCAGCGCCGCGAGCCAGAATAATTGATCGGTGGAGTATCTGAAGCCAACCAGCGGCAGTTTGGCCACCACCACTGACCAGACCTGCCAGACGGCAAAAGACAAGAGCAGCGCCGGGATCGACAGCCACAGGTTTTTCCGCGCGACAGCGCGCCCCGTGGCGTCCCAGAAGCCCTTGTCTTCCGGCCGCCAGTCCTCCAGCAGCGCGCCGGACAGCGCGCCGACATGCTCGGGTCCGTGAACCGCCAGCATTTCCGGCAGTTGCGGCAGGGTCTTCAGCGCGGTCGCGCCAGCGAGGGCCTCTCGCTCCATATGCCGAACCGAGAAATGCATCCAGGCGAGGGCGACCGAGACGAGCAGGAACAGCAGCATGAAGCAGCTGGTCCACAGGCCGGTCAGATCGAAAAGCGCGCCAAAGCCGATCGGCAGGACAAAGCCGCCGAGTTCGCCGATCATGCCGACGAGGCCGCCGACGGCGCCAACATTCTTCGGGTAATAGACGGGTATGTGCTTGTACACGGCGGCCTTGCCGAGCGCCATGAAGAAGCCGAGCACAAAGATCACGACGACAAAGCCGAAATAGGACATTTCGAGGTGAAAGCTTTTGTCGCCTTGCGCCGTATGGACCACGTAATCGGTGGCGGGATAAGACAGGATGAAGGAGCAGGCGATCGCGACCAGCAGCGTCCAGTACATGACGGTGCGCGCGCCATAGCGATCGGCGAGATGGCCGCCATAGGCGCGAAAAAGGCTGGCGGGCAACGAGAACATCGCCGCGGTCATGCCGGCGGTTTCAAGGTCGACGTGATAGACCTTCATCAGATATTGCGGCAGCCACAACGTCAGGGCGACGAAACCGCCGAAGACAAAGAAATAATAGAGCGAGAAGCGCCACACCTGGATGTTCTTCAGCGGCTCCATTTCCAGCCAGGCGCTCGGCGGCTTTACGCCCGTGCGGCGGCGTTCGGCCACGACCGGGTCTTCCCTGGTCGTGAACCAGAAGACTGCCGCCATGACGGCGAGCGCCGCCGCCCAGATGTCGGCGACGCCCTTCCAGCCCATGGCGACCATGACGAAAGGCGCGCAGAATTTGGTGACCGCCGCGCCAACATTGCCGGCGCCGAAAATGCCAAGCGCCGTGCCCTGCTTGCCGGCTTCATACCAGCGCGAGACATAGGCGACGCCAACGGCGAAGGAGCCGCCCGCGATGCCGACGCCAAGCGCCGCGAGCAAGAATTGCGGATAGGTGTGGGCGAAAGTCAGCAGCCAGGTGGCGAGCGCCGCCGCCAGCATAACGACGGTGAACACGCGGCGGCCGCCATATTGGTCTGTCCAGACCCCAAGAGCCAACCGCACCAGGGAGCCTGTCAGCACTGGCGTGCCGACCAGCAGGCCGAACTCGGTCTCGTTCAGGCCGAGATCTTTCCTGATCTGAATTCCGATGATGGCGAAGATCATCCACACCGCGAAACACGCGGTAAAAGCGATGGTTGACAACCAGAGAGCGCGTCCTTGCGCGTCACGATCGTGAAATGCGTCCGCCATGTCTGAAACCCGCCATCCCCCAGGGGAAGAGGAACTCCCTGCCCGGAGCCACCTGGCGGCAATGGCCACACCGGCACTTTGATGTCGATCAAAAAATTGTGTTTTTTGGTCAAAAACAATGACTTAAGTGATTTTTATCAATTCCGGCCTCGCAATATTGTTTGTCGAATGGCAATGATTGTCGGCGCAAGGCTTGATAATGATCAAGCCAAGGATTCGTCGAGGGCCCAGCACATGCGCGCGGAAGAACGCGAGGAAATCGCCAAAACGCCCTTACTCCTGGGCTGCCGTCCGGAGACCGTCGATTTTCTGCTGCAGGGCGCTTTCGCCCAGCGCTTTCCGGCCCACACGCGCCTGACGCGGGAGGGCGAAAAGGCCGATTTTCTCTATGCGATCCTATCCGGCACCGTCGAGCTTTCGGCTTCGTGGCTCGACCGGGAAACGACCATCGCGGTGATCGGGCCGCCGCATACGTTCATCGTCGCCGCCGTGGTGCTCGACCGGCTTTATCTGCAATCGGCGCATACGCTTGAACCGGCCCGCATCCTGATGCTGCCTTCGGAGTCCGTGCGGCAGGCCATGCGCGCCGACGCCGGCTTCGCCACCGCGATGGCGGGCGAAATGGCCATCGCCTATCGCACGGTCGCGCAGGAGCTGAAGAACCAGAAATTGCGCACCAGCCTCGAACGCCTGGCCAACTGGCTGGTGCATCGCGACAAGGAAACCGGCGGCGTCCATCGCTTCGACATCCCCTTCGAGAAGAAGATCCTGGCCGCGCGCCTGGGCATGGCGCCGGAAGTGCTTTCGCGCGCCTTCGCCACCTTGACGAAATACGACGTCCGGGTCGATGGCGCAAATGTCGTCGTCAAGGACTGGGTCGCGCTGGAAAAACTGGCCAATCCCGATCCGCTGATCGATGACGACACCATATGACACGAAAATGCCGCCGCTGCGCGCGGCCGGCGCCACGAAATGCGAGATCATTGTTCACTTGCGCGCGAACATTA